>JAQZBQ010000011.1 GCA_029237825.1 Bacteroidota bacterium | reverse complement strand
TTTTTCTAATAGACTCTCTGCTAGAAAACTATCTCCGCCACCAATATCGATGATTTTGGAGGACTTTGAAATTCCGGATTGCTCAATAAACTCCAAAGACGTTATAGGAGTAGGTTCAAACCAACTACAGGACTCTAATTCCTTTGTGGTGTATATGTTTTCCCAATGTTTTTTACGATCAAAATGTTCCATGCTTAGAATATTGAAACAAAGGTATGCTGACTCTAATACAAAGAATTTATCATAAGATAAATAATCACTTTATGCCTCTGATGCGACTCAAACTAACCTGAGTGATGCCAAGGTAAGATGCGACGTATTTTAACGGAATTCTTTTAAGTACATCAGGTGCAGCTTTCAGAAGTGTTTTATAACGTTCCTCGGCTGTATTGAACTGCAAGCTTTCAATACGATTTACTGTATTTACATAAGAAGCTTCGATTATCTTTCTAAAAAGACGCTCTAAATCGGGATGAGTGTCAAACAACTGGAAAAATTTAGTTGAATCAATAGCAATTAAAGTGGTGTCTTCTATTGCCTGTATTGCTTTTCGTGAAGGTTTTCCTGTAAATAAACTTTCTGCTCTGGCGACAAAGGAATTCTCAAATTCGAAACTCTCAGTGATATCGATTGCTTCTTTGAAGTAATAAATCCGGACAACTCCTTTTTTTACGAAGTAGATGGTCTTGCAAGTATGCCCAATCTCCTGTATGTTCTTCCCTTTAGAAAAGTTCACCTCTTTACAAATCGAAGAAAGCGTTTGCTTGGACTCTGGATTAATTGGATATATTAGTTCTATTTGAGAAAATAGTTCTTGCACATCCAAAAATACCAATAAAAAAGGTTGCTAAGAGTGTTAGCAACCTTTGATTTTGTCAGTCAACACCGTCCAATTTGGTTCAATAAAGTCCAATATCGGTCAATATCGTCCGTTTGTACCCAGCGCCGGACTCGAACCGGCACGGTTTCCCACAGGTGTTTGAGACCAGCGCGTCTACCATTCCGCCAGCTGGGCATTTAGTTTTTTGTATTGCTGCTCTGCAATTTATTCCCGAGCATTGCTTTGGCAACTTTCGGGCTGCAAATGTAATGAGAATTTTCTTTAAATCAAATGTGCCATTAAAAGTCAATTCATATTTCCTATTAGCAAATAGATCTTAATCTCTAAAAATTAGCGTATTTTAATTGTATAGGGCTGATTTTCAGTTCGCTTCTTCATCGATCGAATGAGGGTCTTCGCCCAAAACTGAATACAAGGGGGCATGCTTTTCAATACCTTTACAACACCATTTTTCCCGATCGGGAGTCCATAATTATAACACGTCCTATATATGAAACAACAACACGCATTCACCTTATGTGGTGAACAATTAAACGGTCCCATACATATTTGTGCCCTTTTCCATTCGGTGGAAGAACAGCATGAAGTTTTAATACCCTGGCTGAAAGAAGGCCTTGTTAATAAAGAACAGGTTTTTATTATTTCAGAATCGGCATGTCACGATGGGTATTGTACACATTTGAAACAGGAAGGAATTCAAACCGAAGAAGCCATGGCGACCAATCAACTCAAAATTGTTGCCAGCGAAGACACCTATATTAACGGAGGAAACTTTTCTGCAGAAAAAATGTATGAAACCCTGGAAGGAGCATTGAAAGAAACGCATGACGGTCCATACGGCAAGTGCCGTGGATTAGGTGATATGGAATGGGCAGCAAAATGCCTTCCCGGCACGGATGATTTAATTGAGTACGAAGCCAGGATTAATGCTTTTATTCCCAAGTACCAAAGCACGATTATTTGTTGCTATGATATCAATAAATTCAGCGGAAGCGCCATTGGGAACATTTTGGCGGCACACCCCTATGCCATTATGAACGGCCGTCTGCACAAAAACCCATACTACATTGAACCGTTTGAATTATTGCAAAAGCTTATTAAACGCCCTAAGACACCATTAACCAATGGCTACGTTTAAACAGAAGGAGCAAGGGCGAATTCGTAGCAAGGTTTAAAATAAACATATTAATTAGAAAAGAAGGCTGTCTCAAAAGGGCAGCTTCTTTTTTGTTTAATTGAAATTTTATTGTCAAAGTTGTTAACTGTTTTGAAACAGCGAACTATTCTTGTTTTAGTTTTTATTAGATACCCTTTGAGCGCCGGGAAGCCCTATCCATACAGGGTTTAATCTTTTAACATATACAAGTTGCTCATAATAAACCCTTTACAATAAACATAGACTCGCCATATAGTATATACGGGGTATCCCCGGGTATAGTACGGGTATACCATCGGGAAGGCACGGAGTAGGTGCTGTATTTGGCAGGATAATTATTAAGAAAAATGGTCACATGGTTTTGAAAATTCTGGCTCGACGTGTAATTTTAGAAGAACGATGGGGCGTAAGAGTAATTTTATAAAAGCAGTAGAAGAAGAGGGCAGGCACCGCGTGGTGAAGCAGGCAGAACATCTGAGGATTTATAAAAAGCCCGGGGTGCAGAGCTGGGATGTAAAAAACACAAACGCCTTTTGGAACACACGTCTTCACAACGCGGAGTTTAAAGAATGCGCCGAAGCGGGAAAGTTATTGAGGCAGCAATTGGCTCCATTATTGATTGACGTAAAAGATAAGGGCATGGTAAGCCGCGTATTGCAATTAATGCTTGCGATTCAGGGTTTGGATGATGCACCACGAGGGCGTAAAAGTCTTGCCAGGGTTTTTGACAGCGATTCTGCTAAAGCCTTGCTAAACGGTTTTCAGTTTACTGTTGGAGCTTCATTAAAAGCCTTGCTTTTAAAAATACCGGAGGTAAACGAGAATGGTATCAGCTTTAAAAATTTTGTCGCGTTACAGGATCTTTGCTCCAAGCCGCTGGCTACCCATGTGGAGTTGGTCGCAGGATTGGTTTACATGAACCCGGTTAAAGGCACCGTTCACTCGCAATACGCAAAACCTGTGCGCATTCCGATTAACAATCGAACCCGGCAGGTTGAGTTAAAGCTGAGAAGAAATGAACCACAACTAGGCGTAGGGTTGTATGTACTGAAGATAAATTTTTATAGAAAAGCTTTCAGGCTTAGCGGTGAAGGTGCGGTGGCCGTTATTGAAGTGATTTAATCATATTGCTTTTTCTCACTTTGAAAGGTGCGGTCAGAAAAAATCCCCACTGTTTACCAGCAGGTTTAAACTAATGCTTCATTAGGGAAGTGTGTTCATCAAATGGATTCCCTAGAACTAAAAGATGGCATGAGACAAGCTGAATGACTTTGTGTTTTTTTATTCAATAATTACTTTTTTCACCTCAGTAGCCTGGTCGGAAAGGACTTGCACGAAATAAATCCCTCTTGCGAGTGAGCGAACATCCATCGTTTCAGAGATTGAATTTTTGTTTTGGTATTGCCGAGAGAGTATTGTTTGGCCCAGCTGGTTTGTAACTGATAGAGAAAGGTTTTTTGTTGTCTGTGTGTGGTAGGAAACCTTAAGTCCATCCCTGGTAGGATTTGGAAAGATATGAAACGATGTACTGTTTTGCGATATCTCGCTCATGCTTACAATATTGTTGTCCCGGTTAGGCATAGCAGCCATTACAGACCCAGGGAGTACCGATTCGGTTGTAGTGTGGGTTGTGTTACCAATATTAAAATATAAAATCCCGTCAAAAAAACCACCGGCATAGATAATACTGTCAGTTATTGCAAAAGAAACATTTCCGTTTGTGTTGCCGGTAAAATAATTGGATGAAATATACGTAAGTTCTGGAGTGGTCTTTATAATGGAGATGATGGATCCAGGGGTTGAAGGGAACCAGCGCAATGTGTCTGAATTTAAAACAAAGGTATGTGTTGTTTTTGCGCCAAAGTAAATATTTCCAAATCGGTCTGAGTGAATTTCTCCCATGGAGGTAGCGTCGATTGTTAAGTCTGCGCGCGTTAAATAATTTCCATTAGAGTCTATTCGTAAAATATGGGACGGTGCTTTCGGAAAAATTATGTTTTCATATCTCATATTTACCGGATCATAATTTGGCGTTTCAGCAATTCCCAAGGTAATGTTGCTGTGTATGTCAACGTCGGCAGCTACAAAAAAGCCGGCATGTTCAATCTTTTTACCCCATGAAAGTTCTCCCGCCGCATCATATTTTACAAGAAAGATACCCATGACGGTGGTATTAGGGCATGACAAAAGAAGAGAAGTGTGCAATCCAAAAAAACGGCATGAATCCTGAAATCGGCCGCAAAAGAGAAAGCCACCATCTCTTGTATTTAATATTTTGATCTGATCAGCGCCAATACCACATAGTTTTGGTATGGTCCAATGGGTACTGCCCGTTAACGAATTTATTTTGCTGAGTGGATAATTCCACCATCCGTATCCGGGAGGACAGGAATATTCCACATATTTTAAAAGGTAAAGTTCGGTGGCACTAGCTGGTATTATTTGTAATCCGACATCATCGCATGGGCCTGCTTCCTGATGAACATAGTTGCATTTTCCGGTACTGTCATGTTTTGTAAGAAAGAGATTGGTAGTTTGGTTAGAACTTATTTCTGCAACGGTATCGGGGCCAATGCCAAATGAAATAGTGTCTCCGAAGGTACCGGTAAAGTAAGAGTTACCACTCCCCCACGGGTCAATAAAAAAGCTGTATCCTGCCACGAATTTTCCGTAACCTCCGGCGAGTACCTTTATATTTCCCTGTTTATCATACTTTACAAAATATGGCCGTAAAGCTCCGCCATTAAATGTTCCGTTGCTCGCTTCAAAGAATCCCTGGGGCATAATTTGCCCCGCAAAATAGCCGTTTCCTGCCGAATCCGCCTGAATGCTTATATTTCTGCCAAAGGTATTACTTACCGGATAAACCCAATTCCAGTTTTGGCAATAGCAGAAAAAATGAAAGTTTGTTATTATAAAAAAAAGCACCTGTCTGCTCATGTGATTCAATTTATGTGATTTGGATTACTACTTTTTTGGCATTTCCAATGTGCGATTAGAAAAATCCCCACTGTTTACCAGCAGGGATTCTTACACAACAAACAACTAACAAACAAAAGCAATTATAAAAGGCGTATGTGTTTCGGAGTCACCGATTAAATAATGCGGAGTAACCACAGTATCAGTAAGACTAAAATGATAACACCCAGGATGTGGAAGATTGGGCCGAGGCCGAACAAATCCAGTACTAACCCGGCCACATAAACAATGAGGAGTACGGCAAGCAGGATCCATAATAAACTTAAAGCGTCGCGGGCTGTATCATCATCTACTGCGGCTATTGCAGATTTAACTTCCGGAAGCGGGTTCATCTTTTTCGTAAAGTCGATGGTGTTGAAAGATTTGGATAAGGGTGGCATTTTTTTATCATCCCTGGAAGCCAGTAATGGGGCATCCTCCTCAGCAGGCTTAGTGATGGTGAGTTCTTCTTTTAGCTCAGAAGTAGCGCTCTTTGCAAGATGTTCATCAGGAGCAGTCACCGCGGTTTTAGTGTGTTTGCGGACAGTCTGTTCGGTGCTTTTAACGTCATCCCGCGAATGCGATTTGTTGACATAGAATCCTTTGTTGTAATGGCGCTTCATTACCGAAGCGGTTTTGCAGGAAAAAAATCCCATACTTAATACGAATAGTAGAGTAATGGAACGTAATAACTTTATCATGGCTTTATTTTTTTGGTTACACAATCAAAAGTACAGTCGCATAAAAGGCACAACGTTACACGCTTTTTTGTATTAAGGTGTTCGCGTAAAAAGTGTAGTTAAAGCAAGGACTTCAGTAGCCTGATTTAAAATATGTGGCATTTAGATAAGCCCCGATATGCAAATTCATTCGCACTGCGGCCTCAAGAGGGGATAGGAAAAGAGCAAGCGATTGAAAAAAAGATATCGAAAATGAAAATTTCAATGCCTAAAAAACAACATGGTATTATAAACTATAAAGCTGTATTTTAATTGTTTAACTTTGGCATTCAGGTGAACGTTAATAAGTTCTATATTAAAAGCATGGTTTGTCCGCGTTGCATAAGCGCGGTAGAAAAGGTGTTTAATGACATGGATATTAACCCGCTGCAAACTCAGTTGGGCGAGGTTACGCTTTCGGAGGCTCCTAAACCAGAACAAATCAGTACTCTTAAAACCAAACTGGAGCAATTAGGCTTTGAGCTTTTAGATGATAACCGGAAACAACAAATTGAAAAAATAAAGGCTATTATCATTGATCACATCCATCACCGGGAGGAGTGGAAATTTGTTTTTCCTGAAGTGTTATCAGTTGCATTACACAGGGAGTACTCCCAACTGAGTAAGCTCTTTTCGGTTACGGAAGGCATTACCATTGAACAATTTGTTATTCTTCAAAAAACAGAAAAAGTAAAAGAACTGTTGATTTATAATCAAATGAACCTGAGTGAAATTGCTGACAAAATGGGATATAGCAGTGTTGCCCATTTATCATCGCAGTTTAAAAAGACGGTTGGGATGACGCCTTCTCAGTTTAAAGCGCAGGAAATTCATTTAAGGAAAACGCTTGATCAGCTATAGCAATAGGCTATAAATTGTTTCCATAATTGTATAACGCAATTTGTATCTGCCTTCTGACATTTGTATTGTAAAAAATACAATATGAAACAATCAGATGAAGCCATTATTTATTTGCCCCTCGAGGATGTAGACAGTGAGCATTGCGCCTTAATTGTAGACAAAGGTTTGGAAAAGGTTCCCGGGATTTCATTTCATAAAGTGGAACTCAATAATAAACGGGCTCTTATTAAAGGAAAGGATCAAGCATCTGTTATTTCGGGATCTGTTAAAGAAATACGGAACCTTGGCTATCATGTACCGTCAATAAAGAAAACATTTCCGGTTTTAAATATGACCTGTGCATCATGTGCCAACAGTTCGCAGGAGATACTAACTATGCAGCCTGGTGTAATTTCGGCTTTCGTGAATTATGCAAATTCCATCGCGGCAATCGAATACATTCCAACACTTAGCGACCCACACCAATTAAAAGCAGCACTGCAAACGGTGGGTTATGATTTAATGATAGACGAGAGTGAGGCGGGCAAAGACTCTTTAGAAGAACTTCACACTAATCATTTTAAAGCATTACAAAAGAAAACGATAGGTGCACTTGTTTTTTCGGTTCCTCTTGCTGTGATTGCGATGGTTCCTTATTTCATGCATATGCCCTATGCAAATTACGTGATGTGGTTTTTAGCTACACCCGTGGTTGCGTGGTTTGGCAGACAATTTTTTATTGGTGCATTTAAACAGGCCAAACACCGATCTGCTAATATGGATACGCTGGTAGCTTTAAGTACCGGTGTTGCTTATGTATTTAGTGTTTTTAATACGTTAGTTCCGCAGTATTGGAACAACAGGGGATTGCATGCACATGTGTATTTTGAAACCAGTGCGGTTGTGATTGCTTTTATATTACTGGGAAAGTTATTGGAGGAAAAGGCCAAGGGAAACACATCATCGGCAATTAAAAAATTAATCGGCCTGCAGCCAAAAACCGTTACGGTTTTGAAAGCAGATGGCAGCCAGGAAGCTATTGCTATTGCGAGGGTAAAAATGGGGGATATGTTATTAGTAAAGCCGGGTGAAAAAATTGCGGTGGATGGAATGGTTACAACAGGCACTTCGTTTGTTGATGAAAGCATGATCAGCGGTGAGCCTATACCGGTAGAAAAGGCGTTGGGCAGTAAGGTATTTGCCGGAACAATCAACCAGAAAGGCAGTTTTCAGTATCAAGCTGAGAAGGTTGGCGGGGACACCCTTCTTTCACAAATAATTAAAATGGTTCAGGATGCACAGGGGAGCAAGGCTCCCGTACAAAAACTGGTAGATAAGATTGCAGGGGTATTTGTGCCCATGGTTATTGCAGTTGCTATACTCAGTTTAATTGCCTGGGTGATAACGGGTGGTGAAAATGGCTTTACACAGGGGCTTTTGGCGATGGTTACCGTATTGGTTATTGCCTGCCCGTGTGCCTTAGGCTTAGCCACACCAACGGCCATTATGGTTGGTGTCGGTAAAGGAGCAGAGAAAGGCATTCTGATAAAAGATGCCGAGAGCCTTGAATTGTCGAAAAAAATCAGCGCGATCGTTTTGGACAAAACCGGGACCATAACGGAAGGAAGGCCCGCCGTAACGGATTTAAAATGGTTTGTTGCAGAAACAAGTGAGTTAAAGAACATTTTATATAGTATTGAAAAATCTTCGGAACATCCTTTGGCGGATGCTGTTGTGGAAAAACTAAAAGACGCTTCTGTATTTTATGAAGGCATTGCCATTGAGAATATTATTGGAAGGGGAATACTGGGGAACTACCAGAATGAAAATTATATAATCGGTAACGAACTGCTGATTTCAGAAAGACATCTACATATTCAAGAAACTATTCAGCAGTGGATGAATGAAAGAAAGAACGAAGCTAACACGGTGGTGTTGTTTAGCAACAGCAGTCAGATTCTTGCAGGGATTTCTATTTCAGATAAAATTAAAAGCAGTTCAAAGGACGCTATTGAACAATTACAACAAAGCGGGATTGAAGTTTACATGCTGACGGGAGATAATGAACACACGGCCAAAGCCGTTTCAAAGCAAGTTGGGATCGACCATTTTAAAGCAAACGTACTACCCGCAGAAAAATCCGAATTTATTAAAGAGCTTCAGAAACAGGGAAAAATTGTTGCCATGGTTGGTGATGGTATAAATGACAGTAATGCCCTGGCGCAGGCTGACGTAAGTATTGCCATGGGAAAAGGGAGCGATATTGCTATGGATGTGGCTAAGATGACTATTATTTCCAGTGATTTAAAGCGGATAAACCAGGCAATTCAGTTATCCAAACAAACGGTAATGACTATCAGGCAAAATTTATTCTGGGCATTTATCTATAATATTATTGGCATTCCAATTGCGGCCGGCATGTTATATCCTATAAACGGATTTTTGCTCGACCCGATGATTGCCGGTGCTGCTATGGCTTTTAGCAGTGTAAGTGTGGTAAGCAACAGTATTCTTTTAAAACTTAAACATATATAGCAAAACATCGGAGACTTATGAAAACTTTAAAATTTAAAACAACAATTAAATGCAGTGGTTGCCTGGCAAAAGTTGCACCATTGCTGAATAACGAATCCAGTATTCAAAAATGGGATGTGGATATTTATACCCCCGATAAAATACTCACGGTTGAATCGCATACCGGTGATTCGGAATCCATCATTAAATCTGTAGAGAAAGCAGGTTTCCAAATTGAATCCATTCAATAATTTATAAAACAAAAAAACATGAGATCATTAGTAAACTTATTTATTTCTGTGCCACTCTTTTTATTCAGCCTAAGTTGCAAAGGACAAATTAAAAATGCAAAGACTTTAACAGTTAGGGTTGACGGAAACTGCGGGATGTGTGAAAAAACAATAGAGAGTGCTGGTAGTCAGAAGAAGGTTGCCAGTATCGATTGGAATAAAGACACGAAGGAAGCTACCTTGACCTTTGATACCAATAAAACCAATAAGGATGAAGTTTTGAAACGTATTGCGTTAGCAGGGTATGATAATGAGAATTTTCTTGCTCCTGATGAGGCCTTCGCAAGTTTACCAAGCTGTTGTAAGTATGAGCGGAGCAGAAAGAAGTCAACAGTGATGAATCAGAAGGAATCCTCATCTGAGAACATGGAGAACGTAAAGGAACAAACCAAGTCAAATCAATTGAAATCCGTATTTGATTCATATTTCGATTTAAAAAATGCACTTGTAAAAAGCGATTATAAGCAAGCGGGAGATAAAGCTGCCGATCTAAAGGAAAAACTTCAAAAAATCGACATGAACAAACTCGATCATGCGCAGCATGAAGTGTGGATGAAAATTTATACGGATCTGATCGCAAAGGCGGAGCTTATTGCAAAGGCGAAGAATATTGAGAACCAAAGGATTCAGTTTATGGATCTATCGGCTACCCTGTATACACTCTTGAAAGTTGCCAAACCGGATGCGCCCATTTATTATCAGCATTGCCCCATGTATAATGATGGGAAGGGTGCGAATTGGCTAAGTAGGGAGGCTACTATAAAAAACCCTTACTACGGATCGCAAATGTTGAACTGCGGAAAAACAGTCGAAACGGTTAAATAAAACTGAACTTTTGAACATGAATTATTTTAGATATATAATATCAGGCATTGTGCTCTCCTTTTGGTATGGGCTTGAAGCGCAGAAAACTGTACGGTATGATCTATTTGTGAGGGATACCCTTGTAAATTTTGGCGGAAAGGAAAAGAAAGCCTATGCTGTTAATGGCCGGATTCCTATGCCTGAGTTGCATTTTACCGAGGGTGATACAGCGGAAATATATATCCATAATGAGTTAAGAACGGAGACGTCTGTTCACTGGCATGGTTTAATTTTGCCTAACGAACAGGATGGGGTGCCTTATTTGACGACAGCTCCCATTAAGGCCGGCACCATACACCGTTATAAGTTTGCACTGGTACAAAATGGCACCTATTGGTACCACTCTCATACCAAATTGCAGGAGCAAGTAGGAATGTACGGCGCTTTTATAATTCATAAAAAGGAGAAGCAGGATTTACCTGAATACACCATGATATTGAGCGACTGGACAAACATGAAGCCTTTTGAAGTTCACAGGCGTTTGCATAACGCGAATGACTGGTCAGCGATTAAAAAAGCTAACATACAACAAGGTGCAGTACAAAGTTATGCTGATGCAATTGCAGATAAAAGTTTGGGAATTAAGCTGGTTAATGAGTGGAAAAGAATGCTGGCGATGGATGTGAGTGATGTGTATTACGATAGATTTTTGACGAATGGAAAGCCCGAAGATGAAGCGGCACACTTTAAGGCAGGAGACAAGGTGAGGCTTCGTATTATAAACGGAAGTTCATCGACATACTTTTGGTTAAAGTATGCGGGTGGCAAAATAAATGTGGTTGCCAGTGATGGTGAGGATGTTGAACCCGTTGAAGTGGACCGGCTAATCATTGCGGTTGCAGAAATTTATGATGTGGTAGTTACGATTCCAAGGGAAAGCACAGCCTTTGAATTCCTGGCTACATCAGAAGACAGGATCAGAAGCACCTCGTTGTGGTTGGGTTCCGGAATCAGACAATTGGCATCGCCATTAAAACCTCTCAAATACTTCGAAGGAATGAGGATGATGAATGGGATGATTAAAATGGATGGTAATCTGGATGATATGGGAATGAATATGAGCCTTCAGCAGATGGATATGAACGTGGTGATGTATCCCGAAATAACAGGACATCAAGATAAAAATAAACCTGACCATGATCACAAAGGAATGGATACTCAGTATAACAGTAATGCGTTATCTGATATTGTAACATTAAATTATGCAATGTTGAAATCGCCCATAAAAACGACTTTGCCGGAGGCACATACTAAGACGTTGAACTTCAAACTGACAGGAAATATGAACCGGTATGTTTGGAGTATGGATAATAAAACTGTTTCTGAAACAGACAAAATCGTGATTAGAAAGGGAGAAAATGTTCGTATTATTCTTTATAACAATTCAATGATGCGCCACCCTATGCACTTACACGGACATTTTTTTAGAGTTGTAAACGGGCATGGTGAGTATTCGCCTTTAAAAAACGTATTGGATATTATGCCAATGGAAACCGACACGATTGAGTTTGCGGCTACCGAAAGTGGTGATTGGTTTTTCCATTGTCATATCCTATACCACATGATGAGTGGTATGGGAAGGATATTCAGTTATGAAGGTTCTCCACCCAATCCGCAACTTCCCAACCCGAAGAAAGCGCTAATGAAACTTTACCGTGACGATAGGGTATTTCATTTTATGTTTGAAAATGATTTTGCAAGCAATGGAAATGATGGGGAAATGATGTATCAAAACACACGGTGGAAATTTCAAACGGAATGGCGTTTAGGATATTTAACTGAACATGGTTATGAGGCTGAGGCTCATTTTGGAAGGTATTTGGGCAAAATGCAGTGGCTATTCCCATATATTGGGTTTGACTGGAGGTACCGTGACATGCATCGTGACGGAGTTAGGCAGAACTTTTTCGGCCAATACAATACCAAGGATTTGAGAAGTGCATTGTGTTTTGGTATACAATATACCTTACCGTTTTTGATTATTGCAGATGGAAGGGTTGACAGTGATGGAAAATTCAGACTGCAACTGATGCGGGAAGACATCCCGCTAACGAAACGGCTCAGGTCATCGTTGATGTTTAATTCAGATGGCGAATACATGGCAGGATTGAAATATATTTTGAACAGAAATTTTGCTTTATCAACTCATTACGATAGTGACATGGGTCCCGGGGCCGGAATTACTTTAACCTATTAATGTACAACAGATATCAGTTTACCTTCAGATTTAATACTTTTAGTACAAGCTACGTATTTGACACGTTATCCTGGGTTAGCTCTGTCCAACCCTCGAGAAGGGTATGAGTAAGGTTGTCCGGCCATCGATGTGATACTATGTTGTAGATATAAGTAAGGCATTCAGTCAAATAGTAGTTATTTATAACCTGAGTTAAAAAGACCTTGTTCAATTCTCTTTTTTTATAGGTTAAACTATACCAATAAGGGGGCTATCTAAATTCTGGACGGCCTGCAATTTAACGCATTTAATTTCGCTGTTAAGAAAGAAAATTGCCGCATAAAAATTATGGATAATTTACAAAAAATAGAAATCATATTGGTTGAAGATTCTGAAAGTGATGCAAAGCTTGCTTTAGACGCTTTTAAGGAAGTAGGCGTTGATAAACAGGTAACTCATTTGAAATCTGGTGTAGAAGCACTTGAATTTCTTACAAATTCCGGCTTCAGAAACGGAGTTCAATTTGGCTTTAAAGCAAATTTAATTATCATTGATTTACATTTAAATGGGCTAAAGAGTATAGAGGTGTTAAGAGGCGTTAAGTCAAATCCGGACACGAAACACATTCCCGTTGTCATACTTTCAGTTTCGGAAAACGATCCTTTAAAATTTACTTGTATGGAACTGGGTGCAGATTCCTTTATCACAAAACCTTTAACCGCTCAGGGATTTGTGAAGACTATTGAAGGTCTGGAGCATTATTGGAGATAAATTTAACCAGTTAAGAAGACAGATCGACCTGTTTTAATTGTGTGTAAACCTAAGCTGCAGGAGTTTGTCATAGAATTACAAATGTTAAGAGTCTAACTTTCGCTTAAAGAATTTTGAGTTAACCATAAGCTACATCATCCCTAACTACATCATCCCTTAAACAGTTTAAAAATCGGTGAGTAATTGATTCCATCGTTATTTAAAAACATGATTTTGTAAAAAACGTAAGCTACATGCATTGTTAATTACAACGCGTTGTGATGCCGTGTAAGATCACCTTCATAGTTCGTTCGTGTATAAACCGTAGCAGCGCCTAAGAGGATCATCAGTAAAGAAATACCAAGGAACAACCAGTTTGCAATTTCAGGATTGGGCGAAACCTGTTTGACAAAATGCAGTTTTAAAATCTGGTGATCGATGATTCCTTCCACGCAGTTGAACAGTCCCCAGCCTAACAGCAGGCCGCCAATGAAAAGGTTTTTGGAACGGTTTACATCGGTGCGGAATAATAATTTCCAAAGTAAAATAAGGCCAGTTAATACCACCATCAAACAAAAGAAATGGAAAATGCCATCCCAGAACATATTTACGCTTTTGCCAATCACGGTATCTACAGGCACTTTATTGGAAAGCATTTCATGCCACTGGAGAATTTGATGAAACCAAATACCATCCATAAATCCTCCCATGCCTATTCCTAAGACCATCGAAGCTGTGGCAAGCGGCACAGGGTTCAGGTGCTTATGCTGCGGGTATTGCGTTAAATGTTGATGATGTTTTTTAGTGGACAGGCGCGCCAAAATCACAACGATAATGGCCAGGACAAAAAAGGCGGTTAACATGACTACCAGGTTGGGAACAAATGTGCTGTTATAAATGGCTTCCTGTAAAGGTCGGTTACAGGTGGTGCAGGCAGTAGAGGTTTTTCCGATAAGAAAGGAGAAGAGCAAAATACAGAATTGTTTCATGGGTGAAGGATTTTATTTTAGAAAACATTGAAGTTCCTTTTATCCATTCATCCATTTATAGAAATATCGTTCAGCGGTTATTTTAATCCGGTAGGCACAGCATATTTAGCGCTAATGAAAAAAAACCGTGTGTATCAAATGTGACAGAGAATGTCAATTTGGGGTTTCACCTTTGCATAATGGAAATAGCGGGTTATATCGTATCCTTATTAATTGGAATTTCATTGGGCATGATAGGCGCAGGGGGTTCCATTTTAACTCTGCCGGTATTGGTGTTTATGTTTGGTATTGACCCTTTAGCGGCAACAACATATTCTTTGTTTGTTGTTGGCGTAAGTAGTACTGCAGCTCTGGTTACTAAACTCAAACAAAAGCTTGTTGATTTTAAAACAGCGTTTCTATTTGGGTTACCTTCCTTTATTACTGTTGTGTTAACCCGTCGGTTTTTGCTCCCGGTTATTCCTCATACATTTAACCTGGACGGAATTATTATCACGCAATCTTCAGCTATGCTGATCGTTTTTGCCGGGTTGATGATTGTTGCTTCATTATCGATGATCCGGGATAAGTCGCTGGAAAAGACAAAGCCCGTTGCCTCGTTGTTCAGTCTTCTGCTTCAGGGCGCTACCGTTGGGTTATTAACCGGGGTGTTAGGAGCTGGCGGAGGCTTTATCATCATTCCGGCGCTTGTACTCGTAAGTAAACTTCCAATGAAGGTTGCTGTGGCTACGTCCTTATTTATCATAGCGGTTAACTCACTGGTAGGTTTATCGGTGGATTTGTTGCAAAGCACTCACCTTCTTAACTGGAAGATTCTGATCAGTGTGACCATTCTGTCGCTTATTGGGACGGTGATTGGCAGCAAACTTTCCGTACTGGCTAACCCTGTAAGACTTAAACACGGTTTTGGCTGGTTTGTTTTGCTCATGGGGACGTATATCCTGTTTACAGAAGCAATAATTGTGTAAGGTAATATGTGACAAATGTTACCCTTAATGTGGTAGGCGGAAACTAACTTTGTATTATAAAAAATTAACCCATTTAACTTTAAAATATGTTTTTTCAACACGTTTATGATAAAGGCCTTGCTCAAGCAAGTTATGTGATTGGATGTCAGAAAGCCAAGGTGGCTGCGGTGATAGATCCCAAGCGGGATGTAGACACCTACCTTGACATTGCCAAACAAAATAATATGACAATTACGCATGTACTTGAAACGCATATTCATGCCGACTTTTTATCGGGTTCACGCGAACTGGCTGCATTGACAGGCGCTAAGCTTTATCTTTCGGATGAGGGAGACCCCGACTGGCAATATGAATTTGAACATATTGGCCTTAAGCACCAATCCATAATTTCATTAGGGAATTTAAGGTTTGATGTGTTGCACACACCGGGGCATACACCAGAAAGCATCAGTTTTCTGTTGACTGACCTGCCGGCCAGTAATGAACCGGTAATGCTATTTACGGGAGATTTTGTATTTGTGGGCGATGTTGGTCGCCCCGACTTGCTTGAGAAAGCAGCCGGAATAAAAGGTTCGCAGGAGAAAGGCGCTCACCAGATGTTTGAATCGATTAAAATGTTTGAAAATTTGCCTGATTATGTACAGGTATGGCCAGGGCATGGCGCAGGGTCGGCCTGCGGGAAGGCTCTTGGCGCGGTTCCCAGTACTACAGTGGGTTATGAAAAAATCCGGAACTGGGCACTTCAATATAATACAAACGAGGAGGGCTTTACTAAAAGTTTACTTTCTGATCAACCTGAACCACCCCAGTATTTCGCAGTGATGAAAAAGTTGAATAAGGTAAAGCGCGACTTACTAACATCGGTGCCAAAACTCACCAAGCTGGATGACGAAACATTTATGAAAGCGTATCAAAGTGGAATGCCGTTGATAGATACGAGAAACAAAATGGATTTTGCAAAAGGATTTATTCCGGGAAGTTTGAACATACAAAATAATAATTCGTTTTCTACCTGGGCGGGTTCTATTTTAAATTATGAAGAACCGTTTATGTTATTAGCAGATGAATCCCAGCTCGATGACCTTACCCGTAAACTCATGCGTGTTGGTTTGGATAAGATCCATGGTTACATTACCTCCACCTATGCGTGGGGGAATGCATTAGAGAAGGCCAATAACGTTAGTCTGCCAGAATTTAAACGATTGCTGAGCGCAGAAGATGTGCAGGTTGTAGACGTAAGAAACGCCACGGAGTATAAGGCCGGACACATTCAAGGTGCAGAGCATGTATTTGTTGGAACACTGGAAGATAACCTCGATAAAATCAGTAAGGATAAAAAGGTGGTGATCCATTGCCAGGCCGGCGACCGATCATCCATTGCGTACTCGGTACTTGCGAAGCATGGCTTTAAAAATGTGGTAAACTATTCGGGAGGTATGAGTGAGTGGGAAAAAGAAAAGGAGCTTACCGTGAAGGGCAATGCATAACTATTAAGTGACAGGTTTTGGTTAGGTTTCCAAAGCCTGTTTTTCATGCTGGTAACCGCATGCGTGTTTTAATACGGTTTGCTATTAAAGGCTTCGTTTTAAGGAAAATTCTGAAATTTATATGGTAATCCATTTCGGATTTCGCCTGTCGGATGCACTGTCGCGTATACGTAGTTTCAGCGCCTTGGCTGCGTCGAGTGCCCATTGGCTCAGCTCTTTCAGGTTCGAGCTTTCGTGGATGATGAGTTTCCGGTTCTTATTGTACACCAGTGAGAGCTGGAAGGTGCGAGAGGATTCGAAATCGTCGACTGAACAGCTTTCACATTTAACATAGGATGTTTTAAAGAGTAAGAGGTAATCGCCTTTAGGGAGTGATTTACAAGCGCTTTTAGATTTTATAAAACCCATGTATGTATTTACCCTGGAAAAACACTTGCGGGCAAAATCAACGATAATGCCCTGCCGGTAAAAGAGCGTGGATGCTGCATATGTTCCATGTATAATCATACTATAAAGGTACGTCGTTACACGTGTAAAGTGTGTAACCAATGTTACACTTCATAAGGGCAATTGTAACATTTGTAACAGAGGGTTAGGTTTTAATCGTTTACCTTTGCAGGAAAAAATTAAATGCTTTCCGCAATCAAAAACCTTTTCGGTAATTCTTCTCAATTGAATGAATACCTTCATAACAATGCCCTTATTGTAGATGTGAGAACCCCTCATGAATTTGCATCCGGACATATCCAGGGGTCCATTAATATCCCGCTGGATGCGATGGATTCGGTAACTAAAAAACTGAAACCGCAGGATCACATCATTGTATGCTGCCGCAGCGGTACGCGCAGTGCCATGGCGATGGGGATTCTTAAATCAAAGGGCTACAAAAATGTAGTAAATGGTGGCGGCTGGCAGTCGTTGAATCTTACCAAACAATCACTTGAAAAATGATGATTTTTTCGGAACCCTGGCCCTGGTACGTTGCCGGTCCATTGATAGGATTAACGGTGCCTGTGCTGCTGTTAATCGGTAATAAAACCTTTGGCATCAGTTCGTCGTTACGGCATATTTGTGCTGCCTGTTTACCGGGCAACATACCATTTTTTAAGTATAACTGGAAAAAGGAAATATGGAACCTCGTATTTGTTTCAGGAATATTTTTGGGTGGCGTCTTGTCAATGGCTTTCTTTGAGCCTAAGCCTATACAGATAAACGCAAATTTACTTTCAGAACTTCATCAATACGGAGTCACACAGCATGATGGCCTGGTTCCTGCGCAGCTGTTCAACTGGACAGAATTATTTAGCCTGCGCGGGTTCATCATGATGGTGGTTGGCGGACTTTTTGTTGGTTTTGGATCCCGTTATGCCGGTGGCTGCACTTCCGGTCATGCTATCTCGGGTTTGTCGAATTTGCAATGGCCCTCACTGGTTGCAACTATTTTCTTCATGGTCGGGGGCTTTATCATGGCCAACCTTATTTTACCTTTAATCCTTTCCCTTTAAAATGAAACCAGAACACATGACCAATACGGAATACTCCAACCGCTCTCTTAATGCAACGTGCATTAACGATTCAAGCTTGGTTCATCCATGGTGGTACAACATCAAGTACCTGATCGCTGGTATCCTTTTCGGCATTGTATTTATTAAAGCAGAGATCATCTCCTGGTACCGCATACAGGAGATGTTCCGGCTCCAGTCGTTTCACATGTATGGAGTGATAGGTTCGGCGGTGGTTGTTGGAGCGCTGAGTGTTTTTCTGATCAAACGGTTTAAGATCAAAACCATCTATGGCGAGCACATCGAGTTCCATCCAAAATCGTTTAACAAAGGCCAGGTATATGGAGGGCTTATCTTCGGTTTGGGTTGGGCGTTAACAGGTGCTTGTCCCGGACCTTTATTCGCACAAATTGGTTATGGTTCAACGGTAATTGTTATAACATTGCTAAGCGCCATTGCGGGTACCTGGTTATACGGTCTCGTACGCAACAAGCTGCCCCATTAAGGAACAGGAAGCCTGTGGAACTAACGTTGTTGGGGTTGTTCCGTTGTGGGCAATCTGCTATTTTCTGTTAACTTTACCTGACACAGAATAAATTATGTTGAACATTCATGACAAACTGAAAGGCCTTTTTGAGAAAGCGTTGATTGATGAAATCGCTTCGGTTGGACGACTCATGCACCTTAAGCAGGATGAGGTGTTGATGGATTATGGAAGACAGGTGAGGTATATGCCGCTTATCCTTTCAGGAACTGTGAAAGTGATGAAGAATGATGACAACGGCAACGAGATACTGTTGTACTATTTAGGTAGCCACGACAGTTGCGCCATGGCTTATTCATGCTGCATGGAGAATAAATTAAGCGAGGTTCGTGCTGTAGCAGAGGATGATGTGGAACTCATTGCGATACCGCATGACAAACTGGATACCTGGCTGGTAAAGTACCCGAGCTGGAAATCGTACGTGTTTAATAGTTTTACTCAGCGTTTCAATGAGCTTTTGAAATCCGTAGAAAGTATTGCCTTTCACAAGCTCGACGAGCGGATGATTGCCTATCTGAAAAAAAAATCGGAGCTCTCCGGAAAATCATCCCTTTCCTTATCGCATAATCAAATTGCTGAAGAACTTGGTACTTCGAGGGTAGTTATTTCACGCCTTCTGAAACACCTCGAAAACGAAAAGAAAATTGTGCTCTACCGCAATGAAATAAAACTCCTGTCAGGTTTTAATCAATTGTGAACTTTCTTTTTAGAAATTAAGCCTGGGGAAAAAGAACTTTGGAGCCCTGATTTAAAATTCCGGAGAATTGTAGGTCAATGATGGCTTCTGATGCGAAGAGCATTGAAAATAATAGAAGATAGTTTAACCATACAAAAAGGTCACCTTACGAGTGACCTTTTTGTATGAATGAAAATTTATTAGATTATTCTACCACGATTTTTTCTGTTACATACACCTCAGAATGCTTGCCAAGAATTCGTACAAAATAAATTCCTTTGTTTGTATGAGGAGGTAGATTAACAACGGTAGACTCAGAGCTGAAGTCGGCTGAAAAAACTTCTTTGCCAAGTAAATCTAACACCTGTACTTTAGTATACAACCCCACATTCTCATTTGTTGTAATTTTAAATTCACCTTTTGTTGGATTTGGAAATACGTTTATGGAATAAGGCTTGATAATTTCGTCGAGATTTTGTGGTAGATTACAGCTGGTTCCTGATACAGGGAACTTAACAGCGGTTGCAGTTTGACCCAACCCGATTATATTAGCCTGGTCCGGAGTGCCATAATATTCGATTCCAATATAATAAGGAAACTGTGGTGTGCCAGCTCCATCAATTGTAACGAAATATGCGTATGTGCCCTGAGGATATTCCGGTGTCACGCAGGTGCGGCCATTGTATTTATCCAAATCACCACCGTTTGAAGCCAACCATTCGTAATCTTCACAGTAAGTTCCAATTGGATAAGTGCCATTTACGGGTGGCCCGGCCTGACTCGCGGTTACGCCATAAGGCAGGGCAGTACGTGTGGTAATGCTGCGAAGGCTATAGCCAGATTTCATTCTTACTACTGCACTGGCAGAATTTGTTGGAGTACTATAACCATACGGACCATACACCGGAAATCCATCGAATGCATACCCAATTATTGGTGAATGCTGAGTGATTGGGGTGTTTTGATATAACCTCCGTGGTTTGGCATGGCTGTGGTAAGCCCCTTGTTGTTGCGGATGAGCGGATAATGCGGTATCCAGTGAAACACCTTCTCCTTTATAAACCTCAACATTCCATACGCCAGGGCCCATATTTGAATTGGTTGAGCCATTCCAGGATTTTGAATCTCCCAAACCATACATGGGAATACCATTTACAAGACAACCAATTGCACCGACCTTTGGTGAAATGATTTTTGTTGTAGGAACAGTTTGCGTTCTAGGAAAACGATAAATATAGTGTTGCGCGGAAACACCACCAGGGTTTGAATATTTTCCCATATTAAATACCATGCCGTGGCTATAAACCCATACAGAATCAGTACGGTAACAAACTTTTAAAACGCTTGCCGAATCATTTGTTGGTACATAGGAATATGTAATGCTTGGAGGATTGCCGTTTGGTAGCCAGTAGCTGGCCTTCTGACCATTTTCATTTAATTGCCAGCTTGTAATAACTGGCTGACATAATCCAAGTAATGGTAAGAACATTAATAAGACAAGAATTTTTTTTAAGTTGGTTTGTTTCATGTTGTTTTTGATTTAGGTTGATGTTAAAATTTTATTTCGTTTTTAATCCTTCGTATAGTAATATGTTTTATTATGAAGAAATTGTTCGTCGGTAAGCGTTTTTAAAAAAGCGATGATATAATTTTTCTCCTGCTCGTTGAATTTAAGTCCTTTGGAAAGTTTAGCAGAAAGAGTGGAAGACTGATGGATATCATCACTGTAATGGAAAAGAACCATTTGCAAATTCCTGAAACGCCCATCGTGCATGTACGGATAGGAAACTTCAATATTTCTCAGAGAAGGCACTTTAAATTTCAGGGAATCATTTTTCCTCCCGGTAATTTTCATCCGTCCACTATCACGCAGTAATGAATCCGGCTTCAGTCCGTTGTTTTCGAACGAGTTGTTGGTAAATAGCGGTTCGGTAGACAGCCTGAACACTGTTTTTTGAACAGGGCATAACCTTTTGCTTCGTATTCGGAGAACGCTACGCCAGGCTCTTTCCGCATGACTTTATCATATTTGGAATTATACGATTGCATAGACACCATGTATTGTGCTAATGCCTTTAATACAAACTGACCAGATATCTCTTCCGATCCAAAAGCTCTTTTAAATCTGGTTCTGTAATTTTCAGAACGGTTTAATCTTGCTACGATATCCGCAAGCTTACTGTCCATTTCAACCGGATTTTCTATTGGTGCGAGAGCTTGTACTTCAATATTGTTTACTCCACCATCCCACATAAAATTTTTACTCCATGCCGCGTTAATAATAGACAAGGTATTTCGTGTCCCTTTTTTTCCAAAGATACCATGACTTAGTGCATGGTCGACGTGGGTAAAATTTGTAAACTGCAAATGACAACTTGCACAAGAGATGGTGCTGTCTTTTGATAAAAGCGGATCAAAAAAAAGTTTTCTGCCCAGTTCAAAACCCCTCACCGTAACCGGATTCTTTTTAAAATCATAAACCGGTAGTGGCCATCCATTTGGGATTATTAGTTTTAACGTATCGTTGGTGTCTGTTGTAACGCTTTCTCTACTGGTATAGGAAGAGAATAAAAAGCAACAAACAATTGTTACAGCAAAAAGTGAGTGGAGTAAAAACGAGCGTTTCATTTAGTTTATGACCCTGAACATTTTAACGTATTTATCTGCCATCAGCATAGCTTCCCTCCCGGGAATCACAATGCTGTTTTCTTTATGAAGGTCCATATTTAAAAGCCATTCTGCGGCATCGGCCTCGATGGAAATTTTATTGTTTGTACGGTTAACAGGTATTGATACGGTGCGTAAAGCATAATATGGATGTAAATACCCTCCAACATGGAATTCAAAAGGATGATTCTTTTGTTTCGATTTGCAAACTCCTTCAAGCTTGGCGTTAATATAGCCACTATTCCATGCCCAGTACATTCCTTTAACTGGATCGAGCGCACCCCCCATTGCGCCAGACACACTCTCTGTACTATCTATTCCAACATGAAATGTGATGGTTGCAACTTTTTCGTCAGGAACGTCTGTCAATGGAATGATTAAAGATAAAGGATCTTCTGCATCAATTAAATGGTAAGAGTTTTGCTCTTGGTAAGTAGCTCCGTTTTCGAAAGCTATTTTAATGGCAGAGATATAAAAACGAAAGCGGCTTATGGAAACCGTATCACCGTTTGCAGTTTTATAAAACGTTGTTTGCAGGTGGAGGTCATTACCCCTAAAAGTTGGTTTTATTTCAAGCGCAATGTTCTGTCTTTTGTGGCCGGGGTCGCTATTTCCCCACGCGCAAAAAACGAGAAGCTGTAAAATGAAAAAATAAAAGGGAAATTTCATATCAATTCCTTATGCCTAATTCTTGATAAAACGAACAGCCTGAGTATCATGATCCAGATTGCTTAATACTATAAAATAGATACCGTTGTCCAGAGCCTCAACTGTTATATTCCCAAGGCCTGTATTAAGGTGGCCTTTTAAAACAACATGACCCAATAAATCCATAACCGTGTAGGTTTTATAATCCCCATTCTTTAAGTCAATGGTAAGCTGTTCGTTTACGGGATTCGGGTAGAGGAGAAAGTTTTCGTTTTCTTTAATAATCTCGCCAACCTTTGTAACGGATGTTAAACAGGTTACGCCAGTTGTTGGAATAGCTGAATTCCCAAAATTAATCCCTGCATCACCTGCTGTGACGACGCCATAATAATTAATGGCAAGTAAATACGGATATGCCGGGTTTCCGGTGTTATCAACGGTCATAAAGTAAGCGTAGGTCCCTGCGGGATAATCCGGAGTTACACAGTACCGTCCATTCATCACATCTAAAGTGCCGGAACTATTCACGTATTCATAATCTTCAACGTACATACCCAAAGGAAAAGATGTACTTACATTGGGGCCGGACGGTGAGGTTATTGTACCATTGGCATAGGCTGTTCGTGTACTAATAGAACGGAGCTGGTAGCTACTGGTCATGCGCGCAACGTTGCTCAGCGAATTTGTAGCCGTGGAATAACCATACGGTCCATAAATGGGAAAACCATCGATGGCATAACCCATAATAGGCGAATGGCTTGTTGAAGGATAGGTGTATAGCCTTTTTGGATTGGCATGATAATGGTATTTTCCGCTTGGGTCTGCGTGAGCGTTGCCTGATGTGTCCATCGTGTTTTTTTCATTATACCATGCGTCACAATGCCATTTACCGTCGCCGGTCATAGAATTGTTATTGGTAGAAGATTTATAGGAGTCGGCGCTTCTGGACCCGTAAAGTAAAACACCATTTACAGCAAGCCCGATCCCTCCGCCAAGCGGAACCGCGGTTTGCGATCCGGTTTGTTGTACGGGATTCCTTGGGAAACGAATGGTATAATTTTGTGCCACCGGGTCGTTCGGGTTTAATGACGGGCCCATGGTAAAATTCCCTGCAAGGTCGCGTGTTCGTACATAAACATAACTTGAGCTATAACATAGCTTTGTGATGCCAGCAGAATCGGACATTGTGACCAGGATAGGGCCGGGATTGTCCCAGTATTTTCCTTTGGCACCCGTTGTATTAAGGTGCCATGAATTAATATTTGGTTGTGAATGAACGCTGATAGCTGCCAGGAGAACCGCTGTTAATACGTTTATTTTCATCATAAGTTATGGGGTAATTAATCCTTAACAAAAATGCTGAAAAAGTATGTAATAACAATTTATTTCTATCAATTCTCTAAAAGAGCAATTACTTTTTTAATGTGTGGAATATCAGATCCTGCAAAAATGTGATTAATTTATCGTCATTTTTTTCCGGAGAGTCGGTGAGCGCGGGAAGATTTTCCATAAAGAACTTCTGAGAGTGGGACATCTCCAAAACTGTGCTGGCCAAAAAATTCGGAAATTTATACTTCGGGTTATATTCTTTAATAATGGATGATATCCGAGAACACAGGTCCTTATAAGGCTTGAACAGCCGGTTCTTATTGTCTTTGGTTACATTTCGGGTTAAATACGCTTTTGATCCTTCCCATTTCATTAACTGGTAAGCTTCCCACTCGGAAATAAACTGATCTTCCTGGGTATGTGCAGGTTCCACTACAAGCAATTTGATTATCGTTTTGAGTTTTATTTCAGCGCTTGAGAGGTTGTTGATGCTAAACACCACCTTGTATTCCAGGTAGCTCCAGTACCAGGTCATTAAATACACGAGCAGGCGATGTTTGTTTTCGAAATACCTATATATAGTAGCTTCGGTTGTGTGAATTTCGGTGGCCAGTTTTTTAAAAGTAAACACTTCAAACCCTAACTTATTGATCATTTTAAGGCCCTCACTCACTATTTGACGTCCAACAGCGCTATCTTCCGGATTTTTCAGATAGAGCTTGTCATTCATTTTAAAGCGTACGTTTAGTTGCATGGTGGTAGATTATAGTACAAATATAGCAAATATATAAAAAATCTTAAAAAAGATAGTAATACTATTGTTATTTGTATTAATGCTATATTTGCTAAAAAATTATGATTAACGTATATATACTCATTGACAGTCAGCATGACGCCCGGCAATTAACCAAGGGCCTCATGGAAGCCAAACTTGTAGCGCACGCCTCTATTGACAAGGATAATCACTCTTTTAATATTGAAGATGGTGAACTCGTTGAGAAAACCAATTTTGTGATTACCGGGCAAACCAAAGCGCTGCTCTTTAACAAAATTCTGGAATACATTCATACGCATTCTTCCGGCAATATCAAGGTTTACTCAGTCCCGATTACGCAGTGTAACGAAAATTTCGGGGAAATAATCAGGCAAAACACGCTAAAAATATGATCAACGACAAAACTCGCCTGTTATTTAACTGGCTAGCTAAGGAACGCAAGACCATTTACAATATTTATGCGCTCTCCATTTTACAGGGTGTGCTGTATATCACAATTCCTTTAACCATTCAAGGGATTATAACCTATACGATGGCAGGGCGCTTTTCGGCATCGTTAACCTTATTGAGTGTATTAACCATTCTGGTTACCTTTTTTATCGGGGTACTTCAACTGTGGCAAATGCGGCTTAACGAAACGATCCAGGAAAATGTATTTTGTAATTTAACCGGATCCGTTTCAAAGCTGCCAGAAGGGTCTATTGAGCTAAAAGATAAGATTGCCCATTTTTTTGAAGTAGTAACCCTTCAAAAAGGTATTGGAAAAATATTACTTGAATTTTCCTTCTCAGTAATCAGTATCATTTTTGGATTATTGCTTCTGCCGGCCTACAGCAGTTGGTTTATGATCTTTTCTGTATTTCTGGGTTTTGTATTTTATCTGATCGTTTCTTACTATGGTAAGAAGGCTCAGGAAGCCAATATAGATACCTCTACCCAAAAATACCGGATATTTGATTCACTCAAAGCCGGTGAAATGACGGAATCGCGATTAAACGATGAATTAAGCGATTATTTGAAATACCGGAAGCGGTACTATAAAACCTTTGAAAGTCAATATAAAGGCATCCTCTTTTTTAAACTGTTCTTTATTAGTGTTCTTCTTTTTCTGGGAACCTATCTTGTGCAAATAGGAGAGCTGAATATCGGCCAGTTTGTAGCTTCTGAAATTATCATTCTTTTAGTAATTAATTCGGTTGAAAAACTCGTGGGCAGTTTAGGAACATGTTATGATATCATAACTGCGTTATATAAAATTGAATTGCTATTTAAAAGTAACCCGAACTATTCCTTTTTAAATTCTGCAAAGGGCACCACACAAGAAATTGATAGTAAGATTTATAAATATTCCTATCCTAAAATTTTGCGATGGATCATATACACTGTACTAATTTCTTGCTTGATAATTTTGTTTCTTCCCTGGACCCAAAGCATAAAGATGTCGGGCCAGGTAAGTGTGCTGAATCCTGAAAATAAGCCGCAACAGGTTACTTCCCGAATAGCAGGAAGAATTGAGAAATGGTTTATAAACGATGGGCAATACGTAAAACGGAATGACACCATCGCATTTATTTCAGAAGTGAAAGAAGAGTATATGGATTCCCTGCTTATTCAGCGGTCGGAGTCGCAGGTAAAAGCAAAAGAAGTGACGTTGCAATCGTACTCTAGTAAAATTGACGCGGTTAACAGGCAAATAGATGCTTTGAACAAAGCCCTCAGGTTGAAAACAGAGCAGGTAAAAAATAAAGTTCAACAAGCCAAAGCAAAGCTAAGTGCGGATAGTGCAGATGTGGTTGCTTCGCAGAATAACTATAAAGTGGCCGAAGAACAGATGAAGCGTTTTGAGGAACTGTTAACAAAAGGCGTTATCTCAAGAACTGAACTGGAAAACCGTAAAGTAAAGATGCAGGAGGCCTTTGCAAAGAAGATATCTGCTGAAAACAAATTTATAGCGACAAAGAGTGAAGTTATAAACGCGGAACTTGACCTCCAATCAACGGTTCAGGAATACAACGAGAAGTTGATGAAAGCAGAATCGGAAAAGTTCAGTACCATGTCGTTGTTTTACGACGGCGAAGGATCGCTGAGCAAATTGCAAAACCAGCTGTCTAATTATTCATTACGGAGCAGTTATTATTATGTGCTGGCGCCTCAGGATGGTTACATACATAATATGGCAATTCAGGGAGTGGGCGAAATAGTGAAAGAAGGGGGCGTGCTGTGTAATATTGCTCCTGAAACCAAAGAGCAGGCAGTAGAATTGTACATAGAACCGGTTGATCTTCCGCTTATACAAAAAGGGCAGGAAGTTCAACTTATTTTTGATGGCTGGCCGGCATTTGTTTTTTCAGGATGGCCAGGAATGAGTTACGGAAGTTTTACCGCAGAAATTGTTTCATTTGACAGGGTTATATCGCCAAACGGAAAATTCAGGGTATTGGCTGTTAGTAAAAACCAATCATGGCCGGAGGCGATTCAAATCGGAGGCGGTTGCAAAGGGTTCGCTTTGCTGAGAAATGTTCCTGTCATATATGAGTTATGGCGAAAAGTAAACGGCTTCCCCCCTGAATTTTATAAACCTTACAATCCAATCCATGAGAAGGATATTAAATAGTTATTTAATTTATATTGCATTGTTGTGTTCGCTATCCCTTTATTCACAGCAGGGCATAACGTATAATGATTTCATTGAAAACGTAAAGGCAAACAATCCACTTGCCGGGAAAGCATCTAACGTTCGGGAGTTAGGTGTTGCACAATATAAAGCGGCCAGGGGAAGTTACGATCCCGTTATCAGTAGTTTGATTGAAAACAAGCATTTTGAGAATAAAAATTATTATACAGCTGCTTTTGCAGAGATTAAGCAACCTGTGTTTTCGTCACATTACCTGAAAGCAGGCTATCAATATGGCAGTGGGCCATTCTTGAATCCCGAGAAAGTTACACCTGTTGCAGGGTTGCCCTATTTAGGGGTTGAAGCGAATCTCCTTCAGGGACTGGTAATTGATAAACGGCGCACCGATTTGTTGAAGGGAAGGTATTATGCTGAGTTTTATAATGCGGAGGAGAAAATCCAAATGAACGATTTACTCTATGCCTCTTCACTGAGTTATTTTAATTATATATATACGCTTAAAGTTAATTCGCTTTTCAGGTATTTCGAACGCCTGGCAAAGGAACGGTTAAATGGAATCAACGCACTATCCATTGCAGGAGAACGCCCGGCGGTTGATACGATTGAAGCTGCCATTTACTACCAGTCGAGGCAACTCGACAAGCAAGCCAGCGAAGTAGAGCGTTCAAAATACAGCAACCAGCTCAACGTGTTTTTTAAAAGTAAATCGCCAGACGCTTCGCTGCCGTTTACGATAACAGACAGTATTGAGCAGGTATATGATTTGTGTAAAAATAATTTCACCATGCTATTAGCGGCCAACACGATCAATCCTGAATTGACTCAATATAATGCTAAGCAAAATATTTTGAATATTGAATCACGGTTTAAACGGGAGATGATTAAACCAGTATTGACTGTGAATTATAATTTTTTGTCGGCAGCTCCAGACAACGGAATATCCTATTTTAATCAAAACAATTACAAATGGGGGGCAACATTTTCATTTCCTCTATTTGTTAGAAAATCACTAAATGAATACCGTATGGCGGTTATCCAGGGCGAAACCAATTCTCTTGAACAGTTGAATAAACAAAATGAGATATCGTTTAAGCGACAAACTATTATTCAAACTCTGGAAATTACAGTCCAACAAATTATGAACGCCGAAAAGTCGTCAAACTATTGCAAATTATTAGTGGAAGCGGAGCGATTGAAGTTTACAAATGGCGAAAGTTCATTATTTCTTTTGAACGCTCGTGAGAATAAGTGGCTGGAAGCAGAACTTAAACTCGTTGAATATAAATTGAAATTCATTCAAACCGTTATTGAACTCATACATAATGATGGTTCTTTAAACTATCAGTTAAGATGATGACATGCCAAAATAATGTGGTATTTTAGTATTGTCACAACACTATTTGTAATTTGTAAGATGAAAGTAACAACATGGACATTCCCGGCAGGCTTGCTGTATCTAAGGTGCTGCCGGATTGTATTGTTCTTGGCAGCATTGGGATTGCTGACGGCTGCGAGGGCACAAAATCCGTGGGTAAATCCCAGTTACCAGAAAGGGGATGTGGTTATTCTGGCCGGTTCGGGCGCGCTCAGCCGTCATTTGGATCCAAAGTATGTTACAGGTGGATATAACCACTATTCAAAAAGTCCGAATTTATTTTTGGGAGTTGACTATTGTTTTAAGCAAACGAGTGAGGTTTGCTGGGGTATCGGAGGGTTTGTTTCGGGTTTTATGGGATCGAAAAGCCTGGAATGGAACAACCAAGCTGTACAGAAAAACTGGTACAGCGTTTTGATTGCTGCCCGCCTTTCCCATCATAACCGTTGGTTTATAAAGAACAAATTTGACTTATGCTCGGGATATATTTTAGGGGTGCGATCAAAAGCGTATCACCAGATAACGATAAATGATCAGGTTCGTTCCGCTCAAGCGCCAAGCTACACGGTAGCTGCGGGAATAAGTGCTACAGCAAAATACTATGTGTATAAAAACATGGCGCTGTATTGTGAAGCGGCGTTGGGGTATCAATTGGATGTTTTCCATTTTGGTATCGTTTATAGGATACGGTAGATTATAGCACCCTGTTTCCGAAGGCCGCGCCGATTTTTTCTAAGAACCGGTTTCATAAAAGCATTTGTACCGCCCCGCGGCATTGACACTTTTCTTAAATAAAAAACCCTGCGCGTGGCAGGGTTTTGTTTTTAGTATTAATTGCTTAATGTGAGGTATGTTCCTCTGCGTGAGCCGGAGCTGCAGTTTTTGTTTCATCGGTTTTCATGATTGAATCAGCAACCGTGGCTGCTTTTTCAGTAACCACATCCTCCTCAGGGTCATGTACGGCAGTATGTTCTTTTGGCGCACCATGTTCACCGTGTGCTTCGTGTTTTGCATCGCAGGATTGCTCACATTTCTCACCGTCTTCACAGCAACCATGACCTTTATCGCAGGTACTTACAGCCAGCAAAATAAGCAGTACTGTAACCAGTGCTAAAATTAAAGGAGTACGAAAGGCAACTGGTTTTGCTTCGTGTGAGTGGTGATCATGATCGTGGTGAGAACTCATAAATAATTGGATTTTAAATTAACGTGGTAAAAATAATTGATTTATTGATCATACAAAACTATTGTATGGAAATTTTTAAGGATTGTTTGCCTGAGTTATTTGACAGATTTAAGATGTAGAATCCTTTAGCAAGCGAAGAAACATCCAGTGAATGCCGGTTAGCAATCATTGGGTTTTCGGTAAGCGTTTTTTGAAGTACATTTTTCCCGCTTAAATCAGTGATTTGCGCATCGACCGTACCATCCAGCTTTGGAGTGATGATGGTAATTTCATTTGTGGAAGGATTTGGAAAAACCGACAACATGAGATTTAACTCCTCTTCTTTGATTCCAACAAAATTTCTTTTCTTGTCTTTGTACCGTGCCTGGGTAGGTACGAAGTTTCCAAACACCATATTGCCTGTGATTTCCAGGTATGGTATTTTTTCGGTAAGCGTTAACCACTGGTAGCTCCGTACATGGTTTGGAAAAGAAATTTTATTAAAAGGTGCGGGAATGGCGTTGATGATAATGGTATCTGTGGCATATTGCGTAGTTACAACCCTGATACAGGCTTCTGTGCCATAAGGCGTAGTAATTGTTCCGTAACCATCCACATCAGTTATGCGGTAGCCATGTTTTTTATAGGCAAAAGGAACTGCTGAAAAACTTGGGGTAGAAAAACGAAATGTGGTGGAATCGTGATCCATGTAATTCAGCGGGAACAAGTAGAGTTCATCGTAATCGAAACCCTGGGCCGTAGAACCTACAGGTGCACCCGAAATTGTGATCCCAAGGCCTTCTGAGTTAAACGAGGCGGCCCCGTTTTTCCGGTAAAAGGAATAGATGTTTTTCATGGAGATGCCTGGCATACCCGGTATAGCGGGAATTGGCACAGAATCCATTGTTTTTTCGCCAAACTTGGCATAGAAGTAAATTGAGTAAGGTGTTGCTGAGGAGGGTACAAATTTACGCACATCCTGCCCGGTAGAATCCAGTGTGCTGAAATCCCAAACCCAGTTTGGCCCGCTGGAAATATAATCACCCAGGCTGGTGAGGCTGGCTTTACTGAAACGACACGTATCACCGCTTACAGGCATATTGGTGGATGTAATGGAAATCTGAGCTTCCATTATAATCACACTGAAGAAACAAATAAGGAGTAAAAATTTATTCATGTATTGGTTTTGAAATATAAATATACAATTTTTCGGTTACCAATTACCACCTGAACCACCACCACCACCTGAACCGCCGCCGAATCCTCCAAATGATGAACCGCCACCGCCCCCACCGAATCCTCCGAAGCCACCAAATGCAGAGCCTCCACCAAAATAGGTCATGCCCCTGCCACCTCGTCCGCCGCCACTTTTAAAGAAGATAAATACAACAATAAGTACGAACAGGAAAAAAAGCAAGGGATGGTCTCTCACGAAATTTTCCAGGGCGGAGCCTTTCGGTTGGTTTTTCTCGTTATATTCTCCTTTTGCCGCCAACATCAATGCCTGGCATCCGGCTTCCAGTCCTTCGTAATAACGTTGCTCTTTAAAGTATGGAACAATCTGGTTTTCGCGGATATGTTTGGTCTGCAAATCGGTAATGGCGCCTTCGAGGCCATAACCTACTGAAATGAAAAGGTTACGTTGGCCAGCGTTCCCGGTAGGCTTAACTAAAATAACCACACCATTATTTTTTCCTTTTTGGCCAACACCCCATTTATTCAGTATTTCAACAGCGAAGGAAGATTGATCCATGCCATTGAGATCATCCACAATAACAATACAGATTTGGTTAGAGGTTTCGAGGCTGAAGTCCTGAAGCATCTGTTCAAGCTGGGAAGCTTCCTGTGCTGACAAAAAGTTTGGAAACTCCTTTGAAAGGTTATTGTATAAACGTTCAGGGCTAGGCCTTTCGGGAACCTGCGCCCATCCAGTCATCAGGAAGAGGCAACACTGAAGTATCAGAAGTATTTTTTTCAACTAATAAGAAATTTCGTTTGAGAGTTCGTCTTTGTCGTCATGTTCCAAAGGAAAATACAACTGCAGTTTTTCGCCGCACATTTCAACTGATTTTTCGAGCCCGGAAATTAGGTCGCCTTTTTTAAAATAACCGATGGCACAATCGGTAAGGTGATGCCAAAACTCATCGGTTACCTTTTTATGAATGCCTTCATCACCCCATACAGCAAAACCGCGCGACTCAACAGCAAGAAAAAATAAAATACCATTCCGGTCTTTGGTTTGATCCATTTTCAGATCAGTAAACATTTTCTTGCAGGCTTCCAGCGTATCGCCTGTACAGGTTTCTTCAATGTGCACGCGTATCTCGCCCGAGGTTTTCTTTTCAGCATCGTGAATGGCTTTAATCAGCCGGGCTTCTTCATCAGAAGACAGTAATTTCTTCTTAAAAAGCATCTTATTTTATGTTGATGTCAACTTTTGGCGCTTTTTCAGCACCGGCTTCCGCCTCAAAATAAGCGGCATCTTTATAACCCCAGGCGAACAGGCTACCCGGAATTTTTTTGATGCTGGCGTTAAATGTCCTAACAGCATCATTGTATTTCATCCGTTCAACGGCAATGCGGTTTTCACAACCTTCAAGTTCTACGCGTAATTCGCTGAATCCCTGACTGGACTTTAAATTCGGATAATTTTCAGAAACCACCAGTAACCTTGAGATGGCGGACGATAATTCTCCCTGAACCTGTTTAAACTGCTCCATCTTTTCAGGAGTCATGTTAGATGGATCTATAGTTACCTGAGTTGCTTTTGCGCGTGCTTCCACAACCGCGGTAAGGGTTGATTTTTCGAAGTTAGCTTCTGCTTCTACAGTTTTAACGATATTAGGAATGAGGTCAACACGGCGTTGGTATTGACTTTCAACCTGGTGCCATTGCGAAATAACGTTTTCATTTAAATCAACAAAGCTATTGCGTTTGTTGCACCCGTAACTTAAGGCAAATAAAGCAACTGCTCCGAGAGCTACTAAAATAATAATGCGTTTCATACGTTTTTAAGATGTGTGTTTTAACAGGTTAATTTAAACGTGAAGGTAAAAATAATTAACTTAGAAGCTAATACACTTGAAACTTAAATTTACATATTTCTCTCTTTTTTTTCTGTTCGCAGTGGCTCCTGCCACCAGTCAAACCATGTACCATTTAACCGTGGTAAACACCGATTCGAAAAGTGTTTTTAAAAAGATTAACTATAAAAAGCAGTTTACCGCAAAGGAATTTGTTTTCAATGAAATCAACCGCATTTATGTTTCGCTTATTGACGAAGGCTTTATTACTGCCAATACCGATAGTGTGATAGCCAGATCAAATGTATATACGGCGTATATTTCTGCCGGCGAAAAGTATAAATGGATTAACCTGAAGTATGAAAAAAAGGATCAGGGCATTATCAGTAAAGTAGGGTATAATGAACGCTTTTTTACGAACCGTCCGTTTCGCTTCAACGACGTATCAAAATTAATGGAACGTGTGATCGTACATTATGAAAACAACGGATACCCATTTGTTTCTGTGAAACTCGATAGTATTGAATTTAAGGAAAGCGGCATTAATGCGAAATTAAATATTCAGAAGAATGTATTTATTAAACTTGATAGTCTGGTTACAGAAGGGTCGGGAAAAGTTAACCAGAAATTTTTATTGCGTTACCTTGGGATAAAAAACGGCATGCCTTATAACGCTGCGGTGTTTAAATCAGCGTCGCCAAAGATCAGGCAACTGCCTTTTTTAACGGAGAAAAAACCTCCCATCTTGCAGTTAACGGATAAGCAAAATAAAATGTTTCTTTTCCTCGAAAAAAAGAATGCCTCTCAGTTTGACGGGATTGTGGGGATCCTCCCGAATGAAAAAGGCAAAACGGTATTTACCGGAGATTTAAAAATCAAGCTTGTCAATGCCATTTTAAAAAACGGAGAAACCTTTGATATTAACTGGCGGCGCCTGCAAACACAAACGCAGGACCTTAAAGCATCTGTTATCTATCCGTACATTGGTGGGCTCCCTGTGGGAGTAGATTACAATATAAAAATCTATAAGAAAGACAGTACTTTTTTAGATGTGAATAACAGTTTAGGTTTAAATTACTATTACAGCGGGCTGAATTATATTAAAGTTTTTTATAAGCAACGCAATGCCAACCTTTTGTCGACCACCGGCCTGGAAAATATAACCGTATTACCCGAATACGCCGACGTGATTACACGCTCTTACGGACTTGGGTATGTGATTGAAAAATTTGATTACCGCTTTAATCCCCGGAAAGGTATTGGCATTAACTTGCTTGGTTCTGCGGGTAACCGGGAAATCAAACGAAATCCAAGAATCAGCGACGTGGCCTATTCAACCATTGATTTGAAGAGTTCCCAGTATCAGGTAGAAGCTGCTGTTTCAGGATACCTGAACCCGGTGAAAAATCATGTTGTAAAACTTGCGGCACAGTTTGGAAGTGTGTTTGGAAACACAATTTACAAAAACGAACTTTTTCGTATTGGAGGGTTAAGAACACTGAGAGGTTTTGATGAAGAAAGCATTTATGCTTCGACCTATGTGATACCTACATTAGAATACAGGTTTTTGTTTGAGCAAAATTCTAATTTATTTGTGTTTGGTGAAGGTGCTTTATATGAGAATGGCAATGTAACCGGGTATTTAAAGGATTCGCCACTGAGTTTTGGTGCCGGAATAAATTTTGAAACCAAAGCCGGTATTTTTAATTTGAGTTATGTCATAGGCCGGCAATTTAATACCGGGTTTGATTTAAGGACAGGGAAAATCCATGCCGGTTTAACCGCATTATTTTAGGAAAAAGCTGTTTTATCAGCATAATTTTGCTAATCTTGTATAGGGTAAATCTGTGAGAACAAACTACTTAATAGCGTTATTGATGTGGATTACACTTATTGGGTATTCACAGAAAATGAACCTTCAAAAATTTTCGGTTAAAGAAGGTTTAGGGCAATCTACCGTTAGACAGATTGAACAGGATAATTATGGTAACCTTTGGCTTGCCACCAATTATGGTCTCTCAAAATTTAACGGAAAGGATTTTGAAAACTTTACTACAACCAGCGGATTACCCTCGAACGAAATTGTATCCCTAAAGTTTTCGCATGATATTTTATTCATTGGAACCAAAAAAGGGCTATGCGCCTATACGGGGAATAAAATAGATGAGCGGGACATTTACCGGAAGGTTACCGGCAACGTCAGGAAAATACTACACGAAAAGGGGATCCTTCACATTATTACGACAAAAGGTTACTACCTGCTTGATATAAACCGGGCAGATTTTACTTTGGACTCCATACCAATCCCAAACATTACATCCCAGGGTCCGACCGACGCAGAAATTGATGAGGACGGGAACATCTGGATTTCGACCATCAAAAAGGGATTGTTTTTTATCGAGAAAAATATTTCAACCAAGATCCCAAAATTTGTTCTGATTCAGAATTCGGTGGCCTCCACCACCATTAAAAATAAACTCGTTCGCATCGTCAATTTTAACTCTTCTAATTTATTTAAAAGCGATGCCTTGTACTGCATTGAGTTTGACCGTAAAAAGAATTTGCTGGTGAGTGACTGGAATAACGGCCTGGCGGAACTCAAATTTGATTTCATCAATAGTGCAGGCTTTAATGCCGATTACCTTGAGTTCGATTCAATTATTCAGGGTATTGAAAGCATCAATCGTTTTATTGACATTGCTAAAGATGACGATGGCAACATTTACCTGGCAACCGACGGGTTTGGGTTTTTAAAAGTAGCACTCGACAAAAACACGAACGAGAATGATTACAATTCCAGAAATATTTTATGGTTAAGTAACGGCCAGGGGTTTTTTGGAAACAATCCTTTATGTTTTAAACAGGATAAATTTCAGAATTTATGGGTGGGTACCCTTAATGACGGGCTTGTTGTAATGAATAACCGCAGTTCGTTAAGTTACGATCAAAAATCCGGGCTGGAAGAAGAAAAAGTTGTGAGTCTGATGAGCGCATCGGATAGTGCAATATGGGTGGGAACTTATGGAGGCGGCGCATTCCGGTTTAAGAACCAAAAGTTTGAGCGGTGTTTTTGGGAGCAAGGTGTGAGCGAATCAATCATTAAGAGTATTGTAGAAGACGCGCATGGCAACATGTTATTGGGAACCGTAGGCGGAGGAATCAGTATTGTTGCCAGGGAAGATATCACGAAGCAATTAAAAGTAAGTAAGGTGATAAAGGAATCCGATAATTTAACTTCCAATTACATTTCCTACCTCTATAGAGCAAGCAATGGCGCCATTTGGGTAGGTTATCAGGGAAGTTCTAAAATTGACCGGATTATTTTAAATAAGGATCTGACTTTTTCAGTAACAAGTTTTCCTATCACCAATCTTGTCAATTTTAATGTATCGTGTTTACTGGAAGATGACCGCCAGGACATATGGATCACTTCGAACGACGGTGTGTGGCGACTCACACCAAAAAGCGGTTACATCAGCAACGAGTATGCAATATTTAAAAACATCCAAACCATGGCCAAAGATTGGAATGGGAACATCTGGCTGGGAAGTTCAGATGTGGGCGCAATCATTCTTAAGAATAACCTGCCGGTACGCTACTTTGAAAGCGGCCAAACCAACACCTTTGAGAAGATTACGACCCGGCACGGGATAAGCAGCAATTGTATTAATACGATATTATTTGATGAAAATGTGGCATGGTTTATCTCCAATAATGGCATCAATGAACTTAAAGTGGATGGTTACCTGAATCGCATCAAGGAAGTGAAGTCCTACAACAAAGGGCAGGGTTTTGCTTCCTATGATAACAAACCCAACACAGCGGTGTTTGATTACTCAGGGATGATATGGATTGGATCGGTTGAAGGACTAACCTATTACCAAAATCTTTCTGAATCGGAGAATACGGCAGATCAGCAACGGCCTAATGTTTTTATTAATAACATTTTAATTGAGAATAAGTCGCTGGACTGGTCGGACTCTACGCTTTTTGTTTCGGGGGATTATTCTTCAATCAGTTTTGATGGCTATTACAATTGGTATAAAATGCCAAAGAACCTCAGCCTGGATTATAGGCACAATTCCATTCAGTTTATTTTAAATACGGATAACATTGCTGATCAGAAGCAAATGAATTACAGTTATAAATTGATTGGATATGATAAAGACTGGATCCAGTTATTCAGTGCCAACGAAATTACTTACCGTAACCTTCCTTCGGGTGATTACAGCCTGGTAGTAAAGGCCTCGCTTAGTAACGATTTTTCTGACGCCAAGGAGTTTACCTATCACTTTAGTGTGACGCCGCCATTCTGGAAAACAAAAATTTTCTATCTGGTTGTAACGCTTGGCGCCCTGGCGTTCTTATATTTCTTTGTTGTTAGCCGGGAAAGGCGATTGAAGCGCGAGAAGCTTAAACTGGAGCTGCAGGTTAAATCACGCACGTCGGAAATTGAAATGAAGAAGCGCGAAATAGAACTTCAGCATTCTTTGATCCAGGATATTAATAAAGACCTTACAGACAGTATTCGATACGCACAGCGGATCCAACAAACGATTTTACCTGATGCCAGAATTTTGCAGAATTACTTTAGCGATTACATGATTTTTTATAAACCACGTAATATTGTAAGTGGCGACTATTATTGGATCAAGGAACTGAATGGTTTAATTTATGTAGCGGTTGTGGATTGCACAGGACACGGGGTTCCTGGCGCATTTATGTCGCTTATCACCAGTAGCATTTTAAACGAATCCATAGATGAAAACACTGTGCAGAGCAGTCCATCCAAAATGCTGGAATTTTTGCGGCAGGAAGTGAACAGGCGATTAAGGCAAAATGCAGGCGATCAAATAAACGATGGGCTTGATATTTCGTTACTGTGTTTTGATAAAGACAAAGGAACAATCGAATATGTAAATGCTAACCGGCCGCTGTACATCATTTCAAACAACGAATTAATAACCCTGGTATCCGAGAACGTAAATATTGGCGGCTATGCCGATTTCGACAGCGTGATCCCGTCAAAAATTATTTCTGTTAAAAAGGATGATCTTTTAGTGATGTTTACCGACGGTATAACCGATCAATTTGGTGGCGAAAAAAATAAAAAGTACAATCCTGCCCGCTTGCGACAATTCCTGCTCATGAATGACCATTTACCGCTTGGTATTTTAAAGGAAAAATTATCAGCTGAGATTGCCGACTGGCAGAGGAGCTATGAACAAACGGATGACATCTTACTGGTGGGATTAAAAGTTTAAACAAAAAAAGGTGATCAACTTTAAAGCGATACCCTTTTTAAAAATCCTGTTTCCGTATCTTGCCGGGATTTTGTGTGCCAGGTATATAGGCATTCCTCAAAACATTTCCGCGCTTTGTGTCATTGCTTTTATAATCCTGGCGATTGCATTTTTATTTCAGAAATTTTATAAGCCGGTTTTTTACTTCAAAAAGGTAATATACATTCTTAGTGTAAATCTGTTTTTGTTTGTTCTTGCTTTTCAGATTTCGTTCTCTTTTAATGAGAAGAATCACTACGATCATTACACGCACTTTGTCAATGGCTCAACCGATACCTTTCTTGGCGTAGTTGATGAGCTCCCCGTCGAATCCGATAAAACCACAAAAGTTTCCTTAAAGCTATTGAGTATAAAAGACCATGACGCATGGAAATACACGAAGGGTTCGGTATTGCTTTACCTAAAGAAGGACAGCTCCCTTCAACTTTCGCCGGGTAATCACCTGCTGGTTAATTCAAAATTTGTGGCTATTAGTCCACCTAAAAATCCGCATGAGTTTGATTATAAAACATACCTGGAAGAGCGTAATGTCTTTCATACGGTTTACGCGACGCGTGGCCAAGTGAATATTGTCCCTAATTTAAAAAGCGCATTTTCATTGGCCTTTGTCGGACTTCAAACGAAAGCTTACCTGGTGAGTGTTTTAAGAAGTAGCGGATTGTCGCATGATGCATTTTCCATTTGTGCAGCGTTATTGATGGGTTATGATGAAGAAATTGACGACGGTATCATGACAAGTTTTACCCATTCCGGCACCCTTCATATTTTATCCGTTTCAGGAATGCATACTGGCGTGCTCTACACGCTTTTGATTTTTATTTTTTCAAAGTTGGATAAGTCGGACAGGTATAAAAAATTGAAATGCCTATGTGTTATTTTGTCGCTTCTTTTTTTTGTTGGCATTACCGGCTTTTCACCTTCGGTTCTGAGGGCGGTATTGATGCTAAGTCTGGTGATCATTGGTCAGACCTTTTACAAGCGGGGTAATTCATTTAACACATTACTTCTGTCGGCATTTCTGTTGCTATTGTATAGCCCTAATTTAGTAGGTGATGCAGGGTTTTTATTGAGTTATACGGCTGTACTTGGCATCATGTATTTGTATCCTATTTTAAGCAGGATCCATGCATTTGATCATTGGATCCCGCAGTGGTTTTGGGCTTTAGTCCTCATGTCGGTTGCCGCCACGGTTTTTACGCTTCCCGTGTCTCTATTTTATTTTCACCAGTTTCCAACGTGGTTTGTGGTGACCAATCTGATTGTAATTCCTGTTAGTTTATTAAATATGGCACTTGCTGTATTCGTTTTGGTTTTTAGTAAGGTGGCTATTATAAGCCAGGTATTCGTTACAATCCTCAATTCAGCCACGGCGTTCATGTTATGGGTTGCCAGCCTTACGGACGTACCAGGTTGGGGTTTTGTTGATAATATTTCATTTTCAACGTTCGATGTGGTTTGCTGCGTTGTGGTTTTAATTTTGGTTTTATTAATTATTGAACGGCGGCAATTTACAAGCGTTGTATTAGCCGGCATAGCCATAATCTTCTGGCTTTCCGGAACCTTATTTAACCAATATGTAAAATTGCACGACGATGAGTTTGTGGTTTTCCATGTGAAGAATAAGCCAGTGTTTATGATCAGGCAAGGTGGTAAAGTGTTTGGCAGTTTTGATCAGTTGGCTCCGGATGAATTCCAGCGTTATATAAAGCCTTATTTACTGACAATTCCTTTGCTGAAGATGGATTCGGTTCGGACTTATTCCTGGTGCACGAAGAAGCATTCATTTACGTGGTTAAATAAGGAAATGCCAACTTCCAGTAATGTATTGTCGGATTACATTCTTGTCAGCCATAACACCGAACTGCCGCTTACAACAAACGTTAAAAGCGAAGCGCTGATCATTGCAGATTGTTCTAACAGTTCTAACTTTGTACGGAAATTGAAAAAGCAGTGTAAAGTTCTGGGCCTACGGTTCATTTCAATCCGCGAGACTGGTGCAATTCAGATCAAATTATAAGTTATGAAATTACGGATTGGCGATAAAGTAAGATTTTTAAATGAGGTAGGCGAGGGCGTTATTACTCGCTTTAAAGATAAAGACACAGTCTTTGTAGAGGTACAGGATGGTTTTGAAATCCCGTATTTATGCCGTCAGCTGGTTCCCATCCATACCGAACTCATCCTTAACCCAGAAGTAGAAAACATTGAAATGGAACTCGAGACCATTCTTTCTGATTCCATCTACTTTATCATTGAACCTGATCATGATATGCCAATGCTGGTGAGCGATTACAAGTTTTACCTGTTTAATTCCTCCTCCTATAATGTATCTTTTACTTATTCGGTTAAAGACAGTGAATATTTTCAGACTTTAAAGCACGGTGAGTTGGGCGCTTATCAAAAGGTGTTTTTAAAACAGGTAAAGAAGAATTTTTTTCAGGAATTTGTGTACCATAAAATTGAATGTTTGTTTTACAAGAACATGCATTACAAATCACAGATTCCGCTGGCCGAGATTCTTTATATCAACGAAAAAATCATTTCGCAGTCCTCATTAATTGAGCACAATGAATTTAAGTTTAAGGTTTACGCCTATATTTTAAAAGAAAACTTCCTGGATAAGGAAATTATTGAGCAAACTTTAAGGCCGGAGGATTTAACGCGTTTAAAATCCATCAAGGAATTTAAACAGCCACAGAAGAAGTCGATCGCCAAGCAACGCATTAAGGATCTTACCCGGGAAATTGACCTTCACATTGAGGAACTTGTTGATTCACACAGCGGAATGACGAACGCGCAGATATTAAACATTCAATTGGAGCGGTTTGAGCGGGAAATGGAATATTGCCTGAGCAATGGGATTCGAAAGCTTATTGCAATACACGGGGTCGGGAATGGCAAACTGAAACAGGAAATTATTGGAATTTTGAAATCTGTAGACGGTGTTTCGTACCAGGACGCGCCTTATAAAAATTACGGATTTGGGGCAACAGAGATTCTTATTTACGGGTCGTAAACTGTAGCGTTGAAAGCCGGATGGCGCTAAATTGTTGAGTTTCTCACTAAATCTGCCACAAACTGCCAAAAATTACACCATATTTTTAACAAAAACTGTCATATTGTACGGCTTTTCAATAAGGAATGCTTTGGCACATTTTTAGACAATCACTGACCGTAAAAAATTTAATTTATAAAAATCACATAATTATGGCAAAAACAAGTACAAACGTAAATGTAAAGCCTTTAGCCGATAGAGTATTGGTTGAAGCGGCTCCTGCAGAAACAAAAACAGCGGGTGGATTAATCATTCCAGACACAGCAAAGGAAAAGCCAATGAAAGGTAAAGTAATTGCTGTAGGTAATGGCAAAGTGGATGAGCCAATGACTGTTAAAGTGGGTGATACCGTGTTATATGGTAAATACGCCGGGACTGAAATACAGGTTGACGGTAAAGACATGTTAATCATGCGTGAAAGCGATATCTACGCTATCATTTAGTTTGTTTATTGTTGCTGATAATAAGTAGCAAAAACGATAAACAACGAATAACAAAATACACAACAACAAACAACTAACTATTAAAACATAATAAAAATGGCAAAAGATATAACATTTAACATTGAAGCGCGTGACGCTCTAAAACGTGGTGTGGATGCATTGGCAAACGCAGTGAAAGTAACTTTAGGTCCAAAAGGACGTAACGTGATTATTGATAAAAAATTTGGTTCACCGGCTATCACCAAAGATGGTGTAACGGTTGCCAAGGAAATTGAATTGGCTAACCCGGTTGAAAACATGGGTGCTCAGCTATTAAAAGAAGTTGCCTCTAAAACGGCTGATGCTGCGGGTGACGGAACAACAACTGCTACTGTATTGGCGCAGGCGATTGTAACTGGTGGTTTAAAGAACGTTGCTGCCGGAGCAAATCCAATGGATTTAAAACGCGGTATCGACAAAGCTGTAGAAGTGGTTGTTGCTGATTTGAAAAAGCAAGCTCAGAATGTTGGTAACGACAATAAAAAAATTGAACAAGTTGCTACTATCTCTGCAAACAACGACAGCGTAATTGGAAAGTTGATTGCTGAGGCGATGGCTAAAGTGAAAAAAGAAGGTGTTATTACTGTTGAAGAAGCTAAAGGTACAGATACAACTGTTGAAGTTGTGGAAGGTATGGAATTCGACAGAGGATACATCTCTCCTTATTTTATTACCGATGTGGATAAAATGGAAGCTGTGTTGGATAATCCGTTAATTCTGATTTATGAGAAGAAAATCTCTACAATGAAAGAATTGTTGCCGGTGTTGGAAAAGGCAGTACAAACAGGTAAACCAATTTTAATTATTGCGGAAGATATTGACGGAGAAGCTTTACAAACATTAGTAGTAAACCGTTTACGTTCTAACTTAAAAATCTGTGCGGTAAAAGCTCCAGGTTTTGGCGATAGAAGAAAAGCAATGTTAGAAGATTTAGCGATCTTAACCGGTGGTGTATTCATTGCTGAAGACAGAGGTTTCTTATTAGAAAACGCTGACTTAACTTTCTTAGGAAAAGCAGAAAAAGTTACGGTTGATAAAGACAACACAACTATCGTTGGTGGTGCTGGTAAAAAAGCAGATATCACGGCTCGTGTTAACCAAATCAAAGCTCAAATCGAATCAACAACTTCTGATTACGATAAAGAAAAATTACAAGAGCGTTTAGCGAAGTTAGCTGGTGGCGTTGCAGTATTGTACGTAGGAGCAGCGACTGAAGTTGAAATGAAAGAGAAAAAAGACCGTGTGGATGATGCTTTGGCAGCAACGCGTGCAGCAGTTGAAGAAGGAATTGTACCGGGCGGTGGTGTGGCTTACATCCGTGCGATTGCTTCTTTGGATAAATTAAAAGGAGTTAATGAAGATGAGAATACAGGTATTCAAATCGTTCGTCGTGCGATTGAAGAGCCATTACGCCAGATCTGTGCAAACAGCGGAATCGAAGGTTCTATTGTTGTTCAGAAAGTGAAAGAAGGAACATTAGACTATGGATTCAACGCTCGCACTGAGAAATACGAAAACTTATTAAAAGCCGGTGTAATTGATCCTGCTAAAGTAAGCCGTGTAGCTTTAGAAAACGCAGCATCCGTTGCAGCGATGTTGTTGACTACCGACTGTGTGTTAGCAGAGAAAAAAGAAGAAGGTGCACCTGCAATGCCGATGAACCCAGGAATGGGTGGCATGGGCGGAATGATGTAATCGTTTCCTAATGAGTATGAAGACGCCTCACAGTAATGTGGGGCGTTTTTTTATTTTCTACTTTTTGTTGAAATCAATAACGCATATGATTGGATTTGGAAAATTATTATTTACCTTTTATAAAAATATTAACGATGAAATTCTTCATTTTAATTTCTTTTTCCTGCTTCTTCATACTTGGAGAAACATTAGCACAGAATTCAAAAATATATGTGTCCAGACACGGCGGAAAAAAATCTATTTTCACTTTAGGAAAGCTAGGGTATAATACCTATCATTTTAATAATTCCGGAACATGTGACACGTTAATATGTTTTGGCAAAGGATACGAAATCTGTAAAATAGATCGTGATATTATAAAGGCAGCGGAAGGCGATGGAAAATATTATCCTTTATTTAACGATGCTATTCTTGTAGCTCAAAAAAAGTCCCGAAGATCGAAAAAGAAGGCTGACGAATTTCAAATTATAATAAACAAGAAACGTAAGTGTTAAATATTATAACGCAGACGACAATGGAAATGCTGAGATGGAAATTCAAGTATTATAATTATAGGTTAAAAAACATTTTTAACTAAGCAAAGTACCTTTTCGGCATCAAAATAAACCGATTAAAAAAAATTACCGGTTAAAGCGCGGCTCGTGAAGTAATTTTATATCACCACAAGCCGACATCTAAGCATGAGCGATAGATGGGATACGGTGTAGCCAAATCAAATTCAATAAAAAAGCCGTTTAATTAAACGGCTTTTTTATTGGGTAATATTTTAATTATTTGACCAGCTTGAAGGATTGGATGCCAGTTCCCATCTCCTCACTTATACGAAGCGTATAAAAACCCTGTTTAAGGGAATCCGTGTTTATTAATAATTCCGGAGCCTTTGAACTTCCCTGAACGGTTATTTGTCCGAATGAATTGATTAACTGGAAAGTAAAACCATTAGTTGTGGTAGTTTTAATCGCGAGGTAATCGTTGATAGGGTTCGGAAACACTTGTACGGTAAGCGCATCCCTGATTTCTTTAATGCCGGCGGTTGTTTGTGGCACCACATTCATCTGGCTCATTAGGAACGAAGCCGTTTTTTGCACGCTGGAAGAATCGCAAAACATATCGGAGCAAGTAACTGTTCCTTCGGTTGAAGTCACGGTCAGGCAGATTATGTATTGATCCTGGTACAGCGTATTGATGGAATGGGTACTGTTGTGTTGAAGTAGTACCGTCGCCGAAATTCCATAAGTAAGACATGGTTTCTGATCCGTAGGATGTATTATAGGCAAAGTAATTGCCACTTGCGGGATTCACAGAATCGGCAAACATGAAGAAATGTGAAACTGCGAGACATCCTAATGGAGGTCCTGGACAATTGACGTTGATGATCTTTACAGCTGAATCGCAAAAGGCGCCGTTTGAAAATGTAGCTAAATGTATTTCATTGTAACCTTGCAATAAATTCAATGCAGGGTTTGGGGATGTACTCAATAAGGTTGTCCCCTGATTGGTAACCTGGTACCATTCAAAGCTTAAATTGTTTCCGGTTGAAGTTTGATAGAAGTGTGTAACACAGGAATCCACGTAGTATGTAAAATCGGACGAGCACGAAAGTGTATTCGTTCCGCTGCATCCAACATAGATCGTTTGAATAATGGTATCACACAGCTGGCTACCATTATAAGCTTCCAGAAGTACTTGATGGCTCCCATTTATTAAGCTTGCGGATGGATTGGCAGAATAAAGGTACACGCTGTCAATTTTCCACCGGTAGCTTAGTCCGCTCCCGGTAGAATGTGTTTTGGAAATGAGTTACGCAATTACTGTCGGTATAGGCCGTAAATGCGGCATGGCAAGTTGATGAGGCTAAGTTACTGATTGTAACATGGGTGCAATATTCATTAGATATGCATCCATATAAGGAATCTATGATAGTTAAACACACGGTGTAAGTGCCGTTTGCAAAAAATTGGAACTGCCCATTCTGATTATTCTGGGTTGTACCTGGCGTAACCTGCCAGTTATCAGTGAGAAACATCGGGTTAGTAGTTCCTGTTGTAACGGTGGTAATGGTCGCTGTCCCATTATTGCCAATCGCTGTATTGAGTGCGGTAATGCTGGTTTGGCATTGCGCTTGTAATTTATGAGAAAGCGGCAAACACAATAAGATTCCATAAAATAACAGTGCGATTGATTTCATGATGGTTGTTTTTAAAAAATTAAGTGGAGGCGTTTTGATATGTAATAATACAAAAAAAAGAAAACAGCCGATTGCATTTTAACTTATAGTTTCCAGAAATCGTAGTAATTAAACCATTGGTGCGGGTATTTTTTTGCCATCAGTTCAACATGAACAACATATTGCTGTAACAGTTCCATGCAAACTTTTTCGAGCTGCTGTTCTCCGCGCACCCTCTGAACCTGAATGGGTTCCTCGATTGAAAATTCATAAGTATGCTTGTCGGTTTTAACGGCAAAGGCAATACAAAGCGGTACGCCAAATTTTGCAGCCATAATAAACGGACCCGCCGGGAACTTCGCGGGGCGGCCAAAAAAATTCGTAGTTAGGGTTTTAGCTCCGTCCCGGAAACGGTCGCCATGCATTACAACCAGTTCGTTGTTACTGAATGCCCTGTGCAATTCAATGATATGACTTTTGGTTTCTTCATCAATGGCAATGATGTTTATTTTTTTCTCTTTCATCACCCCATCCATGTATTGTTTTACATCTTCCTTTTCGTTGGCGTACATCAGGATATTGAAAGGCGTCCCTAATCGGTTTAAACCCTGGCCGGCTACTTCCCAATTGCCAATATGGGCGCTTACCAAAATACCACCTTTCCCAATGGATGCAATTTCTTCAAGCATTTTTCCATTTTTATGAATGACTTTAAAAGGGTTTTTGGCACCAGCCATTACGGCAACTTTATCAATGATGGTTTGACCAAGTAGAAAATTATTTTTGTAAACGGCCATGCGCGCTTTGAGAGACGAATAACCATGAGCCTTCATGAAATAATCCTTGATGTATTTATTTGGTTTGGAAAATAGGAAATAATAGAAGGCTACTATCCGCAAAAAGAAGTATGCAGGATTCAATCCGAGTGAGTTCAGGATAAAAACAAATATTTTAAATCCTAATACCCTGGCTTTTGATTGCCCGTCCCAGTTTGAACTTTTCGTCATGAACAGATTATGTCTTAAATAAAAAAACAAAACACATGGTGTTTTGTTTTTTTAAAATCTCAATTGCCCAAGAAATTAAGCAACTGCTTTTTCCTGAACTTTATTAAAACAGTACGTGTAAAAATCCTGGAATGTATGAATATTAATAAAATCTTCTCCAACAACCTTAAAACCAAAATGACTTTCAATTACAACAACCAAATCCACATAATCCAAGCTGTCTAACTCTAAAGTATCGCGTAAATTAGCATCCGGTGTAATTTTTGATTCATCAACTTCAAACTCTTCAACTAAAAACCCATTAACGGTTTTTATAATTTCTTCTTGTGTCATTTCCCTAATCTTACTGGTTAATTATTTATTACAAAATTAGGAAAATTTTTTGATTATCAAAGTAGAATTAGTACCGCCAAAGCCAAAAGAGTTAGATAAAACAATATTTAACGGGGTTTGTTTGGTCTCAGCAATAACGTTTATTTTTTGCGTATCTTCATCCGGATTTTCAAAATTAATGTTAGGTGCAATAAATCCATTCTGCATCATCAGGGTACAGTAAACAATTTCGCTTGCGCCTGCCATCCAGCATTCATGGCCGGTCATGGACTTGGTGGAACTCACCGGAGTTTTTCCTCCAAAAACCTGGTCAATGGCTTTGGCCTCTACGCGGTCACCACCCGGCGTAGAAGTTGCGTGAGCGTTGATGTAATCAATATCCTTAGCATCTAACTTGGCATCTTTTAGTGACATTTCCAAGGATCTAACCTGCCCGTCGACGCTCGAATTACTAATGTGATCTCCGTTGCTGGAAAATCCGTAGCCTATTACTTCTGCTAAGATAGTGGCCCCACGCGCCTGAGCTGATTCAAGACTTTCGAGGATGACAGTTGCCGCACCACCACTTGGAATTAACCCATCGCGGTCGCGGTCGAACGGACGTGAAGCTTTAGTGGGTTCATTTTCACGAATGGAAAAAGCACTCAACCCGTCAAAACTTCCAAACGTGTAAGGGTTAACTTCCTGGGCGCCTCCGCAAATTACCTGCTTTTGCAGGCCAGTACGGATCAATAAATAGCCCATTCCAATAGAATGTGAACCACTTGCACAGGCAGCGGCCAGTGTGAAATTAATTCCTTTCAACTTGTAGATGGTAGAAAGGTTCATAGTTACTGTGGAGTTCATTGATTGGAATGTTGCTCCGGAACCAACAAGCATGGTGTCTTTCTTTGCGCGAACGGTATCAATTGCTTCCATGGTTGATTGCGCTACGCTATCATTGCCATAAATGATACCCACCTCCTGGTTTGCGATCCAGTCAGGTTCCATTTTTGCCATTTTTAAGGCTTCGGAAGTAGCCATGTAGGCAAATTCGGCGGGTTGGCCCATGCTCACGCGCGCACGGCGATCGAGCAATCCCTTTAAAACCGGAGTTTCTACAATTCCTGTTAATGCCGAACGATATCCCATGTCTTTACGGATTTGTTCAAAACCGATCCCGGATTTACCTGTAAACAAAGAATTTTTTACCTCCTCTACATTTTTCCCTAAACACGACCAGGCACCAATTCCTGTGATAACTACTCTATTCATTTTTACTAACTATATAATCCTCCGTTAACTGATATAACCTGTCCTGTAACGTAACTGGAGTCTTTTCCTACTAAGAAAGCAACTACTCCAGAAACTTCTTCTGCTTCACCAAAGCGATTCATTGGAATCATGAATTTATAATCCTCTTCTTTAATATCTTCGGTCATATCCGTTTTAATAAATCCGGGAGCTACTGCATTAACAGTGATTCCCCGCTTACCAACTTCCTGTGCAAGGGCTTTGGTTGCAGCAATTACCGCGCCCTTGGCAGCAGAGTAACTGGTTTGTCCTGGCAGGCCTTTTAAACCGGATAACGAAACAATATTCACCACACGGCCTTTACGTTTATTCAACATGCTTTTTACCACGTGACGTGTTACATTGTAAAACCCATCAACTGTAATGTCAATCACACGCTTCCAATCTTCCGGCTGAATAAATACCATGATGTTATCTTTACGAATCCCTGCATTATTCACTAACACGGATATGGTTTTATCTTTGTTTTCGTTAATCCATTTTTCAATGTGAGCGTCGCATTCTTCCGTACTACTCACATCAAATTTCATCAATATAACATCTACTCCTTTTGCAGTGAGCAAATCTTTTGTTTTATTTGCCTCGGCATCATTTGATGTGTAATTTAATATGATGTTATAGCCCATGTCGGCTAAACGCAAACAAATTGCTTTTCCAATTCCCCGGCTACCGCCTGTTACCAGTGCATATTCCATTTATAAAATCTCTATGTGGTTATAAAATATATAATCTCGAACCGCTTTCACATCTTTGTATTTGGTGCTGTCTTCCACAAAACAAGGAAATATCGCGCGTAATTTTTTATAGGCTTCTTTTGATTTGGATGACAATTTATCCTGCATTTTTAAGTAATCAATTGCTTGTAGGATAGTCATCCACTCAATGGCAAGAACTTCGTAACTGTTCATGATTACCTTCTTGCAGATCAACGAGGCGTTGGCACCCATGCTGACAATATCCTGGTTATCGTTGTTACTCGGAATACTGTGAACATACATCGGATTGGATAAGGTTTGATTTTCGGCTGTTGTGGATGTTGCAGTAAACTGCACGCCCTGCATGCCCAGGTTCAATCCTAATACACCGTGGTTCACAAACGGCGGCAAAATGTTATTGAGCTTGTTGTTGAGCAAGAAATTCAATTGACGTTCAGCAAGCATGGATAATTTTGTGATAGATATTTTCAATTTATCCATTTCGAGGGCTACATAATCTCCATGGAAATTTCCGCCATGGTAAACATTTTTACGCTCCCAATCAACAATTGGGTTATCGTTAGCTGAATTGATTTCGTTGATGAGTACCTCTTTCGCATAATTTACTGTATCCACAATCGGCCCTACAATTTGAGGAACGCAACGGATGGAGTAATATTCCTGCATTTTCTCCACTAAAACATCTACTTCAACCTTTTGATTGTAATGGTGTTCTTCGCGGCTTTTAACAAGTTTACTATCTTTCAGTGTTTCCTGTAAAGCACTGGCTACGCGGTTTTGCCCGTAATGGTGTTTAACTTCATTCAATGGAGTAGAGTAGTGGTCGTCGAAACTCTGAACGAGTTCCATGATGGTTGCTGAAGCTAATAAACTCCAGTTCATCAGATTTTCAGCATAAATCACATTCAACATGCCGATGCCACTCATCGCCGATGTTCCATTCATTAAAGCAAGGCCTTCACGAATGTGAATCTCCATGGGCGTAATGTTCTCTTTCTTAAATGCTTCAGCCGTAGATGTAATGGTGCCATTATAATACACCTCGCCTTCTCCGATTAAGGTTAATGCCAGGTGGGCAAGTTGCACCAAATCCCCACTTGCGCCAAGGCCACCATGTTCATAAATTACCGGTGATATGTTTTTGTTAATCAGGTCTTTGATTAAAATCAAAGCATCCGGATGAATTCCCGCAAAGCCCTGCATCAGTGTATTAAGCCGGGCTAACATAACGGCTTTGCAATCAATTTCAGGAATGGGATTCCCCGCACCTGAGCAATGACTCCGTATGAGGTTATATTGTAACTTCATCTGGTCATCGTGGTTAATACGGTATTGCGCCATCGGACCAAATCCAGTATTAATGCCATAAATCAATTTTTCACGCGTAAATTCTTTTAAAAAATAATGACTGCGATATACTTTTCGAAGGGCTTCTTCATCTAACTGAAGCTCCAGATTACTAATTAAAACTTTGTAGAAATCATCCGCCGATATTTTCTTATCTCCTATCTTTACCATATTTGTGGGTGCAATTTACAATATTACAAACATTTTTCTATCCCGGGGGACGGGTATTTTTAATTTATTAAGAAATAAAAGGAAAAAATTAAATGATCTTTCCTTATTTTGGTGCGCTTATACATTTTACTATTTACTTTAATTAAACCATGAATTTTTTTAATAAGGATACTACGTCGGCTTTTGAAGCAATTTCCAACGCTCAGTTTATAGCATTTGCACCGATTGTTTTTCAGGCTACCAAGTCATTAAGAGACTTAGGCATCCTTGCTATGGTTGAATCATCGGGTGAAAAAGGTGTAACTCTTGCCGAATTATATCCAAAACTTAATTTAACCGAATATGGTGTTAGGGTACTTCTTGAAGCCGGTTTAGGGATAGGATTGGTTATTAAAAACGGGGATAACTATTCCATTACAAAAACAGGCTTATTTATTTTAAACGATCGCATGACCCGGGTAAATATGGATTTTACGCACGATGTGTGTTACCAGGGAATGTTTACCCTCAGTGATAGTATTAAAGAAGGAAAACCAACAGGATTGAAGACTTTGGGAGACTGGCCAACGGTATATGAAGGGTTAGCACACTTGCCTAAGCACATACAGGATAGCTGGTTCAACTTTGACCATTACTATTCAGATGGATCTTTTGATCAGGCACTGAAACAGTTATTTACGCATAAGCCCAAGCATATTCTTGACATTGGCGGGAATACAGGGAAATTTACGATGAAATGCCTGAGTTATGACCCTGACGTAAAAATGACCATGCTTGATCTGCCGGGCCAACTGGCTATGGCAAAGGAGAATATTGCCAAAACCGGGTTTGGTGACAGGGTAAATTATCATCCGATAAATATTTTAGATGATTCACAGCGCTTTCCTAAAGGAGCGGATACCATTTGGATGAGCCAGTTTTTAGACTGTTTCAGTGAAGATGAAATTGTGAGTATTCTAAAACGGTGTCATGAAGCCATTTCCGACAACGGGAATATATATATCATGGAAACTTTCTGGGATAGACAGAAGTTTGAGCCTGGTGCGTTTAGTTTACAAATGACTTCGCTTTATTTCACCAATATTGCTAACGGGAATAGTCAAATGTATGACAGCGCTGTTTTTAATAAATTGATTGATAAAGCCGGATTTAAGGTAATAGAACAGATTGATAACGTTGGAATCAGTCATACAATCCAGATTTGCAAGAAAAAATAGCTACGTCTATTTTAGTTATAACATTCGCCTTTAATTTGGAGGAATCGCGTAGGAAGTCCATTTTTACCTAATGAAGAAAGACATTACAACTTCTGAAGATGCCGAATTGATGGTTAGGACATTCTACTCAAACTTATTATTGAATGAACAAATTAAGCCCATTTTCGCGAATGTTGATTTTGAGAAGCATATGCCACACATGGTTGCATTTTGGGAATTTGTATTGCTGGATAAGGAAGGATACACAACCAATGTCTTTGATAAACATGTGAACCTGCCGTTAAAGCCGGAGCATTTTACCATCTGGCTAAAAACCTTTGAAAACACCGTTAATAGTTTGTTTGAAGGTGAAAAAGCGCAAATGGCTATTCAGCGGGCTCAAACCATAGCCTATTCATTTGAGAACAAGATGAAGCAAATGGGTAAATTGCATTAAAGCCCTCTCCTATCCAGGCGATTTCTATCCTTTGTTCTTAAACCATATTTTTGTACATTCGCTACCCTTAATTGTGTGATAAGGAATCTGTGCTGAATGCCTGATTTCACTTGTCGCCCAACGCTCACCATTCATACTCAAGTAACAAATGAAAAAGTACCCTACATACAATCAGCTTAATTTATCGCAGATAAGCAAAGACATTTTAAATTACTGGAAAGACAAAGACACCTTTGGGAAATCCATTTCTACCCGCGAAGGAAAAACGCCCTGGGTGTTTTACGAAGGACCACCGAGTGCAAATGGAATGCCCGGAATTCATCACGTGATGGCGCGTACGATAAAGGATATTTTTTGCAGGTACAAAACGTTACAGGGCTTTCAAGTAAAGCGAAAAGCAGGGTGGGATACCCATGGGTTACCCATTGAGCTTGGTGTTGAAAAAACACTGGGCATCACGAAAGAAGATATTGGAAATACATCCAGTCCGAAATTTATTTCCGTTGAAGATTACAACAAAGCCTGCCGCAAGGAGGTGATGAAGTACACCGATAAATGGGAAGATGTAACGGCTAAAATGGGGTATTGGGTTGATATGAAGAATCCATATATTACCTACGATAATAAATACATTGAAAGTGTTTGGTGGTTGCTGCAGAATTTATCAAAAAAAGATTTACTGTATAAAGGGTTTACCATTCAGCCTTATTCTCCGGCGGCAGGAACCGGCTTGTCTTCTCACGAGTTAAACCAACCGGGTTGTTACCGTGATGTGAAAGATAGGACTGCGGTTGCGCAATTTAAAGTAAAAAATAATACGGAGCTAAAAACAGATATAAAAGGCGATGTTTACTTCCTTGCGTGGACAACCACACCATGGACACTACCTTCCAATACTGCCCTCGCTGTAGGAAAAGATATTGACTACCTTTTCGTTGAAACATTTAATCCCTTTGGAGGCAATCGTCAGACCGTTATTTTAGCAAAGGATCTTGTAGGGAAATATTTCCCTGAGAAGAATGTTGCATTGTCTTTCGACGACTACAAGCCAGGAGATAAAAATGTCCCATTTAAAATCTTAGCCAATTGTAAGGGTGCAGATTTAGCAGGGATTTCCTATGAACAACTCTTACCTTTTGCGCAACCAACAGATGGCGATGCCTTTAAAGTAATAGTTGGAGATTTTGTTACAACGACTGATGGTACAGGTATTGTTCACATTGCGCCTAGCTTTGGTGCGGATGACTTTAGGGTTGCGAAACAAAACGGAATTGGTTCATTAACCCTGGTTGATAAACGTGGCAGGTTTCTTCCGGAAATAAAGGACGGAACTTTTTTATTCGGAGAAGAATATGTAAAGGAAGCATATTACACAGATTCAGAAAAGCAAGTTGAGTTTGAAAAACAAAAGCATGTTTTAGAATCTTCGGGGAAAATTAAAGAGTTAAAAGCGTATTTAAGCGTAGATGAACGAATTGTATTAAAACTACAGGAAGAAGGAAAGCTTTTTAAGAAAGAGACTTACGAACACAGTTATCCTCATTGCTGGAGAACTGACAAACCGGTTTTGTATTATCCATTGGATTCATGGTTTATTAAATCAACGGCTGCTAAAGACCGAATGATTGAATTGAATAAAACCATTAACTGGAAGCCGGAGGCTACCGGAACTGGCCGTTTTGGAAACTGGCTTGAAAATTTAAATGACTGGAACTTATCACGCTCACGCTTCTGGGGAATTCCAATTCCTATCTGGACAAGCGAGGATAAGGCAGAACAAATTGTGATTGGAAGCGCTGAAGAATTGAAGAAAGAAATTGAGAATTCGATTGCAAAAGGTTTCATAACAGAAAACCCATTAGGAAAATTTGTGCCAGGAAACTTTACGGTAGAGAACTACGACACCTTTGATTTACATAAACCATACGCTGATAATATTGTTTTAGAGAAGAACGGGAAAAAATTATTCCGTGAACCTGATTTGATAGATGTGTGGTTCGATTCTGGCGCTATGCCTTATGCGCAGGTTCATTACCCGTTTGAGAACAAAGAATTAATTGACAATAAAAAGTATTATCCGGCTGATTTTATTGCTGAAGGTGTGGATCAAACCCGCGGGTGGTTTTTTACACTTCACGCTATTGCAACTATGAATTTTGATTCGGTAGCATATAAAAATGTAGTATCTAACGGATTAGTGTTAGATAAAAATGGAAATAAAATGAGTAAGCGTTTGGGGAATGCGGTTGATCCTTTTGAAACTATTGAAAAATATGGTGCTGATGCTACTCGCTGGTATATGATTGCAAATGCTGCACCCTGGGATAATTTAAAATTTGACGTAGAAGGAATTGGAGAAGTGCAACGTAAATTATTTGGCACGCTTTATAATACTTATGGATTCTTTGCTTTATACGCAAATGTAGATGGATTTGTAGTTGATTTAAGCAATACGGTAAACGTTAGTAACCGTTCGGAGCTTGACCGTTGGATTTTGTCTAAATTAAATTCGTTAGTAAAAGATGTTACAGAGCAGTATGAAGCGTTTGAGCCGCATAAATCGGCGCGTTACATCGAAGAATTTGTGGATGAGCATTTGAGTAACTGGTATATCCGTTTGTCGCGCCGCCGTTTCTGGAAAGGCGATATGAGTGATGATAAGAAGGCTGCTTACGAGACGCTGTTCGAATGTTTGAACACATTATCGCAATTGATGAGCCCGATCGCCCCATTTTTCTCTGACTGGTTGTACCAAAATTTGAATGATGTGTCGGGTGATATCAACTCGGTACATTTAACCAATTATCCAAAAGTAAACACCAGTGTGATTGATGTAAATCTGGAAAAGCGGATGGAAATGGCTCAGAAAATTTCTTCGATGATTTTATCTATCCGGAAAAAAGAAAACCTCCGGGTACGTCAACCGTTGCAAAAAATCCGTATTCCCGTTCTTGACTCAGAATTCCGGTCGCATGTAGAGGCAGTAAAGGATATTATTCTTGCAGAGGTGAATGTAAAAGACCTTGAATTTGTAACGGAAGAGGAAGCGCATATTGTCAAGAACCTAAAATTAAATTTCAAAACCCTTGGTAAAAAATGCGGTAAGCATATGAAGGCAGTTCAGGCGTATGCCAACGATCATGGCCCATTAATAATTGAAGGTATAGAAAAAACAGGGATTTTTAAGCTGAATGTAGAAGGTGAGGAAATAGTACTTGATGCAGAAGATGTGGAAATTATCCCGGTAGATATTCCGGGATGGAAAGTGGCTAATAGCGGACAAATAACAGTAGCTTTGGATGTGACACTTACAGAATCGCTTAAGGAAGAAGGACTGGCAAGGGAATTGGTTAACAGGATTCAAAATCTCAGAAAAGACAGTGGGCTGGATGTAACTGACCGTATTTTGGTTAAAATACAACAAAATGATGCCCTTGATACCGCCATTCAGAATAATTTAAAGTATATTTGCGCCGAAACTCTAACAGGAGACCTTCAAGTGGTACAAAATTTGTCCTCGGCCACAGCAAATTCTGTTGAAGTGGATGAATTGGTATCTACCCTTATTTCTATAGAAAAGTTAAATTAATTTTAAGCAAAGAATTATGGCAAAGAAGATTGTAAAACCTGCAAAAAAAGCAAGCAAACCGGCACCGAAAAAAGCGGTTGCAAAACCGGCGAAAAAATCGGCCGCTAAACCTGCGTCGAAAAAAGCAAGTAAACCTGCGCCAAAAAAACCTATAGCTAAAAAAGTAAGTGCTAAACAGGCTGCAAAAAAAGCAGTTGTTAAAAAACCTGTATCTAAACCGGCGGCAAAGAAAGTTGTCGCTAAAAAACCAGCTCCAAATAAAGTGACTAAAGTTCCTGTAAAAAAAGCAGTGAAAGCTGCTAAACCAGCTCCAAAAAAAGTGGAGAAAAAAATAAGTAAGCCAGTACCAAAAACAGCAGCAAAGGTTGCCGCTAAGCCGGCAAAAAAAGCGGAAATTAAACCGGTAAAAGCGGTTAAAGAGATTGCAAAACCAAAGGTAGTTGGCAAGCCAATTGATGCGGTTGCTAAGAAGGGTTCCAAAAAACCGGCTAAAAACGCTAAGGCTTCCAAGAAAGGTAAGAAAGGCGGTGATGAGGAAGAAGATGAAGCAGAACCGGAAGAAGAAGATGATTCAGATGTTGATGTAAAAGATGATTACGAAAAGCCTGAAGAAGAAGATGATGCCGTAGTTGATTTAGATGAGGCTCCGGTTTTAGACCTGGAAGGTGGAGGAATTCCGATTGATGATGATGATGATGATGAAATTCCGGAAAAACGTGGCCGTGGTCGCAGGAAGAAAAATGAAGGCCGTTCTGTTGGTTCAGAGTCTTATATTCGTAACAGGCCCCTTCATATCGATATAACCAAGCCACTCATTAAAAAACCTCAGGCCGCACAACCAAAACCGTTTTTGAATACAAAAGATGACAGAAGCCGTTATTCGGATAAAGAATTGACAGAGTTTAAAGAACTGATCATTGAGAAACTAAAGGAAGCCCAGGCAGATTATGATTTGCTGAAACAAACATTATCCAATGCAGATAATCATGGAACGGATGATACTTCGCCATCATTTAAATTGCTGGAAGATGGTTCTGATGTATTATCGAAAGAAGAAACGGCTCAGTTAGCAGTTCGTCAGGAAAAATACATTGTCAATTTGAAAAATGCATTGATGCGTATTGAAAATAAAACATATGGTATTTGTCGTGTAACCGGTAAACTAATCCCGAAAGAGAGATTGCGTTCAGTGCCCCATGCAACTTTAGGTATTGATGCTAAGTTAAACCAATCCAGCTAAATAACATTTAACATTCAACTAAAAGGTTATCTTTGCACAAAGATAACCTTTTCCTTTTATAGGCTCCATGCTTAAAAAATACCGCCTCCCGATACTTACTGTTCTGATTGTTCTGGTTATTGATCAATGTAGTAAACTATACATCAAATCCAATTATCCAATTGGTGAGGTATGTCGTATCGTTGGTGACTGGAGCCGCATTACCTTTACCGAAAATCCTGGCATGGCCTGGGGATTAGAGTTTGGTGGTGATTACGGCAAACTTGCGTTAAGCTTATTCAGGATCATAGCGGTTTTCGCTGGTGCATTTTATGTAAGAAAAATTGTAAATGACGGAGAACATAAAGGGTTTATTATTTGTGTTTCCCTGATATTAGCAGGTGCTTTAGGCAACATCCTTGACTCGGCATTTTACGGATTGATTTTTGGTGAGAGCACAGAGTTTGAGGTTGCTGAATTTCTTCCGGAAGGCGGCGGTTATACCGGCTTTTTACAGGGCCATGTTGTGGATATGTTTTATTTCCCAATTTACGAGGGCAATTTCCCTTCCTGGCTCCCTATCTGGGGAGGTGAACATTTTGAATTTTTTAATGCTATTTTTAATGTTGCTGATATGGCCATTTCTTTTGGAGTTGGTATCATTCTCGTTTTTCAAAATCGTTTTTTCAATACAAAAAATTTGAAAGGCACAAAATTGCCGGTCATTGAAAAAAGTGCAGACGATTCTTATAACCCTTAAATACTAAAAGTGCGTTAAATTCGTTTCTTGGTTAATGAAACATTGTTTATACATACTCTTTTTTAGCTTACTGTGGTCCCAGTCTTATGCTCAACATAAAGAAGAGAGTGGCGTAAATCTTCCAAAGTTTTACCGAAATAAGATGCATTTTGGTTTTGCTCTTGCATATAACCGAACCGATTTCAGGATTCATACGATTAAGAATTCTGCATTCCCAGATACCGTTATCGGTGGTGTAACCTATGGTATGAAAACTATCTATACGAAATCTGACCCCGGCTTCGCATTGGGGATAATCTCGGATTTCAGGTTACATGAATACCTTCGGCTGAGGTTTACACCTAATCTGAGTTTCGCGTCCCGTAATTTGGAATATACGCTTGAAAATCCAAATCGAGACAGCACCAAGCAGTATAAAAAAAGTGTGGAGTCAACTTTCATTATTTTGCCGCTTGAAATAAAACTCCAATCCAAGCGGCTCGATAATTTTGGCGCTTATGTTATTTTAGGAGGAGGGTATACCATGGATTTGGTCTCAAAAAAGAAAGGCCAGGCAACCGGCGGCGCTAATCAGTTAGATGACGCGGTGCTTTTAAAGCGCGATGATTATTTTTACAGCGGCGGTGCCGGTGTTGATTTTTACCTGCAGTATTTTAAACTTGGGTTAGAGGTAAAAGTATTGCAAGGAACAAAAAACCTTTTGCAGCCTCTTAATAATATATTTTCAAACAGCATCGAAAAAGTTAATTCAAAGATGGCGATCTTTTCGGTGACATTTGAAGGATAAAATTAATTGAAGAATAGAAATCTTCCGGTATGAAAAAAGAATTGAACCTTGCAGTAGCTGCACACATCGCCTATGATGAACAACTTCTTAAACAGGAAGTTGCCGAACACCTATCTTTACAATCTTCCGACTCTTTTTTCATCAAGCTCTTACGAAGGAGTATCGACGCCCGGTCACGGCAAATTAAAGTAAATTTGAAACTCGCCGTCTGGATTAATGAAGCTGTGACGAATGAAGCGCTGAACATGTCTTACAGGGACGTTTCAAATTCAAAGCAGAGCATCACAATTATTGGTGCAGGTCCGGCCGGTTTATACGCAGCATTGCGTTGTCTTGAGTTGGGCATCAAGCCTATAATTTTTGAGCGAGGCAAAAATGTAAGGGAAAGACGTCGTGACCTTGCAGCTATCAACAAGGATCACATTGTGAATCCCGAAAGTAATTATTGTTTTGGAGAAGGCGGAGCAGGAACCTACAGTGATGGTAAGCTTTATACCCGTTCAACAAAGCGCGGTGACATCGAACATATTTTAAAAACATTTGTATATCACGGAGCCGATGATGTTATTCTGGTAGATGCCCATCCCCATATCGGTACAAATAAGTTGCCCAAGATTATTTCTAACATGCGGGAAACTATTATAAAGCATGGTGGTGAAGCCCATTTTAATTCAAAACTAATAGATATTAATTACAGTAGTGAAATTATAACGTCAGTGCTCATTGAACAAATAATTGGCGATGAATCACCTCTTATTCAAACAGAGAGACAAATAATCGAACATTCCTGCACCCACCTTATCTTAGCAACCGGACATTCTGCACGGGATATATATGAATTGCTTGACCGGAAGCAGATAATCATTGAGGCCAAGCCATTCGCGCTTGGTGTCCGGGTAGAGCATCCTCAGGAATTTATTGATAAAATACAGTATTCCTGTCACAGTCACAGTGAAGTGGTTGCAAAGCGGTCTTATTTACCGGCAGCATCATACGGCCTGGTTCATCAGGCTCAGGGTCATGGCGTGTATTCGTTTTGTATGTGTCCCGGAGGTATTATTGCGCCATGCGCAACAGCACAGGAAGAAGTAGTTACAAATGGTTGGAGTCCTTCAAAAAGAAATAACCCCTATGCCAATAGTGGAATAGTGGTAGGACTTGAGATGTTGGATTTTGAAGCTTACAAAAAATTTGGAGCGCTGGCAGGATTGCAATTGCAGAAAGAGATTGAACATAAAGCGTGGGAAATGGGCGGAAAGAGGCAAACGGCGCCGGCTCAGAATCTCCAGGATTTTGTGAACAATAAGCTCAGTACAAGATTGATTGATAGTTCTTATCAGCCTGGAACGCGTTCAGTTCAAATGAAAGAGGTTGTTGGCCAAATGATCGGAGAAACCCTGCGGCAGGGGTTTATTGCCTTTGATAAAAAAATGCGGGGTTATGTGAGTAATGAAGCAATTATTCTGGGTGTCGAATCACGCACATCAACTCCGGTGAGAATTCCCCGGGAGAAAATCGGGTTAAACCATGTACAAATTAAAAATTTGTATCCCTGTGCCGAGGGGGCTGGTTATGCCGGAGGCATTGTTAGCGCGGCAATGGATGGTGTAAACTGCGTGAATGCGATCAACGAAACGTATCGTTGAATATAATTTTTATTTTCTCGGCTTCAAAATAAGGCGTAACGAAGAATCTTTTGCTAAATAGTTCCATGCCCAGTTAAAGAAGATGGCAAGTTTATTCCTTACACTTAAAATAAGCATCAGGTGCAAAAACATCCAGATGAACCATGCAAAAAATCCCTGAAACTTAACGAAGGGCAAATCCACAACTGCCCGGCGTTTACCAATTGTGGCCATAGAACCCAAGTCTTTATACTCGTATTCTTTGAGGGGTCTTTTTTTGATCAGGTTTAAAAAATTTTTCGCCAGATTTTTTCCCTGGTTAATGGCAACGTTTGCTAATTGGGGATGTCCGTTGGGATAAAGTGGAGTTTCCATATAGGCTACGTCGCCAATGGCATAGATATTCTGAGTTCCCATCACTTTGTTGTAACGGTCAACTTTATAGCGGTTTTTAATGATGTTTTCTAAAGGAAGGCCTTCAATTACATTTCCGGTAACGCCAGCTGCCCAGATCAAATTACTGGTTGGAATTGTTTCTCCATTATTAAGCGTAACGAGGTGACCGTCATAATTAGTTACAATGGTTTCTGTTTTAACAATCACGCCAAGATCCGTAAGGTATTTTTTAGACACCCGTTTAGAGTCGTCACTCATGCTATTCAATGTATTTTTACTCCCCTCCAGGAGATATATTTTTAATTGCGAAAAATCGATGTGGGGGTAATCCCTTGGCAAAATATGGTTGCGCATTTCAGCAAATGCCCCGGCTAATTCTACGCCTGTTGGGCCGCCACCTACAAGAACAATATTCATCAGTGCCTCGCGGTCCTTTTTTTCTGCCGAAATAATTCTTTCAAAACTTAAAAGGATGTTATTTTTTATCTCGATCGCTTCCTCCGTTGTTTTCATTGCGAAAGCGTGTTTGCTGATCTCTGCGTTCCCAAAAAAATTGGTTTTGCACCCCGTTGCTATAACGAGGAAATCGTAATGGTATTCGCCAATGTTGGTTTCAACTTTATTTTCTTCAGCAACAATTTTAGTTACGTCCGCCATTCTGATTTGCACATTGGGCGACCGCTGAAAAATTTTACGGAATGGGAATGAAATGTTTGAAGGCTCAAGTCGGGCACAGGCTACCTGATAATATAGAGGTTGAAACTGGTGATGATTTTGTTTATCAAGCAACCATATATCAAAATTTTCCTTGTTAAGTTTTCTGGCTAAATGTAGCCCGGCAAATCCACCCCCGATTAAAACTATTTTTTTTCGTGTTTCCATATAAAATTGTTTTAATAGTTCAACGTTTTGGTTACCCCTATTTAGGACCTTTTTCCGGAGGGATGGTTCCATCTCTTTTTTCTGCCATGGTTTGCCTTTGCTTTTTATAAATATACACCACGCCCATCAAAAGGGCGGCAAATATGAATAAACCAATCATTCCCCATACAAGTCCGCTGGTTGACCGCACAATTATTAAAAATACGATAGCCACTAAAAAAACGGTAGCTAATTCGTTAAACATCCTCAATTTAAAGGATGAAGGTTTAAATATTCCCGATTGTTGTTGTTTGTAATAGGCGTGGCATTGCAAATGGTATAAGGTCAACAGGCCAACAAAGATGAGTTTAAGCCACATCCAGGGAAATGTTAATAGCGTTGGATTTAAATACAACATCCACGGTCCGAAAATTAATGTAAGTATGAGCGATGGCCAGGTGATGATGAACCACAGCTTTTTTTGCATGATTAGTAATTGAGCCGTTAAAATGCTTTTTGCGGGCTCCTCCTTTGCAGAGGCCTCTTTGGTATAAATAAATAACCGAACCATGTAAAATAACCCTGCAAACCAGGTAACAATAAATACAACGTGAAGGGCCTTGATATATGAATAGTCCATATTATTTTATTTAGTGTAAAGGTAGTATTTTTGCCTCATTATTAAATTACGTCTCATTGCAGGAATTATTAATGGTTATTGCAATGCCCACGTTTAGGACTAAAACAAATTTAAAAACTAAAAAGAAAATTAATTTTGATTTATGAAAGGTAAAACAGCGAAAGAATCCTTAACCATTAACACTGAAGTTGTATTACCAAATGATACGAACCATATTGGAAATTTATTCGGAGGAAAACTCTTACAATGGATGGACATCACATCAGCCATAGCTGCTGGAAGACATTCCGGCAGGGTAGTTGTAACAGCATCTATTAACCATGTTTCTTTTGATAACCCGATAAAACAAAACTCGGTAGTTACACTTGAAGCAAAAGTTTCGCGCGCATTTACCAGTAGCATGGAAGTGCACATTGATGTGTTTGTGGAAGACCGTATAACCGGACATAAAACAAAATGTAATGAGGCCATTTTTACATTTGTGGCTATTGATCAAAACGGCGCTCCTTTACCGGTTCCCCCGCTTATTCCAGAAACAGAAGAAGAGAAAAAGCGCTACGATGGAGCACTACGCCGGCGCCAGCTTTCCCTGATCTTAGGAGGTAGAATGAAACCAGATGAGGCTACAGAATTAAAAGCCTTATTCGCTAAGGATTAAAGATCGGGCCGAGGAACAACGATATCATTCATGCATTTAAAATGCCTTCTTGGGCATTTTGGGTACCCGAGTTTTGAGCATGGCCTGCATGGCAGGTTTTTCACTTCAACAATAAGGGATTTTTCTCCGGGCATATATGGACCCATTCCAAATTCGGGAATAGTATTTCCCCAAACAGAAATGATATTTTTCTTGAATGCCGCTGCTATGTGCATCAGGCCAGTGTCGGATGTGATAACGGTTTTGGCCTGCCGGATAATTGAAGCGGATTGATTGATGTTTAACTTACCGCAAAGGTTCAAAGTTGTTTTCGGAAAAGTCTGATGAACCAGTTCAGCGACATCAGCATCTTCTTTACCACCCAATAAAACCACTGGGGAGGTGCTTTTGTTACAAAACTCTTTCAGTTTATTAAGCGGAATCTGCTTGGTAAAATATGAACCACCAGCAACGAGTACATGATACCCGTTATGGAAGGCCGTTGGAAGAAAGTTGGTGATTGTTATTTCATCTTTTTCATGGATAAAATAGTCGAGGCCTTTGTGGTCGTTAGTAACGCCAAGGGCTTTAACCGTATCATAATAACGATCAACGATGTGCTGATTAGGCAAGCGGTTAATTTTAAAATTAACCATCAGAAACTTTTCGAGGTTTAATTTATTAAACGAAAAAGCTTTTTGGCCAAGCGCGCGCTTGAGTTTAAAGGTTCTTAAGTTATGATGGAGATCAATGACATAATCGTAACTTTCTTTTTTTAGTTGCGGTACAACTTCTTCCAATCCGTGTTTAATAGCGAAGAATTGATCGACATAGGGATTGTTTTCGATAACGGGAAGAAAGTTTTGTTTGGTTAAGAAATGCACCGTAACGTTTTGAAGTTGTTGTTTAATTGATCGCAGGATGGGTGTTGTAAGTACAACATCGCCAATGGAACTAAAGCGCACAACTAAAATTTTCACAGGTATAATGAAAGATGCTTATCTTTATGCAAAAGTAACTATTTTTTTCCATGTTTATAGATACGCATACACACCTCTATTCCGAAGAGTTCAACGCTGATCGCTTCGACAGGATTAATGACGCGATCTCAAAATCTGTGACAAAATTTTACATGCCAAATGTAGACAGCACTACGATTGATCGTATGTTGGATTTAGAAGTTCATTTTCCTGAAGTGTGTTTACCGATGATGGGTTTGCACCCATGCTCAGTGAAAGCGAATTACAGAGAAGAATTAGAATTGGTGAAAAAATGGCTTGACCTAAGGCGATTTGCAGCCATTGGTGAAATTGGCATTGACCTTTATTGGGATAAAACGTTTTTAAAGGAGCAGGAATTAGCCTTCAGAGAGCAGATTTATTGGGCGATGGAATATAATTATACCATTGTAATTCATTGCAGGAATGCATTTGATGAAATCTTTTCCATATTAAAATCGTATGACAAACTCCCTAAGGGAATTTTTCATTGTTTCAGCGGTGATTACATACAGGCGCAGCAGATCTTATCTCTTGGTAATTTTAAACTTGGAATTGGAGGTGTAGTAACATTTAAAAACTCAGGACTTGATAAAGTGGTTGAACAACTCAATTTGCAGGACATTGTACTGGAAACCGATGCCCCATATCTTGCGCCTGTTCCTTTTCGCGGGCAACGGAATGAGAGTTCCTATATCCCCCTGATTGCAGAGAAAATCGCCAGCCTCAAACAAGTGTCTATCGAGGAAGTAGCTCGGGTTACTTCTGCCAATGCGGAAGAAATATTTGAGAACTAAGTCCTTCATACCTTTACCATGGTTAAACACTCTGGTGTACGCGAATGTGTTTATTGCAGTGTGCGCGTTTTCACAGGTTTTGCTAACTTATCACCTGTTTGATATACCGGTAAATTTTGACAACAATGCTTACCTGGCATTTGTTTTATTGGCAACGTTTCTGCAATATAACGTACAGCGTGGTTATTACATTGTCAATCATGTCGGACAAATATCCCCGCGTTCTCAATGGGTATTGAAGCATAAGAAACTGATAGGGTACTGTATAGGGGCCTCACTTATTATCCTTTTGTTCCTTTGCAATAATTTAAGCATGCTTTCCATTGGTATTATGGTAGGAGCGGAAATTATTTCCACGCTTTACTACCTTCAACCTTTTAACTTAAGGAGGCATGGATACATTAAACCTTTTCTCATATCAGCCGTTTGGGTAATAAGTTGCGGACTTGTTCCTTTAATCGAAAATCAGGTGCTTACAAATCACAGTGCCTGGTTTCTTGTTTCCCAGTTTGTGTTTATTTCTGTATTGTGTATGCTTTTCGATATTAAGGATAACGATAAGGACTACCTATCCGGTGTAAATACGTATGCAAACAAATTTGGGGTTACAGTTACAAAAATTATTTGCGGGGTTTTGGTGGTGGTTGGCTTCTCGTGTTTTTATATGTTCAGCAACAGCCCGTCTTCCATAATAGCTTCCGTAATCCTGAGGATGTTTTTATTAGCTACGATCCTCTTCACAAATGATCATAGGCATGCATTTTACTATTACCTTTGGGTTGATGGCCTATTGATCCTGCAAACTATTCTGTTCTTTATTTTTTAGAAATATTTTTTCGCAACCAGGTAATTTGTCACGTAATCGCGCACGCCATCTTCTAAAGTTGTAAAAGGTTTTTTATAACCCTGCGACCTCAGTTTTTCCATATTAGCTTCTGTAAAATACTGGTATTTATCGCGGATATCGATGGGCGTATCAATAAATTCAATATCCGGTTGTTTATTTAGTGCATGAAAAGTTGCGTTTGCAAGGTCAAGGAAAGTACGAGCTTTGCCACTTCCGAGGTTGTAAATTCCATTTTGCATGGCCGCGCTATAAGCGAAATACAGCACGTCAATCACATCTTTTACGTAAACAAAATCGCGTAACTGCCCCCCATCTCCGTAATTAGGATTATGAGAGCGGAATAGCTTCACTTTTCCTTTTTCGTTTATCTGATTAAAGGAATGGAAAATGACAGAAGCCATTCGTTCTTTATGGTATTCATTTGGGCCGTAAACATTAAAGAATTTAAAGCCGACCCATTTCGGTGGACAGTTCGTTTGAAGAATCGCCCACTTATCAAATTCATTTTTGCTGTCGCCGTAAGGGTTGAGTGGTTTCAACCCGGGAATTTTCATTTCATCATCGGTGTACCCTAACTCACCTAATCCGTATGTTGCAGCTGATGAAGCATAAACGAGAGGAATAAAGTGTTTGGTACAGGTGTTCCAAATGGCTTTCGTGTAATTCAAATTCAGTTGGTTCAACAAATCAACATTGAATTCGGCAGTGTCTGTTCTTGCACCAATATGGTATACAAATGTTACCTCTGCCGCGTGTTCTTCAAACCATGTCAGGAATTGACTACGTTCAATTTTATGTACAAAATTTTTTGTGTGATAGTTTTCGATTTTGTGTAATTGGGAAAAATCATCCACTAAAATTAAGTTTTCATGACCTTCGTTATTTAATTTGGTGATTAAACAACTTCCAATGAAACCAGCAGCTCCCGTTATTACAATCATGGTATTATTTAATGATGGTTAATTTTCTTGTGACAACATTATTCTTAAAAGAAACCTGAACACTGTAGTTTCCTGCACGTAATTCATTCACATTCAACGCATGTATAACGTCACCCGCGTAAGCATTTCGTGTTTCAATGGAAACCAGTTCTCCTAATGCGTTATATATATTCACCGTCACCATTTCATTTTGATTTAGGTGATAGGATAAATAACACTCTTCTGTTGCTGGGTTTGGAAATAGTGTTAACTCTACGGTTGGATTTTTTAATTCATTAATTCCCACGAGTACTTCCTGGTTAGGGGTAAGTTTCACTTCAGCCGCATTCAGAACACTTCGTGATTTTGTATCCGCATTGTATTCAGTCACTACACCAATTAAATAGATATTATCAGCATTATACCTGAACTCTCCGTTGGTTGCCGTTGGAAGTGTGATGCTGTAATTTTTTGAAAAGTTTAGGCCCTGAGTAGGACCGTTAATCGGGATAATGCCTGCAGCGCCATACGGGCCGTCAGTTAATTCATTTATCACATATTGGTGTTTAAACTGGGAAGGATTTAGAAGGTAAGTGTTTGAATTTAAATACGAACCTATTTGATAGTATGGCGATGATCCGATATTAAACAGGAAACTATGTTGGTTCCATTGATTATCTGAATTATCGTTTGTAGGTCCATATACATTATTTTCTTTCACATATAAATTTAAACGGTAGTCTCCTTTCACATCACCAACAAACGCTGTTGATACTGTTGCATCCAGTTGCCTGGTAACAGTATTGTAACTTATGTTAGTGATGGTTACTGTTGCCGGAGTTTTCATGGCAAGGCGTTGGCTAATGTATGTGTTCCAGCTTTCCCGGTTAATGGCAATGTTTTGGTTTGTTGGAAAATACACTTGATCAATTGTTGCAGAGGGTAGATCTGTCGCATAATCAGCTTTCAGCGCTACACCGGATGCAGTAGACATATTATCATCGATGTGATGCGATGCGGCAATAACATTTGTATTAGTGGCGGCGATTGTTTTTAACACGCTATAACCCTCGGGACACCATCCGCAAGTTGAACTTGTAAATTGCTCAACTAACACTTTTTTGGGAGGAACGCTCGATGAGACGGTGATTGAACCCGCAATGGTATCGTTTGCTATGAATTCATCAGCCTGGCCATTAATTAAATCAGCCCAGATCTTGAAAGTGGTGTAGATAGGGGTTGTAGAGCTGAAAGGTTGTGTAAAGGTCAGGGTTCTGCTCTCAAGGTAATTTAAAGGAGGTGAAATGATTTTGGTTTCGGTTACAGTACTACCGTTTTCCATGCGGTATTTAAGTGTAAGATTAGTAATAGGGGTGTAGCCGTGATTTTTAAAAGTCGCCGCCATAGTATTATTTGAGTTTACAGAAGAGTATTTGTAAACACTATGTGATAAGGCAGAAACATCATAGGCATTAGTAATCTGTGATACAACAATATCATCAACCCATAATTGATATTTATTGCTGGAATTATTTTTAAATGCAATTCTGATGGTTTGACCTGCGAAAGATGATAAAGATATCCCGTGTGTTTGCCAGCTGTTTTTTTCAGCACTTGTGCTAAATAGCGGCGTAGTGAAGTCACTGGCAAGAGGACTGTTTGTTGTACTGATAGCGGCGTAAACCTCATAGCCATCCGGGTTATTAAAATCGGGTGCCATAGCTTCCCAGCTTAGTACAGAATTAACAGTAATACTGCTTATTGGTGGTGTAATCATCCAAGCAGACGCTGTGCCGGATGGATTTACCCATGACGTAGATACGGCAAACGTATCGGTAGCTGTGAATGGTTTGTAACTTAGCCATGCTTTTTGTTTTTGGCCATTAGCTCTGAAAGGGTAATTGCCGGTGAGTGTATCTGCAGCCAGGGTACTGGTATTGATGGCTACCATCCCTGTTGGTAGGTCGGAATACAAATATGCATTTGAAGTGCCGGTTATTGTACCTGAATTTAAAGTTAGGTTATTGAACCGTTCGCTGTAAAGAATTTGTGAAATGCTTTTTTCAGCGGAAATAAATAAAACGAGGTAAAGTAAATGTTTAAGCATGGTATGTAAAAAGTATAGATTGGTCATTCGCGCCGATCCTCACAAAAATAGGGTTTTTAATGAAATCACGAATTGTAGTCCTGCCTTTTATTCAATCGCATCCCATTTTACGTTAAAAAATTTAACTTTCATGATTGGATTTGCATGGGTGAACGTTTCATAAAACCATCTGAGACCCTTTTACTTTTTGTAAAAGTGCATTTCTTCTATGTATTGCCAAACACTTGGTGGCACAAAGAAGGAAACGTCTTTTTTTTGTTTGATCGCCTGACGGATCATGGTTGACGAAATTTCCATCACCGGGGCTTCTGTCATAATAACATTTTTGTCATGCTTAAGGTTGCCTGCATCACTTCCTGGCCGGGGATAAACAAACAGCGTATGGTTTTTCAGTATTTCTTCATAGTTTTTCCAACGAGTAAACGATTGCAGGTTATCCTCGCCCATGATTAAGGAAAAGCGGTGTTGCGGGTATTTCTCTTTTAGGTGAGCAAGCGTATGAACCGTATAAGATGGCTGCGTAAGGCCAAATTCAATGTTACTGCTTTTTAGTTTTGGATGTTCGCCGATTGCAAGATTTACCATGTGCAGCCTTTGGTTCTGATCGAGCAGAGTTAATTTTTCTTTTAAAGGATTATGTGGTGAAACCACAAACCAAACCTGTTCAAGGTCGGTAAACGCCGCCATGTAATTAGCGAGTACCATGTGGCCAACGTGAACAGGATTAAAAGAACCAAAAAATAAACCAATATGCATAATGGTAAAATTAAACATCATTTTCGATTTAATTCTCATAAAATAACCCGCTTAATATGTAAATTAGCGTGTGCTTTTTAAACAAATTGTTGGTCAGACCCCCGTTAAACAGAAGCTTTTAAACATGCTGCATGATGGACGTGTTCCGCATGCGCTTATGTTTACCGGGCCAGAAGGAAGTGGTAACCTGCCTGCGGCATTAGCGTTTGTTCAGTTTATTTTTTGTGAAAACAAACAGCCTTCCGATGCCTGCGGTGCCTGTTCTTCTTGTTTGAAAGTTAAGAAGTTAATTCACCCCGATCTTCACCTGGTATTTCCCATTCCATTAAGCAAAAATGTAAGAACAAGTAACGATTTGCTTCCCGAGTTTCGGGAATGTTTCATTGAAACTCCCTATTTAACTGTGCACGATTGGTTTGATACCTTAAGCGCTGAAAATAAGCAACCAACGATTCCGACGGATGAGGCCAACGATATATTGAAGAAACTTTCGTATACAAGTTACGAAGGTGGCTATAAAATTATGGTGATATGGCAACCCGAAAAAATGAACGCTTCTTCCGCTAACAAACTTTTAAAGATTCTTGAGGAGCCGCCGGAGCAAACCTTATTCCTACTGGTTTGCAACCACCCAGACCAGTTACTTGCCACTATTATTTCTCGCGTCCAACAAATCCCGTTTTTTCAAATTGAAACCGAAGAAATTGTCAGGGCACTTGTGGAAGAATTTAGTTGTCAGCCACAAGCAGCGAAGCAGGCAGCCATGCTAAGCAATGGGAGTTACCGTGAAGCGCAATTGTTATTACAACATTTAGATGGTGGAACCGCTTACCTTCAGAATTTCAGAGCGTTCATGTTAATTGCTCTGAAGTTTGATGCGATTAAAGCAGTTGCCTGGATTGATGAAAACGCGCGCACAGGTCGTGAAAAGCAAAAACAATTCTTACAATATGGACTTGAAATTTTCAGGGATTGCCTGATGTATAATTTCGGTAGTGCCGATCTGATCAGACATTCGGGTGATGAGAAAGAATTCATTACCAAATTTTCGCGTTTCGTCAATCAACGTAACTACGAGCGTCTTCTCGAAGAATTTAATTCGGCGTTCTATCATATTGAGCGGAACGCCAATCCGAAAATTTTGTTCATGGATTTGATCATGAAAACCAATGAGCTGATAAATCTCCCGGCATAAAAAAGACCAATCATTCGATTGGCCTTTTTTATCCTGATGATACTCTTATTCTTTTACAACGAATAGTTTATATATCAATTCGTGTTGGCCGACCTTTAGTTTCATGTAATAGATGCCCGATTCAAGGCCATCTGAGGGCAGTACCTGTTTATATTCCCCTTTTGTCTGAATCGTTCGTGGCATAAGGGTTGATTGATGTTTTCCAAGCAGATCAAATAAATCCATTTGTACCGGTGATTCTGTAGTCAAGATGTATTCAATGGTAAAATAAGATGATGACGGATTAGGGTAAACCCTAGAAGAATAACTCAGATGGTTTAGTTCATTCACCGAAACGTCAGAATTAATTAAGGTTGGAACAATTTTTAACGAGTCCACTGTAAAACCTAAGTTAGAAATCTGGTTATTATTTAAACTCACATGGTGGGTAGAAGCAGTGTCGAGCCCTGGGATGTCTACCAATATAAAATAATCGCCAGCTGGCAGGTTATTGAAGAAGTAATCGCCATTTGCATTAGTTTCGGTTTGAGCGAACAATTGCCCTCCCGGGTTTTTACCGCCTTTAATAATGATCCCACCAATTGGGTTTCCAGGTGCGGAAGGGCCGTTGGTTTTCTGTCCGTATTTTAATCCTTCAACTACTTTTCCTGAAATGGAGCCGTTACCTGAACCGCCCAGGGATGCGTAAGTTTGCGGGAAGAAATACGCAGTTAAATTAGCAAAACACGGATTCGTATAGACAGTTGCTTCATTCCATGACTGTGCGCTATCAGCATAAGTAACCTGATAGGATGGGGAAGAAGGTACAAACTTTAAAACATATTTGCCGCTGTCCGGAATGGCAATTGTAAAGGTTGGTGTTGTAACGTTTTTATAATTAACGGAATCCATTTGGCCACCATTATCGTCAGTTCTGTACATAATAACTTTCCCGTTGGCAGCGGCGGTTGGAATGATATTACATGTAAAGGTTCCAAGGCATTGTGCGCCAGCTATAACACTTGAAAAGACCGTTACTGCAGTAAGTAGAATTTTTTTCATGCACCAATGTTTTGTTTTAAAATATTTTTATTTTATGATTTTGAATTCTCCTGCTCCCAGAAATTGTCCGCGGTTTATTTGCTCCTTTGTAGTACCTATGGCTTTGTCGTCCTGGTCAACATAGGTTGTTGTTTTTTCTGTGGGAACATCGGTCCAGATTTCCATTTTAAAAATATGTTCCCCGGCGCTCAAATTATTATACATTTTTTCAAAATCTTCCGGGAAAACATATGACCAGGAAGACCAGGCATCCTCCAGCATATTTTCACCACTGTAAAGAATTTCATAATTGGATAATTTACCGTCGATATAAAAACGGGTGATAATTCCTGATGGTTTCCGTTCTAATTCACCAATACTTTTAGGCATAAATGCGCGGCCATAAAACGTTTCGCCGTCCTTAAATGTGTTGGTGATGTTCTTTTCAGTTTCTGCGATGGTTCCAAGGCGTTTAATTTCCTGTTTGGAAAAAACAATCACTCCCTTATTCCACCATTCCTGGGGCTTTGTTTTTTTTCGGATTTCTTCTGTTTTTTTCAGGATCGACTTATGAAATTCTCCCTGTGGTTGAGCCTGCGAAAAAGCCAGTGTTGAAAGGCCCATGAAAATAAAAGCTGCAATAGTTTTTTTCATTGTCTATGTGTTTTTAATTGTGAGATTAAATATAATCAATACCTCTTTAATTCAATCAATGCCAATAAAAAATCCCCGGTAATAATACCAGGGATTTAATTTTCTATCACATACAAACTATTTAAGAGACGCCGCTGTTAATTCGCGGTTCATCCTCGCAATGTTTTCCAGTGAAATTCCTTTAGGACATTCGGCTTCACAGGCGCCGGTATTGGTGCAATTACCAAATCCCTCTTCGTCCATTTGGGCAACCATTTTCTTCACTCGCTCCTTTCGCTCTACCTGTCCTTGAGGTAACAACGCAAGCTGCGAAACTTTTGCTGAGACAAACAGCATAGCCGAAGCGTTTTTACAGGCTGCAACACAGGCGCCACAGCCAATACACGCTGCCGCACTAAATGCCTCGTCTGCCGCTTCTTTAGGGATCAATATATTGTTAGCGTCCTGCGCGTTACCGGTATTAACCGATACATAACCGCCGCTGGCGATGATGCGGTCGAAAGCAGTACGGTCTACCGCTAAATCTTTAATTACAGGGAAGGCCGCGCTCCTCCAAGGTTCTACAACGATGGTATCACCGTTTTTAAATGAACGCATATGCAACTGGCATGTGGTTACAAGGTTCTTTGGTCCGTGAGGCCTTCCATTGATATACATGCTGCAGGCTCCGCAGATTCCTTCGCGGCAATCATGGTCAAAAGCGATGGCCTCTTTTCCTTCGTGAATTAATTTTTCGTTTAAAACGTCAAACATTTCAAGAAACGACATGTCGGTTGAGATGCCGGTTAACTGATGCGTTTCAAAGCTTCCTGCAGCTTTTGCATTTTTTTGTCTCCACACTTTAAGTGTAAGATTTAATTCTGTTCCGTGTCCTGATCCCATGGTTATTAGTCGTTTGTGATTAGGCAATAGGCAATAAGCCTTTGCTTAAACAGGTTGTGTTAGTTTTATTTTTTGTTGTACGCTTTTAATTAGTCCCTGAAGTATTTTACTTACTTCTTGAATTTGAGTAGAAATATTAGAAAAATCAGAGCTGTTGATTAATCCCAAATTTTTAGATATCTCTAATAAAGTTTCAGTTTCCATTAAAGATCCTCTGGATATCCGAAGAAATTGTAAATAGTTCTTTGAAGATTCTCTTCCCCAACCCTCCGCAATATTTGAAGGTATTGAAACGCTCGCTCTGTTTAATTGAGAAACTATTCCAAATTTTTCTTCTAGAGGAAAGGTTTTGGTTAATCCATAAATAGATGTAACTAAAGCGACAGATTTTTGCCACACTATTAAATCTTTATATGAATTAAGTTTCTCGCTCACCTTTTTATTTGCTTATCACTATTCTCTATTTCCTAATTACTTGTAGCTCCTCTGTGCTATCTTAATATTCTCGTATTTCAATTCTTCTTTATTCAGTTCCCAGTTGCTCTCCGATTTATATTCCCATGCAGCAACGTATGCGAAGTTAGCGTCATCCCGTTTCGCTTCGCCTTCTTCCGTTTGGTGCTCTTCACGGAAATGTCCGCCACAGCTCTCCTCACGGTGCAACGCGTCTTTACACATCAATTCACCCAATTCTAAGAAGTCAGCCACTCGGCCTGCTTTTTCCAAATCAGGGTTCATCTCATCGGCACTTCCCAATACCCTTACATCGCTCCAGAACTCACGACGTAATGCCTGTATCTCAGAAATTGCTTCTGTTAAGCCCTGCTTATTTCTTGCCATGCCGCATTTGTTCCACATGATCAAACCTAAGCGTTTATGGAAGCTTTCAACAGATTTGGTTCCTTTAATAGTCAGAAATTTATTAATTAAATCTGTTTGCTCTTTCAATGCCGCATCAAATGCAGGATGCTTCGTTTTCAATTTATCAATTGAATCCGGTTTATCTTTTTCTGCACTCATCCTCGACACTTCTTCTGATAAGTATACGCCTAAAGTATATGGAATTACGTAATATCCATCGGCCAATCCCTGCATTAACGCGGATGCTCCCAAACGGTTAGCGCCGTGGTCAGAGAAGTTTGCCTCTCCCAATGCATACAAACCTTTTACGGTAGTCATTAAATTATAATCTACCCATAATCCACCCATGGTATAATGAACTGCCGGATAAATACGCATCGGTACTTCGTACGGATTCTCACCGGTAATCTGTTCGTACATATCAAACAGGTTACCATATTTTTCTTTCACAACTTCTTTACCTAAGCGCATAATTTCTTCCTGGCTTGGGTTTTGAATGTTACGTTTGGTAGCTTCAGTTCGTCCGTAGCGGGCAGTATTAAAAGCAAAATCCAGGTAAACAGCCATTTTGGAATTTCCTACACCATAGCCTGCATCACATCGTTCTTTGGCTGCGCGCGAAGCTACGTCACGTGGGACGAGGTTACCAAAGGCAGGGTAACGACGCTCTAAATAATAATCTCTTTCTTCTTCAGGAATATCCGTTGGTTTCCGGTTATCATCCTTCTTTTTTGGAACCCAGATACGTCCATCGTTACGTAACGATTCAGACATCAGGGTTAGTTTCGATTGATGATCGCCCGACACAGGAATGCAGGTTGGGTGAATTTGAGTATAACATGGATTGCCAAAGAAAGCACCTTTTTTGTGGGCCTTCCATGCCGCAGTAACGTTACTTCCCATGGCGTTCGTAGAAAGATAAAATACGTTTCCGTAACCACCGGTACATAATAAGACTGCGTGTCCGAAATGTTTTTCCATCTCGCCTGTAACCAAGTTACGGGCTATGATACCACGGGCAACACCATCGATGGTTACCACATCCAGCATTTCGTGTCGGGAACATAAAGTCACGTTGCCTGAACCTACCTGGCGCTGTAAAGCGGAGTAGGCTCCTAATAATAATTGCTGCCCTGTTTGTCCTGCTGCGTAAAACGTACGCTGAACCTGTGTGCCGCCAAAAGAACGGTTACTTAATAATCCACCATATTCACGGGCCAATGGAACACCTTGTGCCACGCACTGATCGATAATGCTGGAAGATACTTCAGCTAAACGGTGAACGTTTGCTTCACGTGCACGGTAATCTCCTCCTTTAATGGTATCGTAAAATAAACGGTAGGTCGAGTCACCATCGTTCTGGTAATTTTTAGCGGCATTGATTCCACCTTGCGCAGCAATTGAGTGAGCGCGACGGGGTGAATCCTGGAAACAAAATACTTTTACTTTATATCCCATTTCGGCAAGGGTTGCAGCGGCAGAAGCCCCGGCTAATCCCGAACCAACTACCAATACCTCTAGACTCCTTTTATTGGCTGGATTAACCAAATGAACGGTAGAACGGTATTTCGACCATTTTTGGTCAATAGGTCCCTCAGGAATTTTTGAATCTAATTTACTCATATCGAAAAATTAAGAATGTAAGATTGAATGTTTTGATTTTATTTAATAACACCGAAGTACATAAGTACAGGCATTAAGGCAAAAATGAACGGGATAATTAATGAAAATGCTACTCCCGCTTTTTTAATAAGCGGCGTATAGGTTTTATGATTTAAACCCAATGATTGAAATGCTGATTGAAAACCATGTAATAAATGGTAAGCTAATGAAATCATAGATAAAGCGTAAATAACTACAACAATTCCTATGGAAAATGTAAACTGCATTACAGCGTATAAATTTTCATTCCCATTTGCATCTTCTCCCGGTAATCCCGTGAAGCGCGACTTTACCCAAAAATGGATCAAATGGATAATTAAAAATATTAATAAAAGGGTACCTAAAAGCCCCATGGAACGGCTATACCAGGAAGAATTGGCTGCACCATCAAATTTTGCGTATCCAACTGGCCGCGCCTTGCGGTTTTCTAATGTCAAAATTAATGCCTGAATGACATGAAGAATTAAACCTGCAAATAACACAAGTTCCCCGGCCCGAATCAACCAGTTATGAGCCATAAATGCAGCGGCTGTGTTAAAGGTAAGACCACCATCGTTAAAAAATATAAGACTATTGATAAAACAATGAACTAATAGGAAAGATATTAAAAACAAACCCGTGAGGCCCATTAACACTTTTTTTCCAACCGATGATTTTAAGAATCCTTGACTCATAAGAGAAATATGTTTAATTTTTTACAAGGCAAATGTATTATTGTGATTGATTTAATGCAATTTTTTCCTCGGCTTTTATTAACGGAGTGGGATTAAATCGTCAAGTTTACCTTGGCAAACGATTAAAAGCAATCTTATTTGGAATGGTTCTATTTAAAAACCTAATTATCTCTCGCGTAGAATGATTCATCCATGCCTATTCCACAATGGTACGGAACGTTAAATTTATTCTTGGACGCTTTACTAATGTTGTTGGAGGCAAACGATGCAACCAATGCGTTTGGGTTTCATCTTTCATTATTAAAAGACTTCCGTGTTCGAGTACTAACGATACAACCGCTTTCGTAATTTTATGTTTGAATGAAAATTTCCGTTCAGCGCCAAAACTGAATGAGGCAATGGCACCGTTTTTCTGAAGCATTTTTTCGCCATCGCTATGCCAGGCCATTCCCTCGTTTCCGTTATGGTAAAGGTTTAATAAACAGGAATTAAACATGCTGCCTGTAATTTCTTCAGCGATATGTTTTAATTCTAAAAGTTCTTTAGTCCAGGGTAGGGCAGTTTTAGTGGTGTTGGAATAGGTGTAGGAGTATGGTTGATCTCCATACCAGGCTACTTTTCGGTTTGTGATGATGTGCTTGCCAAAATGCACGGCTTCATCATGTTTCCACTTAATCGTATTATAAAGTTGATTAAAATATTGGCTCGCAATTATTTCCTGCAGCACGGGGCCATAATAGAATGCTGTTCCATCATAAGGAAGCAGATTTTGTATTTCATCACTGAATAAATCCATTCTTAAACCTTGATGCCAATAATGCACACGTCATCAACCTGTTCCAAATCGCCTTTCCAGTCGTTGAATAATTTTTCTAATTTTTGTTTTTGGATATCCGGTGCTTCCTGGCTGTTTTCTGTCAGCAGTTCTTTAAGAGGTTTATATTTTAATTTTTTTCCTTTAGGCCCACCAAATTGGTCGGCATAACCATCAGTGAACAAATAAAAAATGTCGCCTTTTACTAATTGAATACGGTGGGTTGTAAATGGCTTAGGGTAGTCTGTTTTGCCAATCGGTTGTTTATCTGCAGTAATTTCTTTCAGCGCATTATTTTGGAAATACCATAACGGATTGTTTGCCCCGCTCCAAAACAATTCGCAGGTATTCGAATTAAAACAGGCTAGTGAAATATCCATGCCGTCTTTTACATCTTTATTATTCCTTGTAAATGTTTCCAGAACCAATTCACGTGTTTTGTTTAATATTTCGCCTGTGTCGATGAGGTTAAATTCCTTTACTACCCTGTGCAGGGCGTTGCTGCAAACCACACTCACCATCGCACCCGGAACGCCATGCCCTGTACAATCTGCCGCAGCAATGAATTTTAAATGCTGTTTGTTTTCCAGCCAGTAAAAATCACCTGCAACAATGTCTTTGGGTTTGTATAAAACAAAATTTTCGGGAAAAGATTCGTTAATGGCGGTATCAGTGGGCAAAATCGCTTGCTGTAAATGTTTGGCATAAGAAATGGAATCAATAATTTCTTTTTGTTTTTCTTCGAGCGATTCTTTTTGTGAATGGATAATGTGATTCGCAGTTTTCTTTTCCTGATACAGTTTAAAAACGAAAGCCCCCAGCATAAGCGAAATAATGAGTGCAATAGCCACTATTAAAAGAAATAACCGCTGTGAAGCATTTACTTTTTCTTTGTAGGCATTTTCCGTGCTTAGCTTTTCAATTTTTAGCTGTTTTTTTTCAGACTCAAATTTTTTATTCATTTCATTCACGGATTCTACTGCTCGTGCGTTGATCACAGAGTCTTTGTAGATCCTTGAAGAATCAGCATAATAATAAGCACTTTTAAAATCTTTTTTAGCTAACGCGAGATCTGCGAGAAAGCTGTACAGGTCAATCAGGTTGTCTTTATCACCCGTAGGTCGTGTTAAAAGCAGCGCTTGCTGATAATAGGTATTGGCTGCTTCGTAGTTACCTTCCTCATATAACATATATCCATAGTTGCCATATGAGTCAACAATATCCATGGGTATACCCGCCTTTTCCCTTATTTTCAATCCTCTATAATAATAGTCTTTTGCTTTTTTCGAATTTTTCATGTAATAATAACAGTGTGCAATATTGGTATAGGCATTGCCTAATGAAGAGAGGTCGTTTCGGGGTGTAGCCAGATTTATCACTTCATGATAGTAGGCAATCGCCTCGGGATATTCCTCCACCTGGATAATGCAGTTGCCTAAATTTGTGCTGGTTGTGATAATACCATCGGTGTCGTGAATGGATTTGTAAACTTCTCTCGCCCGTGAAATGTAGTCCTTCGCATCTTTTAAGTTTTTAAGGCGCTTTAGAATCAGTCCGATATTATTAAGGGAATGTGCTTTTTCAAGCATAAGATTTTTGGCTTCACTGAAATTTAAAGCCTCCTGATGAATAATTAATGCTTTCTCAAAATTTGCTCCCAAACGCAGTGCTTCCGCTTTACTATTGAGCCCAACCCAATATAATTCATGGTCATTCATTCGTTTTGCAAGCTGGATGGTGGAGTCTGAATACTGTTCAGCCAGCGCGGTATTCGTTTTTCGGTAAAGCCAGGCAAGTTGAGAAAAAGCATCCAGCCGTGCCTTTTCTGTTTTTGATTTCTGAAGCTGTTCAAGCGCTTTACTGATTGCATCCGTGTTGTTCGACTGCGCAACCAGAGTTGCAGGAAATAAAATCAAAATAAGAATTCGTAAAAGAAATGCAGGCATGCCGTGTAATGATAATTTCAGCATTAAAATTAAGGATAAGTTCGTTTTTTGAAAGCTAAATCAAAATATATTTGTGCAAACTCTGTTGTAGGGGATATTACTTAACGTATTAAATATGTCACAACCTGTCATTACTGAAAAAACATTCCCGGTGCCGGTAAGCCGTGTGTGGAAAGCCATTACTAACCGGGAAGAAATGAAGTTTTGGTATTTTGATTTGGCTGAGTTCAAAGCCGAAGTAGGTTTCAAATTTTGCTTTGAAGGCGGGAATGAAGTCAACACCTTCACCCACGAATGCGAGGTAACAGAAGTAATTGCCAATAAACAGTTAACTTACAGCTGGCGGTATAAAGGCTATGAAGGAATTTCGTATGTCACATTTAATTTAACCGATCAGGGAGATCAAACCCTCGTGAAGGTTACACATACCGGTTTGGAAACCTTTCCTCCCATCCAGGATTTCGCACGGGAAAACTTTGTAGCTGGCTGGACAGATATCATAGGCCGGTCTTTAAAAGAGTACCTCGAAAAATAAAGAAAACGTAATAAAAAAAGCCTGGTTCAAAGATGACCAGGCTTCAAAAAAATTATCTTAAAATTTATTTAGCGCTATCGCGAAGCATTTTTACTTCATCGTGTGCTTTTTGCAATTCCGCTCTGTGGCGTCTGATAGTTTCCACGGCATTGGCCGGTAAACCTTCTGTATCTTTTAAAACTTCATCGTAAGAAAGAAGTGCTCTGTCTTCACCAAACTCACAAGACGATAAAACGGCTTTACGGTCATTGGCTGTAATTGCAGCTTTAATGTCCATCCACACACGGTATAACTTACCAGTGTTTTTCGTTTCATCAGATTTTGGCATTTCATCCGCATCGGTTATGAAAGGTCTTAACTCACTTCCAAACCCAACGCTTTGCTGACTTAAACGGTTGAATAACATTTTTAAATCTGCATCTTTCGTTTCTTCAGCAGCAGTTTTATACCCTTCAGTACGGTCGTTATTAATAATTACAAGTTCTCTGACCGCGCTATTTACTTTTTCTGTGGTTTCCATGACAATAAATTTTAATGGTTTGTATTTATTATACAAAGTTGCAACTTAAACCGCCCGAAATAGTTATAGTTAATTGAAAAAATGTTGCAAATTAAAAAGCAACATTCGTCTATACGCTAGTCATACCAACAAAATCAGCTGTTTCGTTTTAAAAAAAGTTAAAGAGATCAACTTCTTTTAACGAGAACCGTTTAAGACTTTTGTTTGAGAATCCACAAAGCGCCATTTTTGGTGTTCAGTTTTAAAAGTTGTTCCTTCTTTACCATTTCATCCAGCACTTGCTCACACTCACTCCGTTTAATGCCCGACAGTTCCGAAAATTCTTTAGCAGTTAGGGTGTGATATTTTATAAAGAGAGACGCTGCCTCTTTTTCATAGCTTGATTTTTTGATGGCTGCATTCAACTTATGAATCGCCTCTTCATAATTCGCATAGGGCTTCGAGCCATACACCATTTCTTTTTGGCCGGATGAATTTATGAAATACATCGCTGGAAACCCGCGCACGCCAAATTCCCTGGCTGTTTTCAGGTCCTCTTCGAAAAGAATTTTTGCCTTGCCATCATAATCTAACTTCAATTGATCCGGATTTAATCCGGCAGTAATGGCTGCTTCCCGGATGATGTCCCATTTAGCAATATTCTTCTTTTTCAAAAATACCAGTTCACGTAGTTCCCTTAAAAATAACAACGCCTTGTCTTGATCCTGTAATTGTGCTGCCTTAAAAGCGATGGAAGGCGGGTATGACGAATCTAAAGGATCCTCCAGCCAAACATCGCCGTCAATCGGCATGTCATAATAGGTACTTACTTCATCCCAATGATGCGACACGTCTGATGGTTTGCTAATTCCTCCGCTATTGTAACTCCAGTCGGGTAATAAACCGCCCATGCGGTATTCAATATCTAGAGCATGGCCATACTCCAGTTTCAGTTTCCGTAACTGCGGTTCAATTCCCCAACACGACGAACATATCGGGTCGGTGAAATAAATCACCTTAATGGGCTTATTAAATTCTTTTGTCTGCACGCCTTTTTCTGATGGATGTTCAGGGATAGCGCATATTCCATCATTCGGGTCGCAAATGAGCGGGTTTGTTGTTGATGCGATGTTCTTCATGTTCTTAGTGTTTATTTGTGCAGGAATATTGTTTATCATGAGCGCGCATATAGCTAAAAGCCAACACCATTTCATCAAATGGTAAATGCCCTTGTTTTGAATCAGCGTCATGAAATCAATTCTTTCTTTCATTGTGTCTTATTTCTTTTACAAAGATACAGTTTAGATAACTCCTGCAAGCTATGCCTTACATCGTTGAAACCGGTTACCTCTATGTTACTACCTAATAGTTTTTATCTTTGTGCAAAACCATGCATGCATGAAAAAGAAAGCCGTTGTCAATACCAGCATCGCATGCCAGACACGCATGATGGCGATTCGGGATGCAATGGAAATACTTTCCGGTAAATGGAAATTTCATATTCTGGGAACTTTGATGCAGGGCGGCAAGCTTCGTTTCATGGATTTGCAACGGGAACTAAATGGCATTTCCGCAAAAATGCTCTCAAAAGAACTTCAGGATCTTGAATTCAATCAATTGCTTAGCCGAACCGTACTTCAAACCAAACCAATAACCGTTGAATATGAAATTTCAAATTTTGGAAAAACACTGGAGCCACTCATTGATGAAGTGGCAAAATGGGGAACTTCATACCGCGACCAACTCCGTCATACAAAAAATCGGGAACAGGATAAAATTAAAAACCCCTCATAACTTAATACAAGGGGTTTTCCAGAGGTCCCGTCCAGGTTCGAACTGGAGTAGCAGCTTTTGCAGAGCTGAGCCTAACCACTCGGCCACAGGACCAATTTGGGTTACAAATGTAATAAATATTTCGTTACTTGTAGAAAATTTATTTTATGGATTTTACTTCAAAGTTGCCACATGTAGGAACATCTATCTTCACGGTAATGAGCGCTTTAGCAAGGGAACACAACGCTATTAACCTCTCACAGGGCTTCCCAGATTTTAATTGTGATAAGAAATTAATAGAACTTACTGCAGGGTTCACATCCGGCGGATTCAACCAATATGCGCCTATGCAGGGGGCACTTCCTTTACGGGAACAAATAGCAGGTCTGATCCAAAATTGTTATCAGGCAATTTACCACCCCGATTCTGAAATCACAATCACCGCTGGTGCCACGCAAGGCATTTATACTTCCATTGCCGCTTTTATTCGCCCGGGCGATGAAGTAATTATTTTTGAACCGGCTTATGATTCTTATCGTCCTGCAATTGAAGTCAATGGCGGCATTGTGAAAGCCATTGCACTGGATTATCCTGGCTTCACCATTAACTGGGCCACGGTAAAAAAAACAATTACTCATAAAACCAGGATGATCCTCATCAATACGCCACATAATCCGAGTGGTACAACGCTTGCAGAAAACGACTTGAAGGAACTTGAAAAATTAGTAGCCGGAAAAAATATTATTGTGGTAAGTGATGAGGTGTATGAGCATATGGTATTTGACGGAAATGCTCATCAAAGTGTAGCGCGGTATAAACAATTGGCGTCTCAATCCATCATTGTATCATCGTTCGGAAAAACCATTCACGCAACGGGATGGAAAATAGGATACGTGACAGCACCTAAAGCGATCATGGAGGAATTCAGAAAGGTTCACCAGTTTTTAGTTTTCAGTGTTAACCATCCGTTTCAATTGGCGCTGGCTGATTATCTGAAAGATTCCTCAGTTTACCTGCAACTGCATCATTTTTACCAGACAAAACGTGATTATTTCCGGCAACTCATTTCCTGCTCTCGCTTTACAATGGAGCCATGCACCGGAACTTATTTCCACCTGCTCAATTATAAAAATATTTCCGATGAAAGTGATACCGAGTTTGCTCTAAGGCTCACAAAAGAAAAAGGTCTTGCCGCCATCCCGCTCTCTGTTTTTTCTTCCAATAAACCACAAAACCATTTGCTGAGATTTTGCTTTGCAAAAAAGGAAGAAACTCTTGAAAGAGCGGCTGAAATTTTATGTACCTTGTAATTATAAACCCTTAACTTATTTTTATGCGTGCCTTCATTTTTAGTTTCATTAGTTGCGTATCTTTTTTAAACACCTTTGCCCAGGATACGATATTTTTTAAAACCAATAACAAGTTGGTGGTAATTGTAAAAGAAGTATCTCCATCCGAGATTCATTATAAGAAGCCAGAACTGATTGACGGTCCGATGTATGTCATTTCAAAAAGTGATGTAGATAAAATCATTTATAAAAATGGGGTGACGGATGTATTTAAAACGGCCAGCGAAGAACCTAAAACCGGAGAAACCTTTGTGATTTATAAAGGTGGCGATGAAAATATCAATACAGAAAAAATCACTTACCGTGACACAAAGAAACCTTATTACCGGTTAGTAAACCTGGTCGACCGGCATCCTGATGTTAAACGAAGAGATCGACTCAGGGAGGACGCTATCGTAATCCGTAACTTAAAACGGCATCAAAATGGTACACGCACCTGCGCCATTATTTTTGGCGGGGTTGCACTTGCGGGTGTTGCCTTGTATTCCATGATTGCGGCCTCTTCATATAATGGATATGTTGACCCCATTTATTCCCTGCAGCCCCTTATTTTTGGAACCCTGGGACTTGGCTTCGGGGGGGCTTCCATTGCGGTAACCCTTAGTTTAAAAAAGAAAAGGACGGATTTTGTGAAGTCGTATAATGATTAAAACGCTTGCTTTTGTTTTTTTTATATCATACGCACTGAGTGCTTCTGGGCAGGATACCATATTTACTTTATCAGAAGAACGTTTGTTGGTGCGGGTGTTGGAGATCTCAGCAACGGAGGTGACGTATAAAAATTTTTATAACCCGGATGGTATTTTAAGAAAGGTAGGAAGCGGCCAGGTAAAACGCATCGTTTATGAAAATGGTAAAGAAGAAACGCTGTTTCAGTTAAAAGAAAAAACGGCGGCAAGCGTTAAACCACATTCTTTATTTGTAATTGAAGGGAGGCATATAGCATTAAACAATGTTGACATTACACACAAAGAGGCCATGAAAATGATGTTGCAGCGAGACGTTCAACAAAACAGTGAGGATTTAAATTTAGCCCTTATAGAGGCAGAGAGTAAAAAAACTGGTCAAATTGCTTTTAATATCCTTGGTCCCACAGCTCTGGTAGGTGGTCTCTACCTGGCAAGAAGGAACCGGTACAATGATCCTCGGGAAAAATTGCGTTCAAAGGCTTTCATTATCAGCGGACTGAGTGTATGTGTCGTTTCGCTCGTTGCCGCACAGGTTTATAAATCCGTTAAAAATAACCGCATACGAAAAGCGGCTTTATTGTATAATTCAGAAATTTAAATTTTTTTAGATGAGAAGGAGCGCAACATTTTGGTTAGTAATAGCAGGGTTCTGTTCTCTGATGTGTTCCGCGCAGGATACCATTTATAAAAGGAGCGGGGATAAAATCAATGGAAAAGTATTGGAAGTTAATATCAACGAAGTTTCTTACAAACGGGCTGACCTTCCTGACGGTCCTACCATTATTAGTTCTAAAAAGGAGATCGCGAAAATAATTTACAGTTCGGGCCAGGTTGATTCGTTTAAGGTAACGGCTTCGGGGTTACCGGTTAGGATGATCGTTTCTTCAAATAAATTAACAGTCCATCCGGATAACATCGCTTTAACGCCACGGCGAGGGGTCTACGTTTACCATAAGCAAAACTTTTCAGATACACGGCTAGTGCCTGTCGTTCAATCTATAAATCACCCCATTGTTAACCGGGAAATTGATTTACATGCTCAAGATCAACGAAAGTCCAGAAAAATGCAGTATACCATAGGTTTTGGCGGGGCCGGTGTAAGTTTGGCCTGCCTGGCAGGAAGTATGATTATGGTTTCTGACTTGGACGGTAATGACGGAGCCCTGGTTTTACTCAGTATGGCAACCGCATCAGCAGGAGTTTCCGTTTTCGTTGTATCACAGATTTTCTCGGTGTCCTATAAATTAAAACGCGTAAAGCACGCAAATAGCGTTATGGAATTACACAACCAATCTTTAAACTGATGCAAGACCTAAACATCACACTGATTCAAACCAGCTTACAATGGGAAAGTCCGGAAAAAAATCTGGCACAATTTGACCAGCTACTGCATACAATCTCTGTGGAAACCGACATCATTGTATTGCCTGAGATGTTTACCACTGGGTTTACGATGAACCCTGGGAAACTTGCAGAGGAGCCTGGAGGCCTGGGTTTACGATGGATGCAAAAAACTGCTTCCGGAAAAAACTGTGTCGTTACTGGCAGCATCGCTGTAAGAGAAAATCACAAGTTTTACAACCGGCTATATTGGGTTACGCCAAAGGGAGACTTTCAATATTACGATAAACGTCATTTGTTTCGGATGGGTAGTGAACATGAGCATTATTCTGCAGGAACTGAGAAACTGATCGTTGATTATAAAGGATGGAAAATATGCCCGTTGGTATGTTACGATTTGCGGTTTCCGGTGTGGAGCAGAAACGAACATGCTAAACCGTACGATGTCCTGCTATATGTGGCAAACTGGCCCGAAGCCCGGAACTATCCATGGAAGCAATTGTTGATCGCACGCGCAATCGAAAACCAATCGTATGTTGCCGGCGTTAACCGTGTAGGAGAAGATGGGAATGGAAAATCGCATTCCGGTGATTCGTGTATACTCAATGCCCGGGGTGAAATACTCTGCTCGTTTGCTCCGCATGAAAAAGGAGTTAAATCGTTTTCACTAAATTACAACGAGCTCCAAACATTCCGTTCAGAATTTCCTGTGTTACTGGATGGCGATAGTTTCACAATTCTTACGTAATTAGTATTTGAGTTCCGATTTCCTACCCTTATAAAAATCCCACACAATGTTTCATTAAAAAATTCGGGCGGAGCTTTGCTTGCCTATGGCTATTTAATTTCTGTTTTTAAAGATTAGAATCAGGTACTTCGCAGACACAACCTATTTTTACTTAAATTTTTTTTGTGTTGCACAGCATCACAAAAGTATGTTCCTGGTATCGGTTTAGTAAGTAACATTTAAAAGGATTATCATGAAGAAAACCTTACTCCTGATTTTTGCATCGTTGTATTTTCCTGTTTTAGCACAAACGTTTAACGCAGGTACTTTATTTGAAGTGTATAACGACATCGACCCTGACACCATGCTCAATTACGTGGTGACTCCATATACTGACGAAACGTATGGCATTAACCTGTTTGACGACGGGGCTCCGGATATTTTATTTACAGCTCGCGGTTCAGTAAGTTCATCGGGATCTGCCGCGTATATTAAAGTGCAGTCGCTAAACCCTAATCTGTATCTTTTATTTGGCAGGTCGGATTCTGTGCTGGTTCCGGCTACACTGGCATGGGATATAACAAAAGTGGCCAAGCCATTGTTAGTTACCGAACCCATCGATGAGCCCACAGCGGTATGGGATAATGGTACACTTTTTTTAACCGACCATTCAGGACATAGCGGTGCCAATAAGAATGTGAATGATTTTGTGGGGCTGGAAAAGTTTATTGGCATTAAATATGAAAATGGCAGCAATTTCAGTTATGGTTGGATAAGGGTAAAATGCCCGGATGAAGATTCCTGTCTTATTAAAGACCTGTCCTATTCACAGGTGATTATTGGAGTGGAAGAAAACAATGAACAAACGGTGCAAGTCTTTCCTAATCCTTCCAACGGAAACTTTTACATACACAACGCCGATCTCACCTCGTTTGATGCGAATAAACTCTCACTCACCAATATGTATGGCCAACGCGTGGGTTTTAGTTACGAATTGAAGGGGAAGGATTTAAAAATTGTTACCGAGGACAATCTTTCTCAGGGTTTTTATTTACTTAAATACAATTCTAAAACTGGCAGTTTCTCAGGGAAACTGTTAAAAGCATCTATCGATGAATAGGTAGAGTTTCAGACTATTGATCATCAAATAAGAATTGTGTAAGTAAAAACGTTTTTGAGCGATTTAAATCCCAGCTTGAACAAAATTAGCCGCGCTGAGGTCTTTAATGAATTATAATTGTATCAGCACACAAACCTTATTTCCATGAAAAAATTAGTTATTCCATTCGTGGCGACACTTGCAATAGGCGTTTTGGTTTTCATATCTGGCTGGACTGTGATGATGCCGGCACCACCCGTGAAAGTGGAGATCCGGAAATCAGGTAAAGCTTTTCAGTTATACCGCAACGGCCAACCCTATTTTATTAACGGCGCCGGTGGATATGCCAATTATGATCAGTTGAAATATTACGGTGGGAATTCAGTCAGAATCTGGAATACAAATGGTGCAAAGGAATATCTTGACGAAGCCTATAAAAACGGGTTAACCGTTACACTGGGTTTAGAAATGGCACTTGAACGCCATGGCTTTAATTACAGTAACAAAAAGGCTGTGAAGGAACAGTTGGAGCGGTTAAAGAAAGAGGTGCTTGCATATAAAGACCATCCGGCGCTACTCATCTGGGGAGTGGGAAATGAAGTTGACCAGTTTGCGAAAAATTACGATGTATGGGATGCCGTAAATGAACTCGCTGCGTTCATCCATGAAGTTGACCCTAACCATCTAACCACAACTATGCTGGCGGGTGTTCCGGAGCCCCACATTAAAGAGATTATGAAGCGTGCGCCAAATATTGATGTCCTTTCTATTAACGCGTTTTCAGATTTGCCCTACATCCGTCACAAAATTATTAAAGCCGGATGGAAGGGACCTTATCTTGTTGGGGAATGGGGTGCTTCCGGTTATTGGGAAGCTCCAAAAACGCCATGGGGTGTGTTTCTTGAGGAAACCAGTACGCAAAAAGCAGACGTATGTGAAGAGCGTTATAAAAAAGGCATCGCTGTAAATAAAGACCTCTGCATTGGGAGTTACGCGTTTTACTGGGGGTGGAAACAAGCAAGAACGCATACCCTATTAAGTTTGTACCTTGAATCGGGAGAACGCATTGGAGTAGTTGATAAACTCCAGAAAGAATGGACGGGTGTAGAACCTTCAAACAGAGCGCCGCTTATTAAACCGTTAGGAATTGACAATTTTGAAGTACATAAAGGCATTTATCTGAAACCGGCCTCAAACTATATGGCATATACAGAAGCCACTGACCCCGATAACGACCCTATTACATATAAATGGGAAATCCTGTATGAAAGCACAGAAACTAAAGAAGGCGGCGATACAGAAAGCAAACCTGCCATTATTGATGGCTTGATCCTTGATGGAAAGGGAAAACATTTATCGTTTAAATCTCCCGAAAAGGAAGGAGCTTATCGGCTTTTTGTATATGCGTTTGATGGGCAAAACAATGTGGCCACAGCTAATGCACCTTTTTATGTAAAGAAATAAGCAGCCGGGGTACTCAATCCCTAAAAGTGTTTTTCAGTTTTTCTTTCAATTCCACGGAATAGTAGCCGCCAATTATACCAATCTCTTTTTTGAAAGGTCTGTGGAATTTAGTTGATATACCTTGTGCAAGGAGATGAGGGCTAATTAAGGACGAATTTCGATTTCAATTCATTCTCCGTACGGATCAAAAAAATAAACAATTTGATTTTAGGTTTTAAGTATTGTTCTTTTTGAACAGCGGTTTTTGCTTTCAGCAATTCATATTTTTCCGGCGACGATAAGTCCAAAAGGCGGGCAACCCCATAAACGTTAGTATGATCGAAGGCATCAACCGGAATGGTTTTTTGCTGTGCAATCCACAAATATTCTTTGGTTAATTCCTGCAATTCGTGGGAAGGCTTTTCCAGAATTTTAGTTTCATATTGGATAATGGCTGCGCCGTATAATTTAGGAGGAAGAACCTGTGAATACTCAATTATTTTAAAAACGCTTATCGCTTCAATAGCTATATCCATATCGCCATTGGGATGTTCATTAATGATGTTGCTGATTTTTACTTCAACCCCATACTCGCTAATACTGTTCTGGTGAAAAAACGGAATACCAAAATGCGCCTCGTTTAATAAACAGTCTGCCACTAATTGCTTATAACGCTCTTCGAAAATATGGAGTGTTTTTGTTTCCCCGGGCAGCAATACCAGGTTAAGTGGAAACATTGGAATGGTGAGTTGTTGCGTTGCCATGGCTCTACGTTTACGGTTTAACTCGGGACTGTTCATCAAATTTACAAAAATCCTGCTGGTTATGTCGGAGTGTTTCGTGAACAGGCTTTTTGGACTAGTAAAGCCATTGATTTACCTAATAAGCCACTTGTACATTAATCTTACAAAAAAACATAATTGCCAAATCAAACTGCATTTTTAGATGTATTTTTATATATCAGTTAATTATACTATGAAAAAATACCTTATCATTCTTTCGCTGTGCCTTGCTTCGGTTTTTGCATTTAACTTTTCTCAGGATTATTTCGAAATTTCCAAAAACCTGGATGTATTTAATACCCTGTACCGTGAATTAAACATTGCTTATGTGGATGAAACCAAACCCGGACAACTTATGAAAACGGGCATTGAGGCCATGTTGGCCTCTCTGGACCCATACACGAATTACTATACAGAAAATGACATCGAGGATTACCGATATATGACCACGGGGGAATATGGTGGCATTGGCGCTTTGATACAGGATGTAAATAAGAAAATAACTGTAACCGAGCCGTATGATGGATTTGCCGCTTTTAATGCCGGATTGCGCGCCGGTGATGAAATTGTTGAAGTGAATGGTATAAATGTGGTAGGAAAGAGAACGGAAGACATTACATCATTACTCAAAGGACAGGCGGGTACACCCATTAAGTTGAAGATTATTCGCCTTGGAGAAACTGTACCGGTTGAGGTTAATATGAAACGGGAAGAAATCAAAGTGAAATCTGTTCCGTATTTCAGCATGTTAACCAACGACATTGGCTACATCAAATTAACCAGTTTCACTGATAATTGTTCGGGCGAAGTGAAGGATGCGCTTTTGAAATTAAAAGAGCAAAACTGTAAATCGCTTGTCTTGGACTTACGTGGCAATCCTGGTGGACTTTTACATGAAGCTGTAAATATTGTAAACCTGTTTGTTGACAAAAATAACGAAGTTGTTTCAACACGTGGTAAAGTAAAAGACTGGAACAAGCAGTACTTTTCATTATATGCTCCTGTGGATACCCAGATGCCTTTAGCAGTATTGGTTGACAATAATTCGGCATCTGCCTCAGAGATTGTTTCCGGTGCATTGCAAGACCTGGATCGTGCCGTAATCATTGGCCAGCGGTCATACGGAAAAGGACTTGTGCAGCAAACAAGAGATCTCACTTACAATACCAAGTTAAAAGTAACTGTTGCAAAATATTACATTCCTAGCGGCAGATGCATTCAGGCATTGGATTATACACACAAAGATGAAGAAGGGAGGGTGGAGAAAGTCCCTGATTCCCTTATCACCGCTTTCAAAACAAAAAACGGGAGAATTATTTACGACGGGGCAGGTATACTTCCTGATTTTAAGACAGAGCCGGTAAAGTACAGCAACATCCTTGCAACGCTTTTAAACAAGAATCACATTTTCACCTACGTTAACCAATATCTGTTAACCCATCCACAATTTAAAACCACCGCCGCTTCTGTTTCTCTTACCGAAAGTGATTACAACGAGTTCATCAACTTTCTCAAAGACAAGGATTATAACTATAAAACGCAAAGTGATTATGCTCTTGAAGAATTAAAAGATGACGCTTCTAATGAAAAATATTACGAAAGCATTAAATCTGAATACGAGGCTTTGGTAACCAAAATGGCTGCGAACAAGAAGGATGATTTGATACGCTTTAAGCCAGAAATAAAACAATTTATTGAAGAAGAACTGGCTTCGCGTTTTGAATTTCAGAAAGGAAGAATTGAAACAGCATTAAGGTATGATAAAGATGTTTTGGAAGCAAAGAAAATGTTGGGCGATAAAACGAGGATGACTGCCATCCTTACCACTATTGAAAAGCCAACCAAACCGTTTAATCCCAATAAGCGTTTTTAATCAAAATCTAAAAGCCTGCCTTCACTTAAAATTTGAAAATACCATTAATAACCTTATTTTTGATCACACATTTAATTTAAACACAATTTATCATGGGAAAAGGCGATCAAAGATCAAAACGTGGAAAAATACAAGCAGGTTCATTTGGAAATCTTCGTCCGCGTAAAAAGGCAAGAACAATTACTTCAACTCCAAAAGCGGAGGGCGCAGAAGCTAAAAAAGCAGCTCCGAAAAAAGCAGCGAAGAAAGCAGCAAAATAGAATTAAGAAACCGCTTCATGCGGTTTTTTTTATGCGCTCTTTAAAAAATAGTTACCTTTAAATCGTGACTTATTTCCAACCAGATAAAATTAAAATTGGCGTATTAGGCGGCGGACAGTTAGGTCGCATGATGATTCAGAGCGCCATCAATTATAACCTTTACATTTGCTGCCTTGATCCGGATGCTAACGCTCCTTGTAAAACCTTTGCTAATGAATTTACAAAAGGAAGTTTAACGGATTTTGACACGGTCTACAAATTCGGAAAAGACAAGGATATTATTACCATTGAAATTGAGAATGTGAACGTGGAAGCTTTAAAAAAGCTGCAACAGGAAGGTAAAAAAGTTTTCCCTCAACCTGAAGTGATTGAAATCATTAAGGATAAAGGGTTACAAAAAATGTTTTACCAGCGAAACGACATTCCAAGCCCCGATTTTTTTCTCGTTGAAAACAGAGATCAGATTGAAAAATACCGTGATTTTTTTCCATTTTTTCAAAAATTGCGTACTGGCGGTTACGATGGAAAAGGCGTAGTGAAGCTTGGCCACCCCAATAAAACGGAACACGCCTTTGAAGCACCCAGTGTTTTGGAACGCCTCGTGGATTTTGACAAGGAAATTTCGGTTATTATTGCAAGGAACGAAAGCGGAGAATCCAAATGTTTTCCTGCAGTGGAGTGTGAGTTCAATCCTGAAGCCAACCTGGTAGAGTTTTTGTTTTCTCCTGCCAACATTAAAAAAAGCGTTGAAAAGCAGGCAACCGAAATTGCTGTTAAAATAGCTGAGAAGCTAAATATTGTTGGACTACTTGCCGTTGAATTATTTGTAACAAAAGATGGAATGGTGTTGGTGAATGAAGTGGCTCCGCGTCCTCATAACAGTGGCCATCAAACCATTGAAGGAAATATCACCTCACAATTTGAACAACATCTCCGGGCCATATTAAACCTTCCTTTGGGAGATACAAGTATTATTAAACCCGCAGTAATGATTAACCTACTAGGTGAGAAAAATAATGAAGGCGTGGCAAAATACGAAGGTTTAACTGACGCGATGAAATACAAAGGTGTTTACATTCATTTGTACGGTAAAATTGCCACTAAACCTTTTCGAAAAATGGGGCATGTTACGGTAATTGATGATGATTTGAGTCTCGCTAAAAAGAAAGCAGTTACAGTAAAAGATTTAATTAAGATAGTAAGCTAGTAGGTTTTTGAAGTTAAAATTGACAGCTAGATAATCAGAGTTTCAAAATAGAATTCAAACATTCACTTATGGTAGGAATTATAATGGGTAGCAGCAGTGATTTAAAAATCATGAATGAAGCAGCAGATTTTTTAAAAAAGCTGGAAATACCTTACGACATTACAATAGTGTCGGCACACCGCACACCCGAACGGATGTTCGACTACGCGAAGAACGCCCATAAACACGGATTAAAAGTGATCATCGCCGGAGCTGGTGGTGCAGCACATTTGCCTGGAATGGTTGCGTCTTTAACACCGCTCCCTGTCATTGGTGTGCCAGTTAAATCAAGTAATTCCATAGATGGCTGGGATTCTTTATTATCCATTGTTCAGATGCCGAATGGCGTGCCAGTAGCCACTGTGGCGGTGAATGCTGCTCAAAATGCAGGAATACTCGCTGCGCAAATTTTAGGTTGCCAGGATCAGGCTATTTTTGATAAGCTCGTTTTGTTTAAAGAAGAGCTGAAAGAAAAAGTGATGAAGAGCCTGGAGGAAGTGAAGAAGTAATTATGTATCAGCTTAATTGATTACAGCTACGTTCTTATTGTAAGTCATTGTTCTTTTGTATGAATTCTTGTTTTCCCATCGCCTCCATTAGTTGCAACATGCTTTTTTCAATAACCGCATATTCAAGTTCCTCATTGCTCAAACAGATAAACATCAAATCCAGTTTTTGAGCTTTTAAAGCTTCATAAAGTTTGTGCTTATTCAAACGGTATACTTCACGCATCCTCCTTTTGATTGAATTTCTTTTATTGGCCCGTTTGTGTTTCTTCTTAGGAACTACAAACATAACACGTACAGGGGAAGGGCTTTCTACCTCGGTTGGCTTGTAGAGTAATTTAAAAGGAAATTGTGTTTTGGATTTACCATTGGCGAACAGATCGTCGATTGCGGTCTTACTGCACAGCCGTTCTGCTTTGGTAAATGTGAAATTCATGAGCGTAATGCGATGATTGAGCCGAATTACGATCTCAAATCCATATAGGGTTAACGTTTATTGGCCTCCCTGATATACTCATCCAGTGCGCCCGACATACTCGGATTTTTTGGATTTGGAGCATAGATGTCCAATCGGTATCCGTGTTTTTTTAACGTGTTAGCAGTTGCTGCACCAAAACAGGCTATTCGGGTATTCCCTTGTTTAAAATCAGGGAAGTTTTGTTTCAGCGAATTGATTCCGGCAGGTGTAAAAAATGCAAGAATATCGTATTCATTTAGATTCTTGATGTCAGATAAATCAGCACTCACGGTTCTGTACATCACCGCTTTGGTATATTTGATATCGATGGCATCCAGAAACTCACAAATTTGCTCTTTGTGAACATCTGCAGCGGGTAATAAAAATTTTTCCTCGCGGTTTTTGCGAATCACATCTACTAAATCCTGAATGGTTTGGTGTCCAAAAAAGATTTTTCGTTTGCGGTATTGAATATACTTTTGCAGGTAATAAGCCGTAGCTTCATTGATGCAGAAGTATTTCATGGATTCAGGCACGGTAACGCGCATTTCATTACACATACGAAAATAATGATCCACAGCCATGCGACTGGTAAGTATTACCGCTTTATGTTCTAATATGTCAATACGTTGTGCGCGGAAATCCTTAACCGGCAAACCTTCAATTTTAATGAACTGGCGGAAGGTTTCAATAAGGTTATATTTCTTAGCTAAATCGTAATAAGGATTTTTGTCATTCTCAGGTTTTGGCTGGGAAATCAGTATTGTTTTTACTTTATGTTTCGGAAAATTGGAGACCTCAATAACCGGCTGTGGTGCCACAGCAACCAACTGCTTTTTTGTTTTCACACCCACTTTAACAAATTTTTCCGCACTTACAACCGGTGTTGCTTTTTCAGTAGATTCTAATTTAACTTTCGCGGTTACTTTAGGAGCAACAGATGATTGCGCGGGTGCAACGGTTTTTTTTAGCGAAGTTTTAGGGTTTGACACGGGTTTCTTTTTGACAGAAGGTGTCGATTTTGCGATTGGTTTCTTTGCCAGTATTTTTTTAGGCGCCGCTTTTTTTGCCGCCACTTTCTTAGCGGCTTTTTTAACGGCTGCTTTTTTAGCTGGAACAGCTTTGGTAACTTTTTTAACGAGAACTTTCTTAGTGATTTTTTTTACTGATTTTTTTGCAACCGGTCTTTTTGCCTGATTATTTTTTTTTGCTGAAGATTTTGCGGCCGTTTTACGGGCAGGCGTTTTTACCGGTTTTTTTTTCTTTATAGCCATATAAAAATCAACTCTTAAAAATTAGTCATTAAAAATTTAATCAAGATTAAAAGGGGTAAAATTTCCAAGCCACAAAGGTATAAAAAAATATAGATAATTCCTACGTTTTGTTCGGACACCGAAATGAGGAACCCGCGGAACAGCCGGAGAACAAAAAATCCCAAACATATCACAAGGGATGGATACAGGAACCATTCGGGAGGGTATGAGGTGAACTGCATTGCTACGACAAAGGGAAACAACACGATCCCGATAGTTTGTGCAAATACAACAACATTAAAAATGTATTCTCTTCCTAATTCCGAACTGGCTGAAACAAAAGCCAGAAAATAATTTATGGTAAATTTTACGAGATAGGAAATGGTAATTAATGCTACGAAAAACGCGTACTGGTTTAAAGGCGAATGGTTCTGGAGGATCAATCCAAAATACCGGTTAGTAACATAAATCAGGAAAGCTCCAACTAGTATGAAACACAGCACAAGAAAAATGGAGAAACGTTTGGTTAACTTAAATTCTTCCCGGAAGAGTTGTTTTGCTTCCTGCAAACTAAAAACCGATAAAAAAACACGCACAATTTTTTTTGGTTCCGTTACCTTTATTAAAACGTAGATCGATAAAATGAGAAACAAGACAATCCCGGGCCAATAGGATGTCCTAACTGTAGTAAACACTGGGGTGGAATGAATAGGTTGTAATTCGTGGTTATAAAACAAGGACCGAGATCCGTGATCCACAGCTGTTGCGAGAGAATCCTTTCGATAATGTAAGAGGGAATCGTTGTTAGCCACCAATTAAAATCTTAAAATGCAAACCACCTTGAAATATTAAACCCTAACTTGATCTGCCCTTTAGTCCATGTATCCTGCGTTGAAGGTAGGAAACTACTTTCTAAGATGGCGGGAGCATTGGTATAATTGATGTGAAAAACATGCCCGCCCGTTTCAATCTCGAGCCCAACGCCCAGAGGATTGTAATAACCATCCGGATTGCCGGTTTGGAATTCAGAAAAATTATAAAAATAGTCAACCACTATTGCCATGCGCTTAGAAAATTTCAAACGACCTCCTACACCCATTGAAAATAGGGCATTCTGATCTTCCTTGCCGTTTTCGATATTAATTTGTTGTTTAATGAAATTGCGGTGCACATACGTTGGCATCAATTGAAGAGAAAGGGCATTGTTAAATTTTCGGGCAATTAAAAACTGACTGGCATATTGAACACGATGTGCCTCATTTGTTTTTGGCCGAATGGTTCCTGCATACAAGTTATCGGTAGTCATAGAAGTGTATCCAATATTACCGTAAAAACAAACGGACACGGGAATCGCGTTATTCTCCTTTTGTGTCAAGAAACGCCATTTCACAGAAGCATCATTCATCTCCCGGTATTTGCTTCTGCCAATTCCAATGGTTAATGCATCGGTGATTCCGTAATCGAAAGATGTCCGGATATCGGTTGAATTGTCCAATCCAAAAGCACTGTGCGCTGCTTCATTAAGCGCATTGTTACTGGCGCTGTTATATAAATTTCCAAAGCGGTGAGTCACTCTGAAATCTAGGTTGCGCTTTTTTACGGTTTCAATATTCTGCGAGTTAACAATCTTGGTTGTTTTAAAAGTGGCATACACTGATTTAGCAGGTTCGTTTTTTGGATCTTCTTTAACAAGTTCAAGAAGATCGTCCTGTGCCAGACAACAGATTGAAGACAGGAGGGCATAGCAGAAGTATAATTTTTTTAACATGGGAATTCTGAGCTTTTATTTTTTATCAAATGGTTCAAGTACCGCATTCACTTTTACATCCACTACTTCTGCAATATTCTGAATATAAAGCGAAGGTACTTTGATGTTATAATCGGCCACTTTCATTTTAAATGTGGATGTGATCGTTATTTCTTTTCCTTTTATGATCAGAGTTCCTGGCGCTTCTACTTCTTTAGAAACACCGTGCAAGTTCATTGTTCCTTTTGCAGTAACCTGGTGTTCACCGTCTTTAGTATAATCGATCGTTTCATTGATTTTTCCTTTAAATGTACAGGTTGGGTATTTATCCGACTCGACATAATTTTCATTAAAGTGTTCTTCCATTAATGGCTTTGCAAATTTGAAACCAACCATTGGCACACCAAATTGAATGTCGTTGGTAGTAGTTCTCAGCACAATAGTTGGTTTTTTATTGGTGGCTTCGATATCTTCCAGGGGTGCTTTTGAAAAAAAGGATATGGATGAGTTTCCGGCTTTGCTTCGATACAACTGAGCGTTTAAGCTTAATGAACAAATAAAAGCAAACAATGTAGTAGCAATTAATGTCTTCATAATTTTTTAGTTTTAATCAATGGATTAATTAAACGGAGCACCCGCATTGAGCCAGCAGTGTAATGAATTCAATTCTTGTTTTGAAAGTTGTGGATAGCCAGACGGCGGCATGGCATGTTGTTGAACAACTAACGACCTAATTTGTTCTGCCTGAGACTGGATTGTAAGGCTGTCAGTTAAATCCGGCGACTGCGCTCCCGTTACGTGACAGCCGCTAATTGTACAATAATTTGAAATAATTGGTTTTACGTGCTTATTATATCTTATGGAATCGCATGACTCTGGCAACAAGGCAGTGTTAGGACCTATATCTTTTGTGCAAGAAGAAGCCAGCAGAAAGCACAAGACTAATATTGAAATAAAAAATTTCATATCTCAAAAATTGAGAAGCCCAAAGTTCTCATAGTTTTAAATCCAGAAAGTTACAAAAATACTTTTCACGTGGCAAATATACATCCCTTTGGGGATAATGGGCTTAAAGAGGTGTTGCAATGTTCTTACTTTAAAAGCCGTTAATAATAACTTAACGACTTTAAATATTTAATGATGAGTTGGGGGAAAGCAATTGTTTCAAGCTGATTTCTTTTAATTCTAGTCATTTTAGTGTTCATGGGTTTGGTAATCTCCATTTCATAAAATGATGCAAAAATATGTTGGTGCGAAAGAATGTGTTTTTTCGAGATTGTAATTTTCTTTATATTAAAGCCTGTATCTAAAGCGATTAGAGAGGGATGTTTTAATATTTCGGCAGGTTCTTTCATGCCTTCGGTTTCAATTTTAAAAAATTCATAAAGGTTTTGCCAGATGTCTTTTTCCGTACGTTTTTGAATGTATATCCAATCTTCGTAGTTGAAAAGAAAATAGTGGAAGTAACGGTTCTTAATCGTAATCTTCTTTTCTTTTACTGGCCTTAAGGCAATGGTTTTATGTTGATATGCGAGGCAAAATTCCTGAACCGGACAGGTTTCACATTTGGGATTCTGGGGCCGGCACAAAAGTGCACCAAATTCCATCATGGCACTGTTATGTTGTGCTGGATGGGCGTGGTTTAATAATTCATCTGCCAGCAACTGGAACTCTTTTTTACCTCGCGATGAATTGACCGGCGTATCTATATCAAAAAGGCGTGATAAAACACGACTCACATTTCCATCTACAACTGCATAAGGTAAATCAAATGCAAAAGAGGCAATTGCCGCGGCAGTATAATCTCCAATGCCTTTCAAGTCTTTGATGGATTCAAAATTGTCCGGAAACTTCCCATGAAACGCTGAGTCAATTTTTTTAGCGGTGGCGTGGAGGTTGCGAGCCCTTGAGTAATAGCCCAGTCCCTGCCATAGTTTCATTACCTTGTCCTCAGGAGCATGAGCCAGGTCTTTAACTGTAGGAAAATGCGCAATAAAACGTTCATAATAACTTAAACCTTGAATCACTTGAGTTTGCTGAAGTATTATTTCGGATAGCCAGATTCGATACGGATCTGATGTTTCACGCCAGGGCAGGTCGCGCTTATTTTTTTTATACCATGAAATTAATCGTTTGGAAACAGGGTGGGTCTGAGGCATGCTTTAGTCCTCCACCGCAAAAATTTTATAAATTGCCTCGGCATTTTTTTCTTTAATCACCTTGCGCTTCAAGCTCATTTTTGGTGTTAATTCACCTCCTTCAATGCTCCATTCTTTACTTAAAATCGCAACACGTTTTAACTGTTCGTAAGGTGCCAGGCTTTTATTCATGTTTTTTACATGATCGTTAATGATGCGTTTGAGGTCATCGTGTTTACTCATCTCCTCATTGGTTGTCCAGACAATTCCATTGTCTTTACAGTATTCTTTAAAATTCGCAAATGACGGTACAATCACCGCTGAAGCGAATTTCTGGTTCTCGCCCACGATCATACTTTGTTCAATGTAACGGCATTCTTTCAATTTATTTTCAATCATTAATGGAGCAATGTATTTTCCGGCGCTCGTTTTAAAGATTTCCTTTTTGCGATCGGTTATTTTTAAAAACCGGTCATCCACAAAAGTGCCCACATCACCTGTATGAAACCAACCTTCACTGTCCATTACCTCAGCTGTAGCCTCAGGATTTTTATAATAGCCGAGCATCACGTTGGGTCCTTTTACCAAAATTTCCCCATCCTCTTCGGCAATTTTAACGGAAACGGAGTCGATCACAGGTCCGCAGGTGCCAATACGGATGTTATCTTCACCGAAATGGTTTACACTAACCACTACGCAGGTTTCGGTAAGTCCGTAACCTTGCAGGCAAATGATATTTGCGCAAAGAAAGATTCTCTCAAGTTTCGGGTTAAGAGCAGCTCCGCCGGAAGCAATGCAAACCAGTTCTCCGCCTACTGCTGCGCGCCATTTACTAAATACAAGCTTATCGGCAATTTTATGTTGTAGGTTATACCACCAGCCATTTTTATTGTTCAATTCATAACGGTGAGCTAAATTCATACTCCAGTCAAATATTTTACGTTTGGTCCCTGTGAGTTTTTCGCCGGTAGCGGTAATTTTTTCGTAAACACGTTCTATTAAACGTGGGACCGAAACGAAGATCTGCGGCTTAATTTCTTTTAGGTTGTCACCTATAGTTTCCAGTCCTTCAGCATAATACACCGAAATACCTTTATACAAATAAAGGGTACATACCATGCGCTCATATACATGGTTAAGAGGAAGAAAACTCAACGCTTTCCACCAACTTTCGAATGGAGCAAAATCCTGAACCGCCAGAATATTTGAAACAAGGTTGTGATGCGAAATCATTACTCCTTTGGGCGTTCCGGTTGTTCCTGAAGTATAAAGGATAGTAAGTAAGTGCGAGGGGAAAATAGAATTTTTTATTGCATTTACCTTTTCTTCTGCCTCATTTTGTTTACCTAATTCTAGAAAATCATTAAAGGACATGACGCCTTCAATTGGATTGAAACTGATAATGTGTTTTACGAGAGGGATTTCTTTTTCGATAGCAACCAACTTTGTATAAATGGCTTTATCTGAAATAAAAATCGCTTTTACCTCGGCATGATTTAAAATGAAATTGAGATCGGTATTACTAATAGTTGGAAAAACCGGTACAGTCACAATGTTGGCCTGCTGGCAACCGAAATCGCAAAAATTCCATTCAGGGCGGTTATTGGATATAATTGCAACTTTATCCTTGTCGGTTAAGCCCAGTGCAAGCAACCCATAACTAACAAGGTTGGAATGCCTGATTAGGTCATCGCTGCTGTATTTTTTCCATTGTTTATTTTCTTTGGCAGATAGAATATCGTCTTTTTTGTATTTAGCTTTATATAGTTCTAAAATATCAAATACCCGTGTTATCTCCATTTGTGTAATGCTTAGTTTATTCCTATCAAAGATTATTAAAATTGCACAAAATTGCAAATGCCGAAATTCATCACGCGATGGATTATTATTTTAATGAATCAACGTGAGGATGCGGGTTAAATATATCTCGTCGGTGTGATCGAAGGTGGAGAAATTATCACTATCAATATCCAGGACTCCAATGACGTTATCTTCTTTTCCAAAAAAAGGTAAAACAATCTCTGATTTAGAGAGGGCACTACATGCGATGTGGCCTGGAAATTGGTTTACGTCATCCACTATAACTGTTGTCTTATTTTTCCAGGCTGTACCACATACACCCTTTCCAAAGTTGATACGCGTACATGCTACAGGCCCCTGAAATGGCCCTAAAACCAGTTGCTCCCCTTTCACCAGATAAAAGCCCACCCAAAAAAAATCCATTCCATGTTTCAGGGCAGCGCAAATATTTGCCATGTTTGCAATCTGATCAGTTTCTCCCTGCACCAGAGCAGTCACCTGAGAAAGCAACGATTCATATTTTTCTTCTTTTGTATTCCCATGAATTTGAATATTTTCTGCCATGATAATAATTTATTTCGTGCTGGTGATTTTTGATTATTTTTAAGTGCAAATATAATTTATAGATTCTCTACGCATTAATAAATTCCTGGATTAGACAAATTTATCTTAAGCGTGAAACAATTGGAACCTGAACTATGAAATCCTTTTTAATGATTGTTTTTTTTAGCCTGGCGGCTACTGTATTTTCTCAGGATCCTTATCTCGACTCCCTGAATAATCAACTCAAACAGGCAACCCATGATTCTGCCAGGTGTCATTTTTTAATCAACATCGCCGAATATTTATATGGCTCCAACCTCGATACGGTTATTCCGATGAGTGAAAAGGTGATAGCTCTGGCCGACGCGAATCTTGGGAGAGCAAGTGCTATTGAAAAAAAGTCATTTTTAAAATCGAAAGCTGTATCGTTAAATAATATAGGCGCCATTCAGGCGGATAAAGGTCGCTTAAGTAAAGCGATTGAATTTTATGAAGCGAGCTTAGAGGTTCACCGCGAAAATTTATATAAAACCGGGATTTCTGAAGCTTTAAATAATCTCGGTATCGTTTATGATAATCTTGGGGATGCGCCCAAGGCCCTGGAGTATTTTCATGAAGCCCTTAAAATTCAGGAAGAACTTCATTTAAAAGACGGACAGGCACTTACACTGAACAATATTGCTTATATCTATGCCAGTCAAAAAGAATATAAAAAAGCACTGGAATATAATAACAGGAGCTTAAAATACCGTTACGAAATAGATGATAAAGAAGGCATCACTCAGTCTTTAAATAACATTGCCAATATTTATGAGACCATTGGAAATCCGGATTGCAAAAACGGTAATGAGTTATGCTTAAATGAAGGCCTTGCCCTGGCACTTAAGAATTATAAACTCTGCATTCAAATTCAATCAGAAGCAGGAGACAAACGGGGAATGGCTTACTCGCTGAACAACATTGCAAGTTTTTACCGTAAACACGGCGATCCCGATTTTTCGGGTACCGCAACGGAAAAAAAGAAGCACGGACAGGAATTGGCCATGGAATACCTTTCACAAAGTTTACAAATTCATGAAGAGATCCAAAACAATGTAGGTGTTGCTTATGCATCCAATAACATTGCACAGGTATTGTTAAATGATGGGAAAACTGACGATGCGATGCGCTACGCAAAACAGAGTTTCGATTTGGGACAAAAGTTCGGACATCCTGAAATTATATACAGAAGTGCTTCAACCCTTAAAAAGATTTATCTGCTCCAGAGTAAATTTAAAGAAGCGTTTCACATGCAGGAACTGGAAGTACAGATGCGCGACAGTTTGAATAATCTTTCGAATCAAAAAGCGCTCATCACTCAAAACACTAAATATGAATATGAAAAGAAAGCCGCAGCTGATAGTGTGCGTGTTTATGAAGAACGTAAAGTTTTGAGCGCGCAGTTAAAACAGGAGAAGACACAGCGACTGGCTTTATACTGCGGGATCATTCTGGTGGCGATCTTTGGGGCTTTCATGTATAACCGCTTTAAAATTACCCAAAAACAGAACGCGTTGATCAGCCAGCAAAAAGAGGAGCTTCAGGTGCAGAAGGAACTGGTGGAAGCGCACCAGAAAGAAACCCTTGATTCAATTCATTATGCAAAACGGATTCAAACGGCATTGATTACGAATGCCGATGTTATTGCAGAAAGTATTCCGGATAATTTTATTTTATTTCAACCAAAGGATATTGTAAGCGGTGATTTCTACTGGGCTACGCACTACAACGGAAGATTTTACCTCGCAGTATGTGACAGTACAGGTCATGGCGTTCCAGGTGCATTCATGAGTTTGTTGAATATGGGATTTCTAAGCGAAGCCATTAAGGAGAAAAATATTGCCGAACCACATGAAATATTTAACTATGTGCGTGACCGTCTTATTACTACAATAAGTGACGGGGGACAAAAGGACGGAATGGACGGAATATTGATTTGTATCGATAATGATCATTCAGGGTACCCAAAACGCGTTACGTACGCGGCAGCCAATAATGAGCCTATTTTGATCAGGGGTGAAGAAATTATTGAATTGCCTAAAGACAAAATGCCGGTAGGAAAAGGCGAAAGTACTGATTCATTTATATGTCATTCCGTGGATTTGCAGAAAGGAGATACCTTGTATTTATACACGGATGGTTACGCCGACCAGTTTGGTGGGGAAAAGGGGAAGAAGTTTAAATACAGAAAACTCAATGAGCTTTTACGGGAGGTGCAAAAAATCCCGATGTTTGATCAACGACTCAGACTTGAAGCGGAGTTTGCTTCGTGGAAAGGCGAACTAGAACAAGTGGATGATGTTTTAGTAACCGGGATTAAATTTTAGCATGCTTCAAAAGTATTTTTTAGCAATTGTACCCCCCGAACCAATTTTATCAGAAATCTGGAATATCAAACGACGAATTTTTGAATCGTATCAAACCAAAGGTGCTTTAAGATCACCAGCTCATATTACATTACACATGCCATTTTTGTTCGACGAGCAAAAAGAAGACAAACTTTTTAATTGTCTTAAGGATTTTAAATTTAGTAAGACTTTAAACGTTGTGTTATCTTCTTACGGATGCTTCGAGCCTCGTGTGGTATTTATTGATGTGGCTGAGAATAGCGATTTAATAGAATTGCAAAAGAAGTTGGTAACCCATGTAAAAATGAACCTCGGACTACTTAATCAGGCAAATAACCTTCGTGGATTTCATCCCCATGTTACCGTTGCCTTCAGGGATCTAAAAAAAGCAACTTTTAAAAAGGTTTGGGAAGAATAGATTTCGTAAAGCTCTTTTTTAAGCTTTTGAATTTCACGGGCTGTGATTTCAATATCAGAAGCCTGTCCTTCAGCTCCTCCCAAAGGTTGGTGAATCATTACACGAGCATGTTTTAAAGCGGTACGTTTACCTTTTGCTCCAGCACATTGTAAAACCGCGCCCATACTTGCTGCCATACCTGTACAAATGGTTGCAACATCTGGTTTAATGATCTGCATAGTGTCGTAGATTCCTAAACCGGCATACACAGAACCGCCCGGCGAGTTAAGGTAGATTTGAATGTCTTTTTTTGAATCAACGGATTCTAAGAATAATAACTGGGCTTGAACGATATTGGCAACCTGATCATTGATACCTGTTCCCAGGAAAATGATGCGGTCCATCATTAAACGTGAAAATACGTCGAGCACAGATACGTTTAGCTGTCGCTCTTCTATGATATTCGGAGTTAGATTTCTAATACCGGGAGTAATTGCAGAAACATAACTATCATAAGTTAAGCTACTGATGCCAACATGTTTAGTGGCGTATTTTTTGAATTCGTTTTGATCAAACATAAGGTTATTTTTTTTTGTTAAACAAATATACTTGTTGAGTGCTCTAAAGCCAAATCAATGCCAAAAAGTTTTTAACGCCAATTCGTCATATGATGACTGTTATTTATGTAAATGACGCCTTATATTATATGTACAGGGATTTCTAAAAAATAGCTTTCTTTGTAAATAAATTGCAAAAGCTACTCATATATATAAGTATTATCCTGCTAAGTGCTCGTTGCGCACAAATTACTCCTCTAACAGGCGGCAAAAGAGATATGAGTCCACCCGTAGTGAAGGAGTATCGTCCGGCAAACGCTTCGGTTAATTTCAATACGCAAACCATTTATATTGAGTTTGATGAATACATCGCTCTAAAAGATATTTCGAGTCAATTTATCATTACCCCTCAAACAAAGGAGCCGCCTGAAATTCAGGTTACCGGAAAGAAGATGAAAGTAACCTTCAATGAACCATTACTTCCCAATACAACTTACAAACTGGCTTTTGGGAATGCTGTTTCCGATATAAACGAAGGAAACATTTTACAAAATTTCGAATACATTTTAAGTACAGGAAATTCAATAGACAGTTTACGGTTAAAAGGTAAAGTATTAAGCGCCTTAGACGGGAAACCATCAAACGAGGTTTTAGTTGGCTTGTATCCTAAGGATTCCAAAGACAGTGTGATGTACACTGATAAACCGTTATATATCACCAAAGCAGATGTGTCAGGTAATTTTGCGTTTAACCACCTGCCGGCCGAGTCCTTTAAAATATTAGCGATTAAGGATCAGAATAAAAACCTATTGTATGATGGATCGGAGGAACAAATTGCGTTTACCACATCAAACATCAGCACGCTGGATACAAATTTGGTGACTTTAAATCTTTTTAAAGAAGCACCGTCGAAAAATTTCATCCGCAAACCTTTTTCCCCTGATTACGGTAAAGCAGTTGTTGTTTATAACAAGCCGCAGGAAGATATTGTATCTGTAATAGCTAAAGGAATGATTGATTACGAGCTAAACGCTATGAAAGACACATTATCCATTTTCTATCAGGATAAATTTGATACACTTCAGACAATCATTAATTACCATTCGAGAAAAGCAGATACGCTTCAAATAAAACTGATAAATAAAGGCACATATGAAAAGCGAATAAAGAACAAGGATATTAAGTTTGTATTACAGACAAACATTGCGCCTGAATTTCCTTTTTACAGTCAACCTGAGATACGATTAAACGTTCCGGTTAGAAGTAATGAAATCGATAGATCCCGCATTACTTTGTTTGAGAAAACAGATTCTGTTTTTAAACCGAAGGCATTAGTAGTGGTGTGTGATACTGGTTGGGTTACACGGATGGCAGTAAAGACGGAATTAAAAATTGAAACCGGATATAGAATTATTATTGACAGTAAAGCTTTTTCTTCGGCTGATGGACGCTTCAACGATTCCATTGCCTATCATTTCGTAACAACAGCACAGGAAGATCACGCTCAATTAAACTTGAAGTTGTTCTTTCCGAAAAAAGAAAACTACCTGGTACGTTTACTAAATGAAAAAGAACAAATAATAGATGAACGAAAAATTGCATTGGCATTAATGTCGCCTTCAGAGCAAATTATTGAGTATAAAAATCTCATGCCTGGCAATTATTTTGTTCGTGTAGTGGAAGATGTCAATAAAAACGGTCGATTCGATACAGGTAATTATTTTTTAAAACTACAGCCGGAGACCATTTTTATAAATCCCTCATCCATAAAATTACTCTCAGGATGGGAAGTGGAGAACGAATGGATCGTCAAATAATTTTTTTATCTGTTACTTTATTCTGATGCTGTTAATGAAAAACATAAGTGTAATTTTATTTTTAGTGATACGTTCATAAAAAAAATATTCGCATCAATTATTGTTTGAGTTTATTAGTTCTTTGCGATTCCCTGTAAAATCAGTGCTTTTGAGATATCGAGTAATTTGATGTGATGTGTTTGATGATTTGTAATTTTAAATGTAGATGAGTAAATTGGTATTAACAATTTCAACAATTTTATGTTGATAAAATAACTTGTTGGAAATTAGTTAGCGTTAATAAATTTATTTACTTCGTAGTAACAAAAATCTTAAAAACAAAAAACCATGGCAACAACAAAAAAAGCAGCACCTAAGAAAGCTGCAAAAAAAGCGGCTCCAAA
>JAQZBQ010000010.1 GCA_029237825.1 Bacteroidota bacterium | reverse complement strand
TTTTAATCCCTAGCGAAACGATAATATGTTTAATGATGGAACGGTCAATATCTTTACCAATCAACTCCTGACAATTGGTATATGAAAAAGCCACCTTAAATGGCTCAAGTTTCTCAGGGTACATGTCCACAACGTCCATGCTCAAAACGCCGCCGGCGCACTCAAAAATTAATGCTGCAGCACGTTTTAGGGCAGTAATGGTCATTTCAGGATCTGTTCCGCGTTCAAATCGGAAACTACTATCTGTTTTTAGTCCATGAATTTTACTCGATTTTCTGATAAAGGAAGGGTTAAAATAAGCGGCCTCAAGAAAAATCGCCGTGGTAGAATCACTTACACCACTGTCTAAACCTCCGAAGACACCCGCTAAACACAGGGGTTCGGTTTCATTACAGATCACTAAATCCTCCGCGTGAAGATTCCTTTCCGTACCATCCAGGGTCTTAAAAGATATTCCTTCAAGCCCGGTTTTTACAATGATTTTATTTCCAGTGATTTTATTTAAATCAAAGGCATGCAAAGGCTGTCCAAGATCATGAAGTACAAAATTTGTAATATCTACAATGTTATTAATTGGGCGCAAACCAATTGCAAGAAGTGAATTTTTTAACCAGTCAGGCGATTCTTTAACTGTAATTCCGGAAATCACTAATCCACTATATCTTCTGCATGCCTCAGAACGTTCAATTTTTATATCAACCTTATTGATATTGCTTGCTTCCGGTAATTCAAAGATATTATGTAATTCAGCCCGGAATGAATCTGTATTATTTTTGCTATTTAAAATGGCAGCGAGGTCGCGGGCAATACCGTAGTGGGAAGCTGCATCCGCACGGTTTGGCGTTAATCCGATTTCGAATACAGAATCCTGTTCTAATTTAAAGAACTCCGAAGCAGGCGTTCCAACAATCGCGTGATCCGGTAAAACCATTATGCCTTCATGGCTTTCGCCTAAACCAATTTCATCTTCAGCACAAATCATACCTTCACTTTGAATTCCACGTATCTTTGATTTTTTGATTTCAAACGGTTCTCCTTTTGTCGGGTATAATGTACTTCCTATCATTGCCACTAACACTTTTTGGCCCACTTCAACATTTTTTGCGCCACATACAATGGTTAGTAAGTCATTAGAACCCACATTTACGTTTGTAACGCTCAGTTTATCTGCGTCGGGGTGTTTGTCTTTTTTAATTACTTCTCCAATAACAATTCCCTTCAAACCTCCTTTAACACTTTCAAACGATTCAATACCCTCTACTTCAAGCCCAGCTGAAGTTAGTAATTCGTCAATTTCCTGAGGATTAAGATCAGTTTTTATAAGGGTTTTCAACCAGTTATAGGATATTTTCATGAGCTAATTTTAAGGGATAAAAATACGAAAATAACGTTTACAATTTGGTAAAGCCCTATATTTGAGCGTGGCAATTATTGGAAACAAAATAGATACTGCAAAGGAGTTTTTAATTAAGCAACAATTGGTAGCAATTCCCACCGAAACTGTGTATGGGCTTGCAGCGAACGCATTGGATGGGATTGCTGTTGCAAAAATTTTTGAGGCGAAAGAGCGTCCAACCTTTGATCCATTAATTGTTCATGTTTCCGAATTGAATGAAATTTTTAAATATGTAACGAACGTGCATCCAGTTTTGTTGAAGTTAGCAAAGCATTTTTGGCCAGGGCCGTTAACGTTACTATTGCCGCGCAAATCGAACATCCCCGACCTGGTGACATCGGGATTAGATAGAGTAGGGATGCGTGTTCCCAACCATCCGCTCACATTAGAGTTGTTGCGTAATTTAGAGTTTCCTTTAGCGGCACCCAGTGCAAATCCGTTTGGATACATCAGTCCTACAAAAGCTGTTCATGTGCAAAATCAATTGGGAGATAAAATATCCTATATTCTGGATGGTGGAGATTGCTCCATTGGGTTGGAGTCGACCATTATTGGCGAAGAAGATGGTGAAGTTATTATTTACCGGTTGGGAGGTTTATCACTTGATCAGATTGAATCGGTAGCAGGTCGCGTGAAGGTTCAATTAAATCAATCCAGTAATCCCAAGGCGCCCGGTCAATTGAAAAGTCATTATGCGCCGAAGAAGCCTGTTTTCATTGGAAATATTAATGAACTAATTAACCGTTATCGTAAAAGAAGATTAGGTATTATTCATTTTGGTAAAACACATTTTTCAGCTGACAACAGCGTCGTTAAAAATTTATCGGAAACGTCGAGCTTTAAGGAAGCGGCTAACCGTTTGTTTTCATTTCTCAGGGAGCTCGACGATTCGGATGTAGAATTGATTATTTGTGAAATGTTACCAGAGGAAGGACTCGGATTAGCGATAAACGACAGGCTTCGCAGAGCGGCAGCCATCTAATACTCTTACATCCAAAGTTAAAAATCTAACATGATATTATTCTTTATTTTCAAGTTAATTGAAACTTTAATATTTTAAAAAGGCTGAATAATTCCTTACATTTACAGAGGAATGTCTAAAATTACAGTTGCCATAGACGGTTATTCTTCGTGCGGAAAAAGCACACTGGCAAAAGCTTTAGCTCAAAAATTAAATTACAATTATATTGATACCGGTGCTATGTACCGTGCAGTAACTATATATTGTCTGCGGAACAATATTATCCATAATTCGGTGGTTGACCTGCCTAAGTTAATGGATTCGTTAAAAGACATTGATGTATCGTTTGTGTATAATACCACAACAAAAAGTTCAGAAGTGTTTTTAAACGGCGAGCATGTTGAGCGAGAAATCCGAAGTATGGAAGTTGCCAATAATGTAAGCGCTATCAGTTCTATTAAGTCGGTGCGGGATAAAATGGTCATTCTTCAACGTGAAATGGGAAAGAATAAAGGTGTCATAATGGACGGGAGAGATATTGGCACACATGTTTTTCCTTATGCTGAATTGAAGATATTTATGACCGCGGATACGTTAGTGCGTACCCAACGCCGCTTGGATGAATTAACCAGTAAGGGAGAACGTCATACTTTTGAAGATGTGCGTCGAAACCTTGAAAAAAGAGACCACGACGATACTACCCGTAAAGAAAACCCTTTGGTACAAGCCGAAGATGCAATTGTACTAGACAATACGGATATTACCAGAGAAGAACAGCTTAATTTTGTATTGAAACTCATAAATGATTTACTTCTTACAACAGATGAGTTTAATAAGCCTGTAGCAAGGCATTGAGTAATTTACACTCCCACCATTTTTTGCTTTTCGAAATCCCATACCTTCAAACGAAGGCATGCCATGATATCTTTCGGGTTCAATGATGTTTTTTTGGCTCTTTGAAGTTCGGGTATGGATGACATCACTTCCGGTAAGCGATAAAACGGAATGCGTGAATTCATATGATGAATGTGATGATAGCCGATATTTGCTGTAAACCAGTGCATTACCGGGCTCAACACCATAAAACTTGAAGAATCGAGGGCGGCACCTTCATAGGTCCATTCTTCATTTCCTACGAATGTAACGGATGGAAAATTATGCTGTGCGTAAAACAAATAGCTACCCAGGGCACCTGAAATAAAATGTGGAGTGGCGCAAAGCAATATCCAGGTTTGCCATCCTAAAAAATAAAATACAGCAACTTGATAGGCAATGTGTAAAATTAAGGCCACCAATGAATCAACATTTTTACTAAATCTGTTGATGATTGACTTGATGCACATGCCGTACATGAATGTGAAAAAATAACCGAAGAGAATGGTAAGCGGATGTCGGATAAAAAGGTAGTGCCTTTGTTCTCCCCGACTTAGTTTATCAAATTTTTGCTTTGTATAAATAGGGTAGGAGCCAATACTTGCACTAAACAACTTTGAATTGTTTTTATGGTGGTAGTCGTGGCTGGCACTCCAGATACCGGTTGGGGCAAGAACATAAAAACCAAACAGCGTGAAGATAAAGTTTGCCAGCGGTGACTTATCAAGAATTGCTTTATGCTGATGATCGTGGTAAATTACAAACATTCTCACAATAACAAGACCTGCCAGGATGCTGCAAACAATTCTTAAAATCACATGAACATTATAAACTGTACCAATTAACAGGCTAATCAGAATAAAAAGCGTGGATAATGTCGTCCACCAGCTTTTAGCACGATCTTCTTTTGCATAAACCTTGGTAGCAAGTATAAGTTGTTTACCCTGTAACATCCGAGTGCAAAGATACCATGTTATAGCGTTTTTATCAAAAAACTTTCATTAATTAATTCTAAATCTCAAATGTGTTTAATTATAGTTCAATTTAAATACCGTTCTTCTGTTTTGTTTGTGTTCCCCATCAGAACAATCTACCCCGTTGGCGCAATGGTTTACAATCATGGTTTCACCCATTCCTTTTGAAATTAATCTTTTAGGATCAATTCCCTTTTGAATGATGAAATCCGAAACGGTAGATGCGCGCTTTTGTGACAGGTACAAATTAAAATCATCACTGGCTACGGCGTCGGTGTGCGATTCAATTTCGAGGGTAAGTTTTGGATTCGCTTTTAAAGCTTCTACTGCTTTCATTAATAATTCTTCACCAGCTTTTGGCAACGATGCGCTACCAGATTCGTAATAAATATTTTCAATGATTTCGAGGTGTTTCTTTTCCGGGCTTAGCGTTGTAATTTTCATCCATGGATCAGGTTCAGAGATAGAAGACATTTGGCTTTTTTCGGTTTCCAACAATTGGTATTCAAACATACCGTATTGATTTTTCTGAATGGTTTTGATAATTTGCCCAGCGCTGTTTGTAATAACAATCGTGGTTGAAGCAATATTTTTAGCTTCCAATTCGTCAATTTTAAAGGAATAGCTCCCAGAGGGATTTACCCCAACAAAATTAAAGAAGCCATTGGCATCGGTTTTTTTCAAAAGTACTTCTCCGTTAGGCTTGATTAACTGAAGTGTTAGGTTGTTGATAGGAACTTGTTCCGGCATTAAAGCATAAACGCGGCCGCTAAGGTTTATTGCCAATGCCACATCATCCATTTCCATTAAGCTTAATGCGACAAAATCTGTCTGAAGAATCTCAAAATTGAATCTGTTTTTGCCAATTGTATTGGATTTTAATACTTCCTTGCCGTTTTTGTCTGCAAGTACAAACTTTTTATTTTGTAGCGCAAGTTCTTCCTGACCTTCAATTTCGATCAGGTAATCCTTATCAAATGGAAGATTTTTAAAAACAAAATGGCCTTTCTCATCGGTGGAAGTGGCAAGAAATTGTTCTCCTTTCTGATTAGTAATATAAATGTTCCTGTTAGCCAGCGGCACTTTATTTCCGTCGTCTGAAAGAATAAATCCCTCCATGTTAACAATTAACCGGGTATCACTTACAATCTTACCCACCTTCACGCTCTTTGAACTGGTATTGTTATAAATATCCGTAACCACCAGATCTATTTTTTTAAGGTTATCCGTTGGTATTTTAAATCTGAATAATGGATTGATGTCTTCAGAATTGAAAGGTAATTCCCGTCCGTTTACGGTCATTGTTTTAATGAGGCTTTTATCAGCTACTTCGCCTTCAAGTACAGTATTTACTTGGTTGTTATATACGTTAATGAAGTTGTTTTGGTCTACAAATGGATAATACCATTTTATAACAGGCGGGTCGCTTTCCCGATTTGCATTATAGTGTTTCTCTTCTGCATCTTTTAAAAGCGCTACCGCCTCACGGTGATTTGGTGATAGTTTCAAGAATGTTTTTGTTTCGATTATGGCCTCTTTAAAATTGCCCAGTTCCATTAAGCATTGCGCCTTTAAAAAATGGGCCAGGTGTATTTTTTCATCCAATAATAATGCTTTGGTAAAATCACTCAAAGCGCTGTTGTATTGGAATGTTTTTTGAAAAACGACCCCTCTTTGGTAAAAAAGAATTCCGTCTTTTGGTTCCAGGTAGATAGCTTTATTTAAATCGTTCAAAGCTGATTTGTAATCAGCTTTGCCAACATAGGGAAAACTGCGTAGATAATACCCAACATAATTCTTAGGCATTATGGAATCGCCTTCATCTACGGTAACTGCTATATTATACGTTTCAATTGACTCATCGTATTGTTTAGTCTTAAATAATACCGTTCCAAGATTCATATAATAAGGTTTATAAGGTATTTTAGACCTCGCCTGATTTTTGAAAGTCGTAATGGCTTTCTTGTAAGATTGAATGGCAGCAGCATAATCTTTTAAACTGTCTTTAGCTACGGCGCGGTAATAATGCGATACTTCTGAGGTTTTGCCGTCGGCCCTTGGTTCTTCCGCAATCGCTAGGTCAGCTTTTATGAGCGCCTTTTCATATTGCATTTGCATTAAATAACACCAGGCCGATTTTTGAAGTGCTTCAACATTCCCTTTATCAATTGCCAGAAGTTGGTCATATATTTTAATGGCATTTTCATATTCTTTAAGTCCAACGTAGATGGAACCAAGTTTTAGGTAAACGTCTTTTTCCTTTGGCTCAATTTTATTACACGCAATAAAATCAGAAATTGCCTTTTGAGGTTCGCGGATGTTTTCAAAACAGGTGCCTCTGCTGAATAAAACCTCAAAGTCGTTAGGTTCTAATGAATTAGCCTTGGTATATTCTTCAATTGCTGCAACATAATTTTTCTCTTTAACATAGGAATCACCTTGTTTTTTTATTTTTTTTGCGGATTGGGAGAAAAGACCGTTAGAAATTAAGAAAATGGAAAGAATTAAAAGCGCGTACTTTTTCATAAATTTTACAGAATTGATACTCAAATATAGTTAACTTATGGTTTTAAAGAAAACTTTAGAAAACAAAAAAGCCCCAGAAATGGAGCTTTTAAAACAGTGATTTTGAACTTATCCCTTAACCTTTACCATATCCTGAGCCATTTTTACAGCCTCGTACATGTTTACAATTCCACCGGTTTTGGATAGTTCACTAAATTCGATCATTTCATCTTTGCTTCCAGGCTTAATCACTTTTTTATCTTTATAGGATTTTACAGATGATTTAGTGAGGATATTAATGATTTGTTTTGGCGTTAATTCGGGGTAGTACGATTTAAGCACTGCAGCAACGCCCGCTACCACAGGTGCAGCCATACTTGTACCACTAGCATCCTTGTATTTGTTGATGTCTGGTACTGTAGAATGTATATCCACACCTGGCGCGAAGATATCCACGGTTTTCTTTCCATAGTTGCTAAACGGAGCAGCTATCTCGTCGTCTGGTTTCCAACTTAATGCACCCACGTCCATGAAGTTGGATGGAGTTTTGCCGTTCTCCATTTTTTTACATGGAAAATGAGTTATTTCATCAATATCGTCAGCTGCATTTCCAGCTGCATGAATTAACAACACGCCTTTGCTTTCAGCATATTTTACGGCTTCGTCCACAGCTTTTTTTCCCGGAGAGTATTTTTTTCCAAAACTCATATTGATAATGGATGCCCCGTTGTCTACGGCATAGCGTATCGCATTGGCAACATCTTTATCGCGTTCATCTCCGTCAGGAACACACCTTACGCTCATGATTCGGACGTTATCGGCAACACCATCAATTCCAATTCCATTTTTTCGTGTTGCTCCTATGATACCTGCAACATGCGTACCATGAAAAGCCGCAGGCCCTTTGCAATCTGCGTTACCATAATACCGTTCAGAATAATCGTTGTAATTATCTCCGACAATAGCCCGTGTATCTGCATTTACATCGAGCCTTGAACCATCCATGGAGGCAAGTGCTTCGGTTAACTGATGCAATAAATCTTCCACTTCCATTCCGGATGAGCCTTGTGCAATGGCAATCATTTTGCCTTGTTTATCTTTCTGCTCCTTCGCATCAAAATTTTTAAGATCCTCAAGGGTTACTTTCTCAACTCCTTTTTCTTTCTTAATTTTTTCCACTACGCCGCCAACAGCTTCTTTTATGAATCGGTACTGGTTCGCTTGTGATTCTGCCTGATCTTTTTCTTTTTCATAATCAGCCTTCACTACCTGCCAAAACTTAAACTCCTTTTTTTCTGCTTTCGTTTTAAGGTCTGATTCCGTTTTCCCATCATACTTATCTTTTAATGATTTATAAACACGGGTAAGTTCCAAGTTATCTTTTTCTACATTTTTACCGTCCTTGCTTCCCATAAAGTTCCATCCATGAATATCATCAATGTAACCGTTTTTATCATCATCAATTCCATTTCCAGCTATCTCACCCGGATTGGTCCACATCACATCTTTTAAATCTTCATGCATGTAATCCACACCACTGTCAAGCACACCTACAATAATTGTTTTGGACTTTTTGCCCTTCAATAATTCTTCATAGGTACGTTCTGTTCCAACACCGTTTACGTTGTCTTTTTGGGCATCTAAATTAAACCAGTTATCAGGACGTTTGTTTTGGGCAATTATTGCAGTAAAAGCAAAAAACAAGCTAGCTAGAATGGTAATTTTTTTCATAATTTTTAATTTTAAGGTCTTTTGAGATACATCATTTAAAACTTAATCAGCCTATCAATCTGTATTGTTTATTAAATATACAATTAAATAATCCCGTTTAGCTGTTAATTTTTGTAAGAAGAGAAAGTTGATGATAAAAGGTTAATTACTCATTTGAGAAATTCCCTGTATCAAATCATGCTTGGTAATAATGTGTGTTGTACCCGCCAGATCTGTCATTAGAACGGCATTGTTTTCCCTAGTTATTAATTTAGAAATATCTTCCATTAACGTTTGATCGTTTACAAACGGAAAAGGCGCCTGCATAATTTCAGAAACTTTATGCGACTTAAGGGAATTATTTTCAATCAATTTTGAAAAAAGAAACGTATCATTCAGTGATCCTACAAATTTATCGCCGTCTTTAACAGGTATTTGAGAAATGCCATATTTATTCATGATATCCAGTGCATCTGTTACGCTGGCATTAGTATCAATCGTAAGAAGTTTTTTATTTTTATGAGAAGAAATAAGATCTATGGCTTTCGGCTTTTTAATTTCAAGAAAACCTCTGTCACGCATCCAATCATCATTAAACATTTTTCCAAGATACCGGGTTCCATGATCATGAAAAATCACAACAACAACATCACCTTTTTTAAACATGTCTTTCATCTGCATTAAACCAGCCATAGCAGAACCTGCGCTGTTACCTGCAAAAATCCCTTCCTCGCGTGGAATCCGGCGTGTCATGATCGCGGCATCTTTATCGGTTACTTTTTCAAAATGATCAATTAAATCGATAGCCACGTTTTCCGGTAAAAAGTCTTCCCCAATTCCTTCGGTGATATAAGGATAAATTTCATTTTTATCGATGATTCCGGTCTCTTTCAGTTTTTTAAAGATGGAGCCGTAAGTATCGATTCCCAATACTTTAATATTTGGATTTTTTTCCTTTAGGTATTTTCCTGTACCGCTTATAGTACCGCCAGTTCCAACACCTACAACTAAATGGGTAATTTTTCCTTCAGTTTGTTCCCAAATTTCGGGTCCGGTTTGTTCATAATGTGCAACCGAATTCGATTTATTATCGTATTGATTAGGTTTCCATGAATTCGGAATTTCCTTCACTAATCTTGACGATACGGAATAATAAGACTTTGGATCCTCAGGTTCAACATCTGTTGGGCACACTACTACCTCTGCGCCAAAAGCCCTTAAAGCATCAACTTTTTCTTTACTTTGTTTATCTGTGGTAGTGAAAACACACTTGTACCCCTTGATAATGGCTGCAATCGCGAGACCCATTCCCGTATTACCACTTGTTCCTTCAATGATGGTTCCTCCTGGTTTTAAACGCCCATCTTTTTCAGCATCTTCGATCATTTTTAAAGCCATACGGTCTTTAATTGAGTTTCCAGGATTGGTAGTTTCTATTTTTGCAAGAACTGTACAAGGTAAATCTTTTGTGATACTATTTATTTTAACAAGAGGTGTGTTCCCAATTGTTTCAAGAATGTTGTTGCTGATTTTTTGATACATTTTAATTAAAATTTTAAGAATATAAAGATACGCAAACAGCCACAATTTCTCGTGAACTAATTAAAAAATGATGTTAATTCAACCCCAGTTTCGACAAAGATGCTAATATGTTTTTTTCAACGCGCTGATGGATCTGGTCGGTTGGGTGTTTAATAAAACCTTCTCCAGTAACTTTCTCATACAATTCTATGTATCTGTCAGAAATTTCTTTAATCCAATCTTCGCTCATTTCCGGGACAGTTTGTCCTTCTTTTCCCTGAAACCCATTTTCAATCAACCAGCGTCTCACAAATTCCTTGCTTAATTGTTTTTGTTCCTCACCTTTTGATTGCCTTTCTTCGTAGCCTTGAAGGTAAAAATACCGTGACGAATCGGGTGTATGAATTTCGTCCATTAAGTATACTTGTCCGTCACATAATCCAAATTCGTACTTTGTATCAACTAGAATTAATCCCATTTTATTGGCAATTTCCTGTCCGCGGGCAAATAGTTTTCGCGTGTAATCTTCTAACTGCACATAGTATTTTTCTTCTACAATACCTTGTTTAAAAATTTCTTCTCTACTGATGTCTTCGTCATGACCTTCAGAGGCTTTGGTAGTTGGCGTGATAATCGGTTGAGGAAATTTATCGCTTTCTTTTAAACCTTCGGGAAGCGTTACACCACAAAGCGTACGTAGTCCCTGCTGATAGGTACGAGCGGCATGGCCAGCAAGGTAGCCGCGAATTACCATTTCTACTTTGAAGGGTTGACAAACACGGCCAATTGTAACTACAGGATCCGGCACGTCGAGTACCCAGTTTGGAACTATATCTTTAGTAGCGTTTAAAAATTTTGACGCGATTTGATTCAATACCTGGCCTTTATAGGGAATTCCTTTTGGCAATACCACATCGAACGCGCTTATTCTATCACTTGCCACCATAACAAGGTACTTATCGTCGATATTATAAACATCACGAACTTTGCCTTTATAAAAGCTCTTCTGTTTAGGAAATTGAAAGTGTGTAGCGGTAAGTGCAGACATAGTGGTGTTTTTGTGGCAAATATAAAAAACTATTGTAGGAACAGGAGGTTCAATTTACACACAGTTTACACACAGTGGATAGTTGGTCGTAAGTGAGGGGAATTACGCAGAAAGCGATTTTATGGATTTAATGGTAAGGTCAGCAATTACGTCCCAATTGAATTGCGATTGTATCAATTTGAGTGAATTTTCTTTTTTTGTAGCCAATTCCTTAGGATGTATCGCTTGAAGCAAAGCGCGTTTCAGGTCTGGTTTGTTTCCGGGACGTATAATCCAGCCATTCTTTTCGCTCACCATTGTTCCGACAGCGCCAACGTTTGTTGCAATGATCGCTAAGCCAGAAGCCATTGCCTCAAGAATAACGTTTGGAAATCCTTCGCTCCAACTAGGACAAACCAAAACATCAGCGTTAACGAGTATTTGTTTAATTCTTTTAGTATCCCTTATTTCGTCGTGGTAGATAACTGATTCATGATTAATTTTCATTGAATCTACAATTGGGCCAATAAATTCAAAAGAAAAGGGCTGATTTTCTAAAATTAAACTCTTTAAAACGTCATTAAGTTCAATAATACCTTTTCTACGTTCTGCGCGACCTAAAAAAACAAATTTTGTTGGAAAATTATTTTTTGGAAAGATTGATGAGGAAATGAAATTACGTTCAACACCCGAAGGAATTTCCACAATGCGGCTTTTGTTTACACCTAAGGAGGTAATGATTTCTGTAATTTTTTCGCCGTAAGAAAAAACTACATCTGCTTGCCGGGTGATGGTTTTGACAAATGGCCTCAATAAGAATTGCCCCATTTTGGATTTGAAGTCGGGAGCGATTTGAAACATTTCGTAACCGTGAAAATTAACGCCGATGTTACAGCAACTGACATTTCCCTTTTTTTTTTCAGATATCAATTTCCAACCAGTGAATCCTTTTGTGTAAATAAAATCATAATTCTTTAAGTTTCCCTTTATTGCGAGAAATGCCTGGCAGGAATACAGGTATGACTTGAAAATATAATGTCCGGGGAATTTTAGAGTAGTAGGGAATTGAAGTACAATGGAATTAATGAACCTTTTCTCTTCGGAACTGAAAATCTCCAATTTTTCAATATCGATTGATGAGTCATTAAAATGAATCAAATCGATATAGATTTTATTTTTCGCAAAATACTTAGCTAAGTAGAACGAATGTTTTTGCATACCTCCCAAAACATAAGGTGAAATTCCATCTGTGATGAGAGCGATTCGCATAAATTCTATTTATCGTATGGATATTTAATATAAGTAAGTTTGAAAACCGGTTTGAAGTTTGCGTTTGACGTCCCACCTAGCACAACACGGTTCATTCGATCATCCCGTCTGATCACAATCGAACGGTTTGGAGACGCGTTTACTAAATAAAAACCATAGTTTCCCACTTCCCCATTTAAGATTTTTTGAATCTGACGGTCGATATTAAAAACATACTGTTTCTTTGTACCATCATAATTTCCTCCGTATTTAACAAAATCAGACGTTTCAAGTTGATCATATACCAATTCTTCAACACCGTCCGCATTACAAACGATTAGGGCAAGGTTAGCCGGATAACCATATTTATAGGTATACGGACTAGTGATATCATCTACTTTAACGATCAATTCAGCTCGGTTAATAGACACTTTATGGGAATCAACAAGGTTTTGGATATAAGGAAGGTAAATTTTTGTCCGGGTTCCGCCAAAACAATTCAGATAAACGTTCGATTCACCTTTGATCAAAGCCGCATTTTCAGTCCCGGATATCTGATCGTATAAATTCTGCGATGCACCAGCGACATAATTATGATCAATGTGATTAAATCTCACCGCATCATTCCCTCGGAAACTGAAAAGAAATGTTTGCCCTTTTGTATTTACTGAGTTACCATCATGATAATAGAGATTCAAGCCAGAAACCTCCGAATCCAGATCGAAACGCCTGATTGCTCCGGAGCCTGGCGTACCTAAAACCGAATTCGCTGTGGTAATATAAAATCCTTTGTAGGCATTTTGAAAAGCAGCATTGTTTATTAAGTTAGATGTTGTCTGTAATATGTATTGAGCCATATTATATTCCAGTGGCAAAACCAAACAGGTTTTTGTGCCTCTTAATTTCAATTTTCCTGTGACTGAACATACTGTTGATGAGGATTTTTGCAGGTGGCTCGAAACAGAGTAGGTAGTGCCGGCAACCATTTTCTCTGATAATAAATGAACATCATACTTTAGAGGTGTTGATGTATCGCCGATTGCTTGCCCCGGAAAATAAATAACCAGTTCAGCCGAGTCCAATACAGGGTTCGCGCCAAAACTGACATTGGTTAAATTATTGGATATAGAGATATTAGTATAAATACTCGCGTCCGTTCTTCCAAAAATTGGATCCTGGTTTGAACCGAGAAATTTATATTGATCGTTGTATGACCTAATGGTATTCTCAACTTTTTGAGTGTACATTAAAATCGATGTGGTATCCGTAATTGTTAACCCAATCATGTCATTTTCAGGTTGTACATCGAGGCCAAGAACACTTTCATCTTCCTTTTTCTTACATGAAAATAAAAGCGTGAAAACCAGTAAAACTAATACAACGTTAAATTTGCTCATAGGGTAAATAAAAACGCATAATTACTGAAAATTATGCGTTTTTAATAGTTAAATGTATTTAATTTCTTAATCAGCTAAAATAGAAGTGTCTTCAAGAACTAAGTCATAAAATTCATTATAAGCATCAGCGTATTCAGCTTCGCCTTTAAATTCTAAAAGTGGTTTTCCGGTTTTTTTCGCGTATTTAACCAATTCTTCGTTAATGGTTTCGCTGCCAAAAGTAATTCCGTCAGCAAAATCCATAGAAAGTTTCATAAGATTCACGTAGGAAGCGTCTTCCAGATGCTTAAGTTCTTTTTTGGTTACACCATCAATAATTGCCTTATCTACGATCTTTTTATTAAGCGACTTGGTAAATTCCTCATCATAAAGTGTGAAAACTATTTTTGTTTCAGAAAACAGGGGATCTTCTGAAAACGCTTTTTTAATGTATAAAGGGATTAAACCGGTAAACCAACCGTGACAGTGTATAACATCCGGTGCCCAACCCAACTTTTTCACTGTTTCAATAACACCACGGTTAAAGAAAACGGTGCGCTCATCATTATCGTCAAAATATTTTCCGGTGGCTTTGTCCGTTAAAACAGCTTTACGTTGAAAATAATCATCATTGTCAATAAAATATACCTGCATTCTAGCAGTGGGAATAGAGGCAACCTTAATAATCAAAGGATGGTCAGCATTATTGATCACAATATTCATTCCTGATAAACGGATTACTTCATGTAACTGATGCCGTCTTTCGTTAATATTCCCGTATTTTGGCATAAAAGTTCTTATTTCTTTCCCTCTTTCCTGAATAGCCTGTGGTAATCTTCTGGCAATTTTCCCGATATGGGTTTCATCTAAATAAGGGGTAATCTCTTGTGACACAAAAAGAACTCTTGCTTTTCTCATATATTAGATTGATTTAGGTGGTGGGTTTAACGACATACAAAAGTAATAAAAAAAAATCCATATATCAAAGTAATATTTAGCTTTGAGCCCGTTAATTTCCATAAAAAGCTTAAATAATGCTTGTTGTCCGTAAAATTAAAGAGATTATAACCCTTGTAGCAGAGGAAAAGCTAAAAGGAAAAAAGATTGGGTTTGTTCCTACCATGGGTGCCCTTCACCCGGGTCACATCTCTCTCATTGAAATATCCAGAAAACAAACTGATTTTACCATTTGCAGCATTTTTGTCAATCCAACCCAGTTTAATAATGCCTCGGATTTAACCCATTATCCAAGAACACCCGAAAAAGATATCGAATTACTTAAGAGTGCCTCCTGTGACCTCTTGTATATGCCAGATGTAAACGATGTTTATCCTGAAAAAGATGTACGGGAATTTGATTTCGGATACCTCGATACTATTCTTGAAGCTGCACACCGACCAGGTCATTTCAACGGTGTGGCGCAGGTGGTAAGTATTTTATTAAAAAATATACAGCCCGATCTCGCGTTTTTTGGAAGTAAAGATTACCAGCAAGTAATGATTGTGAAGAGTTTGGTGAAGCAATTGAATCTAAATACAGAAATTGTTGCTTGCCCCATTTTGAGGGAAGCCGATGGGCTAGCCATGAGTTCGAGGAACATGCGTTTAACCGGTGAAGAAAGAAAAATTGCAGCACAAATTCCCAAATGGATGCAGGAAGCAGTCCTTATCATCAAAAATGAAGGTGTAGATGCTGCGAAACGCTTTGTCCTGCAAAAGGTAGATCAGGTTCCGGAAATGAAACTCGATTATTATGAGGTGTGTGAGGCGGAAACGCTGATGCCACTTAAACACTTAAGCCCCGGGAAAAACGCCGTTTCTTTAATTGCTGTTTTTGTTGGTAAGATCCGTTTAATTGATAATTGGATGATTAATTAATAATAATATTATTTTTGAACCTTGATTTTAAAAACAAGATCTAAAACCTGACACTATGAGTACTATAAAACCCGAAGACTTTTTTAAAAACATTATTTCACATTGCAAGGAATATGGTTTTATTTTTCAAAGTAGTGAGATCTACGACGGGTTAAGTGCGGTATATGATTACGGACAGATGGGAGCCGAATTGAAAAAAAACATCCGCGATTACTGGTGGAAAGCCATGGTCCAGATCCACGAAAATATTGTAGGTATTGACGCAGCGATATTTATGCATCCTACAACATGGAAAGCCAGTGGCCATGTAGATGCATTTAACGATCCATTAATTGACAATAAGGACAGTAAGAAGCGTTATCGCGCTGATGTTCTGATAGAAGAACATGTAGCTAAAATCGAAGATAAAATTAATAAGGAAGTCGAAAAAGCAGCCAAACGCTTCGAAAATTTTGATGCTGACATGTTTCGCTCTACAAACGCCAGAGTAAAAGAGTACCAGGACAAAATTGATTCCATAAACATACGTTTCAAAATGGCGCTAAACGCCAATAATTTGGACGAGGTTAAACAAATTATATTAGACCTTGAAATTGTTTGCCCTATAAGCGGAACAAAAAACTGGACAGATGTACGCCAGTTTAATTTGATGTTCAATACCTCTACCGGCGCCGTGACGGATGAAAGTAACATCATTTATTTGAGGCCTGAAACAGCGCAGGGAATTTTTGTGAATTACCTGAATGTGCAAAAAACCGGGCGAATGAAATTACCTTTCGGAATTGCTCAAACTGGTAAAGCATTCCGAAATGAGATTGTTGCCCGTCAGTTTATTTTCAGAATGCGTGAATTTGAACAAATGGAAATGCAGTTTTTTGTGAAACCAGGTACTGAAATGGACTGGTACGAATACTGGAAAAAAGCTCGTTTGAACTGGCATTTATCGTTAGGACTTGGAGCAGAGAAATACCGCTACCACGACCATTTAAAACTAGCGCACTATGCTAACGCTGCCTGCGACATCGAGCATCAGTTCCCCTTTGGTTTTAAAGAACTCGAAGGCATTCACTCACGTACTGATTTCGATTTAAAACAACACCAGGAATTTTCGGGAAAGAAATTGCAGTATTTCGATTCCGAAACAAACGAAAGTTATGTGCCCTACGTTGTGGAGACATCTGTAGGTTTAGACAGGCTCTTTTTATCTGTATTAGCATCCTCTTTGAAAGAAGAAGCATTGGAGGGCGGGGATTCTAGAACGGTGTTGAATTTGCCTCCGGCGTTAGCTCCTTATAAAGCCGCGGTTTTCCCTTTGGTTAAAAAAGATGGCTTGCCTGAATTAGCCGAAAGCATTATGAAAGACTTAAAATTCGATTTCATGGTAGCTTACGATGAAAAAGATACCGTTGGTAAGCGGTACCGAAGACAGGATGCTATTGGTACCCCATTCTGCATTACAGTTGATCATCAGAGTTTAGAAGATAAAACCGTTACTATTCGCCACCGCGATACCATGAAACAGGATAGGGTAGCAATCGCTGATTTGCATAAAATTTTAACGGAGAAAACAAGCATCAATAGTTTGTTAAGAGCTTTATAATTGGTTTTCATCGTTGCTGAAGGCGATAACCATATTGCGATCGCAGGGGAAATGCTTTTGACTTCTTCTTGCAAAAGCCCAGGTAACTATCGGGTGAAGTGAACAGATATAATTGACCAGGCGATAAGAACCAAAACAACAATTTAAACTATATACCCTGCCTTTTCAGCAGGATAGGTATTAAATGTTCCAATTGCTTTCGCAATCACTAAATTATTCCTTTCATGACAAATAATATCCGCACTGGTTACGATCAAACGTTTGCCCTTGTGTTCAACCTTACCAATACCTCTTAATGTATCCCCTACAAAAGCAGCAGCCAAAAAATTGATTTTGAATTCAACCGTAGACACAATATGATTTTCTTCGGCCGAAACGGAAAGCGCTGTCACACCTAATAGCCCATCCATTAAAGCAGAAATAACCCCGCCATGCGCAGCTTTTGGAGTGGCTAAATGTTCTGGCTTAATAGTAAGAAAATAATGTACCAAACCAGGTTCAATAATTTTAAAATCCATTCCCAGTGTTTTCCCAAATAGGTTTTGCTGAACGTATTGATCAATCAGGGTCATATAATTTAGGCTGAAATTAATTTTGCGATTCCGAAAGCCGCTCCCGCAGCAACGATTCCAATAAGTGTTACTTTTAAAGCCCCGTAAAACGGATGTTGGCCGGTTACTTTACTTTTAAAATATCCAAAAATAAAAAGACAAACTGTTGTAATGATTGCCGACACCACTAAACCCTGTAAAGGCGTATCGGTGAAAAAATATGCCGATAAAGGCAGCAGGCCGCCGACTATATAGGAAATGCCAATCGTGAGTGCGCTGTTTCTCGCTCTGTTTTCATGAGGCTTCTCAAGTCCAAGTTCAAAACGCATCATGAAATCAACCCATTTATCTTTGTTTTTGGAAAGTTCCATCGCGATTAAATGTTGCGACTCCGGACTTAAGCCGTAATCGGCAAATACTTCTTTTACTTCTTCAATTTCTTTCTCAGGCATGCTTTCAACTTCTTCATATTCACGTTTCAATTCATGAGCATAATGCTCTTGTTCTGTTTTACCGGCAAGGTAACCTCCCAAACCCATGGCAATACATCCCGCAACAATTTCCGCCAAACCCGCCGTTATAACAATGGCATTCGTGTCTACTGCGCCACTAAGTCCGGCTGCTAAAGCAAAAGGAACTGTTAATCCGTCGCTCATTCCAATTACCATATCAGAGATAAATTCTGAGCTTTCTAAATGTTCTTCCATAATAATTTTATGTTTTAAAGGTATGCATTTACAAATAAATTACATTCTGTACTTTATTTTTAAACTGACAATAATCTTACTGCGGCTGATGCTCGTCATAAGCCTGAAGAATAAGAAAAATGTAATTTTATTTTTAATTTTAAAAGTAGATTTACCTATAGAAAGTGGAATTTTTGCATGGAATTTATTGATTATTATAAAGTACTCGGAATCCCTTCTTCAGCAAGTGAGGCTGAGATAAAAGCAGCCTATCGTAAGCTTGCTCGCAAATACCATCCTGATATTAATCCGAATGATGAGAATGCAAAAAAACAATTTCAACAGGTTAATGAAGCGAATGAAGTTTTAAGTGATCCGGAAAAACGGAAAAAATACGACAAGTACGGGAAAGACTGGAAGCATGGTGAAGAGTATGAAAAAGCTTCTAAACAAAACCGTGGTTCCTCGGGCAACTACAACTCTGGCCAATACACTACCGATTATAGCGACTTTGGAGATTTCTCTGATTTTTTTGAGTCCATGTATGGCGCAGGTTCGGGGAAAGGACGGCAAACAAAATTCAGGGGTCAGGATTTAAATGCTGAACTTCACCTTGACTTGCTGGATGTGTATAAAACCCATAAACGTACCCTTACGGTTAATGGTAAAAATATTCGGTTAACGATTCCGGCAGGTGTCGAAAACGCACAGGTAATAAAAATTCCAGGGCACGGAACTCCTGGTGCAAATGGTGGTCCGAACGGAGATCTATACCTCACATTCTTAATTTCTGACCACCCGCGTTTTAAACGAGAAGGGGCAAATTTATATATGAATGTTGATCTGGACTTGTATACAGCCATGCTTGGGGGAGAGGTAGTTATTGATACACTGGACGGAAAAGTAAAACTAAAAGCGGCACCTGAAACGCAGAGCGGCACCAAAGTGAAGTTAAAAGGAAAGGGTTTTCCGGTTTACAAGCGCGAAGGAGAATATGGCGACCTCTACATAACCTACCAGGTGAAGCTTCCGATGGGTTTAACAGACAAAGAGAAGGAACTATTCAGGGAACTATCTAATATCCGGAAAAATGGAAACGCATAATTTAATTCTTGTTACCGAATTTTGTACGCATCATGATATTGAACGATCGTTCATCGATCAATTGAGTAACCTCGGTTTAATTGAGATTGTGAATGTTGAAAATTCAAATTACCTGAACCACGACCAATTGAAGGACCTGGAACGCTTGGTGCGTTTGCATTATGAACTTGATATCAATATTGAAGGCATCGACGTGATCACCAGATTGCTGGAGCGTATCGCCAGTCTGGAAACACAACTTAAAGAAACACAGAACAAACTCCGGTTTTTCGACAGTTTATAATTCAAATGGTTATTAATGAACATCAAAATATATCTTTTATTCGTGAAAAATTTCAGCAATCCTATCAAAATTTGAAGCTTGAATTTTTTTTACGGCCAGGGCAAATGGATGGACCAGCAAGCGCGTCAAATCAAACCGCACCAACAATTCTTAGTTGCCGTACAGTTTTTAATGATGGCGAAATTACCATTACACCTCAAACTACTCCCTACGTACTGGAACAGGATTTTCAGAAATTGTTTGGCTTTGGTGTAGTGGTTTTCAAGAAAAAGGAAGGGGCCTGGGTGGACACCTATCATCATAGAAACCTGACTCTGCGCGAGTTGAATCAACTTAAATTAAATTCATAAAAAAAGCCCCAATAAACTGAGGCTTTTTAAGTGAGTTAATGAAATTGAAATTATGCTTCCTGTTCCACTTTAGGGGCAGCCGCCAGAATTTCTGAATTAGCAACGGAGGAATACTGATCAAAATTTTTGATAAATTGCTCAGCAAGATTTTTAGCTTTCGCATCATATGCTGCTTTATCCGCCCATGAATTACGAGGGTCTAAAATTTCTGAAGGAACATCTTTGCAGGCTTTTGGGAATTTTAATCCAAAGAAATTTGTTGTTCCCATTTCCGCTTTATCCAATTCTCCGTTTAACGCTGCTGTAATTAACGCGCGGGTATAGGATAATTTGATACGGCTGCCAACACCATAAGAACCGCCAACCCATCCGGTATTCAACAACCAAACGTTTACATTGTGTTTTTTCAGTTTTTCACCTAACAGTTCAGCGTATTTGGTTGGATGCAAAGGTAAAAATGCTTTTCCAAAACAGGCTGAAAAGGTGGTGGTTGGTTCTGTAATTCCCATTTCGGTTCCTGCCACTTTCGCAGTATATCCTGAAATGAAATTATACATGGCCTGGCCGGTATTTAATTTGGATATCGGAGGCAAAACTCCAAAGGCATCACAGGTTAAAAAGAAAATATTTTTTGGAATATCGCCAATAGCTGGTGTTACGGCATTATCAATATAATTTGCCGGATAACTCACACGGGTATTTTCTGTACGACTAATATCCGCATAATTAACCGTTGTGGTATCAGGATAAAAATTTATGTTTTCTAATAATGAACCAAATTTAATGGCGTTAAATATTTGTGGTTCTTTCTCTGCTGTTAAATCCACACATTTCGCGTAGCAACCGCCTTCAAAATTAAATACAGATTTATCTGCCCAGCCATGCTCGTCGTCGCCAATTAACTTACGGTTTGGATCGGCCGATAAAGTGGTTTTTCCGGTTCCCGACAATCCAAAGAAAATAGCGGTATCTCCGTCTTTCCCAATATTTGCGGAACAGTGCATGGAAAGCACTTTTTTCTCATGCGGTAAAATATAATTTAACACGGCGAAAATCGACTTCTTAATTTCTCCTGTATAACCGGTTCCGCCAATCAGAATCATTTTCTTTGTGAAATTAATGATCGCAAAATTATGCTGACGCGTCCCGTCGATTTTTGGATCCGCTTTAAATCCAGGAGCGTTTAAAATTGTCCAGTCATGTTTAAACGTTTTTATTTCATCCGTTGTAGGACGTAAGAACAAATTGTACGAGAACAAATTAGCCCATGGCGTCTCGTTCACAACGCGAATGTTGATTCGGAATGAAGGATCGGCACAGGCATACGCATCTCTTACCCAAATTTCCTTATTTCCTAAGTAAGCCAGCATGCGGTTATGTAAAGCATCAAACTTATCTGATTCAAACCGGTTGTTCACATCACCCCACCAAACACTGTCTTTCGTATTTTCATCATATACAACAAATTTATCTTTAGGGGAACGACCTGTAAATTCTCCGGTATCAATTGCTAAAGCACCAACATCGGTTAACACACCCTGTCCGCGAACAATAGTCTCTTCAACCAATTCAGACGGATGTAAATTCCAATAAGCCATTTCAACGTTTGCTAAGCCTAATTGGGCAACAGAAGCATCTTGTGCTTTTAATCCAATTTCGTTCATTATAAAAGAATTTAGTTTTAGTTAGGCTGCAAAAATACAAAAAAATCAGGTTGCATTTGACCTGATTTTCCACAATTTAACGGTAAAAACTTATTTTAATGTTTAAAAACATGCAACATTTGGTACAAAATCGCAATGAAGTAATGGTTGATAAAATTATCGTCCCTGATGAAGGCTTTCCGAGTTTTCTGCGATTTCTACGAGATAATTACCCTTCATCATTTTTTTTATATCGGTCAAAAACTGATTTTTTTCTTTTTCACCCGTCATTTCACTTAATTTGAAACAGTAATCCGTCTCGCCTTCACGACCCCATAACACCATAGCATAGGCAGGCTTCTTTGGGTGATTTTCAACATATTTCAATAAATCCGCCCGTTGTTCGGTTGGAATACCGGCTCCCTGGCTTTTAAAAGAAACTATCAGTGCGTATGTGTTGCTGGTATCGCTGGAAGGTGCCAAATTACTTGCAGCTGGTTCTGAAGGCGTATTTTTGACCGCCTCTTTTTTTGCTTTACATGAAAGGCAGGACAAGCTTAATAGTGCTGCCAGAAAAAAGAGTTGTTTCATACAAGAATTGATTATTAGTCTTTTATTTAAATTTTCGACTCATTTCACGGTTTAGGTCTTTTGTCTTTAGATCTTCCCGTTTATCAAACATTTTTTTCCCTTTTGCTACCGCGATTTCAACTTTGGCATACCCATTATCTGAAGTGAACAATACAGTAGGTATGATGGTCAGGCCTTTATCGGTCATTTTTTTTTGAAGCTTATTCAGTTCCTGCCGGTTGAGCAATAATTTCCGTTCCCGTGTTGGCTCGTGGTTATACAAATTCCCCTCGGTATAAATACTGATGTTCAGGTTTTTGATAAACAGTTCTCCATTCCGGAAATAACAATAACTATCTACCAGAGAGGCTTTACCTTCACGAATGGCTTTAATTTCCGTCCCAACCAGTACAATTCCGGCGGTATATTTTTCAATAAAGCTATAGTCGAAGGATGCTCTCCGGTTTTTGATTGATATTTTTTGCTGTATATTCGGTTTCAAAAGTGCTGCGAATGTGGCACAAAGATACATAAATACTTGTTGTAATGTTACACCTCGAAAAAGCTTCAGAAAATGACTTGTTAACCATTTCCAACCTTGCGGATGTAATATGGAATCAGCATTACGTACCAATAATTGGGCAAGCTCAGGTTAATTACATGCTCAATAAAATGTATAGTCTTACAAGTCTGAAGGAACAAATCCACACAAAAAATCATGTAATTTATCTGATAAAAAATGATGGAAACGATATTGGTTTTATATCGGTTGAAAAGTTAAAAGACCAAGACTACTTTCTGCATAAATTTTATATCGACCAGCAACAATCAAATAAGGGAACAGGCACCCGGGCACTTGGTTTATTAATTGAACTGATTCATCCTAAGTCTTTAACACTCACTGTTAACCGTCAAAATTTTAAGTCGGTTAACTTTTATTTTAAAAACGGATTTAAAATTGAAAAGGTAGAAGATTTTGATATTGGCAATAACTACCAGATGAATGATTTTGTGATGGTGAAAAAGTGTTCATGAAAAATTTTTCAAACCTTTAACGGTACTGCACGCGATTAAAAACTCTGAATTTCACTTCAGATTTATCAACGGGAGAGTCTTTATATCTCGTGGGATTAACGTCTCTCATGAGCTAAAATTACTTATATTTATGGTTTATAAATAACGGATGGAATACAATACACAGCTCCCAAAATTAGAAATCCCTGAATACGGAAGAAATATTCAGGTAATGATTGAACATTGCATAACCATTGAAGACAGAGATGAACGTAATAAATGCGCCCGGGCCATTATTCAGATCATGGGTCAACTGAACCCGCATTTACGTGACATAGCTGATTTTACGCACAAATTATGGGACCATTTATTTTTGATTTCCAAATTTAAATTGGATGTGGATTCTCCTTATCCACGACCAAACGCCGAAACGTTCACAACAAAACCTAAAACAGTTCCCTATCCGGCCACAAAGATACGGTACAAGCATTATGGAAAAACCATTGAACGAATTATTGAAGAGGCTAAAAAGTTTGAAGAAGGCCCTGAAAAAAAGGAGTTAACACGCCTCATCGCAAATCACTTAAAAAAATCATATGTGAACTGGAACAAAGATTCAGTTACGGACGATGTCATTTTTAAACAATTCAAGGAAATGACTAACAACGAACTTCAGATTGATGAAAGTTCAGCGCTTACGCATGCCAATGAATTGAAAAATAAGAACCATAATAATCAAATGCCGATTACTGTAAATGCAGGCGGAGGAAATAACAAAAACAGGCACAAAAAAAATAAAAATAAATTCAAACACAGAAACAATAACAACCGTCCAACATCCTAATTTATGGCAATTTTCGAAGTAACAGGTGGAAAGCAATTAAAAGGAGAAATCATCCCGCAAGGTGCTAAAAATGAAGCCCTTCAGATCTTATGCGCTGTTTTGTTAACCCCTGAAAAAGTTACAATCAGTAACATACCTGACATCGTTGACATTAATAAACTGATTGACCTGCTAAAGGATTTAGGTGTAAAAGTTGAAAAAACCGGGCATGAAGAATATTCCTTTCAATCGGATGCTATAAACGTTGATTACCTTGTTTCTGCTGAATTTAAAAAGAAAGGTGGTGGTTTGAGAGGCTCTACCATGATCATTGGTCCGATGCTCGCAAGATTTGGGAGAGCGTATATGCCTAAACCAGGTGGTGATAAAATTGGTCGCCGCCGTATGGATACCCACTTTATTGGATTTGAAAACCTGGGTGCGAAGTTTGAATACGATCATGATACCGAGAATTTTAAAGTTACCGCGGAAAAATTAAAAGGGGCTTACATGCTCCTGGATGAAGCGTCGGTAACGGGGACAGCAAATATCGTGATGGCTGCTGTACTGGCGGAAGGCACCACAACCATTTATAATGCCGCCTGTGAACCTTATTTACAGCAGTTATGTAAAATGCTTAACCGGATGGGCGCAAAAATTACAGGCGTAGGTTCTAATTTGCTTACCATCGAAGGCGTTACTTCATTAAAAGGCACAAGCCACCGGATCCTTCCTGATATGATTGAAATCGGCTCCTTTATAGGGATGGCTGCTATGACGAAATCAGAAATTACAATCAAAAATGTATCCTATGACAACCTTGGTTGCATTCCAAAAGTGTTTTCGCGTTTAGGTATTCAAATGGAACGAAGGGGAGACGATATTTACATTCCGTCACAGGATCACTATGAAATCGAATCATTTATTGACGGATCGATGCTTACGGTTGCAGATGCCATCTGGCCGGGTTTTACGCCAGATTTGCTTAGTATCATATTAGTTACGGCAACGCAGGCCCGAGGAAATATATTGATTCATCAAAAAATGTTTGAAAGCCGCTTATTTTTTGTGGATAAGCTTATTGATATGGGTGCGCAGATTATCCTTTGCGACCCGCACAGGGCAACTGTTATGGGGCTCGACCGCAAGGTTCAGCTTCGGGCAATACAGATGGCATCACCCGATATCCGGGCTGGTGTTGCATTATTGATTGCTGCCATGAGCGCGAAAGGAAAGAGTACTATTTTTAATATTAACCAGATCGACAGAGGATATCAGAATATTGATGGCCGTTTAAATGCCATTGGCGCTGAAATCATCAGGAAAAATAATTAATCGCATGAAACTCATTTCAACAGGCGCTTTAGCATTTTTGTTTCTTTGGTCCTGTACAGGCAATAAACCGGTATCCTCCAATTCTACTTCTCAGGAAACAGGTAAGGTAACGGTTGATGTGGTAGAAGGCATTAATCTTGGAAACAAAGCCCCTGAAATTACGATGGCCACACCTCAGGGTAATGTGGTTACGCTTTCCTCACTGAAAGGAAAACTCGTATTGGTGGATTTCTGGGCAAGCTGGTGCGGGCCCTGCAGGGCTGAAAACCCCGAAGTCGTTAAGGCTTATAATAAATACTACACATCAGAATTTAAAAACGCAAAAGGTTTTGAAGTACTTAGTGTATCATTGGATCAAAACGAGGCAGCGTGGAAAAAAGCCATTGAAAAAGACCAGCTTGCCTGGCCATATCATGTGAGCGACTTACGGGGATGGGCCAACGCGGCGGCAGTGAGGTATGGTGTAAATAGTATTCCAACAAACGTTTTGGTGGATGGCGAGGGCATTATTGTTGGAAAAGGATTAAGAGGAGAAAGCCTCGATAAAGCGATTGAGTTACAATTAAAAAAATAATCTTTTTATATAAAAGATTGAGCACTATAAAACATGGGAAAGAAATATTTTTTATTGAATCAGTTTGCCTTTTTACATGTTGCACTTCACCTGATGCTGGCCACACCTTGCCGTGCACAGGATACGCCGGGCTTAAGAGTAGGCGATAACGCTCCCAATTTAGTATTGTCGTCTACAAATAATTCCATTCAAAGTTTTAATTTCCCGTACCAGAATAAAATGGTATTGTTATTCTTTTGGTCGTCGTCGGTTTCCAAATCAAAAGAAAACCTCTACAAATACAAAAAGCTCTATTCCAAATATTCAGATATAGGATTTAAAACCTCCGATGGATTTGACGTTATTTCTGTTGCGCTGCAAAGTGATAAAATCGCATGGACGCAAGACCTGGTTAAGTATGATTTGCTTAAGTTTAATAATTGCATTGCCCAAAAAGGATACAACGATTTATTTGTAAAGAATTATAAAATAAAGGAAACAACAAACAGTTTTTTAATTGATGAGTTAGGGAAGATTGTGGCCATCAACCCCGACCTTAAAACCCTGATTACCTATTTGGATGAAAAGAGAAATCTGGAATTAAATCCTGAACCCCAAAGCCGCATTAAAGGTAAAGTAATGTTTGGGCAGGGAACTTTGGCGGCGGTACCAAACGAAGGCATTTGGTTTATCAAGGGTACCGACACCCTTCAACATATTACCCTCGATGAAAAAGGTGGCTTTATACTGGAGCATATCAACCCACAATCCTCGTTAAAAATATATATGAAAGCCACACCTAATATTGCGGACGAGGTGCCTGTATTTTTAACTACAGAATCCGGGGATATCATTTCGCCGTTTTCAAAAACTGAACACGGTTACGAATACCTTTTGTTGGATGCTGAAATTCCGTATCTGAGGCCACATTCCGATTTTGGGTCACGTCCTGAAGGAGACAAGAGCCTGAAAAACCTGAACCGTACCGAAAACTTATTTAAATCCAAAGAGGTGGTATTGTCGCCGGAAGCCATTACGAAACTTACCAGGATAGTGGCTCTTTTAAAAGAAAACCCTAAAACGCGTCTGGAAGTTATTACCCACACAGATTCTAAGGATGCAACTGAAAAAAATCAAAGCCTGTCGCTTAAGCAATCTAATGCCGTTACACTTTTTTTCAGTTCTAAAGGAATTCCGAAAACACGGTTGAAAGCTATTGGAAAAGGTGAAACCGAGATTTTAAATAAATGTAAGGAAGGTACAGAATGTTTGGAGCAGGAGCATGCTCAAAACCGACGGACAGAATTTAAATTTTATCTTCCCGATTAACCAAGCCCAGCTATGAAGTTCCTTGTTCTTTTTTATATTTTACTGTTTGCCATTAATTGCCATTGCCAGAATTTTCCCAATCCTGTGCCGTTTAAAAAGATGGACTACCTCTACAAGGCAAATACTAAAATGGAATTCGATTTTAGCAAACCTGAAAAAAAAGCGTTCCTGTTTTACGATATGAAATCGGAAGCCCTTGCTGAAGTGATGTATAACGGTGCCCATTTTGTATTTAATGAAAAAAAAATCACAGTCTTCCCGATTTATTTTTCCGGTCAGCTAAGCAAAAAATCAAGTCCCGATTTTTCAAACCGAATTCCTACGCAGGTATTTCGCACACCGGTAACCAGCATATTTAAAGCGTTTAACCTATCGGAAAGTGATTTCCCGATTTTGGTTGTATATAATGAAAAAAATGAATTATGCGGTTTTACAAGGACTGTGGAAGGGATGGCAGAAATTGACTGCGGACTGGAGATGGTGAATTTTAAAGTGTTGCGGCTGAAAATAATGATTGAGCAGAAGGGGAAAGACATGATTCCCTATGCGAACAAAACCATTGTAATCTTATCGGGCAAAACCCGGGATACGGTGGCAAAAGTAACGACCAACCGTTTCGGTGATTTTAATGTGGAGATTCCGGATCTGGATCAGGATTACCTGATAACAGTGAACGAACCGGATAAGAAAATTGATTTTGTGATGTTAGGCACCCAATCCGGAAGGATTGTAGGGAAGTTTAAATCAACAGATAAGGGTTTTGAATACCGCATTTTAAAAACGGAACTTTCAACCCTGCCTGATATTAAAATTGATGTCGATGTGGAAATGCAAATGGCAAATTTTAAAGACAAAAGCCTCAATAATTTTATTATTACAGAAACCTTATATTATGAGTTAGGGGAAAGTACGTTAACTTCTGGTTCAAAAAAATTATTACTGAAGATTAAGCAGATACTGGATGCGTACCCCGATTTTAAATTGAAAGTGACTTCCCATACCGACGCGCAAGGTGAAGACAACAATAATCTGAAATTATCAGAACAGCGTTCTGAAACTGTAACGGATTTCCTAACTTCGCTTGGCGTGAATAAAGAACGCTTAACTGCTGAAGGGAAGGGTGAGTTGGAAATACGGAACCGCTGTAAAAATGATGTGGATTGTTCAGATAAAGAACACGAGTACAACAGACGAACAGAATTTAAATTTTCGAAAAAATGAAAAACTTAATTTTTTTATCCTTCCTGTTATTCGCATGCAATGCCAAAGCTCAAAGTGCCGATAAGTTAAGGGTAGGTGAAAAAATTCCGTTTTCGAGGGTTGCTGTAATAAATCAGGATAAAAAAGCCGCGAATATTGATTTGCCTTCCGGAAAAACAACCACCGACCGTTTTGTGCTGGTTTACTTTTTTTCATCCGACAAATCGGCAAAAGAGTTGGTTGCTTTTAATGCCGATGTGGAACGCATTTTAAACAAGTACCAGAATAACTCGTGTAAGGGCGCCAGTGAAATTGAATACGTAACCATTTGTATTGATAAAGATTTCGCAAAATGGCAGTCGCTGCTTGCCGAAACCAATTATAATAAATCAAAATTTACCGGCAAAAAAACGAATTACCTGGCCGAGAATGGCATGAAAGACAAAGTAGTATCCGCTTTTAAAGTTTCTAAAACCCCTTCGCTGTTCCTTGTAAATCCAAAGGGAAGATTGTATGTGGAGACGGATAGTTTTGAGGTTCTAGAAAAAACATTCAGGAATATTTGCCGGGTAAATGCGGCGTATGCCACAGCCGATATTTCGGGAAAGCTGCTCATTGGCGAAAAAAATAAAAGTCCGCTTACCCAGCACGAAGTTTACCTCATTAAAGGAAGTTCAGATACCATTAACAAAACTTCAACCGATGGTTACGGAGATTTTGTATTTAAACACATTGATACCACGCAAAACCTCAGCATACGGATTGAGCAGAATGCCAAAACAAAAGGCGGTCCAAAAGTTTTTTTAGCGAAGCAAAATGGTGAAGTGGTATCCGAGTTTAAAAAGAATTCTTCCGGGAATTTTGAGTATAAGCTTTTATCGGTGGATGTAGAAAAACTCAGTGAACTGGAAGAAGAGGATGACATTACCATGAAGTATAAAAAATTCAACGCAACCAATAAAAAAGACCTCACTGTTTCAGAAAACATTTATTACGAATTGGCAAAGTATAACCTCGAAACAGAAAGTGAAATTGTGCTGGATAAAGTGTTGCTGATTTTAAAAGCAGACCCAAAAGTGAAGCTCGAGGTTATCTCCCATACAGATGCCCAGGGTGACGATGCGGGAAATTTAAAACTGTCACAAAACCGTTCGAATACGGTAATTGAATACCTTGTAAATAAAGGAATTGACAAATCGCGATTGAAAGGAGTAGGGAAGGGAGAATTGGAAATTCGTAACCGGTGTGCCAACGGTGTCGCTTGTTCTGACAAAGAGCAGGAATATAACCGCCGAACGGAGTTTAAATTCATTAAAAACTGACAATTTTTCTCATTTTTGCAAGTGGCAAGCATATTGATTAGCTACATTTGCCAAAATTTTTACTATGGAACAAAACGAGAAAGATCAAATGAATCAAACCGACGACAATTTGGAATCGGGAACGGAACAGTCGGCAGAGGAAACCGCGTTGGAGAATGCAACTGAAAATACAAACAGCGATACAAAAGACGAATCGAATCAATCTCCGAATTACGAAGCAAAAATTGCCGAGTTAAATGATAAGTACCTGAGATTGTATTCAGAATTTGATAATTACCGTAAACGTACCATCAAAGAAAAGTCCGATATCATCCGTTCGGCAGGGGAAGATGTATTTAAAGCGATCATTCCTTCCATTGATGATTTTGAAAGGGCTATTAAAGCAAACGAAACTGTTTCGGATGCTGAGCCCATTAAGGAAGGCATTAAATTGATTTACCATAAATTAAAGTCTGCCTGTACGCAAAAAGGTCTTGAACCGATTGAAAGTATTGGTAAGCCGTTTAATGTAGATATCATGGAATCTATAACGAATGTTCCTGCACCTTCAGACGATATGAAAGGAAAGGTAATTGATGAAGTGGAAAAAGGATATAAATTGGGCGATAAAGTAATTCGCTTTGCAAAAGTAGTCGTAGGAAGTTAATTTCTTGATGTATAAACAAAAACGTGCAACCCTCTTGGTTGCATGAACTGAACAAATTGGTTTAAGAAAAATGAGCAAAAGAGATTATTACGAAGTACTTGGAATTTCTAAAGGTGCCAGCGATGACGAAATTAAAAAAGCGTACCGAAAACTGGCCATAAAATACCATCCTGACAAAAACCCCGACGATAAAACAGCGGAAGAAAAGTTTAAGGAAGCGGCCGAAGCGTATGAAGTGTTGAGTAGTCCTGAAAAAAGACAGCGTTACAATCAGTACGGCCATGCCGGTGTAGGCGGTGCTTCCGGCGGCGGATTTGGCGGTGGTGGCATGAACATGGAGGACATCTTCAGCCAGTTTGGCGACATCTTTGGTGGCGGCGGATTTGGAGGTTTCGGAAGCAGTTCGCGCGGTGGCGGAAGAAGGGTAATGCGCGGTTCTAATCTGAGGGTTAAAGTGAAAATGAACCTTCAGGAAGTGGCTAAAGGTGTTGAGAAGAAACTGAAAGTGAATAAGTTCGTGAGTTGCGGAACCTGTAAAGGAAGCGGCGCTAAAAATGGTCAGCTTGAAACCTGTAAGTTGTGCGGCGGTTCGGGAGTTCAGGTAAGGACCCAACAAACCTTTTTGGGCGCCATGCAAACACAAACAACCTGCAGCGGTTGCAACGGTGAAGGAAAAACTGTAAAAGATAAATGTAATACCTGCCACGGCGATGGAATTGTTAGGGCAGAAGAAGTGATTTCAATAAACATCCCTGCAGGCGTAGCAGAAGGCATGCAGCTTTCGGTGGGCGGAAAAGGGAATGCTGCGCCACGCGGTGGCATCAATGGCGATTTGCTGGTATTGATTGAAGAGGAGGAACACCTGGAGCTGAAGCGCGATGGCAATAACCTGTTTTATGACAGTTACATCAATTTCGCAGACGCAGCTTTAGGTACCAGTATCGAAATTCCAACCGTTGACGCTAAAGTGAAAATAAAAATTGATCCGGGAACGCAAAGCGGGAAAGTATTAAGGTTAAAAGGTAAAGGTTTACCGGATGTGAATTCCTATGGTACCGGCGATTTACTGGTAAACATCAATGTGTGGACACCACAAAACCTCAGCGCTGAAGAAAAGAAAGCCCTGGAATTATTGAGGACTTCTAAGAATTTCGAGCCAAACCCTAATCGTAAGGAAAAAGGTTTCTTCGACAGGATGAAAGAGTATTTTGACTAATACGGATTTTTAAAAAACATAAAACAAAAAAGGGGTAAACTTGCGTTCACCCCTTTTATTTTAATATTTCAACTATATGAATTTCTTTCGATTTAAATTAAAACACCTTTCAGTATTTTAAAATCAACGGATTGAAATTTTTTATGGTTTCCATATTAAACTTCTTTATAATGTGTTCCGTTTGAACACCAGTGCTTTAGCTTCTTGTTCTTGAATCAAAGATACAACCAAAAAAGATCAAAACACTTACACGAAACCCGATTTTACTTGTAACAATTTACAAATGCAAACTGGTTGTTTTCTGTAAAAACAAAAAGGGGCAAACTTGCGTTTACCCCTTTTATTTTAATATTTCAACTTTAATAATTTTATCACGTTTATTGAAATACCTTTCGGTAATTAAAATAATTGTTCAACATTTTTTAAAGTTTACCATATTAAACTCTTTATATTGTCGGGCTTTTTATGAAGCCTTCTATACTGTTTTCTCAATGGCTTAATCAAAGGTACTACATCCGGGAGCCGATACTGTTACAGGAATTGAGTTTTAGCTTGTACATTTTTTGAAGGGAATTTTCTTGTCCACTTCAAACGAAATACTAATAGATCTTCAGGTTAACCCGCCACTTTAAAATACGCCCTCATTTCGTTCCAGTTTTGTCCGAAGATGAGTTCGTCCGATGTCATTTTATAAATGGTGTAGTCGTCAAAAAAATACCGGGAAGGTGAGTTTGTATGAGGTTCAATGTCAAACTTGAACTTCGTGCGTTTAAACTTTAGTTCGTAATACCCTTTATAAAACGGCTTGTTTAATACTTTCACATTACCCCGTATTCCTGTTTCCAGACAAAGCTTATTGTCCGACCGCTCAAATTCAATGATCATTCCGCCGTAGGTATACGATTGCCCGGGAACAAATGCCCATCCGTTTTCCGGTGTTTTGAAATAAATTAAACTGTCGGTTATATCCCTTCCATTTTTGTCTGTTATTTTGTATAGTTGCCATTTCTTGGCAACCCGGCCACAGGGCGTTTTATAATACCGTTTATCGTCTTGGTCATATTTTTTGCAACCACTATACGTTACCAATGCAGATAAAAAGAGTATTACGAAATGTTTCATGTAATTGGGTTATTTAGAGTAAAAAATGATGCATTACCTGATCGCTTGATAATACAGGATGATGGCACCGGATGAGAATGTTTTGGTTTTTAATAGCTTTAGAACTGTCCTCTCTTTTATTTCATCAAATAAAGGTAAGCCCGTACCAATCAATACGGGATGAATACAAAGTTGAAATTCATCAATTAAATGGAGGTTAGCCAGTTGGACAATTAAACTCCGGCTGCCAATAAAAATATCTTTACCCTTTTGCTTTTTAAGTTCCGAAACAATTTCTTCAATGGGTTTTTCGACGAGCGTGGCGCTGTTCCAGCCGGTTTCGTTCAACGTATTTGAAAACACAATCTTGGGAACCCGATCGATGGCTACCGCAAAGTCGTCCATGGCCTTTTCGCCCGACGGTTTTTCAATAAGCGTTTGCCAGAACTTCATGAGCTCAAACGTTTTGCGGCCATACAGAATCGCTTCAGCGCCGTTTAACAGTTCCCTGTAATGTTCATGTAGCTCTTCATCAGGAATTCCCGCGGTATGATCGCAAAACCCATCGATGGTTTGGTTTATCGCAGCAATTATTTTTCTCATACTTTATATTTGGTCTCAATCAATAAAGATAGTAGTTTAACAGCTGTTTACAAATCCTTCCGCAGAGGAGCTTAATCCACTGGACACAGGTGTTTGTTAACATGCACATTGGTATTTGATACCATGTATAAGTTGTTGCCTTTTGCGATTTAGCATTTTGCCTTGAAAGCTCTTTTGGGCTCATCTAATAACACCAATTCTCAGCTCATCTGCGCAGCAATTTAACAGGCCCACGCACAATGCAGTCGAAACTCTATAAGAGAGGTGTACAAAATGAAAAGTAAAGTAATGCCTTGGTGTGATGGACACTTGCCTTCCAGAAGTATCGAAAGTATTATTTATGATCAAAAGTTTCCAAGAAACGCTCGAGCGCAATCGTATTGCCCTCATAAACAAATGTATGGTTAACAGGATGAAGCTCCACTGAAAATTGTTTAGAACCTTCCGGAAAAATTTTAAAGCGCACTTTCAAACTATCGCCTGTTTCCTCAAAATCATCAAGGTTAAAGGCACGCATCAAAGGCAATATTACATTTCCCTTCGCATCACTGATGCCAAATCCCTTGACCCATTGGCTTGACCTCATTTCATTATACTCTGAGATCAGTTTAAAGCGGCCGTTTAAAATTGCTTGTTCTTTTTGGTCGGAGTTTCCCATATTATTATTTTTAGAAATAGTAATTATCTCAGTTTTTATTTTCTATGGTCGCGGGTAACATATCCGCGACAATGGTAGTAGTATATTCTAAAAATTGCTTATTAGAGGATTTAAATTTACTCTTTCAAAAACTCATATTTATTTAATATTTCCATCATTCCTTTCGAGCATTAAAAAAGGCTTTTCTTCGAAAAATATGCAATCATCTAATTTAAAATTGAAAAATTAATTCAACATCTCCAAAAACTCATCCTCAGTAATCAGCTTTACTCCAAGGGATTGCGCTTTCTTTAATTTCTCCGGACCCATGTTATCACCGGCCAATACATAAGACGTTTTTTTGGAAATAGACCCGGAGTTTTTGCCGCCATGGAGTTCAATCATGTCTTTATATTGTTCACGGCTATGTTTAGTAAAAACACCGCTGATCACAAAGGTCAGGCCGTTAAGCTTGTCGCTGCCACCTTGTTGTTGTTCTTCGCTGAGTGCAAATTGAAGTCCGGCTTGTTTTAAACGCGCAATGATCTGCTTGTTTTTCTCGTCGCTGAAAAAATCATGGATACTGATGGCAATGATTTCACCAACTTCATCAATTTCCAAAAGTTCTTCGCGGCTGGCATGCATCAGCACCTCCAGCGATTTTACTTTTTTCGCAATTTTCTTGGCGGTGGTTTCACCAACGTGGCGAATACCGATGGCGTAGAGTACGCGTTCAAAAGGCACCTGCTTGCTGGCTTCAATACCTTCAATTAAATTGTTGGCTGATTTTTCGGCCATACGTTCTAAAGGGAGAAGCTGATCTTTTTTCAGGTCGTAGATGTCGGCAATGTTCTTCACCAAACCGGCATTAAACAACTGCACAATGGTTTCACCACCCAAACTATCAATGTTCATGGCTTTTCGGGAAACAAAGTGTTCCATCTTGCCAATGACCTGTGGCGGACACGAGCTTTCATTCGGACAAAAATGATTAGCCTCGCCGTCGTTGCGTTCGAGCAAGGTACCGCATTCCGGACACAATGTAATGTATTGAGTTGGCGGCGTATGCGGCTGGCGCCTGGTAAGGTCAACGCCCACAATTTTTGGAATGATCTCTCCTCCTTTTTCTACATATACGTAATCACCAACGCGCACGTCCAGTTTTTCAATGATATCGGCATTGTGGAGGGAAGCACGTTTCACCGTTGTTCCTCCTAAGGGAATGGGTTTTAAATTGGCAACCGGCGTAATGGCTCCTGTTCGTCCAACCTGGTAGGTAATGCTTTGCAGTTCCGTACTGACCTGTTCGGCCTTGAATTTATAGGCAATGGCCCAGCGTGGTGATTTGGCGGTAAAGCCCAGGTTTTTTTGCTGACGGTAATCATTTACTTTAATTACAATTCCGTCAATATCAAATGGAAGGTTAAAACGTTCTTTATCCCAGTAATGAATAAAATCCAATACTTCATTTATTCCCGAACACAGTTTGGCGTCTTTTGAAATTTTAAATCCCCAGCTTTGCGCCGCATGCATGTTTTCAAAATGAGAAGCGTAGGGAAGGTCTTCGCCTAGCACATAGTATAAAAAGCAATCGAGTTTGCGTTTGGCAACCTGTGCGGAGTCCTGTATTTTCATGGTGCCCGAAGCGGCATTTCGGGGGTTGGCCATCAGGGCGTCGCCAATTTCTTCACGCTCTTTATTGATCGCGTCGAACACCGGCCGCGGCATAAACACCTCACCGCGGATCTCAAATTTATCAGGAAAATTTTCTTTAAGGTGAAGCGGGATGCTTTTGATGGTTTTCGCATTGGTGGTTACATCATCGCCCTGTACGCCGTCGCCTCGCGTAATGGCCTGTACAAGTTTTCCTTTTTCATAAATAAGACTGATCGATAAGCCATCGAACTTTAATTCGCACACGTATTCAATTGCAAAGTCAAACAATCCGCCCGACGAGGTGATCCCCAATCCTTCACGTACTTTCCTGTCAAAATCAATGAGGTCTTCTTCATTGTAGCTGTTGCTCAGGGATAACATGGGATATTGATGCTTCACCGATTTAAACTCCTTGGTGATTTGTCCGCCCACACGTTGACTTGGCGAATCCTCCGAAAGAAACTCAGGGAATTGTTTTTCAAGGGCAATGAGTTCCTCAAGCATTTTATCAAATTGATAATCGCTGATGGTAGGGTTATCCAGTGCGTAATACTTGTAATTATGTTCGTCCAGTTCTTTGGAAAGTTGTTTGATTTTATGGTGAGCTTCAGAGGCGGTCATAGATTTGCAATTCTTTAACAAATTTGTTATTTTTGGATTAGAATCTCTCATAAATTTGTGAGGAGAAATTAACAGCAATGAGGCTTCTGTTCCCCAAAATATTCATCTCGTTTGTAGTGCTGGTTTATGTACTGTCAACCGTTGGCGTTTGCGTGTTTTCACATTACTGTGGGGGAGAGCTTGAAAAAGTTACCGTGTTCACTGAAACCAATTCCTGCTGTGATGGTGAAGAAGAAAGTGGTATGTCGGATGACGGCTGTTGCAAAAACGAATCGGTTCATTTAACCTTTCAAAAAGATTTTACATTTTATACGGTTGCCAGCGATTTAAAAGCGCCTGAAAACCAGTTATTTATTGTGCCTGCGTTTATCAATGATTTAAGTGTTTCGCAAACGGAATCCAACCACTTTCTCTCCCTTAAAAACATACATCCACCCAACCTGGTGCAGCATGAGATCGTGTCGTCCTCGGTGATGAGGATTTGATAATTTAACTGCAAAGACGCCGACCTTTTTTTAGCAAAGAAAGCAGAGAATACTTTAATTACCCGGCGCATCCTGTATCTTTTTTATTTCTCTGCGGTTAAAACCTATAAATTATCAAAACATGAAAACACTCATTATATTATTCAGCTTATTAGGTTCGATGAATTTAATGGCACAATCTACTATCACTACAACAACCATTTCCGTAAAAGGCAACTGTGAAGAATGCAAAGAACGCATTGAAAATGCTGCTGATATTAAGGGCGTAAAAACCAGTCATTGGGACGAAACCAAACAGGCGTTAACCGTTACTTTCGACTCTAAAAAAGTAAGCCTTGAGCAGATTGAAACGGCTATAGCAAAATCCGGACATAAGACCGAACACGTTGCAGCCGAAATTAAAGCATACAACGGCTTGCCGGAATGCTGCAAATACGAGTCCACGGATTGTAAGAGCAAGAAATAACTGAGCCATCATGAAAAGTTTAATGATGTCCCTTTTAGGGATTGTTTTTGCCGTGCCTTTGCTAGCCCAGGTAAAAGGCCGTGTGGTGGAAGTTTCTTCCGGTACAAAAAGCCTCGCGCCGCTTCCCGGAGTTACCGTTTTTTGGGCACATACCAGCCTTGGTTCGTCAACCGACGATAAGGGAATGTTTAGCATTCCCACAACCCCGGAAACCAATAAACTGGTAGTGACCGCTGTGGGTTATAAAAGTGATACGTTAATAATCACTGATACAACCAAATTCATCACCATTAAATTAAGAGGCGGTGTGGAGTTGAATGAGGTGGAAGTGGTGTATGAAACCACAGGAACCGAATTGTCGTACCTCAATCCGATTAAAATGGAAACGCTGAATGAGCGGTCGCTGATGAAAGCGGCTTGTTGTAATTTGTCGGAGAGTTTTGAAACCAACCCAAGCGTGGATGTTAATTTTGCCGATGCGGTAACCGGGACCAAGCAAATTCAGATGCTGGGCTTATCAGGTCAGTATGCGCAAATCACCAAAGAAAATATGCCCTACATGCGCGGATTGGCTAACGGTTACGGGCTGAGTTTTGTTCCGGGAACATGGATTCAATCCATACAGTTGAGCAAAGGTGCCGGATCGGTGATCAATGGTTATGAAAGTTTAACGGGCCAGATTAACACCGAACTCCAAAATCCGGAAACATCGGATCGTTTAAATTTTAATACTTATGTGAATCAGAACGGAAGAAGTGAATATAACCTTCATGCAAAGCACCGTTTCAACGAAAAATTTTCTGCAGGAATTTTAACGCACATGAGTTTTAATCCGTTGAAGGAAGATATGAATCATGACGGCTTCATGGATATACCAACCGGGAAGCAATACAACATCATGAATAAATATGCGTTTAATTCGGAGAAGGGATTTGAAGCACAATTTGGCGGTGGTTACCTGGAAGATGAGCGAATTGGCGGGCAGGTTCATTCGCCAACCCGTGAAGATACGGTGACACACTCGCCTTCGCACTCTTATGTGGTTACCACAACACTGCCTCGCTATGAAATTCAGATAAGGAATAAAAAGTGGGAGCTTTATAGTAAAACAGGTTTTGTGTTTCGTAAAAAACCGGGAACGAGTATGGGTTTGCAATTGTCCTATTTAAATCATGATCAGAATAACAACTATGGTTTGAATACCTATACCGGTTTGCAAAAAACCTTTTATGCCAATTTCATTTACCAGGGAATTATTCAAACTACCGATAATACCTATAAGCTGGGAGCAAGTTTCATGAACGATCAGGTGGATGAATCCTACCGGCTGTTCAGGTTTAGGCGCGATGAGAAAGTAGGTGGTGCCTTTGCAGAGTTTGCTCATAACCGCGGCGAGCGCTTTAATGTGGTAGCAGGTTTACGGGCAGATTACCATAATTATTATGGGTTATTTTTTACACCACGATTGCACATGCGTTATGCCTTGAAGGAAAATAAAACAGTTTTCCGGATCAGTGGTGGCCGCGCTTTAAAAACGGCGAACATCCTTGCAGAGAATACCGCATTGATGGCTACTTCCCGTGAATGGATACTTACCCCATCTGATCTGACCATGCCCTATGGATTAAAACCCGAAACCGGCTGGAATTACGGGTTTAATTTTACGCAGAAAATGAAACTGAATTACAAAGATGCTTATGTGACGGTTGATGTATATCGCACAGATTTTACCCAACAGGTAGTGGTGGATGTAGATGATAATACTCAACACGTATTGTTTTATAATTTAAATGGACCTTCTTATTCAAATACGGCACAGCTTGAATTTGGATGGGAAGTGAGAAAGCGGTTGAATGTGAAAACTGCTTACCGATATGTGGACACCAAAGTGAATTTCAACTCAGGACTCATGCAAAAAGCGTTAGTTTCCATGCATCGCGCTTTTGTAAATGTAGCTTACGAAACAAAGAACAAGCACTGGCTATTTGATGCAACGCTTCAGTACAACGGTATAAAGCGGCTTCCGCAAACGGTGTCCAATCCTGTCGAATACCAGAGAGCCGATTACTCACCTGATTTTTATAACGTGCTGGGGCAAATCACCTACATGACAAAAATAAAACGTTCTGATTTTCATGTGTATGTTGGAGTGGAGAATGCACTCGACTACAAGCAACCTAATCCGATTGTAGCGAGCGATGCACCGTTCAATAAATATTTTGACGCCAGTATGGTGTGGGGACCGATTTACGGACGAATGTTATATGCGGGATTGAGGTTTAAGATAAAGTAATTGTTTTCTCTTGTAGGGACTTGTTTTAATGGGGTGCCGGCGTAAGGACAGGCGCCGTCGGGCTGTCGCTTCTATCTTTTACTCCACATTGTTACGTAAAAGGATTTTCGCTTGCATCCCTCACCCGCAGTGAAGCAAAAAGAAAATTAATCCCATTTCTTTTTGCAATGATTAAAAATCGGTTAGGTATCACATTTGTTTTTTCCGCGGAATAATAGCAGCCAGAGAGTAGCAGAGACGCCAGTATGGTGTGGGGACCGATTTACGGACGCATGTTATATGCGGGACTGAGGTTTATGATAAAGTGATCGCTTTTCCTGGCAGGAACTTGATTTTATTTATTAGGTGTTGCCGGCTCAGGAACAGGCGCTGTCAGGCTGTCGCTTCAATCTTTTACTCCACGTTGTTACGTAAAAGGATTTTCGCTTGCATTCCTCACCCGCATTGAAGCAAACGGAAAATTAATGCTTTTTCTTTTTGCTATGATTAAAACTTGGGCAGGTATCACATTTGTTTTTTCCTCGGAATATATAGCAGCCAGAGAGTAGAAGAGAGGTGCCAAGGGCAATAATAAAAAGGTAAAGGAATTTTGAGCGGATCATATCACGAAGTTACGAAATCTTATTTTATAAATTTACTCGTGTAAATTAAGCGAGCACATGCGTTAGGGATTGCCGCGAAAATCCTTTTGCCGGTTCGGTTGCAAAAGATTGCAGCGAAAAGCCCGCCCCCGCCGTCTTCTTTTGCGGGGGAACGCCCGAATCATTTCCCTAATTATTCAGCCTGAGATGTTAATATAATTCAAAGGTTTACACAGAAAAATCTCTAAAAAACATACATTTGTGTATGAGCACAAACGAGCGATTTTTCAAAGAAGAATACATTCCTGTTCTTAAAAAACTGAAGGGGAATGAAACTGGTGCCTGGGGTGTTTTATCGCCACAGGGTATGGTTGAACACATGACCGATGCGTTTGCCAACGCCTATGGTCGCATCATTTTACCAGCCCAAACTCCGGAAGCGATTTTGCCGAAAGTGAGGGCATTTGCTTTAAGTGAAACACCGTTTAAAGAAAATACAAAAAACGTGTTGATGGGTGAAGAGCCTGCGCCCTTAAGAAATCAATCGATTGATGATGCGATATTGGAACTGGAACATGAGATTAAAGCCTTTATGGATTATTACCAGTCGAGCCCGGGTTCGAAAAACCTGAATCCGTTTTTTGGAGAATTCAATTACGAAGAATGGCTGCATTTGTTGCACAAACATGCGGTTCATCATTTAAAGCAGTTCAATTTATCATAATATGGATCGTCACAGAGGAAAGGACAACAGGCACAAAGATGAAAACCTGGATAATTTGATTTTTGGAACACGCGCGGTGATCGAGGCTATTCATGCCGGAAAGGAGATAGATAAAATTATCATTCAAAAAGGCTTGTCCAATCAACTTTACAGCGAACTAAGAAAAGCGATTAAGGATTTGGACATTCCTATCCAGATTGTGCCTCCTGAAAAAATCAACCGCATCACGTCGAAGAATCACCAGGGTGTGCTGGCGTTTGTGTCACAAATTACTTATTACGAGGTAGAGGATATTTTAACGGATGTGTTTGAAAAAGGAAAAACTCCGTTGGTTTTAATTTTAGACCGCGTTACAGATGTACGTAATTTTGGAGCCATTGCCCGCAGTGCCGATTGTGCCGGGGTGGATTGCATTATCATTCCAAGCCGTGGTGCCGCTCAGATTAATGCAGATGCAGTAAAAACAAGCGCGGGCGCTTTAAACCGGATTAAGGTTTGCCGCGTAGATAACTTAAAGGACACGATTGACTATTTAAAAGAATCGGGATTGCAGATTATTGCGTGCCACGAAAAAACAAGCTCTTACCATTTTAATGCGGATTTGACAAAGCCATCGGCCATCATTATGGGGTCGGAAGAAAACGGCATCTCCAATGAATATTTAAAACGAAGTGATGTGCAAGTAAAAATACCCATGGTTGGTAACATTGCCTCGTTGAATGTAAGCGTGGCGACAGGAATTATTTTATTTGAGGCAGTGAAGCAACGATTGCAATAGGTAGTAGTAACAGAAGTGAATGACACGAAAAAGTTTAGAACTCTCTTACTAGATCCTTGTAAAAAAATATCAGCCTCTTAGCTGTAAAGACGAATGAAGTCAATTGAGGACATACAGGAACGACAACTCATCAGGGAATGCGTGTTTAAAACGGCGCGCTCAGGTGGCGCTGGCGGACAGAATGTCAATAAAGTGGAATCAAAAGTGGAGTTGTGGTTTAATATTGCCGAATCATACATGCTGACAGAAGAAGAGAAGGAAAGACTGTTGAAGAAGTTAGCAACCAGGCTGGAGAAAGGAACGACGCTCCATTTACAGGAACAAACCGACCGCACTCAGCTTAAGAATAAGGAATTAATTAAGGAGAAATTTTATAAGCTGCTTCTATCCGGTTTAAAGGTTGCAAAAACCCGTAAACCAACAAAAATTAGCAAAGCAATAAAAGCCAAGCGGCTGGACAGCAAGAAAATAAAAGGGGAAATTAAACGATTGCGAAAAAAAATAATTTAGAATTATGCCCAAAATACTAATCATAGACGATGAGAAAGCGATTCGCAGGACCATTCGCGAAATCCTTGAGTTTGAAAAATACGTTGTGGATGAGGCAGAAGACGGACAACAGGGATTAGACATGGCTTTGAAAGGCAATTATGATGTTATTTTAAGTGATATCAAAATGCCTAAAGTGGATGGCACGGAATTGTTATCGAAATTAATAGCGCAGGGCACTGAGTCGTCGCTGATTATGATGAGCGGTCATGGCAATATTGAGACAGCGGTAGACGCCGTGAAAAAAGGAGCTTTTGATTACCTGGCAAAACCGATTGATTTGAACCGGTTGTTGGTAACCATTCGGAATGCAATGGATAAAAGCAGTTTGGTTACCGAAACAAAGATCCTTAAAAAGAAGATTGGCAAATCATACGAGATGATTGGAGAATCCAAAGCGCTGAATTCCATTCGGGAAATGATTGAAAAAGTAGCGCCCACCGACGCGCGTGTATTAATTACAGGAAGTAATGGTAGTGGAAAAGAATTGGTTGCGCGTGAAATCCATAATAAAAGCAGTAGAGCCGGAGCACCGCTTATAGAGGTTAACTGCGCTGCTATACCGAGCGAATTAATTGAAAGTGAATTATTTGGTCATGAAAAGGGCGCTTTTACGAGTGCGGTGGCCACACGTAAAGGAAAATTTGAGTTAGCCGAAGGTGGTACCATTTTTTTGGACGAGATTGGTGACATGAGTTTATCGGCCCAGGCTAAAGTGCTACGCGCTTTGCAGGAAAATAAGATCATGCGGGTTGGAGGTGATAAAGAAATTAAAGTAGACGTGCGAATTATTGCCGCTACCAATAAAGATTTAAAAAAGGAAATTGAGAAGGGCGAGTTTCGTGAAGATTTGTTTCACCGCTTAAGCGTGATACCAATCCAGGTACCGTCTTTAAACGATCGCAAGGAAGACATGCCCTTACTCGCTGAACATTTTATCGGGTTGATTTGCGCCGATTACGGCATGCCTTTAAAAACCATTACTAAAGATGCCATAAAAGCATTACAGCAAAAAGACTGGACTGGGAATATCCGGGAATTCCGGAATGTGATAGAACGCCTCATTATATTGTGCGGAAAAGAAATTACAGATAAGGATGTGAAACAATTCGCGTAGTGCGAAATAATTTCTCCTTTGAAGTAGGAACTTGGATGTCGGTAGTTTCAGAGACGTTGAAGGAAACATCTCCCGCTTTCAGGCATCCGCATCAAGGAATAAAGTACCCTCAATTTAAAATAAACTGAAATATTAGAAAATGCAAAAAACAACAGAAGCCGATTCATATTACACAAACCTTGAAACCATGAGTGTTCAGGAATTGTTGTTTAATATGAATAAGGAAGATAAAACTGTTCCACTCGCGGTGGAGAAGGCGATACTGCAGATTGAAAAACTGGTTGCTGCGATTGTCGAAAAAATGCAGCAGGGCGGACGATTGTTTTATATGGGTGCAGGCACCAGCGGCCGTTTGGGAATTCTTGACGCAAGTGAATGTCCGCCCACTTATGGTATAGAACAGGGCAGGGTAGTAGGTCTGATTGCCGGAGGAGATACGGCGATTCGCAAAGCAGTCGAATTTGCGGAAGATGATGTAAACCAGGGCTGGGTTGATTTGCAGCAATATCATATCAACAGCAATGACGTGGTTATTGGCATTGCCGCTTCGGGAACGACGCCTTATGTAATCGGTGCGTTGGATACCTGCAATCGCAATTCGGTACTAACCGGTTGTATTGTTTGTAATGAAGGTTCTCCTGTTGCTGCTGTTTCAAAGTTTCCGGTTGAAGTAGTGGTTGGCCCTGAATTTGTTACCGGTTCAACGCGCATGAAATCCGGTACGGCCCAAAAACTGGTTCTGAATATGATTTCAACATCGGTGATGATAAAACTGGGAAGGGTGAAAGGTAATAAGATGGTTGACATGCAATTGAGTAATGATAAATTGGTTGATCGGGGTACACGGATGGTAATGAAAAATACCGGATTGGAAGATTATGAGGCAGCTAAAGCGTTGTTATTGAAGCATGGCAGTGTGAGAAAAGCAACGGAGAATTTCAATATAGAATGAACCAACAAAAAAATAACCCCTTGCACGGAAAAACGTTGCAGGCCATACTTGAAGAACTCCTCGTACATTACAGGTGGGAAGGTCTTGCCTACCATATTGATATCAAATGCTTTAAAGATAATCCCAGTATGAATTCGAGCTTGAAATTTTTACGAAAAACTCCATGGGCCAGAAAAAAAGTGGAAGATTTATACCTCCACATGAGTGAAAAATCATAGCTAACCTGATTTGCCAAAAAATGTTATTAAACCGATAGTTGTAAAGTACAACTTTATCTTTGGCAGGAATTATTAATTAAACAAAAAAACTATGTTATTAAACCCGATGAAATCATTGACCGTAGCCGCTTTCATGGCGCTAACCGCCTCACACGTAACTGCCCAGTTAAAAGTTCCAGCACCAAGTCCACTGCAAACCGTTAAACAGGCTTTTGCTTTGTCAGAAATTACAATTGAATATTCAAGGCCGAGTGCGAAAGGCCGTGTGATCTATGGAGACGTTGTTCCTTTTGGAAAATTATGGAGAACGGGTGCTAACAGTTCTACCAAAATTACATTTGGGGAAGATGTTAAAGTTGAAGGGAATGCTGTTCCGGCGGGCACATATGCATTATATACTACCCCAAACAAAGATAGTTGGGAAGTTATGCTGTATAAAGACCTCACACTAGGCGGGAATGTAGCAGATTATAAAAAAGAAAATGAACTTGTTCGCTTTAACGTTAAGCCAAAAACCTTGAATGATAAAGTAGAAACCTTTACCATTGATGTGGCTGATATTACTTCAAGTTCTGCAAACATTGCATTAGACTGGGAGAAAACCCGCGTTGCATTTAATGTAACTGCGGATATTGATTCGAAGATCATGAAAAATATTGAATCAAATGTGGTGAATGATAACCGTCCGTATTTCCAGGCTGCATCGTATTATTATGAAAATAATAAGGATCTTACGAAAGCCAATGAATGGGCAGATAAAGCCATTGCCTCAAACCCAAAAGCGTTCTGGATGCTATTATTAAAAGCAAAAATTCAGGCGAAACAAGGTGATAAAAAAGGTGCTGTAGCCTCGGCAGAGAAAGTTATTACACTTGCAACGGAAGCGAAGAATGATGACTATGTTGCCATGGCAAAAAAATTAATTGCCGAGAATAAATAGTCGACGCATTTTAATTACCAAAGTCCTGCCAGAAATGGCAGGACTTTTATTTTTATCCCATTTATAAACTTGCGTGCTAGCTAATGGTCTCGACGTTGTATCTTTTAATTTCTTGTTAACAAGCAGATTGCTTCAAATTAACCAGCCTTTTTATTTATAAAAAGATATTGAATAGCAAAGGCAAACAACATAACCAGTAAACATCCGATTACATTCAGCCATAAAAAAGCAGTTAGGTTGGTTAACCACGCAAATACAATGAAACATTCCGCGATTAATGCGGCGTAAAACACAGCCGTACCGCTGATGCGTTTCATATAAAATGCTACCAGGAATATTCCAAGAATGGTTCCATAAAAAAGTGAACCCAGTATGTTTACTGCCTCAATTAAATTTCCAACCCTGCTCGCATAAAAAGCAACAAATATGCAGAATACACCCCAGCCTACAGTTGTCCAGCGAGACATAAAAAGATAATTCTTATCACTCTCGTCCTTTTTCATGAGCCGCTTATAAAAATCGACAACCGTTGTTGAGGCCAGTGAATTTAAACCGCTGGCCATCGAACCCATCGACGCTAAAAAGATGATTGCGATGAGTAAACCAATTACACCAATGGGCAAATGATTCGTAATAAAACTCAGGAAGATATAATTCGTATCATTCACATCTGCATCTGGATCGTTCTTCTGCATTAGATTTTGAAGGTCTTTCCGGATAGCCTGGGATTTATGATCTGCTTTTCTTAGATTATTTCCTGCCAAATCTATTGCTTCTTTATTTTCTGCGTGAATGGCTTCAATGAGGGTGTTCACTTCTGCTTTCTTTTCCTCGTAGGCAACCTCGTACGCGCTTTCTAATTTTTTATAATCGTCTTTGTAAGCACTTTTTTCTATTTTTTTTAGCTCTACTTTATTAAAAAACAGAGGTGACTGATGAAACTGGTAAAATGCAAAAACCATTACACCAATTAAAAGGATTAAAAACTGCATTGGGATTTTTACGAGACCGTTCATCACAAGTCCCAAACGGCTTTGTGTAATGGACTTTCCCGTTAAATAGCGTCCAACCTGTGATTGGTCTGTGCCAAAATAAGAAAGCTGTAAAAAGAATCCGCCGATAATTCCCGACCATATATTATAACGGTTGTTCAGGTCAAAATTTGTATCAATGGCTTTCAGTTTATCCATTTTTCCTACAATGTGTAATGCATCGTTAAAACTTACATTATCGGGTAACATGTGAACGACCATGTACGCGGCTAAAAATAATCCGGCAAAAATTACACTCATTTGAAACAGTTGCGTGTATGATACAGCTTTGGCACCACCATACACTGTATAGATAATTACCAGAACCCCATTTAAGACAATCATATAATTCACATCAACACTTAAGATTGTTGAAAGGATTATAGCAGGCGCATAAATTGTTATTCCTGTGGACAGACCACGCTGAATTAAAAAGAGTGAAGCCGTTAGCGTACGTGTTTTATTATCGAAACGTTTTTCAAGGTATTCATAAGCGGTAAAAACATTTAGTTTGTGAAAGATGGGAATGAAGGTTATACATAAAACAACCATTGCTAATGGTAAACCAAAATAGAATTGGACAAAGCGTAATCCGTCGGTGTAGCCTTGTCCTGGCGCCGATAAAAACGTGATGGCACTGGCCTGGGTGGCCATTACCGATAAACCAACATGGTACCACGGCATCTGCCGGTCGGCAAGCAAGTAGCCTTCGATGTTTTTTGAACCACGGCTTTTCCAGATACCATAGGAAATGATGGACAAAAGAGTAATGCAAAGTACAATCCAGTCGGTGATGCTCATTGATAATGTTCTGTAAACAGATAAAGTGAAATTATGATGGCAACTAAAACACCAATTACTAAAGCGTAAACATTCTTCCAGGTACCTAAAATCGGTGATTTTTGATTTTCGTCCATGATCTAACGTTTACCTATTTATTTTCAGGAAGACTGAGTAAATTTACAAACAACCGGTAGGCTCCCGGAACACCTGCAGGTAGCTGTCTGAAAAAAGCGAGGCCTGTATAAACAAAGTTTCCTCTTCCATATTTTCCGATAATCAAACTGCCCTCATTTGCTTTTTCGTTCGGGTCATTCATGGTGAGTATGGTTTCATAATGACTATCCACGTCGGTGGCAAAATATATTCCCCGTTCCTGAACCCAGCCTTCAAAGTCCTTTGACGAGATTGTGTTTGGGTAATTGAGAACCTGGTGCTTTTCGTTTTTGAACTTTACTTCTGCGGATTCGTTAGTTACCCGATCGCGTGAAATGGTAAAAGGGTAGGGGCCAATTTTGGTTTTTACCGGACCGACCCGGCTATTGGTATTATACTGCACAATTAAGTTTCCACCGTTTTTTACATAATCCATTAAGGTGTGATAATGCGCCGGTAAACGTTCGCTTGTGTTATATGCACGAATTCCTGTAACAATAGCGTTGTATCCTGAAAGCTCTCCCTTGCTTAACAAGTCGTCAGTCAGGATGGTTACGTGGTATCCAATCTGTTTCAATGCTGCTGGTATTTCGTCTCCGGCACCCGGAATATATCCTATACGATTTCCTGCTTTTTTCAATTCCATGTTTACCAATCCGGCTTGTGCATCGGTTAAAATAAACTGGTAAGGAATGTGATCATACTCAATGCGTTTAATACTTTTTTGATAGTTGGCGCCATTCACTTTGAGCAACACATTAAATTTTCCATCTTTCGCCTGGCCTTTAGCAGAAGCCTTTACGGTAATTACTGTTTCCTCACCTTTTTCAGTGAGACTAAAATCGGGGTTTAACACATGAAAGTCCCAACCTTCACTTCCGTTTAATTCCAATCTTCCATTTACCGGTGCTGTATTGGCTTTTACGGTTAGCAGAATGGTTTTTGAAGTTGTGTCGGTAAAAATAAATGCTTTTTCAGGTATGTGAACGGTTGCCGGCGGAAGAATCTCAAAAGGTCTGTAAATTTCGCCTTTCACAGGATCGGTAAATTTATAAACGAGTTCCCTTTCAATTTTTAGATTTAAGTCCAGAATTTGAATATTAAATGAAACGGTAGTTTCTGAGGCGTTTTCCGGTTTCCCAATCAATGCCCGTTCCGAAACATGAAATAGTCCCAACTCATGTTTTTGGTTCAACCAGTATGGGTTTGAAAACGCCAGCTGTTTAGGAAGTTTATCTTTTCTTTTAAAAGTATAAAGTTCATTTGGGTTCAAAGTCAGCGAAAGCGTGGTATCTCCATTCAAATATGAAATATTTTTTACACGAATCTCTGATTTGAGACGGTTTACTATATTAACTGATATATTAATGTCTTCGCCCGCAATACCCGAATATTCAGATGCAACAGCTTCCAGCCATAAACCGGAACAGGCCAGTAATAAGTTTTCAGTTTCCTTCAGTTTTATTTCTTTCCAATGGGTTAAGTAAGCTTCCTTGGTTGTGAAAGTTTGTAATGCTTTATAAACGGTAACAAGGCCTGAAATTGAATTTTCCGGAACTAAAGGATTAAATTTTCCGATGCAGGCATCAATGAGTTTCCCGATTTTATCCATACCATTAAAGCGTGACCAACCGGTTACAATTCCATCAAACAAATCGGTTTTTGCGCTGTCGCCTTTAAGATGTTTAAAATATTCGATGGTTGACCCGCGTTGCCTTGCAGTCCCAAAGCCCTGACTTTTATGATTTGATCGACTATCCGCAGCGATTTCACCATAGCTCTTTCCCAATAAAGGATTAAACCCACCAACGTCTATTTTTAGTTGATTTGGCGAAGTGGTATTTGTTGTGCCGAAATTAAACGTATTCCATAAAATTCGTTTTGCCTGCCAGGTTTGTACTTCAACTAATTGTTCAGGAAACCGTTTTGGATCTGCAGCGGCTTCAAATGCTTCCACAGCTAAAATTGCAGATGCGGTGTGGTGCCCATGTCCGCCTTCGCCGGTTGTCGGAAAACGACAAATAATAACATCCGGCTTAAAACGACGAATCGTGAGAACTACATCCGATAAAATGCTGTCTTTATTCCAGAAAGAAAAAGTTTCTTCGGGTGTTTTCGAAAAGCCAAAATCGTAGGCCCGGGTAAAAAATTGTTCGGCTCCATCTGTTTTACGGGCTGCAAGTAATTCCTGTGTACGGATTACTCCTAACAATTCTCCTTGTTCTTTACCAATAAGATTCTGGCCGCCATCACCTCGTGTAAGAGAAAGGTAACCGGTTCTGAAGTTCCTTTCATTGGCCAGATAAGCCAGTAAGCGTGTATTTTCATCGTCGGGATGCGCCGCGATATACAAAACACTAGCAACGGTATTTAATTTTTTAAGGTTTAGGAGAATTTCGGCAGAATTGAGTGTTTGGTTTTGTTGTGAAAAAAAAGGCGTGGAAGCTAAAATCCATGCCGAAGCTAAAAGTACTTTTTTCATAGGGTAGTAAACAAAATTTTGAAGGTAACGGTAAATACTGCAACCAAGATAGTTATCAATTGTTAAATTGACTTGAATATTAAGCCAGAATTAAATCCTATTTTTGTTTTGCAATGGCCAAGGCGATAAATAACAGCGAGTACGTGGATGGAATTTTATCGTCCAATATCACGTATGTAAGCAGAGCCATCACACTGGTTGAATCCACGAAAGAAGAACACCAGGAAGCTGCCCAGGAAATTATTAATTCAGTGATTCAACATAGCGGAAATTCGTTTCGTTTAGGCATAACAGGCGTACCGGGTGTAGGTAAAAGTACTTTCATTGAAAGTTTTGGTATGGAGGTAATTGAACGCGGTCATAAACTTGCGGTATTAGCCATTGATCCGAGTAGCCAGTTAAGTAAGGGAAGTATTCTCGGCGATAAAACGCGCATGGAAAAACTTTCCGTTCACCCTCGCGCATTTATCCGTCCTTCACCAAGTTCCGGAAGTTTAGGTGGTGTTTCGCGGAAAACAAAAGAGAGTATGATCATTTGCGAAGCAGCGGGGTATGATTATATTTTTGTAGAAACCGTTGGTGTAGGGCAAAGTGAGACCGCCGTTCATGAAGTAACGGATTTTTTTTTACTGTTAATACTTGCCGGGGCAGGGGATGAGCTACAGGGAATTAAGCGTGGAATTATGGAAATGGCTGACGGGCTCGTGATTACAAAGGCCGACGGTTCAAATACAGAGAAAGCAAAATTAGCACGTGCAGAATATGCCAGAGCGATGCATTTATTTCCCCCAACCGACAGTCAGTGGATTCCTGAGGTACTAACCTGTTCAAGTACTGAGAATAAAGGGATCAGAGAAGTGTATGACATGATTGAAAAATATAAACGGCATACAACTCTTAATAATTATTTCCAAACAAAACGCAATAGACAATCCCGCCAGTGGCTTCATCACACCATTCACGACACATTGATAACTAATTTTTACTCTAAACAAATAGTTAGGGATGAAATTCAACGAATTGAAAAGCAAATGGAGTTGAAACCGGTTAATCCTTACCAGGTTGTTCGTGACCTTTTCAAAAAGCTCAACTGAAATGTTTAATGGGTACCCTCACAATAAATGGGTTACAAACTCGCCTACCGATTCGTTGGTCACGATTAGAAGGTTGGAAAATCCTCGTGTTCTTGACTCCCCATTGCGCCAACCTGACATATTGAGAAGGACCCACTAAACAAAATCTGATCCTGGCATTCCAGGCTCTTATTGTTCAAAGATGCATTCAAACAGATTTAAATGCTTTATATCATTTCATAAATTTCTTATAAGGATCTTAGTTTGTTTTTTAGCTTTAATCCGTCTATTTTGAATTTCACTTTGTAAATGAATAAAAAAACCGTTATTGTTTCTGTTATTAACGATTTGGTTACTGATCAAAGGGTTGCCCGTTCCTGTTCTGTACTGTTTGACCTTAATTTTAAAGTGATACTGGTTGGAAGAGAACAAAAAAAATCGAAACCTCTTGAAAAGCGTGATTACGATTGTGTAAGAATGAAATTGCTCTTTGAACAGGGCCCGCAGTTTTATCTTTTTTTCAACCTGCGTTTATTCTTTTTGTTACTGTTTTCCAAAGCTGATATATTGTTTGCAAATGATCTTGATACGCTTCTTCCTAATTACCTCATAGCTAAACTTAAACGAATCCCATTAATATATGATAGCCACGAAATTTTCTGTGAGGTTCCCGAACTTCAAACTAATCCTTTAAAGAAAAAAATATGGGAAAAACTGGAATCGTGGATCGTTCCAAAACTGAAACATTGCATTACGGTGAATCAAAGTATTTCTGATTATTATCACCGGAAATATCAGATACCCTTTATTTTTGTGAGGAATATTCCTGATTACAAAAAAGTAATTCCCCTGAAATCCCGAACAGACCTAGGATTACCGGTCGGTAAAAAATTGATCATACTTCAGGGCGCCGGTATTAATGTACAAAGAGGTGCAGAAGAACTCGTGGAGGCCTTTCAGCATTTGGATGAAACGTATATATTACTTATAGTAGGTGACGGCGATGTGATTCCTCAATTAAAGGAAATGGTTGTAAAACTTCAACTTAAAGACAAGGTAAAATTCATTGGTAAAATACCCGCCCGGGAACTGCAGCATTACACGGCGAATTCACATCTTGGGATTACCATTGACAAGGACACCAACCTGAATTACCATTTTTCGCTGCCAAACAAAATTTTTGATTACATGCACGCTGGAATTCCGGTGTTGGCAAGCCGCCTTCCCGAAATTGAAAATTTAGTTAAAAGGTACCATATTGGCACATTTATTGAAAATCACGACCCTGCACACATTGCCCTACAGATTGGAACATTTTTGAATAGCAAAGAATACCTTAACGTAAAAAGCAATACGGTGATCGCAGCCATCGAAAATAACTGGCAATCAGAAAAACAAAAGCTTATCAAACTGATCCATGATACGATTCACAAATAGTCTTATAATATTGCTTTGCTTTACGATGTCTTCGAAATCGCAAACGACATTCAACAATCTTGATTCCTTGCTCACTAAAAACTTTAAAGCAGTGGGAGAAAGGGATTCTGTGTATTACCTGAGTCTTTTAAACCAGCAGGAAATTTTCAGGAATAAAGTTGTTAAAACAAAGGCAGATTCATTATTAATTTTAAAGCCTTTTACCGATGCTTTTATCGAAACCCATGAATCTCTGAAAGAGCTTGTTTTAACACCAGATCTGTCGGTGGTTTACTCAGGATACGAAAGTTTTGCCAAAAAAACGGATGTTTCCACAGCAGTTGGGAAAGTCCGGCTAATTGTGGATTTGGTTTTGAATGATTCGTTTGTGCTAAAATTCGTGATGGATATCACAGCCAATAAAGGCATATATTCCCTTGACTCACCTTTGCTTTTTATGTATGTTGGTGAGGGAGAATAGCAGATCCATTTTTGTAGTTTCGTATCCGAAAAAATAAGTTCTATTTTTACCGTGTTGATAAAACAGCATGAATGACATGCGTGCATATCGACGAACTTACATTAACTATGGCTATTAAAAAAATAAAAAGGAGCTACCGTAAAGTAAAATTTGTATTCTATAAAGAAACGCTCATCGACAAAAAGGAGCATTTTTTTACATTTCTTGGCGCCTTTTTTGGAATTGCAATTATTGGCTTTATCAATAGCGAACACTTAGTGGTTAATGACAATTTATTTTTAATTGGTTCATTTGGAGCTTCGTCTGTTTTAATTTATGGAGCAATTAACAGTCCCTTAGCCCAACCGCGCAATTTAATAGGTGGTCATATAGTAAGTGCATTAGTAGGGGTTACCATCCATAAATTAATTCCCACTGAACTTTGGCTTTCTTCGGCATTATCAGTGTCACTTTCCATTGTGTTAATGCAGGTGACAAAAACCCTGCACCCGCCAGGCGGCGCCACCGCCCTCATCGCAAATATAGGCAGCGAAAAAATCCGTAACCTTGGTTATTTCTATGTATTGTCGCCAGTCTTAACTGGTGTAATGGTTTTGTTCGTCATCGCTTTAATATTCAATAACCTCACTGATAACAGGAGTTATCCAATCAATAAAGATTATAAAAGGCGTCTACGTTTTATTTTCGGAATCCCTAAAAAGGGAATTTTCGAAGAGGAATAACTATTTTCGTTCTCCAATTTGTTGCCTCCACATAGCATAGTACAATCCTTTTTCTTTTAAAAGATCGTCGTGTTTCCCTTGCTCAATAATTTGTCCCTGTTCCAGAACAAATATTTTATCAGCATGCATAATGGTTGATAACCGGTGTGCAATTAACACTGTTATCTGGTCCTTCTTTGTTGAAATTTCGCGTATGGTTTGAGTAATCTCCTCTTCGGTAATTGAATCAAGGGCAGAAGTTGCCTCATCGAAAATCAATAGATGCGGATCCCTTAACAATGCACGGGCAATTGATAAGCGTTGCTTTTCCCCACCGGAAACTTTAATTCCGCCTTCACCAATGGTGGTATTGATTCCGTTTTCTGCCCGCTTCAACAAGTTGCCACATGCCGCCTTTTGAAGTACCTCGTCAATTTCTTCATTAGTGGCGTTGGGTTTCACAAATAACAAATTATCTTTAATAGTGCCTGAAAATAGCTGAGCATCCTGAGTTACAAACCCCAGTTGCTGTCTTAATTCTGTCAAATCTATTTGTCGTGAATTCATTTCATTATAGAAAATATCACCTTCCTCTGGATTATACAATCCCACCAGCATTTTCACCAGGGTGGTTTTTCCGCTACCTGAAGGTCCCACAAAAGCAATAGTTTCACCTGCGTTTGCCTGAAAGGAAATGTTTTTCACAGCGTAAGAATTTGCGGTTTGATGCTTAAACGAAATATTTGAAAATCTAAGACTGATAATATTGCCGATAGTTTGCGGCTTATCGGGTTTAGCTTCACTTTTTGAATTCATTAGCTTTTCAAAATTTTCCATCGATGCCCGGGTTTCATTATAAGTGGCAATAACATTACCTAGTTCCTGAAGAGGGTTGAAAAGGAAGAATGAGAAGAACATGAGTGTAATCAAATCTCCTGGTTTAATAATTCCATGAAAAAGAAATAGGTAAAGGGAAAAGACGAGGATCGTCCTCATAAAGTGGACCGTTGTTCCCTGAATGAAACTTAAACTTCTGATAAAACGTACTTTTTTTAGTTCAAGCCCCAGAATTTTAATCGTCGTGGTATTTAACCGGTTTACTTCCTGTTCAGTTAAACCTAAACTTTTTACCAGTTCAATGTTTCGGAGTGATTCAGTAGTAGCGCCGGCCAGAGCGGTTGTTTCTCCCAGAATTTCCTTTGATACCTTCTTAATTTTTTTTCCAAGGAACGAACTGATCAAACCAATTACGGGAACAGTTGCTAAAAAAATAGGACCAAGAAGCCAGTGAATGTTTACTGCATAAATTACTACGAAAGTAATCCCAACCAATGATTGAAAGATCATGGAAATTGAAAAGGTAATAAACCGTTCACAGTCTATTTTTACTTTCTGTAATTTACCCAGTGTTTCACCGCTGCGCTGGTCTTCAAAATCCTGGTAGGGCAATTGAAGCGCTTTTTGGATACCGTCGGTATACATCTGTGCGCCAACCCGTTGAATGATGATGTTAGTAAAATAATCCTGAAAATTCTTTGCTATCCGTGACATCATCGCAGCTCCCATTGACAATCCAAGAAACTTAAGGAGAACCTTTAAAAAAGCGTTCAAATCGTTATTGAAGTTGGGTAATCCAACGCCGCATTGATTTAATAATTTACCGGTAATAATCGAATCGCATAAAGAAAAACACTGATTTATCGCAGCTAAAACAAGCGCGAGCAAAAGCAAGCCTTTATGGGATTTTATGTAGCTATATAATATTTTCATGGACGAACAAAAAAAACAGAAATCAAAATTACGACTAATGTTTTTAACCTTTCAATTAATAATGCATAGTGAATAACTATTTGGTTTGTATCTTTTTACTGTTCATCTGTAAGTTAAATTTATGCCTATGAGTTTTGGTATTTGTACTCTTAGCATTGTTCCCTGCAGGAAAGAGCCATCCGGCGCCAGTGAAATGGTGACCCAATTGTTATTTGGAGAAACCTATACTATTGTTCAGGATGGGGAAGACTGGTTGCAAATCAGAACTAATTATGATAATTATCTATGCTGGATCAGCGCTAAACAACACACAAAACTTTCAGCAAGTGACCTTGAAACCATGAATTCCTTCATTGTAAGTTCAGAGTTGGTTCAGGTGATTTCGGGTATCGACCGAAACGTTATTTTTCCGTTAACTGTTGGGGCAACGCTTCCAAATTATTTAAATGGCAAATTAAAGTGCGGAGATTCTGATTTTTTATTTGAAGGAAGCGTGATTGACTCTTCTCTTAAAAGACCCATTACAGATATTAAAGAAACGGCTTATCTTTTTTTAAATGCGCCTTACCTTTGGGGTGGAAGAAGTCCTTTTGGAATTGATTGTTCCGGCTTTGTACAGGTTGTCTTTAAATTGAACGGTTATAAATTACCAAGGGATGCCAGTCAGCAAGTTGAAATTGGTACTCCTTTAAGTTTTGTAGAAGAAGCTCAACCCGGTGACCTTGCTTTTTTTGATAATGAGGAAGGTCACATCGTTCACGTTGGGATTGTGTTAGAAAACCAGCAGATCATTCATGCGAGCGGCTGCGTACGAATTGATAAGTTTGATCATTACGGGATATTTCATTCTGATAATAAAAAATATTCACACATGCTGAGGGTAATTAAAAAGATAGTATAAAGTCTTCATAACAAAGCGTTAATAAATTATACACTCTTCAAATTAACACACGATCAAGGAATTTTCTTAATTTTACACATTATACAAGTTAACCAGAAATACAATGAAAGATATTTTCGAAAAAATTGAAAAAAACATGGGTCCGATTGGTGAACATTCAAAAGCTTCACACGGATATTTTACATTCCCGAAATTGGAAGGAGAGGTGTCGCCGCATATGGGATTCAGAGGAAAAAAATTGTTGAATTGGAGCTTGAATAATTATCTAGGTTTGGCAAATCATCCTGAAGTTAGAAAAGCTGATAAGGAAGGCGCAGAAAAATTTGGACTTGCTTTGCCGATGGGCGCACGTATGATGAGTGGAAACTCGGATTTACACGAAGAGTTGGAAAGAGGCCTATCAAAATTATCACAAAAAGAAGATACCATTCTCTGTAATTTTGGATACCAGGCAATGGTTTCGGCCATTGATGCCCTTGTAGACAGACATGACGTAATTGTGTATGATGCAGAAAGTCACGCTTGTATTTTAGACGGTGTTCGTTTACATATGGGAAAACGTTTTGTATTTAAACACAACGACGTAGAAGATTGTGAAAAGCAATTGGAGCGGGCGAAGCGGTTAGCGGATCAAACAGGAGGAGGAATTTTGGTAATTACAGAAGGCGTGTTTGGTATGCGTGGAGATCAGGGAAAATTAAAGGAAATCGTTGCTTTGAAGAAAAAATTCAATTTCCGGTTATTTGTAGATGATGCACACGGAGTTGGTACACTTGGGCCAAATGGTGGAGGGACAGGAGAAGAACAGGGATGCCAGGATGGAATTGATATTTATTTCGGTACGTTTGCAAAATCATTCGCCCTAATTGGAGGTTACATCAGTTCTACAAAACAGGTGGTTACCTATTTACGCTATAACATGCGTTCGCAGATATTTGCCAAATCGTTGCCAATGCCTTTGGTGTATGGTTTATTGAAACGCCTGGAATTAATTAATAAACATCCTGAATACCGTACGAAGTTGTGGGAAATTTCTTCTGCGCTTCAAAAAGGCTTGGTTGACGCCGGTTTTGATATTGGAGTAACGAATACACCAGTAACGCCGGTTTATATGCGTGGTTCTATTCCTGAGGCAACAAATATGGTAATTGATTTGCGCGAAAATTTTGGGATCTTTTGTTCCATGGTAGTTTATCCTGTTATTCCAAAAGGAATGATCATTTTGCGTTTAATTCCTACTGCAATGCATACCTTAGAAGATGTTAAATATACCATCGAGAGCTTTTCTAAAATAAAGGATAAATTGTATGGAGGACAATACGTAGCAGATGAAATCCGCGAAGGATTTTCTCAGGCCCTTTAATATTTACCAACGGCTTACGTTTACAAGCCGGTTTAAATGATACCATTTGTTGATATACATACACACCATTTTCCAAAAGAAGATGGTGTGTTTTTGTTTAACAATCGGTTCGGGTTTGATAAGGAAATTTACACATCCTCTTATTTCTCAGTAGGTGTGCATCCTTGGGATGCTGATAGGGATATAAATTGGAATGAGTTTGAAAAATTTCTGTCACATAAAAATTGTCTCGCAGTTGGCGAATGCGGATTGGATCGGCTGAAGGGACCACGAATTACCTTTCAGAAAAACGTTTTCACCAAGCAGTTGGATCTTGCCTGTCAGTACAACAAACCTGTAATTATTCATTGCGTAAGGGCGTTCGATGAATTAATTGCCACGTGTAAACCTTACAAAAATAAAATTTCGATGCTCATTCATGGTTTTAATAAATCCGACGACCTGGCGCTTCAATTAGCAGGTCATGGTTTTTTGATTTCATTGAACCCTTCAGTTTTTAATAAGGAAAATTTTTTAAAGACAGGCCAAATACAGTTTTTTCTGGAAACAGATACCCGATCAGATCTTTCGATTGAAAACGTATATTCACAGGCATCACGCTTTTTAAATATTGAATGTGATACATTAAAAATGATAATTTACCGTAATTTTACTGATATATTTTTAGCGAATGGAAGATAAACATTGGATGCAAAGGACCAAACTTTTGGTAGGAGATGAGGGCATGGATAATTTAAACAAAGCCCACGTATTAATTGTTGGCCTGGGTGGAGTTGGTTCTTATGCGGCAGAAGCATTATGTAGAGCCGGTATAGGGGAACTTACTATCGTAGACGGCGATGTTGTAGATCCCACAAACCGCAACCGTCAATTACAGGCTTTATCCTCCACACACGGTCAAAGTAAAGCATTACTGATGGAGGCGCGCCTTACAGATATCAATCCTTATGTCAGATTGAATGTTATCTCTGAATTTCAGGACCCTGAGAAGATGATTTTATTACTTCAAAAACCATTTGATTACGTGGTTGATGCCATCGACAGTATTACTCCGAAAATACATTTAATTAAAACTGCAATGGAAAAAGGGCACAGTATTGTTTCATCGATGGGAGCAGGCGGTAAAATGGACCCCACTCAGTTAAAAGTAGTTGATATTTCAAAAACCTGTCATTGCCCTATGGCATATTATCTGAGGAAGCGTTTGAAGGAAGTTGGTATTTACAAAGGGTTTAAAGCCGTATTTTCAACTGAGCTTCCCGACAAAAGGTCGATTATGAAAACCGATGGGTCAAATTTTAAGAAATCGGCCTATGGAACAATCTCTTATATACCTGCCGTGTTCGGGATGACTTGTGCATCGGTGGTTATCAGAGATCTCACCAACTGGAAGGAAATTAAATAATTAACTTCATTTCCCTGTCCTGCTCGTTTTTTCAACTTGTTTAACCCTTCATTTTTTTCACAATATTTTGCATTAATTAAATTAATCGTTAAGTTTGTGATTAGAATAAATCCCCATTTATTTAAAAATTAACTCTATAAACGATGAAAAAATTATTACTTAGTGCATCGGCTTGTTTAACCATGGCAGTTTCTGGCAGCGCCCAGCAAATACAGCCATGTGCTACCTACCAGGCCCGCGAGATTTACCTTAAAAATGTTCCAGGATACGCGGCTAAATTAAACGCGGCAACAGCTGCATCTGACGCTGAATATCAGGCGTTTTTGCAAAATGCTGCTGCTTCCAGAACGGTTGCTCCAAATTATACTTTTACCGTTCCGGTTGTTTTTCATGTTTTGCATTTAGGTGAAAACGTTGGTTCCGGGATTAATGTTTCTGATGCGCAGTTAATCAACGCTCTTGCTCAGGTAAACAGGGATTTTGCTAAAGAAGGATCTGATACAGTTAATATTGACAAGCTTTATAAGCCGTTATATGTAAACTCAAATATTCATTTTGAATTGGCTAAAAAAGATCCTCAGGGAAATTGTACCAATGGTATCGTTCGTCATTATGATGAAAAAACTAACTGGTCACAATCTGATTTGTTTAATTACCAATACAGTACGATGGCAGCAAATAGTTGGAATCCATCTAAGTATATGAATATCTATATTGTTAAAAACATTATTTCCAGTGGATCTGTTGTAGGTGGTGGAATTATTGTGGGATACACACATTTACCTGGTACTTCGCCTATAGATCCAGCTGATGCAATAGTATACCGTTATGACTTTTTAAGCGGATTGGATGCTCGCTCGTTAAGTCATGAAATTGGACACTGGCTTGGCTTGGCACATACTTTTGGTGCAACGAACGATCCAGGTTTTGAATGTGGAAATGACGACATCGCTGATACCCCTCCAACTACAGGCTTTTTTAGTACATGCCCAAAAGCAGCCAACTATAGCTATACCCCGTCAGTTCTTAATCCGGTCGACAGTTCTGATATCGTTAAATTTAGTTTTGGTATTCCGGTTGTTAGCCCTTCTTCCCCAAAATACAGATTATTTACAAATGTAAGCCCTCTGAACTCGTTAAGTTCAAATGTTATTAAACCGTTATTCGCGATGACAGCCACTACTGTATCTCCTACGGCAGATACTGTAAGTTATACAGCTCCGGGAACAGCTGGCGGATATTCTGATTTTTCGGGAATTTATGGAAATGATTTTAATTCTGGAACAGCCAATACTTTTACCATTCAAAGTATTGCTCAATACTCAGTGAATAATTACGTAACCGTTTATTTTGATAAGAATAAGGACGGTGATTTCGTTGATGCAGGAGAAACTATTTTTACGTCTCCTGCTGGTTTATTTGGCCCTCAAACCTTTACTGCATCCTATACATTCCCAACAGGAATGTATGGTGTTTACCGGATGAGAATTATCACGTCAGATTCACCGATTACGAGTGCTAACATGGTTCCGGTAAGTGGCGAAATCGAGGATTATAATTTTAATATTGGTAATACTCAATCGACTCCTCAGACTCCAAATTTAATTATGGCAACCTGTTCAGACAAACGTCCTAATATTGAAAACATCATGGATTATTCATCTTGTCCTAAAATGTTTACTGAAGGTCAGCGTGATAAAATGAGAACATCTTTATTATCATCAATTTCAGCACGTGATTCATTATGTGGTGTAGCAAACTTAATTGCTACCGGTATCCTGGATGCTTCTGGTAATCCTACTCCAACCACTCCATGTGCACCAATTGCAGATTTTGCTGTTACGAATTTCATTAACTGTGCAGGTCAAACACTTACCTTTAACAGTACCTCTTATAATTCATCTGCTCCGATGACTTACTTATGGCAATTTGAAGGTGGAACACCAGCAACTTCGACATCTGCTGTTCAAACAGTTACTTATTCTACTCCTGGAATATATTCGGTAACACTAACAGTAACGAATGCTGACGGAACTTCTACAAAATCAGTTAATGATTATATTACGACTAATTGGAACGCTGATCAGATTTCATTGCCATATACAGAGACATTTGAAAGCGGTCAATGGTGGCCAGCAGGAATGAAATTCGTGAATGAAGACAATGGAACACCGGGATGGGAATTATCAAATTATGGCGCAGGAACTTCATCTAAATCTGCTATTCTGCCTAATGCTAATTACACACCTAATTCTTGGCCAGGGTTTGCTTCGAATGTTGATATCCTTGAACTTCCTGCTTTCGATTTCTCAAACACTACCAATATCTCCTTATCATTCGATTATTCTTTCGCGAGAAAAACGGGTGTTGTTGCAGATACATTTAAAGTTCAGTATAGCTTTGATTGTGGTGGTTCCTGGAAAACCATTACTGGTTTGACAGCTACTCAGATGGCTACAAGCGGAGGGACAGTGAATGCACCTTATATTCCTTGGAGTTCAGCAGTTCCAAACCCTAAATGGGTTAACAAAGCATTTTCTCCAACTCTTTTTAATATAATAGGTATTCCAAATAAGAAAGATGTTAAATTCCGTTTCTGGTTCCAGAATGATGTGTCTACTGGAAGTTCTCAAAACTTGTATATCGATAACATCAATGTGTCAGGTGTTGTAAGTGTTGATGAGTTCGAGAATTCATTAAGTTTATCGATCTATCCAAATCCAACCAGTTCTTCTTCCGACATTGAATTCACTTCTCCTTCCAGCGCTCCAGTGAACATCTTGGTTTATGATGTAACAGGACGAGTTGTTGAGACAAGTGAACTTACCGGAATTGCCGGAGTAACAATAAAACATACCGTTAACGCATCAAATCAGTTAAATTCAGGTATCTACTTTATTACCATTAACATTGATGGTAGAAAAGTAACGAAGAAGTTAATTATTGAGTAATTAAGTGTTATTAAACAAAAGAAGCCTTCCTGTTCTCCAGGAAGGCTTTTTTTTTAATGTACTTAGCCTTTTTTCGAAGCTCCGAACATAGATAAAAATTGTATCTTTGGCGCTCAAAAAAATAACCAACCATTATTGAACTTATATGAAATTTTTAAGATTTTACATTTTATACCGACTACAAATTATCATTGCACTGATTGTTTTGGGAGTGTTAGCGCATGTGTTTCTTGATCCTGTTACGGCCTGGATATGTTATAGTTTAGCTATTATTTCTTTACTATTGTATTTTATGATGGGAACAATGCGACTTGTGCAGGAAGCTGTTACAGACGGAGATGTAGATAAAGCCATGTTTTATCTTAATAAGATTAAATTTCCGAGGTTATTGTTTAAACCAATTCGTTCGGGGTATTACATGTTACAAAGTAACCTGTCAATGGCTTCGAATGACTTGGATAAGGCAGAGTCAAACATTAGAAAGAGCCTGAAAATTAAGTCAAAGATTACCGGTGATATGGAAGGATCAAATTTGATGCAGCTGGGATTTATTGAATTAAAAAAAGGAAATACTAAACAGGCCAGGCTTCATTTGATGGAAGCTGTAAAGGCAGGAATTCCGGATAAAGACAGTTTAGCAGCAGCGTATTTACAACTTTGTAATATTGAAGCGCAACGGATGCAATACCGAATTGCAAAGCAACATTTTAAGAAAGCAAAAGATCTAAAGCCTAAAAATGAAGAGATTGTTTCGCAACTAAAAACTATGGAAAAACAAATTAGCCGAATGCCTGGCTAACTCTTTTCTGCAAATTAAATCACAATCCTTTAGGATAGCACATAAAATACTTGGTTACCTTTTTACTCAGCATTTTAATGTTCAATTGATCGGATGCTTTAGCAACATCGACCAGCGAACCGTTTTTCTGAACTATATGAATTTGGAAATGTGAATTGTATGCACTGTTATTTACGTTTTCCGTAAAGACAAGGTAACTCGCTTCTTTTCTAGTCAGTTTGTATTTTTTCATTACCCGTTCCAATAAAGCGTTCTCCTCATTTTGCGAGAATTTTTTATTTTGAAGTTCAATCTTATATAAATTCCGGTTAATCAAATTTGTGCATAAGTATGAAAGTACGAAATCCTTGTGTGTCATCCATGCTTTAACTGATGCCATAATATCATAATCATCGAGTAACACAAACTGTTGGAGCAGTTCTGGCCGGTTTATAAAATCTCTTTTACTGAAATTGTTTTTTAAAAATAGAGAAAGCGCCGGTGTTGCAAAGAGATCTTCACCGTTCAACGATAGTTCCTTCGCACGTTTCAATACATTTACGAGTAACTTTTCTGCACTTAAAACTGTCTTATGAAGGTAGACCTGCCAATACATTAACCTTCGTGAAATCAGAAAATTTTCTACGCTGTAAATACCTTTTGCTTCAACAACGAGCTGCCCATCCTTTACATTGAGCATTTTAATGATCCGGTCACTGCTAACAACCCCTTCAGAAACACCGGTAAAAAAGCTGTCCCTGTTCAGGTAATCAAGTCGGTCCATATCTAGTTGACTCGATACCAATTGATGGAGGAATTTCTTAGGATGTTCATCTTTGAAAATTTTTATTGCTAAAGTAAGTTTACCTTTAAATACTTTATTGAGTTCATCCATGAGCATAGCCGACACATCTTCGTGATGAATACCCTTTACAATGGTATGTTCCAAAGCATGAGAAAAAGGCCCGTGTCCTATGTCGTGTAATAAAATGGCGATGGTTGCTGCACGGCACTCGTCATCGGTAATTCTTACATCTTTTGCTTTTAATGTTTGTAAAGCTTCAGTCATTAAATACATGGCGCCAATGGCGTGATGAAAGCGAGTATGCAAGGCACCAGGGTAAACCAGGTTTGTTAAACCCAATTGTTTGATTCTTCTTAAACGCTGAAAAATTGGGTGATTGATCAAATCATACACGAGGTCATCAGGCAGGGTTACAAAGCCGTAGATGGGATCATTGATTATTTTTCGTTTGTTGGAAACCATAAATAGATTAAAACCAAATTTACTGAATTTAATGAACTAATTACTTGATTTAAAAATCAATGCAGCATCTATGAGTAAGTGCAATTGACAATGACATTTCCATGATATTCTTGGATGGATAAGTAATTATAACGACCTCTTTTTTTTCGATTATTCAATCATTAAATGATCAGATTAAATTGCTTATTTTTGTCGCTCATTTATACAATTACTCTATGCCAAAAATATCAGTTAAGGCCTTAGATATGCCTTCTTCTCCAATTCGTAAACTCGTGCCTTTTGCAGAAGCTGCTAAAAAAAAAGGCACTAAAATTTACCATTTAAATATTGGTCAGCCTGATATTGAAACTCCCGAATCTTTTTTAAACGCTGTAAAAACGGCAGATGTAAAAGTGTTGGAATACAGTCATAGCGCAGGTAATGAAAGTTATCGCAAAAAGTTGTGCGGCTATTATCAATCTTATAATATTAATATTGATTCTTCGGAAGTAATTATTACCTGTGGCGGTTCAGAAGCTATTGAGATTGCTATGATGACTTGTTTTAACGAAGGTGACGAAGTTATCATCCCGGAACCGTTTTATGCGAATTACAACGGCTTTTCAATGGCTGCCGGTGTTAAGGTTGTTCCGGTGAGAAGTTATATTGAATCTGGATTTGCTTTACCGGCAATAAGTGATTTTGAAAAGGTAATCACACCTAAAACTAAAGGGATTATGATATGTAATCCCGGTAATCCAACGGGTTATTTGTATACAAAAGCCGAATTGGAAGCTTTACGCGATCTGGTAAAAAAATACGATTTGTTTTTACTAAGTGATGAAGTTTACCGTGAATTTTGCTATGATGGAAAAGAATACATTTCCGTAATGCATCTCAACGGAATTGAGAACAATGTAGTATTATTGGATTCAATTTCTAAAAGGTACAGTGCCTGCGGTGCCCGGATAGGCGCCATGATCAGCAAGAATAAGGAAGTTATGGCCGCAGCAATGAAATTTGCACAAGCGCGTTTATCGCCACCAAGTTATGGACAAATAGGGGCAGAGGGCGCTTTAGATACTCCAAAAGAATATTTTGAGGGCGTAAAAACGGAATACATTGCGCGTCGCGATTATTTAATTCAGGAACTAAATAAAATCGATGGTGTATTTTGTCCTAAGCCAAGTGGAGCCTTTTATTGTATAGCACGATTACCAATTGATAATTCAGATAAATTCTGCCAATGGTTACTTGAAGAATTTGTTTTTGAAGGCCAAACGGTTATGATGGCACCCGCTACAGGATTTTACTCTACTCCCGGTGCCGGAACCGATGAAGTGCGGTTGGCATATGTATTAAATAGGGAAGATCTTAAAAATGCCGTTATTTGCCTGAAGGAAGCTTTAAAAGTTTACCCGGGAAAGAAAGCTTAGTATCGCATTATTTCATTTTAGGAAACTATTTAAAATTAAGGTGTCAGTCTGACTGTAAAAGCATGAATTGTCATGGTTTTCAGGGATGGTATGTTTTTGGATATTATGTTTCATATTCAACAACATGAAACAGTTTCCATTAAAAGAGCTTATCTCGGTTACCTTATACCCGATTATATTTCTTGTTGTTTGTTGGGGCGTTTTTATCGCCGGCGAAGTCATGCAGTTAGACCTTGTAAAATTTGGTATAAGTCCACGAACGGTGAGCGGTTTAAAAGGTATTGCGTTCGCACCTTTCATCCACGGAGATCTCAACCATATCCTGAATAACAGTTTACCTATTTTAATTCTTGGCACTATGATCTTTTATTTTTATAAGACAATAGCCTGGCCTTCTGTTTTATGGATATATTTGATTAGCGGATTTTGGTTATGGGTTGGTGGGAGAAACAATGAAATAATCCCTGTTTTTCACATTGGTGCAAGTACGCTCATTTATGGCTTTTCCACATTTTTGTTTTTTAGTGGTGTGTTTAGAAAACATAAACAGCTGATGATGGTGTCGGCTTTCGTTGTATTTACCTATGGAAGTATTACCTGGGGAATATTTCCCTTCGATAAAACAGTTTCATGGGAAGGCCATTTATTTGGTTCCGTTTCAGGCGTACTGGTAGCTTTTAGCTTTCGCAAAGATGGTCCACAACCAGCAAAAATTGAATGGCCGGAAGAAGAACGCGATCTGGAGGCTGAATACAATAACCAACTTGCTATGGAACAAGGGATGAAAGAAATGGAAAATGAACCGTCTTCAGATCCACTTAAAATCATTTACCATTATAAAGAATCTTCAGGCACTGGCCCCTCAGAGGTAAATGATAAGCCTTAGAGTTTTGTTTTTAAAACGATTTTTTTTGGTTATATTTGCCCGAATTTTAACAAACTAAAATTCAATTATGGCATCAACACTTTTAGCAAATAAATTTGCTCCAGAAGGTTTAACGTATGATGATGTATTATTAGTTCCTGCGTATTCAGAAGTTCTTCCGCGTGAAGTAAATATTTCAAGCCAGTTTACTAAAAGTATCCGAATCAATTCGCCAATTGTTTCTGCGGCTATGGATACAGTGACAGAATATCAAATGGCAATTACCATCGCGCAGGAAGGTGGAATTGGGGTATTGCATAAAAATATGACAATTGCCGATCAGGCTATGCACGTGCGCAAAGTAAAGCGTAGTGAAAGCGGAATGATCATTGATCCCTTAACGATTAATCAAACTGCATCCATAAGGGACGCGTTGGCCATAATGGCCGAAAACAAAATTGGCGGAGTTCCAGTTGTTGATGGAGATAAAAAATTTGTTGGTATAGTAACCAATCGTGATTTGCGTTTCGAGAAGAATTTAACGCGTTTGGTAAAAGAGGTTATGACTCCTGCTTCCAAGGCAGTAACGGCCGTTCAGGGGGTAACGTTAAAGCAAGCTGAAGAAATTTTACAGGATCATAAAATTGAAAAATTACCTATCCTCGATAAAAACAAACGCCTGATCGGATTGATCACGTACAAAGACATCATCAAGATTAAAGTAAGACCCAATGCTGCAAAGGATGAAAGAGGCCGATTGCGCGTGGCTGCTGCCGTAGGTGTTACAGCCGATACAATGGAGCGTGTGGATGCTTTAGTTGAAGCAGGTGTGGATGCGATAATCATTGACACCGCTCATGGTCATTCTAAAGGCGTAATCCTTAAATTAAAAGAAGTTAAGAAAAAATATAAAAACCTTCAGGTAGTTGTTGGAAATATTGCAACCGGTGCTGCGGCGCTCGCTTTGATGAAAGCTGGTGCAGACGGTGTGAAAGTTGGGATTGGACCTGGGTCTATTTGTACAACTCGAGTAATCGCGGGGGTTGGCGTTCCTCAATTAACAGCCATTATGGAAGTCGCTGCTGCTTTGAAAGGAAAATTGCCAATCATTGCCGACGGAGGCATCCGTTACACAGGTGATATCGTAAAAGCGATTGCAGCTGGAGCTCATACAGTGATGATGGGAGGAATGTTTGCGGGCGTTGAAGAAAGTCCTGGTGAAACCATTATTTTTGAAGGACGCCAGTTTAAAGCTTATCGTGGAATGGGTTCCCTGGAAGCGATGCAAAAGGGTTCAAAGGACCGCTATTTTCAAGACGCGGAAGATGATATCAAAAAACTCGTTCCTGAAGGTATCAGCGGACGTGTTCCGTATAAAGGACATTTGGCAGATGTGATGTATCAATTAATTGGTGGACTTCGTGCAGGTATGGGTTATTGTGGTGCCAAAGACATAAAAGCCCTGCAAGCTGCAAAATTCACGCGAATCACCGCTGCCGGAGTTAAGGAAAGCCATCCACATGATGTGGTAATTACCAGAGAGGCACCAAATTATACAAGATAAGCCAGTTAACCTTTTGTCAAAAATTTAGAGTGTTTTGCGAAACTTTAAATATTTGACAGTTAGTCGGAATAATTTAATAGCATTTAAAACAAAGAAACAGATGGTTTTACCAATAGTAGTATACGGAGATCCGGTGTTAAGAAAAAAATGTGTTGACATAGATGCGAACTATGAAAATTTACAGGACTTGATTAAAAATATGTATGAAACCATGTATGAAGCGAATGGTGTTGGGTTAGCTGCGCCCCAGATTGGGAAAGCCATCCGTCTGTTTGTGATTGATGCATCTCCGTTTGCTGAAGTGGATGAAGACGATGAACCTGAGTTTTCTGCAGAAGAAATGAAGCAAATGGAAGGCTTTAAAAAAACATTCATCAATGCTCAAATACTGGAAGAAACCGGAGAGGAATGGAAATTTAATGAAGGCTGTTTAAGCATACCTAAAATAAGGGAAGACGTTTTGCGAAAACCGAACTTAACCATTGAATACCTTGACGAGAACTTTAAAAAACATAAAGAAACTTATGATGGCGTGATTGCAAGAGTTATCCAACATGAATATGATCATATCGAAGGTGTGTTATTTACGGATAAAATTAATCCGTTTAAACGGAAATTAATCAGCGGAAAGTTAACCGATATTTCTAAAGGAAAATTTCGGGCAGACTATAAAACGAGAGTGTTTCAGCCCAAACGTTAATTATGTTCACTAAAATTTCAGCTTTTTTTCTTCTAGCTTTTGCTTTGGCATCTTGTACTTCAAAACAGGCAACTGATACAAATGATGCTGTTACAAAAAACGATTCTATTAAGAGCGGAGGTTTAGATTGTGCTTCGAAATTTGCTGAAGCGCAACGCATGGATGATATTTTAATGAAGGCTAATACTATTAATCCACTGGATGCCGAAAATGCAATCAAAGCATTTTACGATTTTGCCTCAAATTGTAAACAAGATGATAGGGCACCTGTCTTTTTAGTAAAAGCGGGGCAAGTTGCGCAATCGATTCGCAAATTTACACAGGCTCAGGCATATTTTCAAAAGTGTATCGATGATTTTCCGAACTTTAAAAGTAGAGGCGCAGCCATGTTTCTTCTTGCGCAATTGTATGATGACCCTTCTATTTTAAATAACGAAAATGAGGCAAGCACGCTCTATCATCAAATAATCCGTGAGTATCCACAAACCTCATTTGCTAACGACGCAAAAGCAGCAATTCAGAACCTTGGGAAAAGTGACGAGGAGCTAGTGAAAGAATTCCTTAAGAAAAACAAATAGGGCTTAAAATTTAGGACAAGAAACTAACACTCTTTTTTGCTTCTGTTTAAACTTGCATAACTGGTATGAAAGGGTTAATTCATGAGCGCCCTTCGTTAAGCGTTGTAATTGAGAAATAGTAATATCGTAGCTATAACCGATGCTCAAGCGATCGTTTTGGTAACCTAAGATTAGGGCTGTTGCATCGTTGTTGCTATATCCTGGTTTATAAGCTTTAACACCAGGTAGCCCTCTGTACCAAACTCCCATATTTATTCCGTTCATTGTATAATATATTCCAATGTCAAACTGGTCAAATTCACCTTGTCCGCGATAATGCATAACTAACGACATTGATCTTCGAAGGTCAGGATCTTTTTCATCAGGATTCAGATAAAATTTCCCGCCACCATGAATACTCGTTTTCATAGGTAAAATTACCCCTTCTGCACCTGTTAAAGATTCGTTTGGTTTATTGATATGAGAGAACGAAGCTCCTAACCAATAATTAGTAGTAAATATCAATCCACCAGCGCCGATATCAAAAAATGCTTTTGATTGAGTAGGGGTTTCCACGGTGGCAATTGACGAAGCGCCGGTATTTCCTCCCCGTGCAATTTGATCACCAAATAGTAATTTATCAAAATCAATACTTTTAATAGTTACCCCTGGCTGAAGTGCTGCACGCACCATTATCGTTTTGGATAATTTAGCCTCATACGCAACCGAAGGATGAATGATGGTTGTTTTCAAACCTCCCGTTCCGGCAACATCGACACCGCATTGTAATCCCACACCAATGTGCTGTTTCACAAGGTAATGGTCGAGCGACATGAGGTAGGAGCGGTAGGTGGTTTTAATTCCAGGCCATTGGTTTCGATATACCAGTGTTGCCCGTGAACAGACATTGGCACCCGTAAATGCTGGATTAAGATAAAGAGGCGACGCATAGAATTGCGTGAAGTGCATGTCCTGCCCGTGAACCAATGTTCGGAATAAAAAAGTGAGGAATAAGAATTTTAAATATCTGTTCATTTCAGGATTATCTTAGTAAAGTAACATCGCCGGTTAAATTGAAAACCTTGCCATTATTTAGTTTTACATATGCTTTCCATACGTATACTCCTATCTGACAAATTTTTCCCCTATAATATCCATTCCAGCCTTGTTTAAAGTCGTCGGTTTCAAAAATTAATTCGCCCCAACGGTTAAAAATCTGAAATTTATATTCAATAACACCAGAAGCATATGGGAAGAAAATATCATTATTTAAACTTCCCGGAATGTAATAGCCATCGTTGGTTCCGTCTTCATTAGGCGTAAATGCATTCGGGAAAATTATTGAAGCGTCTGTAGAAACTCTCACGGTTGCAGTATCCGAACAACCGAATGCAGATGTTGCAATGAGCTGAATATTGTAGAATCCAACTGTAGAATAGGTATACTGAGGGTTCACGGCCGTTGATGTTCCCCCGTCTCCAAAACTCCAATTATAGGATACCGCCCCGGTAGAAAGATTTGTACAAATCAGTTTGTCGTATGGCAAGTTAAATTCATATTGATTTACTGTAAAGGATGCCACTGGGAACGGATAGGCACTTACTACTAAAGGAGATGAAGATGTATTGTTAGTACAGCCGCCGTTTGTTGAAACAGTAAGGGTTACAGAATAAGTTCCTGGTGAAGTGTAAATATGACTTGGATTTTGTGAGGTGGATGAAGTGCCATCGCCAAAATTCCAGCTCCAATTAGTGATTGGATCATTCGGATTACCCGAAACCGAATTATCAAAAAATGTAAGCGCTGTTGGGATACATGATAGGGTTCCGTTAGAACTTACGGCCATGGTTGGTGGCGGTGAAAAATCAACCCTGATTGAATCCACTATGGTGGCCCCACATGCATTTGTCACAGTAACTACATAAGTGGTAGGTTGAGCTGGAATGGTAACAAATGCTCCCGGACCACCACCCAGGCCGTTATTCCAGGAATAAGTTAATGGCCCGGTTAATCCTGTTGCGGCGGCATAAATCGTAGTGCCCTGACCAGGACAAATTGGAGTGATCGCGATAGCTTCGATATTAGCAGATGTTAAATTATAAACAACAGCTTTTACCGTATCAGCAACTCCACCACATCCGTTTTGATCGAAAGCCATAACGGTATAATTAGTTGTTGCTGTTGCGGGATTAATGGAAAGCGTTCCTGCGTTAATTGCTCCGGACGGTAGCCATGCATAATAATAACCTCCTGATCCACCAGTTGCCGAGGCGGTAACTGCTCCGGAAAGATTTAAGCAAATTGTATCATTTAAACCTGCATGGGTTACAACCTGTGTGGGCTGAGTAAGGGTAACGGTGTTTGATGTACTGCAACCTTTGGCGTCATTAATATACACGGTATAAGTACCACTGGTAATGTTCATTGCAGTGCTTCCATGTTGTGGCGGTGTAGTTGTCCACGTATAACTGTAAGGAGCAGTACCGCCTGTAACCGATGCTGAAGTATTGCCAGTTCCATTAAAGCAGATTGGATTAACCACATTGGAAATTGTTGATGTGAGTTGGGTAGGCTGATCAACATTAATAGAAATTACAGAAGTACAAAAATGAGAATCAGTGGCTTTAACAGTATATGTTCCTAATGATAAGTTATTAATGGTAGGACCTGTCCCCGATGGTAGCCAGGAATACGTGTAAGCAGGCGTTCCACCGGAAGCAATTACAGTGATTGAACCATCATTTCCGTTATGGCACGAAACGTTAATTACGGTTGAAATTGAGATTGCCACAGGTGATGGTTCATTGATTGTAGCTGTTATAGAAGAAATACAGCCTCGTCCGTCGGTTACCGTAGCAGTATAGGTTCCTGCTGTTAATTGCGATGCTGTTGTTGAATTTCCACCATATGGCATCCAGGATGTTGAATAAGGCAAAGTTCCCTGTGTGATATTGATTGTTGCTGCACCATTATCGCCGCCATAACAAGAATCATGAAGTACTGATGTTACGGTGAGGCTAGGACCTGCAATGTTGATTAAGGTTGTGGTGAGTGTTTTGATGCAATTATATGAATCAGCGATCTGGAGTGTGTACGTGTTTGGCAGAAGACCCGTTACGCTCGACGCATTTGATAAAACAGGGCTCCACGTATAAGTATATGGTCCGATTCCACCCGAAACCTGTGACGTGATCGATCCATTGGCCAAGCCACAAGCTGCATCTATTCCTGTTAAAGTTCCCGTTACAGGTGTTGGTGAAGAAACGTTTACAGGCACACTTGTCTGGCAGCCATTTAAATCGCTGACTGTTATCACGTAAGTCCCAGGTAAGAGACCTGATGCGCTTTGTGAATTCCCTCCCGTAGGCGACCAGGAATAGGTATATCCGGGAGTACCTCCGGTTGGGGTGACAGTTGCTGTTCCATCGGAACCACCAGAACAACTCGTGGGAACACTGTTAGCGGTTGCAGATAACGCAAGCGTAGGTTGGTTTACTGTCACGGTTGCTGTTGTAGTACAATTTTTAAAATCAGTTACGCCTACTGTATAAACACCAACTGAAAGCCCACCAACGGTCTGGCTATTCACACTCATTGGCATCCAGTTATAGTTGTAAGGAGTGGTTCCCCCAGTTGCTGAAACAGTGGCTGTTCCATTCGACCCACCAAAACAAGTAACTGCACTTGATGTAGCGCTTGCTGAAAGTGCTGCAGTTGGCTGCGAAATAGAATAGGTATTTGTGTGAATACAGTTATTGATATCCTTTACCTGAACTGAGAAAATCCCTGAACTTAAACCACTTACCACTGAACCAGTGGTTGCGCCCGGCATCCATGTGTATGTATACCCCGGACTTCCGCCACCGGTAGTTATGGTAGCAGTACCATTATTTCCGCCAAAGCAACTGACATTTGAGGTTGAGATTACACTGTATAAAGATGTTGGCTGGGCAATTGATGGCGTTACAGCATTAGCCAGACAGCCATTAGCCGCTGTAATAAACACTGTGTATGTTCCAGCTGATAAACCAGTGCCGGTTTGGTTATTACCTCCTGCCGGAGACCAGGTATATGTGAATGGCTGCATTCCACCGCTAACACTTGCTGTAGCGGTAGCATTAGAGCCTCCATTACAGCTCACACTCGTAGTAGAAACCACAGAGACAGTTGGTCCTGGATTATCTGCAACTGTTTGAGTCGTTGTTTTTACACAACTATTGATGTCTTTAACCTGCACAGTATAGGTTCCTGCCTGTAATCCACTTGCTGTAGGGTTTGTTCCGCCAACCGGTATCCATGAATAAGTATAAGAACCATTTCCACCTGTAGCCGAAACAGAAGCCTGACCGTTTGCCGCACCACAATTTGAATTAACGCTTCCGGTAGTTAACACGATGGCTGTAGGTTGAATAACATTTACGGTTGCTGTTGTGATACAATTATTAATATCTGTTACTGTTGATGTGTACGTTCCTGCCGTTAAATTGGAAATAGACTGACCACTGAAATTCCCTGGCATCCAGTTATAGTTGTAAGGAGTTGTTCCTCCTGTAACTGTTACAGTGGCTGAACCGTTACTTCCGGAAAAACACGACACTGAACCAGAAGCAGCGCTGGCCGCAAGACCAGCGGTTGGTTGGGAAATGGAGTATGTTGCTGTATGGACACAATTATTTGAGTCTTGAATTTGAACTGAATAAATTCCCATCGCTAACCCGGATACTACGGATCCTGTTGTTGCTCCCGGCATCCATGTATATGTATATCCAGGAGTACCGCCAGTAGCAATAACTGTAGCAGTTCCATTTGTCCCGCCAAAACAACTAATGCTGGTTGTTAGTATGGTTTCAGTTACCTGAGTAGGTTGTGTAATTGATGGACTTGTAATTGCGCTGGAGACACACCCATTTGCATCTTCGGCAATAATATAATAAGTACCGGCAGTTAATCCTGTTGCTGTAATCCCATTACCCCCTGTTGGAAACCAGGTGTATGTAATTGGTGCGACGCCCCCAATTATCTGTGCCGTTGCAGAACCATCGTTACCGCCAAAACACGTTACATGAGAAATAGAGAAGATACTTGAACTTGGACCGCTGTTATCATCCAGCGATAAAAGTTCGCCGGCCACGCAATTATTCGCATCTGTAACTGAAACAGAGTATACGCCTGCCGGAACACCTGTTGTCACAGAATTGGTTCCCCCAGAAGGCATCCATGAATAGGTGTATGGGCCGATTCCTCCTGTAACTGACACTGCTCCTATACCGTTTGAATTACCGCAAGTGGAGTTAGTGCTTGTCGTCACTGGCAAAATAGGAGCCGGTTGATTTACAAAAACTGTATTTGTAATGGTACAGCCCATAATATCAGTGGCTGTCACAGAATAGGTTCCTGATGGAATGTTAGAAAGGGTTTGGCCTGTAACTGTACCCGGCATCCAGTTATAGGTATATCCTGGGGTACCGCCAGCGGCAGTACCAGTTGCTGAACCATCAGTACCGCCGTTGCAGGTTGTGGAAACAGAAATAGCAGAAACAGTTAATGCTGCTGTAGGCTGAGTAATTGCGATAGTATTTTGGACAACACAGGCCTGGGCATCGGTAATTGTTATGGTGTAGATGCCAGCAGAAATATTAAATAATCCATTTGTTGATGTGCCACCCGGGCTCCAGGAATAAGTGTAGTTAGGAGTTCCACCCGATGGGCTTGCTCCAATACTGGCATCGCTTCCTCCAAAACAACTCACGTTTACCTGGTTAATGAATCCTACCACAAGTGGAGCGGGTTGAGCAATTGTAGCTAGCGCTGTAGATTGACATCCTTTGCTGTCAGTAACCACTACTGTGTATGTTCCACTAGCAAGACCTGAAATGGATGCCGTGGTTTGCCCCCCTGGAGACCATGAATACGTGTAGCCAGCAGTACCACCAGTTTGACTGGCTGTTGCTGTACCATTGTTTAGGTAATCGCAGGTTTCGTCGGTAACAGAGGTTGACGCAACTAATAAAGTTGGTTCTGTTATTGTAATTGTATTTGTGGCTATGCAATTTAAAAAGTCGGTAACGGTTAAGGTATAGGTACCGGCAATTAATCCTGTTACATTTTGGGTAGTTGCTCCGCCTGGACTCCAGTTATATGAGTATGGTGTAGTTCCTCCGGATACAGAAGAAGTTGCCGTTCCATCACTACCACCGAAACAAGAAACATGGGTTGGTGTAAATGAAATGGCGATGGAAAGTGGCTGAGTGATTGTATAAGCATAATTTTTCGTGCATCCATTTGCATCTGTAACTGTTACCGAATAAGTCCCAATGGGTAATCCCGATACCGATGAAGTGGTTTGTCCACCCGCAGTCCAGAGATAAGAATATGGAGAAACACCACCGGTAGGTGTAATTGAAATACTACCATTGCTTCCACCATTACATGAAACGTTAACAATTGTATTGGTTGTGACAATATCTGTTGGTTGAATAATAGTTACCGTATTTGTGGCAATACAGGAATTAGCATCAGTAACTTTTACTGTATACGTACCAATGGGAATGTTAGTTAACGAGGAGTTTGTACTTCCACCCGGGCTCCAGGAATAAGTGTAGTTAGGAGTTCCACCGGATGGGCTTGCTCCAATACTGGCATCGCTTCCTCCAAAACAACTCACGTTTACCTGGTTAATAAATCCTACCACAAGTGGTGCTGGTTGTGCAATTGTAGCTAATGCTGTAGATTGACATCCTTTGCTGTCAGTAACCACTACTGTGTATGTTCCACTGGCAAGACCTGAAATGGAAGCGGTGGTTTGCCCACCTGGAGACCATGAATACATATAGCCAGCAGTACCACCGGTTTGACTGGCTGTTGCTGTACCATTGTTTAGGTAATCACAGGTTTCATTAGTTATACTTGTTGAAGCTACCAATAAAGTAGGCTGAGTAATAGAAACCGTATTTGTTAAGATACAATTTAAATTATCTTTGATTGTTAATGTATATATGCCTGCCACCAAACCAGTAACATTTTGAGAAGTTGCTCCCCCCGGACTCCATGAAAAAGTATAAGGGGTTGTTCCTCCACTGACTGTGCTGGTAACTGTACCATTACTTCCATTAAAACAAGATACATGCGTTGGAACAAGTGTATTTGTGATTGGAAGTGGCTGTGTAACCGTATAAGTTGCAGTCCTAGTACAACCCAGAGCGTCAGTTACTGTAAGAGAATAGTTTCCGGCTGTTAAGGCTGTCGCAGTTTGGGTAGTTTGGCCTCCAGGACTCCACGAAAAAGAGTAGGGAGAAGTTCCTCCGCTGGGCATAGAAGAAATTGAACCTGTGTTGCCGCCATTACAGGATACATTCGTCACAGTAGCATTTACAGCAAGAACAGGAGGTTGATTTATCATTACAGTTGTGGGTAATGTACATCCTATACCATCCCTTATAGTTACAGAATAAGTTCCAATTGGTAAATTTGCTATGGAAGAAGTAGTTTGCGTTGGAGATGTACTCCAGAGATAGGTGTATGGTGTTATTCCACCACTTAAGGTGATGGCGGCGGTACCGTTGGCACCTCCAAAACAACTCACATTTGTAACACTAGCAGTTGGAACTCCAGTAAATGGCAGGTACGAAATTCTAACCGTATCAGATTTAGGAGGGCACGTTCCGTTGCCTGTGGTTGTTAGAATTAAATTTACGAAACCATTGGCAAGTTCTGCTGCAGTTGGCGAATAGGTAATGTTGGCTAACGTTGTATTATTGGGCGAAAAGGTACCGGTTCCACCCGACCAAATCCCTCCACTTGCACCAGTAACTGTACCGTTTAAAGTTGCTAAGGGACTTTGTATACATTTAATTTGATCGGCACCGGCATTTGCTGTGATAGCTACTGAAAAGGCGGTTACAGTGACCTGGTTAAACACGGGCGGACATCCAGATCCGTCCGTTAACTGAACGTTATATGTGCCGACACCGACGTTGATTGTCTGAGAAGGATTGACGTTATTCCATAAATAATTATAAGGCGGCGTTCCGCCTGCGCCAATTGCAGTAAGCGTTGTGGATGTTTGCCCAAAGCAAATTGTAGGATTAACAGGAATGATATTAACCGCTAAAGTGGGATTAAAATAGACCCGAACAGTATCACATACGGTATTAAAATTACATTGAGCTGCCGGTTGCCCGCATACTTTATAATCAACATAAAGGGGCGATGAATTCGTTCCGGTAACTGTTGGTGATACACTTGTGGTGCTTGACATATAACTATTGTATGCGCCGGGGGCACCCGGAGAAATAGAAGTCCAGTTTACAGTAGCAGGGTTAAAACCGGTCGCAAAAATCTGTTTTGAACACCCGTCATTAATGCTGGCATCTGTTCCTCCTACAGCTTGCGGTATGGACGTTATGGCATAAGTATTGGCATTATTGCCAGGTTTACAAAAAGTTAATACATGTGGTCCTACGCCAGACAAACAAATCGGTTGCCCAACCGGGGTTGGAGGTAGTGCACATCCAATCTGATATTCCAGGGCTCCCGAAGGAACGGCGCCTGACGCAAACGTGAACGTAATCCCTGCCGCCATTGGATCAAGCGTAATAATGAATTTAATACACCGCGGATTTTGGCCACAACATGCACCATCTCTCACAATATTCGGACTTATCCAGGTACCGCTAGGGTTGCCTGTTAAATTAACTGTAAACGTAGGAGTCGTCGGGTCGCACTGCGAGGATAATCCGAGTGGAAATAGAATTACCGATAATAGAATTAGGAGTAGAGTGGGGCGCATACAGTATTTCTTTTAGCATCTTACGTTAAAAATAGTGAAAGGGTTGCTAATTTTTGATGTTTTAAATGAACAATTAATAACAAATGAGTGAAACAGTTGTTTTACCGTTTTAACTGGATTTCCTGATTTAACTCGTATGATTCGGATGTAGCAGGAATGGTTACGTTACGAAGTAATGTTTGATAACCACTTTTTTCTATAGTTAACTGGTATCGCCTGCCTGGCTTGAGGATAATGTAATATTTTCCTTCCCTGGTTGGAGTGCTTGTTGCTATGACTGTTTTACTTTCAAGATCATTTACTGTTATCATTGCATCACCATAATCCGGTGTGGAGTCTGCGGGGTCCAGCAGTAGTCTTCCTTTTACAAGAACGTTTATTTCTCCTTTTGCCTGGTTTTTCAAAGACTTATAGTATTTGTTTAATGTTTCCTGGGCAGGATCTGTTGAATCATCATCCAGAAACGCAGAAATTTCATCAAGGAGTTCCTGAATTTCAGCTGGAGTCGTATTTTCCTTATCCAACACATATTCAATTTTGGCAAGTAAACGTTGTATGATTAGTTTATTTAAATCTTGTTTCTTAAGCCGTGCTAATTCCTCATCTTCCTCTTGTTCGTTTGTAGGAACTTCTTTTTTCTTTTTAGTAAATTTAAAATTCAAGAGTATTTCATGGCTTAAACCAGAGTATTTGCTGATACTTCCAGTGATATAATCATATGAATACCCTATTGATAAACGCTTAAACAAAATCACACCAAGGTTAAGGCCAATTGCATAGTCGTTTTTGTATGTGGCGCCAACCCAGAATTTATTCTGAAAATCAAAGTTGATGTTACAATCGTACTGCATGGGAGCATTTGGCACGTAACGCACTAACGCTAGTGGAGACAGCGTTATTTCTTTGGATTTTGAAAGAAGGAATTTATATTTCATTGACCCCATGTAATGCCTGGTTTGGGTATAAAACGTACGGCTATTAGTATTCGCCGAATAAGATATTTTATTGTTCGGGAGCTGAGGCACTGCAAATCCCAGCTCGAAGCCTTTGCATACAAAGGCCAGTCCGACATTGGCATCAAAAGTTGATTTACTTTGGTTATTAGAAAATAAAGACGGATCATTTGGATTTTCTAACAACGCTTTGGAATAGTCGAGCGATTGGTTTATGCCTCCGATGGAAAGCCCCAGCGCCAAATGAATTTTTTCCTTAAATCTGATTTTATAAGAGTAATTTATATTTCCTCCAATTCTGTTATTTATCCCTTTTCTATCACTGATAATGGTTATACCAAGACCTGTATTTTTATTGATCAAGCTGCCATCCAACGAAAGTATATTGTATTGCGGCCCACCTTTAAAACCTGTCCATTGTGTATGGTTTACAAGCAAAAGATTTGCTCCATCAGTATTGCCCGTGAAGGCAGGATTGTAAATCATTGGCTTATAAAAATAATGACTAAATCCAACAATCTGCTGGCCAACTGTAATATTGACGAAGAACAAAAAGATTATTATGTGTAGCAGTTTCTTCATAGCTACATCTATTTATTTTTTAAAATATCAAGTGAACCCTTCAATGTAGCACCAGTGTCCGTAAATAACAACACATAATAATAAGTACCATCAGGCAGCGGCGCACCGTTATAGGTACCACCCCAGTCGTTGGCGTAATTCTTTTGATTGAAGACAATGTTTCCGTAAATATTATAAACCGTTACTTCATTATTTGGATAGTACTGAATGTTTTCGATGTACCAGTAATCGTTAATACCGTCTCCGTTTGGAGAAAATACATTTGTAATTACACCATCGTAATCGAGAGGAAGTACGTTCACTCTTACAGTATCAGAATTTGTGCAAGAGTTCCCATCTGTGACAGTTAGAATATAATCGGTAGTACTTGACGGTGATGCGATGGGGTTAAAAATCGAAGGATTACTGAGAGCGGCCGTTGGAAACCATAGTGGCGCACCTGCACCAGAACCATTGAGCGATACGGTTTGCCCCTGGTTAATAGTTGTATCTGCGCCGGCATTTACTAGTGCCGGGGCAATTACATTAATTTTAATGGTATTGGTACTATCAATACTACAGGAAGCACTTTGAACAACAGCTTTTATAAGCGTAGTCTGTGTTAAATCAGACGATATATAAGTGCTTGTTGTATTTGATATTACAGACCAGGTTATTCCATTATCCGTTGAGGAAACCCACTTTAACACATTTCCGGTGTTTCCTGAAAGGTTAAATGTGTTTGTATTACTTGCATAACACACTGTGTTGGTTCCAATAACAGATATTGTTCCTGCTACTGTAACCGGGTTGATTGTGAAGCCTGCAACAGAGGACGTGTCTCTTAAACAAAAAACACTGTTCTGAACAATTGCTCTGTAAATTATATCCTGACTAATATTTGAATACGACAAAATAGTTGAAGTATTTGAAATATTTGTCCAGTTTAAACCACCATTTACTGAGGACTGCCAGTAAAGTACATTCCCGATATTTCCGGTTAAATACAGATTTCCTGTTCCCGAACCACCGCAATACGTACCTCCGCCCAAAATGGTACCTCCAACAGAAGGCATATAAACAGTAATACAAGCGGTTGTTGAAGTGTCTGCCGGGAATGAGCCACTTTTTACAATAGCCCTGAAACAGGTACTTGTTTTGGTATTGAAATAACTTTGACTCGTTGTTGTATTCCCGTTGCTAGTCCATGTCGCACCTCCATTTGTAGAATACTGCCATGTAACAACATTGCCAACATATCCAGAAATCGAAACGAATCCTGAATTAATGGTATCGCAAAATGTTTGCGAACCCGAGGCGATACCTCCATCAGATTGCGCACATATAGGGAATGTGAGAAAGCAGAAAATTATTACTATGATTCTCTTTTTAAAGAGCATAAAACACCACGCTTTTTTTATACAAAATTGAGTGTATTAAGTTACAAAAATATATTGAAGCACGAATAACTCCTCTTAATTCATTTCTTACCCTAAACGCAAAAAAAAAGCCGATACATGATTGCATCGGCTTTTGCTTCATACTATAAATTATGCTTCTGTTGGAATGATATTTGGATCAACCATTATACGGCCACAATGTTCGCATACCAGAATTTTTTTGTTCATACGGATATCCAATTGTTTCTGTGGTGGAATTTTATTGAAACATCCACCGCAGGCATCACGCTCTACAGGAACAACTGCTAATCCATTGCGCGTATTGGCGCGAACTCTTTTATAAGCGTTTACTAATCTGTCTTCGATACCAGCTGTTGCTTTTTCGGAAGCCGCAATTAGGTCTTTTTCTTCTTTTTCAGTTTCGGCGATAATCTCGTCTAACTCTGATTTTTTTAATTTCAAATCTTTTTTACGTTCTGAAAAATCGTGTTGGGATTTCTCAACAATCTCAGATTTTGATTCGATTGCGAACTTATATTCTTTCAAACGTTTTTCGGCTAACTGAATTTCTAAATTCTGAAATTCAATTTCTTTTGTGATCGCATCGTATTCACGGTTGTTCCTCACTTTACCTTGCTGAGCCTCGTATTTTTTAATATTCGCTTTGTAATCCTTAATTGCCTGTGTTTTTTCAGCAACCTGCTCCTCTAATTCCTTTAATTCTTCTGATAAATTATTTACACGGGTTTCTAAACCTGCAACGCTGTCTTCCAAGTCCTGAACTTCAAGAGGTAATTCACCACGCACCGTGCGGATACGATCAATTTTTGAATCGATAATTTGTAATTCATATAAAGCACGAAGTTTACCTTCGATAGATGCATCAATTTTTTCTTCGATTTTAGCGCACATAGTTTAAAAATAATTAACTGGGTTAGTGTTTGTTTCCGTTAAATAGCTTGCGAAAGTAGGAAATTTATTTGATATTATTTCATAAAAAATTTCGGGGGTAAATTGCTCTGTTTCGTAGTGCCCGATATCGGCAATTAAAATCTTTCCTTCGGCATCAAAAAACTCGTGATATTTAAAGTCCGAACTGATATAAATATCTGATTTGCAGTTAATTGCATTTTTAAGGAGAAAACTTCCGCTGCCTCCGCATAAAGCTACTTTTTTAATCGGATTGTTCCTGAAAGCGGTATGTTTTAAAAATTTAACCTTGAAAATGGCTTTCAGGAGATCCAAAAATTCTTTCTCGTCCATTTCAGTCGGGAGCTCTCCGGTAATGCCTGAGCCAATATTCTGGTAATAATTTTCCAGCTGGTAAATATCATAAGCCACTTCTTCATAAGGATGACAGCTCTTTAATGTGGAAATGATTTTTGTTTCGTTTATTGATTCAAAAATTACTTCTAGCCGTATTTCTTTTTCCGTACTTAATTTTCTTTTTTCTCCAACAGTTGGGTTACTCAAATCATTTCCTCTGAACGTACCGGTACCTTCTAAAATAAAACTGCAGCTGTCGTAATTACCAATGTTGCCAGCTCCCGCATTAAATAAATTTTCTTTAACAACTTCTAAATGTGACGGGGGAACAAAAGTGACCAACTTTTTCAGTAGTGATTTCCTGGGAGATAAAATTTTCTGGTTGACAAGCCCTATTTTATCGGCAATCTTTTTATTTACACCACGTATAACATTATCCAGGTTTGTGTGGCAGGCATAAATAGCAATGTTATTTTGTATCGCTTTTATAATAGTTCTTTCAACATAATTGTTTCCATTAATTTTCTTTAGTCCGCCAAATATGATAGGGTGATGGGCTATTACCAAATTGCATTTTTTTTTGATAGCTTCTTCAATAATAGCTTCCGTACAATCGAGGCACAACAAAGCACCCGTAATTTCCTGATCTTTTTGACCTGTTAATAAACCGCAATTGTCGTACGATTCTTGGTAGGAGAGAGGGGCAAAGTTTTCTAACTCTGTTAGTATATTCTGTAAAATCATAATTTTATTTCATCACCTCTTTATACCTGCTGCAACTCATTAAGTGATCATTTACTAATCCTGCTGCCTGCATATAGGCATAACAAATGGTTGAACCCACAAATGTAAATCCGCGTTTCTTTAAAGCTTTACTCATTTCATCTGATTCGGGGCTGGTAGCGCGGATTTCAGAGGACTGCTTTACTTTGTTTACAATGGTTTTATTGCCAGTGAATTGCCAGATGTAGTTATCGAACGATCCGAATTCTTTTTGCACCTCAATAAACGCTTTCGCATTTTTAATTGTGCCGGTAATCTTTAATTTATTCCGGATAATTCCTTCATTGGCCATTAATTCTGCCACCTTGTCTTCATTAAATTTAGACACTTTTTTTACATCAAAATTGGCAAATGCTTTTTTAAAATGTTTTCGTCGGTGAAGAATGGTTTTCCAACTAAGGCCCGCCTGGAAAGTATCTAATACTAAATATTCAAAATGTTTTTTATCATCATGAACGGGCGTACCCCATTCGGTATTATGATATTCTTGCATTTGCTCATCATTTCCAGGCCAGGTGCATTGCATAAGGTATAAAATCTGCTTTTTGTAATTTAACTTTCGAAGTTTATCTTTATGCTAAAATTAATCATATTATGGGAATAGAAGAAAAAATTAATGCCGACGTGAAGGCTTCCATGCTTGCTAAGGACGCAAAACGACTCGAAGCGGTGCGCGCCATTAAATCAGTAATCCTTTTATTAAAAACTTCGCCTGAAGGTTTAACAGAAGAAAGCGCTACAAAAGCGATTCAAAAAGAATATAAAAAACGGAAGGAAACTGCAGATATTTATACTCAGCAAAACCGTCCCGACCTTGCTGCCGAGGAACTTGCTCAGGCATCTGTGATGGAGGAATATTTGCCAAAACAATTAAGTGATGATGAGATTAAAAGCATCATCCAAACTGCAATTGCCGAAACAGGCGCCAGCTCTGCTGCAGATATGGGTAAAGTAATGGGCGTAGCAAATAAGGCGATAGCAGGAAGAGCGGATGGCAAGGTGGTTTCCCAATTGGTAAAATCCATGTTAAGTTAAAAACATAATGTATTCGAATTTGGAGTCCGCATTAAAATTGATGCGGACTTTTTTTATGATTTAATGAAATGTGCTAAAAATCCGTTAAGTGGTAGGGTCAATATGAAAATGGTGATATAGATTTGTCGGATAAATACCTGCTCTTGGGTATTGATATTACCTGCAGTGCCTTATATCTTTGACTTAATAACCATGCAAAAATGCGTATCAATTCATAAAAGTGTTATGATTTTTAGTTTTTCTAAAGATAACACTAGTGATATTTCGCATGAACATTTCTACTTTCTGCTAACTGTCAATTTAAACGATTAGCGTGAGGCAGTTTTTAATATTTGCAATACTCATACTATTTTACACTTCCTGTCAAAAGGAGTACGTATGTGTTTGTACCAACGAAAAAACGGGTGAAAAAACGTTTGGTGAAAAAGTGAGAACCACAAACCTTGGAAAAAAAGGATTTGAAAAAGCTTGTAAATCAACAAATGATACGATCAATCGCCTAAAAGATTGTCATGTAGAATAGAATAAAAAAAATCCCCTGAATTACCAGGGGATTTTTTTTAACCGTTATCTTCTTTCTTCTTTTTAGTTTTAGGCTTAATTGTTTTTACCACAATCTGGCTCTTTTCCGTATCATAATCTATTTCAATTTGATCGCCTTCTGCTAAATTACTTTGAATAATCTCTTCCGCCATTGGGTCCTCCAAATACTTTTGAATTGCGCGTTTTAAAGGTCGGGCACCGTATTGAGCGTCATAGCCTTTTTCAACAATGAAGTCTTTGGCAGCATCAGTGATCTTAATGGTATAACCTAAATTATTAACTCGTCCGAACAAACTGTTCAATTCAATATCGATGATCTTATGAATGTCATTTTTCTCGAGAGAGTTAAACATGATCACATCATCAATACGGTTTAAGAACTCAGGAGCAAATGCCTTTTTCAAAGCATTTTCAACAACACCTTTATTTGCTTCCTCAGCATGTTCTAAACGTGCTTGAGTACCGAAACCTACTCCCTGTCCGAAATCCTTCAACTGGCGTGCACCAATATTGGAAGTCATGATAATGATTGTGTTTTTAAAATCAATTTTGCGTCCTAAACTGTCGGTTAATTGCCCATCATCTAATACCTGTAAAAGCATATTAAAAACATCCGGGTGAGCTTTCTCGATTTCATCTAACAACACAACAGAATAAGGGCGGCGACGAACTTTTTCCGTTAATTGACCTCCTTCTTCATAACCAACATACCCAGGAGGAGCACCAATTAAACGGGTTACAGCAAATTTCTCCATGTATTCACTCATGTCGATACGAATTAACGCCTCGTCATTATCAAATAAATGCTTTGCCAGAATTTTTGCCAATTGTGTTTTTCCTACCCCTGTTGGTCCAAGGAAAATAAACGAACCAATCGGTTTATTTGGATCTTTTAAACCTGCACGGTTACGCTGAATGGCTTTAACAACTTTCTTTAAAGCTTCGTCCTGACCAATTACTTTGCCCTGTAATTGTTCTACCATTTTTACCAATTTTTCGCCTTCATTTTGCGAAATACGCTGCACAGGTACACCGCTCATCATCGAAACCACTTCAGCAACGTTATCTTCCGTAACAATGACGCGGTTCATTTTGGTTTCTTCCTCCCAGGCTTTTTTAGCAGCATCTAACTGAGCCTGTAACTGTTTTTCAGTATCACGTAATTTTGCTGCTTCTTCATATTTCTGCGAACGAACAACCTGGTTTTTCAACTCTTTGATGTCTTCCATTTTTTTCTCAAGTTCCAAAACGTTTTCAGGAACATTGATATTGGTAATGTGAACACGGGAACCCGCTTCATCCAGGGCATCGATGGCTTTATCCGGTAAATGCCTGTCAGTTAAATAACGGGCGGTTAATGTTACACAAGCTTTGATGGCTTCCGGAGTATAAGTTACGTTATGATGATCTTCGTATTTAGCTTTAATGTTATTTAAAATCTGCAAAGATTCATCCTGTGTAGCCGGCTCGATAATTACTTTCTGGAAACGACGCTCCAAAGCTCCATCTTTTTCAATATGCTGACGGAACTCATCAAGAGTAGTAGCTCCAATGCATTGGATTTCTCCGCGCGCTAAAGCCGGTTTAAACATATTGCTGGCATCCATGCTTCCGCTTGCACCACCTGCACCAATAATCGTATGAATTTCGTCAATGAATAAAATCACATCCGGATTTTTTTCCAACTCGTTCATCACTGCCTTCATTCGCTCCTCAAACTGACCACGGTATTTTGTACCGGCAACCAGAGACGCTAAATCCAACGTTACCACACGTTTCCCAAAAAGAACGCGCGAAACTTTTCGTTGAACAATTCGTAAAGCCAACCCTTCAGCAATCGCTGATTTACCCACACCAGGTTCACCAATAAGGATCGGGTTGTTCTTTTTACGACGAGATAAAATCTGGGAAACGCGCTCAATTTCTTTTTCACGTCCAACAACAGGATCCAATTTTCCATCTTCTGCCATTTTTGTCAGGTCACGCCCGAAATTATCTAAAACAGGAGTTTTAGACTTGGATTCACCCGGTTTTTTTGCGGCCCCGGTTCCTGCGCTGCCAAATGATTCTTCATTTTCATCGTCGTCGCCAGTAGCGGCATTTTCAATTTTATGAGGATTCTCCATATAACCTTCCAATTCTGATTTCACGGCATTATAATCCACTCCGAATTTGTTAAGGGTTTTTGTTACCACGTTGTCGTTATCCTTTAAAATGCACATCAATAAATGTTCAGTGCCTATTTGCGGCGCTTTAAAAACTTTTGCCTCAAGATAAGTGAGTTTCAATGTTTTTTCCGCCTGTTTAACCAGCGGAATGTTGGCCAGGTTATTTACCTTTTTCATTGAAACCGGTAAACTCTGTTCAATTTGTTTTCTTAAATCCAGGATATTTATCGCGAGATTTTTTAAAAGTTTAATACCAACGCCTTCCCCGTCACGGATCATTCCCAGCATTAAATGTTCAATCCCAATGTAATCGTGCCCTAATCTTAGTGCTTCTTCTCGGCTAAACGTTATCACGTCTTTTACACGCTGTGAAAATTTTGCTTCCATATATTTTTTTAGTTCTGTTATGCAATTAAACATATTTAATGCCACATTCAAAAGTAACCGATAATGGCAGTTTTGGTTTTTTTTCGGTGCCTTTTTTTTAACATTAAACTTGTTAATAACTATACATCTAAATTACTGATTAATTAGGTATTTTCAAAGCCTATTAGCATTTTTTGAAAGTATAAAACAGTGAAATTTACAATGCGGATTTACTGACATAATTGCTGGTTAAAGTGTAAAAAATACAAGAACTTAAAAATATAAAACGAATATGAGCGGAGAGAAAATTATTCCGATTAACATTGAAGAGGAAATGAAAACAGCTTACATCGATTATTCGATGTCGGTTATTGTGTCACGCGCGTTACCGGATGTGAGAGATGGTCTAAAACCTGTTCACCGAAGAGTGTTATACGGAATGTTGGACCTTGGAGTTCTTCACAATCGTCCTTATAAAAAATCTGCCCGTATTGTGGGGGAGGTTTTAGGAAAATACCACCCGCACGGCGATACTTCGGTATACGATACAATGGTTCGTATGGCACAGGAATGGAGTTTAAGGTATATGTTGGTTGACGGGCAAGGAAATTATGGTTCTGTGGATGGCGACCCGCCAGCTGCGATGCGTTATACGGAAGCGCGTTTACGGAAAATAACCGAAGAAATGCTCAACGACATCGAAAAAGATACAGTAGATTTTCGTCCCAATTTCGATGACTCTTTAACAGAGCCTACTGTTCTTCCTTCACGCATACCAAATTTGTTAATGAACGGTGCTTCCGGAATTGCAGTTGGAATGGCTACCAATATGGCGCCTCATAATTTAACAGAGGTTGTTAGCGGTATCATCGCGTATATAGATGATAATTCGATTGATATTGATGAATTGATGAAATACATCAAGGCTCCGGATTTTCCTACAGGCGGCACTATTTACGGTTATGAAGGTGTGAAAGATGCTTTTCGTACTGGTCGCGGACGCGTCGTTATGCGTGCAAAGGCTAGCATTGAACCTGTGAATAACCGTGAGCGAATTGTAGTAACAGAAATCCCTTATCAGATAAATAAAGCTGAGATGATTAAGCGTCAATGGGAACTATGTAATGAAAAGAAAATTGAAGGTATTACTGAAATTCGCGACGAAAGTAACCGCGAAGGGATGCGTATTGTTTATGAATTAAGAGGTGATGCAATTTCAAATGTCGTATTAAATAATTTATATAAATACTCGGCCTTACAAACCTCGTTTTCAATCAATAACGTTGTATTGGTGAAGGGGCGTCCTGAAATGTTGAATTTGAAGGACATGATTTTTCATTTTGTGGAACACAGGCACGATGTGGTTGTTCGCCGTACAAAATTTGATTTAATCCAGGCAGAGAAACGCGCACACATTTTAGAAGGTTTATTAATTGCGCAGAAGAATATTGAAGAGGTAATCAAGATTATTCGCGAAAGCGAAAGTCCGGATGCTGCTAAAGACGAATTAATTTCCCGTTTTACATTATCTGAAATTCAGGCACGTGCTATTTTAGATATGCGTTTAAGAACTTTAACCGGACTTGAAGTTGATAAATTGAATGCTGAATACGAGGAATTGATGAAAAGCATCGCACACTTTAAAGAGATTTTAGGAAATGAAAAATTGCGTTATCAGATTATTCGCGACGAATTGGTGGAAATTAAGGAGAAATACGGTGATGAGCGCCGGACCGACATCGTTTATGCTGGTGATGATCTGAAAATTGAAGATATGATTGCCGATGAAGATGTGGTAATTACCATTTCTCATTTGGGATATATGAAGCGTACCAATCTTGCCGAATACCGCTCTCAAAACCGTGGAGGAAGGGGAAGCAAAGGTACGGCAACCCGCGATGAAGATTTTGTAGAGCATATGTTCATTGCCTCTACTCATAATTATATTTTATTGTTTACCGAAAAGGGACAATGTTACTGGATCCGGGCTTATGAGGTTCCGGAAGGGGCAAAAAACAGTAAAGGACGAGCGATTCAGAATTTAATTAGCATCGCACCAGATGATAAAGTAAAAGCGTTTATCAATATTAAAAACCTGCAGGACGAAGAATACATTCAAAATAACTACATCATATTATGTACCAAGGACGGTATCATTAAAAAAACGTCAGTGGAAGCGTATTCCCGTCCACGTACCAACGGAATTAATGCCATTACCATTCGTGAGGGAGATGTATTATTGGAAGCAGCTTTAACGAATGGAAGTAACGAAATCATGATTGCAACTAAATTAGGAAAGGTATGTCGTTTCCCTGAAGCAAAAGTTCGTCCAATGGGCCGTAATGCTTCCGGAGTAATCGGAATTGACTTAAATGATGAGGAAGGTGGCAATAATGAAGTAATAGGAATGATCTGTATTGATGATATGCAGGCCAACGTTTTGGTCGTTTCTGAAAAAGGATACGGGAAGCGTTCTGATATTGAAGAATACCGTGTAACAAACCGTGGCGGGAAAGGGGTGAAAACCATTAACATTACAGATAAAACCGGAAACCTGGTTGGCATTAAATCTGTAACTGATGCCAATGATTTAATGATCATCACCAAAAACGGAATCGCTATCCGTATGAATGTTTCTGATTTAAGGGTAATGGGCAGAGCCACGCAGGGTGTTCGTTTAATTAACATTCAGGATAGTGACAGTATCGCCGCAGTAACGAAGGTAGATCACGAAGATGAATCGGAAGTTTCTATTGAAGATCAAACTTCTGAAACTCCAACCGGTGATGTGGCACCTGGAGAAATCCCTCCGGCCGAAAATACTACACCAACGGACGATATTAGTTAATACCGGAATAGTTTGTTGAACCATTACATTTATATTTGAACCAAATACATATTATGAACAAAAAAACAATCATCACAGGTGCATTAAGTTTAATAGGCTTAACATCTCTTATGGCCCAACCAACTTTAGTGGAAAAAGTTGAGCAAAAAGCTGACAAAGTGGTAATTCCCTACGAAAAGTGGAAATTACCTAATGGATTAACCATATTACTGAACGAAGATCATTCGGATCCAGTTGTTCATGTGTTAGTTACCTACAAAGTTGGGTCAAATCGTGAAAGTTTAGGAAAATCAGGTTTCGCGCATTTTTTCGAACATATGATGTTCCAGGGTTCCAAACACGTGGCTGATGAGGAACATTTTAAAATTGTTTCGACTGCCGGTGGTAATATGAACGGTAATACAACCGAAGACCGGACAGTATATTTTGAAACAGTGCCATCCAATAATTTGGAAATGGCTTTATGGCTTGAAGCTGACCGTATGGGGTTTTTGTTGGATTCGTTAACTACAAAAAAATTTGAAAATCAGCGTGATGCCGTAAAAAATGAAAAGTCACAGAACGTAGAAAATCAACCTTATGCAATGGCTTTCGTTGAAGAAATTCAAAAAGCATTGTATCCGGAAGGACATCCTTATAGCTGGCCTGTAATTGGATATGTTGATGACTTGAATCGCGCGACTTTGGAAGATGTAAAAAACTTTTTCCTGCGTTGGTATGGTCCCAATAATGCTATTCTAACCATTTCCGGAGATTTTAATTCTCCTGAAGCATTGGCCATGATCGATAAATATTTTGGAGGAATAAAACCGTGTCCGGAAGTTAAGAAAATGCGCGTAGCACCTGTAACCCTTGCTACCGATAAATACACGGCGTATAAAGACCGTACGTATTTTCCGTTGAATTTAAGGGTGTATCCAACAGTGCCACAATATCACCGCGATGAGCCGGCTTTAGACATTTTAGGAATGATGATGGGGAATGGGAATAACTCGATTTTCTACAAGAATTTCGTGAAATCTAAACCAGAAATTGCCGCCGGAGCAAACGTAAATCACCGTTCCAAAGAATTAGGTGGTGAATTTTCCATCCAGATTTTTGCGTATCCGCCTGAAGATTTCAATTTAGAAAAATTGTTTACTGATATTGACAACAAAGTAAAAGCTACCATTGAAGAATTTGGAACGTCTGGAATTACGGATGAGGCAATGACAAGGGCTAAAGCTGAAATAGAATCGAGTATGTATGGTAGCTTATCCACAGTTGGGGATAAAGCAGGTACAATTTCTGAATGGGAACGTTTATTAGGAAAAACATTTACGCTTTCTGACGAATTAGACCGTTATAATAAAGTTACTAAAGAAGATATTGTTCGCGTGTTCAATAAATACATTAAGGGAGCGGGGGCAGCAGTCTTGAATACGTATCCTATCATGAACCAAAAGGATTCTGTAAAAAGCATCAATCCGTACGCTAACATGAAATTTGAAACACCAGCTGAATACAACGGTTTATCATATGCCCCGGCAACAGACAAATTTGATCGCTCTGCTCGTCCGAAAGCCGGTGCTGCTAAAGCGGTTACTATTCCTGATTATTTCACCTCAAAACTTCCTAACGGAATTTCTGTAATCGGTACAAAAAATACCGAAACCCCGGAAATAACGATTGTCTTCACAATGGATGGGGGAAGTTTGGTTCTACCGCCTGATCAATTGAAAAAGTTAGGTGTAGCCGAATTAACGGCTTATGTATTAAATGAAAGTACGAAAAATTATACTACTGAACAGATCAGCGCGGAACTCGAGAAATTAGGAAGTTCGATTAATTTCTCAGCTAATAAATCTGCCACAACAATTCAAATCAGTTCCCTGAAGAAAAACCTTGATACTACTTTGAAATTATTTGAAGAGAAGTTGCTTAACCCGGGCTTTAACGCTGAGGACTTTAAATTAGCGAAAAAGCAATATAAGGAAAGCGTAAAAAATGACGAAACAAGTGCTAATGCGATGGCAAGCCGCGCGTTTAATTTTGCGTTATATGGTAATACCGTTATGGGATTAGATCCATCAGTTAAATCTATTGAAAATGTAGAACTGGCAGATGTAAAAGATTACTATGCAAAATACTACTCTCCATCTGTAACAAGCGCGGTTGTTGTGGGTGATATTGAAGAAAAAGATATCCTCACTAAACTTGCTTTCTTAAACAAATGGCAGGCAAAAGAAGTGAAAATTCAACCCATTCCGGAACCTACCCCGTCAGCTGAACCTCAATTCTTTATTTATAATAAATTCGGTGCTCCTTCTTCTGTGATTACAATGGGTTACCCATCTTTAAAGTTTGATGCAACCGGCGATTATTATAAAAATAGGATTGCTAATTACGTGTTTGGTGGTGCATTCAATAGCCGGTTAAATCTTAACCTGCGTGAAGATAAAGGATATACCTACGGAATTCGTTCCGGTTTTAGTGGAGGAAAATACAATGGAACTTTTGCGATTTCTTCATCTGTTAAGCGCCCTGCTACAGCACTATCATTGGCAGAAATCATTAAAGAATTCACGAACTACCAAACTAATGGTATTACGGATAAAGAATTAGAGTTCACAAAAAATTCTTTATTGAACGAAGAAGCTTTGAAATACGAAGCTCCATACCAAAAAGCTGCCTTTCTTTCGAACATTGTGCGTTATAATTTAGATAAAGGATTTACAGCACAGCAAAATCAAATCCTTAAAAATATGACAAAGGATGAGTTGAATGCTCAGATTAAAAAGTATTTTGACCTGAACAAATTAACTACTGTTGTTGTTGGAGATAAAGCAATGATTGAAGCACAACTTGACAAAGCTGCTAAAGACGCTAAAAATAAAGATGTTTTAAATAAAGTTAAATTAAAGAAGATTTCAGTTGATTAATTCATACAAATGCACAATCTTTGTGTTTGTACGATAAATGAAAAAATAACCCACATATAAAAAGCACCGGAGTTATCTGGTGTTTTTTTTTTTAACTCTATTCACGTTATGAAAAAAACCATTACAGCCGCTTTACTTTCAGTAACAGCTTTTGCCTTTTCACAAAGCAATCAGGTGCAAAATGCCTACAACTATTTACGCAACAAAGAATTGGATAAAGCCAAAGCTTCAGCGGATGCTGCAATAGTACACGAAAGCACCATGAACAACGCAAAAGCCTGGATGTATAGAGGTAAAGTTTATCAGGCTATTTATTTTGATACGTCAAAAGTGGTTAGGGCATATGATAATGAATCTGCTGAAAAAAGTTTGGAGAGTTATATTAAGTGCTTGAAACTTGATAAAGACGGCGCCTACAAAGACGAGGTGAAAGGTCCTTTGGTCCAGGCAACTGCGGCTGTCAGCAATAAAGCAAATGCTTATAAAGTGAATAAGGAATTTGAAAAAGCGTTGAATTGTTATGATTTACTTGAACAGGCATTGCCTTATGATTTTGACCAGGGAATGAAGCGTGCAAACATCACAAAAGAAAAACTGATGTTTAATAAGTTTGAAACTTACCGTGATGCAGCCAATAAAGCTAAAATGATGGAAACAGCCGATAAACTGATCGCGATTAATTATAAGGAACCACGCATTTATACCAACATGGTAAAAATTTGTTTAATTGACAGAGATACTACCAAAGCACTGGATTATATTGCAAAAGGTAAAGCCATGTTCGAGGACAATATGGAACTCGTAAACCAGGAAATCAATATTTACCTGGCAAGGAACAAAACGGATGAGTTAAAAACTAAGTTGAATTCAGCTATAGAACTATCGCCTGATAATGAAGTTTTGCACGCGATACTTGCGAACTTGTATGTGCAGACAAAGGAGTCGGATAAGGCAGAAGAGGAGTACCTAAAGGCCTTGGATATTAAATCGGATTATGATGTAGCCAATTACAATTTAGGGGTTATTTATTTCAATAAAGGAAACGAATGGAACACCAAATTAGGAGATTTGCCTCCAAAAGAAACTGCAAAGGCTAAAGAATATGAAGCTAAAGCAAATGAATATTTTAAGAAAGCAGTTGTTAACTTTGAAAAATCTTATGAGGTTTCTCCTGATAAAGCTACCAAACAACAGTTGTTTAAATTATTCTCAAGATTAGGCGAAGCAGAAAAAGCGGCAAAATATAAATAAGATCTCTAAAACAAAAAGATGAAACAAATACAAATTATTGCTCTGTTAATTCTACCTTATTTTGTTTTCTCTCAAAAAAACAAAGTTCAGGGTGCCTGGAGGGCATTAAGTGATTACGAATCAACTTTGGCAGACAATCCGGATATGTCGTATTTGTTAAAGGCAAAGGAAAACATTGATTTGGCTGCTGCTAATGATGAAACCAAAAACCAGGTAAAAACGCATGCTTACAGAACAAGGATATATGTGAGCCTCTTTTCCGAAAGCTTAAAAGCAGAGGAGAAGAAACTAGGTTCAATCGCCGATAAAAATGAACGCATGCAAACTGCTTATGGCAATGTAGCAACATCAGAACTCGAAGAAGCTAACAAAAGTGTGACTAAAATCCAGGAAATTGACCCGAAGAAATTTGAAAAAATTTCAAAAGGTGAAACCGATTCGGAAGAGGATGGCAAATTGTATACTTCCATTAGCCAAATTCAGGTTTACCAGGCAAATTTGGCAACTGGAAAATATAAGTTAAAGAAGTTTGATGAGGCTGCCGATTATTTCTATGCGTTAGCTGTTTCCAATTCCATGATGACTGGTAAAAAGGATACGTCGAATTATTATAACGCAAGTGTTTGCGCGCAAAAGGCGAAAAACCCTGCCAAAATGTTCGACTACAACAAAAAAATGATTGATTTAAATATTGCTTCACCTTATAATTATCAAACTATTTATGAACTGAAGTCCTCGCAGAATGATACAGCTGTAGCGATGGAATATTTATTAAAAGGGCGTGAAAAATTTCCTACCGACATTTATTTAATGAACAAGGAAACTGAGATATTCCTTCAAAAAGGTCAACAGCAAAAGGCACTTGAAAATTTAAAAGCGGCCATATCAAAAGAACCAAACAATGCAGTTCTTCAATATGTGATTGGGAATGTTTATGATAACCTTGCTAACCCAAAAGGAAAATCTGGAAAAGATACAACCAAGCCGGCCGACTATGATGAACTGGTATTTAAAGCTGCAGAACATTATCAGAAAGCAGTTGACTTAAAACCTTCCAACCAGGAAAGTTATTTTAATACGCTTTATAACCTCGGGGCATTATATAATAACTATGGTAATACACTTTACAACAAAGCCATGGAAAAAACAACCATTGCCGAATTGGCAAAGAAGCAAAAGGAGTTAGATGCAAAAAGCATGGAATATTATCGCAAAGCAATTCCATACCTGGAACAGGCTTTGGCAGTGAAAGCAAACGACCACACAACTATGTCGGCCTTACGGACGCTTTACTATAAAACCGGAAATGAGGCAAAAGGAAAAGAAATGAACGAAAAAATTAAGACGATAAAATAGAATATTTTTAAGTTATTTTTGAAGGCCGGCCATTGCCGGCCTTTTTATTTTTGAACCTAAAGCTTGGCATTTAACCAGAAAAAATACCTTTTTTAAATCACATTAATGGTTAAATTTGCTATCCGTAAAAAAATTAATCCATATCAAAAACCCTATCTCATTTTATAACTTTATATGATCCGTTCAATAATTTCATTTTGCTTTTTAGTACTTTCTTTGGTTGCTTTTTCTCAAAACGCTACCATCAGAGGATTTGTTTATAATAAATCCAATGGTGAACCGGTTGCTTTCTCAAACGTATTTTTAAAAGGAACTACCTCAGGGGCATCCACAGATTTAAATGGATATTTTTCCATTAACAAGGTGAACCCGGGAGCCTATACGTTAATGGTAACTAACCTCGAATTTGACACGATTTCGGAGAATATTACGATTAAGGCAGGTGAGATTCTCAATAAAAAATTTTATGCCGAGAAAGGCGGAATCATTTTAAATTCGGTGGATGTTACTGCTGATCAGATTGAAAAAATTGAAACACCGAATGTAGCAGTTCAAAAAATTGATCCGGTAGCCATAAATAAATTGCCAAGCGTTGGAGAACCAGATTTAGCTCAGTATTTGCAGGTTTTACCAGGAGTTGTTTTTACCGGAGACCAGGGCGGGCAATTATACATCAGGGGTGGCTTACCAATTCAAAATAAAGTTTTACTTGACGGTATGGTAATCTACAATCCATTTCACTCTATCGGTTTGTTTTCTGTATTCGATAATGATATCATGCGGAATGCAGATGTATATAGCGCAGGTTTTGGTGCGGAATATGGCGGTAGAACTTCAGCTATTATGGATATTACCACGCGTGACGGAAACAAAAAGCGTCTTTCCGGAAAGGCTTCTGCCTCTACTTTTGGTGCCAAATTAACCTTAGAAGGACCACTGAAAAAATTAAAAGAAGACGGTAAAGGAAGTTCCTCATTTTTACTTTCAGGTAAAACATCCTACTTACCTCAGACCTCTAAAATTTTGTATACTTACGCCAATAAAACTAATAACGACGGTTTGCCGTTTTATTATACAGATTTGTACGGTAAGGTCTCTTTCAATGGAAATAACGGGAGTAAAGTAAATCTTTTTGGGTATAATTTCAGTGATAAGGTTATTTATAAAGACCTTGCAAAATTCAATTGGAATTCATTTGGAGGAGGAAGTAATTTTATTTTAATACCTCAAAATTCTACCTTACTCATCGAAGGAAATTTTGCCTACTCCCAATACAAAATCAATTACGAGGGTTCTGTGCCAGAAGATAAAAAGTCGAGCTCAGTTGGAGGGTTCAACGGTGGATTTAACTTTTTAAAATATTTTGGACGTAACGAGTTGAAATATGGTTTTGAATTGGTTGGTACAAACACAAATTATGAATTACAAAATCCAAACCTGGCCGTAATATCGTATGCTAAAAACTCTCTTGAGTTAGGAGCGCATATGAAATTTCGTTGGTTAGATAAGAAAAAATGGATCGTTTTGGAACCGAGTTTCCGCCTCCAATATTATGCGAAGTTTGCACAGGTATCCCCGGAACCACGGTTACAAGGAAAAGTAAATTTCACGAAGAAAATACGTTTTAAATTTGCCGGCGGTTTATACAGTCAGAGTATTATGAGCGCAAGTTCTGACCGCGATGTCGTAAATCTGTTTTATGGATTCATCAACGGACCAGAGAATTTACCGGGTGAATACAAGGATAAAAATAATCAACTTGTTAAAACCAATGGTGTGATTCAAAAATCACGGCATGCGGTTGGTGGATTTGAAATTGATATTTTGAAAAACATTGAGATTCAAATTGAAGGCTATCAAAAGTATTTTACTCAGATGGCAAGCGTGAACCGTGATAAATTATTTGACGACATTCCGGAGAATGCCGACAAATTAGACGCCCAGAAGAAAGATTTTATAATGGAGCAAGGCGATGTGAAAGGATTGGATTTCACTTTAAAATATGAGAAAAAGCGATTGTATTTTTGGGCTGTGTATTCTTTAACCTTTAATAAACGTTATACAGGCAATACAGCAAGCGGTGATGTTTATGAATACGCACCTATTTACGATCGCCGCCATAATGTAAACCTCGTTGGAACTTATTCGTTTGGAAAAAAACGTAACCTCGATTTAAGTGTTCGCTGGAATTACGGCTCAGGTTTCCCTTTCACTCCTACACAGGGCTATTATCCTCAGGTTGATTTTAATAATAATTTTAACTACGATTATACTACCTCAAATGCAAACCTTGGTTATGTTCCAGGCGACTATAATTCACGCCGCTTACCCGATTACCATCGCATGGATGTAAGCTTAAAATGGACCTATAGCATCAGTGAAAAAACCCAGCTTGAAATAAATGTGGGTGCAACCAATGTATACAACCGTGAAAATATTTTCTACTACGACCGCGTAAAAAACAAACGTGTTAACCAGTTACCAATATTACCGAACGTAAACATCAGCTTTAAATTTTAAGAATTTAAAATGGCATTTAAAATATATACGAAGACAGGGGATAAGGGACAAACATCATTAATTGGAGGCACCCGTATTCCTAAATTTGATATTCGTATTGAAGCTTATGGAACAGTTGATGAATTAAATTCAAATATTGGTTTGGTCAGGGATCAGGATATTGATGACCATTCTAAATCTATTTTGATCGAAGTTCAGGATCGTTTGTTTACAATTGGATCTTTACTGGCCGCCGATCCGGAAAAAAATAAAATGCAGCTACCCGAAATTTCGGAATCCGATGTTGAATTGTTGGAAAAAGAAATTGACAAAATGAATGAGAGTTTAACCGAGATGAAGCATTTCGTCCTTCCTGGCGGACATACAACCATTTCTTTTTGCCATGTTGCAAGATGTGTTTGTCGCCGTGCTGAACGTTGCGTTTTGAGGTTAAATGAACAGCATCCTGTTGCCGAACTCATTTACAAATACCTGAACCGTCTGTCTGATTACTTATTTGTGCTATCTCGTAAATTCACTTATGACCTGAAAGCAGAGGAAACGCCCTGGAAGCCACGAATGTAATGACTCCAAAAGAAATTACAAATATGATGATCAATGCTGATTATTTTAGTCAGTGGCTGGGAATTGAATTAGTAGACATAAATCATGGTTCTTGTATTTTAAAGATGAAAATACGGAAAGACATGTTAAATGGTTTTGGAATTGCTCACGGAGGCATTAGTTATTCCTTAGCCGACAGTGCTTTGGCATTTGCATCAAATTCCCACGGAAGGAAGGCTGTTTCCATTGAAACGTCGATCTCTCATACAGAATCATTAAAGGAAAATGACGAGATTATGGCAGAAGCAAAAGAAGAAAAGTGTTCGGAAAAAATCGGCATTTATTCCATAAAAATCTTCAAAGTTTCGGACCGGACGGTGGTTGCACTTTTTAAAGGTACGGTATACCGAACTTCCCAAAAATGGTTAATTTCATAAAGGAATATAATTTTAGTACATTTTTTGATTCTGTAAAGTAAAATATGAAATCATGAAAACACTAAAAAACATCGTATTAATAACACTGTTTATGGTTGGATCGGTGGTTACCGGTTTTGCACAGCGAGGCCGAGGAAATGGAAACGGCCATGGTCATCAACCTCACAGCGGCATAAAACGTAATAAGGTCATGGCTCAGCCAAATCATGCCCGGCCACACCCTCGGGCAGTGGTTCGCAGTCCATACCGGCCGGCAAAAATTGTTGGTTTTCACCCGCACTGGCATCCACATCACACGTACCATCGTCGTTGGGTCTATTTCCCAAGGTATAACTTTTACTGGGACAATTGGCGCCAGGGCTATTATTACATGAACGGACCTGTTTGGGTATTTAACGCTACTCCACCACCAGTGATTGTAAATGTAGACCTTGGCAAAGAAAAGAAACATGAGTTAAAGGAGATCGAAGACGATGTGGATGACGTATATCGCACAAATTCCAGTCACAAAAAGGAATTTAAGGATGAAAATGAAAAATAGGTCAGGTTCATTAAAAAAGCGGACTTGGCCATTTTATTTTATTTTGACATTAACTTAAAATAAATTATATTTGCACTCCACTTTTTAGCCGCTGGTTGCACGGTGCAGCGAATGCTAAAAATGATAAATATTTAAAATAAGAAACAATGAGTTTATTATTAGACTACGTAAAGAAGCAATTGGCAACTGAAGTTGCGCATCCAAAATTTAAAGCAGGTGATACGGTAACTGTTCACTATAAAATTAAAGAGGGTGAAAAAGAACGTGTTCAACAGTTTTCAGGTGTTGTGATTCAACGCAAAAATGAGCCGGCAACAGCTTCTTTCACAGTTCGTAAAATTTCTAATGGAGTAGGAGTAGAACGTATTTTTCCGGTAGCGTCTCCATTTATTGATAAAATTGAATTAAATAAAACGGGAATTGTTCGTAGAGCTAAAATCTACTATATCCGTACTCGTACAGGAAAAGCTGCTCGTATTCGCGAAAAAATTCAGAGAAACGCGGATAAAGCTTAATCTCTATAATCACATTAAAACCTCTCAAATTCTGGGAGGTTTTTTTTATGCGTTTAAAATTTTTCAAATGAAATTCCTCTAAAGGGAAGATTGGTGCATTCGGGCTATTTCAAACCTGTGAACGATTAAAGAATGTTCACTTCGCGCTCTAATTCAACACCAAATTTATCTTTTACAGTTTTCAAAACATGGCTTGAAAGATCGTAAACGTCCTGTCCTGAAGCTTGTCCATAATTTACCAATACTAATGCTTGTAGTTTATGAACACCCGCGTCGCCTTTTCGGTACCCTTTTAAACCACACTGTTCAATTAACCAACCCGCTGCCAACTTATAATTACCGTTTTCAAGCGGAAAAGCAACCAGATTCGGAAACTCGGCTTTGAGCTCATGAAAACGGGTTGCAGGTATCTCTGGATTTTTGAAAAAACTTCCAGCATTACCAATTTTTTTGGGGTCAGGTAATTTGCTGCTTCTTATTCGGATCACCGCCTGAGAAATCTCTTGAATACTCAACTCTTTAATATTCATCGTCTCCAGCTCTTGCTTTATGGCTCCATACTCAATGTGAAAAACAGGGGATTTAGATAGTTGAAAAGTAACTGATGTGATTAAAAATTGATTTTTATACCGGTGTTTAAAAACACTTTCCCGATACCCAAATTCACAATCACGTTTAGAAAATGTGACTTTTTCTCCGGTGACTACATGAATTGCTTCCAATTCGTAAAATGTGTCTTTTATCTCTACGCCATAGGCACCAATATTCTGCATTGGGCTCGCTCCCGTGCAGCCTGGTATTAAAGATAGGTTTTCGAGTCCGCCGAAATTCTTAGCGATGCACCATTCCACTAACTCATGCCAAACTTCACCCCCAGCGCATTTAACCCATATGTCATTTCCCGTTTCTTTTACAATTTCAATGCCTTTTAATTCATTCTTAATAACCAGACCGTTCACATTTTTCGTTAATAGCATATTACTTCCGCCGCCGAGAATTAATGGTTCGTTGTTTTTGTACAGATCATCCTGTAGCAATTCCTGGAAGTTTTCGATGGAACGAATCGTAGTAAAAAACTTAGCAAAGGCATCAATACCAAACGTATTATAAGGCTTTAATGAAATATTCGAAGAAATTATCATAGCCTGAAAGTAAATAAAGCCCCATTGAGAGGCTTTATTATTTTGGATATTTTTTAATAGTAAATTGTTGGTATTCTTTTCTAGCAATACTCGTCATAAACCATTTTTAAATGGTCTGCAATCATTGTCGCGGTTTTACCTTCAATATTATGGCGTTCTATAAAATGCACCAATTCACCGTTTTTAAATAAAGCAATTGCGGGCGACGATGGTGGATAAGGAGCAAAATGTTTTCTGGCCTGATTTACTGCTTCACCATCGAAACCAGCAAAAACTGTAGTTAATTTGGCAGGTTTTTTCGAATGATCTAAACTCAATTTTACACCGGGGCGGCAAGCACCGGCAGCGCAACCGCAAACAGAATTTACAACCATTAAAACAGTTCCATCATTATTTAATGCATTCTCAACGCAATCGGGTGTAGTTAAATCTTCAAAGCCTGCAGCAGTTAGTTCTGCTTTCATGGGACTTACAAGTGCTTCTGGGTACATATCGTTATAATTTAAAGTTAATTTTTAATGCGCTACAAAGATAGGCACATTTGTTAAATACCACTACCAAAATTTGCTAAATCGGTATTTAAAAGGCTTTAATTATGAGTGAATTTATGATAGGCTTCACTTGCCATAAGCGATTTCACTTTCCTGACAACCTGAAGAATAGCGACAGGATAATCGTAAAGATCTTTTTTGAGTGTGGTTGTATTGGGTGTTAATTCCACTTGCAATTCAAAAGGATCCTCAACCAATTCCATTAGGCCCGAAGGTATTTTTGTATTCACGATTACAAGCTTATCGGGATAGCTTTCTTTTTTAAATACGATGGAATAAAGCGTATTGACATCCAGGGACAGGTTAATGGCCTTAGTCTTTTTGTTATATATGGAATCTTTCTTTTCACCATCAGAAAAAATCACGATCGAATAGTTATTAGTTGCTTTATCATCCACTAAGGCCGAAGCATTGATTTCAACTACCCTTACTTGTGATTTAAGATGAAATGAAGTAAGTAACAAAAAAGTTATTGGAAGAATTTTTTGTAAAAAAGCCATTCGTGACCGGTGATTCTAAGTGTAACTTATTTAGTGAATTTTCAATTATACGTCTCAGACAAAAAATGGTTACAGAAAATCTCCAGAAATTAAATCTTAAAATTTCAGTCTCAATTGAAGTTTTAATTCCGTTTTATGATACGCGTTAATCTCATTTAAGCTTCCTTTCGATTGAACGGGTTGATTATCATAAATGGTTGATGCAACCCGAACCCATATTTCAATATTTCGGGTGATATCCCAGTTTACAATTCCGTAAATCCTTTGGCCTTTGTAATATAGTGCCGGAACGGAATAGGAGTAAAGCACATCATTTTCATAAGCATAAACCCGGCTGGTAAAACTCCGGGTGTCAAAAACAGCATATCGCAATGTAAACGAAAACGGAAACTTCATCCGCTTATAAATTATATCCTGTATAAAGGCAACCCCATTTTCGGCCGCTTTTGAAACCTGATCAATGTGGGTGTATTCAATTCTTGATTTAAATTTTATATCAGGTGTGATTTGTGCGGAAAGGTTGTACCGGTAATTTTGTTGGATATAAGGTTCCACGTAATCATAAAAATTGTCTTCCGTTGTATTTACAAATTTAGTTCTGTGCCTTACCCTAAAGTACATGTCAATTTTTTTTGTTGGCGTGTAATTCAACTGTACAAAAAAATCCCTTCCCGATGATGGTGCGCTTGCGGTGGATTTTAGCCATGAAAACTGGTATTGATCCATGTATAAGGAAAGCGTGAGGCTTTTAAAAATTTTTGCTTCCATCCCTAAATAAAGGCTTCTTTCATTTTGGGGAAGCGTATTTTCTGAAACGGCGTTCCCAAAAAGATTTTGGAAATTTCTTTCAAAGTTGCGGTAGTGAGCCGCGAACGTTAATTTTGGATCTAGTGCCACGATCAATCCCTGGCAAAATGCCTTTCCTTCACTGCTGCTCATTGCAAACTCACCAAACAAATTCGCATTTCGGAATACATAATTATAGTCGAGTCCACCAACAAAATTGCTCCTTCCCTGAAAGTCAAACTTGTTATACAGACTGGGCGATTTTATAAGCTCTGCATTTAAATTCATGTTTTGGCCGGTTGCAGCAATGTGGAAATTCCGCTTGTTGAATGCGATGTTTCCACCTAACACGGTTTGATTGATAATCCCTTTATCTTCCATTAATGCGTTTGTATTATGCAATCCGCTGATTTCAAGACTACTGACACCTACAACATCAATTTCACCACTTTCCAGGGTATCAGATTGTACGGCGTTCGCATCAATTTTTTTGAATGAAGCCATTCCGGTAATTTCGAAATCTTTTAAACGTATTGTACCGGCGGCGCCCCGGAAAAATCGATTTTCATCAAAACTACGATAAGGCTTAATGCCGACCCCACTGCGCTTGATGCTCATGGCGGAAGCGGATTTCCCAAAACCAAATCCCTGCCATAGCGTTAATCCCTGCCCAAACATTGCTTGAAAATCACCTACAACTAGTGTCTTAACCGACCTGATATTTCTAACGGCAATATGCCCGCTGTAAAAATCAAAGCCTTGGGTTTGACGATACATTGCCCTCTTTTTTCCACTGCCATCATTAGATGCGATACTGTCAATTTTTGAACCACCAATTCCAAATTGTTCACCAGCATCTTTTTCCCCAGCTAAAACAAAGGATACATTATTATTGTATTGAAAAGAGTAACGCGCGAATACTCTGTTTGGATCTCCTAGGTAATATGAATTTGGCTTTAAGTTTTTGATACTATCTTTTACATTGTAGCCCGCCTGAGGCTCTAAGATACGCTGGAAACGACTAACAAATTCGTGTTTCCCATCTTTAAACATTTCGTTGACCGAAAAAAATGCAGCGTCAAACTGGTCACTGACAAAAACAAAAGGCATAATTTTTTTTATGGTTAACAAATCAAAGCCATCAATGCTTTGCAACTCATACATACTAATCAGGTAACCATTTTTTTCACGGTGTTTTAATAAATTATTAATCTGGATATCAGTCAATAATAAAAGGTCAGTTAACTCTTCTCTTCTCGCCTTGTTCAGGTTTAAGGGATGGTTTCTATAATACGTCCATGTTTCCGTTAAGTTTGTTAAATCGCCGTCTTCCGATTGAAGTTGTTCTGTGAGCAATTCGATATTCTGGTTAATCAACTCATCAACCTGCTCATTATTCTTATTGACAGTGTCGGTTTGGGCCTGAGCATGAAAGCTTTTCAGACAAAAACATAAAACGACGATTATTAAGAGATGGTTTTTAATGTTCACAGTTTTTCCGGATCATCGTTCAATGCATTCTTTTTTGCGGAATAATCCTTTCCAAACGAATAGCTTAAACCTATTTGTGGTGAAACACCTAAAATCGAATGGTAAGAAGAGCTCAGGTCAATTTTTAAACCATTATAATTAACACCAACACCAAATGCAGCCTGAGCGGGAAACGAAGAGCCTCCCACACGAATAAAAATAAGTGACGAAGGCTTGTACTCGATACCGCCTTTAATATTCATTTTTTGCGCAGACGTTTTTTCGGCTTCAGCTACAAAAAAAACTTTTGGGGAGAAGATGTATTGTGCTCCGAATTTGATAATGGTAGGGACGCGTTCATTATTATAATTGGTAATTTTTGCCCTGAAAGGATTATAGACATGACTGGAGATGATAATCTGGGGAAGCAATTTAGCTGTGAGTCCAACGGATCCGGTAAACGCGTGTGCTCTCCCATAAATGTCTGCAATTTTAGTAGAAAGGTAATCAAATCCGATTCCTGCAGAGATATTCTCGCTTAGCTTCATTCCATAACTCAAAGTTGCCTGAGACTCCCGGTAAAGCTGGTAACCCATAGAAGAATAACACAACCCAAAGGTTCCTTTTTTCACAGGCACTGCGGTCGCAAATCCGGTCTGGCTTAGTTCCTTTACCAAAAAACGGTTTTCATAAAAAGCCGCCGCCTCTCCCTTACGGACAAAACCTAAACTACCCTGGTTATTTCTCACACTCCAGGCATCGAAAAGGGTTAAGGATGCATGCCCCAATGCTGCGGATCTTGGGGCAATCGGTCCTTCACCATTGGAAGATAAAAGAGATAAAGGGAATAAAAATAATATAAACAGGCAGTACTTCATTTGATCAAATATAAATCAAATCCCGAAAGAATTTTCACTCTGATGCATATTTTAATTTGTTCACTTTTTCGAGGGTTGTACCGTTATTGTTCATAGTTTATCAAAACCGTCGTATTGAAATGATTATATTTGAAACTTTACTGTTTTTTTTAATTCATGAAGAAAATCATTTTATTTTTTGTTTTAGGTATTACAACTCATAGCGTTCATTCTCAGAGTAATAAAACATTGTATCGGGAAAAGTTTGTTGAGGGTAATTACCTGATGCTGGAAGAAAATTATCCCTTGGCTCTTAGAAGTTTTCAGGAGGCTTATCAAATTGATTCGAGTTCAGCTAATATCAATTATAAGCTGGGTTTATGTTACCTGCAATCGCCTGAAAAAGAGAAAGCAGTGTATCACCTTGAAAGGGCGGTAAAAAATGTAACACATAATTACTCTCCTGAAAACCCATTGGAAAAAAGAGCGTCCGATCAGGCATTTTATTATCTGGCGGAAGCCTATCGATTAAATTATAATTTTATTGCTTCCTATGTCAATTTCCAAAAGTTCAAAGAACAGGTTGGCGACAGAAATCCTTCCCTTACAGCAGAACTAGATAAAGAACTTCAGAAAAACACCAATGCCCAGGAATTTACAAAAGATACCGCAAGGGTAAGGGTAGTAAATTTAGGGGATAGTATCAATTCTCCTTTCCCGGATTATGCACCGGTAATTTCTGCGGATGAATCAACACTGATATTTACCTCAAGACGGCCTGGTAGTACGGGTCGGGAAAAATCGGATGACGGGTTATATATGGAAGACATTTATCTGAGCACCAAGCGTAGAAACGGTAGCTGGGGCGAAGCCACACAAATTGCGTCAACCATCAACACCTCGGGCAATGAAGCAAATATTGGCCTATCACCCGATGGAAGTTTGCTTTTTGTATACAAGGACGTGAATGGCGGGGATATTTATTACAGCCGGTTAGAAGGTGAAATATGGTCACCTTTGCTGCCGATTGGTGCAAGCGTTAACTCTCCAGACTGGGAAACGCACGCCACGATGTCTGTTGATGGAAACACGCTTTACTTTGTGAGTAACAGAAAAGAAGGTGGATTTGGCGGTAGAGATATCTGGAGCTGCGAAAAATTACCAAATGGCGAATGGAGTAAGGCTACTAATATGGGACCAACTATTAATACGAAAGAGGATGAAGAAGCGCCTTTTATTCATCCAGACGGCGTAACGATGTTTTTTAGTTCAAAGGGGCATAAAAACATGGGCGGATTTGATGTTTTTAAAACAACCCGAGGAGCTGACGGTAAATGGAGCGAACCCGAAAATTTAAGGGCTCCTATTAATACGCCGGATCATGATATTTTTTTCGTACAATCTGCTGACGGTAAACGCGCTTATCTTTCTTCGAACCGTAAAGGCGGTATTGGGGATAAAGATATTTACCGGATTGATTTTGAACGCTCAGTATGTGAACCATTAACCTTACTAAAAGGCCTTCTCCGATTTAACGGTGAAAATAAACATCCGGCTAATGCGCGTATCACAGTGATGGATGAAAATGGTTTGGTACTTCAGGATATTCGCCCTAATGAGAAAACCGGTAAATATTTAATGATTTTAGCTCCGGGTGTAAAGGGGAAAACCTATAAAGTAAACTTTGAAGCACAGGAGTATCAACCGGTTTCCATTTCGTTGGTGATTGCTCCAAATTCTGCCTATCAGGAAATTGAACGGAATTTTACGCTTCAAATGGTTAACGACGATACGAAAACTCCCGGAACAATGGGTGTTAAAGGAGTGGTACGGAATAAAAATGGAAAAGCCATACCAGGTGCAGAAATTGTGGTGAAAGATAATTTAACAGGAAATTTGCTGGAGACAATTTATACTACCATTGATTCAGGAGCCTATTACTTTGTGGTGAACCGCGGCCAAAATTACAATATCTCATATGAGGCAAAGGGATACTTGTTTCATTCAGAAAACATTAATGTCCCTAAATTAGCAGAGTATTCACTGTTGCAGAAAGATGTTGTACTGGACAAAGTGGAAGTGGGTTCTAAAATCGTACTGAATAATATTTTCTTTGATTCAAATAAATCTATTCTTAGAAAAGAATCGGGAGTGGAAATTGATAAACTGGTTGCTTTAATGAAGGAATATCCGGAGCTTGTAATCGAAGTGTCTGGCCATACAGATAATAAAGGAAATGATGCTGCTAATATGACATTGTCTCAGGCACGGTCGCAGTCTGTTGTAACTGCCTTATTAAAAAAGGGTGTGCCGAAGGAAAAACTTATTGCCAAGGGATACGGAGAAACTGCTCCAGTTGCGCCAAATACATTGCCTAATGGCAAACCCGATTTGAAAGGGATTTTAACCAAAAAGATAAAAGACTTTTTGTTCCTAAGCGCATTCCTTCACTGGGAATGACCATAAATTTTGCTCATCCGGCAGCATTCTTAATTGCCGTGCTCTTTATTATTCTGATTATGATCGTCGCGAACTAATGATTTAAGGTAGGTAGCATTTATTACCAGTCCTGAGTTAGCCTTGGTTCGAGATTTCCTACCTTCCTTAAATCTTAATACGTTTTTACTATCAGGAACCTGCCGGTTTCTTTTTCTTTTTCGATTTTTTTGCCGGCGCTTTTAGTTTTTCCGCTTCTTTTATTGATGTAGAATCTACCGGAGCAACAGTTACTGTTGGCGCTGGTGGAGGCGGTGGCGGTAACAATGCAAGCCTTCTTTGTTTCTCCGTTCTGATAACACGATCCATTTCCAGTGATTGTTTTTGAGCAGGAGTAAGGTACCCGATGATGGTTTCATAAAATGCATTTTGCGCCATACGTAAGGCTTTATATCCTCCTTCTTTACTGTAATCCGGAGTGTTGGCACTCAGTTTATCATAAATTTGTTTTTCTGCAATTCTTCGGTCAAAGGCTGCGGTATACCAAACTTCCTGTTGAGACTTTGAAAGTAGAAACCGTTCAGTTGCAGTTTGAACTTCTTCTTCCAATGTTGCCGCTTCGTAAACACTTTTAAAATCCATGATGCGTTCACCAGCAGTCGGGTCGGCTGCAACAACCGGTTGAGTGTAAGATGGTGATACGGTAACGACTGTGCTGGTATTTACTGTAATAGGTGCAGGGCCGTTTTGTGCGTGTGCAACGTGAATAATTAACGCTGCTGGAATCGTGATAAATAGAGATCTCATAGTTTCTTATATTTAAGTGAGACTAATGGTTTTAGTTATTATGCGAATTAATTTCAAAGGTATCGCCGCAAACGTGCCTCTATTTCTTATTTTCGGTAAGATTCTAAATTTAATAGCCCGGGAAATTATATCGATTGGTGTATGAGGATATCACAGACTTATTTGAACAAATCCTGTATATCAATACCATGACTGTAAGCACTCAGTCTTCTATCATCAGGTTCCAGAACCGCGATATCTTCGAGTTCATTGCTGTGAATGTTGTAAAAGACTTCGATGAACGTGTCATCTACAATAAACAGTTTAATAGAAAAGAATATTCTTTAATAGATGCAACATAGTCGCCCTCGCCAAATACAATTGCCGCTCTGCCATGCAGACTAAGTTTCGAAAATGCTTTGAAATCCATTATACAAAAATAGCTCAGCCTGTTAAAAAAGAATGCTACAAAATGTAGCATACAAAAATTTAAGGAAAAATAAACTTAAGTCACCTTAAAATGGTAACCGTGCCCTTATGTAATTGGTCTTTTCCATCATTAAGCACATAAAAATACGTTCCTGTAGGAAGTAAGTTTCCTAAATAGGTACCATTCCAGGTATTATCATAATTTGTGGCGCTGTAAATCATCTTGCCATAACGATTGTATATTTTTAAATTGTTATCAGGATATTTTTCGAGGTTTCCGATGTAGAAGAAATCATTATCACCATCACTGTTGGGAGTGAAGGCGCTGTAAAAATGAAGCATATCGCCTGGAATGACGTTTACGGTTACTTCGTCACTTGCACCGCATCCGTGCTGGTCTGTGCAATATAACAGGTAGGTTGTGGTTGTGATTGGCCAAACATCAGGGTTTGCAGAAGACATATATTTAATCCGGTTATCGGGTTGCCACCAATATGTTACGCCCCCAGACCCATGCAAGGTAATTGTAGCTCCTTCATCAATGGTGGTGTCAGCACCAGCGTATACGTCAGGAGGTCCAAACGATGAAACCTTAACGGTAGTAATATTATCCGGACAAATTCCGTCTGAAACAGTGAGTGTATATACGGTACTGATTAACGGTTGGGCTAAAGGTTTGGGAGAATTTGGGTTATCGAGTCCTGCAGCAGGTTGCCAACTAAATGAATGATACAAATTACTATTTTGTGGAGCGCCGATATAAACTCCGGAACTTTGCCCAAAACAGTATCCTGTATCAATACCGGCGTTAAACGTATGAATATTATCGAGGTTAATAGTAACGGTATTGGAAACAATATTGGTGTCTTTGTCAGTAACAGTAAGGGTATAAGTTATCCCGGAGGTTAAACCTGAAATAACCGGATTGGCGACTGTGCTTGAACTCAAATAGGTTGCCGGCTGCCACTGGTATTTATAGGGAGGATTTCCTCCTGTAGCACTTGGTGATCCACCGATGGTTAAACTGCCATTATAGCAACCTGTTTGATCCGGACCCGCGTCGGCCACCAACTGACTAAACGCTTGGGTGAAAAAAAAGGTCAAACAGATTATGTATAACACTTTGGCCATCCACACAAATTTAAAAAAAGAAACCAAATAACAAGCAGATTAAGGTGCGGGAAAAGGATATGTATAAGGCTTAAGCAACTACCATATTTCAAAGTTATTATATAACATAATCTTGCCCCATTTTTCTTTTCCATATTGTTTGGCAATTTGTTCTTTTAATTCACCCGTTTTATAAATTTTTTGTTTTGATTTTTTTGGGAGCAACACTTGCAGTTCCGGTTTCACAACTTCAATGGTTTTGGCAAAATAAATAATACCTCCGTCCTCTGTAGCCAGGCCCAGTATAGTTCCAGGCAAACCTACAAAGCTTTCCGGGCCGATTGATGGAACCAATTCTGTGCAAAACCATGCATAAATCCGTGTGGAATCATTTGCCTCCCAGATCGCCTTACGGCATTGATACCCACATACGGTACGCTTACTGTCTGTTATTTTCCATTTAAATGTCCGTATGGTATCTACCATTAAAAAAGTTTCTCCCCAAATTTTCTTTTCAGTAAAACGTTTTCCGGTTACGTGATTCTGGTAAACCATATTTTTGGTCGTTGCCCAACTCATTCGTTCAACAAGGTCACTTTCCTGTGGTTTGAATGCAGAGAGTGAATCATTGAAAAATAATTCAAATACATCAATTTTGTTTTTATCCTCTTCTTTTAGCCATTCTTTTACATCACCATTATTTTTAAATTTCTTATACAAATTTGTTTTGCGTTCATAAGTTATTTTGCCGTATGAAATTTGCGTGAACGATAACTTTGGAATCAACCAACAGCAAAAAACCAATATGAGTGAAAATTTAATATTCATCTTCTTCCTTGGTTTTATTACTGTTGAATTTAAGTGTTGCTTTAAGTAAGAAATAACGGGATATGATATTGGTTTTAATATCAGTTACAACATTGCTTGTGATATCACGGTCAACGCTGATATTTTGGTTGAGGATATCATAGGCGTAAGCCCCAAGAATAAAATTCTCTTTCTTGCCGAATGTTTTTGAAACAGACGCGTTCCAGACGAGGTAATTGATATTGTATCCACTGGTTCGGTTAGCATTAATGGTATAGTTGGCGTCTGAGCCAAGCGCAAATTTCAGTGGAAGTTTTAAGTTAATATATCCGTATAAGGTTTGTGACGTATAGGGTTTATTACTGCTGTTGTTTAGGGTTGAAACCGCCTGGTTGTAAGCATAGGTTCCATTGATGCCCGCTTCAATTTTATCCATATCAAGGCGTATGTTTAAATTGACCGAACTTCTTAAATCTTTCGTAATATTTTGCTCGGCATTGATCAGTGTTTTATTGCTGGAGTAGGATGCATTCACGTTTGGCCCGATTTCGAGTTTTTTTGAAAAGAATGGAAGGCTTGTTCCAATGTAGCCATTCAAGCTAAAATTGCCATTCACGTTTATAGCCTGTGAAACAGTTCGTCCGATAGTGTCATAAGTCGTCGCAGTTGACATGTCATTATCGGTGTACATATATGTCATTCCCAACCAGGTATATTTCCCACTGACTGATTTCCAGGAATTATAATTCAGGTCGACCTGATGCGTTAAGGTTGGCAAAAGGTTAGGGTTACCGATATTGATAAAGTTTGGATTTGTATTATCCCGTACGGGCTGCAACTGGCTAATGGTAGGATTCACTGAACTGGTCCAATATTTAACATTTAATGATTTATTATCAGAAAACTTATACCGGTACGTAGCAAACGGAAGGATATTATTAAAATTTTGGGTGACCTGCTGTGCTTTAAAAATGTTGTTGTTATTAACGTACACGTTACGAACTTTAGAACCAATTGCCACTCGCATTTTCTTACTCTCGTAAATGAATTTTAATCCGGCACGATTAATCTGCTTAATATTTATAAAATTGTTAGTAAACGTTGAATCCACCTGGTTGTATTCGCCATTTACGTTATTCAAAGCTTTCTTATCCTGTTTACTGGAATAATACATGTAATCGTAAGATGTTTCTACTTTTATTTTTTTTGTAATGGGTTCAATAAAGGCCAATCCGGCTATATGATTCTGGTTGGTATTAAATCCTTCTTTTCTTTGGTTTACCGAATTTAAAAACTCGGAAGAATCGAGGTAAGAAAAATTATCTGTTTCCAATACACCATCGCTTCTGGTTTCTGAAACGGAATTGTTATACGTTAAAGTGAGAACCCTGTCCTTCTTCATGAATTTGCGAATTAACTTAACGCTATTCGTCATATCAAATCCTTCATTTTTAGTATTATTTTGAATCGCAGTGTTACGTGTTTTTAATTGATTTGCGCTTAAAAAATCCGTTTCATCCTTACTGGATAGGCCTGAATTAATAAATTTAATTCTTGTGTTTAAAGTTAAGTCGGTGAGTGAATCAATCTTTTGTTCAATCCCGATATTAATAGCGTGGGCCTCGTTTTTTGTGACTGATTCGGTAACGTTTGTCGTGGTGTAACTGGTATCTTCTAAAAAATATTGCGACCTTTTAGTGCTCTGAGATTGAACCAAACTATTGTTATAAGAATAATTTAAGTTCAGCTTGGTGTTTTTAAAAATCCGGTCATTATAATAAAATCCTGTTTTGAGGGTTCGCGGAATCCCTTGTGGCTGACTGCTCGTGTAGGACATGTACATGTCCCCATCCTCGTTCTCACCCCGACTAAATTCATTGTTCAGTCCATATTTAAAAACATCATCCCAGCCAAAACTCGAGTTAGGTGTGTTACTTGCCAGCCCGAAAACAGACACTTTTAATTTCTTCTTAAAATAATTTCCAAGTGCTTCTCCCTCATAAAACTTCTGAAAGTCACTGCCACCACTTAACTTCCCGAAATAACCTTTTTTCGCTTCGTCTTTTAATTTAAGATTTAAAATTTTTAGTGTTTCTTCCCCTGTACTCGAATTGGCCACATCATCACTTTTCTTTTCATATACCTGCACAGATTCAATTGCACTGGCATTTAAGTTTTTGGTTGCCACGGTCGGATCGCCTCCAAAAAATTCATCCCCATCTACTAAAACTTTATCAACGGCTTTTCCCTGGGATGTGATTTTGCCATCTTTATCCACTTTCAAACCCGGTAACTTTTTCAAAAGGTCTTCTACCGTGGCATTTGCACGCGTTTTAAAGGAATCGGCGGTATACACCAGGGTATCGCCTTTATAGTAAACAGGATCTTTAAATGCAAAAATGGTCACTTCTTCTAACGACACATTTTTTGGTTGCAGAATGATTTTTCCAAAATCATAATTCAGATTCTTCAGATCGCCAAAAATAAAATATCCCATATCAGCAAATTTGGGATGAGATATGATAACCTGGTACGTATCCACAGGTATTGGTTTCAGTTTAAAAAAGCCTTGGTCATCCGATCTGGTAAATTCTACCAGGGTTGAATCCATCAATTTTATAGCCATAATGATGGCATTTGGTAAAGGCGACTTGGAAACTGTGTCTTGAAGGTTGCCTGAAACATTCAGCTTCTGGCTAATTGAGGAGATTGAACTAAGTAAACATAAACAGAGTAATAATCTCTTCATATAGATTTTGATAAATCGAAAATAATGAAGATTATAACGCTGGTCTTCGAAAAGGTGACAAAAAAAGTTAAATCGCTGACAAGCGGCAATTTACTCTGTTAAGTCCAAAATATGAAGTAAGAATTTAAAAAAAACTGCGTGTTGAATTATGCTTTCAACTGCTGCATCTTTAAAAGCAGATCTACCAGTCGGTTGCTATAGCCGTATTCATTGTCGTACCAACCAATTACTTTTACGAGATTTCCTACCACGCTGGTAAAATCCGAATCAAAAACAACCGAATGCGGATTTCCAATGACATCTACTGATACAAGCGGATCTTCAGAATATTCAAGAATTCCTCTTAAATCGTTTTCCGAAGCTTCCTTGAAAGCGCTATTGATTTGTTCCACACTCGGATAATCCGTTAAAACGCATGTAATATCAGTTAAGGAGCCGTCAGGCACCGGTACACGCATCCCACAGCCGCCCAATTTATCTTCCAGGTCAGGGAATATTTTTCCAAGGGCTTTTGCGGCACCAGTACTGGTTGGAATGATGCTCATGGCCGCAGCACGCGCTCGTCGTAAATCTTTATGGGGCGCATCATGTAAACGCTGATCTCCTGTATAGGAGTGAACCGTGGTTACATACGCTTCCTCAATTCCCCATTGTTTTAACACCTTAAGCATTGGCGATGCGCAGTTTGTTGTGCACGACGCGTTTGAAACAATGGTATCGCCCGCTGTGAGTTGTTCGTCGTTAACACCCATAACAATGGTTCTGATATCATCATCTTTTGCAGGCGCTGATAATATGATTTTTTTTGCTCCGGCATTTAAATGCTTCTGGGCTGATTTTTTATCCAGGAATAAACCGGTTGATTCAATAACTACATCAATCGCAAGGTCTTTCCATGGGAGTTCTTCCGGATCTTTTGAGGCAAATATTTTAACTTCTTTACCATTCACAAAGATATGGGTTGCATCATGTGTAATCTCGCCGGGGAAACGGCGGTGGACCGAATCGTACTTTAACAGGTGCGCTAAAGTAGCAGAATCGGTAATGTCATTGATAGCGACGATGTTTATATCGGGATGATTAAAGGCACACCTGAAAAACACACGCCCAATTCGTCCGAATCCATTGATAGCAACATTTATTTTTTTCATAGCAAAAATTTTAAGGTCATGTAAAGTTACATTAAAGTTTAATCAATGTACAATGCACTCGCATGAATAACATTATAAAATATTCTTGAAGTCACTTTATATTCTTTGCCTGTTTAACAATTAATTAAATCAAATATCTTTTTTGTCATTGCAACCCGGAAAGAAGTAAAAGTGGGTTCCTACTTTTCTATAATTAAATGTGAAGTTGAATAAAAACGGATAGGTCCATTTTATTTTCAAACAAATTACTTCACCTCAAATTCAAGAAACAAATCGTTTTTGATATAACCTTGAAGTTTATCACCAATGTTCACTGCTCCTACACCTTCAGGAGTACCGGTAAAAATAAGGTCACCAACTTTTAGAGTCACAAATTGCGATACGTAAGAAATAATTTTATCGAAACTAAACAGAAGGTCTTTTGTATTCCCCTTCTGACGGTTAGTGCCATTCACTTTCAATTCGAAATCAATTCCGCTTGGATCTGTAAAAAGATTTTTGGAAACAAATTTCCCAATAGGCGCTGATCCATCAAATGCTTTTGCTTTTTCCCATGGTAAACCTTTTTCTTTCGCCTTGTTTTGTAAATCCCTGGCTGTAAAGTCAATACCCAAACCTATTTCATCATAATATTTATGAGCAAATTCTTCACGGATATGCTTTCCCACTTTATTAATTTTTAAAACAATTTCAATTTCATGATGGAGGTCTTTCGTGAAATCAGGATAATAAAACGGTTCTCCGTCCTTTAACAAGGCCGTGTCCGGTTTCATGAAAAATACCGGTTCTGTTGGAACGGCATTGTTTAATTCTTTCGCGTGCTCTGCATAATTACGGCCGATACAAATTATTTTCATGGTATGAGGTTAATTCAGGTTTGGTAAGTCTCTCAAATTGAAATGTACCGCATCCTTTGTGGTTAAATCAACAAAACTTATATTTGACAAATTTACAATTATTATAATGAGCACTAATCATTTCGATATAATTATAGTAGGCGGGGGAATTGTGGGACTAGCAACTGCCTATAAACTCACCCTTCAAAATCCTAATAAAACCATACTCGTTCTCGAGAAAGAAAAAGAAGTGGCCTCCCATCAAACCGGTCATAATTCAGGGGTAATTCATTCAGGTATTTATTACAAACCCGGTTCATATAAAGCAATCAATTGCGTTGCCGGCAGACGTGAGTTGATGGAATTTGTAAAGGAGCACAATATTCCCCACGACCTTTGCGGTAAAATCATTGTTGCAACCAAAGAAAGTGAACTCGCACATATGAACAAAGTATTTAAAAACGGTTTGGCAAATGGAGTGGAGGGAATAGAAATGATTGACTCCAAACGTATTAAAGAAATTGAACCGCATTGTGAAGGGATTGCAGGAATATGGGTTCCATGTACAGGGATCATTGACTACACAGATGTTGCGAGAAAATATGTTGAACTTATTCATGCAAAGAACAACGGAAGTAAAGTTTTAACCGGTCATAAGGTAACGGGTTTCGAAAAGAAAGGTGACACCACCGATGTGCAAACCGAAAAGGGAACATTTAACTGTAACTATTTAATTTCTTGTGCAGGCTTGCAGGCCGACCGCATTACCAGGAAAGACAAGGTAAAAACGGATGCCGCCATTGTTGGCTTCCGTGGCGATTATTATGATCTCACCGAAAAAGGACGTAAAAAGGTAAAGAACCTGATTTATCCTGTTCCTAATCCGCAGTTCCCGTTTTTAGGTGTGCATTTCACACGAATGATTAAAGGTGGAGTAGAATGTGGGCCGAACGCTGTTTTTGTTTTTGCCCGGGAAGGATACAAGAAAACTGCTTTCAGTTTCAGGGATACACTAGAAGCTTTTGGCTTTAAAGGAACCTGGAAATTTTTCGGTAAGCACTGGCGTTTTGGTATGGATGAATACCGTGGTGCGTTCAGTAAAACGTATTTCCTGAACCGTTTACGGAAGCTGATCCCGGATTTAGAAATGGATGATATTGAGCCTGCCCGCTGCGGTATCCGCGCCATGGCATTAGGGCCTGAAGGTGATATGCTCGATGATTTTAAAATTGAATATCATGGTAATTCTATGCATGTGATCAATTCTCCTTCCCCGGCGGCAACTGCGTCTCTGGCTTATGGCAATGAAATTGCAATGAAAGCAAAGGAATATTTTAAGTTAACTTAATCCATTTATTAACTCATTTTGATTACCCGGGTTGACTGGCCAAGTGCTTTTAAGCCTTTGTTGAAAAAGTACAAAGGAAAAAGGCACCCGCTTGAATATAAAAATACCTACCAACTGCTGGTTATGGTTATTTTATCTGCGCAGGACTCGGATAAACATATAAATTCTTTGGCACCGGCATTTTTTAAGGAATTCCCCAGTATGAAAGTGCTTTCGAAATCAAATGCCGAATCCATTCAACCCTTCATTTCCAAAGTCCGGAATTTCAGGAACAAGTCAAAGTGGATAATTGAAATTGCGAAATCTGTGAAACAGGATAAAAACATTCCTTTAAACCTGGAAGATTTGACCGCTCTTCCAGGTATAGGAAGAAAATCAGCGAATGTTATTTTACGTGAAGCCGGTAAAAAAGCCGAAGGGGTAATCGTTGATCTGCATGTTGTAAGAGTTGCACCGCGCATTGGTATTGTTAAAGGAGCCGATCCAAAAAAAATTGAACTCCAGTTAATGGAAGCAATGCCTCAAAAAACCTGGAACGACTTAGGGATGGCTTTGTCTTTTTTAGGTCGTGAAACCTGCCGGCCAGCCAATCCTAAACATGTAGAATGCGTGATGAATACTCATTGTGAATATTGTAGGGTTAATACCGTCGTATCGGCCAGTGCCAGGAGTTTAAAAACGGCGTCATCTTCAGAGATTAAAGATAGGAAATCGAAACCGGGGAATGGAAATTTGAAACCAAATGAACGACCCGGAAAAAGCCACAAAACAAGCAAAGTACGCAAGAGTACTTTAACTAAAGGAAACAAAAAGAAATAAAAAGCTCAGGTATTGACTGTATCTATTTTGTTTCGATCTTTTCTTTTAGAATAATTATTCAAGGACTACTTTTTGCCCCAGTCTTTTTTTATCGGTGCATACCTCCAGGAAATAAATTCCTTTTGCGTGATTACTTAGATCAATTCGCACCTGTTCTAGTTTAAATGTTTCAGTATAAATGCATTTTCCGGCTGAATTGTAGACCAGTAAAACTTTCTCGTTTTCATCACCGGGAAATGAAAGCGTAAACATTCCCGGAGAGGGATTCGGATAAAGGTAAAGCGATGAATTATTATTTTTTTCTTCAATGCCTGTTTGGGTTTGTGGTGAAAATTCCCATAAATCTTTTTCCAGCAAAGGATACGGACTTTCTCCATAATGCCCGCCAGTGGAAATATAACCTTTGTCTCCAATCCGGAAAGCAGTAGCCATGCATCGCCCGTTTCCGCTAAAATCGGTAAGTTGTTTCCAGGTATCGGTAGCCTGATCCCATTCCCAATGGCTTTTTAAGGTATTGCCCAACTCATCCTTTCCGGTTACAATGTAGGCCTTGGAGTGAATCGCAAATGCGCAAATTCCAATAGAACCCACTCCCGAAAACGATGATCGCTCGCTCCATGTATTGCTTGCTTGATCCCATTCCCACAAATCCTGCAAAGCGCTGCTATTCAATCCGCCTACAATATATGCTTTTGACCCAATGACAAATGAGGCGGCAAAGGTTCGGTGCGGACCTGGAAAATCCGCTTTCTTGGTCCATGAATCTGATAATTGGTCCCATTCCCATAAATCGCTGAGCGGGCTACCATTTCCACCTGTAACGATGTAACCTTTTTGTCCAATAGAAAAACCAACGCCTTGTGCTCTTGGTCCACCTCCTAAATCCGCTTTTTTAGACCATTTGTTCAATGCGGGGTCGTATTCCCAAAAATCGTTGTGCCAACCGCTTTGTGAGCCACCGCCAGCGATGTATCCTTTATTTCCAATTGAAAAAGACATGGCGTCGAAGCGTGCTCCGCCCGGAAAATCAGTTTTTTGGGTCCAGCTATCTGTAGTTTGGTTCCACTGCCACAAATCTACCGAACCCCATCTGCCGGTTTGGGTTTCCCCGGTACATACATACAGGCAATTCCCAATAGAAAACCCAGCTGCACGGTTCCGGGCTTCTCCTTCGAGACTTGACTTTTGATCCCAGCCATTCTGTGCCTTTATAGGAGCATATACGGTCAGAAATAGAGCGAGTAAAATAACAATTTTCATGTACCGCAAAAATACATCGCAGATAATCGAAGCCTTTTCTTTTTCGGTAAGGATGTCTTATGAATCGCTTGCTGGTAGAATAATGATCGGACAAAGATTTGGTACAGTTTTGAATTCTTCTTCGTATGTTTGATTTATACAAGTGATGAAGCGCTGTCTCGTTTTTATATTTATAGGTTGCATTATTCCTGCCTTTTCACAAGATTCATTAAAGGTTTTTACGCTCATTAAACAAAGCCGGAACTACCTCACCAAAAATGATTTAAGCCATTCGGTTAAGGCAGCACACAGCGCATTACAAATGAGCAGAATTCTGGAATATGCTAAAGGCATTTCTACTGCTGCAAACCAATTGGCGTTTATTTATGAAAGCAGAAGTAACTATGATAGTTCAAATTTTTACCTGGACATTTCAACCCAACTCGCTGAAAAGGAAGGTTTAAAAAACGAACTGGCAGCGGCACACAATTTATCGGGATTGGTGTTGTGGCACCAGAGCAGGTATCAGGATGCGTTGCCCCATCACGCAATGAGTCTGAAATTATTCACTGAAACCGGTAACAGCAAGGGTTTGGCCGATACCTACTCAAAAACAGGTAACGTGTATTATGATTTAAGTGACTTTCCGAAATCACTTGAAAACCATTTGCTGGCGCTAAAACTTTACAATGCCTTAAAAGACAGTTCAGGCTTAGCCGACGTTTGCAATAATATCGGGAAAGTATATAATCGCTTAAACGAAAAAGAATCTGCCAAGAAATATCTGTTTAAGGCTTTGAGCTTGCATCAGCGCTTAAAAAATAACAGGGGCATTGCAGTTTCTTATAACGGACTGGGAAACGTGTTTATGGAAAACCACGATTTGATCAAAGCCCTGAAGTTTTTTGAAAAGAGTAGGGAATTCCACCGTAAAGGCGGGGATCAGATTGGTATATCCGTAGCATATATTAATATCGGAAGCATATATGATCTCATGTCCACCTTATCAAATGATTCGCTAAAGATCATCGCCTTAAATATCTCTTATACATCAGCTGCTCCCATCAGAAATAGCCTTTTGGATTCGGCGGAAAAATTCTTTAAAGGCTCAGTGGAAATAAACAGCCGTGTAGGAAACCGCTTCGGATTAGTATATGGCTACAATGGATTGGGTGATGTGTACATGAAACAAAAAAAATATCATAAATCCATTCCACAGTTTCGTGAAGCATATTCTACTGCAAAAAGTTTAAACGCATTAAGTGAGGAGTACGAATCAGCGAAGCGCCTGGCTACTGGCTTTGAATCAATCAATGAAAAAGACAGCGCTTATCACTATTTAAAAACATACACCTACCTGAAAGAGGAAGTTATCGGAGAAGAGCGCCAAAGGGAATTGTTCAGGAAAGAGAGCCAGTATGAATACGATAAGCAGCTTGAGAAACAAAAATTACTGAAGCAAACGCAAGAAGCCATTTCAGCCGAAAAACAAAAACGGCAAATGTTATTTATCATAAGCATTGTGATTATGTTACTAATCGTAATCTATTTTGTCATTATTTTAAATAAAAGACTTCAAACCACACGCCAGCAAAAGCAGTTGATCGAACAACAAAAGTTTAGCCTTGAATTAAAAAATAAAGAGATCATCGACAGTATAACGTATGCCAAGCGGATACAGGATGCCATGCTCACTTCAGGGAACTATATTGAAGATGAATTCCGCAGATTGGGTGCTGAGCATTTTATTGTATTTAAACCAAAAGATATAGTGAGCGGTGATTTTTACTGGTTTCATGTAGATGGCAGGATACTGTATTACATGACGGCTGATAGCACGGGACATGGCGTACCGGGCGGTTTTATGAGTATGCTCGGTATTAATTTGCTGAGTGAAATTGTCATAGAACGTAAAATAAACGATCCTGGAATGGTTTTGAATCATTTGAGGGAAGAAATTATTCGTTCACTGAAAACGGATGAAGGCTATTCTATGGATGGCATGGATTGCACCTTTTGCAGGATTGATATCGAGGCACAAACACTGGAATATGCGTCGGCAAACAATTCAGTTTACCTGGTGCGGAATAAAGCGCTTATAGAATTTAAACCACAAAAAATGCCCGTTGGATATATGGAGCATGCTGTGGATTTTAAAACTTTTCAAATTAAACTGCAACCCGGCGATTCGGTTTACACATTTACAGATGGCTTTGCCGACCAGTTTGGCGGTACTAAGGGAAAAAAATTCAAATACAGTCAGCTTAAAAATAAACTGGTTGATTTAAATGGAATGCCTTTGAAAGAACAAAAAAATCACCTCGACCAAACATTCGAACTGTGGAAAGGCGCTTTAGAACAGGTGGATGACGTCTGTGTTATCGGTATCCGGGTATAATCCTTTTTTTCTTTTGAAAAATACTGCCTGAATCCTACTTCTCAGATGATTGGTGTTTTGAAAAGGATTATGAGTATTTTTAATTATTAAACCTATTGTATGAAGAAACTTCTATCTTTTCTCGCTCTGACTTTAAGCTGTATGATGAATGGCCAGGAACCCCTGCACTGCGGTGCGGATGAAATGCGCATTCAAACGCTTAAGCAAAATCCTGAAATTGCAAAAGCGGTTATCAAACGTGACGCGCATCTGGAGAATTTTACTCAGGCCTTTATCCAGGATCAGAACAAGCCGACAACCGCAACCTATGTAATTCCTGTGGTATTTCATGTAATTCATAATTACGGTACCGAAAATATTTCGGACGCGCAAATAAAAGACGGGCTGACAATCGTTAACAAAACCTTTAATAAGACACACCCCAATAATGCCACCATTCATTCGGCTTTTCAAGGTATTCATGCAGACTGTGACATTGAATTCAGACTGGCAACAAAAGATCCTCAGGGAAACTGCCATAGCGGTATTAACCGCATTGCATCTTCCTTAACTTCTTCAGGCGACCATCGTGTAAAGAGTTTGATTCACTGGCCGCCAACACAATACCTGAACGTGTATATTGTAGCTAATGCAGCAGGACTTGCCGGACATGCCATTTGGCCCAGCGATGCCGATACCATGCCTTCATGGGATGGAATTGTATTGTCGCACAATTATGTTGGTACGTTTGGTACATCAAACTTAACCCAATCCGTAGCTTTTGCGCATGAATGCGGGCATTACCTGAACCTGCATCATATCTGGGGCGGCAATAATGTGCCTAATTTTTATTTTTATCCCTGTGCCGATCCGAACAAAGATTGTAACATCGATGACCTTGTCGCCGATACACCACCAACCATCGGCTGGCAATCCTGTAACCTTAACGGAGCTTCCTGCGGTAACACGGTAGATAACGTTCAAAACGCCATGGATTACAGTTATTGTAACATCATGTTTACTGAAGGCCAAAAAGCCCGGATGCAGGCCTGTTTAAATTCCTCAATTGCGGGGAGAAACAATTTGTGGCAACCTGCTAATTTAATGGCCACCGGAGTTTATACAGCGGCTTCTAGTTGTCACGCCGATTTTACGAGCAACAAAACCATGGTTTGTCCTGCTGCATCTGCGGTAACTTTCACAAACACCTCATACCACGGGAATTTTACCTCTGTTCAATGGATTTTTGCAGGAGGGACACCATCGGTTTCAACGAGTAATAACCCCACGATATCTTACACGGTTCCAGGATCTTATGATGTGGCATTAAAAGTTAAAATCGGAATGGATTCTCAGGTAGTTGTTAAGCAGAATTACATTCATGTTCAATCCAATGCAGCTACAACTTATCCTTTCACAGAAAGCTTTGAAACCATTACCTCATTAAACGGATTAGAATGGTTTGCCAATAACCTGGATACCGCTAATACGTGGGAGTTAACAGGCTTAGCTGCCTCATCGGGCAGTAACTCGGTAATGATGGATAATTTCAATACAACTATTAACGGCAGGGATGAATTGTATAGCAGCGCAATTAATATCGCTGGTGCTTCAGCAATTACCTTAAGTTTTAAATATGCTTTCGCCAGAAAAGATACCAGCAACCGCGATCAGTTGATTCTTTACGCTTTAAGTTCATGCGGTGGATTATCAATTGCCAGATTTAATGCTCTCGGGTCACTTTTAGAAACCGCGCCAGTCAAGGCTTCGATGCCTTTTATTCCCTCCTCTGCAGGTGAATGGAAACTGGTTACTGCTCCAATTATATCCGTCCAGTTTACTTCCACATTCCGACTTAAATTCCAGTTTAACAGCAATGGCGGAAATAATTTGTTTATCGACGACATAAATATCCATATTACCACTGCTACAAAAGATATTTCTGAAACAATTGAAACATTTGAAGTTTTTCCTAATCCCGCTACAAACAGTTGTTCTTTAAAGCTGGCAGTAAAGCAGACTAAAAGTTTATCGGTTGATGTATTCACCATTCTTGGAGTGAAAATGAAATCCATTGAGAGTAGGCTTTTTCAGGAAGGTGGTCATGAGCTGGAGTTAAACACCAGCGATTTACCAAATGGTATATATATCGTACGTTTACATGACGGTACGCGTGCCATTAATAAGTCGCTAATTATTAACCGCTAAAATGCCGCTCAGGTAAACCGGATTTTACAAATTGCTCTCCCTTTATTTTAATCTTTTTTGCAATCGGTTATTGCCGTTTCATTGTATCTTTGCGCCGTGTCTTTTAAACTTATATCGGAATTTCAACCAACGGGTGACCAGCCTGCTGCCATTAAACAATTAGTTGATGGATTAAAATCTAACACCAAACACCAGGTACTATTAGGTGTAACCGGTTCAGGTAAAACTTTTACTGCTGCCAATGTGATTCAGCAAATAAACAAACCAACCTTAATTTTAAGCCATAATAAAACGCTTGCTGCTCAATTGTACAGCGAATTCAAACAGTTTTTTCCGGAGAACGCCGTGGAATATTTCGTGAGTTATTACGACTATTATCAACCCGAAGCCTTTCTCCCTACAACAGGAACGTACATTGAAAAGGATTTACAAATCAATGATGAAATTGAAAAGTTAAGGATCAGCGCATCTTCTGCGCTCTTATCAGGCAGGCGCGATATTATCGTGGTGTGTTCTGTTTCCTGCATTTACGGTATTGGTAATCCAACTGATTTTAAAAAGAATATCGTAGCGGTTGAAGTTGGGAAAGTAATTTCCAGGAACCGTTTATTGCACATGTTGGTTGCTGCATTGTATTCCCGAACAACGGAAGAATTTAAACGGAGTACGTTCCGTGTAAAAGGCGATACAGTTGATGTGAATCTATCCTATGCCGACCACGCGGTTCGGATTAGTTTTTTTGGCGATGAAATTGAATCCATTGAAACATTTGATCCAAAATACGGTACGGTTATCGAAAAATTTAAAAGCTTTTCTATTTATCCTGCCAATATCTTTGTCACATCGCCCGATACCATGAAAAGTGCAATGGTACAGATTCAGGAGGACCTTGAACGCCATAAAGCATTTTTACGTTCGGAAGGGAAAGAGCTGGAAGCAAAGCGTATTGAAGAAAGGGTGAATTATGACCTGGAAATGATGCGGGAACTGGGCTATTGCAGTGGCATTGAAAACTATTCACGGTACCTGGATGGGCGCCCTCCGGGAACAAGACCATTTTGCCTTCTGGATTATTTCCCGAATGATTACCTCATGATGATTGATGAAAGTCATGTTACTGTTCCACAGATTGGCGCCATGTTTGGAGGTGATTTATCCAGAAAACAGAATCTGGTAGAATACGGTTTTCGTCTGCCATCGGCAATGGACAACCGTCCTTTAAAATTTGAAGAGTTTGAAGATTTAACCAACCAGGTCATATATATTTCCGCAACGCCGGCAGAGTATGAACTTGAAAAATCGGAAGGGATAGTGGTAGAACAATTGGTAAGGCCTACCGGTATTTTAGATCCGATCATTGAAGTTCGTCCTAGTGGAAACCAGGTAGACGATTTGCTTGACGAAATTCATAAAGTCGTTGAAAAAGATGAGCGCGTGTTGGTGACTACACTCACTAAGCGAATGGCTGAGGAACTTTCGAAATACCTGACCAAACTTCAAATCAGGTGCCGGTATATTCACAGCGAAGTAGATACGTTGGAGCGCGTTGAAATTTTACGACAGTTAAGGGTTGGTATGTTTGATGTGTTAATTGGAATTAATCTATTGCGGGAAGGACTTGATCTTCCGGAAGTTTCATTGGTTGCCATTTTAGATGCGGACAAAGAAGGATTTTTAAGAAATGTAAGAAGCCTGGTGCAAACCTCCGGAAGGGCAGCGCGTAACGTTAACGGTAAAGTAATCATGTATGGAGATAAAATTACCGACAGTATGCGTGTTACAATTGAAGAAACAGAAAGAAGACGGAAAAAACAGATAGAATATAATTATAAACACGGTATAACCCCCACACAGGCGGGTAAAAAAGCTTTGTTGCAACCAAACGACCATGGTATTGAAGTAACTGTGGATGGGAAATTAGTTCGTGCTTATGTGGAACCTGAAGAATTCAGTGTAGCCGCTGATCCTGTAGTGCAGTATATGAGTAAAGACGAATTGAAAAAACAGATCACCAAGTTAAAATCTGCTATGCTAAAAGCCTCTAAAGAAATGGACTTTGCAAAAGCAGCCAGTTTAAGAGATGAAATGTTTGGCCTTGAAAAATTGATGGCAGAAAAATGAGAATAGCCTCCAATAAACTCTCTGATCTTTACGAATTTTATAAATCCGAATTGTCCTCCATTTATGATTCAGGTGAATTGTATGCCATATTTGAATTGGTGTGCGAAAAATTTCTCGGCTATTCAAAGTCACAGGTAAAATCGAATTTTCAGGAAAAAATCAATCAGTCAGATTTAATAAATATCTATAATACCGGGAAAGAACTGCAAAAGGGAATTCCGGTTCAGTACGTTTTGAAAGAAGCTTTTTTTTACGGGTTAACGTTCCGCGTTAGCCCTGCAACTTTAATTCCACGACCCGAAACTGAGGAACTGGTTGACCTGATGATTCGTGAATTAAAAAAAAGTGCATTACCAAAATTCCAAATTCTCGACATAGGAACCGGTTCGGGATGCATACCGGTGACTTTAAAAAAGTATTTACCGGAAGCGGCTGTTACAGCAATTGATGTATCTGAAGAGGCCCTGCAAATCGCGAAATCGAATGCCATCAAGCATGATACCGATATTGATTTTGTACTTGCTGACATTCTTTCAACTGACATCTGCCACCTGCAAACCTTTAATGTGATCGTGAGTAACCCGCCGTATGTATTAAATTCAGAAGCTACTCAAATGGAAGAACGGGTTGTGAATCACGAACCACATCTGGCGCTTTTCGTTGAAGACAACGACCCCATTATTTTTTATAAACGCATCGTTGATCTTTGTACTTCATGCCTGGAAAGTCGGGGATTGTTGTTTTTTGAGTTAAATCCCATGTATGCGCAACCGGTAAAAAACTATGCGGATGCCGGTAATTTCTTTATTTTTACAGAAATCTTAAACGATATGAGTGGCAAACAACGGTTTTTAAAAGCGCAAAAGAAATGAGGCATATTTTTTTTCTTTATATGTTTTTTTCAGTCACTTCGTTTTCACAGGAAAAATTAGTTACGGAAGTCGATAAACCAGCTCAACCGGTGGGGGGAAAAGCAGACGTGGATTTTGTTTTTCAATCTCAGGTAATGTATCCGGCAGATCTTTTGAAAAGGAGAGTAGGCCGTGATGTAGCCATCTATTTTACTGTTTTACCAGATGGTTCCGTAAAAGATATTGAATTCAAACAGGATTATGAAGAAGGCTTTAAAGCCGAAGCCATGCGCTTACTGCGGTTTTTTATTTTTGAACCGGGAAAAATTGGCAGTGTAAATGTCGCTTCACAGACATTCCTTGTTTTTAAGTTTAATCCTGACACGTATAAGAAGTATACAAAATCACGTGGTTTTGTAGTTCATAAGGACCAAGCCACATTTGATACAAGCTTCGTTATTTACAAAATGGCTGATTCCTCGCCCGAATATTATAAAGGTGAAGAAGCGTTAGGTGAATTTATACTCAGTAATCTCGAGTATCCCGATCTTGCAATTCGTCAAAACCTCCAGGGAACTGTGGTTTTAAGTTTTGTTGTGGAACCCAACGGAACCATTAGCAACCTCGTTGCAGAGAAAGAATTCAATCATCTTTGTACACAGGAAGCCTTTCGTATTATGCGGGAAACTAAGTGGAAACCGGGTAAAAAAGATGGCAAAGCTATTCGATATAAAACCAAATACCCGATTGTTTTTAATTTAAATAACATCAATAAAGATAACGCTACCAGTGAACAACGATAACATACATAAACAAACAACTTTTACCATTCGTACTGATAAGCGAATAACTATTAAGGAAATTCAGCATATCATCGAAACAAACGCCAGCCTGGAACTTTCGGGTGAAGCAAAACAGAAAATTAACGCCTGCCGCGACTACCTTGATCAAAAAATGGCATCTCAAAAAGAGCCTATTTATGGGATCAACACAGGATTTGGATCTCTTTGCAACGTAGTAATTCCCGATGGTGAACTGGAACAATTACAAACCAACCTGGTTATGTCTCACGCATGCGGTATGGGCGACGAAGTGCCAGTAGAAATTGTACGGCTGATGTTATTATTAAAAGTTCAATCATTGTCGTATGGTAAGAGTGCGGTGCAATTAAAAACAATTGAACGGCTGATCGATTTATACAACCTTAAAGTGTATCCTATTATTTACCAGCAGGGTTCTTTGGGCGCGTCGGGCGACCTGGCTCCACTGGCGCATTTATCTTTGCCCTTACTAGGAATGGGCGAGGTAAACTACCAGGGAAACAAATATCCTGCTTCGGTTGTTTTAAATCAGCTAGGCTTAGAACCCATAAAGTTAAAATCCAAAGAAGGATTAGCTTTATTAAACGGTACGCAGTTTATGAGCGCGTATGGCGTTTGGTGTTTAATAAAAGCAAATCGTTTAAATGAACTTGCCGATTTTATCGGCGCCATATCCCTGGATGGTTTTGATGGAAGAATAGAACCATTTAAAGACAATATTCACATCATCAGGCCGCATAATGGGCAACTGCAAACAGCCAGGGCAATCCTCCGGAATTTAGCAGGCAGTGAAATATTAGCTCAAAAGAAAGTTCAGGTTCAGGATCCCTATTCGTTCCGTTGCATCCCGCAGGTACATGGCGCAACAAAAGATGCATCAGCCTATGTCAATTCTGTTTTTGAAACAGAAATTAATTCTGTAACCGATAATCCAACAGTTTTTCCTGAAGATGACGAAATTATAAGCGGTGGTAATTTTCACGGACAGCCATTGGCCATTTCACTCGATTTTTTAGCGATCGCTATGGCTGAACTCGGTAATATATCCGAAAGGCGCGTCTACCAATTAATTTCCGGCATTCGTAATTTGCCGGCGTTTCTCGTTGCTAAGCCGGGCCTCAATTCAGGATTTATGATCCCGCAATACACAGCAGCAAGTATCGTAAGTCAGAACAAACAATTGTGTACACCAGCCAGTATCGATAGCATTGTTTCCAGTAATGGGCAGGAAGATCATGTGAGCATGGGAGCAAATGCCGCAACCAAATGCTATAAAGTGATAGAGAACGTTGAGAAGCTCCTGGCAATTGAGATGCTCAATGCCTCGCAGGCAATTGAATTCAGAAGGCCTCTAAAATCATCAGTAACAATTGAAAACGTGTTGAGTGATTTCAGGAAATTGATTCCATTTGTAAAAGATGATAAGGTCATGTACCAGGAAATGGAAGCAACCCTGCAGTTCGTGAAGACTATGAATGTGTAAGGTTTTTGTTGGCTTCTGTATACATTGCATTGCACCTAATTTTGCTTAGCAACCTGGACATTTAAAAACAGTTGCTTAAGCGATAATAAAAACAGAATCGCTTATAAAAACCGCTTCTTCATTAGCCGAAAAGAATACTATTTACTATGAAACACTTAATCGTCATACTTTTAATCCTTGGCTTCAGGCTCAGCCAGGCATGCCAGTGTCCCATAACGTCGTTAACAAAGGAGGAAACCAATAAATATGAAATCATATTTAAAGGCAGGGTTAAAACCGTTACCTTCAAAAAGGAAAAAAGTGAAGCTATTTTTACGGTGGATGAATTATATAAAGGGATGCTTGCCACTGATTTTAAAATCATTTTTAATGAGGAAGATCCCTGTAAAATTGATTTTCGGTCAGGAGACGAATGGATAATTTATGCAAATTACAATCAGGTAGACAATGCCAAAATGGATTTTTGCAGCCGGAGCCGTAAATTTTTCCGTAACGCCAAAGAAGACTTTTTCACAGAAACAACAGGCGTTTCTTATGAAGAAGAAATGCGATACCTTCAAACCAATTTAGGTCTGCACAAGCTTATGAAACAAAATCCAAACCGCGTTGAAAACAGGAACATCCTGCCAACCGGTAACCAGTCCATTCTTTTTGTTATTATTTCATTATTCGGATTAGTAGCCTTCTACTGGCTGTTCAACAAATTCTTTAAACCTTAAAATTCAATGAAAGTACAGTTAAATAAAGCGCACCCATGGCATGGAATTTCAATAGGAGATAAATGTCCTGACATCATTACCTCTTTTATTGAAATGGTTCCGGCTGATCATGTGAAATATGAAATTGATAAAGCCTCAGGTTACCGTAAAGTAGACCGGCCTCAGAAATTTTCAAACATCATTCCTGCTTTGTACGGATTTGTTCCACAAACTTATTGCGGCAATTTAGTGGCCGAGCGGGCGAATAAGCGCACCGGCCGTACAGATATAATTGGCGACTGCGACCCGCTTGATATTTGTGTGTTAACTGAACGGAACATTACCAGTGGGGACATCATCGTCGAGGCAATTCCTATTGGTGGTTTCAGGATGATTGATAAAAATGAAGCGGATGATAAAATCATTGCGGTAATGGCCAAAGATGAAATTTACAGTCAGTGGCGGGATATTTTAGATTGTCCTGAACCATTGATCAACCGGTTGAAGCATTATTTTTTAACGTATAAAAATATACCGGGCGAGTCGAGTGCCATCGTAGAAATTACAGAAACTTACGGTCGTGATGAGGCGCATGAGGTGATTCGCCGTAGCATTAAGGATTACGAAATCTCCTTCAAGTCGCATTTGAATCTGGGGATGTAATTATCAGTAATTCGGCATAAGAAAAAGAAAAGGATAGAATATTCATTTGGGCACACCCTTCGGGCCGGGCTTTGCACTTCAATCTCTTTTAGCTTTATAAAGTATAGAATAAGGGCGTGACCCTAAAGGGTCGGGCTTTTCGTTGCAATCTTTTTATTCGTTCCTCATAAAAAGGATTTCCACTGCAATCCCTCACGCTTTCACCGCTGCTCGATGGTGTACGATATTACTCTATATCTACTTAGTAAGTAATAGTTCGTATGTCAATTATGATTTTGTGCAGAAATAGCTGTAAAAGCAATGAAGGGCAGACATGCGCAAGCGGTTGCTTTATCCGCGGTCCGGCTCCTTCAGCCGGAATTGCCTATCACAAAATCATAAGCTTTTTGAATACTTTTTGGCTGCAAAAAGTATTGTACATAATTTGGTCACACCCTTCTTCTAACTTCAATTTTTGTAAGAACAGAGATAAGGCCTACACATACATACGAACACCACCTTTCAATAACAAAAAGCTGAAACGGATTTGACCTATTGGTAAATACCGTTCAGCGATTATTTCCGTTAAATACGGTGCCGGGGCATACTTTTAGAAATTAGCCAAACAAATTAGTAACAACTTAAATTAAGATACTATGCTTGCAATGTCATACCGGGGTCCTTTTAGAGTGAGGGCTGCCAGCAAACCCATGCCAAAAATTGAACATCCCGAAGATTGCATTGTTCGCGTGATCCGTTCCTGCATTTGTGGTTCAGATTTACATATTTATCATGGCATGGTGCCCGATACAAGAGTGGGAACTACGTTCGGACATGAGTTTGTTGGTGTCGTAGAAGAAATTGGTTCCGAGGTACAAAAACTTAAAGTAGGCGATACTGTGTTGGTGCCATTTAATATCAGCTGCGGGCGTTGCGCCTTTTGCAAACAAGAATTATACGGTAATTGCCACGAGTCCAATCCGCAGGCTACAGCTGTTGGTGGAATTTTTGGATATTCTCATACTGCCGGCGGTTTTGATGGGGGACAGGCTGAGTATGCCAGGGTCCCGTTTGCAGATGTGGGTCCCACTGTTATTCCTGCCGATATGGATCCCGACGACGCTGTACTGTTAACAGACGTTGTGCCAACCGCATACCAGGCTTGTGAAATGGGCGGTATTAAAAAAGGTGATACAGTTGTTATTTTTGGCGCAGGTCCCATTGGAATTATGGCTGCCAAGTGTGCCTGGTTGTTTGGGCCATCACGCGTTATTGTTATTGATAAAATTAATTACCGGCTTGAGTTTGTAAGAAACTACGCCCCGTGCGAGGCTTACAATTTTGAAGAAATGGATGATGTGGTACAGTTCTTAAAAGAAACCACCGATTGGTTTGGCGCGGATGTGTGCATTGATGCTGTCGGTTGTGAGGCAGTTGGTGATGGGTGGCAAACTATTTTAGGGAGAAAACTCATGTTACAGGCAGGATCCGCAACAGCAATGCACTGGGCAATAAACTCCGTTAAAAAAGGAGGTATCGTTTCCATTGTAGGTGTATACGGGCCAACGGATAACTTAATTCCAATTGGTAATGTCGTTAATAAAGGTATTACCATTCGTGCCAACCAGGCATCCGTTAAACGCCTGTTGCCTAAATTAATTGATCATGTTCAAGCTGGCCGTATCAATCCGAAGTTGCTCATCACGCACCGCATTCCCTTAGAAAACGTTGCCGACGCGTACAGGATCTTTTCGGATAAACTAGATAATTGTATTAAAACTGTTTTAATTCCACCCTCAGCAAGAAAATAAAATGGAAAAAAAAGTAATAGATTACACAAAAATAAATGGGTGGGGCGTTGATCATGATCCTGAAAATGAACCAACATACCCGATAAAAAAATATACGGGTGATGATCATCAACGTAAAAACTGGAGCCGGCCACCCTTGCAAAAAACCACGGTTGAAATTTTAAAATCAACAGAGCGACCTTATAACACAGCGGTTTTTGGTTCGGTTTACCCGCCAAAAGGGTTAAGCGGAGCAATCCGGCGACTTGCATTTAAATACAGCGAAAATATGTACCGGCACTGGTTACCGCTTTTGCTGGCTGACAGAATTGATGTGATTGAAGGGCTATTTGGTGATATTTTTCATGGCAGAATACCGCGCTTATTACATGAAAGAGGTTGGGGAGCACTTTGGAAATTCAGGCCCGACCTGTTAATCCGGAAAATAATTGTGAGGTTACTGGTACTTGCTGCAGTGGTCTTTCTCATCATTTACCTCTGCCGGGAAAATGATTAATGAATCTCTCTGTAGGATTATAGAAACTATAAAATATACGTATTGATAGAATAAAACAAGCAAAAATAAATAGTCATTAACGTTACAACAAGCACTAAACATGAAGACTATTAAACCAAAAGGCACACTCATCCCGATAGGCGGCGGAGAAGATAAGGAACATAAAAAGACGGTACTCGCCAGGGTTATCGAGGAAAGTAAAAAAATCCATCCAAAGGTTTGTGTGATGATGTGCGCTACGGAAATTCCGCGCGAAGTTGCCAGCGACTACCGAAAGGCATTTAAATCGCTAGGTGTTACAAAGCTGAGTTTTGTTCACTATGATACCAGGGATGAAGCAGATAGCCCAAAGGACATTGCCAAGATAAAGGAATGCGATGTGGTCATGTTTAGTGGCGGAAACCAGTTACGCTTAACAAGTTTACTCGGCGGCACCGAACTCATGCAACTCATTAAACAACGGTATTATGATGAACCTAATTTTGTGGTGGCAGGCACGAGTGCCGGCGCTGCTGCCATGTCAAGCACTATGCTTTTATCAGGCAACAGTTGCGATGCCATGATAAAAGGTGAACTTGAGATGATCAGTGGGTTTGATTTAATGGATTTCGTATTAATAGATACGCATTTTACTGAACGCGGAAGGTTTGGAAGGCTCATTCAAACCGTTACCGGAAACCCGGTTATTTTAGGAATTGGTTTAGGTGAAGATACCTGCCTGATCATTAAAGCTGCCGAGACCATGGAAGTGGTGGGTTCTGGCCTTGTAGTAATTGTTGATGGTAAAGAAATTGTCTATTCCAATTTAGCCGAAGTAGATCATGGCACACCGGTAACCGTGGAAGGAATCAAATTGAACGTTTTAGGGCCGGGTGAAAAATTTTTAATTAACGAACGAACTTTAATTGTTAAGAATGGGGAATCAAAATGATATCTCTACCAAATACCCACTATCACGTTTAAAACAATAGCCATTCATTATATGCCAGCTAAACAAAAAAGAATAGCAATTGTTGTGCACGGGGGTGCCGGCGAAGATTCCGAGTTCCTCAGAAAGCATAAGAAGGAATACGAGAAAGGCATTGAAAAAGCCATGAACGCGGGATACAACGTTCTCGCAAAGAATGGCTCCGCTGTTGATGCCGTTGAGCAGGCAGTGATAGAACTGGAGAATAGCCCGATTTTTAATGCCGGCCGTGGTTCGGCGCTCAATGCATTAGGACAGGTTGAAATGGACGCTGCTATCATGGATGGAAAAACCATGAACTCGGGCGCTGTAGCCTTGCTGCAAAATGTAAAAAACCCTATTTCCCTGGCAAAAGCCATCATGCTCAATACAAAGTACCGCTTTTTGGGAGCACATGGTGCGCTTGATTATGCAAAAAGAATCCATACCAGTCTGGAGCCGGATTCCTATTTTATTACTGAGTACCAATACGATGAGTATGCAAAAAAGGTTAAGGAAGAATTTCTGGACACCAAAGAAATTGCTCTGGATGAAATAAACCAGCGCTACCATGGCACTGTGGGAGCTGTTGCCCTGGATGAAGATGGAAACCTTGCCGCCTCAACTTCCACAGGCGGAACACCAAATGCAAAGGAAGGCAGAATAGGGGACAGCTGTGTTATCGGGGCAGGTTGTTATGCTAATAATGACCGCTGTGCAATATCCGGCACCGGTGATGGTGAGTTTTTGATTAAAAGTGTGCTTGCACATTCCATTTCAGCATGTATAGCCTATAAAAAGATGTCGGTTCAGGAAGCCTGCGATTACGTTATTTTTAAAGAAAACAAAAAAATAGACGGTGATATTGGCGCTATCTGTCTTGATAAAGCCGGTAATATAGGCATCGCTTTTAATAGCGAACGCATGATAAGAGGCTACAAGGCCACCGGAAAAAGGCCGTTTATTAAGATTTATAAATAGTCTTTTGCTTTCAGAAATTTTCGGCCGTTTTAATGTTCCTGATTAAGGTCATTCCGATAGGTGTGTTTAAACATATAACCTGTCTATTAAAAACTATTATTTTGTTGAATGATATAATATGCTGACTATATTTTTTTAGTTAATTTTAAATTACTCAGTTTCTGGCGTATAATTTTTCCCAATTTTTTTACAGTTCGTTAGTTCCTATCGTTTAAGTTTTAACGTATTAATTATGAAAATAATCCGGATTTTTTTAGGCTGTTTGCTGGCTTTTATTGCGCTTAATGCCTTTGGTGGCGGTTATTATGGTTTATCGGGTGCGGAAAGCATACCTTTATCCTGGTTAGAAGGCAGTCCGTTTACTTCCTATTTTATTCCTGGAGTTTTCCTTTTTGTTGTTGTTGGTGGGATGTGTGCCCTAAGTTCAGTATTGGTCTTTAAAAATTCAGTACGCGCGCGCGGGATGTCTGTTGCCTGTGCAGTCTTGTTGTTAGCATGGATAGTTGTACAGGTATCGATTATCGGTTATGTTTCGTGGATGCAACCTGCTATTATAATATTCGCTGTTATTATATTTATCCTCGCACGTTATTTACCAAAGCGCCATGAATATGCAGCGTAAGAGTACCATAAGTATTATCGTTCTCTGCATCGCCTTGCTTTCTGCAATAGCTGCCACAATTGGTATTTTTTTCAAAGGCGGGCCCGGCCCATCTTCCCATATTTCTGTAAGAGGGCAGGAAGTTAAGTTGTACGGCAAAGGTGTTTACCATCAGATGTCTGCTGAAGTGGCGCCGCAAGGTATTGCTCAGGATATTATTACGCTCTTTGTTGCTATTCCATTTTTGTTGGTGAGCCTTTACTATTATAGAAAAGAGTCTCTGCGGGCAAAAATTTTTCTGACCGGCGTTCTTGGCTATTTTTTAGTAACCTACCTGTTCTTTTCAATGATGGCCATGTACAATTCGCTTTTTCTATTATGGGTTTTACTCTTGTCATTAAGTTTCTATGGTTTTGTTTTGTCTTTCTTCTCTATATTCAGGGAAGACATCGCAAGTCATATTTTATCAGGCTTCCCCGCAAAAGGGTTGGGATTATTCTTAATCTTTACTTCCATTTCCATTGCATTATTATGGTTGTCAATTGTTTTGCCACCAGCACTCACATTTAGTATTCCAAAGGAAGTTGAGCACTATACCACGCTGGTTGTTCAAGCCCTTGATCTTTCCATTTTATTACCGGCAGCGTTTATATCTGGAATTTTGCTTTTAAAGCGAAAGGAAATTGGCTATAAATTGAGTTTGGTTTATATCGTATTCCTGGCAATTTTAATGACTGCTTTAACTTCGAAAGTGTTAATGATGGCATCTTTAGGTTACACGGTTATCCCGGTAATTTTTATCATTCCTTTGTTCAATTTACTTTCAATCTACTTTACTTTAAAAGCGCTGAGGCATATTAAATAAAAAGTACTTTACCATTAACAGTATTACAGCCATGCATTTAGCGGCCTCATCGATTAATTATTTAGTATAGGCATTGACTGTGTAGTTTTGAACCTTAAATCAAAACTTACACCATGAAAATTAAACTAATCATTGCCTGCCTAGGGCTTGCATTTATATCCTGTGGAGAACACCGGAGCGGAAACAACGGCGCATCCAACTCACAAGAGCCCGGAAATTACAACGAGAAAGTAGATCAAAATCCACAGGAGAATTCGGCTCAACCAGAAAGCAAAGCCGATTCCAAAGATTCAAGTAACGCGCATTAAAAGTTTAGTTACCAATACATTGCTGGTTAGTTTTAATCTGATTTGCGGCCTTCTTCAAGTTCGCGTGTGAGCTTGGTAAAACCAATGACTTCACCTGCTTTATTATGCAAGGCGGTAATTAAAATGCTGCCCCAAAAGGTACTGCCGTCTTTTCTTACCCGCCTGCCAATATGTTTGGCGCGACCTTCTTTGGAGGCTTGCTCAATTAATTTTTCCGGCAAATGTGCTTCCCGATCACTTGGTAAATAAAACAAACGGAAGTTTTGACCTATGATCTCCGATTCTTTATAACCTTTTATTTTTTCTGCCCCTTTATTCCAGGAAAGTATCGTTCCGTCTTTATCCATTAAAATGATCGCATAGTCCTGAATTTCCTGGATCATTTTATTATGTAGTTCCTCTAGTTCTTCTTTTTTATTCATAGTACGTTTTAAATTATAATAATCCCTGGAAACAGGAACTATCCATAAAGGTTGTAAAGTTAAACTATTAAGATTTAAAACCTTTACATACAAACGACGTTTTTTACCCTCTTACCGATTAATTTATACGAAACTAAACCAGCGTTTTCAAAACAGTGTAACCTGCGCCACCCAATCAAATTACCCTTTTATCGAAAAGAAAATCGTTTTTATTGGCATATCAGTAGTTTTGCACCACACGTTACATCGCATTAAATTCAACACTACATGGACTCAATTGAAAAACATATTATGGTAATTGATGATGATGATGATGACAGAGAGCTTTTCTGTAAATCGTTAAATCAGATATCAGAAGAGATTGATTGCATCAGTGAACCCAGTGGAACAGATGCACTGGAGTATCTTAATAACCCGTCTAAACCTGTTCCTGATGTAATTTTTCTCGACATCAACATGCCCGTGATGACGGGTTGGCAATTTCTGACAACCGTAAAGCATGACGCTCGCATTAAAGACATCCCTGTAATTATGTTATCCAGTTCGTCTAACCCACGTGAGGTAAATATTGCCTATGACTTAGGAGCTGATAGTTACTGTGTTAAGCCCGATAAACCTACTGAACTAAAGAAAATGCTTAGTTTAATCGCTCAAAATCTCAACGGGAATTTTAAAAGTTTTTTAAGTTCAAATACATCACAATTTTTTCAAGTACGGACCACTTCCGGATATTAATTATGAAACAGGATATTCTTAAACGAAATAATGTAAAAATCATTGGCAACGGTACCCAAACAATGGTATTTGCGCACGGGTTTGGATGCGACCAAAATATGTGGCGTTTTATTACGCCCGCTTTTACCGACCACTATAAAGTGGTACTCTTTGATTATGTAGGATCCGGTAATTCTGATATCAAAGCCTATAACAAGGGGCGGTACAGCGAACTTGCCGGATATGCAGAAGATGTTCTTGAAGTTTGTGAGGCGCTTCAATTAAAAAATTCAATTTTTGTTGGGCACTCCGTTAGCGGTATGATTGGTGCATTGGCTTCCATTAAACATCCTGAATATTTTAGCCATATCATCATGGTTGGCCCCTCACCAAGATACATAAATGATGAGGGGTATTTAGGCGGTTTCGCAAAAAAAGACATTCTGGAATTACTGGATACCATGGAGAAAAACTACATTGGATGGGCTAACTTTTTAGCGCCGGCAATTATGAAAAATCCTGATCACCCTGAGCTTGCAACAGAATTAACCGAGAGTTTTTGTTCAACCGACCCTGTTATTGCGCGTCAATTTGCGGAAGTCACTTTCCTGTCAGATAACCGAGGTGATTTGAAAAAAGTAAAAACACCCTCGCTTATTCTGCAATGCTCAGATGATATCATTGCGCCACTGGAAGTTGGAAATTACCTCCATTCACATATCCCAAACAGTTCACTCAGGGTTTTAGAAGCAACCGGACATTGCCCGCACATGAGTGCACCCGAAGAAACCATTGAAGCCATTAAGGAATACCTCGCTGTTAACCAGAACTAATTAAAATTGGCCATAGACTTTGATAATGTTCCTAACGGGTACGTTTCTTTTAATGATAAAGGAATCATCGTTGAGATAAATGCCACGCTGTGCAAAATGCTTGGCTATCTTAAGTCGGAATTAGACGGATTAAAATTTGAATACTTACTGGATATAGCGGGGCGCATCTTTTTTCAGACTCACTTTTTTCCCTTGCTGAAAATGCAGGAAAGCGTTCATGAAATTTTTCTGAACCTTAAAAGCAAAAACGGAACGCTTGTGCCGGTTATAACCAGTGCCAAAAAAGTGGAAACCGGGGATGGTACACTTCACGTATGTATTTTTTTACCGGTACCAAACCGCAGGAAATATGAAGAGGAAATATTGGCTGCAAAGAAAAAAGCGGAGCAGGCGTTAAATGAAAACAAGGAGTTAATAGCAGCCCGCGAAGCCATTCAAAAGCACAGCAGGGAACTCAACGAAAAAGTACATACGCTTAACAAACTGCATGACGAATTGCTGCAATTTAATAATATCGTCAATCATGAAATGCAGGAATGTGTACGCAAAATCCTATTATTTTCCCGCCTGGGACAGGAGGATAAAAGCGAGGATTATTCTGAAAAAGTAATTAAAAGTGCAATCCGTCTCAAAACAATTAACTCCTCTTTAAATTTGTTTCTTGGCTTAAACCATGAAAACTCAGCAATGCAACCTGTAAACCTGAATGAATGCCTTAAGCAGGCAGAAGAAAGAATTAGTGAAGAAACAGGATTTACCGGCTTAGAAATTGTACAGGACACGCTACCCGAAGTTCAGGGAATAGCAGACGATTTAACGCTTTTATTTTTCCACTTACTTAGCAATGCTGTTAAATTCAGGCACGGTGATCACGTGCGACTTTCCATATCCTGTGCTGTGTACAGGGATAACATTTTTAAAGAAACCAGCGACACTTATGAATACCATGATGTTGCCAGAATCACTTTTAGCGATGATGGCCATGGCTTTGACAGCGCACATAAAGACTATGTTTTTTCAATGTTTAAAAAGCTCCACAGCGACCCATTGAGTAGCGGGATTGGTTTATCATTATGCAAGAAAATTGTAGAAAAACATGGCGGCAATATTTCCATTGATTCCATTGAAGATGTTGGAACAACAGTAACAATCATTTTGCCTTTTACAAAATACTTTTAAAATTGACTGCGATGGTTATAATGCCTTTCATATTTACCAGATTATTAATTTGACACCTTTTATTAAAACGGCTTTGTTCCGACGTTCGAATTTAATTTTTAAGCTAAAAGATTATTAACGTTTTTCTTATTTTGCCCGATTTACTAATTTTGCAACCCTTAATTCTAAATTATGATACCTGATCACCTTAAATCTGCGCTTAAATTTCAGTATATACCTGATTATGCGAACTTTTTATTGAACAACAAACTGGAAGAGTTTGTATTGGTTGGAATTAGGTTTTGCCGGGAAGTGGATTTGCCAATGATGCGTCCGTTATCAAAACTCTCGGAAAAGGATTTGGTAACGATGAGTATGGATACGAACAAAGAGTTGTTAGAAGCTTTGGCCCATAATAAGGTTGTTACATTGGTAGAGAAGAATCTTCTCTCGTACAAAAACAATCAAATTGTAGATAAAAAAGGACAAAAGATTTTAGACCGTTCGGAAGTTCTGGCTGAAGACATTATTTTAGGAACGCGTGTGAAGCGTAAAATGTTTAATTTTTTCCTGCAATCGTATACGCAAAACGCGGTAGTGCATACCTTAATTATGGATGAAATGGATCACTATACTACCCACGAACAACTCCTTACTTCTAAGGTGTTGATTGATTTAAGCAGGGGACAAGCATAGTTAAGGGTGTTTCAATAGTGGGTCAATTCCTTCTTTTAAAATAAAAATCATCATAATTCCATCAGGCATTGTTGCTCCTTGTTATAATATGGTTTTTGGCGACCTTTTTTCGCTGATGTTCACTCACTTGTTTTTACTTATTGAATACTATACCTTTATTTTCTGCCAGCCCGGGTGCATTACCCAACAGACGGTGTAACAGGTGAACTTAAAATAGAATCTATTTCATCTATAAATTCGGTTTTAATGGTATTAAATTCAACATAATTTACAGGTGAACCACTCGCACTAAGAAACAGTCTGTTGAGGAAGCGGTGTACAGGTATGGTTTCGGCACTTAATGAGAGGTCAAACTCCGAAAGGGTATTTTTCAGGTGCGGGGCACCGTCGTTTTTAAATGTTAGCAAAATAGCTCGTAAAGCCAACAACTCCAACCTGGCGCTTAGTATCATAAATTTAGATGTTATAGGTAATCAGTATCCTCTGAAAAGAGAGCTTTTAATAAACAACCTAAATAAGTATGAATTGTTTCGCCGGTACAAGTATACGCAAAAATCACTCCAATAAGCTGCGTTATTAATATATCATAAATGAATTATTTTATACTATAGTTTTAAAAACTGCACTGAGCCATTGGCAAGGCTCTGTAAACCTTTTAAGTGTTTGGGAAGAGGTAAGTAAAACTTTAAAAGGATTTTTTTTTCGGAAAAAACCTTTTTTACGATGCACGGTAAAATAAAATCCACTTATCTAACAATGTGGGTTATGAATGTGTTGCCTAATCAACCTTTAGGAGCTCTTCTAATAACGCTTCTACACCTTCCTTATTAGATGTGTGGCGGCTTTCTAATAATTTCCCTTTATAGTAAATGGTTATTACGGGCTGATTCATTTCTAATATCCGTTCTTTAGCCCGAGGGTTATTATCTGCATCAACCACCAGGAAAATAATGTCTTTATACTTCTTTTCTTCCGACAACGATTTAAACACGGGAATAAAATCAGCACATGGCTTACCACAATCTTTGGTATGATATTTAAGGATTACCCTGTCATTTTCTGCTACCTGAAGGAATAATAATGAATCTGATGTTTCGTTTACCGCCATGACCTATAATTTAATTTTAAATACTAATAATCTGTTCAACATATCCCTTAAATCCTGCTCGCCTGTTACATTATTACATTCAACAAGAAAGCCGTCTTTAAATACAGCAATAAAGGCCGATTGCGTTTTTTTTATAAATTGCTCAGCTATGGGGTTATTTCTTGAGTCTACCCACAGAAATTTCACTTCTTCAAACTCTTGTTTTTTCGATAACTCAATAAATACGTGATTGGTTTCATAACAACCCGGGCATTCTAAATCGGGTTGGTAATTCACAACAATATACTCGTATTTTAAAAAAAGCTCCGGCCAGTTAACTTTGTCACTATTAATTATTTCCATGTTTTTTAAAATATAAGGATTCTTATGGATATTACTGCTGTTAAATTACTCTATTATGCGTACGATGTACGTTATAATCGACTAAATCCCTAATAGCTTGCACTTAGTGTAAGGCAAAGTAACTGTTATGGCAATTAGGTACGCTAAGCAAAATGGGATTAATTGGAAAGATTCAACTGTGCATTTGATGCTGAACAAAAGGTATAACGAGGCATTCCTTAGTTCCTGAAACGCTAAAAGGCCAGATACTAGTGTACCTGACCTTTTAGTTTGGGGTCCGAGGGGCTCTAAGCTTACCAACGACCATTGCAAAGGTAATAATTAATTACTGTTCCTTTTATTCAATTGCTATTTTATCAATTTGCTTCATTAAACGATCTGTTTCCGTTAACGCCACGATGATTTTTTGGTAATGCAAAATATCATCAAACTCCAGTTTCCTATCCTTACGATCTTTGAGCCACTTTTGCGCCGGTTGGTAGCCACCGATGTAAAACTCCCAGGCTATTTGCGGAACCTTATCAAAATATTGAGTATCGTTGATAAAGACTTTACCATCCTGATATTTAGGTTTGGTAACCAGGTTATCTCCTGATACCGGGTACTGTGTAATGTATTGCTCAACAACGGGAGATTCCAACAAATGGATTTGCCGTATTTCTCCTCCCAGCTTTACCAATTGCCAAAAGGTGGCTGCATCCTTTGGATAAGGCACCCTTGGAAAATCAATTTTTAAAAACTCTTTGTATTTTTCTCTATAAGTGGGCGAATGCAACACCGCGTAGATGTAATCTAAAATATCAATTGGCGCAAAAGTGTTTTTGGTTTTTTCTTTTTCGTTGGTAAAACGTAAACCTAATTTATCTGCGATTTGATTTATAATTTCTAAATTAAGGTTTGGTGTTCTTACCGATGATTGACCGATGGTTATTTGACCTTTTGTTTCGGGGTAAATATAAAGAGGCAAATTCATAGCATTTGAACCTGTTTGAGATGATAAAAAAATTGCCTCTGATATAATATCTGTTATAAAAATATGCGAAAAAGAACTATCCTTAAAAGCTTTTGGGCACAATAGACCATAATTATCACCAGATAAGTAGTTGTTCATTACCTTTCTCACTGTCCTCCAAACCAATTTATCTTCATAAAAAATATATTTGTCATCAAAAGGTCTGTATCTAATTTTTTTTATAAAAGTTGAAGTATCTGTTATCTTTTTTATATTATCATATCCCTCAAGTATATTCCAACCACTTTTCTTTTTGACTTCGAAATTTTTATGAAGTAATTCTTCGTTCCTGTCTGTGTTTTTAAATGCATTAAACCATTCTAGTAATTCCTTACTTGAATCCTTAATTACAAAAGTATCATGTGCGGTTGTTATGCCATTTCCGTTTATAAGAAACATTTCATTCAGTGAGAAACCTATTTTATATTCTGCTTCTTTGTTTAAATCCATTTGCACCATATAATACATTGGTGCTGTAGTTTTAATTTCTTTAAATTGAATTTTTTCAATAGAATTAGAGAGCAAATAATCATATTTAAAATCCCGCTTACCGTATATATCTAAATGAAATACTTTACCTAATTCATTCGTTTTTTTCTTCCCTGTTTTTACAAAAATGTTTATAGAAACCCCTTGCATGATATCAAACACATTTATGTCAGCACTTCCATCAGGTGCAGTTTCTTTCTTTTTACTGTTACCGTGTAAATCAATGGTGTAAATTTTATCATACGTTTTTAATAAATGCCAACGCATTCCCCTAAAGGTTGGGTTGTCTAAAAAGCCGTGAGGATTAATAAAAGCTAAAACTCCACTTCCATTTTTTTCTATAAAATGTTGTCCGTATCGCAGGAATTTAACGTAATCATCATTTAACCATTTAGATGTTCGTTCATTTAATTTTTCTTTACCACCTGGTTCTTTTTTATAATCTTCCATCAGGTTCATAATCCATTCGCCTTTGTTGGCGCTTTCGCCACTATAAGGAGGATTACCAATGATACACATCACCGGTGTGTCACGTTTTATTTGGTTGGCTTCATTAGCTTCGGTACTTAACCAATTGGCAAATAAGGTCCCGGTATCCGGATGGCTTTCTTCTAAACTGTTTGTGAGGTATATGCGCAAGCGTTGTTCTTTGCTTGGCTTATAACCCGTTTCGGTTAAAAATAAATCCATTTGCAAATGCGCCATGGCATAAGAGGCCATTAATAACTCAAAACCATTTAAACGGGGTAACAAGTGGGTTTCAATGTAGTTGCTCCATATACCTTGCTGCCCGCCAAACTTTTTATAGATGTGTTTTACAACTTCTGCTAAAAACGTTCCGGTACCGGTGGCAGGGTCTAGTATTTGAACTTTATGTACTTCCTGTTCAACCTGCTTGCCCTGTATATTTACCTTAATTTTTGTTTTGGATGTGTCAGCTAAACCCTGAGGCAAATCAAATTCAGTTTTTAAAATATCATCCACTGCCCGCACAATAAAATTAACCACCGGCGCCGGTGTGTACCATACACCTCGTGCTTTACGTAATTTAGGGTCGTACTCGCTCAAAAACGTTTCATAAAAATGGATGATCGGGTCTTCCATTTTGGTTGATTTCCCATAGTTTTTTAAAATCTCCTCCACGTTGCAGGCCAAAAATATTTCCACCAAACTATCTACGATCCATTTGATGCGGTCGTCGATATCAGGGCCGGCAATGTAGCCAAACAACTTTCTTAAAAATGGGTTGGTTTTGGGTATCAGTTCGGCAGCTTCCTGCCTGCTAAAAGTGGGTAAGGTTGGATCATGCAAACGGGCAGCAAACATACCATACGCAATGGTTTGGGCATACACATCCGCAAAACCTTTGGGCGTAATATCGTGTATGAGCAATTCCTTAAAGGCCTGCATTTGCTCTTTCAGCGTGCTGTTTTCCTGATTGGTTTCATCGCTTGTTAAAGCCTTCTCAATCACATCAGATAATAAACGTGCTTTGCCAGCCATCATTTGCGCAAGCTTTAAACTGCTTTTAATGGTTTGGGTAATCTCTTGCGAAAAATGGATTAAAAGGTTTTTAAACGTGTCGTAGTTTTGAGGAAGGAATTCTATTTCTGTGGTAAACACGCTTCCGTTTTTGGAAGGCTTTTCTACCAACTGAGCAATTTTAATGGATGTGACTAAATTTCCATCCTTATAAAACAGGAAGTTCAGGTAATCTGTAAATAGTAAATTATTAAGGGATGCCTTATACCGATCAAACTGCTCTTTGTTTCCTGTCTTCTTGTTGCCTTCTAAATCCGGATCTCCAATATCTTTTGCTTCAATGAAGCCAACAGGAATACCTTTTTTAGTCAGGATGTAATCGGGCGCTCCGCATTTTTGTCGTTTGGGTTCATTGGTAGCGTCAATACCCGGAACCAGGGCTTCAATTAATTGCTGTAAATCACCTCTGAATGTGTGTTCGGTTGCGTTGCCTGTTTTGTATCGTTTATTAATATTCTCAAGGTACTGAGGGATGGTCATAAAGCACTTTTATAAGTACTAAATATAAATAATATTTGTAAAAGTGTAAGGCATTACAGTTATTTCCTCTATTTGTAAATACAGCGCATCGGATCCAGTTTTTATCGATATTAATTATAGAAAACGAAGAGCATTTACCAACTTTAATATAAAATATGCGCGTTTTAATTCAATTCATTTTTATTTTCTTTTGCTTTGCCGCAAAGGCACAGCCAGCTTTAAATTGGGCGAAGCAATTTAGCGGCCCAATTGGTGGCGTGGGATCCGCTATTACAACTGACTTGTCAGGGAACGTTTACTCAACAGGGATGTTTCAGGGAACAATGAAATTTGCACCCGGTAACCCTTCATTCTCCTTAGCCGCCACATCCTACGATGGGTACATTTCAAAAATGGACAATGCCGGTAATATGATCTGGTTGAAGCAAATTAGTGGAAACGGTGATCAGGGTGGAAGAGATTTAACTATTGGATCAAAGGGCAGCATTTTTTTGACTGGTTTCCAAAGCGCCGGAAATTCATTCTTTTCAAAATTATCTTCAACGGGCAATGTTATCTGGATGGCAAACCTGTTTGTTTATAATGTGTTTTCGATTGGGGTAGATTCGTTAGATAATATTTATGCCACAGGAACGTTTGATTATACGAAAGATTTTGATCCGGGCCCGGGTGTGTTTAATTTAACTGCCAAAGGCCAAAGTGATATTTTCATAATTAAATTGGATTCTAACGGTGTTTTTCAATGGGCCGAACAAATAGGCGGAAAATACACAAATGAACAATGCTATTCAATTGCCGTTGATAGAGATGGAAGTGTATATGCGTCGGGTAATTTCTCCGGCGTTACCTATTTTGGATCCGGGGCAAGCGATAGCCTCACTTCGAACGGTGGGCAGGATATTTTTATATGCAAGCTAAATTCCAATGGCGATTTTTTGTGGAAAAAGCAGATTGGGAATGCGGCTAATGAATTCAATTATACACTAGCATTAGGGCCCAATAATTCATTAGCGCTCACCGGTACATTTAATGGCACACTCGATGTCAATCCGGGCCAGGCCGTTTATAATCTGAGTTCCGCATTGCCCACTTCTTTTATATGCAGGTTTGATACTTCGGGACATTTTACCTGGGGCCGGCAATTTAACCTCACATCACCGCAGGGCGGGAGTTGCGCGGCATACGATTTGGCTTTTGATTCGCAGGGCAACATTATCACTGCGGGTGTTTTTGGCTTTAAAGTGGATTTTGACCTGGGTGCTGATACATTTCATCTTTCCGTTGGATATCCGTTAAATATCTTCATTGCAAAATATAATAGCAAAGGAAATTTTATTTGTGTTGGTAAAGCAGATGCGAGTAACATAATGGACATTGCTGTGGATAAATATGGAAGTATGATCGCGATAGGTCCACTTAACGGATCAGCAGATTTTGATCCGGGAAGTGCAGTTTATACTATGTACTCTTCATCAAATTCAGACCTTTATATGATAAAATGGACTTGTGGTACTTTCACCAACCAATATAAGGAAGTAATGAAATTTGACCCACCGTTGTCAGTTTTCCCAAACCCGTCATCAGGTTTATTTGAGCTTCAATACCGTCAGGAAAGGGAAAACGATTTAATACTTAACCTTTATAATTCACAGGGCCAACTTATAGCTAAAGAGGTATTACAAAAGGGGCAGGGTACATGTGTAAAACATTTGGATTTAAGTGCCTGTTCAAAGGGACTCTATCTTCTGGAAGTTATAAATGAAGACAGTAATGTAACTCAGCGGATAGTTTTGGAATAAGTGAGCTGAAGTGTGTTGGTAAAAACAGGAAATACTGAACCATTTTTATCATTTTCTGTTGCACTTGCCTAATAACATAGATGATTGAAAATCTGATAAATGAAAATAAAAAATCCCCGCTTTTCGGCAGGGATTTTTATGTGTTCATGTGAAAACAAATTTCACATTGTGCGGGTTTAATTAGTCTTTAATGAATTTACGAACCACACTATTGGTTCCATCACTTATATGTAAAAAGTAAAGTCCCTGGCTAATATGGCTAACATCAATTGAGCCATTGTCTGTATCACTCATTTTCTGAATGGTAATTTCTTTTCCTTGTGCATCAAATAGGGTTACTTGCGTAAAATAAAAATCTGCCATGATGTTTATTTTATTTTTAACAGGGTTTGGTGCAATGATAGCGGTTCCGTTATTTCCGGTAGTGCCTTCAGTAATGCCTGTTGTACCAAGTACTGTTAAAGTCCATTTCAGGGTACCCGGTATCAACCCAAACATTGTGTTTAAACTCATGTTAGCAGTAATAGTATAGGTGCCTGCGCTACCCGTTGCAGGAGTTCCGGTTATTAAAATGCAACCGCTTCCGCCACCGCTAATAACACCATTTGTTGGATTTGAAGAATAAGATAAACCGGCAGGCAAACCTGTAACAGAGGTTAATGTGCCGCTGTTAATTGTGTTTCCGGCCCAGCTTGATGCCAACGTAATCTGAATAACAGAATTATAGGGCGTTAACTCGTTTGCATTTGGAAGGCTTGAGTTGGCTGCGGGTGTAGAACAATAACCGCCTGATGGTGTACAACTTTGCTGAATTGTGCATTGAGCCCTTAGGCCAATTGTTACACTCATAACAGATACAAACAGAAGTAAAGCTTTTTTCATATAAAATAGTTTTTTAGTTTAATTTAAAACTATACAATTTCAACGACACGATCTTACATAATTCACGCTATTTCATACAGACCCATTTGTAAAACGAAAATATCTAGCCGGATTATCTTTTTACTTACCAGGCAGCCAGTTTAAGCAACGAAAAAGCCCCTTAAAAATGAAAGGGGCCTTTTTTAAAAAAACTAAATCATTGAAAACTATTCTCAAATGTAAAGTAGTTTATGCAAAATGAATTACACAAAACCACTCTCAGGATTGTAATTAGTCTATTTTGTTTAAGCGTTTTTGTTGTGGTATTGATAGTGCAGAATTACTTTAAATGGTTTCCGGGAATTCACCTTTAGTTCTAATTCGCTGTTATTAAAAACAATATACCTATTTATGGCAGCGACGATAAAGTCTTCACTTTTTGAAGGCTCAAACCTTCCTAAATTAAACAGGAATTGGTTGTTACAATAAATGGTTATACGGGCAGGGTCTTGCTCGCCATCCATAAAAATTACTTTTGTTAGTTCAATTTTTGAATGTCCGTTTTGCTGTATGGTATGTGTAATGGTATCCTTTAGGTTATCAATTCCTTTATTAAAGGTAAGTACGCTGCTATAGATCGTGTTGGAATGACTCGCGGCGGGTACTTCATGTCCGTTAGAGGGATAAGGCGAAGCGTTTTCGAATGATGCGGCGTTGCTGTTAGAAAATTGCATGATCAGAACCAAAAAAAATTAACAATCAGCCTCGCACTTTAAAGTGTAATCACCCAGGTCATCATCGCACGAAGTTTCGAGCGCTTTACATTTTGTTTCGGCATTTTTCCTGGTATCTTGAAACGTTTGTTTGGAAAAATCCCTGGTATTATTGCCCGTTTGATTTTTATAAATTTTTGAGCAGGTGCAGGTAAAATCTTTTCGGCAGGACGAAAAAATAATAAAGAATAGAAATACAGATAGTAGAGCCAGACTTTTCATTGTAAATTATGTTTTACAAAAATGGTATTTATGTAAATTCATATAACAATTTATCGTTAAGGACGGAAATTTAATAGCCGGTAGAGGATTAATTCCGGTTTTACAAATTTCCTAAAGTATTTCTGTTGTTACCGCTAAAAGAAAAGTGATAGATATTTTATATCTCACCGATTCTTTTACCAGATTCGCCCAAAAAATAATGTTTAGATAATTTTCCGAAATATTTTTATAATACGGTACTGGAATGTCGTTGAATATTTAATCAATAAAACAATTATGGATAGAAGTTTATTATTCTTAAACCAGTTTAAAAATTTTAATTTTAGTAAGGCGCATATCAATAGCCAGTTTTCTGCCGGAATCTATGCTTGTAAAACCTGTAGCTATCCCGTGTATGTATCAACCAAAAGATTTCAATCGTTTTGTGGTTGGCCAAGTTTTACTACATCCATCGAAAAGGCGGTTACTTATACGTTTTCAGACACCATTATTGAGGCGAGCTGTGGCCATTGCTCATCGCACCTGGGTTTCGTATTTAAAGGTGAAGGACCAAATGCAAAAGATACATGGCATTGCATAGACCCTGATAGTATAACCTTTGTTATAGGTGATTCGTCTTTGGGTAAAATTTGACCTGTGATTGCTGTCGTAATGTAATCATCACCTACCTTTTTTACAGGATAGATAACAGTTGAGCGCGCGAGATTGGTTTTTCAATAAATTTTAAATTCAGTTGCCTGGCGCGTACTTTATCTTTTGGATCAATGCTCACTGTTAAAACGCAGACCTCGCCATGCTTATTATTAAAATTCAGACAATTAAAAGCTTCTATAAACTTAAAGCCATCCATAAAAGGCATGAAAAGATCCAGTAATATTAAATCGTAACGGGTTTGACAAGTTGTCAAATGCTGCAAGGCCGCATCAGCCGATTGGCAAACCTGAATGTTAAAATGGCCAATCCGGCTAATTAAACTTTGATGAATAAAATTATCCACCACATTATCGTCGATCAATAGTATCGAACTAACCTGATTTGAAAGATAATCAGAGTTAATCATATTCATGTTCATTTATGGTTTTTGTAATGCTTCAAATTTAATGGGTAATCAATACTCTACGTTACAAAATTTTCAAGCATTGAATTGAAAGGTTTCAGTATTTATTTACTAAAAGCTGAGCTAATATTATTTTACCGTAGCAATTTTGAAAAAAAAAAGCGGAACCATCAGTTTCCGCTTTTCGCATGGTTAAAAAAACCGCTTTAGCAACCGCAGTCGTACAGGTTACCACTTTGCATGCCGGCATCTACCAGCAGCTTAATGGCTTTGGCACCATTTTCGAGTGCCCGCCCCGCATCGGCCTTGGTAAGTTTGCTGCCGTTGGCTATGGCCTGTATCAGTTCTTTTTTTGCCAGTTCGTCGGCGCTTACCCATGTTAGTAAAAACACGGTCCACCACAGCGTGTCCTGCGTGGTGGGTTGTGCACCTACTGCTTTGTGCAGCAATTGCACCATGGCATTGTGTGGTTTGTGTTTAGCCTGTTCATCAATAAACCGTAGCAGGTGATCATCGGCTATGAACTGAACGGCCTGCGGTTTGCGTGAGCTTTCCATAATTTCTCATTTTTAAATTAGTTAAACATTATAATACAATTAAACTCAGCGGTGTGTTAAACGGGTGCCTTCCGGTACTGTCTATAACCGCCACCCTGAACCAGTAACGCGTTCCCGGTACCAGGTCATTTATTTCGATGCTGCTGGTAAGGGTATCTCCGGCGCTTATCCATGAGCCTGACGGGTCGTTAGTGTATTCCCACAGGTAGGCTGCACGCCTGACGTAAGGTGCCGTAACCACTGCCGAGCAGGTATGATCGCCCTGTTCTACAGAAAAATCCCTCGGGTTACGCCTGCTAAAGCTTTTTACTTCGAGCCCTGCCAGGTGCACAATCCCGTCGTCTCCAGCGGCTACCATTTGCACGTAAGAAGCCAGGTCGTTCATTAAAAGCATCAGCGCGTCCTCCTTATCATACATCACACGCGTTTTTGTTTTTCCGCCATCCGAGGCACCGGTATAAGCTGCCTCGAGTTCATCAATGGCCAGGTACACGCTGTTAAGCGAAGGTACAGGGTTTGTAAAGGTATTGGGGTGAGAGTCTATTGCCTGTACAATTAGCCTGGCCCGGTTAATTTTGGCGGCTATGCTGAGCTGACTCATATTTAAAACCGCCTTTAAACTACTTTTTTTCATGATTGAAAAATGTTTAAGTGTTAAAGTATACCGTCTTTTTTACTTGGACTTTTTTTGCCGTAAAGGCTGCCGGCTTGTGTTGAAATCGGGCGATAAGCAGTATACAGAGGCGAACGTTCAGGATTTCAAACAGGGCAGGCAACCGGCTTAATGATGCGCTACGGCGGTGGTGTAAGGTGGCATGGCTTCTTTATGTTAAGTGATACCTTGTATTAATTACACCATATAACGATGCTGTGTAAAAAAGGTGCAAGGAATTTTGCAACTGGTAAATCTAAATGCAATAAGGTGGGCAACTTGTAGCATAAGTGGTAGTAATTGGGTTGGGATGCTACTTAACTGGTACGGGATGCGTAATTAATGGTACGGGATGCTGCCATCCCGACACAGGATTTTACCTAAATGGTACGGGATGCATAATTAATGACACAGGATGCTACCATCCCGGCACAGGAATCTACTTTATTGGTACAGGACGCTAGTTAACTGGTACGGGGTGCTTAATTAATGACACAGGATTCTACCATCCCGACACACATTGCTACTTTATTGGTACGGGATGCTACCATCCCGTCACACGATGCTTACATTCCGACACAGGATGCAGGCCTGCTGTGTCAGTTAAGTAGAGTAGTGGTAAGGGATGCTTTCATCCCGGCACAGCCAATCAGTTAAACGCCACAATCAGGTAACAGGCTGGCACGGGATGCTTGCCTGGCGGCCCAATACATCAGCTTCCTGTTACATCCTGCAACCAAAGCAAAACAAAATGGTACCAAAATGGCACAGGATGCCTGAATACCGAATCGCCAACAAAGCACACCGCCACGGATTAAAAAATGCGGAACTCCGGCCGGCGCTTAACAGAACCAATTAAAGAGGGTTGCTTTCCAGCTTGGTGTTCTGTCGTTAAATTTCATTTTTTTCTTTTCCCGTTTTGGAGACATTGGAATTTGTTATACCTTGGCTTTAATTATTTTAAATTCGTCTTTTAGCCTTATTTAAGCCGCATTACTATGGATACAGACATTTTAAAAAAATATTCGGACCTTATTTATAAAGTTGCGGAGAAAAACAAAGACCATGTGATAGCGGTATTGGATAAGCAATTACATTATGTTTTAGCCAATGAAAATGCTTTAAAATTACTGAGTAAAACCCAGGAGGAGATATTGGGTAATAAGCTTCTTCAGGCGTTTCCTGCTCTTGCTTCCTCAAAATCGTATGGACATTTACTGGAAGCACTAGAAGGTAATGAAGTAAACAACGCGCGCACAAGGGGTACTATTACCAATGACGGGGCAATTTTCGAATCTTCTTATTATCCACTTAAAGATCATAACAAAAATGTAGATGGTGTAATATGTGTTACCAAAATCATCTATTATCCGTCGTTATAGTTTTATCCGCATTTAAGCAAGTGGATAGAGGCTATATGTTTTTAAATGAACTTAATATAAACTGATAGATTTATATTGTAAAATGCCAACTATAAGGCACTTGTTCTATTATATTTTAGACAGATTATGTTTCGAACTGAGTTTTATTAAAAAGTTGTAAAGTGGCTTTGAAAAACAATTTCTAATTTAGGAATTATGAATTCATTAAAAACCTCACCTGTCTTTTATAAGAATACAATATTGTTACCTTTTTTGCCACCAGTAATACTAACCGGTAAAAAGGAAGATGGAAATTACGCTTTTGTACTCCGACACAACGAAAGGCATTATTACATTTTTGCCACCTTGCAAAATGGTGTTATCAATAATAATTTACCTCCAAATATTGAAGAAGGCCTTAAGGTCATGTTGTTAGAAGCGGTAAATCTCTATTGCCAGAAATCCAGGGAGGGCTTACCAGAAAACCTTTTTGTTAAGTATGCCAAAAATCGTTTAATAAAACCAGCTTGAAAAAAGCTAATCTATTTATTTGTCTTCTTTTAAAAATTTCCGCACCGCCTCGGCTGATACGCCTGCTTTTTCAACAGCATTTTTCAATTCCTGCTTTGTGCAGCCTAAAGTTTTTGTCCAATACTGTACTTCATAATCTTCATTGATATTAATTTTAGAAGAGTCCTGTGGCTTAATTTTGGTTTTGTTATCTGACATGGTACGTAAATTTTGAAGTTATAAGTAAAGTTGATTTTAAGTTCAAAGGTATTTAGCCATGGAATAAAAACCATTGTAGTATTCGTGAAAGAAGTTTTAAATTTTCGAGATCTCTCTGAACCAATGTTCTGTTTTGTCATCACCGAATAGCCAAAAGCCTGCTGCACATTTACTCATGTATTTTGATTTTGTTTTATTTATAATGCTTCTCAATTTTAAATCGCACAAAATCATATGTTAACATACAATCTATAATTTACAAAGTAGATTTAGCGGTAAAAAATATCACTTCTTATTGAAAATTAATTCGCGTAAGGGATTGAGGCATTTGTTTGAGCTCTTTTTATGAAGCATGCATGCGAATAAAAAAGCGAGTGCCGAAAGCCCGACGGCGCCTGTCACTTGCGCCGGTACGCCCTTATTTTAATACTTTCTGAAGTTTCCCGGCCACATCCAACCATAAAAGTTAAAGCGGTTACTCTGTCTTTAAAAACAAAACAACCACTTCAAAAATATCGTTATGAAAAACGAATCAAACTTAACGGATAATCAGCACATAGCCCGGTGCAACGTGTTCCTTGCCTTTTTTGTCGATTACTTTAATTAAGTAATAGTACGTAGCATCGGGGCATTCTTCGCCATTCGAGGCTTTCCCGTCCCAGGAAGTATTAAGTGCGTCCCAGCTGTGCAGCAATTGTCCCCACCGGTTATAAATAAATCCTTCAGCCGATTTTACACCGGAAGTTTTAATATGAAACGCATCATTGGCTCCGTCGCCGTTTGGTGTAAACACATTGGGAATTTCAATTGAAAACCCATCCTCCGCAACAATGGTTTTACGAATGGTATCTGAACAGGCTCCTGAGTAAGCAATCAGCGTTACCGTATAAGTTCCTTCACTGGTATAAACCGTACTTGAATTAGTGAATGTTGATGTGGATCCATTCCCAAAGTTCCAGATGTAAGAGGTAGCACCAACACTGGTATTGGTAAAGGTAACTGTTAATGGAATTTCACCTATTATCGGATCAGCATTAAAACCGGCAACAACATTATCCAGGGTAACCTGCACGGTAGAGGTTGCAACACAACCGTTCGATAAATTAGTAACCGTTAATGTATAGGTACCCGGCATCGTTACAGTAGGCGAGGCAATGTTGGTAGCCGACGAAATACTTCCTGCATCAGGACCAGCCCATTCAAATGTAACGGGGTCGGTTGTGGATGAAGTTCCATTTAAAGTAGTACTAGATGAATTACAAGGCATGGAAACCGTTGCACCCGCGTTTGCATCCGGCAGTACGCTACTGTTATTAATGGTAATAACACTTGTAGTAAGACAGCCGTTAACTCCGTCGGTGGCCGTAACTGTATAATCACCGGCCGTACTAACGGTTAATGGGTTTGCGGATGTGTTTCCTCCCGGCAGAGTCCAAACTGCACCCGAAGGATTTGCCGTTAAAGTACTGCTGTTTTGTGAACAGGTTAACACCGTTTGGGTGGCGTTTACAGAAAGTGCCGGCGTAAGCGTATTGGTGCCTACTTCAACCGTAACCGTATTATTTGCGCAACCATTCCCGGTATCAGTAACCGAAACGCTGAACACGCCCGGCGCGTTAACGGTTATGGATGAATTATTCGCACTTCCTAAGATGCCGTTCCCGCTCCAGGTATACGTAACTGCCGATGGTACTGAAGATGCAGAGACATTGACAGTAGTTGAAGCGCAGGTAATAGAAGCCGGAGCAGTAACGGTTACAGCCGGAACTACCGTATCTGTTACCACACTCACCACAGGAATATTTGTAGAACAGTTGTTTACTGTATTAGTGATGATGCAGGTGTAATTCCCCGCTGCGGTGAAGGTTGCACTGGCAATATTTGCACCGCTCGCCGGTGGCGGGGTCCATGAATAGGTGAGGTTACTTACAGTTGATGTGAGTGTTACGCTTGGAGTAGGTACAAAGCAAGTAATGGTAACGCTGTTATCAGATAAAGTAAAGGTTGGTGTATTGTTATCGGCCGACACTGAAACGGTGCCAACCGAAGAGGAGCAACCGTTAACGGTATTTGTTGCCACAACGGTAAAGATTCCGGAGCCACCGAGGGTAGGCGAGTTTGCAGCTGCATTGCTGATGGTCCCGGAAGCAGGAGCGTTCCATGAATAGGTAGCATCAGGATCTGCATTACTTGAAGCGGTAACCGTTGTGGTTGGGTTGCCACAGGTTGTTGTGATTGAAGAAGCGCTCAGGTTCAGGGTTGGAAAAGCTGTATTGGTAGGAACCGATACGTTAGTTGTGCCGCTAACACCCGAACATCCTGTAACGGAATTTGTAACCGTAACGGTGTAATTTCCACCCGAGCCAACCACAGGGTTAGCCGTGTTCGATCCGGATAAAATTGCGGGACCACTCCAGGAATAAACATACGGTGTTCCAGTTGGCGTGGCGTTTAACGATAAACTATTTGTTGTACAGGTTATACTGCTTCCGGAAACGGCCAGTGACGCACCAGCGGTAACCGGAGTTGTATTGGTTGGTACAACCACCGGATAGGATTGGGAACAACTGGCTGTGTTTGTTATAGTAACAGTATAGGTGCCTCCCGAAGAAACAGAAGTAGCCGAAGAAGTTGGCGACGCAATGGAACCAGGGCCTGTCCAGGAGTAGGTAAGAGGTGAAATTCCTGAATTGACGCTTATCGTTAAACTGGTATTGCTGCAGGTAATGGAGCCTGTAACCGCACCAACTGCGCCGGTTGGCGTTCCTGCGCTAGGCAGAACTTCAACGGTTGAAGTGGCAGAACATCCGGTAACCGGGTGAGTTGCAGTTAAAGTATAAATTCCGGCACCGCCAACGGTTGTTGTATTAGTTGTGGAACCATTGCTCCAGTTTAGGAGTGCGCCCCCGCTTGATGACCCGGATAGGGTAACCGATGGAGCTGCACACGTAATTACCTGGTTCGATCCGGCAGATACGGTAGGAGTAGTTAAATTATTAGTAACGGTTGCTACCGCGGCGGCAGTACTGGCACATCCTGTAAGGGTGCTGGTTGTAACAAGTGAGTAATTTCCGACAACGGTTGCAGTGGCATTTGCTCCTGTTGTGTTGCCTGAAATTCCCGGGCCAGACCAGTTATAAGTAACGCCATTCGCGGGTCCGCCGTTTAAAACAACTGAAGTCTGGCTGCAGGTAAGTGTTCCTCCGCTTGCGCTTGACGTTGGTGCAGTAGTATTGATATTAGCAGCGAGTGTTGTAGAATATGAACAACCCGCGGAACTCATCACATGAAGGGTATAAGTGCCGGGTCCCTGACCAATAGCGTTTTGGTTATTGGCAGTTCCACCTGATACCGAGCTTCCAGCAGGTGCTGTCCAGGTATAATTCTGGCCGGCAAGACTTGAATTTAAGTTCACTGTATTGGTTACGCAGGTTATGGATCCGGAAGTGCTGGTTGCGGAAACAGGAATGGTATTAACGGTAACGGTTCTTACAGCAGTGTTTGTACAGGTGTTTGCATCTGCGCCAATAACGGTATAACTGTTTACGCCCGCAGGGGGCACAAAAGCGACTCCGTTAGTAACGCCGCCCGTCCATGTATAACTGTTAGCACCGGTACCGTTTAAAGTTACAGAAGACCCGTTGCACAAAGTGGCACTGCTCGCTGTACTTCCAACAACCGGTAAAGAATTTACGGTTATTGTTCTGACTGCAGAATTTGTACATCCGTTTACAGCGGTTCCAATTACTGTGTAACTTGAAGTGGAAGTGGGCGTAAATGCTGCGCCATTGGTGATTCCGCCTGTCCATGTATATGTGTTTGCACCCGACCCGCTTAGTGTAGTTGACTGGCCAAAGCATACTACCGAATTACTGCTGGAAGCAGAAACCGTTGGAGTGGTATTTACTGTGATAGTCCTTACTGCCGAATTGGTACAACCGGTTACCGCATTAGTTCCGGTAACGGTGTAGGTTGCAGTAACGGTTGGCGTAAATGCCACACCGTCGGTTACGCCACCAGACCATGTATAGGTACTTGCGCCCGTTCCGTTTAAGGTAGTTGAGCCGCTGCTGCACACAACTGAGTTGCTAGCTGTTGATGAAACAGTTGGTTTAGGGTTAACTGTTACCGAATACGTTGCCGAATTGGTACAGCCGTTGGCAGCAGTTCCTATTATGGAGTAATTAGTGCTAACCGTTGGACTCGCTGTTACAGCGGTTCCAGTGGAGGCACTTAACGATCCGGCAGGCGACCACACATACGTATTAGCTCCACTAACTGATAAAGTTGTTCCCGAACCTGTACATATCGTATTGGACGAACTTGCTACCGTAAGGCTTGGTACAGTATTTACTGTTACATTCGTGACGGCGGTATTGGTACACCCATTGACGGATGTGCCAATGACCGAGTAACTCTGACTGGCCGTCGGGGCGACTGTAAACGAAGTTGCAGTGCTGCCCGTACTCCAGGAATAGCTACTTGCGCCGCTTCCGGTAAGGGTTGTGGTTTGTGTTCCGCAGTTTACAATTGCGGCACCCGAATTAATGGCCACTGTTGGCGTAGTATACAGGAAAACGGTTTTGGTGAGTGTTTGTTTATAGCCACAAACCCCACCCACGTAACAAGTGTATGTCATTTGTGTACCAGGTGATACAGAAATGGTTTGTGTAGTTTCACCGGTTGGTTCCCAGGTATAACCCGTGGCACCGCTTGGGGCTGTTAAAATAGAACTGTTCCCCGGGCAAATGGTGCCGGGAACTGCTGTGATTGCAGGAAGGGAAACCCCTGATATGGCCTGGATATTATAGTTGCAAATGTCTCCGCTCCATCCATCCACCATCACGTAATAATCATTACCAATGGTTAAACTGTTTGCAGTGACAGTGTAGGTACTGATACCACCGGAAAAAGAGCCAGACGCATTTTCCTTATAATCAGAAACCGGAGTAAATCCGCAACAAGCTGATGATGAAGAAAAAATCTGCATTTGAACACCGCGTGGTGTACCGGGTGTGCCGGTAATACTATTGGTACCTATTCCCCAGCAATCGTATACGGTTACACGTAATGAAACCGTTGGACTTGCCGCCGTAAAACGAACCCAAGAGTTGTTATCAATGTAAACATCATTAACGGTAGATCCGGTTCCCCATGTTCCTCCCGCACCAAACGGCCCGGCGGGGTTTGCGTTGACACTATAGGTATAGGTTGGACCAGGACCTTCACCATTGCCGCGCATGTTACAGGGATGGTCGCGGTCGTAGGCAGGACTTGTTGTAGCAGAATAACCATTGATATCACATATGTACAGAGCGTTAGCGCATAAATCATTGGTTGGCGACTGAACACAAAAACCAAAATTTCCCTGTTCAGAACCATAACCCCAATACCTTAGATAAACCGTTTCACCAGGAGTTAAGCCTGTAGCTCTTACGAATGGCTGTAAATCATTGTACCCGGCTGGGTAATTGTAATCATCCGAACAGGTATAGCTTGTGAGTGCACCGCAGGTACCACGATACAGCATCATCACACCATCCTGAATCCATCCGGCGCCCTGGTTGGGTGTAGGTGTGATATAAATATTACCACTGGCAGGAACGGTGATTTTAAACCAGACATCTTTGGTGGTGGTTGTAAACCCTCCGGCTGATAACGCACCCATAGTATTAGTAGAGTTATTATAATTCTCGCAGGTGGCCGGAGGTGTACCCGGTAAAATAGTTGCTGTTGCACCGATGTTTGAAAAGGTGAGGTTATTACAGTCTGCTGTTACAGCCGGTATTTGAATAGCGTTGCAGGGTTCGTCGTTTGGTTGCGAACCCGCAATAATACTCGTTCCTGAAACGCAGACACTGAACGTGTTACCTGCTGCAGAATAATAATCGTACACCCTGAAAAAATAAGTTTGGCCTGGTGTTAAACCACTGGCTGTTGCTGTTTCAGTACCGCCGGAAAATGTATTATCCGTACAGCTCATGGATGATAAGGATGCGCAATTTCCGCTGTATAATTCAATTACCGGATCCATAGCTGCTGAACCTGCAACCTGAATGGTTTGAGTATAATTTGTTGCCGTAAATGAATACCAAACGTCATCGTTGGCTGTACCGGCGCAACCTGCATACGATTGGGTGGCACCAAAAGTGGTCCCGGAGGTATTTACACAAACTGCATTCACTGCCAGACTGATTGCGTTTCCGCAGATGTCATTGGATGGCGCGGGAGGAGGGTTATTTAAACAAATGGTAAATGTACTGGAACCCGAACCCGCAAAATAATGGTATACACGCACATAATAAGTATTCCCGACAGTTAAGCCCGAGGCAACCATGGATTCAGCCTGCCCGTTAAAACTATTGTCAACACAACCCCCCGAAATGAGGGAAGAACAAGTTCCTGAAAAAAACTGCAAAACAGCATCATAGCTTGCAGAGCCGGTAACAGTAATGGAATGGCTAGTACCGGTTGCAACAAATTTATACCATGCATCATCATCCGCGTTACCCACGCAACCCGCAATGTTTTGGGTTAGCCCGGCGGTACCGGAAACACACATTCCATTTGTTAATGAAACCGCGCCGGAACAGTTTTCGCCCTGCGCATGCAATAAATTAAAAGAAACAATTAACAGGAAAGCTAAATAGATTTTTCTCATACAAGAACGTTAGATTATAAATAAATTTATTTGTGTTCGTAAAGGCCGGTTGTATACTCCATTGGTGTTAAACCATTGCGGATCATCGCCTGCTTTATAGATGTAGGACTAAAGATCTGATCTCCTTCGGATGTTACGGACTTTTCTCTTACAACCAGTACCACCTGTCCCATCCCTTTTTCAGGCTTATAGCGAACCTTTGCTTCCCTAACAAATTGAATGGCCTGAAGTGTTTGTTCAAAGCTTTCAATTTTCGATTGGTCCATGGTTCCCTGAAAGGTATAGTAGTGCATGGTTAAAAATTCGTTGGGAGCCAATGGTGTTTTTTCCTGTGCCAAGATGAAATTTGGTAACAGGAAAATGAAAAAGAGGCACAGAATGGAATAGATGTTTTTCATCTGATTTAGTTATTACGTTTAACACCAAAAATATATCAATTTTTTGATACCATTTCGTTCTGAACTGTTAAATGTGAAAGAAATTGAAAAGCCTTGAGGGAACGAAAAAAATTTGAAATATTTTAGGAGAAATCCTGCAATTGAAAATCATAAATCCCGAGTAATTTTGTGCCTGGTTTGAAAGGGTACAAAATGAACCGATTGGTATTGTAATTAAACAAAATAATTATATTTGTATAATTCCAAAACTGATATATGAAAAAATTATTAACCATTTTTGCACTTTCAAGCATAACGGCAGCTTTTTCACAAATTACCATTAACGCAAATTTTCCATCTAACATGAATGCAGGATCAAGCATAGAGGCAGATGTTAAAATTATAAAGGGGGCAGTTGGAAATTTTGCAAAATACCAGATGGATGTCCCAGGTGGTTATGTTATATCGGCAGTAGATGCCAAGTCTGGTAATTTCACTTTTGAAAACCAGCGTGCAAAAATTGTTTGGGTTTCTGTGCCTAGTGAACCGGAATTTACAATTAAACTAAAAGTACAGGCAAACTCAGATGCAGTGAGCCCTGCAACATTTAGTCAGAAATTTTTCTATTTGGAGAACAGTGAAAAAAAGGAAGTAGAAGCTGCACCTATTACAATTACTATTGGAGGAGCATCTTCGGCAGTAGCAGCTACTCCGGTGGAATCACAACCAGTTACCAATGTTACACCGACTGAGTCTAAACCGGTAACCACAAATTCTACTGGTTCAGACAAACCTGTTGAATCGGTGCCTGTTTCCAGTTCGCCGGTAACTACCAACAAGCCTTCAACACCGGCTGCTTCTTCGTCATCCGATGCCGGCATGACTTTCCGTGTTCAAATTGGAGCCTATTCAAACGAACCATCTAAAAGCAAGTTTTCCGGCGCGGGGAAAGTTAATATTGATTTAATTAATGGAATGTATAAAGTTACCGTAGGTAATTTTAATTCGCTTGACGAAGCCGTAAAATTCCGTGATAATTTAAAAGCTAAAGGGTATTCCGGATTCATAGCACGTTATAAAAATGGCGTGAGGGTCAACTAATATTTAATTTTCTAATTAATGATTACAATTAATGCTTTGATTAGAAAACTCCCTTTATTTATTTTTTGTGTTTGCTCGATAACAGCTTTTGGCCAGCAATATCCGTGGTGGACACAGTACAGAGCAAATCAGACCTTATATAATCCGGCCTTTTGCGGTACAAAGCGGTTGTTGGATGTACGCGCAAATTACCGAAACCAGTGGACAGGTTTTGAAGGATCTCCCAAAACTTACGCATTAACTTTAAATAGCCGTTTATGGAAAGGCAGAGTAGGCGTAGGCGGATTTGTGTTTAAGGATGACATTGGCCCATTCAGGAATTTAGCAACCAGTATTACAGCGGCCTATCATTTAAAATTCCCTGATTCGGAACTCTCATTTGGGGTGCAGGGTAATTACATTCAGCAAAAATTTGTCGGTACTGATATTACCCTTAGAAACCAACAGGATAAAGCCATTGACCAGTATAATTTTGATAAGTCGAGGTGCTTTGACGGGAGTTTTGGATTAGTGTATTTCAACGACCGTTTTCATTTGGGGGTAGGGGCCAATAATATTTCGGGATCAAAAATAGAACATTATAAAAACGATTCACTTAAAAAAGGTACCTATACCAATGTTCCTCACTATAATATTTCTGCGGGGTATAATTATGCGGAGAATCTTGACTTTACCTTTGAGAACTCCGTGTTGGCAGTATTTGTTCCGGGAGTACCCATTTCATTTGACTATACCGTTCGATTGCATATGAAAAAGCAGTTAATTGCCGGGCTAGGATTCAGGCTAAATGACGCGATTGCCCTGCATTTGGGTTATACGATTAAGGACGAGATCCAGATTTCATATTCCTACGATATTGTAACCTCGCCTTTACGAAAATACCAAAAAGGTTCTCATGAAATTACCCTGATCTTCTCGTCCAATATGGGAACCGATAAAAAAAGAAGGGGAACAGATAAGCGATTTTTGAAGCAAAGGTATCAATACCTGATACAATAGTTTTATTAGCTTTTATGTTTATATTGGAGACTGAATTAAATTTCCACAGCTGATGATTTTTGCCATTATAGACCTCGGTACCAATACCTTTAACCTGTTAATTGCCGAACGTCAGCAAAATGCTACTTTCAGAAAAGTGTATAATACGCGTATTGCGGTAAAACTTGGCGAAGGCACTATTAACCAGGGTTTCATTGCGCCGGCACCTTTTCAAAGAGGGATCGATGCATTAAAACAATTTCAGGTTTACCTAAAAGAATTCAATGTGGAAGAAACTTTTGCCTTTGCTACCTCGGCCATTCGTTCCGCATCCAACGGACCGGAATTTGTAAAACAGGCAAAAAAAGAAGCCGGGATTTCCGTTATTACCATTGACGGGAATGAGGAGGCCGATCTGATTTATCATGGTAACCGAATGGCAGTAAAAATGAACGACGATGTTTCATTAATCATGGATATTGGCGGCGGAAGTACAGAATTTATCTTAGCAAACCAGTCCACTGTATTTTGGAAACAAAGTTTTTTGTTGGGCGCTGCGAGATTGCTGGATAAGTTTAAACTATCTGACCCGTTGACTCCAGAGGAAGCCAGTCGCTTCAATCAATATTTACGTGAGGAATTAGCGCCATTGTTTGAGGCTGTAAAGTCTTATAAATCAGTAGAATTAATAGGCTCATCGGGAGCGTTTGATTCGGTAATTGATGTGATCGCCGGAGAATTTCAAACCGCTGAATTAAACGAACACCAAACAGAGTATTCGGTAAACCTCGAACATTATTTCTACATCAGCGATAAAATCAAACGAACCACCTTAAAAGACCGGTATTACATTAAGGGTTTAATTGACATGCGCGTAGACATGATTGTGATTTCGGTTTTGCTCATTGATTTTATTTTGATTGAACTGGGATTGAATAAAATGCGTGTTTCAACCTTCTCGTTAAAAGAAGGAGTAATTAGTCAAAGGCTTGGCCTCGCGCTTTCGTAGTTTTATAAAAGTTTACGTAACTTTGAGGAATGATCATGCCTGCGCCAAATACACTTCAAATTACAAACAATTCAAAGGATGCAGATTTGAAAAAAGGAAGCTGGCTTGTTATATTAAATGCGACAAGAACACCTCCACATGTTGGACTCATGTTTGACGGAAATTATAATTCACTGACCATAAAAGGTCATGAACTTAATGTGGATTGCGCGGTTTTATTAAAGATGATACATCAAAAAAAAATTCCAGCGGTTTTTTGCAAATTGAAACCCCACCCGGTTTTTAGTACGGATTTCCAAAGGGAAATATGTCAGCATTACATCAGGCTTTTTAAGCAGGTTAAAGCAAATGAAGCAAGTTGCTTAAGTCCGATTAAATTATATTTTCAGGAATTTTACGCCCTGACTGAAATGAAATCTGAATTGCTGTATGAACTCATAGAACGCTTGAAATTCAACAACTACATTGCTGAAACCATAGCGCAACATGTGACTGTATCTGATAATTATGAATTTTCTCTTCCTGTTTATTCCAATTCCGAATTGCAGGATATTATACAATTTGAAAGGGCCCAATATTATAAAGAATAGGCATGTTTATCCAATCTCAGCATATCTATCTTAGGGCCGTTGAAATGGATGATCTTTCCTTGCTTTATGAAATTGAGAATGACCTTTCCGTTTGGAAAGTGAGTAATACACTGGTTCCATTCAGCAAACATGTGATTGAATTATACCTGCAATCGTCCCACCAGGATATTTACACTAATAAGCAATTACGGCTGATGATTTGCGAGCAAAACACGCATACACCAGTGGGAACCATTGATTTGTTTGAATTTGACCCAAGACATTCGCGGGTTGGAGTAGGGGTTTTAATTTTTGAAGCTTACCGTAAAAATGGTTTTGCATTTGAGGCACTTCAGCTTGTTAGGGAATATGCTCAATATACATTGTTATTACATCAATTGTATTGTAATATCAGCGTGTCGAATAACGAAAGTATCGCTTTATTTGAAAAATGCGGTTATGTAAAAGCCGGTATCAAAAAAGACTGGAACCTCATTGCGCCAGGTAAATTTGAAGATGAGGTATTTTATCAGTTACTATTAAATAGCTAATTGGTTTTCTTTGCCACTACGATCATTTCCTCACCGATATTTAAAGCTGAAAGTGTTTTGTAAATGAGGTTATGAATCTTCATATACAGTTTAAGTTTCCACATCGGCTTTTCAGTAAAAGTATTAAAGTATTGCTGCCGTTCTGAAGCTTTGATGGTCCCGTTCGCCTGTTGCTGGGTTTGCTTTTTATCTCCCTTTAAACGCTTTAGAAGCGGAAGAATGGTATACATGATAAACAGCTTAATTTCAAAAGAAGATTTAATAGTTTCAACATTGTAGCCATGCTTTTCAAGTAATTGCGTAATTGTTTTCTTACTGAAATAGTTCACATGGTCAAGTCCCATCATTTTCCAGTTATCTTTGTGTTTTTTAGCGAAATAGGAATCAATTTGAGGAACCTGGATAACGATATAGCCATTTTTTGATGTGATACGGGAGCATTTGGCTATTACCTCATCCGCTTTATCAATATGTTCCAATACATCCCACATGGTAACGATATCGAATTTCCGTTCTTCCGGCATTTCAAAAAAATCAATATGATCTACGGGAAGTTTTAAATCATTTTTAGAGTAGAGGTAAGGCTGTTCAGAAATTTCGATGCCATATACTTCGTACCCTAACATTTTTCCAGTTAACATAAAATGCCCCCAGCCGGCCCCTAAATCAAATAAAGATCCTGTTGGTTTGTATTTCTTAATTAAATCATAGCGTAATTTATGGCGTTCAATTTTCACCCAATTGTTTCCCTGGCGAACAGCGTTGGCCACATTCTCATCTTTGTAATTTTCGTAGGAAATCTGTTTACGAAAATAAGGCGGAATGAACGTGAAGGAACATTTCTTACATTCAATTACACTAAATTTTTCTTTTTCGTAAAGGGTTTTAAAATCAGAAGGATTGGTATTACCGCATACGCAGCAATGTACGTCTTCAAAGATATCTGGCATAAAGGAGTTTAAGGTTTTGTTTCTTGTTCGAAAGTTGATTCGGTTATTGTGGATGCATCGCGGAAATAGGTAACACCACCCCAGCTAAAAATTTTCTTTTGATAAACATATGCAACTGTTTCTTTTACCACAACCCTTTGAATAATGACCACTCCAGGGCCGCTAATGGTTTCTTCAGTAACTCCGGGACTGTATTTTGCCAGAAGGCTTTTTTGTCTTGCATCAACATCCGCCGCAGTTGCCACATCTGATTTTAGTAGCTTTTCAATTTCAGCTAACTGCTTTTTAGCATAGGAATCGCCAGACTTTGCAATTAAAGCGTCTTCATAAGCAGTTTTAGATTCTTTGTATTTCTTGGATTTAAATAATCCGTCTGCCTTTGCGATCGCATCTTTATATTTGTCAAAGGGTGGCGGTGTGTTTTTTTCCTTGTTAGCTTTCTCTTTTGCCAGGCGAGCTGCTTCTTCCTCAGCTTTTTTCTTAGCTGCTGCTTCAGCATCTGCCTTGGCTTTGGCCTCGGCAGTAAGTTTATCTGCATTTTCTTTTGCAAGACGAGCGGCTTCTTCCTCAGCCTTCTTCTTAGCTGCTGCTTCAGCGTCCGCTTTGGCTTTGGCCTCGGCAGCAAGTTTATCAGCATTTTCTTTTGCAAGACGTGCTGCTTCTTCCACAGATTTTTTCTTAGCTGCTGCTTCAGCGTCCGCTTTGGCTTTAGCTTCAGCAGTCAGTTTATCTGCATTTTCTTTAGCAATACGGGCAGCTTCTTCCTCAGCTTTCTTTTTTGCTGCAGCTTCTGCGTCTGCTTTGGCTTTGGTCTCCGCTTCGGCTTTCGCTTTTGCCGCTGCCTCGGCAGCCAGTTTATCTGCATTTTCTTTTGCAAGACGTGCTGCTTCTTCCTCAGCTTTCTTCTTAGCTGCGGCTTCGGCGTCTGCTTTGGCTTTAGCCTCGGCATTAAGTTTATCAGCATTTTCCTTTGCTAATCGTGCTGCTTCTTCTTCGGCTTTCTTCTTAGCCGCTGCTTCGGCGTCTGCTTTTGCTTTGGCTTCGGCTTCGGCTTTCGCTTTTGCTGCTGCCTCCGCCGCTAATTTATCAGCCTTTTCCTTAGCAAGACGGGCAGCTTCTTCCTCAGCTTTTTTCTTAGCTGCGGCCTCGGCCTCTTCTTTTGCTTTAGCTTCTGCATCCGCTTTTTCCTTTGCTAATCGTGCTGCTTCTTCTTCGGCTTTCTTTTTAGCCGCTGCTTCGGCGTCTGCTTTGGCTTTGGCTTCAGCTTCGGCTTTCGCTTTTGCCGCTGCCTCCGCCGCTAATTTATCAGCCTTTTCCTTAGCAAGACGGGCCGCTTCTTCCTCAGCTTTTTTCTTAGCTGCTGCTTCGGCCTCTGCTTTTGCTTTAGCTTCTGCATCCGCTTTTTCCTTTGCTAATCGTGCTGCTTCTTCTTCGGCTTTCTTTTTAGCCGCTGCTTCGGCGTCTGCTTTTGCTTTGGCTTCAGCTTCGGCTTTCGCTTTTGCTGCTGCCTCCGCCGCTAATTTATCAGCCTTTTCCTTAGCAATACGGGTAGCTTCCTCCTCAGCTTTCTTTTTTGCTGCAGCCTCGGCCTCTGCTTTTGCTTTAGCTTCTGCATCCGCTTTTTCCTTTGCTAATCGTGCTGCTTCTTCTTCCGCTTTCTTTTTTGCTGCAGCTTCAGCTTCCGCTTTGGCTTTAGCTTCTGCTTCGGCTTTCGCTTTTGCAGCTGCTTCCGCCGCTAATTTGTCAGCCTTTTCCTTAGCAACACGGGCAGCTTCCTCCTCAGCTTTCTTTTTTGCAGCTGCTTCCGCGTCAGCTTTTGCTTTAGCATCATCAGCGGCTTTTTTGTTGAGCGCTTCCTGATCTTTAATAATTACTTCAATCTGTGCAAGCTGATCTTTTGGATAAATCTCACCTGGTTTATAAGTTAAGGCCTGGTTATAACCGGCACGGGCTGTGACCCAATCTTTTTTTTGAAACGCTTTATCTGCAGATTTTAACGACGCTGAATAATTTGCTTCCAGTTCTTTTTGTTTATTAATCGCGTCCTGTTCTAACTGCCTCAGTCTGTCTAAAGCGGAAAGCATTTGGTTACTATACGCCTCATCGTATTCGAAATTGTCTTTCGTCGGATCATACGTTACTTTAACCAAGGGCTGATTTAATACCGAATAATCTATATTTGGAAGGGGTTCAAATAAACTAATTGCCTCGATATTAAACCCTTTAAAATTATTTTGAGTTTTATCAGGAGGTACCCCGCGTGTTGAAACCTGAAACTTTTTTACGCAATGACCTGGCTTAGTAACAATTACCGTAAAATCCCCGTTCGGCGGTATCTGTAGTTTAAAGGCTCCATCTTCCCCGGTAATAGTTTGAAGGACCTGTTTATTTCCCTGCATGAGCGTAATAGTTGCTCCGATAAGTTTTTTACCGTTTTTTTCAACGCGACTGGAAAAAGGAAGTGTCCAATCTTGACCTACTACGATAACGGAACTAAAAAGAAAAAATATTATTATCCGCAGGGCTACCTTCATATGGTACAAAGATGTAATTTTGTAATGAGGGTTAAATTTAATCAAATTTCCAAAACCGACCGATAAAATGAATGCCAATTCAGCCATTTCAACAAATTTTAGCTTTTGGGAAACGCGTTCATATTTCCGGGATATCGACTTAATTGTCATCGGAAGTGGGATTGTTGGATTAAATTCAGCCATTTCTTTTAAAGAAAAATTTCCAAAATCAAAAGTTCTCGTGTTGGAACGCGGAATTCTCCCGCTTGGGGCCAGCACAAAAAATGCCGGTTTTGCCTGTTTTGGAAGCGTAAGTGAGTTGTTATCCGACCTTAAGCACACACCGGAAGACTTGGTATGGAAGACTGTGGAAATGCGAATTAAAGGACTCGAACTTCTCAGAAAGCGTTTAGGGGATAAGAACATTGATTTTCAGGAAAACGGTGGCTATGAATTATTTGGGGATGAACAAAAGTTTGTGGAATGTGCGGAACATATTTCAGGGTTCAATAAACGACTAAAATCATTAACTAAAATCACTGAGACATATCGCATTGATAATAAGAAGATTAAAGCTTTCCACTTTAATAAAATTCAAGGATTGATTTTGAATAAAAAGGAAGGACAAATAGATACCGGAAAGATGATGCAAAACCTGCTACAATTAGCCCAACGTATAGGAGTATATGTTTTGAATGCAGTAGAGGTGAGCCAGATAAAAGATTTAGACGAAGGCGTTGCAGTTGATTCCTCTGTCGGACAATTAAAAGCGCGGCATGTTATTGTGGCTACCAATGGTTTTGCTACGCAGCTTCTCGGCGGAATTGATGTAAAACCTGCAAGGGCCCAGGTATTAATTACAAAACCAATTAATCAGTTAAAATTAAAAGGCACTTTTCATTACGACGAAGGATATTATTATTTTAGAAATGTAGGGAAACGTGTTTTGTTTGGCGGTGGAAGGAACCTGGATTTCGAAAAGGAAACAACTGTGGCTTTTGATTTAAATCGAAAAATCCACAAGCACCTTGAGGATTTACTTCACCACATCATACTGCCGGGAGTCGATTTTGAAATTGAACAGCGGTGGAGCGGAATTATGGGTGTGGGGAACGAGAAAAAACCGATAATACAAAAAATCTCTAACAATGTGGTGTGTGCGGTTCGAATGGGAGGAATGGGGGTAGCGATTGGTTCATTGGTGGGAAAACTTGCGGTATCTGAATTGATTCGTTAATTCCTCCAAACATATTAAGGATTATATAACATTCCAGACCTACTATTTAACATAATGTTAATTATAGATAATAGAATATATATAAAAACTTGATAATCAGTTAGCTAATATTATCACATTTAAACACCAATCGGACAATCCTG
>JAQZBQ010000002.1 GCA_029237825.1 Bacteroidota bacterium | reverse complement strand
TTGCCTCTCTTTTGAAGGCTTCGAAATCGAACTTTTCTTCTTTCATATATGTCAATTTAAAGGTTTTTCTTTAGTTGACACACTTTATTTTACACCCTCGACGTGAACATCCCCCTTCGTTTTTAATATTACCCACCAAAATTAACGAGAGTGCTTCCTTGCTTCGTTAATATCCATTCTGACACCTTTTTTAAAAGCTGCTATAAAACAGTCTTTGTAACCCAATTCTTTTAGTTTAGCCTGGTGCTTCGATGCTTCCTCAATGGACGAAAAATTACCCGATGTATATTTAATGAGTGCACCACTTTTGTAAAACCATATTTCCGGTACATGGGGGTATTTTACTTTTGTATCCTGTTCTTTATCGGTACTTGCAAATTGTACCTTAAATATTATTTCAGAGTCTTCTTTGCCTGTCGGAGAAATTAGTGTTTCAGAAACACTTTCGCCAGTCGACTCCAGTTCTTTAATTTTGCTCTTAGCATAAGCATCCTTTGGTTGTTCGTCGAGTGCTTTTTTATACAGCGTTAAGGCCTCATCAAAATTTTTATTTTTATAATTTACATCCGCAATAGCAATCAATTGCTTGTACTTTTTCTGATGATCTTCAATGGATTCTGATTTTATTGCTTTAGCGATAGAATCGGATTTAATTTTTTGTTCTTTTTCTCTCCTGTTCTTTTCAGCAATTAGTTTATCGTTTGCTTTTTTCTCTTCCTCTTTTTCCCTTTCGTCTTCTGCTTTTTGGGCAGCTAGGAGTTTGGCTTTTGTTTCAGCTTCTTCTTTTAGCTTATCATTATCAACTAGAGTTTTGTCGCGTTTCACTTCTTTAACAGGGATATCTTCATCAATTACCGGTGCATCAATAGTCTTCACATCTTCCTTTTTTTCGGATACATTGAAATTTTCATTTTCCAGCGGCACCTGATTCTCTATCGCGTCATCATAAGTTTTTTTGATACCCTCCTGTTCATCCTTATATTTTCTGAACGCCCTGAATAAGCATGCGGCTATATAAGTTTGCCCTTTATCTGATCCTAAAAACTTTTCCTCTTCGGGATTCGTAAGGTAGCCAATTTCGGTTAGAACACTCGGCATCGAGGTTCGCCAAAGCACCCAAATACTTTGCCGATGAACGCCCTTGTCTACCCTACCAGCTTTTTTCGAATACTGTTCCTGAATTTTTAAAGCTAATCCTGCACTTTGAATAACGTAACTGGAGGTATAGTTACTCATGATAATATAGCTCTCTTCACTATTCGGGTCGAATCCCTGATATTTAGTCTCATAATTGTCTTCAAGCAACATCGCTGAGTTCTCTCTTTGTGCAACTTTCATCTTCCCTTCCTCATTCTTCAACCCCATCACATAAGTCTCGGAGCCATAAGGCTCAGGATTTGCTGTTTCCACAACAATGAGTTTACCTTTTGAATTTTTGAAGGTTTTTGGCCTCATTTTCCCGGTTTTTTTATCCTTGATCATCACGGGTTTACCCGCGGCATTACAATGAATGGAGATAAAGAGATCGGCGTTATTTTCATTTGCTATGCGCGCCCGGTCTTCTAATTCAACAAACACATCTGTTTTACGCGTATAAATTACTTTAACATCCTTGATGTGTTCTTCAATCAGTTTTCCAAGTTTCAACGAAACCGATAAGGCGACATCTTTTTCCCGACAAGATACACCGTTGCAACCCGGATCTTTACCACCGTGACCTGGGTCAATCACAATAATTTTCACCTTACGCTTCGGATCATCCTTGTGTACTAAAAAAGAACATAACACACAGAAAACCGCCGACAGGATCAGAAATAAAGAGAGAAAAATATTACATTTTTTTATCATCTTGGATGCAAAAATAACCGGCAATTATCGGGTAATTGTTAGCTTTGTAAGTTTAGGTAAAATTAGTCAGGACACGTTATTAATCCGGTTAAACATATATTTTTTTTACTCGTATTATTGTTAATAAGTACGCGTATTAGCTTTGCACAAACCGATTTAAAATCGGGTAACACAAAGGTTACGAACCCTGCCGACACTTTAAAAAAAATGAGCGTCTCAGAAAATCCAACCCCAACCGACAGCACGACCAATGTTAGGGTAGATACGCTCGACACAGGAGATGATGTTGATCCACTTCAGCACAAGATCATTTATAACGCGCGAGATTCAATAAGATACGAGACTAGAGGACAAAAAATTTATTTATTTGGAGACGGGTTTGTGCAATACGAAGACATTAACCTGAAAGCGGAATTTATTGAAGTTGATAATGAAAATAATACAATAACCGCATACGGAAAAACAGATAGCAGTGGTGTTCAATCCGGGAACCCGGTAATGAAAATAGAAGGACAGGAGTCAACGGCGCGGAAAATTATTTATAACCTCAAAACAAAAAAGGGGAAGATTTATGACATTATGACCAAGGAAGGGGATTTGCTATTGAAAGGGAGTGAGGTAAAAAAAGACAGTAATAACGTGGTTTACATGAAGGATTTAAAATGTATTCCGTGTCAGTATGAAGATTCACGAACAATATTCCGGGCAAAAAGAGCAAAGATAATTCCGGATGATAAAATTGTTACCGGACCGATGTATTTGGAAGTTGCGGGTGTTCCAACACCACTTGGTTTGCCTTTTGGATTTTTTCCAAATACGAAAAAACGCCATTCAGGAATTTTAATCCCATTTTATGGAAACAGCGACGCGCTTGGATTCTACCTGAAGGAAGGTGGTTTTTACTGGGGAATAAATGATAAAACCGATATGACCATACGCGGAGACATTTATACCAATGGAAGCTGGGGACTTCGAACCACCAACAATTACATGGTAAATTACAAGTTTAACGGAGCACTCTCACTCGGATACTCCGAGTTCAGAAATGGAGAAAGGGAAATACCTGCCTTATATTCCAAACAACGTGATATTTCCATTAATTGGCGTCATTTCCAGGATCAGAAAAATAATCCTACCGTTCGTTTTAGCAGTGATGTGAATATCCGAACCTCTAAATACAATAAATTTAATGCCCTTAATACCGGTCAATATTTAACCAACACCTTTCAATCGAATATTAATTTCACTAAAACATTCCAGATCGGAAGTTTAAGTTTAAACGCTAGGCACGATCAGAACACCCAAACCAAACTCATGAATATTTCATTTCCAGAGTTAACTTTTAATGTGAACCGCTTTTATCCCTTTAAGAAAGAAAGCCGGGTGAAACAAAATCCGATTGACAAAATTGGCATTAGTTATTTGTTTGAAGCACGGAATACGCTTTCAGGCGCAGACACCTCCATTTTTAAAGGAAATATTGGAGATAGTCTGAAATATGGGTTCCGGCATTCACTACCAATCTCCACCAACATTACACTTTTAAAATATTTCACACTGACTCCCGCTTTAAATTTAAGCGCCGTTATGTATACTAAAACAACAAGCAAAGCTTTGGATGAAACAACTAACCGAATTATCCGAACTACTGATCAAAATTTTAAAACCGGTTACGACGCTAACTTCAACACATCACTTTCAACAAAAGTTTTCATGGATTACCTTTTTAAATCCAAGCGTGTAAAACAAATCAGGCATTTATTAATTCCGAGTTTAGCATATACGTATCGTCCGGATTTTGGTGAAGAACAATTCGGTTTCTGGAAGGATGTAATAAGTGACACAACCTACCGCTATAAACATAAATATTCGATTTTTGAGAATAACCTCTTTGGTGGACCGGCCCAGGGGAGCCAAAATAGTTTAAGCGTAAATCTTAATAATAACATCGAAGGAAAATTTAGAAAAAAAACAGATACGGGTTTTGTATTTAATAAGGTGGCTATTTTACAGAATTTAAGTTTGGCCGGTTCGTATAATTTTGCCGCTGATAGTTTTAAAATGAGTCTGATTTCAATGACGGGTCGTACCAAAATCTGGAAATATTTTGACCTAGTATTTGGATCAACGTTCGATCCCTATTACTCAACTACAGTAACGAGTCCTTTCTTAAACCCGTTTACAAACACGTATGATGAGCGCAGCTACCGAACAAGCCAATACCTGATAAACAAGAACGGACGCGTGATGGATTTTACGACCGGAAACATAGCAATTAATGCCGCTTTTAGCTCTAATTCCTTTATTTCAAAACTTAAGAAACCAGATTTGACCAACGCCGCAGAACGCGGGGCTGTAGCTACAAATACGATGCAGGCCCAGGAAAGACTCCCATGGAACTTAAATATTTATTACAACGTTACTTATACTAAAGTCTTAAATAAATTAACCGATATCCAAACTTTGAATTTTAGTGGGGATGTTTCAGTAACAAAATTCTGGAAGCTTGGTGTTACAAGTGGTTATGACTTTACTAACCGAAACCTAAGCTATACAAGTATTAACGTATATCGGGATTTAAAATGCTGGGAGGCGCGAATTGACTGGGTACCCTTCGGATTCAGAAAAAGTTACAGCCTGACTATAAATTTAAAAACAAGCATGCTTAGCGACGTTAAAATACCACGGCAACGGCAATGGTATGACAATTTTTAATTACTGTGTATTTCTGTAAGTTGCTTCCGCAATACCTGGTACAGCTCAGGTGCCTTTTGAGTTCCAATCCGATAGGTAAAACCGTTCCGGTCTTTTAACTCAACAAATTCATTACCACTGGTAAAGAACCGGATTATACCCCGGCTATGTAAATTATAAACGGCACGCCTGAAGATGTGCTTTTTGTATTTACTCTTTCGGATGTGAGTGATTGTTTCAAGATTGATTTTCACGCGTCGTGCAGTCCAAAATCCATCAATCAGAATATAGTTAGAATACACCTGGGTATGAGTATGCAATATAAACGTTAACATGGCGGAAAACATCAGAATTAATAAACCGAGTAAGAAAAAAATTTTTCCTGAATTGGGGATATCGAGCGCAGGATAATGTCCGATTTTAAAAATTGCTACCTGAACTGGTTTCGGGTTCTCGCTCCAATAATACCCTACAAAACAAAATAATGCGATGACTGTTCGCCAGATTATACTAAGTCTGTTATGACCCATGTATTGTTTTTCATCAAATATCCGTTCCGGTTCGTTCAATTAATTGCTTTTGAAATCAAATTTAATAATAATCTATCCCAACAATTCAGCTTTAGGTTGCATGATTACAAACAATTCCTTTCCTGATCGGGGTTTTATCGAATTGTAACAGGGAGCCATGATTATAATATTAAAAAGTTTGCTGAATAATTTACGGTACTCCATTTCGCTACCACCAAATGGTGGTTTATCTGTATTCAAAGGATCATTAAATAAAAGCCCAACAAATTCTCCCTGAGGTTTCAGTAACCGATACATGTGTTCTGTATAGGCTCCCCTCAATTCAGGGTGAAGCGCACAGAAAAACGTCTGTTCAATTATTAAGTCGAAATGCCCGGTATAATTAAAAAAATCAGTTTGAATCAATTGACTCTCAGGAAAATCCGGCACACGCAGTTTAAAATCCTCTAATGGTTTTTCGGCAAAATCTAACACATACACGTTTGTAAAACCTAATTCAAATAACAATTGTGCCTCGTAACTATTCCCCGCTCCCGGAATCAAAATAGAAAGGTTTTTGTCTGTTAACTGTTGAAAATACTCGCTTAATGGTGTAGACGGATATCCAACATCCCATCCGAAATTATTGGTTAAGTAACGGTTATTCCAATAGTCTGCGCTTAAATCTTCCAACTTTTTTTTAGCTAAAAATACCTTTTTATTTGTTAACTTTCTATCGTTAATGATTAGAAACCCCGTCATAGCTTTTCTAAAACTAATTCGCGTTGAGAATTTAGTTATTATTGCAATTACACAACTGTGCATCAAATACCTCGTATTTTCCCCGGTAAATGAATTTTCTAAATTTACAACATCACTGTTTTCTATTTCCTTATTAAGTACATTATTAATAGCAGCGGCCGGTTATATCATTAACGACTATTTTGATGTTAAAACCGACAAAATAAACAGGCCTGAAACGGTTGTTATAGATGTTGTGATTAAGCGCCGCTGGGCAATGATTCTACACATCTTATTTAACTTAATTGGCCTGGCACTTGGCTTTTACCTTGCAGTAAAATGTAATAGTTTAAAACTCATACTCATTCAGATTTTGAGTATCCTGTTATTATGGTTTTATTCAACAAATTTTAAGAAACAGTTGTTAGTAGGCAATTTTGTAGTATCACTTTTAACTGCTACCATTCCCCTTATGCCTTTAGTTTATGAATATTATTTACTTGGCAGCCTTGATTCCTTAGTTAATTTAATGTTTGGAGATTTCTTAAGAACATTAATAATTATTGTATTTGGATATTCAGCATTTGCCTTTTTAACTTCATTTTCGAGAGAAGTTATTAAAGACATGGAAGATTACAGAGGTGACATACAAACCGGATGCAAAACAATGCCAATTGTTTGGGGAATAATTACAAGCAAAGTCGTAACATTTTTTTTAATTGTGATTACCGTCGGACTTTTGCTAATAGCAGCAGTGAAGTTGTATGCTGAAAAGCTACATATTGGTGTCTATTACATTCTTTTTTTAGTTGTTTTGCCACTAATAATATTACTCTTTCTAACAATCCGAGCGAAAACGAGCAGAGATTTTAAAATAGCGAGCTTATTGCTTAAATTTACAATGCTTTTGGGAATTGCCTTTACTTTTGTAATAAAACATGTATTCAAATAAATCAATTAAAAAAAGAGCATCATAACCCCGAAAATAAAACGACCTGGCCTAATGAATAGTGTAGAACAATGCATCAAAGAATTTCCATACCAACTCATACTTGGTTCAAACTCACCACGTAGACAGGAACTATTGAAAAGTCTTGGGTTTAATTTCCTGAATAAACCGATAAACGCCGATGAGTCTTTTCCTGTTGACCTTATTGCCGAGGAAATTCCCCTGTTTCTTGCAGAGAAAAAAGCAGATGCATACGAGGATGATTTATCTGAAACAGACATACTTATAACCGCAGATACAATAGTATGGTGTGATGGCAAAGTATTTAATAAACCCGCTAACTTTGTAGAAGGTAAAAAAATGCTTGAAGCGCTAAGCGGTAAAATGCATGAAGTTTATACAGGCGTGTGTTTGAAGAGTGGGAATAAGCAAACAACCTTTTATGATGTGAGTAAAGTCTACTTTAAAAAATTGAAAAATGAAGAAATTGAATATTATCTCACCAATTATAGTCCGTATGATAAAGCCGGTGGTTATGGCGTGCAGGATTGGCTAGGATATATTGGGATCGACAAAATTGAAGGCAGCTTTTATAACGTAATGGGTTTACCCGTGAAAGAATTGTACGAAGAACTCATAAAATTCTAATAATTCCTTTTTTTTTGAAATATAGCGGGGCGCAAATTGCGCCCCTTTTTATTTGCCCAAAACATCCTTCCTTAAGCATAGATGACTGTAAAATTGCGGGAATGCAATAGCTTTTACTCTTAAGCAAACATTGACGCCCATGCATTTTCATTAAAAATCTTACATGGCCAATACTTGACTCATTAATGAAACTCCAGGATATGATTAAGTATGGATCTTTGGAAAAAATTTAAGCATTATGGAAACAACTACTACTCACCAAAACACAAATGTTACTAAAAGCATTAAGAGAAAATGGAGCGTGATCTTTTTCTTCATACTTACTCAAACTTTAATCTCGCAAAATCTAAATTCAGGATACCGGCTTGGAATGGGCATCGGGACACACTTGTCTGGTAACTCACACGGCGCAATGTACAGTGCAAATTTAAGCCTATACAATGGCAAAAACCATATTGCTTTAGGGCCTGTCATTCAAAAAAGACATGAAGAGGTTTGTGGAGCTAATATCCGATATGCCAGGATTTTAACCGGACAGGAATTTTTCTCTATTGACGGTTCAAATGACCGGGAAATGGATGAATGCAAAAGGGTTCAATTATTCACATTTATACAGGCGCAATATTTAAACCGTGCACGCATGAGTTACAAAGCTGTAAAAATTGAAGAGGCTGCGGCAAAACAAAACGATTACAGGATCGATTATTCACGTTACCAACTTTCAACAGCTGAAATATTTGCCGGTTTCGGGATAAATACAAAATTAACGAACAAACTGGTGTGGTCTTCCAGCATTGGATTTGGCACCTACTACCATATAAATTATATCAATGGTCTTTATAATGAACGTTCTGCACCAGTTTTAATGCTTGAAACCGCACTACGCCTAAACCAATTCCGCAAATAAATTCCTAAATAAAAAATAAAATGCTCCTAAAATTAAATTTAAATATTCATAAAGTCCCCAACAGGACAATTGTTGGCACCAAGACTGCGGCGCTGGAAGAACCCACAAATCCCTCCTGTATGAACACCATTAAAACAGAAGTTGCGAACTTGTTCTATAATAAAGAATGCCGCCTTCTACATGTTAAAATTTTGGAAGACATTTCAATAACCGTTGAAAAAGCAAAAGCATTATGCCTTGCAATTGAAAAAATTACAAATGATGAAAAACATTTTGCCTTGGTAGACGCTACTAATTACTTTTATATTGAAGACGAGGCCCTGAGATTTATGGCATTGCCAGAAAACTGTTCCAACAAACTCGGCTCAGCCTATTTTTCAACCAACCTGGCAAACCGCCTTACTATGCATTTCTTTAAGGTATTTCATAAACCACTCTACCCGATTGAACTGTTTAAAAAAAGAGAAGAAGCAATGAAATGGCTTCTGCAAATTCAATCAAACAACCAACCTTGCCAATTAAATTAAGCTTACACCTTTTCCAAAACACCACAATTCATTATATAAGACCGCATAATTTAGAATTGGAGTTAATTAAGATCCGCTTAAATTATTTTTCCTATATTTAAATAAATTATGATTGGTTTATGGACAAATTAAAGAGAATCATTCTACAATTAGATCAGGAAAAATACAAAGAACTAGAGGAATCCTTAATCAAAACGCATTCAGACAAATTTCTAACGCTATTACGCTATTACCGCACAAACAGCACAGCTAATCTTTTAGAGATTTTGAATTGTAATGAAAACGCGTTATATGTATTAAAATCAAGGCTGTTTGATAAAACACAAAAATACCTCATAGACAATCATAATAATTCCAAAAACAGCGATCAGAAAAGCATTGAGAACTTCAATCAATATCTGACCGAATTCCCAAGGGATACAGCCATTGCAATGCTTCATGAAATTGAAAAAAAGTACATTCAGCTCAACGATCCAGCAAACCTAACTGCTATATACAGCGCACTAAAAAAAGCGTATCATTACTCAGACAAACAATACATCTATTCACAACTTTACAATAAACAGGTAGCCTTTTCAATCTCTTTAGAGAAAGCGGATGACTTGTTGTTTAGTTTTAATAAACACCTTGCAAATTACTTTTTTTCCAATGCCTCATCTGAACTTGATATTCTTGTTCTTTTAAAAAATGAAATTAAAAATATTCACGCGTTAAATAAGTCCCATAAAATTGAATTGATCCTGAATTCCATCCTCATTCAGATGCTTCTCTTTACACGGGTTGAATTGGCTGAAGAAGATCCCGTTGAGGACATTATCCAAAAATCGGAAACAATTATTAATCAATATCCCGAAGATAAACAGGTTGAACAGCATAAGCTTCTACTGGCTTTCTTTAAATTTGAATATTATAAAAGTATCAACCAGATTAAAAAGTGTCTTCCCTATCTCGATTTGGTTAATGCGCAATCTCAAAAGTGGCTGCTTTATGGAAATTATTGCCTCGCTTTAAAATTTCTATTTTCAAAAGTTGAAATTTTAGTACGGTTTGGCAGAGTGAAAGAACTTACAGAAGAAAAACACGACCACTATTTTGACAATTATGATTTTTATTCGACTGTGGCTTTCCGGTTTTACGATGCCCTGAAAAACTATTATGGCGGCCAAATAAAAGAAGCTATCGCCATCCTGAATAAAATTATTGAAAAGTCAAGTTTTGTTAACTTTCCTCACATGGAGTTTGAAATAAAACTGACATTAGCTTATTTTTATTACAGAAAGAAAGAGTTTGAAGTGGCTGGAAACGTCTTGAAAAATCTTTCGCGAAAAGTGAATGGTTCAGAGGAATTTTCCAAATACAACAATGTAAAAACGTTTATAAAACTCATTACCGCTTTGCTCACCGAGAAAAAAACTCCCGCCTACCTGACTAAACAGGCTACTCTGCTGGAACAATTTAACTTTTATAATTTCAGCGAAAGAAAAGTGCTTCAGCACCTTCAACACGATATTGAAACCATCACGTCTCTGAAAAAAAATTAATTTAAGCCGGAAAGTATTTCACTGGTCAAAGGCTTGTTAATGAATGGGATTTGTGGGTCAACATTACTTACTTTCACCTTATCATTAGGATTAATTGATGACGTAAGCACCGCTAATTTACATTTACTGAGCAGGGGTTTATTGTTCTTATAAAACATGTCGATAAACTGAACACCATCAATTATTGGCATATTCAAATCGACAAATATATAATCCGGCAACAAATGCTGCGACGAAGAACCACTTGCTTCAAGATTTTTAAGGAACTCAAGGGCGCTCATTGAACTGGAATTTACATAGATAATTTCTGCAAAAGCATTGGCCTCAAGAATCTTTTGATTAATCATATTATCAAGGTCATTATCGTCAATCAACATCGCAATTTTATGCTTAAAGGCTACTTTTTTTTGCTTGATAGGCTTCTTCATACGGAGGATCTAAATACAATTTTAAATATAAGTTTTTTTTTGATATCTCACTTCAATACAAAAAACACAAAAATATTACATCTGAAAGTAAGAAAATGGAATGAGTTTTATGGCCGCACAAAATGGGGATAAGTTTGCTTAAAAAAAATCATGAAAGCTTTTTCATTTAAAACACTAATACAAACTGGCATCACCCAGTTGGTTTCAGGTATTTTTTTAAGCGTTCTATTCTTATTACTGGCGTCTGAAATTAAAAGCCAGGTACCCATGATACGCCTTCAAATGAAAGGCCCCGGCAGCTATCTCGACGAAACAATTTTATATTATCAGGAAGGCGCGAGCGCCGGATTCGACAGCGAATTCGATGCCTATAAAATTTCCGGCCCTAATACAGTTCCCACCATATCACAGGAATACAATACAACACTTTTGCAAATTAATGGCGTAAGTCCGGTAACATCTACGTTTTCCATCAACATAAAAACCACAACCAATGTTTCTGGTACATTTACGCTTACAGCAACTGACGTAAATTTCCTTCCGGTAGGGACTTGCGTTAGCCTATTTGACCAGTTAAACTCTACTTCCGTAAACATATTAAACGGACCATACATATTCACTTTAAGCCCGGTAACATCCGGATTACGATTTGTTCTTAACATATCACATTTCGATCTACCTGTACAAGCCCAGGTCTTACAGCCCGTATGCAATTTCCCTCAGGAGGGATCAATCAAATTAAAAGGCCAGGTATTCAGTCCCTGGAACTATACCTGGAAAGATACTTTAGGCAATGTACTCCGAACTAGGTTAAATTCTATGGCAGCCGATTCCTTGTCCGGATTGAATAGCGGTGTTTACCGTGTAGAAATTTCGTCGCTTGCCAACGCATGTTACTCCCATACAGGATCTTATTCGATTACTCCAACCATTCAGCCTGTGATATCATTTTCTGCACCTGATACGATTATAGCGAGTTCCATCATCAATTTTACGCCTCAGAACCTGTCATCAAATTGTGAATTTTATCAATGGACATTTGGGAACTCTGCCAATATTTACAATGATTTCGAGCCTGGCCACAGTTATTCCTTTGCTGGCGATTTTGAATCCAAACTGGTTGGAATCAGCTCAACCGGATGCAGGGATAGTGTCTCTAAAATGATACACGTAGTGGATTTCGCAACTGCAATAAATAATGAAATAAAAAACAACGTCGAACTTTTATCTTTAGGTGATAATCTATTCCTAGTAAAACCAAACCAGCAATCCTTTAAAAACCTTGCAGTGGAAATCTTTAACCTAGAAGGGAAAACTGTGCTGATGAAGTCAATTCATCATTCAAATACAGATGAGAAAATTCTTCTGGACTGCCGGGCGTTTTCAAGTGGCATTTATTTGACAAAAATTTCTGCCGATAATCAACCGCTAAAACAAGGGAAAATAATCGTGAATTAAACGCGATGTGTTGTGTTACATTCTCAAATACGACTGTAATTTAATCGAATTTCAAAAAGAGATGCCTAAGTTTTAGCGGTAGTAGACTAAATCGGGTTATTTTGCCCGAATAAATATGCTTTTTCTCAAAATTTCATTAAGTTTGCCTTCCTTACACTTGATGTCATTAGAATCCACAATAAAAGCACTAATCAGGGATGTTCCTGACTTTCCCAAACCCGGGATTGTATTTAAGGACATTACCCCGATTTTAGAAAACCAGGAAACTTGCAATCGCATTGTTGAGGGCTTAATGAATGGATTGCAGATGAAGCCTGATGCCATAGTTGGAATTGAAAGCCGAGGATTTTTATTTGGTTTTTTATTGGCAAATAAATTAAATATTCCCTTTGTTTTAATCAGAAAAGCAGGTAAATTGCCCTACAAGACTATTCAGTGTGAGTATGCACTGGAATATGGGACAGCTGTGGTAGAAATGCACGAAGATAGTTTGAAAAAAGGCTGGAACGTACTGGTGCATGACGATTTACTTGCCACTGGTGGAACTGCGGAAGCAGCTGCACGGTTGATTCAGGCGCAGGGCGCAAATGTCAGTGGATTTTGCTTCATAGTTGAATTGGAATTTTTAAACGGTAAACAAAAATTAATTAAACACTCAAATAACATCACATGTCTAGCGCAGTATTAGAACCTAATGTTGGAATGAATTTCCAGACAAACGAAAACCAAAATGCCATTGCCGATATGATTCGCAAATTCGGTAAAGAACATATCTATCCTAAAATGATGGAATGGGATGAAGATCAAATCTTTCCTGTAGACGTTTTTAAAAAACTGGGCGAATTGGGGTTAATGGGGGTTCTCGTTCCGGAGCAATATGGCGGTTCAGGTTTATCCTATACGGAATATGTGACCGCAATCATTGAATTGAGTAAAATTTGTGGTTCTATCGGGTTATCGATGGCTGCACATAATTCCCTGTGTACTGGTCACATTTTAGCGTTTGGAAACGAAGAACAAAAAGCGAAATACCTTCCAAAATTAGCGACTGCGGAATGGATCGGTGCCTGGGGCTTAACTGAAACCGGAACAGGGTCAGATGCTGGCGGGATGGCTACTACTGCCGTTAAAGATGGCGATTACTATGTATTAAATGGTTCAAAAAACTTTATTACACATGCCATCACTGGAAATGTAGCCGTTGTTATTGCAAGAACTGGTGCAAAAGGCGACAGTCATGGCATGAGTGCTTTCATTATTGAGAAAGGAACTCCAGGGTTTAAATCGGGTAAAAAAGAAAATAAATTAGGGATGCGTGCTAGTGAAACTGCTGAATTGATTTTTGAAAACTGCAGAGTTCATAAAGACCAAATGATGGGTAAAGAAGGTGACGGTTTCGTCCAGGCTATGAAAGTGTTAGATGGTGGCAGGATTTCTATTGCAGCATTAAGCTGTGGGATTGCACGTGGAGCCTATGAATGCGCTCTAAAATACTCTAAAGAGCGTGAACAATTTGGTAAGCCTATCGCTCAGTTTCAGGCCATTAGCTTTAAATTAGCAGACATGGCTACTGAGTTAGAAGCAGCAGAACTATTAACGTTTAAGGCAGCCGATCTTAAAAACCGTCATCAGAAAATGACGAAGGAAGGTGCTTTCGCAAAATACTATGCATCTGAAGTGTGCGTTCGAAACGCCAATGAAGCCGTTCAGATTTTTGGCGGATATGGATTTACAAAGGATTTTCCAGCCGAGAAGTACTATAGAGACAGCAAATTGTGCACCATTGGTGAAGGAACCAGTGAAATTCAAAAGCTTGTAATAAGCCGGGAACTATTAAGAGACTAATCGGTATAATTTATATCCAAAAAAAGGGGTTGCTTTCAAGCTATCCCTTTTTTTATGCTATATCTGTAAGTAAACTGTGATATTAGCAATCTTTCTGCACTCATTAAATGTTTAATTTCAAAAGTAAATTTAACCGTAGCGCGCCAGCCATCCAATTCCGATGAGAAAGTACAGACCAATACTGTTTGGCGCTATTGTGTGCATAGTTACACTTTTGTGCACGTTCGCACTCGTATTAAAACGGTATCAAACCCATAAAGAATTGGAGAAAAGGTCGCTTATTAATGAAGCACTAAATGCGAAAAACAGGCTGGAAAACTGCTTGTATCATGCCATTTCTCCGGCACAAACACTTAGGTTCATTATTGAGCACTATGGTGTCCCTGAAGATTTTAATGCAACCGGTAATGCGCTTATTATGAGTAATCACTGCGTTTCAACAATTCAAATTCTGGAGAAAGGCATTGTAACACATGTTTATCCCCAAAAAGGAAATGAAGTTGTTTTGGGATATAACATATTAAGCGATCCAAACAGGAATCGTGAGGCTTACAAGGCGATTACAGCCAAGGATGTCTTTTTTGCCGGTCCTTTGAAATTAAAACAAGGTGGTGTGGGAATAATAGGAAGAGTCCCTTATTTTTTAAAGAATCAATTCGCGGGTTTTACGGCTATTATCATAAAAATTGAAACGCTGATTAAAACAGCCCAACTTGAAAACACGAAAAAAAGTAATTTTAATTATCAGTTAAGTAAAATCAATCCTAACACAGGATTAATAGAGGTTTTTGTTGGCGAAAAAAATATCAGAAACAACGCAGAGGTTACTTTAAACCTGCCTTTAGGCAACTGGGTTTTAAAAGTAGCTTCGAAAACACCTGTTAGTACCCAATATTTCATACATAGCATTCTCATCGGAATTCTGGTGGCTATATTAGGTGGTTTAACCACAATCTTTTTATTAACCCTTCCTAAAAAACTCGAACTAAAAGTGCTGGAACGCACCAAGCAATTAAGGGAAAAAGAGGGTACTCTTCAAATACATCTTCAAAAAATTGAAAAACAAAATAGTAAATTGATGGAAATAGCCTGGATACAGTCACATAAAGTACGCGGACCGCTGGCCAGAATCATGGGTTTAGTAAATATTTACAGGTTAACGGATGGGGAGACGGAACGGCAACAAGTGATCAATCATTTAGACGTCTCGGCACAGGAACTGGATTCTGTAATTCATCAAATTACCAAATTATCTGAGGAATTAAAAGACCCTGATATCAACTAACCCTAATAAAAAACCCCTGGAGATACAGGGGTTTTTTATTTAATAATTAACTTGAGACTATTCAATTATTAATTTCCGTGTAATTTTTTCGTTTTTATAACTAAGGTTCACAAAGTAAATTCCACTTTGAAGTTTTATATCATTAATAGCAATATTATTAAAACCATTTGTCACGTCCACGCTTTTGCTGTACACAGTTCTACCGGCAATGTCTGTTAGGTTTAAGTTGAATTTTTCTGCAATTTGAGCGTCAATTAATAAGAAAAATTCGCTTGACGCAGGATTTGGTGCTAACACATACTCAAATTGTGTTGCAGGGTTTTCTTTAATTCCAACAGCCACAGGGCATCCAAAAGAAGAACTTGGGTTAGCAATATACGTCATGTTCGAGAAATCTATGTAACAGGCATAGCGGGCACTATCAATAAACGGATTCCGGTTCCCTTGTAAGGAATCTAAAAAGTCATTTCGTGCAATTTCATAAGCGTCAGGTGGATCCTGATAATGCCATTTTTTCAAAATGTTTTGATCTTGCCCGTACTGAATATTAGTATTGTTAATTGGATTTTTAAACTTCCAATTATTTCCATTAACACCATTATACGCTACAGCAACATACATTAATGCACGAGCAGAATTACCTTTTTGGTCACTTCGTGGTTCAAAAACTTTATGCCCTACAGCATCTTGACCTGATTTACATCCCATAAAAGAATTTAAAATACTAACAACATCACCTAATGGGTAATTACTTCGTTCAGCATTGACATCTGTCTGTTTTGTTGTGAATAAATGATGTTGGTCATTATACTCAGGTTTTTCCGGATTATCTGCAGGATTTGAAGGCATCCATTGGTGGCAATAAGAATGCTCCCTACTAAAATCATTAGCGGTCCAATCGAACGGAGGCGTATAAACTGCACGATAACCACTATAACGACATTCCACAAATTTTTGTCCGTTTACTGTATCTCTAGCTTCAAACAAATTCAGCATTGTGGTAGTATAATTGCTATAAAAAATTGATGTGTGCGGGTATATTTTATTATGTAAATCTGTAAGAAAACTCGTATTGGTTGTTGAGATTCCATTATACTCTGCTACTGGTTGCATCGATCCTAAACTTGTAAATCCATTAAGTGTAGGCGATGTCGTATTGTAATTAATTGAGGCGCCACTTCCATTAAAAGAAAATATTGCTAATTGGTATGGTGTTGAAGCCCACACATTAGGTACGATATTCAGGGTGCTTGTTCCAATATAGGCAACTTTGCTTGAACCAATATTATCTCCTCTTAAATACGAAATGCCATCTGTTGGCAAATCAGTAATGGGAGTGGATGATTTTTTATACAAAACAATATAACCATCTGCGCCACCTATAGCTGGGCTAAAAGTATAAGTTGCTCTATACGATTTGATATTACTAAAATTTAAGCCCGTCGCCTGTCCACTCGGTTCAGAGGCAAAAGCTCCCCCCACACCATTTAGATGAATAACGTACACACCTTCATTGGGATCACTGCTAGAAATAAGTAAATCAGCAATTCGGGAACCATTTGCAGAAGGATTAAAAGTAACAATTAATGACTGTGACGATTGAGCGTTAACAGAAAAAGGTAAAGATGGGCTTACAATGGAATAATCGGATGCATTTGCCCCAGTAAAGGATACCGCAGAAACATTTAAAGTTGACATACCAACATTCCGCACCAGAAAATTTAAATTTAATGATGTTCCTACAGGCGAATTGTAGGCTGATGTAGTCCCATTAGACAATATATTCGTAGAATTGAACCAAACATTTATATCTTCATTACTAGGATTCCCTTCAGTAATAATGATATCATCAATCGCAACATTATATCCACTCACCTTGTTTGCAAAATTCCAGCGAATATATCGGGCCGAAGCACTTGGAATTACAGTATACGTGTTAAAAGTGGTGGCAAGTACTCCAGTCGTGTAAGATGCTAATGGAGCGGACCAGCTAAGTCCATTTACCGATTCCTCAACATTAAAAGTTCCCTGCCAAGCTCCAGCAGTTGCTGTACCCTTTAGTGCGAAAGATACAGGTCCCATTTGATCACCTACATAAACAACAATATTATCATTTGCTTCATCAAGTCGTCCCGCAGCAGTTCCTAACACACCACCTGAAGGGTATGAATAATTCGGGGTGCCGCTTGGATTTTCATTAAATGTCCATCCAGCCTGAGAAAAAACACCTGTGAAATTATTAAAATTTTCAGAGGTTGGTAAAGGCGCTTGAGCAAAGGATCCTATATTGATAAAGGAAATTATCGCTAAGAGTAGTGTACTTTTTGTCATTGTTATATTTATTATTATTAAAAAATTAATTTCATTCCAAACTTAAATTGACGACCTGGTCCAATAAATACTGTCGCGGAATTTGCATCGAAATTTTGGCGAACAGCATTATTTTGCGCATCAGATATATAAAACATATCTAACACATTTGTCACGTTTAGATTTAGGTTAATTCTTATCTTATCTAATTTGTATTCATAACCTCCGCTCAGGTCCAGCAATCCATAATTAGGCATTTTCCAAGACTCTCGATCTTTATTCACACCTTGTAAATCGGTTGCGTTAAAATTTGAATAATTTTTTCCGAAATAGGTATAACGTGGTTTTAACCAAAAACCTCTATAAATATTGAATTTTACAGCATTACTAATTTGCATTTGTGCAGCATTACCTAAATGAACGTTCTTCGCACTAAAATCAACGGTTCCTGTAATTGCTCCTGTAATTGGATCGGAAACATATACCGTTCTACCATCCAGATATTTCCAATCGGCAAATGAAATTGCGCCCTCCCATTCAATTTGTTTAATTATTTTATATACCCAATCAACTTCAACCCCGAAATGCGAAGTGTTTACACCATTAACGTTATATACATAATCGCCCTGAGTAACCGTTGGTACCGGCTTATTATTCCATTTCGTATAGTAAATGTTAAGGTTTGCTGCAACTTGTTTAAACAACACCCCTGCACCAACTTCCTGAGAAATAATTTGCTGGTTGGAGGCGTCTTGGTAAACTTTATTTCCCACCTGATTGCCGTTGAAAACATTGTTAAATTTCGGTGCAACACTTAAAACCCCTATATTCCCGTAAACATTAAAATGAGAATTAATTTTAAAATTTAAGCCTCCTTTAATTGTATAACCAGGAAACCATTTTTTGCGCGTTGAAGCGTATTTAGCCTTTTCTGAATCAATTGTATATTGCGTAGCATTTAATAAATAAAAAGTATCAACAGGATTTGCAGCAGTGTTATACTTGACAACAAAAGTTGTATCACCTTTCTCAAACGTTCGATGATCATGGTTCGTATATACAAAATAAGAATTACTATTAGATTGATCACTATTATCATTAACTAACAGAGTCTCGTTAAATCCCACGATAGCCTCAAACACCTTGGTATCTTTATTATCTTTAAAGTAATCTAGAACCTTATTTAATCCTTTCCTTTCATCTCCAACAGTCACGTCTTTTCTTTCAAAATAATCCCGTCTTTGGTAACCTGTATAAGAACCAGTTACTGTCATGAAAGCTGTCCAGCGATCCTTTTTGTATTCTACTTGACTGAATAAACCTCCCCAATTTACGAACCCATCATAATTGTAACCCACTTTGTCGCCAATTCGTTTCATCTCCTTTTTAAAATTTGGATCAATGGCAGTAGGGTTAAATGGATCAATTAGTCCTTTCGCACCATTTTTATCTGAGACCTCCCGAATATAATCACCTCCTAGCAAGTCAGTAATTTCTCTATAATGCAATCCTTGATAATACCTTGCATCAACACCCAACGTAATAGTTAATGGTCTGCTTAATTTATAAATAGCCGTTGACAATAATCCATACCAACGATGATTGTTAACTGCAGTCCTTAAGAAATTAGAGGAACGCCTCTCATCTCCGAAATACTTTAATGTATTGCCTGTAGCGACAAAGTTTGAATTGTTATTATACAGCGTTGTAATATCAATATATCCTGTAGTTTTATCGTTGGAAATAGAATTGTTTAATGATACTCCTCCTCCAAAACCAAATGATCCATAACCTACTGTAGATATTGTTAATTTCTCATTCGCACTCCAAAAATGACTTAAATTAATTAAAGGCTTGTGGTAATAATTTGTTCTTAAAAAATAATCTTCCCCGTTGAGTTTTGCGACATCATAATTATATGATCTTGCCTTTACATCCGAATTAATATTTAAAAACCCGGAATTATACATGTTAGAATCAGGGTATTGAACACCTAATTCCGATGCCAGTTCTTTATTAAAAACGCCAAGTGTTGTTTGGAAAGCTCTTTGCCCGTGTCTTTGTGGAGCTCCATTTCCACTGAGTGAAAGTAAATGTCGTTCATTAATTTTCCACTGAAGTTTAATAAAATAACTCCAAGCTTCTATAAATGTACCTTGAACATAACCATCTCCTCGTCTATAACTTCCTGCAAGGACCGCTCCAAATTTGTTTTTTAATAAACCCGAGTTATAACTAAAAGCTGTCCGACGGTAATTATTATTTCCAAATTCTTGTTTCACACTGGTTTCTGGTTTCTGATCAAGGGATTTTGTAATAATATTCATTGTTCCACCGGCAGAAGAAATAGCGAGTTTGGTAGCGCCCAAACCCCTTTGCACTTGCATAGTTTTTGTAATTTCACTTAGCCCATCCCAATTACTCCAGTATACGGCACCATTCTCCATATCATTCACGGGAACACCGTCAACCATAACCGCAATATTCGCCTGATCGAATCCTCGTAATGTGATACGAGAATCTCCCGCTCCGCCGCCTTGTTCTGTAGCGTATACTCCAGGCGTACTATTTAATATCATTGGCAAATCTCTTCCTGCCAATTCTTCCTGAATTTTTTGTTGCGAAATATTTGTAATCGCAACAGGTGTTTCTCGTACAGTACCAATATTTGCAGTAACTTCAACTTCATCCAATGTTTGGGACTCTAACGTAAAATCCGCTACAACTGCTTTGTCGATAACTTTTATTTTTACTTCTTGGGGAATATAACCTACGTAATTCACTTTTAAAATATACTGTCCAGGCTCAATATTAAAAGAATAATTGCCATCAACATCCGTGATACCACCTACCCCTGGTTTCGCCATAACGCTAGCACCAATCAATCCCTCATTGGTTGAAGCATCTTTAATATTACCTTTAATTACATAAGTCTGGGAGAAAACAATGCTGCTAAAAAAAATAAAAGCGAATATTAAAATTTTGAAAATCGGAGAATTCATGAAAATTTAATAGGGTGATTAAAAAAAGAAACTGTCGCTTTAGGGATTCCAAAACCGACAGTTTTCCAAATTCTATTTAAGAAAAATTATTCAATTATTAACTTTTCAGTGGAAGATGAATGATTTTCAAAAATAACATCCGCAAAATATACACCAGAGGGAAGATTAAATTTTTGATCAAATTTTAAAGAAGGATTGTCAAGTTTTACCGTCAAAACATTCTGACCAACTACATTTATAATTTTAACCGTTGAAATACGCTTGTCTGCAGAAAGAAATGTCAAGACTGAAGAACTCAAAGCCGGGTTTGGAAACATTTTAAATTCGGAATTCTTATTATACTCCTTGATGCCAACCGGAGCACAATCACAGGAATGGCTTCCAAGCTGGTGATTGGTTACAGCCACATTATTTACGAGTTTATTTTCAGTTAATGTATCCCATTCGACTGTAGGATTAAAAGCATCATTCACGGTTCGTCCCGAACGAACACTACTTTTTCTAATCATTGTGTGATCTTCGGTAAAAACCCTACGAGAATTAACGCAGTCAGATGCATAAAAGGGAGGACAATCTGCCCATCCAATTATCGGATCGAAACCAATTTCGCCAAAAATATCTAGATAAATCCAGTTTCCTCCTACATTTTTTTGTAAAGAAATAGCATCATTGCCATTGTGTGACAAAGCATAGCTAATATTGTAATCAGGACAAACAAACGTATCTACCACCAATTGTAAAGCCGCACTAACCGCGCAGTCATTACCAGGACAAGCTGCAGAGGGATTTCTTTTATCGATAGCTAATACCCATACATCATATGGCTGAATTGTATGCTGTTTTAAAATCACATATTGTTGAGTAGCAGGAGCACCAGTGAAAGAGCCTGTACCATTATTATACCGCACAATACGATAATCATTATTAATAGTAATAGGAGACGCAGTCGGATTATAAATCTCGAGGGCTTTATCATTATTTGTGCTCTCAACGTATTCTGAAATAAACAATTCCGTACAATTTTGAGAGTGGCCAACAAAAGCGATTGCCATTAATGATAAACTAAGTAAAGTTTTTTTCATGATGTAATTTTTAGGTGTTTAAATTCAAATGCTAAAAGTGGTTTAAGGCGGATTTCAGAACAGAACTCCTCTTATAGGGTGGTCAATTTTAGCCTTGCAAAAATAAGACAATTTGATCTTCCTCACAAAGAATTGTGGATAAAATCATAATAATGTAATAAAGAGTTAATATTTGATGTCCCGCGATTATAAACCACATTTTAAGCTCAAAATCCTTATTTTCATTTTTTAACGAATGGCTTAACACTAAAATCACAATAAAAACTACATTTGCCAGTTAAACAACCTATTACTAATGACAAAATACCTTCTTTTTAGCCTTTCCCTCCTTAGCATAACGGTATATTCCCAGACAAAATTTACCTTTAACGTTTCTGGCAGTTTCAAAAACGCACCTGAAAACGCTTTTATATATATGCACCACAAGTGGGATGGCATAGATCTAACCGACAGTGCTAAAATAAAAGGTGGAAAATTCTCATTTAATGGCAAAAGTTCCGAAACAAACATGTTTTGGATTACCCGCACTCGAAATATTAATGAACAACCCAACCTTGTCTTTTTTATAGATGGAGGCAAAACAACAATTACAGGAAGCCTTGACAGTTTACCGTTTTCGAGAGTTACAGGTGGCGAAACTCAAAAGGATTACCAATCCTACAACGCCATGATGCAAGGATTTGGATCCAGACAGCAACAAATTGTAAATGCTTACAACGAAGCAAAGATGAAAGGCGACGCGACCACAATGAATTCCAAAGTAGCTGAATACCAGGGCATGGAAAAAGAAGTGAAAACTGCCATGGAAAATTTTATTTCGTCACATCCAAAATCTGCCGTAAGCGGTTATGCGATTTATTTTAATAATCAGAATTCAAATGCCTCCATGGAAGAACTGGAAAGGGTTGTGGGTTTATTAGATAAAAGCATTTTAAATACCAAATATGGCAAACTTGCGCAGGAAAAGCTCAATCAAATGAGGGGATCAACAATTGGTTACAAAGCAACGAATTTTGCCCAGGCCGATCCAAACGGAAAAATGATTAACCTTTCTGACCTCAAAGGAAAATATGTTTTGGTAGATTTTTGGGCTAGCTGGTGCGGGCCCTGCCGTGCAGAAAATCCGAATGTGGTAATGGCTTATAATAAATATAAAGACAAAGGATTTACCGTTTTGGGAGTTTCGTTTGACCAGGTAAAAGAGAAATGGATTCAGGCTATTGAAAAAGACCAACTTACATGGACTCAGGTAAGTGATTTAAAAGGTTGGGGAAATGATGCGGGTAAGCTGTTCGGCATTACAAGCATTCCTCAGAATTTACTCCTGGATAAAGACGGGGTAATAATTGCCAAAAATTTAAGAGGCGCCGACCTTGATGCAAAATTGGAAGAGGTGATTAAATAACCATGATTAAAATAATTCAAAACTAATTTTAAATTTGCTAGCCTTTAAAAACAAAGATTTATGAAGAAACGTACCCTTGGATTATTAACACTAACTGCAGCCGGATTTGCTGCACTTGCTCAAACAGCTGAGCCGGTAATTATGACGATAAACGGAAAACCGGTTTACAAAAGTGAATTTGAAAATGTTTATAAGAAAAACAGTGGTAAAGAAGTCAACAAAGAACAAAAATCAGTAAAAGAATATGTTGATCTGTTTTCTACTTTTAAAATGAAAGTTTTTGAAGCAGAAGCTAATGGGCTTGACACTAACACATCATTTAAAAATGAATTAAGCGGTTACCGCAAACAACTGGCAACCCCTTATCTCACAGATAAAAACGTAAACGATGCCTTGCTTCAGGAAGCCTATGAACGGCTGAAAACCGAAGTTAAAGCTTCACATATTTTAATACGTGTAGACGAGGGTGCTTTACCAAAAGATACCATTGAAGCCTATACTCGTTTGATGATCATCCGGGACGCGTTAAACGGAAAAAGTCCCTCTTCAACTAAAATCTCCGAATATGAAAATCTGCTAAAGAAAAGTTCGGCACTTTCGAAATCTTCTACTCATCAGGATTCTGTAGCCTACACAAATAAACTCAACGCGGTAAAAGGTCTCGCCGCTTTAATGGGTTCTGGTGATGACAAGTTTGCTGCCATTGCAAAAAAAACATCTGAAGATCCTTCTGCCGTAGAAAATGGTGGGGATCTAGGCTATTTTACTTCCCTTCAAATGGTTTACCCGTTTGAATCGGCTGCGTACAAAGCAAATGTCGGTGAAATAACCATGCCGGTTAGAACGCGCTTTGGATATCATATTATAAAAGTGTACGATAAACGGCCAAGTCAGGGTGAAATTTTAACCGCACATATAATGGTTAAATTTTCGAAGGATATGGGAGATAAAGACAAAGAAAATTTGAAAACCAAAATCGACGAAATTTATTCTAAACTAAAAGCTGGCGAAAAATTTGAAGATCTTGCCCGTCAGTTTTCAGATGATAAACCAAGTGCAGAAAAAGGCGGACAATTACAGTGGTTTGGAAGCAGTAGAATGCCTATTGAATTTGAAAAAGCGGCGTTTGCATTACAAAATAACGGCGATTACAGCGCACCGTTTACTACCAATTATGGTTGGCATATTGTAAAACGCCTCGATAAAAAAGGCCTCGCTTCTTTTGCTGACATGAAAGGGGATCTGAAACAACGAATTGGAAAAGACACCCGTACCCAAGCAGGAAAATCATCACTCATTGAAAAAATAAAGCGCGAAAATAATTTCAAAGAAAACCCGGTGGCTAAAAAAGAATTTTTAAAAGTTCTTGATACTACTGTGTTTCAGGGAAAATGGGAAGCCGCAAAAGCGAACAAGCTCGGCAAGAAGGAAATGTTCAGAATATCATCAAAAGACGCTTCCGGTAAAGAAACAATTATAATTTATGGCCAGGATGATTTCGCAAAATATATCGAATCACATCAGACTGCGAGGCCTAAAACGGATTATGCGATGTTCCTCAATCAATCGTATAAAGAATTCGTTGATGAGACACTCATAAACTATGAAGATTCAAATTTGGAATCCAAATATCCTGAATTCAGAAATTTACTGAAAGAATACCGTGACGGAATTTTGCTTTTTGATTTAACTGATCAGAAAGTATGGAGCAAGGCTGTAAAAGATACTGCGGGTTTGAGGGCGTTTTACGAACAGAATAAAAATAACTACCTGTGGGATGAACGTGCTGATGTAACCCTTTATAAATGCGCGAACGAAAAGATTGCCAAGGACGTACGCGGTATGTTGAAGAAAAACAAATCTGAAAAAGAAATCACGGAAACCGTTAATAAAACCTCTCAACTAAATGTGACCGTTGAAAACATTACCTATTTAAAAGGAGAAAACAAAGATGTGGATGCAAACTGGAAACAGGGTGTGGTTTCAATAGATATTAAGGACACGAAAGAAAATAAAGTAACCGTAATGGTAGTAAATAAAGTGATGGGTAAAACTCCTAAAACAATTGCGGAAGCAAAGGGCATGATCACTGCCGACTATCAAAACCATCTTGAAAAAGAATGGCTTGCCTACCTTAAAAATAAATACACCGTTAAGGTTAACGATGACGTATTAAATACGATTAAATAAATACCCATTCTAATTCGGAAAAGGCTGTAGCTATACAGCCTTTTCTTTTTAACTCAAACTTCGGTGCGCCATTTGATCATCAAAATATTTTTTATTCTCCCGTTTTCCGTATTTATGGGATCCTGTGAAAAAACTACCGAATCAACGGAAGACCTGGGAAAAGCCATTGCGAGGGTTAATACCGTTAAATTACTTGATTCGGAACTCGAACACCTTGCTCCCCGTGGACTTAGCAAATCGGACAGCGCGGCTTTCGTTCAAAGCTTTATCAACAAATGGGCATACAATGAAGTATTTTATCAGCAGGCACTAAATTATTTAACGGAAGAAGAGCTAGATGTGACCAAGGAATTGGAAGCTTATAAGAAAGAACTCCTTTGTTTTAAATTTCAGACCAGATTAATAGAAGAAAAACTGGATACCAACATATCCGTGAATCAGATTGAAGAATATTATAACGCTAACTCTCAGAACTTCTTACTTAAGAATAACATTGTTAAAGTATTGTACGTGAAATCGCCTCTTAATATTCCTAACCTGGCAAAACTTAAAAAGCTATGTTATTCAACCAATCCGAAGGACGCAGAACTTTTAAAAAGCATGTGTATTCAGTACGCCAATAATTATTTTATGAATGATAATACCTGGCTGATGTTTGATGATCTAAAAAAAGAAATGAGGCAACTGAATGAGATCCCTGAATATGAAATACAAAACGGAAAAATATTTGAATTTACAGATGAAACAAGTTTTTACTTTTTAAAAATAATTGAAGTGAAATCAAAAAACACGCTGTCTCCATTAAACTTTGAAAAAAACAATATAAAGAATATGCTTATCAATCAACGGAAACAACAATTGATAAATACAATCAAGAAAGACTTTTTTGATAAAGCGAAAACGAATAAAGAATTAGAAATTTATAATTAACTTAGTAGGATGAACATTAGACTTGCAATTGCTTTTTTGTTTTTAACCACCCTGTCATTTGCCCAACCTCAGATTCTGGATAAGGTAGTTGCAATCGTAGGTAAAAACCCCCTGCTCTTGTCGGAAGTAGAAACGAACTTACTTCAGCAAAAAGAACAAAAAGATAAAAAAGAATTTACTCCCGAAGAACGTTGTCGGGTATTTGAAGATGTTTTATTTCAAAAATTACTTTTGGCTCAGGCTGACAGAGATAGTGTGGTTGTTTCGGATGCGGAGGTTGATGGTGAGTTGAACAGACGGATACAATATTATGTTGGGATGCTGGGGAGTGAAGAAAAGTTTGAAGCCTTTTACGGTAAACGTATCAACGTATTTAAAGACGAGTTAAGAGACGATGTGAAAAATCAGCTGATTGCCCAGAAGATGCAACAGAAAGTTACAGGCGAAACCAAACTGACGCCAAGTGAAGTTCGCGCGTTCTACAGCACCCTGAATACAGATAGTCTTCCCCTGATTAATTCAGAACTGGAAATAAATCACATTGTAAGAAAACCACCAATTTCTGACGAGGCCAAAAAAGCTGTGCGGGATCAACTGGAGGTTTACCGTACAAGGGTTGTAAATGGAGAAAGCATGAGTGTGATAGCAGCTCTATATAGTGAGGATCCTGGTTCTGCAAAAAATGGCGGACGCTATGAATCTGTTATGCGCGGACAAATGGTTCCTGAATTTGAGGCGGTTGCTTTCCGTTTGAAAGCGGGTGAAGTTTCTGAAATTTTTGAGACTTCATACGGATATCATTTTATGCAGTTAGTAGCGAGAAAAGGTGAGTCTGTTGATGTAAGACATGTGTTGATGTCGCCAAAAATTTCACAATGGGAAGTTATCAAAGCTAAAGAAGAATTAGATAGCATCCGAAATCTGATTGTAAGTGGCCAAATTAAATTTGAAGATGCAGCGTTAAAGTTTAGCAATGATAATGACACGAAACAAAACGGCGGCGTATTGATTAACCCTGCCGCAAACAGCGCGAAATGGGAACTGGACGAGATCGGACAAATGGATCAGAATTTAGTTTTCATGATTGAGAACCAAATGAAAGTTGGAGATGTGAGTCCTGTTATACAACATGTGGGAACAGATGCTAAACAAGCCTGGAGGATAATCTATCTTAAATCACGAACTGAACCACATAAAGCGAACTTAAAGGATGATTACATACGATTGCTGAATATGGCAACATTTGAACGCCAGAAAAGAGCGATCACTGAATGGATCGCAAAAAAATCAAAAACAACTTACATAAAAATAGATAGTGAATTCAACAGTTGTAAACTGGAATATAACTGGACTATTACACCTTAATTCAAATTATAATATGAATTATAAAAACGATGTTGAAGCAATAGATGCCTTTGTAGTAAAATACAAAGAATTGAACTCTGAAATTGCAAAAGTAATTGTTGGACAGAATGATACCGTGAAAAATGTACTCATTTCCATTTTTTGTAAGGGACATTGCTTATTAGTTGGTGTTCCTGGACTTGCTAAAACACTGCTGGTAAATACAATAGCAGACGTTTTAGGTTTAAGTTTCAATCGCATTCAATTTACTCCGGATTTAATGCCGGGTGATATCATCGGATCGGAAATACTGGATGAACAACGCAATTTCAAATTCATCAAAGGGCCTTTGTTTGCCAATATCGTTTTGGCTGACGAAATTAACCGTACACCGCCCAAAACTCAGGCCGCTTTATTGGAAGCCATGCAAGAACGTTCGGTGACTACTGCCGGAAAAAAATATGAACTTGGCAAACCCTTTTTTGTACTCGCCACACAAAATCCAATTGAACAGGAAGGAACCTATCCTCTACCCGAAGCGCAGTTAGACCGGTTTATGTTTAATGTGTGGTTGGATTATCCGAGTTTTCAGGAAGAATTGCAGGTTGTAAAAATGACTACTGCTGATTCAAAAGTCGAATTGACAAAAATAATCTCATCCGAAGAAATTATTTATTTCCAAAATATTATTCGTAAAATACCGGTAGCAGATAACGTGTTGGAATATGCGGTTAAACTGGTTAACAAAACCCGGTTAAACTCCGAGTTCAGTTCCGACGTTACAAAAAAATACCTTGCCTGGGGTGCAGGTCCGCGTGCCTCTCAGTTTTTAGTGCTTGGTGCAAAATGCCACGCTGCAATTAACGGAAAATATAGTCCGGATATTGAAGATGTGAAAGCCGTTGCCAATGCCATTTTGAGACACCGGATTATCCGCAATTACAAAGCGGAAGCGGATGGCATGAGCATTGAATCCATTATTGAACAATTAAAATAAAATAAATATGAAAAACATCAAGGCTTTACTATTTGCATCTTTCATTGTGTATTGCGCTAACACTGTCAATGCGCAGAATTCTAAAAACGAAAGCTCAGAAAAATGCGTAGGAAAAGGTAAATTTATTATTGACGCTTACTATGGATATCCTTACATGGTTGGGAAATACATAAAGAACATCGTTTCTGAATCCGGCGCCGGCAACATTGAAGTTTCCAACCTGAACCACCTGGGAGGAAAATTTGAATACATGGTAAATGATGTTATTGGTTTAGGGATGGATTATACTTATGCATCAGTTACTGCAAAATATACTGAAACGCACTCCGTATTCAATTACGCGACAAATCAATACGAAGATCAAAATAACGTATATACTCTTGGCTTGAGTAAACAGCGGATGCTGGCAAAAATCAACATTCATTTTGCCACATCAAAATACCTTGATCCTTATGCTACAGGAGGAATCGGCTATAAACAAACTCGTGTTTATTCAAGCAATATAAACGACCAGAAAGAAGTATATGACGTGTCTCAAACACTTAATATACTCCCCGTTGCATTCAGACTGGGAATTGGCATGCGTTACTATTTCATTAAAAATGTTGGTGTAGCAATTGAAGCCGGATTAGGTGGCCCGGCTGTTCAGTTTGGTATATCTGCAAAATTTTAAATTATAAATGATGAACAAATTAATATTGGCAAACGACGGTATTGATTCCGTGGGGAAAAACATATTAGAAAAAGCGGGCTTTACTGTAGTAACCGAAAAAGTTCCGCAAGAAAACCTCGCTTCAGAAATCAATTTAAAAGGTTATGTGGCATTAACGGTTCGTAGCGCAACAAAAGTGCGTAAAGACCTTATTGATGCTTGTCCCAACTTAAAAGTCATTGGTCGCGGCGGTGTGGGCATGGATAATATTGATGTTGAATATGCGCGGTCAAAAGGTTTACAGGTTATTAATACACCTGCCGCCTCAAGCAATTCTGTTGCTGAACTGGTGTTTGCCCACTTGTTTAATGCCGTTCGATTTGTATACGACAGTAACAGAACTATGCCATTAAATGGAAATTCAAAGTTTGATGAATTAAAGAAAAATTATTCTAAAGGAATCGAACTACGTGATAAAACCATCGGTATCATTGGGTTTGGACGAATTGGCCAATTTACTGCTAAAATAGCGCTTGGATGTGGGATGAAAGTTTTAGCCTATGATCCTTTTGTAAAAGAAGCGGATTTAAAACTCGATATTCACGGCACGGAAGGTTTAATTGTAAAGATCAAAACTGTGAGCCTCGAAGATCTGATCACTCAGTCAGATATGATTTCAATGCATGTTCCTGGCGGGAAGATGATCACTGCTAAAGAAATTGATTCGATGAAAAATGGGGTAATTCTTATTAATGCCTCGCGTGGCGGTGTTATTGATGAGGCGGATTTATTAGGTGGATTAAATTCCGGCAAAATTGCGCACGCTTGCCTTGATGTGTTTGAAAACGAACCAACGCCAAACGAATTATTGTTAAAGCACCCGAAAATATCATTGACTCCCCATATCGGTGCTGCTACAAATGAAGCGCAGGAGCGGATTGGAGTAGAACTGGCAGAAAAACTGATTGACGCGTTAAAATAATCGTTATTCAGTTATTAAGGCAGCTTGAGTTCCTGATGAAATTTTTATTACTTATTCTTATTTCCTTCTCTGTTCAAGCCCAAACCGCTATTAAAATAAAGAGAGAGGATAACCGCTTTTTGTTTTTTCAGACTGGCATTAAGAATGATACTATAGTTAAAAACCGGTCAGACCGTTTTTTACTGATACTCCCCGATAGCCTGAGTCAACATATTCGTATCAATGTGAAAAATGCGATGTTAATTTCTACCACGAGCGATTCAATTTTTGTGTTACGTCCTGTTCCGGGAATGAAATATTCTCATTCAAAACACGATACCATTTTCGAAACATTAGTTGAAGGTCCGTGTCATGCCTCATCAGAAATATGGATTGAATTTCTTAACACGAAAAACCGGCACATATTTCTTCAAAACAAATTTCTGGCAAAATAAATTCTTTATTTATATTTATAAAAACAAGACATCATGGGCTCAACCACTAAACATCCAACCGGACTATTCTTTTTAGCTTTTACTGAATTCTGGGAAAGATTCGGCTATTATTTAATGATAGGTATTTTCTTTCTTTACATGACCGATACGGAAACCGGAGGGTTTGGATGGGAAAGCGGGAAAGCTTCCGATGTGTTTGGAACTTTTATAGCCTGCGTGTATCTAACTCCGTTTATTGGGGGCTTATTAGCAGATATGAAACTCGGCTACCGTTTTGCAATTACATTAGGCGGGATATTGATGGGAGTTGGATATTGTCTTTTATCTATACATGAAGAATGGGCATTTTATCTTGCTTTAGTAATTATGATTGTGGGAAATGGTTTTTTCAAACCAAACATTTCCACTTTATTAGGCAACCTTTACAATGATCCTAAATACAAAGCCCATAAAGATACCGGGTATAACCTATTTTATATGAGTATCAATATTGGTGCGTTCCTCTGCAATTTCATAGCAGCCTTTATGCGCATTAAATATGGATGGAACTGGGCTTTTATTACTGCGGGAATAGGAATGTTTTTAGGCGTTATAACATTTTGGGTTGGAATGAAGCATTATAAGCATGTTGACGTTAGGAAGGAACCAAGTCCTGAAGATAAGCCCATTATCATGCGTTTCTTAAAAGTATTGGCGGTAGCATTTGGATTTGGAATGATCGGCTGGTTTATTCCTGATACGTTTTTTGGAAGTGACAGTACCGATGCATTCTTATGTGCATGCATTCCGGTAGTCTATTTTTACGCAACCATTTATAAAAGCTGTACGCAGGAAGAAAAACAACCTGTTGGAACGATGTATACTATTTTTGGAATTGTAATCATTTTCTGGGCAATATTTAAACTGAATGGTACCGCTCTCACCACGTATGCCAATTCATATACAGACAGGGCTATGCCCACAGCAATGGTTCCATTAGCTGATTCACTTTATCTATGTGACAAGTCGGTGGTTGCAAAAAATGATTCGGTTTATAAATTAGACGAACATTTCCGTAGAATTAAAGATGCAAGTGGAAATGCAATTAAATGCATGGATTACCCTTCGTACTTTAAAAACATGTCGCCGGAAGATTATCCGAAAGAAGGCGAAAACCTTACACTCATGCCGACTGAACTTTTCCAGTCGATCAATCCGTTTTTTGTGATCATATTAACTCCGGTGGTTGTGTTATTTTTTGGCTTTTTGAGAAAACGAAATATGGAACCAACCACAGCCACCAAAATTGCGTACGGCCTTTTAATCAGTGCGCTCTCAACCTTGGTGATGGTTGCAGCAGTTTATTTTACGAATAACGGAATGAGCAAAGCAAGTGCGTGGTGGCTCGTTGGAAGTTATGGAGTGATCACCATTGGTGAACTCTGTTTGAGTCCCATGGGACTATCCATGGTTTCCAAATTATCGCCCCTGAGGTTCACGGCTTTAATGATGGGAGGCTGGAGTCTTGCCACGTCTATCGGCAATAAACTAAGCGGCGTTTTGGCAAAAAATTGGGATAAGTTTGACAATAAAGCGTATTTCTTTTGGCTAAACTTTGCCCTTTTGATGGTTGCCTTTGCTGTAATGATGTTGCTTTTAAAAAGACTAAACAAAGCTTTTAAAGAAGCCTGATCAGTAATTCCAGAGAATATAGTTTTTCAGGTAAAGACTTCTGAATCTTTGATTGGCTGGCGCATTTAAAGCCTCCATTATCGGAACATCATCCGTGTTCACTAAGCTTAAATTTTCAAGCATCAATGGATATAGTTCCCCATGCAGCGTTTGCTCAATAGGATCAAGGGAAGCAACAACCAGCAGGTTTCTATAATCCTCGTCTTCATTAAATGTGCAAATTTTCAGATCAAACCCGGCACTCTTTAGAGTTGCAAGCATACACTGAGTGCCTCTGCCCAATTTTCCATTTAGATAGCCATGGGTATTAATAAGTACCATCGCATCATTCTTCATTACTGATTTTAAACGACGAAGACTTTCCATGGTAAGTACGTGAGCTGGTTGTTCCTCTGCTTTAAACACATCAAAGAAAATTAAATTAAATTCTTCTTGTGAATTGTTAATGTAATAACGCGCATCAGCACAAACAGTTTTAACGGAATCATTTAGAAAAAAAAAGTTCCTTGACATTTCAATGATGCGTTCATCAAATTCAACAGCGGTAACATTGTACCCTTCATCCTTAAACAGATTGGCCACTACCCCACCGCCCAAACCTAAAACTAAAACTTTACCTTTAGGTAAATAAGGAATATTTTTTTTTATTAAACGAACATATTCTGAAACCGACTGATGGGTTGATACGTCCATTTCCGTTTGAATCGTGGCATTAATCAGAAGATTTCTAACCATCAAAGAAGGATTTGCGTGTGTTGGTTCATCCCTTACTTCAAGTTTGCCTAAAATTCCTTCGGATTTATAAATGGTAAAGGAGTTTGGTTTTGTTTTAAGAATTCCATATAAAGAAATAACTACTCCAAAAAGTAAAACCAAACTAAGCGTCCTTTTTTTTTTAAAAAGAAGTAAAGAAACGCCTGCCAAAGTAATTGCAAAACAAAACAAACTCATCTTAACTCCCACACTCGGGATAAGGTAAAACCCGCACAAAAAAGTTGCCAGGATTCCGCCTACAGTAGAAATTGCGTACACCATTCCGCTATTAGCCCCGCTTTCATAATTTTCACTGGTAAGCATAGCGATGATTAATGGGGACGTTGCCCCCATACATGCCATTGTAGGAAATAATAAGAACAAAACGCTGATTATAACCGCAGGAATTAAACTGAATGACGATGCCAGTAATACAAATAACGGTTCCATCAAAGGCATCAGAAATAAACAACAAACTGCGGTTATTAAAACGGAGAACAGAATTGCTTGCTTGTTGGCCTTTTTACTAAGCTGACCTCCAATAAAATATCCGCTCGCAAGTCCGCCAAGGGTAATGGCCATTACAGAACTCCACACATATAAACTACTTCCAAAGAATGGTGACAACAATTTAGCGCCACATATTTCAGCTGCCATCACTGAAGCACCTTCGGTGAAAGAAATAATCAGTAGCCTGTTTTTAGTAAGCATGAACTAAATATACATATTCGTGTCTTCGTCATAAGAGGCGCTTGTTCCATACCCTAAACGCTTACCGGTTCTCAGATTTATACTGCTGACTTTTTCCTGAATTTCATTCACAGAAACCTCTCTCACCTGTTCAATAGGTGGAGTGAATAAATCGAATGTTATGGCGTAAATAATCAAGTCGTTAATTATCTCACATACCTGTTCTTTTTCCAGAGGCTCATCAGAAAAAGAAGAATATTTTACTCCAATCGGGCCCTTTGCCTCAATAAAAAATTTCATTTCCCGGTTAATAAATATCCGGCACACCAGATACCCTAAGTCATTCAACCGGTTGAATTTAAATGAATCGGATAAAAAATTATAGACATTGATAATTCCACAATACGAATTATATTCATTTTGTTTAACGTAGCCCGTTCTAAACATTGAATGCGATTTCTCGAACTCAAACACGTTGGTATGCATGAAAAATTCGAGCATATCTCCGGCCACTCTTAACTGGGTTGCGTAAGCATTCGTTTCGGTGGCCGATACAATGATCCGTTTATCTATTTCATGGGTCTCAGTAGCAAGATCAGCGGCAATTTCCCTCACACACTCTTTCAATAAAGCAAATGATGCAACCGTGTTACGGAAAACATCCTGCTTCATCACTGATTTCTCCTTCAATAGTTTTAGGATCTGCTCTTTTTGAGAACTCACATCATGACTCATCTTTGACACAAATAAATAGTTTAATAAATATAACGAAAAAACACCTAGTTTAAAAGAAAGCTTTGATCATTTACAACCTCGTATAAGAGCTTATGAATTTTTCCACGAATACCAAGCTTAGCAAGTTTATTTTCATCCGCTGCCGGATAAACCCGATTGGATAAAAATACAAATACCAATCCGTTAGCTGGATCTGCCCAGGCGAAGGTGCCTGTAAATCCACTGTGTCCAAAACTTTGTAAACTACATTCTTTGGTCACAGGACTTTCTTTTTTAGGATCGGGTTCGGGCTTATCAAAACACAAACCCCGACGGTTATCCGTGAAATGAGACGAAGTGTATTGCCTGATAACATCCCTACTTAGTATAGATTGTCCTGCATACCTTCCATTATTGAGGAGCATTTGCATAATTATTGCCACATCATTTGCATTACCAAACAATCCGGCATGTCCGGCAACACCTCCCATTAGTGCGGCTCCCTGGTCATGCACATATCCTCTAACTAATTGCTTTCTAAACTTGAGATCATTCTCAGTAGGCGCAATTTGAGAAGCAGGGTACACTGTAAGTGGGTTATACATCAATCCAAGGTTTAATGGCTTGTAAAACTCAGAATTCACAAACTGATTCAGCTTTTTTTGTGTTAACCGTTCTATTAAAATTTTAGAAAAATAATACCCCACATCGCTGTAAACGTATTTGCATGTTTCTTCCATTTTACACGCCATAATTTGATTGTAAATAGAATCATTAAAGTCTTTGACAACATACAATCCTTTTGCTACTTCTACCGGAAAATTTTCAGAATATTCGTCACTGTAATAACCGCTTTTATATCCGCTCTTTTTATCAACTGTTTTTTGCCAAAAGGGAAGCCATGCAGGTAATCCAGACTGGTGCGTTAACATATCCTTGTATTGAATGGTAGATTTATTAGTCCCTTTTAATTCAGGAAAATAAAACTCCAGGTATTCATTATAGTTAAACTGGTTATTATCACTTAATTTCATTAAAGCGAGGGAAGATGATAAAATTTTTGTGAGTGACGCCAGATCGTAAATGGTTTGATCGTTAACCTTTTCTGAAGACAATTCGTAGGTTTGCCTGCCAAAATTTTTCTGATAAAATACTTTTCCGTTTTTTAAGGCCACTATCTGGCACCCCGGATAGGCATTTTCTTTAATGCCATGATTTGCAATGGAATCTACTTGCAGCAATTTTCGACTATTAATCCCAATATGTTCAGGAATAATATATTGCACACGAATAGGTTCTTTGATTGAAATCCCAGTTCCTGCTTTAAATAAATCAGTTGAAACTGGAAGCGATCCGTTTACGGTAATGGCACCCATTACTGCTTCGGCAGCAGCCTTCTGGCTAAATGAATTATTTTCATATGCCTCAAGAATGCCGTTGGCCTTTTGGATATCTGCCAGCTTATTCAGGATGTATGGATTGGAGAACAAACAAGCAATTGTTGGTTTTGTGGAACATATTTTTGAAATGACCTCAAGGCTTCCCTCTGAACAACCAAAATTTTTGTCTGGTTTATAGGATGTCTTATTTATCTGTAGAATTACGAGGTCGAAATTTTTAAGTTTATACATCAAAGAATCCCTTTCCCTTTTTGAGGCGTCGTGGTCTATTCCTAAGTGTGGTATTTTTGTATACTTATTGAGCGTTGAGGAAAAGGCATTTTCTCTAGAATCACCAACTGACACTTCCACAATTTTTAGTGTATCAAGCCTTTGAAGCGGAACTAAATTATTATCATTCTTCAAAAGTGTAATGGATGCTTCAGCAAGCCTGGTATTCATAACAAAAGAAGCTTTCGAATTAAGGTCCTCGTACAAATTTTTCGGATTAACATATTGGTTTTTATTTAGTCCGCACCAGTACTTTGCTTTTAATATTTTTTTGCAACGCGCATCAATTTCTTGCTGGCTGATTTCTCCTTTGCTGATAGAGAGCTTAATTTGTTCAATCGCTTTAGGAACGTTTTCAGCGAACAATAATACATCATTCCCTGCAAGCAAGGCTTTTACATCCACAATACCCGGATCGTAAAAATTAGCAACGCCCTTCATATTTAGGGCATCGGTAAAAACTAATCCCTTGAAACCCAATTCCTTTTTTAAAAGATCCTGAACAATGTATAGCGACAAGGTAGATGCTGTATTTCGGGTAGTATCGTAACTCGGTACAAATAAATGAGCGACCATGATGCTTGATAAACCCTGACTAAATAATTGTTTAAACGGATACAACTCTAAAGAATCCATTCGTTCGCGGCTTGCGCTGATCACCGGCAATGTCTTATGGGAATCGCTATCTGTGTCTCCATGCCCAGGGAAATGTTTGCCATTTGCCATAACTCCTTCTGCCTGTAAACCTTTCATGTACATTACTGCTTTGTTCGCCACATTAAATTTATTCTCGCCAAAACTTCTCATCCCGATAACGGGGTTCAATGGGTTATTATTAACATCCGCTACAGGGGCGAAATTGACATGGATACCCATGCGTTTACATTCGCGTGCAATTTGTTTTCCCATCTGGTATATCAACGAGTCGTTTTTGATGGCGCCAAGAGTCATCTGTCTTGGGTACTTAGGTGTACTGTCGAGCCGCATAGCCAAGCCCCATTCCCCATCAATGGATATCAACAACGGTGTTTTAGCTTTGCTTTGGTAATAATTATTCAGTTTAGCTTCACGAACGGGTCCACCCTGCATAAAAATAAGCCCACCAATATTATAATTTTCTATGAGCTGCCTAATCTCAGCTACATGTTTCATGTCTTTATTACTATATGCAGCAACCATAAAAAGCTGTGCAAGCCTTTGATCGGGATTTAATGAAGTAAAAACAGAATCGACCCAGCGAGATTCCGAACTTAAAAAATCAGGATCCGATTTAGGTTGTTGACCGCTCACGAATGCCATCAATAGTAACACAGAAATTACAAATACAGTTTTATAAATTAAATGAACCATGTGGTTAAGATAGCCTTTATAGCCTCTTTTAAATTTACGAAAACCGCTTTGTTTTTAACAGATCGTTCTTGATAGTTGGGCGTTAATAAACGCTAAACGCAATTATTTTCAACCACATTACTTTACCCTTCCAGAAGTAACATAGGTCTTTTTAAAATAAGGTTCATTAAGGTCACTAATCATCACACCTTTTTTTGTAGACGCGTGAACAAACTTATCGTTCTGAAGGTAAACACCGACATGAGAAATCGACCTGCCATTGGTTTCAAAAAACAAGAGGTCACCTTCCTTTAAATCACTCGGTTTTATCTTTTTAACTTCGTTTACCAAAGCTTTCGTTGAACAGGAAATCGTTTTTTTATACACATTTGCGTATAAAACTGAAGTTAAGCCTGAGCAATCAATACCGCTTTTATCCTTTCCACCGTATTTGTAACTAACGCCATACCAGTCATGAATAAACTGATACAACTTTTCATTCTGGATAGCGGATTCTGACACGCCTAATTTATCAGCGTACTGTTTTTTGACCGATTTTGAGAGATTATCTTTTATTTCTGTATCAGGTGCTTTGGTTACAGACTTCCTGGATTTACAGGATACCATGTAAAGACATAGAGATAGGGACAGGTATTTAAGGAAAGTTCCCACAGCTTAAATTTAACCAAAAAGTCAGCCCAAATGAGGAGGGTTTCTGAATGTTTTATACATCGGCCTGTTAAAAGCTAAACTTTAACCTCCGTATAGTAATGTTTAGAAAACTTTATGATGACCCGATAAGCGATGTAAGCAAATATAGGTGCTGCCAACACATCGTAACTATAATGGACATGCTGCACAACCACACCAATGGATACAGCGATAGCCGAAATCAGGAAAATAATTTTTAGTGGCCTGTTTGAGGCAAAGAAAAAGAACAAAAATAAAGTTGCCGCGTGTCCACTGAAAAATAAATCTTTCAGATTTTCGTTACCGGCATAAAAGGTATGGGTTAAAAACGCATCCCGTAATGGAATTATTGCTGTAGGCGGATCGAGCGGAACAAAAAACAAAGTAATAACACGAAGCAATGTGAGAGATCCATACATTTGAATAAGGTGTAAGAAACGATAAGGTGACACTGCCGAGTAAATGATTCCAATTAACGCTGTTAAATAAGTTGCAAAGAAAATGAAATCCGAAACGTCCCTTGGTTTAATGAAATTCAAGATCGGATCGTAAAAGGTATGTCCTTGTCTTGTTTCAATATAAGCTAACAACGATGCAAAGCCGGTTAAAATAATACCCACACAAAAAACAGAATAAATAAATCTGTTTCTGAAATGAATGTCTTTAAACGCAATTCTCCAATTGTAAAGCATGCGACAATATTACAGAATTATAAGCACGGATCATCCTTAAAATTAATTAAAAATCAGTGTGTTATCAACAATAAATCTAAGATTAGTACACGTAATTACGGCAATGTAATTATATATGTATTACCATTAATGGTTACCGTTGCCTGGTCGTCGCAGGTTCCATTACCGAAATCAATGTACCGGGTTGCTTTTCCGCCAGGTGTGTGCTCTAAAACACCTTGGGTAAAATGGCGTCGGCATCCAAAAGACATTTTACGTATAAGTGGGGAAGAGATGATTGAATTAAAGGAATTACCATTTGATGTAGTTCCACTGGCCGAGCCAGTAATTGAATATATATCATCGTTCCACTGCTGCGTATTTTCTCCAGATATCCATTCTCTTTGCCGTACCGATTGCCACGAAATTGTTCCTCCATTATTAGCTTTAACAATCTGAAGATTCGCATTAATTTCATATACGAGGTGGTGGCTCGTATTATGTCCCTTATTCACAATCGTTTTGGTACCTGTTACCTGATTATCGTTAACATAATAACTTACCGGGGTAACGGAGATTTCAGTTAAGGAATCACGGTATTTTCCGGTGAAGGCTATAATCAAGGATCCGCGCCGAGTACGGCCGTCATTACATACGCAGTTGGAGACTCCGAAATTTACGGTTATCGTTTTAGCAGCTAAAATTGTGTCAACCGTTAATGAAGCGCACGAAGCGGCCAATAAACCCTTTGTATCCTGTGTTTTAAAGCTACTAATCGAATAGGTTTTTGCTGCTTCATCAGAAATATTAGTCATATCATTTGCAATAGAAGTAGCTAATGACTGATCAGCTGCGCCTCCGGTATCCGTATCTTTTTCTTCCTTTTCTTTTTTCTTACATGAGAACAAAAAAGCGCCCAATATAAATGAAAACAGCAAGCCAATTAAAAATCGATTTTTTTTCATATTTATACATTTAAGAATTAAAACACTATTCTATTTTATGAAAGAACCACAGCCTTTATAAATGGCTGAATTAAATTTTAAAATAACCGATCGGTCTGTTTTATCACCCGCTGCATTGACACAGGGCTTATTTTCCACACTAATCGTCACATCTTTATCCTTAAGGGTTTTAAGGTATGTAAAGCCACCGGCGTCTATCACTTTCTCAAAGGAATCATTGATCCATACACTATCTTTGCCATAATCTACAACTAAACGTAGTTTATCATTATAAAATTCGGCAAACCAGCCGGGTTCAGTACCACTTGCTTTAAAAAGTAATTCCGAAGGTTCATTAATGTCAGCGAGTTCACTAATAGCATCCAGTTTCGACAAACTAATGTTTACGTCTGCTACCGTATCCCCGCCTTGCGTAATTGTTTTTTCTCCATTTGTGTTAACCTGGCTGCAACCCAGCAATAAAAAACAAAAAACAACGGTTCCTATTATTTCTTTCATAGTATAAACTTACAATTTTTATTTGACCAAAAGCACACTGAATTTTTTGCTTAGTTGTATATTCGCCGTAAAGTAGTTATGGATTTACAATTTGATATTATAGAAATTTTAAAAGTAACGATGGTACTTTTTGCCGTGATTGACATCATCGGCTCCATTCCTGTTATTATTGGCTTAAAACAGCAAACCGGGGAGATTAACGCTACAAGGGCATCAGTGACATCAATGGGAATCATGATTATTTTTCTTTTTATCGGTCAATCAATCCTGAATATTATCGGGATTTCTATCGGCGATTTCGCGATTGCTGGTTCGCTTTTAATATTTGTAGTAGCCCTGGAAATGATTTTGGGAATTCAAATATCTAAAGATAATATGCCTGCAACTGCATCCGTTGTGCCCCTCGCGTTTCCTTTAATTGCTGGTACCGGAACATTAACAACCTTATTGTCAATTCGTGCCGAATACAATATCGTGTCGATTATAACTGCTATCATTTTAAATGTAATCATTGTATACCTGGTATTAAAAAATCTCGACCGTGTTGAACGAACAATTGGTCCGGGAGGCATTGCCATTCTTAAAAAAGTTTTTGGTATTATTTTACTCGCACTTGCCATTAAATTATTCCGGAAATATTCAGGATTATAAACCTGAATTCAATGCATAAAAAAAGCCTGTTTGAAATATCAAACAGGCTTTTTTTTACTACAAAATATTAGTGTTTTTTTCCACCTTTAGTAGCAGCAGCAACTGAATCCGCCATTCTTGTAGAATCAGCTTTTGCAGTTTCAGCAGCAGCAGCAGCAGCAGTAGCAGCTTCAGCTTCAGCAACTTTAGCTAATGAATCAGCTTGTGCTTGAGCAACAGCAGCAACTGAATCAGCTTTCGCTTTTTCACGAGCTTCGATTTCCTCTTTAGAAGGACCACAAGATACAAATGCAGCTGATAAAGCAGCTACAGCAACGATTGATAATACTTTTTTCATTTTAGGTTTTGTTTAGGTTTTATAATTTTGGTTGCAAAAATACATGTTTTTTTTAATTAGAGTTAAAAAAACAAAAAAAAACACTTTTTTTTTCAACTTTCTCAATTTCAACAAGTTCTCTTATCTCTAAACCTTACATTTGTGGTCTATGTACAAGCAAATCCTCAAGCCTCTACTGTTTAAAATCAACCCTGAAAAAGCTCATTATTTTACACTTGACCTTCTTAAATCCGGTCTGGGTAATTCTTTCAGCCGCAGACTTTCACCTCTGATTTTCAATTACGAACATCCCGGCTTAAAGAAAGAGCTCTTCGGTTTAACCTTTAAAAATCCTGTAGGACTTGCGGCTGGTCTTGATAAAGATGCCAAAGCATTTAATGAACTTGCGCAATTGGGATTTGGCTTTATTGAAATTGGAACCTTAACTCCAAAACCTCAGCCCGGAAATGAAAAACCCCGGTTATTCCGTTTGCCAAAAAATGCCGCCCTCATTAACCGTATGGGCTTCAATAACGAGGGTGTAGACGCGGCTGTTGAACGGCTAAAAAAAAGAAAGACCTCAGCTATAATTGGCGGAAACATAGGTAAAAATAAAACTACCTCTAATGAAAATGCTATTAAAGATTACGAGTATTGCTTTAATGCCCTGTTTGATGTGGTGGATTATTTTGTGGTAAATGTGAGTTCCCCGAATACACCTAATTTACGGGAACTGCAGGATAAAGAACCGTTGACGCAACTATTGAATCATCTTCAAAAGATTAACCATTCGAAAGCCAAACGGAAACCACTACTTTTAAAAATCGCGCCTGATTTAACTAATACGCAATTAGATGATATCATTGAAATTGTAGCTGCAACAAAAATAGACGGTATCGTAGCAACCAACACTACTATCGCGCGTGAACCATTAGATTATACTAAATCTGAAATTGAAACTTTTGGCATGGGTGGCTTAAGTGGCAAACCTTTAACCAAGAGGAGCACGGAAGTGATTGCGTATTTAAAAACCAAATCAAACAATGCTTTTCCTATCATTGGAGTGGGCGGTATTCATAGCGCCGAAGATGCCATTGAAAAACTGAAAGCCGGCGCTGATTTGATTCAATTATATACCGGCTTCATATACGAGGGCCCTGGTTTAATAAAACGCATTAACAAAGCAATTGTAAAACAACATATTTTTTAATATGAAAATTATTGAATGTCCAAGAGACGCCATGCAAGGCATTAAAGAATTCATTCCAACGGAGGTGAAATCAAAATACATTAACTCGCTTTTAAAAGTGGGCTTTGATACCATAGATTTTGGAAGTTTTGTATCACCAAAGGCCATTCCGCAAATGCAGGATACGGCTGCTGTTCTTGACCAATTAGATCTTACCGGAACCAAAAGTAAGCTTTTGGCCATTATTGCAAATACACGTGGCGCCCAGGACGCTTGCGCTTTTGAACAGATTCATTACCTGGGTTTCCCATTCTCAATTTCTGAAACTTTTCAGCAGCGTAATGCAAACTCCACGATCATAGAATCCCTTAATCGTGTGGAAGAAATCCAAAACCTGTGTGCAAAACAAAACAAAGAACTTGTTGTGTATATTTCCATGGCGTTTGGGAACCCATACGGAGATGAATACAACAGCGAGATCGTCATTAACTGGTCAAAAAAACTAAGCCTGTTAGGCGTAAAAATTTTAGCGCTCTCCGATACGATTGGCGTCTCAAACAGGGAAAATATCGCTCACTTATTTTCTACCATGATTCCTGAATTTAAAGATGTTGAGATTGGTGCACACCTACATTCCACCAAGGAAAGCTCGCTCGAAAAGATCGATGCTGCTTATAAAAACGGTTGTAAGCGTTTCGATGTAGCTATTCATGGCTTTGGCGGTTGCCCAATGGCAAAGGACGATCTAACCGGAAATTTAGCGACTGAAGATTTGGAAAATTATTTTGAAAGCAATCACCTTAACCTAAACCTCAACAAAGAACAATTGAAAAAGGCTTATTCCGAGAGCTGGGACGTTTTTAACAAGTACCATTAAATATAGAATTGAGGAACAAAGTTTATTGATGGATGATGATGTCCGTTTTAATGTTTAAATGATCTAACGAAGTAGTTCCCACAAAACGATTCCCATACTCACGGACACATTAAACGAATGTTTGGTACCAAATTGTGGTATTTCTAAACACACGTCGCTTTGATTAATGATTTCCTGCTCTACGCCGTAAACTTCATTCCCAAAAACTAAAGCAATAGGTTGCAGCGGTTTTTGAAACTGATTTAATTTAATGGAGTTCTTTGCCTGTTCAACGGAAGCAATAAAATAGTTGTTTAATTTCAATTCTTCCAGAGCCAATTGCGTCGTCTTAAAATATTTCCAGAAAACTGTGGCAGTAGCTCCTAAAGCTGTTTTTTCAATTTCGGGCTTTGGAGGAATACCTGTTACTCCACATATATAAATTTCTTCGATCAAAAAAGCGTCAGCGGTTCTAAAAGCTGAACCAACATTATTCAAACTTCTTACATTATCAAGTACAAGTATGATTTTGTTTTTATTGATGGCTTTAAACTCATCCGAGCTTAGCCGTCCCAAATCCTGCATACTAAGTTTCTCGTTCATTACAGGTTATTGCAGGTTAAATCTTAAGCTAAAACCAGCGTTTGTATTTGCTGTAGGAAAAGAGTTGGAAGTTTGAGGTGTGGTTTTAATCCAATCATAAAAGAACCTTAAGTTGATTGCTTGTGTTAACTGGTAATCCAAAGCGGTTTTTAAGGTAATGATATTTTGCCCTCCGGTTGGTGTACTGATTTCGTCAACAATTCTTCGGATAACGGTCATGTTCTTCCGGTAAGATAAATCGAGTTTAAAATTCAAATCACTTTTAAGCGGCTGTCCTTTTATGGTTATAGATGAAATTGTAAGGTTCGGGATACGGTAACCAATTCCTACAACATACTCCTGCCCTTTTGTTTCAATAATTTGCGGACCGGTAATATTCAGGTTCACCGTCTTGTCCTTTTTAATTTCAAAGTTTGCGAGTAATCCAGGTTTATTGAATTTAAAATCGAATTTAATTAAGGGACTAAAGGCTTCTGTGATGGTTGCTCCCTGGATGGTATATTTTGGATTAAAGTTCGCTGATTGTTGTACGCCTCCAAAAACTGAGTTCTGCACCGGCACCCTTGATTCAGAATATCCATCATTGTCATTATCTACAAACAACAAGTTGTTGGCGTAACCTCCCAGTGAATAAGTGGAGCGGTATGCATGACGAATTGTTACGGACTGGAAATACTTTTTCATAAATTTTACTTTTCCCAAACCATCCCAACTTGCCGTCCAGTTTGGCATAGGAATTTGCTTGAACATTTTATCTGTCCCTACTCCTTTCAATCGTTTACCGGTGTAGGTTTCATAAAACGCCCCCAATAAAACATCCTGCTGGGTATTGCTATATCCATCGTAATAAGACCCACCACGTCCATCTGACTGTAAATCATCAATTCCGGTACTGTTAGCTAATGCAAGTTCCTTTGCTACATCCTGTCGGGTAGCCAGAAATTCAGTAAACAATTCAGATGTTCCATCTTTAATATTTCCCTTGTCCTTAAATGATTTTCCAAGTGTAAACACACTGATGCTGTAATTCCCGGAGTTATTCGGCGTTTCAAACATATATCCGCGGTTACCATTATCTGTTTGTGACGAATCATACCTCACAAACATAGATTCATTACGGCCGAATGATTTTGTACCGTTTAATTCAATCTTTAAACTACCATGTGGTTCGACATTAGCCCGATAGGTGAAATTATTGGTGTTCGTTCGTGTATAAGGAAGGCTTTGATTTGGATTTTTTACCAGCCAATCGTTATTGATGGCGTTACGAAGAATACTATCGTTAGAACCACTGATGAAACCAAACCCAGGAGCCATGTTCTTGCTTGGGTCCATTCCGAGATATTGCGAACTCGGGAAGAAGCCTGGTAAAGCGGTACCATTGGTTTGCTGATAGGTCAATGATACCTGTTTAATCATCATTATTCCCCGCGCTATAAATTCGCCAATATCCTTCACGCTTTCAGGAGTGGCCTTCTTTGCGGAATCGGCTGCTGTTTTAGGAGCCGTTGGTTTGACATTTGGTTTTGGCTTATTCCCTGTGTTGAGCTTCCTGAAATAAGGAATCTTATTGTAAAGGGTCGTCATATTCAGGGTCCCGTTAAGTCCCTTGGTATTTGTATTTTGAATCGTATTACCCACCGATTCCTGGGCAAAAGGTCGTCTTGTCCACGTGTATGAAGTACTATATTTTGCACTGGCATTTACAAAATCAAAAATTGGTATTTTATTGATTGGAATCTGATAATTGAGGTTGGCTGAATGCCGGTAAGAGGTAGTAGTTCCTAAGCCAATTATGTTACGGCGAATTGTATCTTTCTCTTCCTGGGTATCAATTTTATCCAATGGTTCCAAAATCCTACCATCATTATTGGCTGTAAAATCAAATTTCAGATTTTTGGTAAGGTTCCATTGCAAATCGTAATTACGCGCCATGGTAAAGGTTTTGTTAAATTGGGCTTTGGTTAAATTATCTGATACACCTGAATAAAAGCTTGTAATGTCACGGTTCAACAGTTCACTGTAGGTTCGGTTAATTTCCATGTTAAAGCCTACACGGTTAGGAAGAGGGGTTACATTAAATTCTTTAACAAGCGTTAGCCATTTGTTATTTAAAATTTTGGATTTGGTCTTTTTAAACGGAGTCCAGGCTTTTGCGGTTATGGCGTAATTATAAGACAGCGCTCCTCGGTAAGATTTGAGGATGCTTCGCTCAATATTCACATTTCTGCGTGTAGTTTCATTATAGGCGTAGGTTGCAGAAAAATTGGAAACATCCCAGGGCATCGGTTTTGTTCCTTCTTTTTTAAAGCCGTCAATCCGTACATTTGAGAAATTGTAGCCTTTTCTCACTGTAACGTCCTGCGCATTCCTTTTAATTTCTTTTTGAAGAGCGGGATCTATATTAGGATTGTCAATTTTAATATCTGGATCATACGGACTGTATTGTGGTGTGATCCGTGTTTGCCCATAGGCATAATACACCGGTAAATTTACCCGCCATTTTACAGGAAAGAATTTTCCCATTTGAAAGGTTGAGGCAGCGTCCCACTGAAAATTGGTTTCACGGCTACGCTCACTGATTTTTTTCTCGATACTTCCAAAATATGGCTTACTATAAGTAGCCGCAAGCGAAACCTGACCTAAGTCGGCCAGCTTGGCCTGAATACTTCCGGTTGTTGCCCAACCGCCTTTATTCACGAAATCGGTTAACCGTAATTCGTTAATCCATACTTCCACGCATTTAGGAAGGCTTCCATTGTCTTTCGGATTTCGGATACCAACCATAATGCTTTTGACACTGGCTAAATTTGGGTTACCAACTACGGTAATGGTATTAGAACCGTCCGACTGAGAATACGGTTTTTGCATCGCCACCAGATCGATACCTGCGTCCGAATTCCGGTTGACTTTCGCGGACGTTATCTTTTCAAAATCGATCACAAACTCATTATCGGATGGCCACACGGTTGCCCTGTCACCGTCTACGTTAGGATCGTAATAGCCCGGCTGTGTTAATTTAACCGGAATCTCATATTCGTAATAGTTATTATTATAATCTGAACCAAGTCTCACAAAAACCGTTACATCACCGTCATTTAAAGGGTCTGAACCAAGTTTTTCAGCATGCATGAACAGCTTCAGTTTTCCAAAAGAACGTACATCGAGTTCCGTATTTTTGATGATAGCGCGGCTATCACCATCCTTCAGGTTACAGGTTCTTAATGAAAGGGCCTGCTCATTTAGCAAAGTATTATTGGTGGTTTGCACATTCTGCTGCTGTGAGATACCCGGTGGAATGACATAGTTAACCGGAACTTTTGAGCCATTTTCCTGTAAACTCACAGCAGATACGTCAAACGTAGTTGTGTTATCGTCATTTGCAATATACTCTCCCGGTTTTTGAAGGTCGAAAGCATAACGTCTCCAGTCACTTCTTACCAACTCCATACGGGCAATACGACAAACAACAGGCTTGTTAAAACCTTTCATGAATACACGCATGAAACGGATCGAGTTAAAACCTTCAATGGAACCAACCGACTTTTCAAATTCCGTCACAGGAACTTTAAATTGGTACCATTTCACATTTTTCTGTGTATTGCCAATCGTGGCCGTTCCATCAATGACGTTCACAATGTAGTTTTGCCCAACGTTATTTGGAGTAAGGTCCTGCGGTGAAATTTTAATACGGTACTGGTAATAATTTTCTGTTTCGCTCAGCGTATTGTCTTTATTAATATCCTCAATATTCGGCAGGTTTGTGGCCGCACTTGGAATACTTGCATCAGGATATTGTGCTTCGGTTGGAGAGTTTCCCTCCGGGTTATTGTATTTTTTATAACGGTGAAGGGTATTTCCTTCCAGATTTGATAAGCCATCGTAATCACTGCCCCGGAAAAAATGGTACTCATCGGAACTTGGGTCATTTCTAGCCTTATCAATCTCAGGCCCAGAGTAAGGATTTAAAGCTGTCATAAACTGAGAAAACTTTGTAGCTTCATCAGCATTTGAAAAACCATCATACCCTAAATCCTGAAAGGGCCTGTCGGCAGGGTCATTCACAAAAGAATTCGAAATTGGGCTGATTAAAGGTGATTTACCGATATTCGATTCAATGGTTGGAAGCACGGCATTAGTACCACTGGCACTTGGTAAACCATTTTCGTAACACATTTTCCCGTCTTTGATAATATCTTCGCTGATGTTACCGAGGTTGATGTACATTTCTCCGCTCGGTTTGTTGTCTTTATCCATATCCGGATAAGTACTACTGTTATAATCATCATTGAACGGATCCATCATCCAGAATTGAACGTATTCAATATTTGCAGCCTGAAAGTCATTGGTCTCCAAACGGCGCATGATGCCACCCCAACGGCTTTCCGGGTTAGCAAGTCTTCCTACATTCGCTGCCGGAGGTTTAATTATCCCGCTAGAGTAAACAGTGGGTTCTACATCATAATTATAAGGACCGCGTTCCCCGGGATAAAAAGCTAAATCCAAAACAGATAAAACAACCGGCTGGCCGTTTGGCGGTGTTTTACTAGGAAACAATTCCGTTTCCAAAACCTGGCGCATGAAATTATTAGAGAAAGTTGCTTCAGGAATATTTGCAGGTTTCGTGCTGGTATTTTGTTGTCCGTAAAATAACGGATCAATGGTGTACCAGTTAAACTGAGCCCGGTTTATTCCAGGGAATATATTATCATTTTCAACGGCTTCAGGAAATAAATTGGGTTGCCCCTGCGGAACACTGGCCATAAACCAGGCATTAGGGCTTTTCAAATCAATCAGTGAAATACTTCCTTCAAAGTCATCTACGTAGGAATTACCGTCTTTACCAATTGCTCTTGAGTTTCCCGGAACCAATTGCGCAAATTCACCCCGGGTAACGATGCTACTCATTTCCTTGGTGTTAATCAACGGAATGCGGTCAATTAACCGGGTAAGGAATGGCACGTCAGTTTTGTAATTGTAATCCACACCCCAAATGGTGTTGGAAACAGGTTCGTCGCCAATGTTAACTTTTTGAGTAGTGGGCTTTTCATTTAAATGGAGCAAAGTTCCACCCAGCGTTAAATCATTGTTCACTTTAAAATCTAATCGGGTACCCAATAAACTTCGCTGCTGAACATTAAAGAGCGAGTTGCTTTCAGTACTCACTTTAATGTTGGCGCCTGAATTTAAAATGCTTTCGTTAATAATTTTCACACGACCCAGTGTATAATCTACGGTATAATCCACGTTTTCGGTCAATTTCTGTCCGTTTGCTGTAACAGCTACAGCACCTTGCGGAATATTGAGTGCATTCAACGAGATCTCAGAGCCGGAAGCTGATTTGTACTGCCCTTTGATTTTAAATCGGTTCTTTTCAGGAAGTTGCTGGGCCACCGTTCGGGTAGAATCGTACAATTCCTGATAAATGTACTTATTTGCCGTAGGGAAGTCGCCGGCATCGAACTTACTCCGCAGGTTATTTCCAAAAGGTTCTTTCGAGGAGAGGTAAATTCGTCCATTGTTAGCATTAATGGTATATCCTGGAATAAAATCAAAAACACCATCGGAATAGGGGTCACCATTTACGCTTAACTTATCAAGACCCATTACCTGAACCAATAGTTTTCCGTTCACACTTCCATAAGGGATATATGGAATATCCACGCCGGTCTCGATGTTATTGTAAAAAATGTCACATTTAAAATCAGCGGCATTCAGGTTATAAGCGCCGAGTGAATACACATTCTTCATCATTAAATCCCAGGTACTGAACTTTGGACTTGTAACCGATCCTGACTTTAATAATTTCAGATATAAAGGACCCGAAGTATACTGATCAGAAAATTCTCCCACCTGGTAAACCTGTCCGTTGTAGGTATACTGATAAGCTACTGCAACCGTTTGATCATTGTTGATGGATTGGTTGATAGAGATAAAACCCAGTCGGCTGTTAAACGTGAACTCGGAAGGATTTAACCGGCGGCAGTTTTGAGCAACCTCGAAATCACGGGCTGACTGAAGGAACTTGTTGCCATCATTACAAAAGTTTGGGGCCTGTCCATTATTCGACAAGGCAGAATAAATTAATGAAGCATTGCCATTTGAACGGGCAGGCATGATCGCTGTGGATCCGGTATCCGTCAGGATTTTGTAGAGTGTATTGGCGTCATTGTGAGGAAATACGTCCGCACCGTCAATGATTCGGTAATTTGGGTTTTGCTGGCAACTTGTTGAGCGAAGCACTGAATTTACATGTGTTGAATCTTCCCCCAGATCCGTAAATGCAGCAATACTTCTTACCTGTTCTGTACTACCGGTTTGGTTGGTGATGTATACCTCTACTTTGGTAATAACAATTGGAGTAGTTACCACCGGCAAAGTGGTCATCCACTGATCATAATTATCCCGGAAGTAATGGCCAAGGAAATAATGCTTATTCACCTCATAGTTATCCGCGTTCACGTTAAAATACATGGTTTGCGCCCCGCCCTGTACGGATACTTCCTGTTTTTTTCCGCGCTGCTGAGAAAATAAAGCCGTCGCCGTTAACCGCCCGAACTGTAATTGTGTTTTCACACCAAACAAACTCTGACTTCCCTGGATCAAAGAACTGTTTAACGGCATGCTCACATTTCCTGCCTCAATTTTTTTAATGATCTCATCTTCGTAACCGGTATATTCCAGTTTCATTTGATTTTCCCAATCAAAAGATGCTTCGGTATTATAACTCGTCGTAATTTTTAATTTATCTCCAATTTTTCCTATCAGGTTTAATTGGATACGCATGTTAAAGTCGAAATTGGTTACTTTCTGCTGGCGTTGCGGAATAGCAGGGTTCAGTGTCTTATTACGGTTCAATGCAAAAATTAGCTCGGCGGTTCCCGTAGGTTTGATATCTACGGTGTTACCTCCGAATATCCGGTCAAAAATATCTCCACCAACCGTCAGTTTGGGAATGGATCCCTTTTTATTTTGGTTTTGAAGGTCTTCGGCTTTAATCTTAGATTTCCAGTGATTTTTAACTGCTGTCTTAAATTGCTGATCCTGATAATCCTGGAACTCCACATACGTTTCGGGCCGGTAATTCATGTTCCCGATTTTCTGCGTAATATCGTAATTGCCGGTTTGAGGATTGTAATTGGTTTCGGTAGTAATATTTGAAGGGTTATTCAAATAGAGCCCGCTGTTCTCGTCATAGTTAGGCTGTGCGCCATTGTTATCATTAAATTTAAATGGTAAATCGTCTTTAGTGACGATTGGAGAATCCAGGTTGAGAACAGATTGATTAAAAAAGTGTGGTTTACTTAAGGGCGCGTTCTTAGCTTTTGAGCTCACTACAATGCTCATAAGGCCAAGAGACACAGAACCCACTACAAGAAATTTTACCACTCCTTTTACCACGCGTAAATTACATATTTTTTAAAGCTGACTTAATCAACTGTTCAACATTATCTGTAGGTATTCCTTGTTGTTTAATTGCTTTTTCAATGGCCTTCTCTGCGGTTGCTTTAGGAAAACCCAGTGTAACCAGAGCCATTAACGCTTCGTCTTTATTTTTATTGTATGATGGGCTTAAAATCTGTGAGATGCCGCCTTCATGTTTACCCATTTTCCCTTTTAAATCAACTACGATGCGTTGCGCTGTTTTTTCCCCAATACCCTTAATACTTTTTAATAAGGCCACGTTGGCGGTATTGATCGCCCCGGCAATCTCTGGTGCACTTAAAGATGACAGCATCAAAATGGCGCTCCCACCACCTACCCCGGAAACGGATATGAGTTTACGAAACAAGTCGCGTTCCTCCGGGTCGGCGAATCCGAAATAACGCGGATTATCATCTCTTACATAAACACTTTCCACATAGAGCTTAGCTGACGTTTTTCCCTGAATCTGGCTATAAGTTGTTAATGAAATCAGTAAGCCATATCCAACTCCATGTGTGTCGATAACTGCTAAGGCAGGATTGAGTTCGGCAATTTGCCCGCTAACATAACTGATCATAAAAGAGGTGTGAAAATAACAAAACTTTTTTGAAAAAATGCAAAATAAATAATGGATGCCAACACCAAAAGTTTACACGCCAAAAGCCAGGAATTCCTTTGTGGAATGAATTTTAAACAGAAAATTGTTAAAACAATTCGACGTTGCTAAACTGTTTAGGTAACCATTCGCGTATTATTTCAGTATATTTGTTTTAAATTAACATCCGTTTTGGAAACTATTCTTATTATATCGGTTTTGATTTTCGCCTATCTATTAGGTTCTATTCCTACCGCAGTTTGGTGGGGTAAAAAATATTACGGAATTGATGTACGGGAGTTTGGTAGTGGAAACGCAGGGGCAACCAATACTTTCAGGGTATTAGGGAAAAGAGCCGGAATTCCTGTATTAATTATCGATATTATCAAAGGAACCTATGCAGTGTTGTTAGCCCATCTTTCGCCATATGTTTATGATACCAATGAATTCGTAAATCTGGAACTTGGTTTGGGAATTGCCGCCCTGGTAGGGCATGTTTTTCCCATTTTTGCTGGTTTTAGGGGCGGAAAAGGTGTGGCCACTATTTTAGGTGTAGTGATTTGCCTGACACCCGTTACCAGTTTAATGGTTTTAGGCGTATTTTTAACTGTTTTACTTGCCACGCGGTATGTGTCGTTATCATCGATAACTGCCGGAATGAGCTTCCCATTTTTTCTGAATGTGATTTTAAAAAACCAAAATGAAACCCTTCTAATTTTTTCTTTGTTTGTTGCCGTTCTGTTAATTGTTACTCACAAGAAAAATATCAGCCGTTTGTTAAAACGCCAGGAGTCGAAGGTTAATTTGTTTGCTAAAAAGCTTTAGGTACCAGTTATTTTTGTTCGCTTAGGGTGTCAAAAATTTTCTGATTGTTTTTAACCAGCATGTCGCGTACAGTTTGTAGGTCGGTTTTAGTAAGATCAGCAATATAAATGGCGGTTTCTTCAAGATCCTTTTTAATTTCATCCCTCAGTTTGGCCGCTTCCTCGTATTTCTCACGGCCAATACAATCAATAATTTTGAGGTTATTTAAAATAACACGTTCTGCATACCGTTTTGCCAGTATATCGGTATTATATTGAGATCTGGTGAGCGGAGATTTCATAGCTGCAGATTTAAACTATAAAATTAACAGAGGAATCTCAGTTTGTCAATTTCTTTCGGTGGAAGCTAGATTTCAATAGCCCGAATCAACCGCACTTATAATAAGGCGTTTTTCCGCTCCGTATTTAACTTTCTGTTTAATTGAAACAGAGATACCATCCCGATGAGGAAAAAAATGATCAGTGATAATATTGAATTCCTCATTCCACCGGTTATCTGGCTAATCATTCCAAACGAAACCGTTCCGAGGATCATACCCAACTTTTCAAATACATCATAAAAACTGAAAAAACTTGTATGATCCTCGGTTACTGGAAGGTATTTGCTATAGGTGCTCCGCGATAAAGCCTGAATTCCACCCATAACCAAACCTACCAAAAATGCCACGATATAGAACTGGACAGGTGAATGAACAACCGTATAGGTAAACACACAAATGAAAATCCAGATGGCGATGGAACACATCAGTGAAGAAATGTTCCCGATTTTATTAGACAGCCAGGAAAATAAAAAGGAACCGGCAATCCCTACAAATTGTATGATGAGGATACTAATGATCAAAGAACTGGTTTTGGTTTTTTCTGCTTCCTCCCCTGTTCCCCAATCAATTTCGTTGCGCGCAAATAAAACTGCAACTACCATTATAGTTTGAACACCCATATTGTAAAAGAAGTATCCTGTTAAAAACTGCTTCAGGTTTGGGAGTTGTTTAACCTGTTTCCAAACCCCATTTAGTTCCTTGAAACCTTTGTATAGAATACCTTGACGGTCGTGGGTGGAATGATTATGTGTTTTATTGGGCAAATTTGCAAATGTGTATTGGGCAAAACCCATCCACCAAAGTCCTACCAATAGAAAACTGTATTTTGCTGGAACATGAAAAACCATGATCGCTACCAAACAAATAATTAAAAGTAGAGAACTTCCAAAATAACCTAAAGCGAAACCACGCGCACTTACCCTATCCTGATTTTCGGTGGAAGCAATTTGCGGTAAATATGAATTATAATAAACCAGGCTACCCCAAAACCCGATCGTAGCAGTAATAAACGGAATAAAACTCAATTCGAGGTGTTTCCTGGTAAAGAAGAATAAACCCATGCAGGAAATGGAACCTAAATAGCAAAAGAACTGCAAAAATCGTTTCTTATTACCCAGGTAGTCGGCAACGCCGCTTAAAAGTGGCGTTATGATCACAACAATGGATAAGGCAAAAGCATATACGAACGAATAAATATTTTGATTCTCAAAATCGGTACCCATAAATAATACAGAGTGACCGAGAAAGTTTTTTGCCTCGTCGTGCGTGGTTACATAATCATAAAAATTAGGGAAAATTGCAGATGTTATGACCAGGGGAAATACCGAATTGGCCCAATCATAAAAGGACCATGCTTTAATTGTTTTAGGATGATCTTTTTCAATCAAGTTTTCCATATTCTTTGATTTTAATAGTTGGTGGAAATTATCAAGGCAGTCTGTTTGAGAATTTTAATTTTTAATGATTTCGAATTCAACACGTCTGTTTTTTGCGCGGTCCGCTTCTGTCTCATTGCCTGCTACCGGCAAGGAACTTCCATACCCTTTAAAATACATTTTATTCTGTACCCCTTTCTTTATCAGGTATTCAAATACTTCGCGGGCCCGTTGTTCCGAAATTTTCTGGTTCTTTCCTTTAGATCCGGAATTGTCAGAATGTCCATTAATCTGAATTTCCATACCCGGGTTACGCAATAGGTATTGTGCCAGTTTGTTTAACTCCGAATAAGATTCGGGAAGTAAATAGTAACGACCATTCTCGAAAAAGATATTTTTTAACTGCACTTTTTCGCCGACTTTAATATTGTTTTTCACCTCCAAAACAGAGTCCTGCGGGCTCCCATCGAGGTTAAACGACCCTACTATTTCAACTTTTACTTTCTCAATCACTTCTTTTGCTTTAACAAGTGAAATGTCGTCAACAAAATAATACGCTTCTTTAAAACCCAGTTTGAAGATATTCATGCGGACCATATCTTTTTTAACGTTTGGGGAAAAATTCCCTATAGTCAGGTATTTCTCCCCACCGTCGGCCATGTATTTTCCGGAAATTTTGAACCAATGGTATCCATTAATGAAGCTCCCTTTTTTACTTACCGAATCAATCAGGGCCGAAGGCACTACGTCCGCTTTACTTTTATACCCAACTTTGGTGAATAATGCACCCAACGACTTTAAGCTGGCGTTACTCCAAAAAGCGAGACGAAAATACATTTCAAACTCGTAAGTGGTACCCCGGTGAAGGGATTCGGCCAGTTTTACCTGAAGAAATTCCTTGTATTTTTTCTGAAACCTCAAACCCGCATAACAGTTTCCTGTATGAGCCCCTCTGTGCGATGTTGTATCGTTACTAATAGGCTCCTGATAAAAATCAACACTGGCAATTTGCTGCCACGGGATGGCCTGTTTAATATTGCCTGATTTTTTCCGGTAATTTTCAAAACTGCCGTTCGGAACTATATTTTTAACGACATTTGCCGGTTGCTGCGAAAATCCGGAAACCGAAATCAGAACAAACAACAGGAAATATGCTCTCTTTAACACCATTCTTGCCCGCAAATGTAAGTTTTAGACGATATTCGATAAATATTTGTTATGAACATTTGTTATTCCGGAAAAAAGCGTATATTTGCAATCCAAAATTAAAAAACAGATTAATACTTAAATAGAATGGCAAATCATAAGTCGGCAATAAAAAGAATCAGATCAAACGACGCTAAACGTTTACAGAACCGTTATTATGCGAAAACTACACGTAATGCAGTAAAAAAATTACGCGAAACAGGTACTAAAAAAGAAGCATCTGCCTTGTTACCGAAAGTTGTAGCCATGTTGGATAAATTAGCAAAGAAAAATGTGATCCACAAAAACAAAGCGTCAAATTTGAAGTCAAAATTGACTAAAAAAGTAAACGCAATCGCGAAGTAATTTTTTTTACAGAAATATTTCAAAAATCCCATTCACCAACAGGTTGGATGGGATTTTTTATTGTATATTCTAAATATAATACTAAAATAATTAGGCATTAGTTATTTATTTTCTAATTTTGTCCGAAATCAAAAACCATAACTTATTTATATGATGAATTCTAAAACTTTACGAAACTTAAGTCTTGCTGTTGGCACCACTGCCCTATTAGTGGGTTGCAATGGTTTGGGTAAAATGGTAAAAAAGCAATCCACTTTTTCCTACGACATGAAACCAAATCCGTTAGAAATGCATGGAGACAGCGTTGGTTTTACGGTTACTGGAAAATATCCGGCAAAAATATTCGCAAAAAAAGCTACGGTTACTTTAACTCCTGTTGTTAAATATTCTGGAGGAGAAAAAGCATTGAAACCCGTTATTTTAGTAGGCGATAAAGCAACTGACCCGGGCCAAAAAATATCTTTCGATAAAGGGGGAACGTTCAGTTATACTTCAGAAAAATTTGCCTATGAGCCTGCTATGAAAGTAGCAACCGTTGAGTTACGCGCACAAGGCAAGGTAAAGAAAAAAACAAAAGACTTTACACCTGTTAAATTAGGTGACGGAACGATCGTTACTCCACTATTGGTTCGTAATGATGAAAAAGGGATTTATGCAAAAGATGCTTTTGTAAAATCTACTCCGGTTAATCAAACAGCCAATATTTATTATTTAATTAATAAATCGGATGTTCGTGCCAGCGAAATGAAAAGCGATGAGATCAAAAACTTAAATAAGTTTATTAATGAAAACATTAATAATACCTGGTATGAGTTTAAAGACATCAATGTTTCGGCATACGCTTCTCCGGATGGAGAATTATCACTGAACGAAAATTTAGCAAAAGACCGTGCGAAAAGCGGATCTCGCGCCTTAATGGGTGAATTTAAAAAGAACAAAAATAAAAGCCAGAAATTTGGTAAAGAAGAATCAAACTTTAAAACACAGACTACAGCTGAAGACTGGGATGGTTTTAAAAGGCTAATGGAACAATCTTCTATTGCTGATAAAGATTTGATTTTACGTGTTTTAACAATGTACCAGGATGGTGAACAACGTGAAAAAGAAATCAAGAATTTATCTAAAACCTATACTGAGGTTGCTGACAAAATTTTACCAAAATTACGTCGTTCTGTTTTAACTGTTAACGTAGATAAAAAGTCACGTACCGACGAGCAAATTACAAAATTAACTACTTCTTACCCGGATTCATTATCAGTGGAAGAGATGTTATACGGCGCTAACCTCACTAACGATATGAACACTAAAGTTCAGATTTATACTGCGGCTGAAAAGAAATACGGTACAGACTGGAGAACATCCAACAACCTAGGTGTTGCTTTGTTAATGAACAATAAAGTATCTGAAGCTGGTGAAGCATTTAAACGCGCAGAAGCAAATGCTAACGGAAACCCTATTCTGATGAATAATCTTGGAATAGTAGCTGCAAAAGCAGGCGACCGTAGAAAAGCTATGGAATATTATGACAAAGCGAACGGTGCAGGTAATGAGGTTAACTACAACAAAGGAATTGTAAACATCCGTGATGGTAAATATTCTGACGCTGTTGGAAACTTTGGTGAATACAAAGGATTTAACAAAGCTTTAGCTGAATTGTTAAACGGTAATGCCGGTGCAGTTGCAAGCACACTAGATGGAAGCAACGAAAAAGATGTCGCAATGGCGTTTTACTTGAAAGCTGTGGCAGCTGCAAGAAACAGCAACGCATCTGATGCAGTAACAAATTTAAAAACCGCTATTGAAAAAGACGGTTCTTTAAAAGCTGCTGCTAAAGACGATGCTGAATTCGTTAAATTACGTGACAATGCAGCATTCCAGGCAGTCGCTAATTAATAGAAATTAATTTTATTTATAAAAACCTCCTGAACATCAGGAGGTTTTTTTATGCCCAAAAAAGTTACACCAATCTCAAATTCTGTTATATTTAAAATCGATAACGACTCGATATTTCATGGCTAAAGTTATTCCATTTAAAGCAATACGCCCGGAGGGTGATAAGGTACATTTAGTAGCTTCCCGATCAGTGGATGGATATAACCCTGCCGAACTAAGGGAAAAGTTAGCAGGCAATCCCTATTCTTTTTTGCACGTTATTAACCCGGATTATGAGGATGGTATCAAAACAAAACCCGGATCTAAAGAAAGGCTCACCAAAGTAAAGAATCATTTTAAAAAATTTGTTCGCGAAAAAATATTCCTTCGTGATGAAAATCCATGCTATTACCTGTATAGGCAAATTAAGGAAGGAAACGAATTTATTGGCATTATCGCCTGTACAAGTATTGACGATTATATGAATGGAGTGATAAAAGTTCATGAACAAACCTTAACCACCCGGGAAGAAAAATTGAAGGATTATCTTGAAGTGTGCGAGTTTAATGCCGAACCGGTATTATTCTGCTATCCAAACGACACGATCATTGATCAACTTTCTGAAGAAATTTCCAGCACCCGGCCCGATTACGATTTTACAACTACCGATAAAGTAAGACACACGGTATGGGTAATTGATAATAGGAAAATAGTGAAACAAATAGCCGAACGCTTTTCCGGTATTCCAAATATTTATATCGCAGATGGGCATCACCGCTCGGCATCCTCTACCCTCTTAGGAAAATTAAGAAGAAGCACACGAAAAAATTATTCTGGAGAAGAAGCATTCAACTATTACCTCGGGGTATTTTTTCCGGAAACCCACCTGAGAATTTACGATTATAACCGCATTGTTAAAGATCTGAATAACCTTTCGGTAAACGAATTGATGAACCAGCTAGAAGTAAATTTTACAATTAGTGAAGTAAATGCAAGCGACTTTAAGCCTTCTAGGAAACATGAAATTTCGATGTATGTAGATCAAAAGTGGTATTCATTAAAAGCAAAGGATTCCATTTACAATCCTAATGATCCAATCGATAGCCTGGATGCCGCAATACTAACAAAATATATTTTATCACCAATCCTCGACATCCATGACCTTAAAACCGACAAACGCATAGGTTTTGTTCCGGGAGTTAGAGGAAGCAAAGAGTTAAAAAAACAGGTGGATGAAGGTAAGGCTGCCATTGCGTTTGGACTGTTTCCCGTTACGATGGATCATTTAAAATGGATTGCCGATACCAACAACATTATGCCACCTAAATCTACCTGGGTTGAACCCAAAATGAGAAGTGGTTTAGTAATTTATAGTCTGGAAGAATAAAGTATCATGGAGGAACTTGGTTTTCGTATATCTCAGGTAAGAAAAGAAGATGTAGCGATTCTATGTGACATAAGCCGGAAAACATTTTACGAAACCTTTGCCCCTTTTAACACTGAAGAAAATATTCAAGCTTACCTTAACGCAAATCTCAGCGTAACTAAACTATTAACTGAAATTAATACCGCTGGATCTTTGTTTTATTTCATTTTTAAAAATCAGGTGCTCGTTGGCTACTTGAAATTAAATTCAGGGAATGCGCAATCCGAACCAAATACAAATGCGCTGGAAATTGAACGTATTTACGTTTTAAAAGATTACCATCACCAGAGAGCAGGGCTACGCTTATTTGAAAAAGCAAAATCAATCGGTCTCAAAAATCAGAACGATTATATCTGGCTGGGGGTTTGGGAAAAAAATACCGAAGCAATCGCCTTCTATAAAAAACTGGGCTTTACTCAATTCGATAAGCACATATTTATTTTAGGCAATGATCCGCAAACTGATCTTATGATGAAATACAATTTAAAATAATATGCCAATTGCAGAAAATTTAAAGGAAATTAAAGCGGGAATGCCGGGAAATGTTGTATTGGTTGCTGTTTCAAAAACCAAACACAATGCATTGATTTTGGAAGCCTACGAGGCCGGGCAGCGCGATTTTGGCGAGAACTATGTTCAGGAACTTATCGACAAATACGATACGCTGCCAAAAGACATCCGCTGGCATTTCATTGGTCATTTGCAAAGCAACAAGGTAAAATACATTGTTCCTTTTGTTTATTTAATTCACGGCGTGGATAGTCTAAGTTTACTGAGAGAAATTAATAAACAGGCAGCCAAACAAAATAAAATAATCGATTGCCTTTTACAAATTCATATTGCTTCCGAAGAAACCAAATTTGGTATGGATTTTAAAGAGGCACAGGATATTTTGAATTCAAAAGAATTCAAGGATCTCAATAATGTTCGCGTGAAGGGTTTTATGGCTATGGCTTCCAATACAGAAAACCAGGAACAAATAAAAAACGAATTCTCTGCGTTGAAAAATTTCAGTCTGCAATTTCCTTCGCTCGATGTATTGAGTTTCGGAATGAGTAGTGATTATAAAATTGCCATTGAGGAAGGTTCCACCATGGTGCGAATAGGAAGCAGTATTTTTGGGGATAGGAATTACGTGAAATAATTATTTCATCTCTTTTAATGTCCTTGCATACATTCCCACAAAAACAACGTCAATAATAACCATTATAATTAAGGCTCCCATTGCGATGGCGGTATTGTTTCCTCCAGGCGGCCCCATCATAGCCAAAGAATTCTTACCCATAAAAATGAAACTGGTGTAAGGTAAAATTTCGGCGATCGCGTAAATATAAAATCCCTTTCTGGTAAGATTCCACATCATTAAAACACCAAGGAACGACAAAAGTGTATATGCTAATCCCAAATACGGAGCAACTTTGCTATAGGGATTGTTTTGCATTTCAATCATCTGATCTTCCATTTTGTCGGCCATATCCTGGTTATAACTTCTTAACTGTTCCACATTTTTCTGCATGGCTTCAGGAGTACTTTGATAAGCGCCCCACAGCCCTGATAAGAAACTGATTCCGCACATTACAAATGATAATATGCAAAGTATTTTTAAGAATTGTGACCGCTTTGGCAAATCGGGTTGGTTGCTATCGAGTATTAAATTTTCTTCCATTTCAGGTAAATGTATTAAGATTGATAAATAGTTTTAACGCATGTGTTTTAAGTTCACCGCATAAAGAACTATCCAGACAATGGCAATCACTAAACCCAATATTGCACCGGCGCTCCCGATTAAACCACCGCCCCCAAGAAAAAATGCTGCAATTGCTGGTGTAATTTCACCTACGCTGTAAATAAAAAACCCTGATCTTTTCAGTTTCCACATTTGCAAGGCGCCAAATAAACATAATAAGGAACAAACCAGTCCGATGACTAAATTAGGTACTGCGTTTTCCACCGCTTTTATCATGGTTTCCTGCATGCCGCTCATCATGCCGTAAGCATCACCTTCCATATTCCCCATATTCTCTAATAAACCAGCTGATGCTTTCACCGAAAAATATCCCCAGATGGCACCAATAAACGCCAGTCCACTTCCGATAAATGTTAAGATACATAATACAGTTAAAAATTGCGGCCTTTTTGGCTCGGCTACCTGTGGTTGATTTTCCATTAAAATATTTTCCATAAATTGTTAGAGTTTGTTGCTAAAATTAGTAATCGTTTTATTCTTATTGTTAGACATGATTGTTATTTATTAACAGTTAATTAAAGATTAAAGGCATAAACGCCCATAAGAACATGAGTACAGTAACAAAAAGTTCAGCGGTAATCAACAATTTGCTTATTGGTTTTATCAAACCATGAAAGATCATTGAACCTCTCAAAATGAATTGTAATACAAAAAACAAAAAACAATTGAACGCTAATGGATTAAACTGAATTCCTTCGTCGAATTTAAAATGCGTAAACGATGAAAAGGCCCTTGAAAATCCACAAGTTGAGCAATTTTGCCCCGTAATTTCTTTTACGGCACAAGCCAGTGGATGATTATTCGGGTAAAAAAAATAGGAATAGATTAATACTATTCCTATTAAAAATACAAAAATAAAATTCACTAAAAAGTAATCGTTATATTTGGCTTTTAGCTGCAATTTAATGCTGTTCAAGCGAATCGGTAATGCTTTCAAACGCCTGATTCATTTCCATTCTTAACTTCGCTGTATCCAGGTTTTCAATCGTTTCTTTTAATTCTTCACCCACAGCTTTTAACTTAGAATACTGCCATCCCGCAATAGCAATACCTACAATTGCACAAATAAGACCTGCAATTGCCATGCCTTTTGCCGCACCAGCTTTATTTGCCTGAATAATACTAATAACAGATAACACCAAGCCTATTACTCCTGGAATCATCGCGTACATGCCTAAGCAAGGCACAAATGAAATTACTGCTGCTAAAATACCAAGTACTAATCCGGCAACGCCTAATCCTTTGCCCGCTTTTGATGTTGTTGTAGTTGTTTGTTCCATAATTGATTTTTTAATTTGTTTTCACAAAAAAAGAACAAATTTTTCTTTTGCGCTCAAGACAGTTCCTGTTAGTTATTAACATAGGAAGGAAAGATGACCATGTTCATATTTAAAAATCCGGCATTCATCTAAGCGTTCAGCTCGAGCCAGGCTGAAAAAGCTGTTGAAACTTCGTTAGTTTGCTTCAGTTTAAAAGTATCAAAACAACTGGTTTGTTGGCTTGCCTTTATTAATTTAATTTGTTTGAGCTGCTGGTTTGAAGAAACGGTTAGCTCTATTTCTTCATGTTTAAAGTAGTTCATCCATTCATTGAAATCATTTTTTAAAGTATATCCATTCACAGAATATACTTCGTCACCTATACTTAATCCTGATTTCCATGCGGAAGAATAAGGAGCGATAAGTGATACTTTTCTATTGTTTCCATGATCAACCGTTTTAAAACCATAAACCGACTCACTTACCTGAACGCTTGGTGACTGAACCATTTCAATACCAAGGTATGAAAAACATTCCTGCAAAGGTGTGCTAAAATCCTCAGTTCCATATACGTATTTATCGAAGAAAAAACTTAAGGAAACACCGGCCGCTTTTTCACACAATTGAACAATGTCTCTTTCGGTATATCCAATTTTCTTCTTTCCAAATTGCTCATACAATTCGCGGCAAACATTTTTTAATCCTTTTGTATTGTTGGTGTGCTTCATTATCTGCACATCTAACATGAAAGCTACGAGATTTCCTTCATCATAAATAGATGTTTTACGGTAAGGTGCGCCTGGCACGTAACCATCCAGCCAGGTATCAAAACTGGAGTGTGCTACTGATAAATTAAATCGCCCGTAATTATGAAAATGTTTGGTAAGTCGCTCTTCAAGCGTTTCGAAATACTGGTTAACAGTAAAGACACCGCTGGTAAGCAGTAACAAATCGCCATAATAGGTTGTAAAACCTTCATAAACAAATCCTGTTCGGGCGTAATTTTCTTTTGAGAAATCATATGGAAGCATTTCCATCGGACGAATGCATTTAATGTTCCAGGTGTGAAAAAGTTCATGACAGGAAACTCCCAATACATCTTCATAGGTTTTCCCTTTGTTAAGGGCATAACCCGGACCTATGGCGATGACTGTTGATTTAAGATGCTCAACCCCATGGTAGTATTTATATGGTAAAACCTGAAATAAAAAGTGGTATTCTTTAACAGGTATATCACCCCAAAAACTCAATTGGGTTTGTGTGAACCGCGAAAAATCATCTTTAAATTTTGTGATATCAGGTTTACATTCGCCCATAAAATGAAGCCAGAATTTGACACCGCTTGCAACGTAAAATTCGGATTTCAAACCTGCACTGGCAATTACTGGACTATCTGCTAACTCATCAAAATTTTCTGCCGACAGGCGCGTTCCGCTCCGATTTAATGAGCTTGCAATTTTATAATTGTCGGGAACCGCCAGCTCCAATACATGTTCCTCATTCATACGGTTTGGTATATACATGCAAAGGTGAACGGGATTCACATATAATTGATTTTCATCGGCAAAACAATTTCCTGCGTTAATTTCTGAAGTATGGTAACTATAGGTTACCTTTATTTTTTTTGATCCATTTGTTTCTATCCTCCAGCTGTCTTTGTCTGTTTTCAGATAGCCAAGCGTGTTTTCATTCTCGTCAAACACTTCCAGTTTTTTGATGTTTTTAGAAAAATTACCAAGCTCATATCTACCGGGCCTCCACGAAGGAAGTTTTAATTCAACTATTGTGTCATTTAACTCATCAATTGTCAAATCAACATAAATGTAGTGCGATTGGGGGTTTTTAAGATATAGCTTGTAGTGGATCATGATAAAAAATTAGTACTTAAATTTATATAAAGCTTAAGCAAAAACAAATTATATTTACAGTAATTATGAGAGCGTTCCTGATTGCTATGCATATTTCCATTGCTTGTATTTCGCAGGAAAATGATTCGCTCCTCTTTCAGATCGAAAGTATCACTAACGATACCGAAAAAGTCAATTTACTCTATCAGCACGGGTTTAATATCCGCAATTCCGATCCGGAATCTGCACTTGAATTTGCGCAGGCAGCAGAAATTGCCGCTTTAAAAAGCAGGTCAAAAATGCATGTTGCCAAAAGCTATAATTTATTAGGGATATTATCTTATAAAAGAGGAGACTACACGAAAGCCCTGAGTTTTCAAAAAGAAGCGTTGGCAATTAACCGTTTCATAAAAAATGAAACCGGCGCGGCTATAAATCTTACCAACCTGGGAAATATTTATAGCGACATCAATCAACCTTCATTAGCCGAAAGCTTTTATTTACAAGCCTTAAAAGCATACAACCTAACTCAAAATACAAAGCAGATCGCCCGTTGCCTCTTGAATATCGGAGTTCTTAAATATTCACAGAAGCAACTTCATTCGGCAATTAAACAATTTGAACAGACCTTAACGTTTGCAACGCAAATTGGTGATCATGATTTGATGGCTTCCAGCTACAATAATATCGGAACCATTTTAAGGGAACTTAACAAACCCGATAGCGCATTGATCTACCTGGAAGAAAGCTTAAAAATAAAGCAACAAACAGACAATGAGTTTGAGATGGCTGACAGCTATAATAATATTGCGAATGTGTATATCGTATTGAAAAATTTTAAGCTTGCCAGTCAATATATTTCCATGGCAGAGGAAGTATGTCACAAATACGGCTATGAAGATGCTTTGATTGATCTCTATCATACACGTTCGGTATATTATGAAGCACAAAACGATTTTAGAGAAGCAAATACCTGGTTGAAAAAACATTTTGAATTAAGAGATAGCTTACATAGTGTTGCACAGGTACAAAAAGACTTTGAAATCCAATACGAACGAACCGAGAATTATCCTAAAGAGTTATCACAACAACGAAAAAATAATTGGTTGCTATTTTCGGTATTAGGAATGTTAATTATTTTCCCTTTGCTATTAATACGTTTAAAGAGATGAGTAAAAAAGAAAAAAATCGGGTGAATGTGGTTTATTCAACAAACCCGGATTTCAGTTACCAAAAGGACGAGGAAGAGTCTGAGACGACACTGCCGCCACAACAACAGAATTTAAAATTATTCCTGGACCGTATTGGTGGGGGAAAATTAGTTACACGGATTAGCGGGTTTGTTGGAACTGAAAATGATTTGAATGATCTTGCTAAATTATTAAAGCAAAAATGCGGCGTTGGTGGTAACGCTAAAGATGGCAATATTCTGATACAGGGTGACAACAGGGAAAAACTCCTTGACTTACTCATAAAAGCTAACTACAAAGCTAAAAAAGCGGGTGGATAAAATATATTTATTTTTTTTAGAAACGACGGTATAAAATACCGATATTAGAAACTATAAAACTGAACAATATGAACGCTTTAATTGAGATTCTTAAAATTTTAATTCCGGCTGCAGCGGTATTTGCCGCGGCCTATTTTTTAGTAAATCGTTTTCTTGAAAACGACCAAAAAAGACGGGAACATGAATTAAAAAAAAACGCGCAGGGAACAATCACTCCTTTAAAAATTCAGGCGTACGAACGCATCATCATCTTTTTAGAACGTATCAACCCGAATAATCTGGTTGTTAGGATAAATAAAAACGGGATGGCTTCAAGGCAACTACATCAGGATCTGGTTGCTACTATCAAGTCAGAATACGAACATAATTTATCACAACAAATTTACATTTCAGCCGGAGCATGGGAATTAGTAAAAACCACTAAAGAAGAAATTATTCAGTTAGTAAATATTTCATCGTCAAAGGTGGCTCATGATTCGAATAGTTCTGAATTAGCCATGATGATTTTAAATATCACAGCAAATCTTGGCAAAAAACTTCCTAACGATGTTGCTATTGATTACATCAAAAAAGAGATTTCTCAAACTTTTTAAAATTTATTAAAAAGGAATCCAAAATATCAGAATCAAATAATGGATGAGTATGGCTCACCGAAGTTCAATAAATCGAACAAATTAAATCATGCAAAAACTATTCTCCGAATTCAATCCAGTTACTGCGAATCAATGGAAAGAACAACTCATTAAAGATTTAAAAGGAATTGATTATAAAAACCTGATTTGGGAAACTAATTCAGGATTTAAAATACAACCGTTTTATACGAAAGCCGATCTTAAAGGGAACCCTTCTCCGTTATTTCATCTCAATGACTGGAGTATCTGTGAAATGATTTTAGTTAATGAAGAAAAAGCTGCAAATCAACAAGCTTTAGATGCGCTTGAACACGGCGCTTCCGGATTGATATTCCAGATTTCAAAAAAAACAGATTTTAGCCTTTTACTTTCGGGAATCTCTCTCAAACACATTTACACATTATTTAAAATTGAATCACACGTACAGGAGGATCTCCTTAACTATTTTATGTCGCATAACTGCGGTACAAATTGTTTTATTGAATGTGATGAAGTGTTGAGGGGAATAATAACTGCTCCCAACCATACGATTTGTGCGAATGCATCCCTTTACCAGGAATCGGGTTCAAATACTGTGCACGAGCTCGCTTTTACACTGGCACATGTCAATGAATACCTTACTTTAAACTCAACGGTTTCAATCATTCACCTAACTGTTTCCGTGGGAGGCGATTTTTTCATGGAAATAGGAAAATTAAGGGCGCTCCGTAGATTGCTTCAGTTTTTGATGGATCAATATTCGATCAATGCAAAAATACATATCCATGCGCAGACTACCTCTTTAAATAAAAGCGCGGCAGACAGCTATAATAATCTGCTTCGGTCAACCACAGAAGCGATGAGTGCGGCCATTGGTGGTGCAAATAGTGTATGCGTTTTACCCTTTGACCAACCATTTAAAGCGCCCGGAGATTTCAGTTTAAGAATGGCAAGAAATCAACAGTTGATTTTGAAAGAAGAAAGTTATTTAAACGCCGTAGCCGATATTTCAGCAGGGTCGTACTATATCGAATCCCTCACCGAGACTCTGTGCCAGTTGGCCTGGGAGGAGTTTAAAGATCTTGAAGCAAAGGGTGGTTTATTTGAGTGCTTAAAATTAAATACCATTCAGAAAATAATTTCGGAAGACGCGCAGCGGTTAATTCAACAGTTTAAGGATGGTAAATTAGTGCTTGTTGGGGTAAATAAATTCCAAAACAAAAACGAATCACCGGAAGAGCTTAAAGTAATAAAGCCTTCTAACGTTTTTGGAATTAAGCCAGTCAATTTAAGTGAATCTTCAGTACAGCAATCCGTTAACTAATATGAGAAAAGATTTTTCAAACATATCGTATAAAGCATTCGAACCGGCGATTGAATCAACTGGATCCGCTGAGCCATTTGTTACAGCAGAACAAATTCAATTAAAAGCTTGTTACACTTCAAACGATATAACACAGTTTGAACACTTGAATTTTGGTGCGGGAATCCCTCCTTTTTTGAGAGGACCTTACTCCAGCATGTATGTGCAAAATCCATGGACTGTTCGTCAATATGCCGGCTTTAGCACCGCCGAAGAAAGTAATGCATTCTACAGAAGAAATCTGGCCGCAGGACAAAAAGGATTATCTGTAGCTTTTGATTTAGCTACTCACAGGGGCTATGACAGTGATCATGAACGTGTAATTGGTGACGTTGGAAAGGCTGGTGTAGCCATCGATTCCATCCTTGATATGAAAGTTTTATTTGATCAGATACCACTCGATCAAATGAGTGTGAGTATGACAATGAATGGAGCTGTATTACCAATTCTCGCATTTTATATTGTTGCAGCAGAGGAACAAGGCGTGAGTATGGAAAAACTGAGCGGCACAATTCAAAATGATATTTTGAAAGAGTTCATGGTGCGAAATACTTACATCTATCCACCAGAAGCATCTATGAAAATCATTGGTGATATTTTTGAATTTACTTCTCAAAAGATGCCTAAGTTCAATTCCATTTCCATTAGCGGGTACCACATGCAGGAAGCAGGAGCCACCGCCGATATTGAATTGGCTTATACCCTTGCCGATGGTTTGGAATATATCAGAACCGGTATCAAAGCAGGGCTGGATATTGATGCCTTCGCTCCCCGTCTTTCTTTTTTCTGGGCCATTGGCATGAATCATTTTATGGAAATTGCGAAAATGCGAGCCGGAAGAATGTTGTGGGCAAAAATGGTGAAACAATTCAATCCAAAATCTGCGAAATCCATGGCTTTGCGAACACACTGCCAAACCAGCGGCTGGAGTCTTACAGAGCAAGACCCGTTTAACAATGTTACCCGTACATGTGTAGAAGCATTAGCGGCTGCCATGGGTCATACGCAAAGTTTACACACTAACGCGCTGGACGAAGCCATTGCTTTACCAACGGATTTCAGCGCACGTATTGCCCGTAATACCCAATTGTTTTTACAACAGGAAACCAATGTATGTAAAGTCGTTGATCCATGGGCCGGTTCCTATTATGTGGAAACCTTAACACATGAATTGGCGCATAAAGCATGGGGGTTAATTGAAGAAGTTGAAAAACTCGGAGGTATGGCAAAAGCCATCGAAACTGGAATCCCTAAAATGCGTATCGAAGAAGCTGCAGCCAGAAAACAGGCACGCATCGATGGAGGAAAGGATATTATTGTAGGTGTGAACCGTTACCAAACGGATGAGAAAACACACATCGATATACTGGATGTAGATAATGCAAAAGTCAGGACTCAACAGTTGGAACGTTTAGCGAAACTAAAAGGGGAACGTGATCCACAAAAAGTAGAAACTGCCTTAAATGCATTAACCGAATCCGCTAAATCCGGTAAGGGAAATTTATTGGAATTAGCGATTAATGCGGCCCGTGTGCGCTGTAGTTTAGGAGAAATTTCATTTGCACTGGAAAAAGTGTTTGGTCGCTATAAAGCCAATATCAGAAGTATCGCCGGAGTTTACAGTAAAGAGATTAGCATGGACAAACATTTTATAAAAGCAAAAGAACTGGCCGATCAATTTGCTGAATTGGATGGACGCCGCCCACGCATCATGATCGCTAAGATGGGACAGGATGGACATGACCGAGGTGCCAAAGTAATCTCTACAAGCTTTGCTGATATGGGATTTGACGTGGACATCGGTCCGCTTTTTCAGACACCGGCTGAAGCAGCAAAACAGGCTGTTGAAAATGATGTGCATATTTTAGGTGTTTCGTCATTAGCCGCTGGTCACAAAACATTGATTCCACAGGTAATAGAAGAACTGAAAAAATATGGGGGGGAAGACATCATGGTTATTGCCGGGGGTGTGATCCCTCAACAGGATTATGATTTTCTGTATAAAGCCGGAGTGTCGGGTGTTTTTGGGCCCGGTACCGTTATCAGTGTTTCAGCTATTGAAATTTTAGAAAAACTGATTGAAAAAGCGAAATAATGGTTGCAAAAGGATTGAGTACAATACTTCTCCTCATGGCGTCAAACACCTTTATGACGATTGCATGGTACGGCCATTTAAAGTTTAAACATGTTGGAATGGTTGCTGCCGTTCTGATAAGCTGGGGAATTGCCTTACTGGAGTATAGTTTAATGGTTCCGGCAAATAAAATTGGGAGTAATATCAACGGTGGACCTTTTAATATGTTTCAGCTAAAAATCATTCAGGAAGTGATCTCAATCAGTGTATTTGTAATATTCACGTTACTGGTCTTTAAAACCGAAACATTAAAGTGGAACCATGTTGTTGGTTTCTTGTGTTTATTTATTGCTGTATATTTCTTTTTTAAGAAGTAATTTTAGCAATCATTTATTCTTCGATATACTTAATTTGTAACTAAAAACAGCTTGAAAGAAGTTAACCAGATACTTACTGATTTAAAACGGAGGATTTTCAAACCTGTTTATTTTTTAAGTGGTGAAGAGGCTTATTATATTGACCTGATAAGTGATTACATCGAGAAAAATGTACTTGATGAAAGCGAACAGGAATTCAATCAAACAATCCTGTATGGAAAGGAAGCGGATATGAATACGATTGTATCGGCAGCCAAGCGTTTTCCTATGATGAGCGAGTATCAGGTGGTAATTGTTAAAGAAGCCCAGAATTTAAAAGAATTAGGAAAGACTGCTGGAGGAGATGATGAAGAGGACGAAGTTGAAACCAAAAGTAAAAAAAATACCGGTGGAGGAAATGCATTAATAGCATATTTGCAGCAACCTCAACCTTCAACCATATTAGTGTTTTGCTATAAATACAAAACTCTGGATAAACGAAGCTCCGTATATAAATCCCTTCAGAAAAACCATGTTTTTCTGGAGACAAAGAAAATGTACGAAAACCAGATACCAGACTGGATTACAAATTTTGTTCAGGAACGTAATTTTAAAATTGGACCAAAAGCATCATTCCTTTTATCAGAATTTTTAGGAAATGATCTTTCAAAAATAAGTAATGAGGTTGAAAAACTATTTATCAACTTAAAAGAAGGAGACGAAATAACCCAAGATGCGGTTCAGGATAATATTGGCATCAGTAAAGAATTTAATGTATTTGAATTGCAGGACGCACTGGCAAAAAAAGACATATTAAAAGCCAACCGGATAATCAACTATTTCTCCTCTAACGAGAAAGATCATCCGGCGGTAATGACGCTTAGCACACTCTACGGATATTTTTCCAAAATTCTCATTTATCACTTTGCTCCTGATAAATCGAAATTTGTTGTAGCACAAACATTAGGCGTAAATCCTTTTTTTGTGGAGGGCTATGCTAAAGCCGCACAGAACTACAGCACGGGAAAATTAAAAGCAATTTTTGCCTTTTTAAAAGAATACGACCTTAAAACCAAAGGCGTTGACAATAGCGGTGTAAACAACGGAGAACTCATGAAGGAACTTGTTTTTAAAATCCTTCATTAATTATTTATACAACTCTACTTTGGTCTCCACATCCGAACGAATTGAAAATTTTTTCTCTATAGTATAAATAGATCCTTTCAACGACTTTGATCGCCATTCAATTCTGTAATTGCCAGGCTGCAAATAATAAACCTGACTTGTTGAATTATTTAAATTACAAACCCACTCAAGTTTTTTGCTGTCCTTTAAGATACATCCATCACCACCATCCAATGCCCTCACTGTTAACATCCCGGCATTTGGCAATTCAATAAGCTTAGTTTGTGACTGGGCAACATCAACTCCACTGATATATGTTCTGGGCAAAGTTAAAATCTCAAGGTCGTAACTTCCGGTAATGTACTTTTCAGTAGTGTTCATTTGCTGAACATTCAAGGTTTGCATGTTTCCGCCCGAAAGACGAACAATACTTTTTATCCTTTCATTAAAATTATACACCCCCGACGGACGTCTTAATTCAATGTATCCCTGTGGCGCATCAATTGGAATTATGGTATGCTTTCCGGCGGATAACTTAACATCCTTACTTTCAACAGCAGGGATGGTATGCGCTACCACTTTATAGGTTGGAAAATCATCAATGTATAAGGTATCCGGATTATTTTTTTGATTTAAGGTATGCATATAATTATAAACGTAACTTCCTGTTGATGTGTTATAGAACGTCATATTCACATTCGTTTCCAATGGAAGTGATTTACTGTTTAATAAATTCACCTGAGAGGTCGTTTTATTTAATTTCTGTTTGGATATAATTGAACTGATATCCGAAACTAGGTTAGCGTTATCGAAATCATAGTAATCACCCACACATTCAAACGTTTTAATTTGTTCGGGTGAAAGGCCAATCCCAATAATGAAAGGTTTAAATACAATACCTTTTTCCATCAGTTTTAGGCGCGCTTTACATGGGTCGCCATCGCACTCCTCTATTCCATCGGTAATCAAAATAATCATGTTAATCGCTTTCGAATCAGGAAAGTCATTCGCAGATTCAGTAAGTGAATGTTCAATTGGCGTAATTCCTGTTGGCTTTGCTTCAGCAACTTTCGTTTTAATAAGTGCAATGTTATTTTTCCCAAACGGAACAATCAGTTTCGAATCTTTGCAGTCACCCGGTGGATATTTCACCGTATGTCCGTACATCCGTAAGGCGAACTGGATATTTTTTTGTTTATTCAGGCTGTCAAGGAATTTATAAAACAACTCCTTCGCCCCCTGAATGCGGGTGGAGCAATTGTATTTTGCTTTCATACTATTACTCGCGTCAAAAACAAAAAGTACCCGCGTTACAGTTGGCTCAGCCTTTTTTACTTGTGCACGCAGGCCGTTTAGTAAAAACAGAAAAAAAATTATAAGTAGTATTCTATGAACCATTGGAAATATAATTCCAAAAATAAACGAGGATACAATACAATATTGGAATCCGGTAAAAACTTATTAAATGTGAATTGCTAAGAATTACCCGGCAGTTACCGTATAACTGTTAAGTGCCCTTTTAACTGGATATATTCACCACGGGCGTTTTTATATTCAATCACATAAACATATATTTCATCTGTGGCAGCATCACCTGTCCAGCCTTCGGTATCGCTCTGAGTTTCAAAAACTTTATCCCCCCAACGGTTAAATACCATCACTTTGTAATCACTCTTTTCCACATACTGGGCAATTGGCAGCCATACATTGTTTTGTCCCTTGGGAGCAAATGCGTTAGGTACAAAAACAGTCACCTCTACATAAGCATCCGCTACATTTGACCTTGCCACATCATTAAATCCGTAAATATTGCCGGGTCCCTCTACTGCCTCAACAAAATATGAAAATTTTCCTTGCTCACTCACGTAATCCTGAACATTATCAACGAAAGATCTGGTCGACCCGGATACGTTTCCAACTGGCGATGAGTCAAACACACCATTTACCGCACGGTATATATTATAAGAAGCTACTCCACCCGACCATTTTTGGTAATCATCCCATGTTAACGTATTAAGAAAAACGTTTTCATTATCATTGCTAACCTGTAATACAATTGTCTTAGAAGTATCGCTTGAAACACCGGGATTATTACAGTCATCAGAAACCTCCACTTTATAGTAATAGTTTTTTTCGCTCGTTTTCACGTCAATATCCGTGTATACAATCGGCATAACTGTTGTAGAGGCAACAAAGCCTATTTTGGAAAAATGGATGCGATCTTCTGATTTATAAATATTAGTTCCTTTGTACGGATTTGTAGTGTCTACACTAAAACTTACTTCCACTTGCTTATTGGCATTGACGCTCACCGAGTTGATATACGCAAACAATGGACCCGGCAAACTGCCAGCTGTGAGACAAGTTTGATTTGAACTAGCGCTGATTGACTGATCTGAATTCCAAACCCGTATGGTATAGCAATAATTAGAGCCTGGGATAAGTGACGTATGGTTAAATGTTGTTCCAGTCGCAGAACCGACTAAAAAAGGTAGAGCGCCATCAACAGAACAATAGACATCATATTTTAACACATTATTTGTCAGATTGGAATACGCTGTCCAGGATAAGCCAGCTGTTCTCGAGCATAAATCATAAGTTGCTTTTAAAAACATCGTGTTATGAGTGAGGCTCGGAATACTATAATTGCCACAGCTATCTGCTGCAGCCACACAATATCCCTCAGAACCGGAATTTGCAGACGTTGATGTGAAAGTAAATGCGGTATTATTATAACCAAATACCGTATCTATGGGAATAAGAAAGCCACCCGACGATTTATAAATAATGTAGGAGGTAACATCCATTGATGAGGACGGTGACCAGCCGATAACCGATTCTCCATTAGCCTTTACAGATACCGAATCAATAACGATGATATTTGGTGCCTGTATGTTATAACAGGTATCGCCCGTTACATTCGACAACGATATACATCCGGAGTTATCTGCAATCTCTACTTTGTAATTATAAAAAATCTTACAAACTTCAATTGTATCTTTATAATTCTGCTTATTCCCTACATAAATGGCTGTCCAGGTACCAGCCGGCGCTTCCCTCGACAATGTATATGTGACAGATGAACTTGGTAATAACGGCGTGTGAACGGCATTCCAGTTCAAACTAACAACGCCATTGGGATTACTAAAATTTACAAAAATTGATCGCAAAGTATCTGAGGGCAACGAACTTGTGGTTCCACTCACCGTTGTCATATAATAATACTGGGATTGCAAGTCGGCATTCGTAGGAACTTGGGTAAATGATGTTTGTGCATAAACATTCACTGTACCGATCTTTACAAAAGGCCCTGTTTGAACTGAAGACGACCAGATTTGATATTCTGAAAATAACCCGGAAGGATCAGGCGGAATAATCCACGACAAAACCGCACTGGTTGGAGATGTGACAGACACACATCTCAAATCAGGAGCCGCCAGTTGTCCTTTTAGCTCACAAAATAGGACACAGCTCAAAAGAGTCAATATATATGCGAATGTTCCCTTCAAAAAACAGTAAATAATTGTGATTCAACTACAAAGAAACGAAAATCCAACTTCTTTAGTGTGCTAAAAAACCTAAAACTATTAAAATGCCTGTTTAAATGAGTAAGTTTTAGTAAAAACAATACTTTTGTACCTCAACTCTATTACTCATGCAACAAGCATACATTATTAACGGCGTAAGAACCGCCATAGGAAATTTCGGGGGAATTTTATCCACGGTAAGAACAGATGATTTAGCAACTCTTGTATTAAAAGAATTAATGGTGAAAAATCCGTCCGTTGATTTTTCAAAAGTAGTAGACGTCATTATGGGTTGCGCAAACCAGGCCGGAGAAGACAATCGTAACGTTGCTAGGATGGCATCACTAATGGCGGGTTTGCCTATTACGGTACCCGGTCAAACGGTAAATAGGTTGTGTGCATCCGGATTAAGTGCGACAGTTGACGCGGCACGGTACATTCAGTTAGGAGAAGCGGATTTAATGATCTCTTCAGGAGTAGAAAATATGACACGTGGACCTCTGGTTATGAGTAAAGCCAGTTCAGCTTTTGGACGTGATCAACAATTATTTGACAGTAGTTTCGGATGGCGATTCATCAATCCTAAATTGAAAGAAAAATTTGGCGTAGATGCAATGGGTGAAACCGCTGAAAATGTTGCTGAAATGCATAAAATTAGTCGTGAAGATCAGGATACCTTCGCCTTATGGAGCCAGCAAAAAGCTGCCAAGGCTATTGCTGCTGGTAGATTCGAAAAAGAAATAGTGCCCGTTGAAATTCCTCAGAAAAAGGGCGACCCGCTTGTTTTTAAAACCGATGAATTCGCGAAACCCGGAACCAACTTGGAAGGGCTCCAGAAATTAAAACCTTCGTTTCGCAAAGACGGAACGGTGACTGCAGGAAATGCTTCAGGATTAAATGATGGTGCCGCTGCTATTTTACTGGCCAGTGAGCATGCGATTAAATCTTATAATCTAAAACCACTCGTGAGAATTGTAAGCAGTGCAGTAACCGGGGTTGAACCGCGTATCATGGGATTAGGGCCTGTGGAGGCAGCGAAACTTGCTTTGGCAAAAGCGGGACTTACTTGGAAAGATATTGACCTGATCGAACTGAACGAGGCATTTGCAGCTCAGGCTTTGGGATGCATACGCCAGTGGGGGCTTGATGATAAAGATCCTAGAATCAATCCAAATGGAGGAGCAATTGCTTTAGGTCATCCCTTAGGAATGAGCGGTGCAAGAATTATCAATTCTGCTGCTATTGAACTAAACCTGCAAAATAAAAAATATGCGTTGGTAACCATGTGTATTGGAGTTGGGCAGGGATATGCCGCGATTATTGAAAAAGCTTAATGGTTTATTTCGATTACAATTCTACAACCCCCGTTGATAATCGTGTATTGGAAGAAATGTTACCATTTTTTTCCGAACATTTCGGAAATGCATCCAGCAGCACCCATGCCTTTGGATGGCACGCGCAAGGCGCTGTTGAAAAAGCACGGAAACAAGTAGCCGATTTTATTGGCGCTGAAGCTTCGGAAATTATTTTTACCTCTGGTGCTACTGAATCCATAAATTTGGCTTTGAAAGGAATTTATTACGCTTACAAAAGTAAAGGAAATCATATTATCACGTGTGTTACCGAACACAAGGCTGTGCTTGATACTTGTGCTTTTCTACAGGAAAGAGGTGCCGAGGTAACTTTTTTAGGTGTCGATCAGGAAGGGCGGATTGATTTGGATGAACTGAAATCTGTCCTTACCGACAAAACCATTCTGGTAGCTGTAATGGCTGCCAATAACGAGACCGGCGTATTACAGGATTTGGAAAAAATTTCTGAATTTACTCATGCTGCCGGCGCGATTTTTTTTAGCGATACCACTCAGATGGCAGGAAAACTTCCTTTGGATGTTAATGAAACCGGCATTGATGTTTGCTGTGTTTCCTCGCACAAGCTATATGGACCAAAGGGTGCTGGTGCCCTTTTTATACGAAGAAAAAATCCACGTGTCAATCTGATTCCTCTTTTTCACGGGGGCGGTCACGAAAACGCTAAACGAAGCGGCACGTTAAATGTACCCGGAATTGTTGGATTAGGAAAAGCCTGCGATATAGCAAGTGATGAATTTTGGGAGGATAATACCAGAATATCCAAACTGCGTGGTTATATCGAACATCAACTTTTAGAAATACCAGGTTTAAGAATTAACGGGTCAACGCGGTACAGACTTTATAATACATCTAACCTGTATTTGCCGCCTTTAACTAACGGCGACCATGTATATTCTCACCTAAAACACCAATATGCCGTGGCCTTAGGTTCGGCCTGTACCTCCGCAACGCCCGAACCTTCACACGTTTTAAAAAGTATGGGCCTCGATAACTTAGACGCGTCGAATTCTATCCGTTTCTCACTTGGTAAAAAAAGCCAAAAAGAGGAAGTTGAAAGTCTTGTAAGTTTTATTTTATCGCTTTATAAATAGAATCTATCCCAAAAACTTCATGGTTTATCTAAACAATGCCTTTGCAACATAACATTGTTGAATTATGCATGCGTCGGCCTCTTGATTTTTGGGTTTTAAAGTTTTATCTTTGGTATTTAACACCCTATTACCTTAATTGAATAATGAGTACACAAACAATTCGCTTTAACAATGCCAACCGTTCCTTCTATTTAACAGCAAAAAAAAGAGTAGACGATTACTTCAAGGAAAATAACCTCTCGCGTTACGGAAACGCCCAAATGGTTATAAAGTCTATATTCATGTTTACCCTCTACTTTACTCCATTTATCCTTCTGATTTTCAACGTCTTCGACAATCTCTGGTTACAATCGTTCTTATGTGTGGTTATGGGATTTGGGATGAGTGGCATTGGATTATCGATCATGCACGACGCAAACCATGGGTCTTATTCCAGAAATGCTAAAATCAATGCCCTTATGTGCCGCAGTATGAATTTCATTGGTGGAAGTTCCATTAACTGGCAACTACAGCATAATGTACTTCACCATACCTATACCAATATTCACGAGCATGATGAGGATATCGCGCCTCCCGGGTTTATGCGTTTTGACCCACATGCTGATTATAAAAAAATTCACAAGTACCAATATTTATACGCGTGGTTCTTTTATGGGTTAATGACCATTATGTGGGCAACGACCAAGGATTTTCAACAATTGGCACGATATAACAGAAAAGGCTTATTGGCAACAAAGAAAACAACCTTTAAAAAGCAATTGTTTCTTCTGATTTTAAACAAAATCTTTTATTTAGGTTATAGTCTTGCACTGCCGTTACTTGTGATGGAAAATCCATGGTATCAGATATTAATTGGTTGGTCGATTATGCATTTTACCTGCGGTTTAATTCTTGCTTTAATATTTCAACCGGCGCATGTTGTAGACCTTACAGAATTTCCTCTTCCAGACTCTACAGGAAATATGCAGGATGACTGGGCCTCGCACCAGTTAAAAACCACCACAAATTTTGCTCAAAAAAGCTGGGCTTTTTCCTGGTTTGTAGGGGGATTAAATTTCCAGGTAGAGCATCATTTATTCCCTAATATCTGCCATGTGCATTATAAAAAAATTGCACCCATCATTCAGCAAACCGCGAAAGAATTCAATTTACCATACTATTCTAAAAAAACTTTTGTTGGAGCCATAGCGGCTCATGCGAAATTGCTTTATGCATTAGGTAAACCTAACCCAGCAATGGCATAATACTTAACAAATCATTGTTTAAAATGCAGGCTACAAATGCCTGCATTTTTAGTTTTTAAAAGCTTACTTCGTAATATAATCAGAAAGAATGAGGGTTCATTTAATAGCAATTGGGGGAAGCGCGATGCATAACATGGCATTGGCGCTGCATGAAAAAGGATTTACGGTTAGTGGAAGCGACGATGAGATTAATGAACCTTCGAAATCACGCCTACAAAAAGCTGGTATTCTTCCCCCAGAGATAGGATGGTTTCCATCAAAAATAACGTCTGAAATTGACGCTGTTATCTTGGGAATGCATGCGCGAGAAGACAATCCTGAATTAATAAGAGCTAAAGAATTAGGTTTAAAAGTGTATTCCTATCCCGAGTACATTTTTGAGGCTACAAAAAACAAAACCCGTGTTGTGGTAGGAGGAAGCCATGGTAAAACCACCATAACGGCAATGATTCTGCATGTATTAAATTTTCACCATTTGGATGCCGACTATCTTGTTGGAGCGCAATTGGAAGGATTTAATACAATGGTAAAATTAACAAATGATGCGCCCATCGCGGTCCTGGAAGGTGACGAATACCTCGCCTCCCCTATTGATCGCAGGCCAAAGTTTCATTTGTATCGTCCACATATTGCAGTTCTCAGTGGCATTGCGTGGGATCACATTAACGTTTTCCCAACATTTGAAATTTACATAAATCAGTTCGAACAATTTATTGATTTAATAGAACCAAACGGTACTCTGATATTCTGTGAAGAAGACAAGGACCTTAAACAGATAGCCGGGCATAGCGGAATCAAAAATAAACTCAAGAAATTACCCTATTCTATTCCAACACACCATATACAAAACGGTACTACATACCTGATAGAAAAAGGGCAAGAAATCCCACTTCAGATTTTCGGGAACCATAATCTGATGAATTTAAACGGCGCCCGATTAGTTTGTAACACCTTAGGGCTAAGCGACGCGCAATTTTACGATGCGATTCAAACCTTTAAAGGCGCTGCAAAACGTTTAGAGTTGGTAGCTAAAACTGATAATTTTGCTTTTTATAAAGACTTTGCCCATTCCCCCTCTAAACTTAAAGCAACTACCCAGGCAACTAAACAGCAATTTAATAATCGTACCATAATTGCGTGTATGGAGTTGCATACCTTTAGCAGCTTGAACGAAAACTTCCTTTCAGAATATAACGGTGCGATGAATGATGCGGATGAAGCAATCGTTTACTTTAATCCTCAAACAATTGCACACAAAAAATTAAAACCGATTACAGAAACGCAAATCTCAAAATATTTTAACCGGAATGATTTAAAAATATTTACGGACAGTACTGCACTTATAAATTATCTCAAGTCAAAATCACTCCGGAATCATGTTTTATTGATGATGAGTTCAGGAAATTTCGACTGCATAGACTTTAACACGCTTTCAATGGAATTAAACCTAAATTAATGTTTTGCCTAAAGTTCTAAGAATCATCAACCGCTTCAACATTGGCGGAATAACATACAACGTCAGTTACCTTTCAAAATACCTTGCCCCCGAATATGAAACGTTATTAGTGGGCGGACCGGAAGAAGAAGGGGAAGATAGTTCGCTTTACATACCCGAAAGCCTGGGGCTTAAGCCTTTGGTTTTAAATCAGTTTCAACGCGAAGTAAATGTATCTTCTGATTTCAGGGCTTATAAAGAAATAAAAAATCTCATCAAAGAGTTCAAACCGGATATTGTTCATACGCATGCTTCGAAGGCTGGTGCAATTGGCCGTTTAGCTGCTATTCATTGTAAGGTTCCTGTTATAGTTCATACTTTTCATGGCCACGTGTTTCATTCTTATTTTGGTAAACTAAAAACTGCTTTTTACATAACTATTGAGCGATACCTCGCTAAACACTCAACTGCGGTCATTGCAATCAGCAATAAACAAAAACATGAACTTTCAGAAATTTTTAATATTGCTCCAAAAGAAAAAATTCATGTCGTTCCATTAGGTTTTAATCTGGAAAAGTTCACGACGAATAAAGAAAAAAACCGTGAAGAATTCAGATTCAAATACAGGCTGGAGCCAGAACAGATTGCCATAGGAATCATTGGCAGGCTTGCTCCAATAAAAAACCACAGTCTTTTTATTGAAGCGATCGCTTTCCTGAAACAACATGGAATTAAAAATTTTAAGGGATTTATCATAGGCGACGGCGACACAAAGGATTCCATCATTGAATCCTGTAAAAAAAATGGTGTTACATGGTCGGATAACCCCGCTGAAGCGGTGGATGTTATTTTTACGTCATGGATCACAAATGTAGAATGGGCTTTGCATGGTTTAGACGTTATTACACTAACGTCATTAAATGAAGGGACACCGGTGAGTATTATTGAAGCCCAGGCTGCTGGAAAATACGTAGTTGCTACCAACGTGGGTGGTATCGAAGATATCCTTCACCCGGAGTGTGGCCTGTTATCAAATGTCAATGACAAAAATGCATTCTTTGATAATCTTTTAACGACTTGTATTCAGCAAATATTTCGAAGCGAGGTTGCTCAGAAAGGTGAGAAATGGGCACTTTCCAATTTTGGATTCGGACGCCTTGTGGAAGACATGAGGCAATTATACCATCACCTGTTAAAATGCGCCTGATTTTGTAATTAGTGGATAAATCTTAACTTTGTTCGTATAATTCATTTATATGCGTTTTTTAAAATATTTCTCTTTTCTTTTGGTATTGTTGGGGTTTTCTTCCTGTAAACTTCTTCGACCAAATTTAATGCTGAAAACTCCAAAGGATTATACTTATGATAAAATTGTAGATTCTTTATCCAAACAGGATTATAAGATAGATTTCAACGATATCATCAACGTTCGAATATTTTCAAATGATGGTTTTAAAATTGTGGATTTAGCTAATACTGCACAAAACGCTCGTTTTATTGATATCGATTATGTGGTCACCAGGGATGGAACTGCAAAACTTCCATTGGTGGGTCGCGTAAAATTAGCCGGTTTAAGCGTACGTGAGGCTACCGAATACCTTGAGCAAATTTACGCCGACTATTATGTAAAACCCTTTGTATACCTTACAATTACGAATAAGAGGGTGATCGTATTTCCTGGTAATGGCGGTGCTGCAAAAGTTTTAAATCTTGTGAATAACAACACTACTGTAATTGAAGCGCTTGCTTTAACAGGCGGCATTTCGGATGACGGCAAAGCGTATAAAGTAAAATTAATCCGAAACCAGGAAAATCAACCTCCTAAAGTGTATCTGATGGATCTTTCTAAAATTGAGGGAATTGCTGTTGGAAATACGGTTGTACTGGCGCATGATATCATTTATGTTGAACCGCGATACCGTTTTGCCCGTACTTTAGTTGCTGAAATTACACCGATTGTATCTTTAATCAGCACTACCTTCTTACTTTATACCCTTACAGAAAGGATAAGATGATTCAACCCCAAGGCACTAACTCTATTGATAAATATAGGGACCGGGTTTCAAAGTTCAGTAGTGAACTTGACTTAGGTTTAGTGATTTATATCATCAAGAAAAGCCTTTGGTTCATTTTTGCCTTTTTTGTTTTAAGTATTGGCATAGCGGTAATTTATTTAAGATATAGCCAGCCAGAATATCAGTCGTCAACAATCATTCAGATTAATAAAAACAACCAGGCAACTGAAGTGCTTCAAATGACAAAATTTGATGGTGGTGATAACAAGATTGCTGAAGCCATTGAGCAAATCCGCTCACGCATATTTTTGAAACGTGTTGTTGAGAAATCTGATATTCAAGTGAGTTATTTTAACGAGGGTACATTCAAAAATAACGAACTCTATCTATCATCTCCCTTCCTTGTTAAATTTAATGTCAAGCGTAACGCTATTTATGGTACGAAGATTTACATTGAGTTTAAGGACGCCAATTCGGGCCAGCTCAATTATACCGTTGAAGGAAAAAATTATGTTATTCCATTCACAACGTATAATGTAGTTAATACACCCTACTTCGAACTGAGTATTTCACCTAATTCTAAAATTGACAAACACACCTTTTCATCACAGTTAACGGCAGGCAATAAGTCGTATTTTATAATTAACAATATTGATAATGTAACGACCGATTTACAATCCAAAATTGATATAAAATTAATCAATGAAGCAGCCCGAACCATTCAGATAAAAGTAACTGATATAAATCCTCAAAAATCTAAGGATTTGGTTAATCTTATTTCTAAAGAATATCTGCAGTTCGACGTGGAGCGAAAAAGCGAAAGCTCAAAAAGTATCATCGCGTTTATTGATGGTCAGCTCGATCTGGTATACAGTGACTTAAAATCGAGCGAAAACAATTTACAGGAGTTTAGAAAAACACACAATTACACCGTTAAAAATGAAGCCGTTGATCCTAACGCAGTAAGGCTGACAAAGATTGAAGATGATTTATTAAAAGCTGAACTGGATGAAAAAATTTTAGCAGAATTGCAGCAAAATATTTTAAAAAATAAGGGTATTGATACGTATCAGTTAATTTCATTAATATCCGGTACCGAGTATGAAAATGCAATAAAAGAATATACACAGAATATTCAAAAACTGCTTTTAGAAAAAGAAGACCTGTTATACATGGTTACACCTAGCAGTGAAAACGTTAAACAAATTAACTTCAACATTGAGACCCAAAAAAAATTATTGATTGAGACCATCAATGCCGTACGATTAAAATACAAATCAAAATACACAACACTTACGCAAAAATATTCCGAATACAAAAGCAAAAACATCAACAATCCGGATGAGGACCTTGAACATTCCCGATTAATGCGGTTGTTTAGTATCAGTGAAAAATATTATACAATGCTCCTGGAAAAGAAAACGGAGTTCTCCATTTCCAAAGCTGGTTTTGTGTCAGAAAACGTTATTTTGGAAGAAGCTATACATGATGGCGCCTGGGTTTCACCTAATAAAAGAAATGCCATTCTCATAGCTATCCTGTCTGCTCTACTTCTTTCCCTGTTATTGGTATTTATACGCTATTTTGTACATGATAAAATAACGTCGATCAATGATGTAGTAAACAATATTGACGCTTCCATTTCTGTACTCGGCATTGTTCCTAATTATGAGAGCGATGTTCCTGTGTCGCAATTGGTGGTTGACAAGAACCCAAAGTCTCAGATATCGGAGGCTTTCCGAAGCATACGGTCTAACCTCAATTTTATTAATAATTCGGAAGGCGCGAAAATAATTGCAGTTACATCATCGATTTCCGGTGAGGGAAAAACCTTTGTATGCTTGAATGTTGCGGGAATTTTGGCATACACAGGAAAAAAAGTAATTCTACTTGACCTGGATATGCGGAAACCTAAAATTCATAAAGGATTTGGAGTTACCAATGAAATCGGGATGAGTACGATTCTTACCAACATGACTCCCACAAAAGAATGTATTAATAAAAGCCACTTCCCAAACCTTGATTATATCACTGCCGGTCCTATTCCTCCGAATCCGTCTGAGTTGATCATTAGCAGCCGTTTGAATATATTAATAGAAGAATTGAAACTCGACTATGATTATATTGTATTTGATAATCCGCCGATAGGACTCGTTACTGACGGGATCACAACCATCCAAAAAGCCGATTTCCCGATTTATGTATTCAGGGCTGATTATTCGAAAAAAGCATTTGTTCAAATTCTTGATAAACTCATAAATGAGGGAAACATAAAAAATCTTTCAATGATTCTGAACGGAGTTGACACTACGCGGTCTACTTACGGTTATAAATATGGTTACGGATACGGTTACGGGTATGGCTATGGTAATGGATATTATTCGGACGACTCGGTAGAGAAAAAGAAACGATTTTCTAAATTATGGAAGTAATTGAAACAAAAATTAAAGACCTGTTAATTATTAAACCCAAAGTATTTGCTGATACCAGGGGATATTTTTTTGAAAGTTATAACGAAAGGGTTTTCCGCGACCATAATATTAATGTGAACTTTTTACAGGACAATCAATCACTTTCGCACACCGGAGTATTAAGAGGACTGCATTTTCAGGCGCCTCCCTTTGCGCAGGGTAAACTCGTACGTGTTATTACAGGGGCCGTGCTTGATGTAGCAGTCGATATCCGAAAAGATTCCGAAACATACGGACAACATGTTTCAATTGAATTAACAGAAGAAAATAAAACGATGTTCTATATTCCCCCCGGGTTTGCCCACGGATTTTTAACATTAAGAGATAACACCATTTTTTCTTATAAATGTACAGACCTATACAACAAGGCCTCGGAAGGCACCGTTTTATGGAACGACCCTTCGTTGGGAATCACCTGGAACATAAAAGACCCGATACTTTCTGAAAAAGATTTAACCGGCACTCCCTTCAAAGAATTTAAAAGTCCGTTTTAATGACTTATTTCCAGAATAACACCCTGCTGTTTGTGGTCCTTTCTATTGGTCCTACATTTCTATTGTCGATCGTATTTAATTCCATTCTGCTTAAATTTTCGCAAACATTAGGGGTTCGCTCACAAACAAATACAAAAGACATTCGGTGGAGCCCGGCAGTGAAGCCATCGGTTGGCGGCATTTCCTTTTTCGTGATTTTTCTGCTCTCGTTTATAGTTCTCAATTTTATCGATCATTTATTACCAATTGATTATGAAAATTTAAAAATCGTTGGCGTTTTTGTGGTGTGTACCATTGCGTTTTTAATGGGTCTGGCGGATGATGCTTACAACACGCAACCACTTTTAAAGTTTACAACCCAACTTCTCTGCGGCTTGGTTCTCTATTTCACTGGAACCAAAATAAGTATATTTACTAATGATGGCTTAAACTTTGGATTAACCATTTTATGGGTCATTGGATTAATGAATTCAATCAACATGCTGGATAATATGGATGGCATAACGACTATTGTTTCCATCGTAATTTTATTTTTCATAATACTATTAAACCTGAATCTCAATATGATCCTTGCACCTATTCCGATACTGAGCATGGGTATTGCAGGTGCATTACTCGGATTTTTAGTATACAACTGGCACCCAGCAAAAATGTTTATGGGTGATACCGGTAGCCAGTTTTTAGGCGCTTTTTTATCGGTTGCCGGGATCGATTACTGTTGGAATTCTTTTACTCTGGTACATTACTCCTGGTTTTCCATCAATCCTGTGTCTTTAGGGTTTCTATCAGTAGGATTAGTATTTATTTTACCAATAACAGATACAATAACTGTGAGTATTAACCGCATCAAGAGAGGACAATCACCTTTTGTTGGAGGGAAAGATCATACGACACATCATCTGTTTTTCCGGGGTGTAACTGAAAAAAGAATCGCAATTTTATTTTGTGGAATAGGATTAACCGGCCTGGCATTGGCATTAAATTTAATCCTAAATTACCATACAGTTTGGATCGCTGCCGCTATTGGCTTTTGTTTGATAGCTTTTGTATCTTTATATCTCAATACGATTATTAAACGGAAGTGACAATATCTGTTTGGATATTAAAAATTTTTCGCGAACCATCTCCTCTCTATAAAAAAATCTATGTGAGTTTTGTTTCGTGGCTGCTGATCGTGGTACTGATCCGCCTATCAGCCTTTACACCAAGAATCCATTCACTCGACTATTCAAACTCAAATTTTAAAGTATTAGGCTTGAATATCCCGACAAATCTTCAGTTCGCAGGAGAAAAGGTTCCTCAAAACGATTACGAAATTAAAGAGAGCCTTGAAAAGGAATTCTTCGCCAATAAAACATGGAAAAACTCATCTGTCTCCTTATTTGTAAAAGCTCAAAAATGGTTTCCATTAATTGAACCGATCTTAAAAAAAGAAGGTGTCCCTGATGACTTTAAATACGTTGCGATGATAGAAAGTCACTTATCTAATGTTGTTTCGCCGATGGGCGCTGCCGGCTTCTGGCAACTAATGCCGGTAACTGCCCAGCATTACGGACTTATTGTCAACAATGAAGTAGATGAACGGCTGGATGTAGAAAAATCGACCTATGTGGCATGCAAACATTTCAAGGATGCATACCGGTATTTTCAAAACTGGACGCTTGCAGCAGCCGCTTATAATGTGGGAATTGGCGGTATTCAAAACGCATTGAAAAAACAAAACACCAACAATTACTATGATCTGTTGTTGAATAAAGAAACAGGCAGCTTCATTTACAGAATCCTGGCCTTTAAAACGCTGTTATCGGACCCCGAGCACTTCGGGGTAAAAAGTAAAATTAAAAAAGGATCTTTTCCGGCTTTTAAGATGATTAAAGTAGATTCGAGCATTACTCTCTTAACGACCTTCGCTAAATATATGGGTACGAATGTTGTTACACTTAAAACGTTTAACCCATGGATTATTGGGGATAAATTAAATAATCCCGACCACCATCCGTTCATTTTTAAAATTCCAAAAAATCAGAATATTGATTTAAGTACCTATTTTAATGATGTGTTTCCTCAATCACTCTCAACGGATTCTGTGACCATTCATGGTAAAAGCGATACGCTCAAGCTGTTGGTTGATTCTCTGCAACACAACCGCGCTCCTAAAAATTTATGACTTATTAGGAAACCTTCAGCCTCCAAATTCCTTATCTTTAGTATCTTAAATTTTGGAATGGAAGAAGAACACATTGAAGTAATTGGCGCACGTGCGCATAATTTAAAAGATATATCCCTCACAATACCCCGCAATCAATTAGTAGTTTTAACCGGATTAAGTGGAAGCGGAAAGTCGTCACTGGCATTCGACACAATTTATGCGGAAGGTCAGCGCCGTTATATTGAAAGTTTTTCAAGTTATGCCCGACAGTTTCTTGGCAATATGGAAAGACCGGACGTGGATAAAATATCGGGGTTAAGCCCGGTAATTTCCATTGAACAAAAAACAGTCAATAAGAATCCACGGTCAACTGTTGGAACAATCACGGAAATTTATGATTTTCTTCGCTTATTATATGCTCGTGCCGGCGAGGCTTTCTCTTATGTTACGGGAGAAAAAATGGTACGGTATAGCGACGATCAGATTATAGAATTGATCCTTGAAAAATACAAACAGAAAAAAATAAATTTACTTGCACCTGTAGTTAAAGGAAGAAAGGGGCATTACCGCGAATTGTTTGAAGACGTTCGCAAAAAAGGATTCAATAAAGTGCGCATTGATGGTAGCATCGTAGATATTACCGCTAAGATGCAGGTAGACCGTTATAAGATCCATGACATTGAAATTGTAATTGACCGTTTAGAAATCGGCAAAGATGTTAAACCAAGGCTTCATCAGTCGTTACAGACTGCAATGAAGCAAGGTAAAGGAACGATCATGGTGATAGAACATGAAGAAATGGAACCTAAACCTAAAAAGAAGCCGGCTTCAGGTTTCGGATTTGGCAAAGTTCAGTTTTTCAGTCGTTCGCTGATGTGCCCTACCTCCGGTATTTCATACGATGAACCGGCCCCAAATCTTTTTTCATTTAATTCTCCTTATGGCGCTTGTCCGCATTGTAACGGCTTGGGTGTTGTTTCGGAAGTAGACATCAGTAAAATTGTTCCTAATCCCAATCTTTCTATTCGTAAAGGAGCTATCGCACCGTTAGGCCCATCAAAAGGCACTTGGGTATTTAAGCAAATCGAGGCTATTGGCGAAAAGTATAAGTTCACACTGGATACCCCTTTTGAAGAAATTCCGGAGGAGGCTGTTAATATTTTATTGAATGGCACAGAAGAACTGTTCACTATAAAGTCGGATACTAATTCCGGAGGATATAGTTCTTTGTTCGACGGTATCGCCACGCACATTGCCCGGCAGGCAGAAGAAAATCCTTCACCCGCGATGAGCCGATGGGTTGAAGGCTTCACAAATAAAATAAACTGTGCAACCTGTGATGGCACACGACTTAAAAAAGAAGCCCTTTACTTTAAAATAGATGGAAAACATATTGCGGAATTGTCAGAAATGGACATCACCGTTTTAAATGAATGGTTTAAAGGAATTGAAAAAAGGTTAAGTAAGTCACAGAATGTGATTGCTAAAGAAGTTTTAAAAGAAATCAGAACCCGGATTGGATTTTTACTCGAAGTGGGATTGGATTATGTGACGCTCAACCGATCCTCTAAAACCTTAAGCGGTGGCGAAGCTCAGCGGATTCGGTTAGCAACACAAATTGGTTCTCAATTGGTAGGCGTACTATACATCCTTGATGAGCCAAGCATAGGATTGCATCAAAGGGATAACATGAAATTAATTGACGCTTTAAAAAACCTGCGTGATGTTGGAAATAGTGTTTTAGTTGTAGAGCACGATAAGGACATGATTATTGAAAGTGATTACGTGATTGATATCGGACCCGGCGCAGGTGTGCATGGCGGGCGTGTTGTTGCCGCAGCGCCGCCTAAACAAATGCTTCGGTTTAATACGGTGACGTCAGAATACATTACAGGGAAAAGACTTATCGAAGTACCCAAAATTCGCCGGAAAGGAAATGGTAAAAAATTAAGCTTAAAGGGCTGTACGGGTCATAATTTAAAGAACGTGAATGTCGATATTCCGTTAGGTAAGTTCATCTGCGTTACAGGTGTTAGCGGAAGCGGAAAATCCAGTTTGATTAATGAAACACTTTACCCAATATTAAGCAATTATTTTTATAATTCTGAAAAACGCCCTTTACCATATAAATCGTTTAACGGGATTGAAAATATTGATAAGGTAATTGATATCGATCAGTCTCCAATTGGCCGTACACCACGAAGCAACCCGGCAACTTATACGAATGTGTTTTCTGATATCCGAAACTTGTTTGCTGAATTACCTGAATCCAAAATCAGGGGTTACAAGCCCGGACGATTTTCCTTCAATGTAAAAGGCGGACGTTGTGAAACCTGCGGAGGCGCTGGAGTAAAAACAATTGAAATGAATTTTCTACCGGATGTTTACGTAAACTGTGATGAGTGCAATGGTAAGCGTTACAATCGTGAAACCTGCGAAATCCGGTATAAAGGAAAATCCATCAGTGATGTGTTGAATATGACAATAGACCAGGCATGTGAATTTTTTGAAAATTTGCCTAACATTTATCGCCAGATCAAAACACTTCAGGATGTGGGTCTAGGATATATTACTTTGGGGCAGCAGGCAACAACGTTAAGCGGCGGTGAAGCCCAGCGCGTAAAACTTTCAACAGAACTTAGTAAACGGGATACAGGAAACACTCTTTATATTCTGGATGAGCCTACAACGGGACTACATTTTGAAGACATACGAATTTTGTTAGGCGTATTAAATCGCCTGGTTGATGGCGGTAATACCGTTCTTGTAATTGAACACAATATGGACATCATTAAAGTAGCCGACCATCTGATTGAAGTTGGATTGGAAGGCGGAAAAGGCGGTGGTGAAATTCTCTTTACCGGCACCCCCGAAGAACTAGTTAAATCAAAAAAAGGATATACTGCACCGTTTTTAAAAAAAGAACTCTAATGCCATCATTTTTATGTAGGAGGCTTTACTCAGCTCAAAACTCTGTATATTCGTACATAAATTCTTAAGAACTAAAAAAGAATAATAATAAGTAATATGATCATGACCCTCGATAAAGAAGATAAAATAAGAAAAGCATTTGCCACAAAAGAAACCCGTGAAGTCCTGGCTTCCGACAGTTGGAAGATTTTTAAAATCATGAGTGAATTCGTGAACGGTTTTGAACGCATGCAGGAAATTGGCCCCTGCGTATCTATATTTGGGTCGGCACGCACTAAACCCAATAATAAGTATTACATTCTTGCTGAAGAAATTGCTTTTAAACTTACCCAGGAAGGTTACGGTGTAATTACCGGTGGTGGTCCAGGGATTATGGAAGCTGCAAACAAAGGCGCAAAGCGAGGAAAAGGAAATTCAGTGGGACTGAATATCAACCTTCCGTTTGAGCAAAGGCCAAACGAATATATTGACAGGGATAAAAGCATTGACTTTAATTACTTTTTTGTTCGGAAAACAATCTTCTTAAAATACTCACAGGGGTTCATTGGAATGCCTGGGGGATTTGGAACAATTGATGAATTATTTGAATCGTTAACGCTTGTGCAAACTAATAAAATTGCTGAATTCCCGGTTGTACTCGTTGGCAGGGAATATTGGACTGGTTTGATCGACTGGATTAAAACTACTATGTTGGAACAGGAACAAAACATAAATGAAGTAGATCTTGATCTTTTTAAAATTGTTGACACGGCAGATGAAGCTGTGAAACATATTGTAGACTTTTACAGCCGCTATATGTTAAAACCAAATTTCTAGCATTTTTAATTTTATAAATTACTCCCGCAAGTTAATAATCAATCATAACGCTTAAGGCCTTAATCATTTAAGCGCAAACAAACGTAAATAACATGAAAACAATCTTAATTACAGGAAGTACAAGTGGTATTGGTTTAGGTATTGCTATTGAATTTGCCAAGAGCAAACAATACAATATTGTATTTAACGGGCTTGAAACAAACGGGCAGGAAATTGCCGATAATGTTGGCAAGCAGTTTGGTATTGAAGTTATGTTTAGTAACGCCAACATGCTAAAGCCTGAAGAATTAAGAAAGATGGTTGATGATGCGGTTTCAAAGTTTGGAGGAATCGATGTATTAGTTAATAATGCTGGCATTCAGCATGTTTCTCCTGTTGAAGATTTTCCGGAAGAAAAATGGAATGCGATAATTGGTATTAACCTGACATCTGCATTTCATTTAACCAAAGCTGTTTGGAAAGGAATGAAAGACCGGAAATTCGGGCGGATTATCAATATCGCTTCTGCTCATGGCCTGGTAGCTTCCGAATTTAAAAGCGCTTACGTGGCAAGCAAACATGGTATTGTTGGATTTACTAAAACCATCGCTTTGGAAGGGGCGCCTTATGGAATTACTGCCAATGCCATTTGCCCAGGTTACGTAAAAACGCCGTTGGTAGAAAAGCAAATTGCTGACCAGGCAAAAGCACACAGTATGAGTGAAAGTGATGTCGTTAATAAAGTTATGCTATATAAGCAGGCGGTGAAAGATTTTGTTTCATTAGAAGAATTAGGCCAGCTCGCGGTTTTCCTTGCTTCTGACGTAGCCAAAACCATGACCGGAACCGCTCTTCCGGTGGACGGCGGTTGGAATGCCCAATAATAAAACTCTTTTTTAACGGAACACTATTTTTTTCAAACGGTTATTTTTCAAATACCCTTTTATCAGGTCATTAGCATCCGGGTAAAATGGCCGTTTAGTAATTAAACTCCGGCATTCGTCAATAGAACTAAAGGATGACGAATGATCCAACTGTCCGTACCCAACAAAATTCCTGTTTTCAACAAGGATGATCGATCGTTCATCTTTATGCCTGCCGTGATCGATCAATGCGAAATGTTCATCCTTAAATACAATCAGATTGATAATTTCCATGGCGCGCTTATTATAAAGTTCAATTTCCTCAGCGCCATTGCAAATTCCCCGGCACTTCTTCAATTGATGATTAAAGCAAATGGATTCATCGCCGGTAAGATGACAGTAACGAAGGCATAATTCATATTCTTCAATCCACTGCTCTAACCGCTCGCGTGCACTTAAATAATTAGTAAATGAGAGCAAACTGTTTTCAGAAGCTTCGTAATCTACCAGTTTAAAATGAACAATACCATTCTCACATTTAAACCAGTCAATACAATGCGTAAACTCGTGTGCTTTTCGCATACGGTTATATTTAGGTTTATGTCTCTTAATTTCTTCTGCTTCCAGTAACAACGCAATCAGTTCACTCCCTGTCTTCACAAAATCCACATTAAATAAATCATTCAACATCTTCTTGCTTTTGTACTCCTTGCTGTTGAAATGGCTCATTGCCCGGTTATAAACATTCACGCTTTTGCCAATGTAAATGATTTCACCTTCTTTATTTAAAAAATAATAAACACCGCACTCCTCCGGTAATTTATTAAGTATGTATTGTTTAATTTTATCAATACGCCGTGTCATCAAATCCTCAACACCTTGATTTTTATATTGAGGATGCATGCTTTTTAATTCGAGCAGTTTTTCGAATAACTTTACAGTAGCAACCGCGTCACCCTCCGCTCTATGCCTGTGTTCAATTTCAATGCCAATAGAATCACATAATTTCCCTAAACTGTAGGAAAGCTTTCCCGGCATTAATTTCCGGCTTAACCGAACAGTACACAGCGTTTCTCTTTTATATTTATAACCAAGTGAGGCAAATTCATCTTTAATAAAACCATAATCGAAACCAACATTGTGTGCAACGAAAATTCGTCCTTCAGTCATTTCAATGATCTTTTTAGCAACCTCATGGAACTTTGGCGCGTTTGCAACCATTTCGTTAGTAATGCCGGAGAGACTAATGAAATAAGGACTTATGTAGCACTCAGGATTTATTAAACTGGTGAATTTTTCAATAACCTGAAGTCCGTCGTGAACGATGATACAAATCTCCGTGATCCGCCCTCTGCGGAATTCGTACTTACTACCGCAGGTTTCGATATCAATAATGGCGAACATGAACACAAAATTACTGTTCTTTTATCCACGTGAATGCTATATTTCATAGCATTTTAATTCTTAAATGCTGATTTATCTACCGAATAAAAAAGCCTTAATGTCCATTTAAAAATTGACTTTAAAGAAGACTTACCAAAATCAGTTTTATGGAACGTATCTTAGAAATAAGAATTATCAAAATTTACGGATATGAATCACGAAAAATTTCAAAGTTGCATAAACGCGTGTTACGAATGCGCAACCGAATGTAAACATTGCACTACTTCGTGCCTGGAATCTGCAAATGTAAAAGACCTGACCCAGTGCATTAAACTCAATAGCGACTGTGCCGCTATGTGTGCATTAGCAGCAAAATTGATGGCAAGTGAAAGTGAATTTGCAATCCAAATTTGTGAGGTTTGTGCAGGTATTTGCAACGCCTGCGCCAAAGAATGCGAAAACCATTTAGATAGCGAGCAGTGCAGGAAATGTGCTGAGGCCTGTAGAAAATGTGTGAGGGAATGTCGAATGATCAGCAGAGAAGCCTTGATCCTCTAAATATTGTGATTAACATTTCCTTGGGTATAAGGTTGCTGTCTTATTATTTAATCTATACCTTTAGATGAAAAAGCAATGGAAATTCCATTTCAACAGGTAAACTGGTCAACCATAGAAAAGGTTGAATATAAAGGCGAAACGGGAACATCATTTTGGCAAACACTGCAATATGATGGATTAAGAGTTCGAATAGTGGAATACTCAGAAAATTACCTTGCTGATCATTGGTGTAAGAAAGGACATATTGTACATTGCCTGGAAGGAGAATTCAGCAGTGAATTAAGTTCTGGCGAAATAATTGCATTAAAGGAAGGAACGTCTTATATCGTTTCGGACGAACTGAGTACTCACCGGTCCCGTTCAAATAAAGGAGCCAGGCTTTTAATAATTGACGGTACCTTTCTAAAATAACCGCGTTTAATCGGACGTTTGACCCTCTGGCAATTCACGGGTCAGTTTAGTAAAACCAATCACTTCATTATCCTTATTATGTAGTGCTGTAATTAAAATGCTCCCCCAAAAAGTAGACCCGTCTTTTTTAACCCGTCTTCCAATATGTTTTGCCCTTCCCTCTTTAATAGCCTGTTCAATCAATTTTTCAGGAAGATGAGCTTCGCGATCGGAAGGCAGGTAAAATATTCGAAAATTCTGGCCTATAATTTCTTCGTCTTTATATCCTTTAATCCGCTCAGCGCCTTTATTCCACGATAATATGGTACCATCCCGATCCATTAAAATAATAGCATAATCCGTAATTTCCTGGATCATTCTACCATGCAATTCTTCAAGTTGTTCCTTTTTATTCATTAGTTCATTTGTCCCGTAATAATTTCTATTCGGAAATTTCGGCGACAATATAAAAAATAATTAATAATTCATATATCTTGTTTTTCTATCGTTGAGTTGTATTTTTTACAGATCGCACATCATTCGATGATCAATTTGCCGTTTTCTAAGGTTCGGCCATTCTCAATAATTTGATATGTATAAAATCCATCTGGTATCGAAATCAGGTCTACTACGTCGTTGTTCCGAATTTTATGGTCTAAAACCTTCTGTCCATATACATTAAACAACAACAATTCGGCGTCCTTCCGCTCTTCAGCCATTCGCACCAGTAATTTTTCGCGTGCCGGATTAGGGAAAAGTTTTACCGCATTACTATTTTTAGAATTTTCATCCAACCCCACCACGGTGGATAGTTTTGTTACAAATACATCGGTTCGCTTATAACCTGCAAATGAATAGGTGTCAAATACTCCGCCATCTAAAACCGTTCCAGTTACGTAGGCTGAACCCGGAATTGCGCAAACTGCAATGCCAGATTCAAAACCATCAATTTCAAACGAATCCCTTATTCCGCCTACCGTCTTTGTCCACAAAAAATTTCCCATATTATCTAATGCAGAAATAAAAATATCAGAACTATCTGCGGCAGCCACAGAGGACGAGCCAAAAGTACCATTAAGGCCAAACTGGCCGGTTATAAATATCTGAACGCCATCTGTTCCAATACCTCTTGCACGGTCGGCAATCGGGCCACCGCCGTGATTTACCCACTGGAAATTTCCGTTTTGGTCATAACAAGCGGCAAACGCATCCTGACGTCCATTTGGCCATACTATATTCTGTCCATCAAACCTGGCGCCGCTAAACTCACCGGCCACATAAAGTTTTCCCGCCTGATCTTTTGTAATTGACCAGGCAACATCATCGTAATCGCCTTCAATTTTATTTACCCAAATTAAAGCGCCATCCGAATCATATTTTGCAATGAATCCATCAAAAAACTGTCCGTATGGCGTAATGGCCGTTGCCAATGTTGAGCCTCCGAAAATGGCCCCGTGCGAATACATTCCGCAAACGTATACATTTCCAGAAGCATCGCAGGTTACAGCCTTAGCTTCATCCTCGCCCGGACCACCGGCGTGTTTCATCCACAGGATGTTTCCGTTGGGATCATACTTGGCGATGAAAATGTCTTCCGCGCCTTTTGACGGAATCAACTTTCCGTCAAAAGCAGTTGTGTCTTTAAAATACCCACAAACAAAAACATTTCCGGACGGATCACAAGCCACGCCCAAGGCCTTCTCATTATACTTATAACCGTCTGTTCGCGCCCAACGGATTCCGCCGGCAGCATCATAGGAGGCAACAAATACATCATTGTCGCCAACAGGGTTTAAGGTAACCGTTGAACCAGGGAAAGTGATGGTCGCATTTCCATCTTCCACCTCACCGGCAACCACTAGATTTCCTGCATGATCACAGGTAAGAGCATGAGCATAATCGCCATTGAAACCACCACAGGTCCTGATCCAGTTTAAACTTCCGGAAGCCGAATATTTAGCGAGGTAGGAGTCGTGGTTCCCTTGCATAGGTAAAACATTTCCGCTAAAAACAGCCTGCTGTTCATACTTACCCGCTACGTAAACGTTGCCGGCGGCATCATTAGCAATTCCATACCCGTAGTCATAGGCGTATAATCCTTCAACTTTTGCCCATTCAAAACTCTGCGCGAAAGAAATTGCACAGGCCGACAAACTGTAAATGAACATGTAAATTTTTCTCATGCCGATAATATTGGTTAATCTAAATTAGAAACGTACCTATCGTGAAAGGCGTAATATTCGCCCATCAGGAAATTAAAATCGGTGTTGACGCGTTTAACTTAAATAAACTGTAAATGATTCGGATAAAAATGCAAGAGGTAAAAAATTGACGCCAAAAACAGAGATCAAGCTGGTGAACTTATATCTTCCCTATTATTTAAAGTGGAAAAACGTGGTAAACTCCGCCCAGATTTTCAACGGACCCTTTAATCTTACCATGGAAATTAAATACCGCTCCTTCATGCAACACAACATCAACCACTTCTCCGTAAGCACGTGCTGTTACATGCGCCAAAACAATAATCTTTTCCGCCCTTAATTTGTTATACTGACTGTTTTCAGTAACGGTAACGACTCCGGTTGCTTCGTTCTGAAACAGTTTTAAACTATTCATACTTTAATTTTTCAATGAATGAAATTCGGGTTTTATTTTTCTGACGGGTTAAAAGTAAGTATTATGTAATAACTCACAAATGAATAAAGAGTGACATTAAACATGTTGTATTATTCCAAACAAATTTTCCGTCAGAAAGAAGCTCATTTTGTTAATTATCCTGTTTCACTAAAGAATGTGTTGACTGAAATTGCGCCCCGGAGTGGGCCAATAGGAATTTGTATAAATGTTATAGATGAGTTAATAACAATTACTCTTGAAATTACATGTTTAAAACATATCCAAAAAATAAAAGGCGCATCCAATCCAACCAAATCTGACAACACGAAGAAAACGCGGATTTTTTTTCACCTATTGTAAAATCATAATATCTAAAATATGTAAGGCATAAAGCTCAGTAAGGAAATATATTTAGAATCAGTTTCAACGTTACATCCATTCGTATGCCTTTAAACTTAAGGATTGAAAATGAATTCTCGCAACTTGATTCCGTCATCCTGGGAATTGCGACTGACACCAGCGACCCGGGTTCTAACAATCCGAAAGCAGAATTTCATTTAGATCACGGTACCTATCCCGGCCGCAAAGATCTGATCCATGATGTAAATAATTTTGAACAGGCCCTGATTGAAAACGGGATTAAAGTTTTCAGACCTCAAAACATTTCCAAAAAAACACAGATTTTTACAAGGGATATTGGTTTTGTAATAGACGATATGTTTTTTATTTCATCAATGATTGAAGGCAGGGAGAAGGAAGTTGAAGGCATTACCTACTTGCTGGATCTGATAGGCCCCAAACATATCACCGACCTTTCCAAGGAAAATAATCTTAAAATTGAAGGTGGAGATGTGGTACTAGCCAATGGAAAAGTTTTTGTAGGGTTGAGCGATCGGACAAACACAAACGCTTTTCAATATTTAAAAGAACGGTTTAAAGGCAAACGTGAGGTGATTCAGGTCGAAATTGTTACCAATCCGCATGACCACAGAGACCATTCCCTCCACCTCGACTGTGTTTTTAATCCTTTGGGAAACCAATGTGCGATTGTTTATGAGGACGGAATTAAGAATATAGAGGATCTGTATGAAAACATTGATATAGAAGATACCGACATTTTTAAAGTAAATAATTGGCAATTTTATGCAATGGCTCCTAATGTTCTTTCTCTTGGTCCTACCAAGGTTATAATTGAAAGCGAATTTGTGGATTTAAAGTACTGGCTCAGAGAAAAAGGTTTTACCACCATTGAAGTAGACTACCGGCAAATATCCAAACTTGGCGGATTGTTCCGTTGTTCAACGTTACCACTTTTCAGGCTATGAACATCAATATAAGTCGGATCAAATGAATACAACACTTTCTCATTATGAATAAAATATCAGTTTCAGTATTTAGAATACACGAGAAAATCTAAACATTGGCAAAACAATATGCTATTAAATCATCGGATACCGGTTTCATACATCATAAATAAAGTACGGAGGGATTTCTTCTATGTACTTATCGTTTCTTTGTCAGTACTTTTAATTACCGAAAAATATAAACACTTTCTCCCGGAAATGCCATTAACCATTCCAACCTTTATTGGAACGGCCATATCAATTCTTCTTTCCTTCAAACTCAACCAGTCTTATGACAGGTGGTGGGAAGCAAGAAAAGTTTGGGGAGCAATTGTAAATGATTCGCGTAGCTTAACCATTCAGCTGCAAACATTGGTTTCAAGCGGCAACGAAACCATCATCCGAAAGATTGTAAAGAGACAAATTGCCTGGTGCTATTCATTAGGTCAGGGCCTGAGAGGCCTTGACACTTTGGAAAACCTTGATCGTTTTATTGATGACAAAGAAACTGAGGAAATTAAATTACAAGTGAATAAGCCATTGGCGCTGCTGGCATTGCATGGTAAGGACATTCGGCAACTTAGGGAGAATGGTCATTTAGACATCTTATCACAACTGCAACTAGATGATACACTGGTGCGCTTATGTGATGCCCAGGGAAAAGCGGAACGAATCAAAAACACCATCTTTCCGGTTACTTATAGAATATTTCTGCATTCTATTATTTACCTGTTTGTTGTAACTCTTTCCATTTCATTAAAAGATGTCGCCGGCTTTTTTGAGATACCTTTATTACTTCTGATTTCAACGGCCTTCTTCCTTTTAGAGAAATCGGCCGCGCACATGCAGGATCCTTTTGAGAACCGGCCGACCGATACACCAGTAACAGCCATTGCCAAAACCATAGAAATCAATCTTAAACAATTAATTGGTGAAAATGAAATTCCTGATAATTCACCAACCGAAAATTTTTATCTACTTTAGTAAATTATGAAAACACTTACAAAGGAAATGCAGGCAGCTATTACACCAACGATGGCTTTAGAACTTTTAAAAGATGGAAACAAGCGTTTTATCAATAATCTAAAAGTAAACAGAAACCTGCTCCAACAGGTTAACGAAACTTCTGACGGACAACATCCTTTTGCCGTGATTTTAAGTTGCATTGATAGCAGAACATCAGCTGAACTTATTTTTGATCAAGGCCTGGGAGACGTATTCAGTGTACGCATTGCGGGAAATATTATTAATGAAGATATTTTGGGAAGCATGGAATTTGGCTGCAAAGTGGCGGGTGCAAAAATCATTGTGGTTTTAGGGCACACCAAATGTGGAGCCATCAAAGGTGCCTGTGATCACGTGGAAATGGGGAATTTAACAGGCCTGCTCACCAAAATTCTTCCTGCTGTAACGGCCGAAACCATCACAAAAGATAAACGCAATTCGGAAAATGCCCTTTTTGTAGAAAACGTTTCCACCATTAATGTAAAGCGAACCGTAAAATCTATCCTGGAACGGAGTCCGATTTTGCAGGATTTGGTAGAGCGGAAACAAATTGGTATTGTTGGCGGGATGTATGACGTGAGTTCGGGAGAAGTAAAATTTTACCACGATACGATGAATTTTGGCGGTAAGCGCTAAAAATCCACCTATTATCAAAATAATCTAACGAGTAATAGTTTTTGTATCGGAAAGGCTGAATTTAACTGATAATTTGTACCTTTACCCGCAATGAAACGGGACGAACTATTCACCTTTATACAAGAAATTGAAGATCCCGTATCTGATTATCCCAAAATACTGAGTGCGCTCCATTATACCCATTTTTTTTTAATGGACAAGCACAAAAAAGTGTTAGCCGTATACGATCTTACGCCAATTCAATCAAATGTATTGAGTATCATCGTCTACAAACACCCTACAGCCGCATCTTTGGAAGAAATAAAAGAAATGGTTTTAGAACCCGGATCTGACGTATCCAGAACAGTCGTTCGGTTAACCCAAAAAGGTTTTGTTAAAAAAGTAATTGATCCTAAAAATAAACGTAAATTAGCCATTGCTGTAACTCCGGAAGGGCTTGACGTTTTTAGTAAAATAAATTCAGACAACTCCTTCCTGAAGAATGAAGTATCCTATTCTATTGATGAGGCGGTAAATTTCATTAATTTCTTAAAAAAACTCAGGGAAGAGACTAATTAATTTCCTTAGACTGAAAATTAGCTTATATTTGTTGCACCAAGTATTGTACTAAACCGACCTCATGAAAGAAAATTTACTGAAGAAAGAAAATTTTGTATTTGAACACTTGCCTAAATATGCGAAATACCTACTGGAGAATAAGCTTGAGGAATTTGTTACTGTAAGCATTCGATTTGCACGTGAGGTGGATTTACCATTGTTGAAGCCACTGGCAAGGATTCCGGAACCGGAGCTTGTGAAATTAAGTGTTGAATCTAACCGATTACAGTTAACGGCTCTTGCCAATAATACCGTTTCGGATTTTATTGAAATGAATTTAGATAACTGGGCAAAAAATCAGTTAGGTGTGCTTTCGGACGGGAAAGCCATGCTGGATAAAAGTGATGTGATTGCAGAAGATTTAACGCTGGCTTTTTACATCAAGCGTAAAACGCTTTCTTATTTCCTATACGGTTATACCACTAATCCTTCTGTAAGACAATTGATTGTGAATGAAGCCGATCAATACACCTCATTTGAAGAGCTTGCGTCGTTAAAAGTATATTTCAATCTACAAAAGGATAAACTAGACGGTAAAAATTAATCGTTCTGTTATTCTTTTATAAGGTAACTAATAGTTCCTGGCGGTACTTATTTAATATGCTCGACTTTGATAAAAAGCCGATATACATTCCGTTATCCACAACAGGAAGGTTCCATTGTCCGGATTTTTCAAATTTTTCCATAATGGAGAAAATATCTTCTTTCACATCGATAACTGTCCTGGCCTTACGCATTACTTCTTTCGCGGTAACCACATCGTATAAGTCAGGATTAAACATTTCTTCTTTTATATGATCCAGGTAAATTATTCCAAGAAGCTTGTTATCCTTCTTAATCACCGGAAAAATATTCCTTCGGGTGTGTTTAATCGTTTCTACTATTTTCCTTAAACTTGACTTGTAATGAATAGCAGCAAAATCAGTTTCAATTAACTGCAGTGTATCAATTCTACCTAAAATACTTTCATCCCTATCTTCAGAAATAACTGCGCCACGCTCTCTGAGTTTTCTAACATCGAGCGACTGAGGATGAAAAAATTTTACGATGATATAACTGATTGATGAAACAATCATGAGTGGTAAAATTAATTCATACCCACCGGTGATTTCAGCAATAAGGAATATGCCGGTTAACGGTGCATGGAAAACTCCGCTCAAAACGCCGGCCATCGCCACAATGGTAAAATTATTAACCGGCACGTCAACAAATCCTATTAACTTCAGAAAATAGGCAAACACAAAACCGACATATGCACCTACAAACAATGAAGGTGCAAAATTTCCACCATTACCGCCACTACCAAGTGTTATGCCTGCAGCAACAGCTTTTAATAACAATGTAATAATTAGCAACGCAAGCAAAATCCACCGGTTAAAAATTAAATTTGAAAGAAGGCTGTTTTCAAACAGGTCATCTACCCGGTATTCTGAAAGTGCTTTGATACTTTCATAGCCTTCACCAAAAAGTGAAGGAAATAACGCAAACAAAAAGGCCAATGCCAATCCGCCAATTAGCCATTTGGCAAAAGGCGATTCAAACCTGGAAAAATATCGCTCAACCTTTTCAAAAAAATTAATGTAATACAAAGATGATAAACCAGCAAAAATGCCAAGCAAGAGGTAAAAGGGAAGATTATAGTAATTAAAAGGTTGCTGAAGCTTAAAGAAGAGTAAACTTTCTTCGTTTAATATTATTTTGGATAACAATGCGCCGGAGGCAGCAGCAATTAATAAGGGAATAAACGCACCTAATGAAATATCAATTAAAATAACTTCCAGAGCAAATAATACCCCTGCAATAGGGGCATTGAAAGCCCCGGCAACTCCTCCGGCTGCTCCGGCGGCTAAGAGTAAAGTTCTTTCCTTATACGTTAATTTATACGTGCGTGCAAAGTTAGATCCTATTGCCGAACCCGTACTCACAATGGGCGATTCAAGACCGGCGGATCCACCAAAGCCCACTGTCAATCCGCTTGTGATTAAATGGGAATACATTTGGTGAAAAGGCAAAAAGCTACTTTTTTTAGCAATGGAAAACAGAATGAAACTCGTGCCTTTGAAAAACCGGTCTTTAAAAAAAATTCTGATAATAAGCGCAGTTAATCCAATACCAATTAGAGGTAAGATTAGGTACAAATACCGAAAGTGATACTTAAGCAATATATTTTCAATCAGGTAATGCCTGATTGAAAATACAAACGTCTTCAGAATAACTGCGGCAATGCCTGCGCTTATTCCAACCAGAATGCTTGAAAAAATAAGGAACTGCTTTTCCGAAGTCCGGTCGTGAATCCAACTGACAAACTTTTCAATTACATTTAGTTTCTTAACGCGCATATCTTTTCTTTCCTGTTACAGGAATGTATATTCTTCAGACTTCTTTAGTTATTCCGTCTTCCTGGTAAGTGAGCGTATAAAATCCCTGCGAACGATCGTTCCATGTTTGCTCTGAACCCATTTCCCGGTTTCGCTTTAGCAAATTAAGATCAAGATCCTGGTAGATCAATGTTTCAGCGTTGGGAGTAGCTTCCGAAGCAATCGCCTCTCTGTGAAATTCTACATCGGAGGGTGTGAAAATCGCGGATTGTGAAAAATGAACATCCATATTTTCAACATCGGGAAGATTACCTACACAGCCTGTAATGATAACGTACACCTGATTTTCTACCGCTCGTGCCTGGGAACAATACCTCACACGCAAATAACTTCTTCGGTCGTCTGTATTAAATGGAACAAAAATAATTTTTGCCCCTTTACTTACCGCAATACGGGCGAGTTCAGGAAACTCAATATCATAGCAAATCAATATGGCAATTTTCCCTTTGTCTGTATTAAAGATCTTTACTTTATCCCCGTTTTGAACGCCCCACCATTTTCGCTCGGAAGAAGGAATATGAATTTTATACTGCTTCTCCATTGTTCCATCCCGCCTGAATAAATAGGAAATGTTGTATAACTGATCATTTTCCACATTAAAATGTGAACCGGCAATGATATTAATGTTGTATTTGATTGCCAATCGCGTAAACAACTCTTCATATTGGGAAGTGTATGCGCTGAGTTGCCTGACAGCCTCACCAGGACGAAGCTTGGGCAAGAATGATAACAGTTGCAATGTGATCATCTCAGGAAAAACTACAAAATCGCTACGGTAATCGGAGGACGTATCCACGAAAAATTCGCAGTGTTTGGCAAACTCTTCGAACGAGGCAATTGGGCGCATCTGATATTGTATGGCGCTTACCCGCACATAATGGGCCTGAGAGCTCACATACTTTTTAGTTTCATGATTGTAATTAACCCATTCCAGGAGCGTGGCATAACCTCCCGATTCAGTATCGCTGGGTAAATAATTTGGCAAAACACGTTTCAGAGTGAACCCGTTGGATAATTGTGCTGTGAGAACAGGATCATATAAACTCCTGTTTAATACCTTCTCCACAAATTCATCAATGGAAAGGGCTGAGGAATATTTATGAAAATTTGGAAGGCGGCCACCAATGATGATCCTTTTTAAATTGAATTTTTTTGCCAGTTCCTTTCGCGCATCATACAACCTGCGCGAAAGCTTCATGCCCTGATAACTCGGATGAACCATGATTTCCATGCCGTAAAGCGTATCGCCATAAGAATCATGGTTGGTAATGTTCCCATTATCGGTTAGCTCTTTCCAGGGTGACGTTTCACTGTAATTATCAAAGTGCAAAATAAGTGACGAGGAAGATGCAATAATCTTTTTTCCGTATTGAATGCAAATCTGACCTTCCGGAAAATAAGTTAGCAGGTTTTGAAACTGAGTTTCACTCCAGGGTAACATACCAGGAAAACAAAGTTTTTGGATTGCAGTTATCTGCGCATAGTCGTCTTTTACAATTTTACGTAACTTAATCTTTTTTGTAATATCACTGGTTGCCATAACGACGATTTACTCTTTGGGAGTTCCTTCTCGGAAAGATAAAGAATCTAAATATAAGCATTGCAAATGCGATGACTATTGTAAGGATCAGCGAAATTGTAAAAATCACTCCTAATAATGAAAAAAATTGTAATGCCATAGTGTTACTTTATGTACCGGTATTCATGAAGTGATTTAATAAATTCATGCGTGAAATCATTCTTTACGTTTAAACCATTTTCAAATAGAAAATGAGTTAGCGGAATGCGTTTAATCCAGTTCCTAACTCTGTGCAAGAAAAGTATCCTTTGGCTACTGCTTTTATGTTGGTTCATAGGATTCATGTTAATTGAAAGTATAATGCAATTAAAGAAGACTCCTGCATTATTCCATTGACAATTATCAATTCTTGATAATGTATAAGTTTCAACAGCGACTTCGGTAGATGTTTAACATTTTTTCACCAAACAAGATTATTAAACATAGTACATTCATACGTCCTGTACCAAAAGCAAAAGCCTGCTGATTCGCTACAAATCAACAGGCTTCCCTAACAAACTAAAGTATTACGTTACAAATATAAATACCCGTGTAAAAATGAAAATTGACAATTGTCAATTTTGTCCCAGTCAAAAAATGATATTTTACAACAATGAATTTTAATATTGAAAAATACCATTTAAAATCATCGTCCTTATTTGATTCGCTTTCAGACAGGGAAGCCGCTACCGTTAAAAGTAATTTGATCCGGAAAGAGTTTGCTAAAAACGAAATCCTGTTTAAAGAAGAAACGCTTTCCAAGGGTATTTATATTCTAAAAAAAGGAAAGGTAAAAATATTTCAAACCAATGCAGATGGAAAAGAAAGCATTGTTTACATATATAAAAAAGGAGATTATTTTGGATACCGTCCTTTGCTTGCAGATGAGCCGCATCCGGTTTCCGCAGTTGCAATGGATTCCGTTGTTGTATCATTCCTGCCAAAGGAACATTTCCTGAAACTCTTTTTACATTCTTCCTCACTAGCAAAAGAATTAACCATCAACCTTTCCAAAGAATTTTCGGTGTGGGTAAACAAAATGACGGTGTTCTCCCAGCAAAGCGTAAAAGATCGCGTAGCCCTAAGCCTCTTAATCCTCCATAAAGTTTACCAACGGAACGATGATACTAAAAATGTATTTATAACAATTAACCGCGATGACTTTGCCGGTTTCGTAGGAACAGCCAAAGAAACTTTAGTACGAATGCTGAGAACGTTTAAAGATGAAAATATTATAACCACTAAGGGAACAAAAATTACCATCCTAAAATGGCAAACGCTTGTTGAAATGGTTCAAAATATCTGAAACAACAAGAATATAAAACAACACTATTTGAAATAGTAGCAATAATAATAACAAATAAATGTAAGAGACAAAGCTGATGAAATGCGGATCTTACGCAACGAAATAAATTAACATGTCAATTCGAGCGCAGTTACTTATTGGATTTTCGGTATTAACATTGGTTTTCCTGATAGACTTTATCGTTAATAAAAGGCTGTCGGCTAATATTGAAAAAAACACCACATACCTTAATAATTCGGAGGCAGTTATCAGGAATTCCAACATGCTGCACAAAAATATTATTGAGATGCAAAGTGGGTTCCGTGGGTTTTTACTAACCGGTCAGGAAGTTTTTCTCAGCCCCTTTTACGAAGGGTTACAAACCGTTCCACTGATCATTGCCCAACAACAAGCGCTTCAGTCAACGCTTCCCCAAAGACAACGTTTAGATTCTATCGTTACCATTCATTTAAAATGGGTGAAATATGCCAATTCACTTATTTCTACCAAACTGGATACGTTGCCTGAGGCAAACGCAAAGTATATTGAATTGTTTGAAACAAAGTTGCGGATGGAAGTTGGCAAGAAATTAAATGATAAAATTAAAGAGATCTTTAAAACCTTTGACAATTACGAATACCAGTTACGGCAGGAACGTAAAATCGCACTTCAAAAATCGGTGGTAACCACCAATACCATTACGTTAACCGTTACTATTTTATCAATCTTACTAGCATTACTATTTGGCACGTACTTCATTAATATGATTACCCGACGGATTTCGAATATGGTATCACTGGCAGAAGAAATATCAACCGGAGATTTTAAAGAAATAAGTGATCATAAAAATGATGAATTAAACCGTTTGTCGTTTGCATTGAATAAAATGTCGATGACGCTGAAAAAAACCTTTAATGAATTAACCAAGAAAAACAAGGAACTCGACCAGTTTGCCTATGTCGTTTCACATGATTTAAAAACCCCTTTGAGAGGAATTAACAACATTGTACTTTGGATGGAAGAAGACCTTGAAGTTGAAATTTCGCCTGAAATTAAAAAAAACCTAAACCTGATTATCAGCAGAACTGCACGCCTGGAGAATATGATCAATGGGTTACTGGAATATGCCAAAGTAGGCAAAGTTCAAAAAGGAGCAGAAACAGTTGATGTTTTAAAACTCGTTCGTGAAGTCATCGACCTGATTGTTCCTAAAGAATTTACTGTTCAAATTGATGGAGTAATGCCATTTATCACCACTGAGAAACTCCATATTGAACAGGTGTTCTCAAACCTCATTGCCAACGCGGTTAAATACAATCAGAGTGAACATCCAAAAATCGTTATTAAATCACGTGACTTAAAGGATTATTATGAGTTTACTGTAAAAGACAACGGGATCGGAATACAGAAAGAATATTTCGAAAAAATATTTGTGATTTTTCACACACTTCAGGAAAAAGACGCGTTTGAAAGTACAGGCGTGGGATTAGCGATAGTGAAAAAAATCATTGATGACTATAAAGGAACCATAAAAGTAGAATCAGAAGTTGGAAAAGGCAGCTCATTTATTTTTACATGGCCAAAGAATATGAAACCAACAAAAAGTGAATAAGAAAATGAAGACCATTTTATTAATTGAAGACGATTACCTGGATGTAGAAAGTGTAAAGCGCGCACTTAAAAAAGCGCAGGTCCCACATGTACTACACGTATCCCATAATGGAGCGGATGCATTGAATAGCCTTACTACCAATGAAAATAAAATTGTCCCGGATATCATTCTTTTGGATATTAACCTCCCTAAAATGAGCGGACTTGAATTTCTTGAAATTGTAAAAAGCTATTTTAGCCTTCAGCAAATAAAAATTTACATCATCACAACCTCTTCGGAAGAATATGATAAAATGTCGGCACAACACTTTGATATTGCAGGATATATTGTAAAACCGCTCGACTTTAACCGAAAATCTAACCCGGACGTTGAAAAGCTGCTCAAAGATCTAACGGAATAAATTCATTCTTTATTTAAACCCAAGCTTTTTACTCGGCGAACGAGATAAGTGATATCTTTGACACATCATGCGGTTTACAAAACTATTTAATGATTTTACAAACAGCGAGCGTTCATCAGGGATGGTGTTAATAGCCTGCACAATTGTATCGTTGGGTCTTTCTAATTTACCATCCGGTGAGGCTTACCTGCATTTCTGGCATTTAACTGTTTTAGGCAAACCCCTTGAATTCTGGATTAACGATGGCTTAATGACTATCTTTTTTCTGTTGGTAGGATTAGAAATGGAGCGCGAAATTTATGCAGGTGAATTGTCTCATATCAAAAAAGCCATGCTCCCGGTGGTTGCCGCAATTGGCGGAATGGTGGTACCGGCGCTTATCCATTTCGGATTTAATATCAATACACCGACGCAAAGCGGGTTCGGGATTCCGATGGCTACCGACATTGCTTTTTCACTCGCCATTTTATCATTACTCGGGTCGCGGGTTCCAATCACGCTTAAAATATTCTTAACTGCACTAGCTATTATTGATGATTTAGGTGCCATCCTTGTTATCGCACTATTTTACACCAATGATTTCTCGCTCTTTTATTTTGGAATGTCAATGCTGGTATTTGCAATTCTTCTGGTATTAAACCGCTTGAAGGTTTATAAACTCTGGATTTATTTAATATTAGGAATTGTGATGTGGTGGTTATTATACCAATCAGGGATTCATCCCACCATTACCGGAATTCTTCTTGCGTTTGCGCTGCCGTTTGGCAAAGGTGATGAAGCATCCATTTCCTATAAATTACAGCATTGGCTGCACATCCCCGTGGCCTTCGTGGTGTTGCCGCTTTTCGCATTGGCAAATACGGCAATCGTGATTCCGGGATCACTTCTGGGTGAACTAGGAACGTCAAACACACTCGGAATTATTGTTGGATTATTGCTTGGAAAGCCGGCAGGGATATTTTTATTTTCAGTTACAGCGATTTCGTTGGGTTGGGCTTCCTTATCAATGGGTGTAAAACGCGTACACCTGCTTTGGTTAGGGTTTTTAGCTGGAATCGGTTTCACCATGTCTATTTTTATCACCTTGTTAGCATTTGATAATCCGGAAATCATCAATGTGTCGAAAATTGCCATTATAATTGGTTCTGTAGCGGCAGCTACCATTGGCTTCTTTGGGCTCAAACTCAGCCTGAAAAAAACGGTGAAAACAATTTAAAATCCGAAAACCGCTTTTAAACGCTAATGAATTTCTCGTTTTTAGCCAATCATTCTCCGGTATTTAACTGAATAACAAAAACAGTTTCCTTTCCTAATTCACTCCTTACGTGAATTTTACCACCCAAGGTTTCCACCTGAGATTTTACAATAAATAAGCCCATCCCTTTTCCTTCCTTATGAAGATGAAAACGGTTATACAACCCAAATACTTTTTCGCCATGCATACCCAGATCAATACCCAGACCGTTATCCGAAAATGTTAACTCAATGCCGCCATGTACCTTCTTCGAACGGATCGTGATAACCGGCGTTTCATCAGGCTTTCGGTACTTTAAACTATTGGTAATCAAATTATAAAAAATACTGTATAAATACAGCCGAATACTTTCAATTCCTGGTGCCTCATCAAAATCAAGCTGAATAACAGCCTCTTCCTTTTTTATGAGATGGTTAATTGCGATGAGCAGGTCATTCACCAGTTCAGAAAAATATACCACTTCACGTTTTTCTGTAAGCACATTACTGTCTATCTGAAGTATATAGTTTAAGTCCTTTATCACTGTATCTAACTGAGTCGAAGATTTTTTCAGACCATCAAGGATGGCTGATTTATCCGATAGCTTAAGGTTATGGTAATTTTGGAGCAGATCAGTAAGAGCAATGATGTTGACTGTTGGAGCCCTTAAATTGTGGGAAACAATATAGGTAAATTGCTGAAGGTTATTATTTCGCTTAATAAGGTCCTGAGTAATTTTTTCTTTTTCAATTTCTGCCAAACGCTTAACGGTTATATCCGATGCCGTAATACAAACACCCGTTACCTCATTGTCTTCAGCTACCACAGGCGACATTTTTATATGGTACCAAACGGTTGACCCCGTGGGCGTTTTATACTGGGCTTCTGAATCAAAAACAGAATTATTAAGTACGGACTTAAAATTTAGCCGAAATTTTTGCCTATTTTCATCAGGGCTGATGTATTCCGAAAAATTTTCGCCCGTTGTAAGGTCGTTATGGAATGTAACTTTCGACCAGTTAGCTGCCACCGCATTAAACTGAATGATTTCCATGTTCGCGTTTAGCAGTACAATTCCGATATCGATGCTATTAAAGATGGTGCGGAGCGTTATTTCCGAATTTTTTAAAAGCTCCGCTGAAAGTATTTTCTCAGTAACGTCACGGAAATTAGCAACAAGGGTTCCCACATTTGGGTCGTGTAAAAGATTTGTTATTGTGCCTTCACAATAACGCCAGTTTCCGTCTTTATGACGGATACGCTGTTGCACCATAACGGAAATACCAGGCTCCCTCAACACCTCTTCAATCAATATTGATAAATGCGGAAAATCTTCCAACGGCACAAAATCGTAAGCATTCCGGCCTGATAGTTCGTCAGCTGAATATCCTAAATATTTTGTGAGTGCATGACTGGCAAAGATAATCTTGCCCTGCGCGGAGGTGAGCACTTTCATATCCGCGCTACGCTCCAGCAAGGCCTTATAAAACATCTCCCGGGCCTTCAATTCCTGCTCCGCCTGTTTGCGTTCCGTAATATCTGCAATAGAAAGGATGAGTAACGGATTTCCATTGAAATTATTTAAAAATGAAGTTTGGTTTAATACCATCAAAACAGAACCATCCCTGTGAATTAATCTGACTTCATTAGTACCGGAGCGTTGTTCAACAAAAAATTGCGCGTGACGTTCTTTTGAAATCTTTCGATCCGGCTTAAAAACCAAATCAAAATAATTGGTATTGATTATCTCATCATGCGTATATCCTAAAATTCGGCAAAATGAATTGTTTACTTTTATTAGTTCACCCTCTTTGGTGAGCAAAGCAATACCAGCCCCGGTATCAAACACCGAAGTCATTAAATGTTTTTGTCCGGAGGCTAATTTCTCAAATTGTTTATCCGTTGAAATATCTGTAATACTCATCAGTACGGCTTCCCTATTCAGTTCATCCTCATAATAGGGTGTGAATTGCATTTTAACCCAAACATCTTCAGCTAAAGCATAATTCTGATCTTCTGAAATGGTATGTCCCCAAAAAGCATTTTTGATACCGGATATAAATCCTTCATTGGAACCGGATGGAATTAACTTTAGAAAATCAGTATTTTTTTTGACAGTTAAACCAGTGATTCGATAAAATAACTCAGCAAACTTTTGATTTAAAGCAAGAACCTTATAAGATGTATCAACTAACGCGTAACCTTTGACTGTACTTTCGAACAAACTTGTGAGACTACCCTTTTTTTGAATATGATCACGCTTCTTCCCCAACCTGAACCGGCCTTTTAACTTCCCTGTAACGGGTTGGCGAAACCCGTAAATGTTTTTTAAAATACTTACTGAACTGATACTGATCCGAAAAGCCTACTAAAGAGGAAATATACTTAATCGAATACGTGGTGTGAAGTAACAAATATTTGACTTCATTTAATAACCGTTCATCCAAAATATTCTTAGCACTTTGTCCGCGAAACTCATGGCACACCAAGGATAACTTCCGTGGCGAAACGCCCAAATGTTTACAGTAGTAGGAGATTTTGCGGGATTCAAAAAGTTCCCGCTCCATGTGCCCTATAAATTTTTGAAAAACCCGTTGGTCCGCATCATCACTTTCAAAAGTTGCATGGTGATGTGCTGCCCGATCTATTCGTAGCACCAGGAATTTAAGGTACTCAGAAACCAAAAGCTCTTTGTTTGTTCCCGGGTGATGGTAGTCTTTAATGAAGTCATCAATAGTAACCAAAATCGCCGATGCAATTGGATCTTCGACAGTTAAATTATAGGTCTTTTCCCTTGAACTAAGAACAATTTCAATCATCAGTACCTTTATCCATTCTTAATTCCTGTTCAAGCATTTTCAAATATCACTATAAGCCATTTAGTGGTAAATGATAAATTGTGTAATTGTGATGTCAAATTATACCCCTACAGGCAAACAAAGATATTTACAACATTCCTATAACAGCTTGCGTATTTACACCATTGCATGGACATTCAGGACATTTTGCGCCTACCTTTACCTAATGAAGCAAAGTGTACCGGTTTTTAACATAGAAAATTTTAATGATTTTGCGCTTCAACACACTATCCATTGCGACATTTTATCATCTCACTTAAAAAAATACCCCGGCTTAATCATACCCGATAAACCGTATTATTTTATCACCATACTTTTCACACAAGGCTTAGGAATTCATGAAATCGATTTCACCACACACAGGATAAGCCGTGGGCATATTTCTTTCGTTGCACCAGGCCAGGTTCACAGTTGGAAATTCACCAAAGATATTGAAGGAATAATATTTCTACATTCAAAAGACTTCTATGACCTCAATTTCACGCATAAAAGGGTGAGCCATTTTCCATTCTTCTGTTCAATCTATAATACCGCCTGTGTAAAGGTGGCACAGAGAGACTTAAATTATTTCAAATCGCTTTTTGATTTAGTGGTTAGCGAATTTCATTTAAATACTTTAATGTCACTTTCAAAAATATGTTCTCTAATTGATATCATCTATACTGATGCCACCCGGATATATAATCCCCAGGAGGAGCACTGGGAGCAAAATGGCCCTTATTTAAAAAAATTCATCAGGCTTGAGGAACTCATATCTAAAAAATACAAAGCCATAAAATCGCCAGGTGAATATGCAAAGCTAATGCATATCTCAGAAAGGCATTTAAACAGGATTTGTAAAAGTACAGTCAAACAATCGGTTGGCGATGTGATACATGAAAGAATTATATTAGAAGCAAAACGGTTATTGGCTTCCGGAGATGTTGCCGTATCTGAAGTAGCAGTAAAACTTGGCTACGATGATCCCGCTTATTTTTCACGCTTGTTTAAAATTAAAACGGGGTTCTCCGCTTCTGAATTTATGAAACGCTACCGGAAATCTTTCGGTATCAGATACCGTTGAGTTAAATGATCCCAACGAGCTTATCAATCTTCAATGGCTTTTCAATAAATTGTAATCCCATTTCGTCTGCTTTAACACGATCTGAAGGATTTAAACTTGCTGTAAGAAAAATTATCGGGCCGTGTATTTCCGTCAGTTTTAGCCGGTTAAAATGCTCCACAAATGTAAAGCCGTCCATCTCTGGCATATAAATATCAAGAATAATATAATCGTAACGTCGGCTTGTTTGCCTCAAATGCTCAAACCCTTCATACGCCGACTTAAATATGGTACAGTTATAGTCGCCGTAATGCTCGAAGGTTTTTACATGCACATAATTATCAATGTCATTATCATCAATGAGTAAAAGCAATATGTGTTCTTTAGAATTAAGGTTTTCCTTTTTCATAAGCCGAATAGCGAACGTTAATTTAAGTCAGCACAAAAGGTTAATCAAAACGTATAAGGTGTCGGGTATTTGAATACAAGTGCTCATCAGAAACCGTTAACAGATAGGAATCGTTCTCAAGTTTTGTAAAATCGGAAATATTGAAGGTGGTAACTCCCTTAGGAAAGGCCTTAGATAATTCAAATACCAGGGTGCCATCAAGGTTATTGCACCTGAAGGTTAATGTGACATCCCTTTTACTTTCAATTACAATATTAAACCTGTCGGCAAAAGGCAAAGGGTAAAGTCCTGCAATTCGAAAAGTTTCACTGATTTCGACTTCAGATAATTCAATATAGGAAATCATAGACGATACTTCATTACCCGACAAGGTTAAGCACCGTATCCTGTAATAGGATATGCCATTAATGGGATTCTTATCTTTACAGGCATACTGTTCTAAAAAAGCTACAGAATAAATGGTGTCTATGAAATTATAAGTGAGGGCGTCCGAACTTCTTTCTACAATAAAGAAGTGTCCTTTTTCGGCAACTTTGCAGTTCCACGACAGCGAAACTTCGCTTTTACTGCCGGTAACAGTCAGGTTTTCTATTCCGATTGTATTACCCACACAGGCAGAACTGATTAAAAATAATACCGCTAAAAGAATCACAAGCCTTTTCATATTCTCTGTTTTTTGTACAAATTAAACAGAAAGGCCGGGTTCAAATTTTACAATTTAAACACCAATGTTTAGGGATGTAAGATTTTTGTGATTTTTGTGGATTCCAAAAAGAGAAGGCTTAACCTAAATTAATACTAATTCGGAGAATAAAACAATGCTCCCCTCTTGGAGAACTAAATCATTAAAATTCTAAATTTTAGAGCACGCGAAGCTATTCTATAGAAAATTTCCAAATGATTCTCACTGTTTGGAAAACGCGAATTGCTCAGGAGCCTTGTTTTAACTAATGGTTTTGAGTGGCGGCTGAATCGGGAGTACCCTCGTTAGTGTACTGGTACGGACCTTCCTCTTTTTTATCATCGGCGCCATTACCGGTATTTTCTTTATCACCACAGGCAACAGTTAACAAACTGAAGAAAAAGAATAACATGAGAATTTTTTTCATAACAACATTTTTAGGATCAATACTTTACAATTGCAAAACAAAAGTAGATAAGTCGTTCCGTAATCATCTTGTAAAAAAAACGAAAGAACTTTTATATTTCAAATCATTTAAAAGTTGGGAATAAAAAACCTGGTATGGTAAACAAAAACCTATTGCAAATGCACGGGGGTTAAATGGCGGGCTGGTTTAATGGCTAAATCGATCTGACGGATCAGGTTCGACTTTATTTCCCGAAAATCATTATCATCAACCTTATGGTGTGTGTTGATACACAAAAACAGTTCGTTCAGATTTCTGTAAATAAGAATACTTTCACTGTTAAGGCTCAGGTCAAGTTCCGAAAGAACCTGGCTCAAAACGGAAGGCGTATCAACTTTTAATTGGGTAAGAATACTTCTTAACGTAAGAAGCTCAAGTTTATCATAATGAGTCATAGTACAAAAAGGGAACCTTGCAAAACTAAAAGTTAGAAATCACAAAAGTCTTACATCCATCCCCTATTCAATATGATAAAGTTGCCTCGCCGGTGGAAACGGAATTCATTTAAACATATATTCTTTAAGTGAAACAGATGAATCCGTGATGATATTTTCAGAAAGCTGTTATAAAAAACTCCGTTTGGACGTTTTAATGTACTTCACTTGTCGTGCACCTTCAAAGCCAATTAATATCGATTTATCTTTTATAAAAACAAGGCTGGCTTTAACTGGTTTTGTTCCCGGCGACTTTTTCTCAAAGGATAACACACCGGAAGTGAGACAAATCCGGATATTGGTAATACTGTAAGCTGTGCCATCACCGGTTACAAATTTGTTCTGCGTATCATACTTGATGCTTTCTACATGCTCGTTATTCAGATAAAAATCCCAAATAGCAGAATTACCGAAGATCAAACTTAAATTTTTTGAGTCCATAGATTTGCGTTTTGAAGTGCAACATTGAAGGACTGAACGTATACAACTGTATAGAGAATCAAGATTATGAAAAATTTTTGATTCCACTATTACCACTTAGGCAGTTTTTAGCACATTTCTAGAATGTTGCAAGGATAAATGAGGTGCATTAAAATATACAGATTGAAGGTTTACCAAGATTTTTTCCTTTTTCACCGATTACTCCCGGACTCAACTTTAAAAAGATGTAACTTGATGGAAGATTAAGCGCAAAAGATAATACGGGTAATAAAAAGCATTCTTACAACACCTTGTGACTAATTTGAAAAATTGAGTTATAGTTAAAAAACGTAAAGAATAAAGTTATGGTATACATGTTGCAATCTTTTATACGTACAGTCAAAGTACCAAAAACAATGACAAACCTCAGTATACAAACCCTTGCCCAGTTTGGATTTATGGAAGACACCATGAAATCAAATAAACTTATAAAAGTATTTTCGAGAGATAAATTTGAAATCGTTTTAAAAGACAGTGGCTTCTATTATTCAAACCTCGGTATTGACTATCCGCTTTACGACATAAATTCCCTAAAAAAATTGTATAAAGAAAACCGGAGAACTGAACTGAAAATGGTGAGCTAACCCCCTTCCCTTAATTTTGATTAAAGAAACAATTCTCTGTCTTTAACTACTTAAATTACCTTTTCGGCTATTGAATACCTCCCGTGAAAATTGCGGACTGTATATTTGAAAGTAGTGAACCGAAATCAATCGTTAAATTTAAGTCGCTATGTCAAAAACAGGTCCAATCGTTATAGTAGAAGATGAACTAAAGGAACAGGGAATTTATAAGAACATCCTTCAATCATCCGGGATAAAAAATGAATTGCAGTTTTTTGATAATGGCCGTGATGCACTGGATTACCTAAAAACTACACGGGAAGATCCATTCATCATCTTCTCGGATATCCGGATGCCGATAATGGATGGCATTGAGTTTCGCCGGCAAATCGCAGCAAATCCTTACCTAAGAAAAAAAGGGACCCCGTTTGTTTTTAGAACCGCATCATTAAAACCATCAGAAGTTAAAGAGGCGTATGAATTATTCGTTCAGGGATATTTTGCTAAAACGGAAGACATGACACAGTTAAAAACCCAACTGAACGTTATTCTTGATTACTGGAGGGATTGTCTGGATCCGCCTATCCTGGAGATTAAATCCGAACATTTATAGTCGTTGATCTACCACGGAGTCAATTTCCAAAATCATATAATAGTTGACAACCTGAGCGTTACTATATTAGGCTAACAACATTCTTTTCATGCCAGCGAAAAAAAAGACTTCTGTGACTTCTAAGCCTGCTAAACCTAATGCGGTTAGTGTGTTCAATGATAAAAATATTTCAGACAAAGAATTAAAAGCTATTTTAAAAAAGGCACCGGAGACTTTAATGCCTGATAAAATTTCACCGATGCTGGCAACACTGGTTGACAATCCCTTTGATGAGCCCGGTTGGATTTATGAAGTAAAATGGGACGGCTATCGTGCGGTAGCACTTTGCCATAAAAAAGCAGTTGAATTAAAGTCAAGGAACGACAAATCTTTTAACGACAAATTTTACCCCATCACGAAGGCTTTTCAGAAACTGAATTTGAATGCTGTGATTGACGGAGAAATTGTAGTAGTGGGCGAAGATGGCATCTCCAATTTTGGTGACTTACAGAATTGGAGGAGTGAAGCGGACGGGGATCTGTTATTTTACGCTTTTGATATCATGTGGTATAACGGTAAGGACCTGACATCCTTTCCCTTATTGGATAGAAAAAAAATTCTGAATGCCGTTCTGAAAGAAAACGAACTTATTCGGGTTGGGGATTACTTCGCTGAAAACGGTATTGAATTTTTTGAAGCGGCTAAGGACATGGGGCTGGAAGGCATTATTGCAAAAAAAAGTGACAGCGAATACCATTCCAAAAGCCGATCTAAAGAGTGGCTGAAAATTAAAGCGAATAAGCGACAGGAAATGGTAATCGGCGGCTTCACCCGGAACGATGATAGTTCGAAAACCTTTAGTTCGTTGGTGGTTGGTGTTTTTAACGGAGAAAATCTGGTGTATGCGGGTAAGGTTGGCACCGGCTTTAACACCGATACGCAGCGGGAATTAATGAAACAGTTCAAACCACTGATCATTAAAACCTGTCCGTTTTATCAGACACCAGACATTAATAAACCTTCGCGTTTTCGCCCAAATCCACCTAATGCCACCGTCACGTGGCTCAGACCAAGTCTGGTTTGTGAAGTTGCTTTCACAGAAATGACAACCGACGGTATTTTACGTCATCCTTCGTTTCAAGGTATGCGGATTGATAAAAAGGCTAAAGATGTTGTGGCTGAACGAGCAAGCGACACCAAAAACGTTATCCATAAAACCCCCGGGACAAAAAAAATCGTCAATCCAAAAATCAAAAGTGAACGAAAAACCCTACTGAACCCAAGTGATGAAACTCAGGTAAGGAAAATAAATGGTCATGAATTAAAATTTACCAACCTGAGTAAACTCTATTGGACAAAAGAAAAAATTACGAAACGAGACCTTTTAAATTATTACTATCAGGTTGCTCCCTATATTTTACCATATTTAAAGGACAGGCCGCAATCGATGCTCAGGCACCCTGACGGCATTAATGGTTTTAGTTTCTTTTACAAAAACATTAAAGGGAAAGCCCCTGAATGGGTAGAAACTTACAAATATTACAGTGAAGCCGACCAGGAAGAAAAGGAGTACCTGGTGGCTAAAGACGAATCAAGTTTACTATATATGGCATCTCTTGGCTGCATTGAAATGAATCCATGGCATAGTAAAGCTACCCATGAAGATTTTCCAGATTGGTGCATCATTGATCTTGATCCGGCAAAAAATACATTCAATGAAGTTATTGAGGCCGCATTGGTAACAAAAGATGTATTGGACGAACTTGGAGTTAAAGGATATCCCAAAACAAGTGGCTCTACCGGAATACACATTTACATTCCGCTCGGTGCGAAGTATTCGTATGAACAATCCAAAGAATTTGCCCGAACTATTGCAACTTTGGTTCACCAACGCATTCCTAAATTTACGAGCATCGAACGGGCGGTGAAAAACCGGAAAGGAAAAATGTATATTGACTTTTTACAGAACCGGCCACAGGCTACGGTTTCAGCTCCTTATTCAGTAAGGCCAAAACCAGATGCTACCGTATCTATGCCACTGGAATGGTTTGAAGTAAAGAAAGGTTTAAAAATGAGCGATTTCCACATTCATAATGCCGTTGAGCGCATCCGTAGTATTGGAGATTTGTTTAAGCCCGTTTTGGGAAAAGGGATTGATTTATTAAAAGTAGTGAAACAATATGAAGCGAGTTTAAAAAAATAGGTATTGAGAAGAATTTAGTTCAAGAAGCTAAAATCTTTTCAATTGCCAAAGGTTTCTCCAAATATTTTATTCCAAAGTTTGCGGCTTCGTTTTTATCAGCAGGGCTCAAGCTACAGGTTAAAATACACACTTCCCCATGCTTTTGTTGAAGGCCGCACTTTTTAAACTCCGATACAAAAGTAAACCCATCCATTACCGGCATATATATATCCACTAATAAATAATCGTAACGGGTGTGTGTTTCTTTTAAATGATCGAGTGCTTCTTTTGCGGAACGAAACATGTTACAACGAAAATCATCGTATCGCTCAAAAAGTTTCGTGTGGATGTAATTATCTACATCGTTATCATCGAGTAAAAGCACATTATATTTCTCTCCTTCCTTAATCCTTTTAGTTAATTCCTCTTGTTTCATAAATTTGTACTACAAAGCTAAATAAATCTGTGTTTTTTCTTTTATCACGAATCAAATTTAACTTTTACTTTTTTTCGTTCTATCTGATTCGTAACGTTTTGAGAGGAAATTTTTAATAACCTAAGCAAAATGACCAACGGTTTTGAAAAAATGTAATTATCCTTTAACTTTATAAAATTGACCGTCGAACTTGAAAAAATGAATGGCGGATACGTTAGACACCGCTATGGAAACGATATTAGTAATTGATGACAGCCAGGATATCAGAGAAAATATTACTGAAATACTGGAACTTGAAAAATTTAAAGTACTGACAGCAGAAAATGGTCAGGTTGGCCTAGACCTGATGAAGAAAGAGATTCCCCATCTGATACTTTGTGACATTAATATGCCCGTGCTGGACGGTTTTGGTGTTTATTTAAATTGTAATAAGAATTTAAAAACTGCTGGACTGCCTTTTATTTTTTTAACGGGTGAAAACGAGATTGAAATCAACCGACAGGCTATTGCGTTAGGTGCGGACGACTATATGGTAAAACCCTTTGACCCAGAAATTTTGGTGTCTACTATCCGATCACGAATTAAAATGTATCAGTCCGCTAAAGAAAAAACCGAGCAGGAGCTTTTTAAATATTTATCTGAACTGGAAGATATGCTATTTATGACCTCTCACAGAGTAAGGGCTCCTCTTTGTACTTGTATGGGTTTGATTCAACTTTTGGAATTTGACGGCGAATTTGCCCCCAATGAAAAAGAGATTAAGACTATTTTAAATCATATCAAATCAAATGTTTCAGAGTTGGATTTATTTACCAAAGAGCTTACGCATTTCCTGGAAGAGTGCAGGCAAAAAAAATCAGGAACAATGAACCGAACTTTACCGGGTAATTTGTAAAATTTTAAAAGCCTGGAAGTCTCTGGAAATAATCTTAAATGATTTGCTCGCTGGAAGTCAATATCAAATGTGCCGCTTTACAATTTTATAACGTAAACTTTGCTGTACTTCCCGGAAAACAAAAAGTCCTGCAGAGCAGGACTATATTTGTTTTATTCAGCGGTGAAGGAGGGATTCGAACCCTCGGTACGGTTACCCGTACGCATGTTTAGCAAACATGTCCTTTCGGCCTCTCAGGCACCTCACCTACTCTTTTCTTTAAGAGGTCGTAAATGTAACTATTTTTTTATTGATTAAAAATTAAATAAAAATATTTTTCCTTCTGCTTAAATCTAGATTCCTACTAAATCCTAAGCTATTTATTGCACCACAATTTTTTTTGTGATGACATTTCCGTCCAATGCATTGTTGAATTGAAGCGACAAAAAATACACTCCCGATGCTAATCCTGAAACATCTATCGATAATGTTTTATTATAACTTGAAAAGCCAAAAACTTCATTTCCAAGCATGTCCACACATTGCACCTTTACTTGAGAATACGTATGGTCTTTAATCGAGACGAAAACCGTTTGGGAAACCGGATTAGGATATACGTCTACATCGCTGTCATGTAAATACTCTTTTACGCTTACATCATTTACATTAGATGAATTAAAAAATGCCAGACCACCCGCGTAATTACCTAAAAACAAGTCCCTTTTGCCATCATTTGTAATGTCTTCAAAATAAGGTGCGCAGCGCGGACCTTCATTTACACCAAACAAGGCAGTATCAATCCGATTGAAACTACCGGTTAAATTCCCGTCAATATTATCATACAAAAACAAGTTACCTGTTTCGCTTCCCACTAATAATTTTGTGATGCCTCCGTCCCTGAAAAACTGCGGCATGCTATACCCTGTGAACCACCCGGGCTGCCTCACATCTACTCCGCCAAAAAATGAACTTTGCAAGGTAAAAACCGGAGAGGTGGAAGTGCCTGTATTTTTTCGGTATTCAATCTTACCGTTTTGTGAACCAGATACCAGATCTAATTTTCCATCTTTGTCAACGTCAAACAGTTGCGGGAAAGCCGAAGTCCCAACATCAATCCCCTGATAATTCGGAATGTAATTCGAAAATACAGCCGTATTTAAAGGGCCTGCTGTATTCTCAAAATAATGCAGTTTACCAAAGGCGTCTCCAATCAGCAGATCAACATCACCATCGCTGTCAAGGTCGCCAAACGCAGGCGCCATTGAAAATATATTGTAGGAAGACAGCGACTGGTAATCGCGTGTGATCAAAGAAAAACTAGGCGATGTTAACGTACCTGTATTTCGGTAATAGGCCAAACTTGCTTTATTCGTATTGGTGATGTAATATCCTAAATTTCCAACTATTAAATCCTTTAACCCATCTCCGTTAGCGTCGAATAATACCGGGTAGGACCCTTCTCCAAATTCCATCATATCTTCCTGCAAAAAATTCTTCTTTTGAAAAACAAAATTCACAGTTGGCGTGGATGAAGCGTTTTTGTAAAGCCAGACACTCTGGAAATTCTCAGAACCTGCAACTGCATTCGGGCTTGCGATGAGATCTTTATATCCATCGTTATCCACATCGAGGTTAAAAGTGCAGGGGAATGAATTGAGTTTTATTGGGTGTGTACTGGCCTTGTTAGGAAAATTAGGATAAAGCGCTGTGCTATCACCCATGTGTGCATTTGAAGAGCTTCCTTCGTTTTCAACAAAAAATACAGTGCTACAGGAAATATCGCCCAAAATTAATTCCTGGTCACCATCACCATTCCGGTCAAAACACATGAGGCACGATCCCGAATGACGTACTTTATCGCTATTCTGTTCAAGGTGCTCCTGATACAATTTCATAAACGGACAGGTATTTAATTCTACGGCACAATTATTTTCTTTCATATCGCCCCAGCAATCATCAACCATGTCAAAGACCAAACTATCTGAATGTCCATATAATTCCTGGCTCATATTTTTATGGTATTCAATTTGAATTCCGAAAACAGAAAAACTTAAAATATCCACGTCACCATCGTTATCAATATCAGCTATTCCGGGATAGGCAACCGCATTACAATAAAGATTAGATAAACTGGGTGAACCCGCTGGATTATAGTCGCTCATTAAAAGTCCTTTCGCTAGTGCAAAACTCAGATTGGATCCGATGCTTGTATTCTTAAACACTTTAATACCACCAGTGGTATAGGTAAATATGTCCGATTTGCCATCCTGGTTGTAATCAAAAAACAATGCCCATTCGTTAACATCCGGGAGCTGTTCCTGCTGCGTATATGCGTGAAGGTAACGTGTTTCCCCGGGGCCGCCAACGTTCATGTATGCCCGGAGTCTGCCACCGGAACCACAGATTTTATCATAACCTACGATATCCTGTTTTCCATCTGAGTTTAAATCAATTTGGGTGAAAGAACTGAAATTAATTCCACCAGCCCAGGGCATTTTTAAGCGGACGCCATCTTCAAAAACAGGGATAGTGTCACGGTAAACCTGTGTTTGCCCTACAAGCAGAAATGTTAATAACTGGAAAAAGAGTAAAAATTTAGAGTGTTTCATTTACCTCAAAAATACAATTTAATTTACTAAAATATTTGCTAACTACTTAATATTCAGACACAAAATTATTTGCATTATATAAGTGATAAAACTATATTTGCACCCTTAATTTATCTAGAAATACTACCGATTTATGCAAAACAAAGGTGCCATTAAAATTTTCGCTATACTTTTAGCGCTTGCTTGTATTTTTTATTTATCCTTTACCTGGGTAACACGTGGAGTTGAAAATGAAGCGAAAGAATATGCGGAATCTATTTCAACTACGCCAGGAGTTCAGAATACGGCAAAAAAATACGCGAATGGCGACGCTACAAGAGAGCTGTTTTATGTTGATTCTCTTAAAGAAAAGTTAGTTGACCGCTACCTTGATTCCGTTAAAACTACTCCGGTTTACGACCTTATTTTTGCAAGCTATACCTACGAGGAATGCAAGAAACGCGAGATCAATCTTGGTTTGGATTTAAGAGGTGGTATGAACGTAACCCTTGAAATTTCGGTTGCCGACATTTTAAAAAATCTTTCAAATAATAATCCTGATGCAGCGTTTAACCAGTCCATTAAAGAAGCCCAGGCAAGCATGGGCGTTGGCAACAACGATGATTTCCTGACTCTGTTTGAGAAAAAGTATAAAGCGAACGCTCCAAACGGGCAATTAGCGCCATTATTTCAAACCATCGAATTAAAGGGTAGTATCGCATATAATGCCACTAATGCTGAAGTTTTAAAGTTCATCCGCACAAAAGTGGAAGAGTCCATTTCAAATTCAGAAAAGACTTTCCGTTCACGTATCGACCGATTTGGTGTTGCGCAGCCAAACATTCAAAAACTGGGTAATAGCGGACGTATTTTGGTAGAACTTCCGGGTGTAAAGGATAAAGAACGTGTTCGTGAATTATTACAGGGAACGGCAAATCTTGAATTTTGGGAAACGTATGAAAATACAGAACTCGGAAATTTACTTATTGGGGCCAATGATAAATTGTCAAAAGCTTTGTATCCTAACTTTGATAGCGGTAAAAAAGACACCGCTGCTGTTAAACCAACTGATACAACGGCAGTAACATCGCCATCGGTAGCTGCAAATGACACTTTAAAGAAAGGTGACTCAACAGCGGTTGCTACCGTTAAACCCAATTCTTCTGCTCCAACTTCATTGGATTCCTTTAACATGCGTTTTCCTTTAATTTATGTTGGAAATGTGCCAAGTCCTTTAAAGGCTAATGTATCTTTCAATCAGCAAACGCAGCAACCTGAGCAATTCCTTCCGGGACCTGTTGTAGCAAGAGCTTATAGCAAGGAAGATACGGCGAAAGCAAACGCTTTATTAAGGCATCCTGCATTAAAATCCTACCTGCCAAATAAATTGAAATTTATGTGGGGAGCTAAACCTGAAGAAGTAAAAAACGAATCAGGCGAAATCATCGGTTCTTATTATGAATTATATGCGATAAAAGTAACTGATCGCAACGGAAAAGCAGCTATGTTTGGTGACATCATTACCGATGCCCGTCCTGATTTTGATGCACAAAGCGGCGGTCATCCTTACATTAGTATGACAATGACGGGGGATGCAGCTACGAAATGGGCAAAATTAACCAAAGATAATTCTCCACAGGGAGACAAAAAAGGCCGTTCGATTGCTGTGGTAATGGATAACATGGTGTATTCTGCACCTACTGTTAACGGAGAAATTAAAGGAGGTAAATCTCAAATTACCGGAAACTTTACGGTTGAAGAGGCAAATACATTAGCCGCGGTATTAAGCGCTGGTAAATTACCTGCCCCTGCCCGTATTGTTGAAGAAAGCGTTGTTGGTCCGACATTAGGACAGGAAGCAATTGACTCAGGTTTAATGTCAACTGTGATTGCTTTAATTGTGATTTTAGTTTTCATGTACTTGTATTATAATAAAGCCGGTATGGTTGCTAACATTGCGTTGATAGCAAACATGTTCTTTATCATGGGTATTCTCGCTTCAATGAATGCCGTGTTAACGCTTCCTGGTATTGCCGGTATCGTGCTCACCATTGGTTTAGCGGTTGACGCGAACATCCTGATATTTGAACGTATTCGTGAAGAACTCGCGCTTGGTAAAAATGTTTCCCACTCTATCAGAGAAGGGTTTAAGCATGCGATGAGTTCTATTATTGACTCAAACGTTACACTGGCCATTTTAGCTATTATTTTAATGGTGTTTGGTTCAGGTCCGGTTCAGGGCTTTGCAACAACATTATTAATTGGTATTGGTGCATCATTGTTTTCAGCTATTTTAATTACCCGCGTTATTTTCGACTGGATGCTTGAGCGCAAAATGGCAATTCCTTTTGATAATAACGCTACACGCAATTCCTTTAAAAACGTCGCATTCAACTTTGTAGGGCGCAGAAAGATTTATTACGCGATTTCTACGATCATCATTGTTTTAGGAACCGTAATGTATTTTGCACATGGTGGCTTAAAATTAGGTGTAGACTTTAAAGGTGGACGTACTTACCTGGTTCGCTTTGAAAAAGAAATGAATACTGAAGATGTAAAGCAATCTTTGAAATCAGCATTTGAAGATGCCTCTTTAGAAGTAAAAACTGTTGGCGCGAATAATCAAATGAAGGTTACAACGTCTTATCGTGTTTCTGATAATTCAGCTACCGTGGATTCTGAAGTTGAAAAGGCCCTGAACGACGGATTGAATACCTTAAATGTTAAGCATGAAATTGTAAGCCAGCAAAAAGTTGGACCAACGATCGCTACGGATATTTTATACGGAGCTTACGCGGCAATTTTATTCTCATGCCTTGTAATGTTTGTATACATTGTTGTACGGTTCAAGAAGTGGCAATATGGTCTGGGTGCGGTTGTGGCTTTATTCCATGACGTTTTAGTGGTATTATCTTTCTATACCATCCTTGACGGTATCGTTCCTTTCTCTTTAGAAATCGGACAGGATTTTATCGCGGCAATTTTAACGGTAATGGGATATACCATGACAGAAACGGTAGTTGTATTTGACAGGATTCGTGAACGTTTAGCTGAGAATGACAAAGCTGATTCTACAGCTGCAGAGCGTAATACACTTATCAATTACGCGTTAAACAGTACCTTAAGTCGTACGATTTTAACATCGTTAACTGTATTCTTCGTATTGTTAGTTATCTTCATATTCGGCGGAGAAAGTATTCGAGGATTTATATTTGCGTTGTTAATTGGGCGTATCATCGGTACCTATTCATCATTATGTATCTCTACACCTATCGTTGTAGATTTCGATAAACGTAAATAATTTCAGTTTGAACTTAAAAGCCTCATTTCCTTCGGAAAATGAGGCTTTTTTATTTTTTGAAAAATCCTAAAATGCATTTTATGCCTATTTGGTATGGGAAGGGAATTAACCTAAATTAATTAACAGTTTCGCCAATCAACGGTTTTCATTCGTACCTTTAAGGTTCAATGATTTTAGAGAAATTATCCCTCATTAACTTTAAAAACTACGACGAAGCTCAGCTTGAGTTTTGTCCGAAATTTAATTGCTTTGTAGGGAATAACGGCATGGGTAAAACCAATTTACTCGATGCAATTCATTACATTTCTTTTTGTAAAAGTTTTTTTAACGCAATTGATAGCCAAAACATCAAACACGATCATCCGTTTTTTGCTTTGCAGGCATGGATACAAAAAAATGACGAAACGCATGAAATTTTCTGCGGGGTAAAACGAGGGCATAAAAAACAATTCAAACACAACAAAAAAGAATACGAGCGTTTGTCTGAACACATCGGGTTGTACCCGTTGGTTATGATTTCACCATCCGACATTGAACTCATATGGGATGGAAGCGAGGTGCGCAGAAAATTCATGGACAGTATTATCTCACAGTATGATAAAGTTTACCTTGAAAAACTAATTTCTTACAATCATGTATTGCATCAACGCAATGCTTTGTTGAAGCAATTTTATGAGAACCGCACATTTGATTCCATAAGCCTTGAAATCTGGGATGAGCAGCTTGTTATCTACGGACAGGAAATTATCCGGATTCGCAAGCATTTTTTGGAAGAATTTATACCATTGTTTATCCGAAACTATCATTTTATTAGCGGGAGCAATGAAGAAGTGAGTTTGGAATACGATTCTTCCATTAAAGATATTTCATACAAAACCGTGTTATTAGCGGCTTTGCCAAGAGATCGCGCTTCACATCACACAACTGTGGGCCCGCACCGTGACGACCTTAATTTTAAGTTGCAACATAACAGCCTGAAAAAATTCGCCTCCCAGGGTCAGCAAAAATCGTATTTACTTGCCCTCAAACTAGCGCAGTTTGAATTGATTAAAGAAAAAAAGCATACAAAACCTTTGTTGCTGCTTGATGACATATATGATAAACTCGATGAAAGCCGCTTTAAACAACTCATAGAATTAGTAAGCGGTGACGATTTCGGACAAGTGTTTATTACTGATACCCATCCCGACAGAATCCAGGCAATGTTTGAAAAAAATCATTCCCAACACTTAATTTATCTGGTAAACAACGGCTCAATACAAAAACATGGCTAAGAATAACAACCTCATAAAATTAGGAGACGCCATTTCTCAGATCTTTAAAGAAGAAAAACTGGATGAAAAGTATAGCATTTTCGCTATACGCAACGGCTGGGAAGGAATTGTGGGTAAAACGGTTGCCCGCCATACAACACAGATAAATTACGCCCAGGGTATTCTTTTTGTCTCCATCGATTCTTCCATTATCCGGAATGAAGCGTCGTATGCAAAAGCCGCTATTATAGAAAAGGTAAACAAATTTGTAGGTAAGAGGTTGATTAAGGAACTGGTATTGAAGTAAAATAGAGCAAAGACGCTAATAGCACAAAGGAAGCGTCATTATAAAAAAGTAAGAATGAAAGCATTTAAGGTACCGGAGTTTTACAGAAGCCCGATTATAAGCAAAATTAAACAATACCGTAAAATACAGGATCCCAGGAAGAAGGATAATACCCCTACTCTACTGGATTTTGGACCAGTACAATATCTGATTGCCCGGCATTTTGGTTTTTGTTACGGCGTAGAAAACGCTATTGAAATTTCTTTCAGGGCTTTAGATGAGAACCCGGGCAAACGCATTTTTCTTCTGAGTCAGATGATACATAATCCCGACGTTAATAAAGATCTGACAGAACGAGGTGTTCAATTTCTGCAGGATACAAGCGGGAACCAGTTAATTCCGTTCGACTCATTAACACCGGAAGATGTGGTGATTATTCCTGCTTTTGGTGCGCCATTGGATATTCTGGAAATCCTCGAATCTAAAAACATTAAAACCGAAGCCTACAACACAACATGTCCTTTTGTGGAGCGCGTTTGGAAAAAATCTGAATTGATCGGCAAAGATAATTACACCATTATTATTCATGGTAAACATAATCATGAAGAAACTAAAGCAACCTTTTCAAGGAGCGATCAACATAATAAAGCCATTATTGTACGTGATCTCGAAGAATCCAAAGTCCTCGCCGAATATATCCTTGGCAGCAAAACCTTTGAACAATTTGAAAATGATTTTAAGGGGCGTTATTCAAAGGATTTTAATTTAAAAGATTTGGAGCGCATTGGCGTGATTAATCAAACAACCATGCTCGCCAGTGAAACACAGGAAATTGCCGATTTTTTCAAGAATGTGATGATCAGTAAATATGGTCATGATCAAATCTCCAGCCACTTTGCCGATACACGCGATACATTATGCTATGCAACAAACGAGAACCAGGATGCCACTTATGGCATTTTAGATTCGAAAGCTGACCTTGCTATTGTGTTAGGCGGTTACAACAGTAGCAACACTTCGCATCTTGTTGAATTATGTGAGCGGAAATTTCCAACCTTTTTTATCAATTCGGAAAAAGAAATTATCGACGCGCATACAATTCACCATTTTGATTATCCCAATAAAAAACATTTAAGTACGAACAATTTTTTACCCGATAAAACACCGGTGCGCATCATTTTAACCAGCGGAGCTTCTTGTCCTGACTCCGTGATGGAAGGTGTAATACACAAAATAAACAGCTTTTTTTCAGGAACCATTAGCGTTGAAGAAGCAATTAAACATTTATCCAATTAACCCATGCATTTAAACTTAACTAAACCGCTCGCATTTTTCGACCTGGAAACTACTGGTGTAAATGTAGCCAGCGATCGCATTGTGGAAATTTCCATTGTACGTGTAAATGTGGATAACACCACGGAAATTTTAACCCGTAAGGTGAATCCAACAATTCCAATTCCTGAAATAACATCTAAAATACATGGGATCTACGACAAAGATGTGGCTGATTGCCCGACTTTTAAAGAACTCGCGCCTACGCTCTCCAAATTCCTAACCAATTGCGATCTGGCTGGGTTTAATTCCAACAAATTTGATGTACCGGTTTTGCTCGAGGAATTCCTTCGCGCTGATGTGGATTTTGATTTAAGGAATAGGAAACTCATTGATGTGCAAAATATTTTTCACATCATGGAACCTCGCAATTTAGGTGCTGCCTACAAATTTTACTGCGAAAAACCACTCATTAATGCTCATTCAGCAGAAGCGGATACATTAGCAACCTTCGAAATTTTTAAAGCGCAGTTAAAAAAATATGAGAACCTGGAGGTAGAAGACGAAAAAGGAAATAAAACCATACCTGTAAAAAATGATATGTCGGTGTTAAGCAGTCTTACTGCGCGTACAAGAAATGTGGATCTGGCCGGCCGAATTGTATATAACGAAAAAGACGTGGAAGTGTTTAATTTTGGTAAACATAAAGACAAGGCTGTGAAAGACGTTTTTGAAAAAGAACCTTCTTATTATAACTGGATTATGAATGGAGACTTTCCACTCTACACAAAAAAGATTGTCACTCAAATTCGTTTGAGTATGAAAACAAGTTAACTATAAAATGCACGAACTCGAACCATTTTATAACTGGCAGCATCTGTACATCGCATCTGAGGATGAGGATTCGCCATTTTATGGCGCTGAGTATAGTGAATTTACTTTTAGTAACACCGTTTACAATTATTACATTCATCCACAGTGGGACGATATGGGAAGCGAAACCCTTTACCTGAAAATTCTTTTCGTGGATTATGAAGAAAATTATGCCATCATTGAATTAATCGGCGAATGGAACGATGCGATTAATAACGACATCATGCTATTAAAGAGGGATATCATTGACGATCTGGCTTTTCATGGCATTAATAAGTTTATTCTGATTGGCGAAAACGTACTTAATTTTCATCATTCGGACGATTCTTATTACGAGGAATGGTTTGAAGATGTTCAGCCCGATGGATGGATCGTGTTCTTAAATTTTCAGGACCACGTATTAAAAGAATTCAAAAAATCAAACCTGGATTATTATTTTAATACCGGAGGTGAACTCAATAATTTTGAGTGGCGCAAATTTTCCCCAGGCCAGGTTTTTGGGAACATTTCCAAAATCATTTCTAAACGTCTTTCTTAAATTCAATTTTTGTATACAAAATAACATTTGTTAATACTAAAATTCAAACGATTCCGGGGGTATTCTCGTATCTTTGCCCAGCTTAAAAACAGATCTCATTTTGGCCAAAGAAAAAGAAATTTCAACGTTCGATCCCCGGGAATATATTATCATTAAAGGCGCACGCATGCACAATCTTAAAGGAATTGATGTTGCACTGCCACGAAATAAATTCATTGTTATTACAGGACTTTCGGGTTCCGGAAAATCCTCTCTTGCATTTGATACACTGTATGCAGAGGGACAGAGGCGTTATGTAGAAAGTCTTTCAGCTTATGCTCGCCAATTCTTAGGGCGTCTTGAAAAACCAAAAGTAGATTACATTAAGGGAATTTCGCCGGCAATTGCTATTGAGCAGAAGGTCATTTCTCGAAACCCAAGAAGTACTGTGGGTACTATCACCGAAATTTATGATTACCTTAAATTACTCTATGCACGCGTAGGTAAAACGTTTAGTCCGGTTTCGGGCAAGCAGGTTAAAAGGGATACCGTAACCGATGTAGTAGATTTCGTGAACACCTTAGCTAATGAAACACTATTCATGGTTGTTTCAAGACTTGTTATTCCAAAAGACCGGGACTTGAAAAAACACCTGGATTTACTGAATCAGCAAGGGTTTGCAAGAATCCTTGTAAATGGTCAGATAACTAAAATAACAGATTTCGACGCTAAAAAATCAAAAAAAACAGATGTTGTTTATTTGCTCATTGACCGGATAGTGGTGGATATCTCTGATGAAGATTTTCCAAACCGCGTAGCAGACAGCGTTCAAACTGCTTTTTTTGAGGGTGAAGGTGAATGCGATCTGTTGTTAGAAATGCCGGATAAAACCTATCAATCCCATCATTTTTCAAACCGCTTTGAAGCAGACGGCATTGCATTTGAAGAGCCGAATATGAATTTTTTCAGTTTCAATAATCCGGTTGGAGCATGTAAAACCTGCGAAGGTTTTGGAAGCATCATTGGAATTGATCCTGATTTGGTAATTCCTAATAAAAGTATTTCAGTCTTTGATAGTGCCGTAGCCTGTTGGAATGGAGAATCAATGTCATATTATAAAAACCAACTGGTAAAAAATGCACATCGATTTGATTTTCCCGTGCATAAACCCATCGTACAGCTCACGAAATCTCAATATGATCTATTATGGAAGGGCAACGAATATTTCGACGGCATCAATGCGTTCTTTAAAATGCTTGAAAAAGAGAGTTATAAAATTCAGTACCGTGTAATGCTGGCAAGATACCGTGGAAAAACTACTTGCCCCGATTGCCTGGGAACGCGCTTACGTAAAGACGCCAACTATGTAAAAGTTGGCGGCAAAGGCATATCCGAATTAATTCTAATGCCGGTATCGGAGATCAGTCAATTTTTTAAAAATTTAAAGCTGAACGAGCACGATACATTTGTTGCGAAAAGGTTGTTAGTAGAAATCAATAGCCGCCTTCAGTTTTTATTGGATGTAGGATTGGGTTATCTAAGTCTGAATCGGGTAGCCAACACATTGAGCGGAGGCGAGAGTCAGCGCATCAATTTAGCAACCTCACTGGGAAGTAGTTTAGTAGGCAGCTTATATATTCTCGACGAGCCAAGTATAGGTTTACATTCTAGAGATACTGAGAAACTGGTTGGCGTATTAAAATCATTGAAAGCTCAGGGAAATACTGTAATTGTTGTTGAGCACGATGAAGAGATTATGAATGCTGCCGATCAACTCATTGATATCGGGCCGGAAGCGGGAACAAACGGCGGACAATTGGTGTTTCAGGGGAACCATGATGAATTGATGAAGGATTCAAAGAGTTTTACAGCGAAATACCTCACAAACAAATTGCGGATCGAAGTGCCTAAGAGCCGCCGTAAATGGAAAGAATACATTGAGGTGAAAGACGCTACTGAAAACAATCTGAAAAACATTACCGTTAAATTCCCTTTAAATAGTTTATGTTGTGTGACGGGCGTGAGCGGATCGGGAAAATCTACCCTGGTAAAAAAAGTTCTTTATCCAAATGTTCGCAAATACCTCGATGGATATTTCGCGAATGCTAAAAGTGATAAAATTTCAGGCAGTTTAAAGCAAATACAAAACGTTGAGTTCATTGATCAAAACCCGATAGGTAAATCTTCCCGCAGTAATCCTGTTACCTATACCAAAGCCTACGACGAAATAAGAAATTTGTTTGCTGACCAATCACTGGCAAAAGCGCGTAATTACAAGCCATCTCATTTTTCATTCAATGTTGACGGAGGAAGATGTGAAGTGTGTGAAGGCGAGGGCACCATTACCGTTGAAATGCAGTTCATGGCTGATATTTCACTCCCTTGCGAGGCCTGTAACAGCAAACGTTTTAAAGCGGAAACTCTCGAAATTCTATACCGTGGAAAATCAATTTCTGATGTTTTAGAAATGACGATTGATGACGCGGTTAATTATTTTGGAGAAAATGAATCCGACAGAATCTGTAAGCGCATCATTGAACGATTGAAACCATTGCAGGATGTAGGTTTAGGTTACGTTCAACTTGGTCAGTCATCCAGTACTTTAAGTGGTGGCGAAGCACAGCGCATTAAACTTGCAACTTTTTTAGTGGGAGGAAATTCAACCACCCAAACCTTGTTCATTTTTGACGAACCAACAACCGGACTTCATTTTCACGACGTTGCTAAATTACTGAAATCCTTTAATGCCCTGATTGATCGTGGTCATTCGATTATCGTGATTGAACATAACCTGGATGTAATTAAATGTGCCGACTGGATCATTGATATTGGTCCGGAAGGTGGCGAAAATGGTGGAACAGTCGTTGCTGAAGGAACGCCGGAAGACGTTGCAAAACATAAACTTAGTCATACAGCGAAGTATTTAAAATTGAAACTGTAAAGTTTATCACACGCCACCGCTCTGTTCTTAACATCATTTAAGTTGTATTTATTAAAAACCTATTAACAAGGCTTTCGGGTTCCTCAAAAATTTCGCACCTTTGGTTTTTAGAATCATCCTTCTAAAAAATATGCAGTTAAAATATAAAACCAAGCCTAAAGCAATTCTTTTACTGGAAGACGGTAAAGGATTTGAAGGGAAAGCGGCAGGAAAAATTGGTACCACAACCGGTGAAATCTGTTTTAATACAGGCATGACCGGGTATCAGGAAATTTTTACAGATCCATCTTATTACGGGCAAATTGTGGTAATGAATAACGTACACGTTGGAAATTACGGCATTGAAGCCAGTGAAATTGAAAGCGATAGCATTAAAATATCTGGAATGATTTGCAAAAAATTCAATGATGGTTTTTCCAGAAAGAGAGCACAACTATCCTTGCAGGAATATTTCATAAATGATGGTGTAGTTGCAATTTGTGAAGTGGATACAAGAGCGCTCGTGCGTTACATCAGAGACAAAGGTGCTATGAATTGTATTATTTCATCAGATAATATGGATATTGATGCGCTAAAAGCGCAGTTGGCAAAGGTGCCAAAAATGGAAGGGCTTGAATTATCGTCAAAAGTATCAACAAAACAAGCATATGAATTGGGTGAAAAAAATTCAGAGTTCAAAGTTGCTGTTTTGGATTACGGGGTAAAGAAAAATATCCTTCGTTGTTTAACCGAAAGAGGCTGTTTTCTGAAGGTATTTCCAATGAAAACAACCAAAGAGGAAATCCTTTCATTTAATCCGGATGGAATTATGCTGGGCAACGGCCCAGGAGACCCTGGAGTGATGAAAGACGAAATTTCTGTAGTGAAAGATCTCGTTGATTCAGGTATTCCTATTTTTGGTATTTGTCTTGGACACCAGTTATTAGCAGAATCACAGGGAATTTCGACTTTTAAATTACATGCAGGCCACCGTGGAATTAACCACCCTGTTAAAAATCTTATGACCGGAAAATGTGAGATCACCTCTCAAAATCACGGATTCACCATTAAGGTAGATGATATTGCGAAGAATTCGAATATCGAAATCACGCACGTCAACTTAAATGATCAAACCATAGAGGGCATACGGCTCAAAAATAAACCGGTTTTTTCTGTTCAATACCATCCTGAATCATGCCCCGGACCATTGGATTCGAGGTATTTGTTTGATGATTTCGTAACCAGTATGAAAACCGTTAAAAACAAGAAAGCAGTTATCGCTTAATTTTAGGTTTCTTCACCTTTTATATCCTGATCTTTAAGGGCTTTTTGTTACCTTTGCGGCATTATGCCAAATCTAGTAGCCATTGTAGGTCGCCCCAATGTGGGTAAATCAACCCTTTTTAACCGATTAACCGAGTCGCGCGAAGCCATCGTGGATGATGAGCCGGGCGTAACACGTGACAGGCATTATGGAAAATCCAACTGGAATGGTGTTGAATTTTCGGTAGTTGATACCGGCGGATATATAAAAGGTAGTGATGATATATTTGAAGAAGAAATTCGTAAACAAGTACAAATTGCAGTAGATGAGAGTACCAGCATTTTATTTATGGTGGACGTGACAGATGGTGTTACACAATTTGATAAAGATGTTGCTAACATTGTCCGTCGTAGTAAAAAGCCGGTTTTACTTGTAGTGAACAAGGTTGATAACAGTGAACGTAATTCATACGCTGCTGAGTTTTACAGTTTAGGGCTGGGCGATCCATTTTGTGTTTCGTCGAACAGTGGGATGGGAACAGGCGATTTATTAGACGCTTTGATTAAAACTTTCCCGGAAGATTCTGGCGCTATTGAAGGCAGTGATTTGCCCAAAATAGCCATTGTAGGTCGTCCGAATGTAGGAAAATCCTCACTAACTAATGCGCTTTTAGGAGAAGAACGTAATATTGTTACCTCGGTAGCCGGAACTACCCGAGATACAATTCATACCAGATACAATAAATTCGGGCATGACTTCCTCTTGATTGATACCGCAGGGATGCGTAAAAAAGCGAAAGTGCATGAGGACATTGAGTTTTATAGTGTAATGCGGACCATTAACGCTATTGAGACATCGGATGTGTGTGTGTTGATGCTTGATGCTACGCTGGGAATTGAATCTCAGGATTTAAACATCATTCATTTGATCGTTAAAAACCATAAAGGCCTTGTTATTGTTGTCAACAAGTGGGACTTAATCGAAGAAAAGAATACAATGACCACTAAACATTTTGAAGAGCAGATACGTGTTAGCATGATGCCATTTAAAGATGTTCCCATTATTTTCACTTCGGTAACAGAAAAACAACGGATTATGAAGGTTATAGATACAGCCATGGAAGTGTATCAAAATCGTACCACCAAAATTCCGACCAGTAAATTGAATGAATATTTTCTTCCACTTATTGAACACTATCCTCCGCCGGCGGTAAAGGGAAAAATTGTGAAAATTAAATACGTAACTCAAATTAAAGACACGTGTGCTTTTGTTTTCTTCTGCAATTCTCCACAATACCTTACCGATGCTTACAAACGGTTTTTAGAAAATAAATTTCGTGAGAGTTTCAATTTTACCGGTGTTCCTTTATCCTTTTATTTTAGGGCAAAAAGTTAAACGCTCTGAAGCTATGAAATACACCATTTTTCTGATTACTGTGTTTTTATCTTTGAAACATGGAATCGCCCAGGAATTAAACGGTTTTGTTAAGGATAAAAATCAAAAAGGCATCCCGTACGTAAACATTGGAATTCCTTCCAAAGCTTTCGGCATCATTGCCGATGAAAATGGCGCCTTTAAACTAAAAATTACATCGGAAAAAGAAACAGATACCCTGCAGTTCACATCGATAGGGTATTATCCCATTGTGATGAGTGTGACAGACCTTAAAAAATTGTGCGAACTAAACACTCCGGTTACGTTAACGGAGGCCGTTTACGAGTTACATACTACTACCGTTCGCCCGGATGAATACGAAACCAAAGTTTTGGGAACCCCAAGTGTAGAGGATCTGGAATGCGTTAACCTGAGTGGCTTGAAACAAAAGGATTCTGCTTCCGTAAGGCGTTACCGGGAAAAGGGCATTAGCGAAAAATCTGCCGGCATTGAAATAGGAAATAAAATTTCAATAAAGAAGGGTCAGCAAACGTTTTTAGATAAAATTCAATTTAAGGCATGTCTAGGGCCACAAGACACAGCTATTTTTAGGATCAATATTTATTCTGAAGGTAAAACCGTTAAGCGTGTTTTAACACCCATTGGGATGGTTAAAGTAATTAACTCAAACAATGAACTAAAAGAACCTCTTATCATCCGCTCTGTTGGCAAAACGGAAGTTCACGAAATTGACATCTCAAAGCAAAACATTGAAGTTAACGATGATTTTATAATTGCGGTAGAGTGTATTTATGCGTCAAATTCACAGATGAATATCGGAGCGAAACCCGCAATGTTTGGCTCAACCGACCTACTGATACGCGAGAGTATAATGGACGAATGGATCAAAGTACCTCTCGTTAATATGACGTTTATTGCGGCAACGGTCACCTATAAAAAGAAAGGCAAAAAGTAAGAGAGTAATCTTCAGTTAAGACAATAAAAAAAGCCCGGAATTACCGGGCTTTCCTTTTAAAAACTGTCAATTACTTTCCACCCTGCATGGCTTTTAATTCATCCATAGTCATCATTTTATAACCATCAGTCGACAAATTAAATTTAGAATCATCAATCGGATCCGTTGAAACTGCTTTTGCAATCATGGTAAATTTCATACCGCCCTGTGCGTTTGAAAATTCAAATGGTAAGCCTTTAAAACCTTTCATGAAACCCTGGCCTCGGCCTTTTCCTTCCTTATTTGGATTCTCAAACTTATCGCTATACCAAACCTCCATTTTTTCTTCTTTTTTATCCTTTCCTACTGTAGTGATAACAGCTTTTTTACACTCATAACCTGCAATGGTTTTTGTCTCGTTTAGGTATTCAATTTTTGGATCAGTTGGTTTGTCTTTTGATTTCGCTGCTTCTTTCTCCATTTCTTCTTTGGTTTGCTTAATGGCAATTTTATTTCCCATCTGTTCCATCAACATAGTCATTCCTTTCTCATCAACACAGGTTTGGCTACTAAACATCATTGAAGACATTTCAGATAAGACTTTATCGTTTTTAAATGTGGTTTTTAACTCCATATCTCCCATCATCGCTGCTTGCTCTGGAGGTAAACCTTCCATCTTCATATCATACGTAATGGAGCCTTCTTTGATCTGTGCATTTAACGAAAACGCTGTTAACGCAACAACAGCCAAAGTTGAGAATAGTTTTTTCATGTGTTTTAAATTTTAAAGTTCGGTGTTATAATATCAATGTAAAGGCCAATTTACAATTTCTATGATTTCTAAATGTGAAAATTTGCTAAATAGAATAGAAAATTATTTTTGAATGTCTTCAAACAGTTTTTCCATTTCCGAACGGGTTACAATTTTGTAAAAAGCAGGCACTTCAAATACATCTTCATTTATTTCGTCCTTTTTAACGCAGGTTGCAGTAAAACACATTTCTAGGCCTAATTTCTTCAGGCGATATTGCATCAACATCCCTTTAATCTCTTTATAAGGGCCAATATTATTGATACTATCCAAACCAAGTTCATCTGTATAATACACATCAAATGTATTGGATGGGTCATTCACAAAGCTCGCTTTTACTTTCTTACAGGTGTATCCCGCAATTTTCTTCGTCTGCTTTGTTTCTTCGAGTTTCAACTCATAATCCTTATTTTCTTTGATAAGATCGGCTTCTGTTTGGATACAGGCATTTTTAATATCCATAAATTTCACCATTTGAGTAAGGGTTTTCTTTCCCGGATCACTGATGAAAATTGTATTAAAAATTCCCATTGTGCTCATTTCAACCTGAAGGCGGTTATCTTTGAATTTCACAGTAGCTGAACCCGGCGCTAAGCCTGCCATTGGGTGACTTTGATCCACAACCTCCGCATTGTATTCGATGGTTCCCTCCGTTAAAGCATTTTCGGTTTTTCTGGAGTCACCGCAAGATGACAAAACCCAAAGAGACACAAAAGACAAAAATAAATGTATTCGTTTAATTGCTACCAAAAGGATTAGTTATAGAAATCGAAAGGTAAGCATTTGATTTAAACCGACAAATTTAATATCCCAAAATTTTTAACATGGATTTATAGCTTTGTTCTTTAGCAAAAAGTTTAGTGGTTAGCTTCCCTTCTTCGTCTTTATCAATCAATACATGCTTTGGCGCGGGAACGAGACAATGTTGTGTGCCGCCATAACCGCTGAGCGCTTCCTGGTATGCGCCCGTATGGAAAAAGCCCACATACAAAGGCTGCTTATCGGTTTTGGAAACTTTAGGAAGGAACACCTGATTGGTATGTGCCTCGCTATTATAATAATCCATGCTGTCGCAGGTCAATCCACCTAAGTTTACAGGAACATACGGCTTATCCCAGTTATTAACCGCCAATAGAATGAAGCGCTGGTTAATTCCCCAGGTATCAGGCAAAGTTGTAATAAAGGAACTGTCAATCATATACCATTGTTCCCTGTCATTTTGCTGCTTTTGATCAATTATTGAATACAAAGTCGCGCCGCTTTCCGCTACTGTAAACGACCCAAATTCTGTAAAAATATGTGGTTCGTCAATTTCATGTTGCCGGCAAAAAGTTTTAATCTGAGAGACAATTTCTTCAACCATGTACTCGTAATTATAATCGAAGCTTAACGAGGTACGGATCGGCATGCCCCCTCCGATATTCAGAGAATCCAATGCGGGGCAAATCTTTTTCAGTTCTTTATAGATGTTAAGGCATTTATTTAATTCGGTCCAATAATAAATCGTGTCTTTTATTCCATTATTAATAAAGAAATGCAGGAGCTTCAATTCAAATTTGGGGTTGTTCTGAATTTTTTCTTTGTATAGACTGATGATATCGGTGTACCTCACCCCCAAACGGGAGGAATAAAACGCAAAGGATGGTTCCTCCTCTGTACTAATCCGGATTCCGAGTTGACATTTCGGTACTTTTACATTCTTTTTATAATGTTCAAATTCATCCAAATGATCCAAAACGGGTATCACATTATACCCATCATTTAGCAAATCCGAGATGTATTGTTTATAATTCGTTTTCTTATAACCGTTACATATAATATAAGTGTCCTTATTGATTTTTTTCTTTTTGATTTGCTCCCGGATGATTTGAATATCGTAGGCCGAGGACGTTTCAATGTGGACCTCATTTTTTAAAACTTCATCCAGTACAAAGCTGAAATGTGAACTTTTAGTACAGTAACAATAAACGTATTTTCCTTTATAATCCGCTTTGGCCATAGCTACATTGAACATGCGTTTGGCTTTCTGAATCTGGGAAGTTATTTTAGGCAAATAAGTAATTTTGAGAGGCGTACCATATTGCTTAATGATGTCCATTAAGGGGATATCATTAAAATACAATTCATTATCTACTACTTCAAACGATTCCTGCGGGAAATCAAACGTTTGTTCAATTAAATTCTGATACTTATTTTCCATTCTCCAAAAGTAACTTACTTACATGGTAGTTCAAAGCCCCAATGTAACTTAATTAGATATTTGCAATTACGTAGCAAGTTGGAAAGTTGCATTTTTTTTACAAAAAGGCTCGTTTTTGAAACTAAATAGTATTTTTACCGCATGATTCAACGAAAACAAACTTTATTTCTGCTCGCTGTTGCTATAATTGCCATCATTTTATTTTTTGTGCCGTTTCAGAAATTGACCATTCAGGATTCTGTTTGGCCTATTTGCCTGATGCCAGGCTGTAGCCAGGGGCACCTGACATCCAATATATATTTTCCAATGATTTTAAACACGCTTGTCCTTATTATAAGTGTGGCCACCATATTTCTCTATAAAAAACGGGTTTATCAATTTAAGTTAGCAAACCTTCTGGTTTTGTTTAACGTGATGATTTTAGGTCTATTTTTTCTGTTGGATTTTGCCATCATGGAACAAGGATCCTTACTTTCTTATCAGGTAGGCGCATTTTTACCTGTTATTAGCATTATCTTCTCGTATTTTGCATCACATTTCATTAAACGTGATGAACAAATGGTACGGAGCGCCGACCGCATTAGGTAATTTTTTAAAATTATCCTACTTTCTTCCCTAATTTTAATTTGTTGATAATTAACGGTTTTTTTAAACAATTAGCCGTTTTTTACTCAAAACCGTATCAATTTTGATGATTTTTATAAAAAAATGATACTTTTGTCCCCACTAACTAAAACAACTAAAAATGAAATTAACGGAAATTCAGGATTTAATAAAATTCGTTTCAAAAAGTGGGGTAAACGAAGTGGAGTTGGAAACGAAAGAAATTAAAATCGTTATTAAAACGGGAAAACAAGCGGCTCCGGTCATGTACCAGGCGGCACCTGCTCAGATAACCACCGCGCCAGCCCAGGTAGTGGCTGCTCCAGTTGCTAATAATCCAGCCCCGGTAGCGGAAAACACGCAAAACCCTGCCGCGCAGAGTCAGGCGTCAAATGATTCAAAATACGTTACGATTAAATCCCCTATGATTGGTACATTTTACCGTTCTGCCGGACCAGACAAACCACCATTTGTAAACGTAGGTGATGAAATTTCAGTAGGCAAACCGGTATGTATCATTGAGGCGATGAAGCTTTTCAACGAAATTGAAAGTGAAATCAAAGGCAAGATTGTTAAAGTTCTGGTGAATGATGCTACACCTGTTGAATATGACCAGCCGTTATTCCTGGTTGATCCGTCTTAATATTAATTCAAGGCGTAAAATTCGAAATTCACAGATTGTCAAATCTTGGTTTTTCAACTTTTAACTTTAAATCTACACAGATGTTTAAAAAAATATTAATTGCCAACCGGGGCGAGATTGCTTTACGCGTCATCAGAACCTGTAAGGAAATGGGAATCAAAACGGTTGCGGTGTATTCTACTGCAGATAAAGATTCTTTGCATGTGAAATTTGCTGACGAGGCCGTGTGCATCGGCCCCCCTCCTAGTAAGGACAGCTATCTGAACATGGCCAATATCATAGCGGCGGCAGAAATTACCAATGCGGATGCCATTCATCCTGGTTACGGCTTTTTGAGTGAGAACGCGAAATTCTCTGAAATCTGCCGCCAGAACAAAATTAAGTTTATTGGAGCTTCCCCTGAAATGATCAATCAGATGGGTGATAAAAGTAACGCTAAAACAACCATGATTAATGCAGGTGTTCCTTGTGTTCCTGGTTCGGAAGGTTTACTGGAAAGCGCAGACCAGGGAAAAGAGCTTGCAAAGCAGATTAAATATCCTGTAATCATTAAGGCAACTGCCGGTGGTGGTGGAAAAGGGATGCGTATCATTTGGAAAGAGGAAGATTTTCAGGCTGCATGGGACAGTGCCACGCATGAGGCTACGGCCGCTTTCGGAAACGGTGCCATGTATATGGAAAAATACATTGAGGAACCTCGTCATATTGAAATTCAAATTGTAGGGGATGCTCATGGAAAAGCATGTCACCTCAGCGAGCGTGATTGTTCCGTTCAGCGACGCCATCAAAAATTGGTAGAAGAAACACCTTCGCCATTTATGACACCTGAACTGAGGGAATTAATGGGAGATGCCGCCGTGAAAGCTGCGTTATCCATCGGGTATGAGGGTGTAGGTACTGTAGAGTTCCTGGTGGATAAACACCGCAACTTCTATTTCATGGAAATGAACACACGTATTCAGGTGGAACACCCGATTACCGAAGAAGTTATTAATTACGATTTAATCCGTGAACAAATATTAGTTGCTGCCGGCGTACCCATTTCAGGTAAAAACTACTATCCGCAATTGCATGCCATTGAGTGCAGGATTAATGCAGAGGATCCGTTTAAAAACTTTACGCCATCTCCGGGGGTAATCACAACATTACACACACCTGGCGGACATGGGATTCGTGTTGATTCACACGTATATAGCGGATATCGGATTCCGCCGAACTATGATAGCATGGTTGGAAAACTAATTACTGTTGCACAAACACGGGAAGAAGCTATTGCTAAAATGCACAGGGCACTTAGTGAATATGTTATTGAAGGAGTAAAAACCACCATCCCTTTCCATATCAAACTCATGCAAAATGAGGATTTTAAAGCTGGGAACTATACGACCAAGTTCATGGAAACCTGGGATTATGTAAATGCTTAAAAAGAATGCTAAAAAAAGCTCCGTTTAAAACGGAGCTTTTTTATTTAATCTGCACAATAATTTATTCTTTTATAAATTTACTGTTGATGATTCCGCCGTCAGACTTAATGGAAAGAATATATACACCCGGCACCATTTCTTCAGCAAAAACAACCTTGTATTCATTTTTTGCCAAAGATTGAAGGTTGAAAGGGATTAACCTTCCAAGCACGTCACCTAAAAAAATTTCTTCTACTTCTTTTGGAGATGAAAAACGCAATTCGCTCTGTGCGGGATTTGGATACAGCTTAAATTGTACTGAAGTCGCAGGATTGGATACCCCTAACGATGTTCCGTTTAGCAAATTATGAGCCTCACACATATTTGGGATACCCCAGCCAAAATTATTATCCGGGTTTGAAGATCTGGACGCTGTGGTTTTTAATGCATTTAAAATTTCTATATTGGTTCGGGTTGGATTCGCCTGCCATAAGCATGCAACTGCACCTGCAAGAATAGGCGTAGCGAAAGATGTCCCATTACCTCCAAAAAAACTGCCAGATGGCGAACATACATATGAACCTTGACCCATCGAGCTCAAATCAGGCTTAATCCTTCCATCAGCAGTTGGCCCAACTGAACTAAATCCCGAATGGTTGCCCGAACCGTCAACCGATCCAACAGTACAGATGCTATCTGCATCAGCTGGAATTCCAATATAGTTCCAAGCACCGTTTCCGTCATTTCCGGCAGCATTCAAAACAAATATCCCTTTTCTGGCTGCCATAGTAGCTGCAACAGACATCGGGGCGGTTCTTCCGTTTAAATCACTGTAAACGTGACTGGTATACGGACTATCAAACGTTGTATACCCCAGGGATGTGGTCACAATATCCACCCCTACACTATCGGCATACTCTGCACCTACGATCCAGTTATTCTCCTCAATTGGTTTTTCTGAATAAACATCTTCTGTACGTATTAAATACACTTGAGCTTTTGGTCCGGTACCAATCAATTGCCCCGGCGTGTTACCTGATATGCAGGATAAAACCATCGCCCCGTGATCATGGTCTTCATAAACGGATGAATTGCCGGCGACAATATCGCGGGTTCCAAGAATTCTTCCTTCGTTTCTAAGGGAATCAAACACATCGTTATTATTTACATTATCAAAGCCTGAATCAAGAACTCCTATCGTCATGTTTTGACCCCGGTATCCATTCTCATGAAGGCAATCTGCCCCAATTTGAGCGTTTTGCGTAAATGAAGGTCCGTAATTATACGCGGTGTTTTGTGAGGCTTTATGAACCTGTTGATCATAAACTGAATATACCGTTGGATCACTTGTTTTAATGAGTTTACCTACCCGTTGAGATCCTAAAACGCAGGTGAGGCTATTAATTGCGGCCAATTGAACTGTGTTGGTTACTACCACGATCGCTGCATTCATCCATTTAGAACGCTGAAAAACCTGGGCTCCTGTGCTATTTACCTGGTTGATATAAGATTGGTTAACAGGAATGTCAGTAATATCAATAGCAATTCCCTGCGCAACCCGTCTGTCGATCGATTTTTGAGAAAGGTATGCGGTTGGAGTGGAGACTGAATAGGGTGACCCGTTTTTGTCTTTGAATCGCACCCAGTATTTTGAAGGAGTTTGTGCAAAAGACGATCCGGTTAATGTGAAAATAAAGCAGGATAAAAGAGCGATGCGAAGTTTATTCAGTTCCATGTGTGATATAAGATTGTTTAAATATAATTCCTTTTTCAATACGCGTTTCAACCGGCGTAACAGCTCCTCCACTTACTTTAATAGTATTTGAATATAGATCTTTGATTTCTCGGTAAACCAATCCGATATTTTTAGCGTGCTTTTCAATAAAGTACTGGCGATGAATGGCATTTTTTCGCTTATCATCCTTCTGCTCCACGCACAATACATTGTCAAAGGTTGAACCATTGATCATTTCTTTCCGATCTGTATATAAATACGTATAAGGCCATTCACCCAAAGTGTTAAATGCATTTCCATTCCATTCAGCAGCTTCCCTAACCGGAAACACCAATTTGGTAAACCTCACGTCCTCTTCTACTACTTCAAAAGTGGTAGTGGTTTTTACGACACTCCACACATCCTTTAAACTCCAGGGTATATTATCATAACTCACTAATGGATTGTATTTTTTTATATACCGAACCAATTTTACGGCAGCTCTGCCTTCATTATCAAAAAAATTTTCTTCAAGCTTTTCCTTAATGCGGTACCGGTAATTGATGGTATCCATATTATTGTCATCATAAACCGTAGAATCCACATCGTAAACAATAAATTTTCCCAGCACCGTGGGAGCATAATCGTATCCTACGTCCGGAGCCTCTTCAACTTTCTTTTTACACGCTAACAGCCCGAAAAAAGCGAGAAAAACAACTATATTCCTGAAATGTCTGATGATTAAAATTACTAATAATTTATAGCATACACAATACAAAATAAGCTTAAATTCGCCCTAAATAATAAACCATGACCGACTTTTCCAAACATAAATTTGGTACCAAGGCAATACATGCAGGTGCCGATCCCGACCCTTCTACGGGTGCTATCATGACACCTATTTTTCAAACATCAACTTATGTGCAGGAGTCACCGGGAACCAATAAAGGTTACGGGTATGCCCGTGGTAAAAATCCCACGCGTGAAGCCTTGCAAAAAAACATTGCCGCCCTTGAAAACGGGAAGCACTGTGTATGTTTTAGCAGCGGGATGGGAGCAACCGACGCGGTAATGAAAATGCTGAGACCGGGTGATGAAGTAATAACCGGAGATGATTTGTATGGAGGTTCCTATAGAATGTTCACCAAAATTTATGAGAACTTTGGTATTAAATTTCATTTCATCAATCTCACGAATGCAGAAAACATTAAAAAATACATTAATGCAAATACGAAATTGATATGGGTTGAAACACCAACGAACCCTACCATGCAAATAATCGACATCGCTGCATGTTCTTCTATCGCAAAGGCCAATAATTTATTACTTGCTGTTGACAATACTTTTGCATCGCCCTACCTTCAAAACCCTTTAGCCTTAGGTGCTGACATTGTCATGCATTCTGTTACAAAATACCTTGGCGGCCACAGCGACGTGGTGATGGGTGCACTTGTAATGAATGACGACAAACTGCATGAACTGATTTATTTTATCCTCAACAGCTGCGGGGCAAATCCTGGCCCGATGGATTGCTTTTTGGTAATGAGAGGTATTAAAACTCTACACCTGAGGATGGAACGCCATTGTTATAATGGACGTAAGGTGGCTGAATACTTAAAAACGCATCCAAAAATAGAAAAAATTTACTGGCCGGGTTTTACAGACCATCCAAACCATGAAATCGCAAAAAAACAAATGCGTGATTTTGGAGGAATGATTTCCATAGTTTTAAAAGGTGCATCGCTTGAATCAACATTCAAAACTGCTTCATCATTTAAAGTTTTCTCATTAGCCGAGTCGTTGGGCGGTGTGGAATCTCTGATTAACCATCCGGCAACTATGACTCATGCTTCCATTCCTAAAACCGAACGTGATAAAGCAGGAGTCGTGGAAAACCTTCTGCGTTTAAGCGTAGGTGTGGAAGATGTAGAGGATCTGATTGAAGATTTAAAGCAGGCTTTAGGTTAATGAATCTATATCCTCTAAGGATGAGATTGATGCTAAACTGATTTGGCGATGAAATTTTTTTCAGATTTTTTTAGTGCAATCAACAATTGTTTTAAAGGCTTTATACTCATCTTTGAAAAAGGTTTGTGGCCTTACATCTTTTATCCCTTAATTTTATGGGTGTTGATGTGGATTGGAAGCATCTGGTTTTTTTCGGCCATTGCCATAAACCTTTCTGATTATATAAATCAACAGTTAAATTTCAAGGATATTCCCGACTCCGGAGCTTTGCTCTCTTTTGCAAAACCCTTTCTAACAGGATATTTCAGTTTCCTGTTGGTTTGGATTTTCAAGATCTTCTTCTGGTTTATTTCAGGAACCTTTGTTAAATACATGACCTTGATTTTCTTATCACCCCTCTTTTCTTTATTATCCGAGTCTGTTGAAAAAAAACTAACAGGTATCACCTACCCTTTTCAAACATCTCAATTGCTTAAAGACATTGGCAGAGGGGTTGTAATGAGTTTCAGGAATATGATTTTAGAATACTTCTTCCTTGCGCTGTGTTTCATTGCTACGCTATTTTTTCCTCCGATAGTAATTGTTACCGGTCCTTTCCTGATGTTAATTTCCTGGTATTTCTTAGGTTTCACAATGTTTGACTACAATTTTGAACGGCGCAAGACAAGCATATCTCAAAGTATAAAAATCGCTCGTGATTACAAAGGATTAATTTGCGGAATCGGCATGGTTTATTCGTTATTTATGACGTTACCATTTTTTGTCGGACTTATGTTTGGGCCCATCGTAGCTGTGGTGGGCGCAACTTTGTGTTTTCTTAATCTCAAGAAGACTTAAGTTCCTTTTTGCGAATTTGAAATGTGATAGAAAGCAAAGCATAAAAACTATTCTTATCTTGCCCGTGAATTAAATGAAACACTCTGTATCCATAGTCAATTACTATAACACCACTCCGTTTTTATACGGCATTAACCATACTAACTTTAAGACTAAAATTAATCAGGAACTCGATATACCGAGTGTATGCGCTCAAAAACTCAGGGACAAAAAAGTAGAAATTGGTCTTGTGCCTGTAGCTATTTTACCTAAACTGGAATCGTATCACATCATCACTGATTTTTGTATCGGCGCAGTTGGAAAAGTAGATAGCGTGAAACTGTTCTCAGAAAAACCCCTGGAAGAATTAACTCATGTGCTTTTGGATTATCAATCCCGAACATCTGTTACGCTGGTTCAGGTTTTAAACAAGCATTTTTGGAAAAAGGATATTGAATTTGTGAACGGAGGGAAAGGCTTTGAACAACAGATTACCGGTACAACAGGAGCAGTGATCATCGGTGACCGAACTTTCGAATTAACACATTATCCCTATCAATATGACTTAGCTGACGAATGGCAAAAATTTACCGGCCTTCCATTTGTTTTTGCCTGCTGGGTGAGCAATGTTAAACTGGAAGATGAATTTTTAAAAGAATTCAATGAAGCCCTGGCGTATGGAATAACACACATTCAAGAAGCGGTAGAGGAAAAACCAAATCTGGCTTTGGGAAATAAAGCGCTTGACTATCTCACCAACAAAATTTCCTACCATCTTGACAAGGACAAACGCAGAGCCATGGAGAAATTTTTATCGCTTATTGAGTAAATTCCTCTCCCCTTTTTGGCTTAAAAATTTACAAACCCCACACACAACGTGGCAACATTCCTTTCTTTACTTTTTCGATAAAATACCTATATTTAAAGGGTTATTTATTGCTTTATGAAGAAAAATTTTCTACTACTTTTCATCGTGTTTATTTTTGTTTCAAGCATCGATGCTCAAAACGAATACATTGATTACCGTTCTCAAACCAATCCATTGTATTGGAAAAACAGAAAGCCATTTGCCGATTACTGGCAACAGGATGTGCATTATTCAATAAAAGCATCTTTAAATGATACCTCAGATATTATTACCGGTTATGAGGAATTGACCTATTGGAATAATTCTCCAAAAGAATTGTATTTTGTTTATTTCCATCTTTATAACAATGCCCAAACAAAAGATTCTTACCTGGCAGACCTATACAAGAATAACAACTACCACCTTAAATTTAACAAGCACCGTAAAGATGGAAAGGGAACAGAAGTACTGAGCGTTAAAACTGGAAATATTGAATTAAAAACGGAACTTGACAACACCATTTTGAAGGTACACCTTGAGCGTCCGCTTAAACCGGGCGAATCCATCACCTTCAACATTGATTTTAAAACGTATTACGCAAGGGAAGTAATTCGAAACCGTATGAAAATGTTTAACGCTTTTGGTAATAAGCATTATGATGTTACACATTGGTATCCAAGAATTTCTGTGTACGACAGGAAGTTTGGTTGGGACACCGACCAACATATGGATCATGAGTTTTACGGGGATTTTGGTTCGTTCTATATTGAATTTACCTTACCAAACCATTACGTACTGGACGCAACTGGAATACTGCAAAACGAACATGAAGTGTTGCCTGATTCTCTTCGTCAAAAATTAGACATTGCTAATTTCGCAAAGAAACCCTGGAATTCGCCCCCAAGCACAATTATTAAACGGGATGGCAGCACAAAAACGTGGAAATTTTCAGCGCTTAATGTTCACGACTTTGCACTTACCGCTGATCCTACCTACCGCATTGGTGAATATAACTGGCATGGAGTTAAGTGCGTTGCGTTGGTTCAGGAACCACATGCGGCCGGGTGGCAAAGCTGTCCTCAATACATCGCAAAAATCCTTGAAGTGAATTCTTATAATATTGGACCTTATCATTATCCTAAAATTATTTGTGCCGATGCCCAGGATGGAGTTGAATATCCGATGCTTACCCTGGATGGCGGTTATGACCCAAACTACAGGGATTTACTGATTCATGAAGTAACGCATAACTGGTTCTTTGGAATGGTAGGTAACAATGAAACCTACCGTGCATTTTTAGATGAAGGTTTCACACAGTTTTATACTGCGGACACTTACCAATTCATTGATGGTCCAAATAAAATTGAACAGCAACCAAAAAGTAAATATGTTAGAAGGTTTACAGAGCAAAACCGAATCCTCGATGACCAGATTTATAACGGTTATATGAATGCCGTTACTGTGCGTGGCGAAGAAGTGACTTTAAATACACATAGTGATGACTATAATGGAGGAATTCGCCATGGTGGCGGATACAGTGCCGTGTATACAAAAACCGCTGCGATGTTAAAAAACCTGGAATATGTTTTAGGCCGTGCTCTTTTTGACAAATGTATGCAGCACTATTTTAACCAATGGAAATTTGCCCATCCTTACCCGGAGGATTTCAGGAATTCTGTCATTCAATATAGCGGCGTTGATTTAAACTGGTTTTTTGACCAATGGTTGGAAACCACCAAAAAAATTGATTATAAAATTGGGCGTATAAAAAAGGGAAAAGAAAAAGGAGAGTATTTCATAAAATTTAAACGTAAAGGTGATATGCAGATGCCTATTGATTTTACGGTGCTAGATAAAAACGATTCAGCCTACCATTATTACATCCCAAATACCTGGTTTGAAAAACCTGTAAAATCAAACGTATTGCCGAGATGGATTGGATGGGGGAAAGTAAAACCAACATATACTGCAAAAGTAAAAGTTGAAGGAAAGTTAAAAAATGTCATCATTGATCCATCAAGAAGATTGGCAGATGTTGATATGATGAACAATGTAAAACATCATAAAGTGAATGTTACATTCGACTCGAAAATTTATAATCCGTTAGATTGGAAACATTATGAATTAAAAGCACGCCCGAGCCTTTGGTATAATGGTTACGATGGTATAAAAATCGGCGCCCATTTAAATGGTGGTTACATGAACACCAAACATGTATTTGATATAACGACCTGGTTTAGTTCTGGTTTAGGTCAAGCCTATCTTGACAGTACAGATAAAATTAATAACTATAATGTTTTTTCCTTCCTCTTAAACTACAGAACTTCCACATCAAAATTTATTAAAAAATCAAATGTATACATGACTTTAAAATCATTGGATGGTTTGGAAAGCGGTTTGGTGGGCTTCGAGAAGAAGAGCAATAACGACAAAAACAGGATTTATATTCAGTATAAGGCAATGGTCAGGGATATGCCAAATGATTTGGTTTATTTGATTAACCGAAATGAATGGCAAATTCAAAAAATGAACAGCTATTTAAATGTTGGTATAGATCATAATTATAATTACCATAGAGGTATTGGCTTCATGAACCTGAACATGCGTGCCAGCGCCCTAACGCGTGATTATGATTATTCAAATCTTCAATACACTGCCATCAATAAAAATGATCTTGGGAAAATCAACCTCAACACCCGCGTATTTGCACAATTAGGGTTCGGCACAAAACTAGCTGATGAATCTATGTTGTTTGCTGCGGGGGCCAATCCGGAAGACCTGATGGAAAATAAGTATACCCGTTCAATGGGTTTCATCCCACCTGAATGGGGGCAATACGGTGCAATGACGAATCACTTCACATCCGGTGGCGGACTAAATTTAAGGGGTTATTCAGGATATGTCTTAACCGCAACAGATGATAAAGGGCTTATTGTAAGCAATTATAAAGGTACAACAGGAGCCTCTGCTAGTGTTGAAATTGAATTTGGAGAATTGTTTGGTTTCATGAACATTAAAAAATTAAACAATACCCTTAAAATTAATCCCTATCTTTTTGGTGATGCGGGAACCATCAATACGAACGCACCAACTAAAGCAACAGTTATGTCAGATATCATTGCAGACGCAGGCGTGGGTGTTGCAGTAAGTATTCAAAAATGGGGGCCGCTTTATGGTATTAAACCCCTTACTATTCGTTTCGATATGCCATTGTTCATCAACCGATTGCCATTTGCTGAAAAGGATTATTTCCAATTCAGGTGGATGGTAGGAATTAATCGCGCTTTTTAAATTATGGAACATTACGATTTAATAGTGATTGGTGGAGGGCCAAGCGGATATGCAGGAGTGATGCGTGCACTCGATTTTAAAAAGAAAGTGCTATTAATTGAAAAAAAGCGTCTTGGCGGTGCCGGAGTATATGATGGTGTCTTAACTTCAAAAACCATGTGGGAATATTCGCAGAAGGTTTCCTCGATTCGCGAAATGATACCTGACTACCAGGCCGATTATGCCGATATGGAACGGAAAATAAAAGAGGCGGTTTTTGAACGGAAAACACAAATGACTGTTCATTTGAATTTGCTACAGAAAAAATTTCCCGAAATGCTCAGCTATGAGAAAGGCTGTGCTTCATTTCTGGATAGAAATACCATTGCGATAAAAAAAGATGATGGAAGTAATAAACTTGTCAGCGGAGACCATATACTGATAGCTACGGGTAGCCGTCCGCGATATTTATCCCATATAGCAATTGACGAACAAACCATCCTCACCAGTGATGGGGTTAAAAATTTAAAAGAACTGCCTGAAAGCCTGGTGGTCTTGGGTGCTGGTGTTATTGGTTGTGAGTTCGCAACTATTTTTTCAAACCTCGGAAAAACGAAAGTTTACCTCATTGACAAAGCAGATCGTATTTTACCTTTTGAAGACACCGATATATCAGAAATGATACGTGAAAGCCTTGAAAAACATGGGGCAACAGTACATCATCGATCATCTTTAAAAAGGATGGAAGTTATTAATGGAAAGGTTGAGTATGAACTTGAATATAAAGACGGCCGAACAGAAATCATTACTGTAGACAAAGCTTTGATATCGGTTGGTCGTGTTGCAAACGTTGAACACTTGAATCTTGAAAAAGTTGGTGTTAAGTTGAATGAAAGAGGTAGTATTGCCAATGATGATACGCAGACAAATGTTTCAAACATTTACGTCGCGGGCGATGTAACTACAGCGATGGCATTGGTAAATGTAGGCGAAAGGGAAGCGCGTCATGCAGTTGTACGAATGTTCGGACCCACTGTGAAACCACTTTCATACGAAAATATCTCAACTATTATGTTCTTAAATCCGGAGGTGGCCAGCGTAGGTCTTAGTCCCCATGACTGCGACAAAAAAGGCATTCCTCATAAAGTTGTTAAAGTGGATTTCAGTACCAACGCCAGGGCAATTGCTATGCGGCAAACAAAAGGATTTTTTAAAATTATTGTTACAAACGACAACGGAATGCGCATCCTGGGAATGCGTGTAGTTGGAGAACATGCAAGTTCTGCTATCCAGGCCGTGGCTTACCTGATCCACACCAATCAGGGTATTCGTGAATTGGCCGATATGATGCATCCGCATCCCAGCATCATTGAAGGTGTTCAGGAATGTTTAAGGATGTTGCTTGGAAAATCCATTTATAAATCTACTGTTTTTAAAGATAAACTGAAATGTTACGTTTGTGAAAACAACGTTTGTACGCCGGTAGAATCACTTCTTTAGACGCAATTGCCATTTGAAGAAATTAATTTTCATATTTTTTTTGTTAAGTGGGTATTCATTTTGCCAGACAAAAGTTAGGAGTGGTGAAAAGAATGACTTAATCGACCATTATTTTAAAGTTAACCAAACCCAAAACAACTATTTTACTGAAATTCACAATTTAATAACCGCCGGTAAATACGGAGAGGCCAAAACAATCATAACCCGTTTAAAAGCATCAAGCAAACGATCCCAGCTGGAATACGCTGCATTGTTATCGTATGAAGCAACAATTTATTACAATGAAAGCAAATATGAAGCTTCTGTTATCCTGGCTGATTCTATACTTTCACTTTTAAATGATACTGAAAATCAGAACCGGTTCGTAATTAAAGCGTTAAACATAAAAGCGAAAGCCTTGAGCGCGCTTAATGAATTTAAAGAAGCGGAAACAATATTGAATAAGAGCGTCTCGCTATCAAAGGAAATTGATGACAAAAACGGACTGTCGAATGCTTACTATCTTCTGGGATCAATTAATAGTGATAAAGGATTTTATTCGAAAAGTAAAGAATTGCTCTTAATGAGCGCTGCGATAAAAAGTGAAATTGGCGACGACCTTGGGTTAGCAGCCAGCTATTCATTTTTAGGATTGACCTATGCACATCTCGGAGATTATATGCAGGGAATTGAATTCATCCAGAAAAGCATTTCACTACGGGAACAAACAGGCGATAAACGTGGACTTGCCAATTCTTACCTCAGCTTATATAAAATATACATCGACATTGGTGAATCTGATAAAGCCCTTGCCTCCGAATTAAAAAGCCTCGATATCTGTAATGATATAAATGATCTCCAATGTGTTTCGGGAAGGCTCACTAACTTAGGCGAAATCTATCAGGAAAAAGGAGACTTTAATAAAGCGCTTAACTACCATTTTAGTGCATTGGAAATTAGTAAAAAACTAAACATCAAAAATAGGATCGCAGAAGTACACGAAAACATCGCTAAAAACTTTAGTTCCACAGGAAATTTTGAAGCAGCAAAACTACATTTAGATAGTTGTTTTGACATCCGTAAAGCAATCGGCGACGAAGAAGGCCTTGTTTCAGCGAAACTTGTGCTCACTCAAATAAATTTCCTACAGGGAAACTATCCGGCGGCAATAGAAACTGGCATGCGCGCCTTACAGTCTGGCATACAATTAAACCTTCCGTATCTTATAAAAGAAGCTCACCATGTACTAAGCAGTTCCTACGATAAGGCCAATAATTCAACTAAAGCGCTTTTTCACTACAAACAATTTATTGTTCTCAGGGACAGTTTATACAACATTGATAAGACCAAAGAAATTGTGAGAAAAGAACTGGAGTTTAACTTCAATAAAAAACAGGAAATACAAAAACTTGAAGTCGCAAAAAAACTGGCCGAAACAAACGCCGAAAGCAGGAAGCAAAAAATAATCATTCTGTTGAGCGTTGTGGGTTTGGTAATTCTTACTGCACTCTTAATTTTTGGTTTATATCAATACCGTTTAAAAATAAATTCAGAAAAAAAATTACAATATTTAAACTCCGACCTCAACCTTAAAAATTATCAACTCATAGAAAAAACTGATATCATTGAAGCCCAACATGGCACCATTCATCAAAAAAATAAAGAAATTACAGACAGTATAAAGTACGCCAGAAAAATCCAGACCGCGATGATGCCGCTCAAGGAGGAATTTCAAGCCTACTTCCGCGAGTCATTCATCGTTTTTGAACCTAAAGATATCATCAGTGGCGACTTTTTCTGGATTACAGAAAAGAACGGCAAGATTATTTTTGCTACGGCGGATTGTACAGGTCACGGCGTACCGGGAGGATTTATGAGCATGTTGGGTGTTTCCCTTTTAAATGAAATCATAAATGAACACGATCTTACTGAGCCAGCCTTAATATTAAGCCGATTGAGAAAAAAAGTGATTACTGCGTTAAGACAAAAGGGGTTATCCGGAGAACAACAGGATGGCATGGATATGACGGTTTGCGTGATTGACAAGAACCTTATGACACTTCATTATGCTGCCGCAAACCATAGCTTTTATCTGATTCGGAAAAATGGATTCAACTTCGAGCTTACCGAATACAAAGGTGATAAACAACCGGTAGGAATTTTCGGAAAAGATTTAAAGCCGTTTAAACAGCACATTATTCCGATACAGGAAAATGATGTAATCTATACGATGACAGACGGATATGCAGACCAGTTTGGGGGAACTAAAGGGAAGAAATTTAAATACAAACAACTCAAAGAAATGCTATTAGAAATCCAATCACATCCTTTAAGCCACCAGGAAAAAATTATAAAAGACCGGTTTAACCAATGGAAAGGCGATCTGGAGCAGGTGGATGATGTAACAATAATAGGTATCAGGATATAAAGCTGAGTTTCAATTAGCGACTAAAAATTGTATCTTTACATTATGGAAAGTGTGAGACAAAGTAAAGTTGCGAAGCTACTGCAAAAAGAATTAGCGGAGATTTTCAGAGCAAACTCAAAAACCATGTTTAATAATGGTTTTATTACTGTGACAATCGTTAGGGTAAGTTCCGACTTAAGTTCGGCAAAAATTTATCTAAGTATAATGGCAACCCAGGACGTTGACGTTTTATTCAAATCCATCAACGATCAAAAGCAACATATTCGTAAGTTATTAGGCTTTAATATCGGAAAACAAGTGCGTGTTGTCCCGGAACTACACTTCTTCCTTGACGATTCCTACGATTACGCGGAAAAAATAAATGCGCTGTTCAATAAGCCGATTTAAACAAATAAAAAAAGCCGCAATATGCATTCATATTTCGGCTTTTTTTTAGAATCTAATCTTTTATTCTTTGATAAACTTTCTAGTTAACAGGGATTTGCTATCATTTATTTGAATAAAATACACGCCACTACTTAAATTCTGAACGTCAAGCGTTGCCTGAGAAGTATAGTTGGCGTCGTTGGAAATTACAATTTTTCCTAATGCATCAATAACCTGAATTTTCCCAAAGTGAAAGTCAGCTGAAATAACCAGTTGCGAAGATGCAGGATTTGGCGCAATTACAAAAGAAGCTTTCGAATGTTCCTTTAAGCTTGTAGTCATATCAATTGTAAGCGGCCAGGTTCCTGACGCCGGCACTGGTCCAAAATTAGTGTTTGCAATGATGTTTGCGGCAACTGTATAGTTCCCGGCTGATCCTGAGGCAGGAGTTCCACTTATCAGAATACAACCATTGCCGCCCCCATTAATTACACCGTTCGAAGGGTTCACAGCATAAGTTAAACCCGCAGGCAAGCCTGAAACTGAAGTTACTGTAGCATTAGTAATTGTAGCAGCACCGCCAAAAGCGGATGTGCCAATTGACACTTGTATGGTAGTATTATAAGAATTTAATACCGTACCATTTGGAAGAGGTGTAGCAGTAGCTGGGGTTGTGCAGTAACCTGCCGAACCTATCGCACAGCCAGGTGTGATGGTACATTGAGCAATTAGTTGAGACATTCCGCTTATCAATAAAGCAGCTAAGAGTAGAGTTTTTTTCATATACTATGTTTTAAAGTTTACCGAAAATAATAAAAAATTAAAGGCAATTTACATGTTATTTAAGCTCTGTGATTTTCATATTTCATAAGCTATAAATTTCATTCCAGTTTAAAAGTTCCTAAATTTACCCAATAGTCGATACAACTTGAACCTTTCGTTTTTCATAGCCAGGCGTTATTTAATTTCCAAAAAATCTAACAATGCTATCAATGTCATTTCATGGATAAGTATTGTTGCGATAGCTATTACCACGGCGGCTTTGATTATCGTTCTTTCCGCTATGAACGGACTCACTTCTGTTGTAGCCGATTTGTACCATGCCATTGAGCCCGATCTGAAAATCAGTTCAGTCAATTCAAAATATATGACTTTTGACGAGAAACTCTTGAGCAAGATAAACTCTGTAAAAGGAATTGATGCTGTCTCATTTTCAATTGAAGAAAACGCCCTTATAAAACTCGATGACCGCCAGGCGGTAGTAACTATAAAAGGTGTTGATGATGCATTTAGGAAATTAACGCATTTTGACACAGTTGTTGTGCAGGGCTCATACCGTTTTTTTTACGAAAACCAATATTATGGTGTTTTTGGACGCGGAGTAGCCAATAAAATGGATATTAATATAAACGATTTCGTAACTCCCATTTCTTTATACGCACCAGTAAGAGGGAAAGTTGAAAGTATTAATCCGGAAGACGCCTTCAATAAAATTTCCATTAGCCCTAGTGGCATTTTTTCATTAAACGACGATTTTGATTACAAGTTCGTTTTAATTGATTTGCAAGCGGCTCAAAAGTTATTCGATTGTCCTGACGCATTTTCACTCGTTGAATTAAGCGTATCCAATAAGAATGACTTGAAAACCGTTCAGGAGAAACTACAGGAAGTATTAGGCCCTGAATACCTCATTAAAAACAGATACCAGTTAAATGATGTCTTATTCAAAACACTGGAAACAGAAAAACTCTGGACGTTTCTAATCCTTGCATTTATATTGGTAATTGCCACATTTAATATCATTGGCGCCCTTACCATGCTGATCATTGAGAAGAAGAAAGATATCAAAACGCTTTATAATCTTGGGGCTGACCAAACACTTATTCGAACGATATTTATGAAAGAAGGCTTCCTGATTACTTCCGTTGGGGCTATTTGTGGCCTCGTTATCGGGTTGATTGTTTGCCTCCTGCAACAAAAATACCATCTTGTTACCTTTGATGACATGTCGGTGATTCCCTATTATCCAATAAAGATGCAGTTGAACGATTTCATTTGGATATTAGGAGTTGTGATGGCGATCGGTTTTGTGGCTGCAGTATATCCCGTAAGAGTATTTACCAGGAACGACCTCGTACATTTAAACGAATAAAACTAAACTTTTTGATTAGTAGTATCACCGTCGTTTGTGTTCACAAGCCGTACTCCATCTTCATGTAGTGTCACTTTACGTTGACGATATAAAACACCGATCGATTTTTTGAATGTTGATTTACTCATGTCAAATCTCCTTTCAATAAGGTCTGGCGAGCTTTTGTCGGTGAGCTCGAGATAACCCTCGTGCTTATTCAAATAATCCAGGATTTTTTCTGTAGAGGAAAGAACATTCTTGAATCCAAGGTTTTGTAAACTTAAGTCAATCAAATTTCCTTCCCTTATCAGTTTAATAAAACCTTTTGTTTGGTCGCCAATTGCTAAATCCGTAAATACATCATTATGATAAATTAAACCCTTATGCATCCCATTAATAATGCAGGTAAAGCCCAGGTCTGTTTCGTTATACACTAATAAATCAACCTCCTGCCCTTGTTCAACCTTTAACACTTCGTTACTGATAAACTTATTGATTTTACTCGACGCAACTATACGCTCGCTAAGTTCGTCAACATAAATATATACTACGTAGCTATGTCCTTCAATCATTTTTTGTTTCTGTTCTTTGAACGGAACAAACAAATCTTTTTCCAGTCCCCAGTCTAAAAACGCTCCAATCTTTGAAACTTCCGAAACACACAAAAACGCAAACTGATTTACCTCTGCAAAAGGTTTAAACCGTGTTGCTATTAAACGGTCCTCTGAATCCCGATATATAAAAACATCAATCTTATCTCCAACTTTAAAATCAGGTTCAATAAATTTATTTGGTAGCAGCACCACTTCGTTTTCGTCATCGCCTAAATACATTCCAGGAGGGGTTTGGCGTAAAATGGTTAAATTATTGGTTCTTCCTATCTGGATCATTTTTTTAATTTGGTTGAAGATACTGATTTTCACCTAAAATAAAGGTAGGCGTCATAGAATACTTGACTAAGTTAATTGATTGCCTTACTCGATAGAGTTTATAATAATTTGTGCAAGCTGGCGGCTTTGATTATATTTATAACATGTTTACAGTTAACAAAACATCACATATGAGAAAACTTTATTTGTTTTTTACATTTTTTGCATTAACCGCGGTGAGCTTAGCGCAGGTAACAACCACGGTAAACCCGACGATTGCGCAAATTACACAGAAGCTGAGCGGCAACGGAATCACCATCAGTGGCGTTGTACTCACCTGCCCGTCAGGCGCTTATGCCTTGTATAGTGGCGGAACAGGGGCTTTGTCAGGCTTATCATCCGGAATTCTACTTACAACGGGCTCTGCGGCTAATGTTCAACCCTCTGGTGTAAATCAGGATTATTCTAACGGAACACCAGGCTCTGCTGTTGGAGATAACCTTGATCAATCAGGAAACGGTACAAACGACGAATGTTCCATAAAATTTATGATTACACCAAGTTGTAACACCCTTTCCATCAAATATGTTTTCGCTTCAGAGGAATACCCGGAAAATGTGGGTGGCGGAGTTTCCGATGTATTTGGTTTCGTTATCGATGGCCCAAATCCACTTGGTGGAAGCTATAATCAAACAAACATTGCTTTAGTTCCTGGAACAAACCTACCGGTTTCCATTGATAATGTGAATTATGATCCTGGGTTTCCACCGTTTCTTCCGGCAACTTGTACAAATTGTTCGTATTACGTAAGTTCTCCTGCAGGTATGGTTTACGATGGATCCACTACGGTATTGACAGCTAGTACCCAGGTTATTCCGTGTAGCCAATATACCATGACCATTGGGGTTTGGGATGTGGGTGATGATTTATATGATTCTGGCGTATTTTTAGATGTGAATGGAATATCCTGTATAGGATCCCCAACGATAACAGCTGCGGTAAGTCCTTCAACAATATGCGGCGCGCAAACCGTGACCTTAACCGCTGCCGGCGCTGCTCCATCCGGTACCTACACCTGGTCGGCTCCTGCAACGGGAGGTTTAACTGCCACTACCGGAACGGTAGTTACTGCAAATCCTACAGGTACAACAATCTATACTCTTTCCTATTCCGATGTAAATACGTGCCCTGGCACAGCTATTGTTAAAACAACCACCCTCACATTTACACCACCACCCGCACTTCCAGTAACGCAAACACCTGCGGGATCAATTTGTGCTGGTCAATCGGTAACTTTAACCGCTAATGGAGGTGCCGGTACCTATTCCTGGTCACCGGGGTCATCGCTAACGTCCCCCTCTTCTTCAGTCACAGCGGCCTCTCCAACCACTACAACAAATTATACCGTTACGAAAACAGTCGGATCCTGTGTTAGCTCAACGGTGATAACTGTTTCGGTATCCGCAACTCCAACTACGGCAATCACACCCTCAATCACCAGCATTTGCGCTGGACAAAGCCAGGTATTAAGTGCCAGTGGAACAGGACCGTTCACCTGGACAGCAAGCAGTGGTGCCAACCCTCCTGCGGCGGCAACAGTAACCGTTACTCCCGCTACAACCACATCCTTCACGGTTGTTTCGGGCGCTGGTACCTGCACAAGCTCAGCTATTGCCACGGTTTCAATTTCAACAACACCCTCAATCAATATTACACCGTCTGTATCAACCATCTGCAATGGGCAAAGCCAGGCTTTGTCCTCCAGCGGGGCTGGTCCATTTACGTGGACTGCCAGCAGTGGTGCTAATCCAACAAGTGCGGCTAATGTTACAGTGACACCGGCTTCCACTACCACATATACGGTGTTATCTGGTTCAGGAAGTTGCACCGCCACTGCGGTGGCTACAGTAAATGTTGGCCCGCCGTCAACAATTGCAATAACGCCATCTCTTACATCCATTTGCTTAGGACAAAGTGCAACACTTTCAGCGAGCGGCCCTGGGCCCTTTAACTGGTTGGCCAGTTCCGGAACCAATCCTGCTTCGGCCCAAACTGTAACCGTTACCCCTGGATCCACTACCACGTATACCGTAATTTCGGGAACTGGCGCTTGCACTGCACAAGCCGTGTCAACTGTATCCATAACACCTACTTTATCTATTAGTGTTGTAGTAACGCCTACGCTTATCTGTGCTGGCCAGTCTTCCACTTTAAGTGTAAGCGGAAGCTCAGGTCCATTTGTTTGGACCCCCAGCTCGGGTTCTAATCCGTCGCCTACCGGCACAGTGGTTGTATCTCCGACGATAACTACAAGCTATACAGTACTGGCAGGGACCGGAGCATGTACCGCACAAGCTGTCGCTAATGTGAGTATTTCTCCGAATTTAACGGTTTCCATATCTCCATCCAATACAACTATTTGCCTTGGAAATACCGCTACTTTAACCGCTTCCGGCGCTAGCAGTTATACATGGGTACCCGGTTTCAGTACCGGATCAACGTTTACCGCAGTACCTACTTCTCAAACTACTTACACAGTTATAGGAACAGATGGTACATGTCTTGGAAATGCCACTGCTACCATAAATACAACCACTATTACTACTACCGCTTCGTCAAGCTCATCTGTCTATTGTGTGGGCGTACCTTCAGTTACTTTAACAGGCAATGGAGCATCAACGTATTCCTGGTCGCCGTCTAACGGCTTAAGCGCAACGTCGGGCTCAGTGGTAACAGCAAGTCCCACCATATCCACTATCTATACGGTAACGGGGACTTCCAGCGGCTGTACATCTTCCGATACAGTATCGATTAATGTTCCACCCATGAGTACGGTGACCGCCTCCATGAGTCATTCTGTTATTTGTGTTGGTGGTACTGGTTCTACTCTTACAGCCTCGGGAGCCGCAACCTATACCTGGTCCTCTGGCTCTGTAACTACTCCTACACTGTTTGTTAATCCAACTAGTACGACATCATATACTGTAATTGGTCAAACCAGCCAGGGTTGCCTGGAAGTGCCGGCAGTGATTACAGTAAGTGTTTTGCCTACAATTAATCCTACATTAACAGCTTCAAGTCCTACTGTTTGTCTTACTAAAACAGTCAGCATCTCTTCACCCGCAGCGAGCGGCCTCACATATACCTGGCAACCCGTTTCTGCTATTATTGGCGCAAGCAATACCGCAAGCATAGTTGCGAGTCCGCCTTCTACTTCGTCAGTCATCTACACTGTTACAATCTCCAATGGTGTATGCATAGGAACCAATACAATTCAAATCGGTGTTCGAACACCGCCCATTGGAAATTTCATGACGCTTAATAACGACACTATTTGTACCGGTGGATGTGTAACCTTCAGTTCAACTACAACAGGAAGTTCCCCAATTGCTTATAAATGGTATTATGAAGTGGGAGTTGGCACATCTTCTGTAGGAGTTGCCCCAGAAGCCTGTTATCCTTCTGCGGGAAGTTTTTCGGTAATGATGGTCGCAGAAAATGCCTGCGGGATAGATACGGTGGTAAAAAACAATTTTGTTAGCGTTTTTGATTACCCAATAGGATTAGCCGGAAATGATACCACCATAAATATTGGCGAATCAGCAGAAATTTTTGCAAGTGGTGGTTTAAGTTACCTTTGGTCGCCCAATGTAAATGGTACGATCGCATGCCCTACGTGTTCAAATACTGTGGTGCAACCCACTGTAACAACGCAATACATTGTTGTGATTTCAAATTCAATTTACTGTAAGGTTCAGGATACTGTTACGGTTACCGTAGATGTGAATTGCGGTGACTTTTTTATTCCAAATGTTTTTTCACCAAACGGTGACGGACTAAATGATTATATCAATGTGCATGGTCGTTGTATCTCAACATTTAATCTGCAAATATTTAACCGTTGGGGTGAGAAGGTTTTTGAAACTTCCTCACTTACAGAAAGCTGGGATGGAACTTTCCGCGGGCAGAAGCTCGATACAGGTGTTTTTGTATATAAAGCCGATGGAATCTCAATTGACGGTCAATCATTTAATTTAAAAGGAAATATCACGTTAATGCGATAATAGGAATAAGCTATTAAAAACTTTTCACATGAAAAAACTATTAAGTTCGATCCTTTTCATTTCAGCATATGCTGGGCAATCACAGGATATTCACTTTTCACAATTCAACGAAACGCCGGTTTTAATAAATCCAGCCATGAGTTGCACCGCGTTTGATACTCGGATTATTGCCAATTATAAAAACCAATGGGCAAGTGTTACCAGCCCGTTCCAAACTTATGGCATAAGCATTGAGCGCGCATTGAAACACTTAAAATTAAAAAAAGCTTATACCGGAATGTCCCTAAGCATTTACAATGATAAAGCCGGTGATGCTGGGCTGGGTTCATTATTGGTAAATCTTGGCTTTAATGCCGTTATAAAAACCGGTAAATATGAAAAATTATCCGCAGGCATTGGAGGAGGCGTAAATTACAGAACAATCAACCCTTCTAAATTGCAATGGGAAAGTCAATACAATGGTTCAGTTTATGACGGAGCGATTACTTCAGGTGAATCCACGCCACGAAGTTCGTTTTTGCAGGCCGACTTCGTTGGGGGTTTGGCTTACCATTACGCTAAAAGTGAACGTTTTATCAGCGCTCAGGACGGAACAAAATTTGACATTGGGATTTCAGCATTCCATTATAACATGCCCTCTTATTCCTTTACAAACAGTGGCGACAAACAATTCGCAAAATTCGCAGTGCATTCAAATTTCGACATTGGTATAAAAAATGCCGGAATGGCGATAGTGCCAAGTTTTCTTTATACCCGCCAGGGGCCGTCCCAGGAAACTAATGTGGGTTGCATGTTCAAATATATTATTCAGGACCAATCGGTTTACACCGGAATAAAAAAACCTTGTGCTATTGCATTGGGTGCTTTTTATCGGGTGGGTGATGCTATTATCCCAAGCTTACTTTTTCAATATGACAAATATGCTTTTAGTGTAAGTTATGACCTTAATACATCTCAACTTGCCGGTGTTTCAAAAGCTAAAGGCGGTTTAGAATTCAGCCTGCGATTTAATACAAGCCCCGGATACGGTAAATCGCTTGGAAACAGTGTAAACAAGCCTACGTACAAATAATAAACCGGTTCCTTTTGTTTTCAAGCGTTTTTTACAATTGGTGTTGTAAAGAATTAACTTGTCTTTTAAATCCAGCACACTAACCGGTTATTTAGCATTTTAACCTAATTTTTCCCTTTTGTAGCTTCGTCCCCCTTTATCTTTGATACAGGTTTGTAAGCGATTTGATATAAAAAATACATTCTTACAAATCAAAATACAATCAATATATAAAAATTAGAAGTTATGAAAACGGGAATGGAACATCCAAACGACGGAAAAGGAGCATTTAACTGGAACGCAAATAACAGTGAAACTAACCAAGCAAACGGAATGAAAAATCAACATTTTTCCAGCAGAACTTTTTCTGAAAAATACATCCAAAAACCTTCGGCGCATGATGATTTGGAGCTTAAAAAATCTGTAGCCGCCATTATTAAATGGAATAGCTCAATAGATGAAACCAAAATCAGGATTGAAGTAAAAAACGGTTGGGTAACTCTTGAAGGAACAGTAGACATGGACTATAAGCGATTAAAGGCTGGACTGCTTGCCCGAGACATCAAGGGTGTTACAGGTGTTACAAATTTAGTAATCGTAACAAACAACCTGTCAGGAAAAGCCTAGTGTTGTCCATTGGATTCGTCCCGTTTCCACACTCACAAATTAAATTATCAGAAAAAGAAGCTGCTCGAAAGGGCAGCTTTTCTTTTTTAAAAATTTGTCAAAAAAATCTGTGACTATAAGTTAATTGAGTTTTGAAACATACATTTGTTTACTTCAAATGATTGTTGTACCTTTGAAGTCTTCTTAAGAAGATTGTATCTCAATCTGGCTTGTAACATCTCAAGTACAATTCATAATTTTTACATTTTTCCCGAGCATTAACGTAGATATCTCTTTTAAGAGCTTTGTTTGTGATCACAGAAGATCTATAAAATGCATTCCGAGCTATATAGATTGGTAAACTAAAATGGAAATTTCAATGAATATCTATTACAGATAAACAACGTAGAGAGACAAAAAAATAAGATTAAAAACAAATAATAACCAAACACCATTCTGGTGAGTAAAACAAAAAAAAACAATATGAATAAAGGAACAGTAAAATTTTTTAACGATGCTAAAGGCTTCGGATTTATTAAAGGTGAAAACGGTCAAGATGTGTTTGTACACGCCACTGGATTAATACATGAAATACAGGAAAATGATGAAGTAACTTTTGATATGCAAGAAGGAAGAAAAGGCCTTAGTGCTGTAAATGTAACACGGATCTAATAAGCGGTTTAGTAAATACAAAGAGGCTATCTCAAAAGTGAGATAGCCTCTTTTTTTATTAAAACCAGTTATTTTAATTTCCCGGATCTATTCCCTGATTGTTACTGGTTTGATTGCCAGTTGTTTTATCAATGGTTTGATTCGGCTTTTGATTATGCGCTTCGCCCTGATTTTGTTCTTTATTTTTATTTGGATTATCTCCCGGTGTTTTATAATCGTGTTCATGGTCACGGTCATCATGTTCCCTGTTCTTCTCAGGATTGTTGATCTCACCTTCCTCTCCATCTTTTACATCGGTAGGATTATCGGTTTGATTATTTTTTGAATCTTTGTTTTTAGGATCCTGCTCCTTCTCGGACTGCGAATCGGTTTTAAAACCAATTGGCTTATTTTTTTCATTTTCTTTCATGATTTCAATTTTTTAGTTTGCGCTGTAAATTATTTACGGCGTGCTTTGTTAGATTTAGAGCCTCCGTCAGTTGTAGAGGTTTTCTTGGAAAGACCCATATCATTATTTCTGCTTCCTTTCTTTAAAACATCCTGACTTTTTGAGTGCCCACTCTTATTTCCTTTGCCAGCCATATTGATTATTTCCGTTTTCATAACATTAAATATTGGTTTATACAAAGTTCCGACTGCGAAGCAGAAATTCAGTTACATGAAATAAAAAAATCCTTATATCCTTTCGGCAAAGAAATGATTGGAGGAAATAGAATGATAAGCTTCGGATTAAAGCACCACCTTTAATTTCGCGTATTTCAACAAAAGATTTTTTTCTCCCGAGTTTCTGAATTGAATACTGGCTTTCGCTTCAGGAAACACACCTTCAATTGCACTAATTTCGCCAATACCAAATTTCTCATGTTCCACAACGCTACCTACACGAAGTTTAGCATTAGCACTATTATCGGTGGGTGTATTTGTAACTGCCATGCGTTTAGCGAGAGGGATCAATTTTTTTGGTTGAGAAAAATTAATTGATTTTGGCTCTGCGTGGCTAATATTTTTATTGGTAGATACATTCGCCCTATCTATGGGCGACTGGGAAAAACGAGAAGATTTCGAAAACACCCCGTCACTGAACCTGTTTCGTTCTTGTTCTACGGGAAAATCTACACAGCTTTCGTCAAGTTCATCGATGAATCTGCTAGGCTCGCAATAAATAATATTTCCGAAGCGGTACCGGGTTGTAGCAAAACTGATCGTTGCCTTTTTCTCTGCCCTGGTAATGGCAACATAGAATAATCGTCTTTCTTCCTCCAATTCACTTCGGCTGTTTAAAGCCATTTGAGAGGGAAATAAATTCTCTTCTAAACCAACAATATGAACATACGGAAACTCCAAACCTTTAGACGCATGAATGGTCATCATAGAAACTTTGTCGGAATTCTTTTCATCTTCACTTTCCTTGTCAACATCCGTTAATAAACTAATTTCCTGCATAAACTCATCCAGTGTCTTTATTTCGGGATTCTGTTCTGCAGAATCAAATAATTCTACTGGATTTTTTTCTAAAGTATTAGCGATTGCTTCCTTTAATTCTTCTTCCTGCGGCGAGCGCTCCTGTTCCACAAAATCTTTAATACCATTTAATAATTCCTGAATGTTCTCATAACGACTCACGCCTTCAGGAGTTTTATCATGATAAAGGTCTTTAACAATTCCGCTTGTAACCGCAATATGATTGGCGCATTCAAATGCATCTTTATACGGAATCATTGCAGAAAACGTTTTAATCATCGTGGTAAATTCCGAAATTTTCAGTGCCGTTCCGCTATTTATGCCGATGTTAAAATCACGAAGGTTATCTAACACCTGCCACATACTGATATCATGTTCCATTGCGGCAAGCATCACTTTATCAATAGTAGTTTGACCAATTCCACGAGTCGGATAGTTAATAATACGTTTTAATGATTCGTCATCATTATGATTAATGGATAAACGGAAATAGGCCAACGCGTCCTTTATCTCTTTTCTTTGGTAAAACGAAAGTCCACCGTAAATTCTATAAGGGATGTTTAGTTTACGCATGGCTTCCTCAAAAGAACGCGACTGCGCATTGGTTCTGTATAGAATAGCAAAATCTTTATAATGCGCCTGCTGTGTGTAATGCGTTTCATATATCGCAGATGCAACTTTCTGACCTTCCTCATTATCCGTACTGGACTTTATGATTTTGATCTTTTCACCCTCTTCATTATCCGTAAAAATATTTTTCTTAAACTGGTCCTTATTTACAGCAATAACCGCACTCGCTGCTTTCACTATAGTTTGAGTACTGCGGTAATTTTGCTCAAGCTTAAATGTTTTTAATTCCGGATAATCCTTTTCAAAATTCAGGATGTTTTGAATGTTTGCTCCCCGAAATGAATAAATACTTTGCGCATCATCACCTACCACACAAATATTTTGATACCGGGCAGCAAGTTGCTTAACTATTACATATTGTGAAAAGTTAGTATCCTGGTACTCATCCACCAGAATATACTTGAATTTACTTTGATACTTGATTAATATTTCCGGGAAGTCGCGTAAAAGCACATTGGTATTATAAAGCAAATCATCAAAATCCATGGCACCCGATTTAAAGTTCCGCTTTTGATAAGCAAGATACACCTGTCCCAATAAAGGTTTGTTCGAAGCCCTGTCTTCAGCCTGGGTGATAGGGTTATTTGCATATTGATTCGCAGATATCAAGCTATTTTTTGCAGAAGAAATTCTGTTTAAAACCAATGAGGGTTTATATACCTTATCATCCAGGTTCATCTGCTTTAAAATATCTTTAATCACACTTTTACTATCATCGGTATCGTATATTGTAAAGTTGGGGGGATATCCCAGTTTCTCGGCTTCAAAACGAAGAATTTTAGCAAAAATTGAGTGAAAGGTACCCATCCATATATTCTTTGCTTCTTTACTCCCCACTATTTTAGCGATACGCTCTTTCATTTCGCGAGCCGCTTTATTAGTAAAAGTTAAAGACAAAATATTAAACGCATCATTCCCTTTTTGCATAATGTGGGCAATACGATAGGTCAATACACGCGTTTTTCCGGAACCTGCTCCGGCAATAATCATAACCGGGCCTTCTGTTGTTTCTGCGGCCAGTCTTTGAACCGGATTTAATTCATTTAAATAATCACTCATTCTTACAAAGTTACGGAATTATGGGGGTTCTGCGTGGGAAGAAACATAATTTTTTGTAAACGCCTGTCAATTATTTTGTTTTCACATTAACCGGCAATATATGTAGATGAACGAGTTGCATAAATAAAAAATTGTTGCTTTGTTTGTTAAAAATCAAAACACTTTCAAACTCGGATTATGGCAGGAATAAATAAAGTAATATTAGTGGGAAATCTGGGTAAAGACCCGGAATTAAAATACCTTGAAGGTAACATCGCACGGGCAAATTTCAGTATTGCAACCAGTGAATTTCATAAAGACAAAAACGGAAATAGGATTGAACAAACAGAATGGCATAATATTGTGGTTTGGCGAAGTATGGCTGAAAGTGCTGAAAAACTATTGAAAAAAGGGTCCCAGATATATCTGGAAGGGAAATTACAAACACGGCAATGGATTGATAAAGAAGGTAACAAACGCAATATCACCGAAGTTGTTGGCGAGTCGTTTTTAGTCCTTCAACGAAAAGACAGCAACATTCCAAACCCAAATATTTCAGAAGAAAATAACAATGCCAATTTCGACGACCTCGGCAAAAAAGATGGTTTGCCGTTTTAATTGAAATTCATAATTAATAATGGCTAATGCCATTTGATGTTTTTTATTAATAAATTTGCCGGATGAAAATCATAAAACTCATCCCGGGACTTTTATTAATAAGTACTATCGTTTTTATTATTCCGTCATGCGGTGACGATGAGGATGAAGTTTTTTTACCTAAACCAAAAGGTTATCCGCGAATCGACTTCCCTGAAAAATCGTACCGGTTGTTTGATAGTGTATGTCCTTATAAGTTCGAAATCCCCACTTACGCCTATATTGACAATGACAGGCATAAAGGGGCGGATCCTTGCTGGATAAACGTGAATTTCCCGAAATACAATGCACAAATCCATCTGAGTTATAAGTCTGTTACCAATAATTTGGATACATTTTTAAATGACAGCCGCGATTTTGCCATCAAACATCAGATTAAAGCCACCGGATTGGATGAAACCATAATAATAAGAGACAGCGCAAAAGTTTTTGGATTGGTTTATGACATCAGTGGGAACACTGCCTCCAATATTCAGTTTTACTTAACTGACAGTACACGCCATTTCATGCGGGGCGCGTTATATTTTAACGTTGCACCTAATATTGATTCGCTCAAAGTTGTGGTCGACTATATCAGAAAGGATATCGTTCACCTGATCAAAACATTCAATTGGAAAAATTAGTTAAGCTAGTATCCATTTATATCACTGTCGGTTCAATTGAGCATACAAAATAATAATTGAAATTCCAACTTAAAAATCATCAAAAACCTGTTTATATTTAGTTTTAGGTAATCCCTTGCATCTAAAATTAAGTACTATGAAGAAAATTTACTTTTTCCTTATTTCCTTGTTCTTTTCTGTTAATGTCTTTTCAACCGGAGGTTATATCACTATTTCATCCGTTGTGCCGTCAGATGTTACCGTATGCGGTCAGGGCAAATTGTTTTCATTCACCATCAATAATCCTTCAGCCTTTAACCTGACCGCTGTTTCTGTTGATTTAACCATGCCAGCCGGACTGAATTACCAGATCGGGTCGGTAACAAATGCCACATTTTCCTCTGGTACAGCGACTAATACACCAGTTTTCACTCTCGCTAATATTCCGGCAAATTCATCTATTGTGGTTACCTACACCGCTTCGGCCAACTGCGAAATATTAAATTATTTAAGCCTTGGATTACCCACCGAAAACCAGATCAAGGTAAATTATACTGCAAATAGCACACTTTGCTTCGACACACATACTACTCAGGTGTTTATTGTGAAACAACCAAATGTGTCAATTACTTCAGTTACCAATCAATCATATAACGGAGCTATTGGTGCCAGCTATACAAGATGCATTACGATTACAAATGGTGGTACCGGAGAATTGAGTACGTTTTCATTAACAGATAATCATGGCAACGGAATCACCCTAACAGCGGCAACACCTGGTAGCTGGACAAGTATTCCTGGAACAGAAACTTACGTACTCACGGCCACTGAATTTGTAAATATTGGTAATGGAAATGCATTTTTTGAAACCGGTGAAAGTATAACAATCTGTGAAACCGTAACCATTAATAACTGCTCTTCGGTTTTTTCTTCTTATGAAGCATCATGGGGATGTAACTCTCAAGCGTGTCAAACTTCTGTTTCAACTGCCAACGTAGTATTTCCAAATTTTGTTCCTAATCTAGTTATTACTCCACAGCCAACAGCAAACGTATGTTTGGGGGTGGGAAATTTAAGTCAACAAACCCTTGTGATCGTAAATACTGGAGCGGGCCAGGCAATAAATACCCTTTTAAAAATCTACCAGACTTCCGGCCCAACTTATTATGATCCGGCGCAGCAAACTGAAATTAATGTTTCAAGCATTACCATTAAAGTGAATAATGGTGCTGCGAATCCATTAGCTGCTACTTCCGTTTCTGCATGCAATTCAGCTCCCTGCCTCTCGTCTGCTCCAATCGGAGCAGTTGATTTAACAATCCCCACAATCAATCCAGGAGACACTGTACGCATCAGTTGGAATACACAGAGTTGTTGTCAAACAGGTTACGGCTATTATAATGGCTGGGCGTATTCTGCTAGTTATCAAAGTATCTGCCTCAATAACTATGTGGTCCCTGCAGCCTGGGGAAGGGTATATAACCAAAATTATATCTTCAATCTTATCAATAACGGGTCACCATCTACAATTTCTTCCGGACAAACAAGCACATTTAATTTTTTATTGAATGGTGTTTATAATAGCTCCCCTGCCCTTGCCGATGCCTATGTAAAAGTAACATTCACCATTTTACCTTGCTACAATTATGCTCCCAATACACTTAAAATAGTAAATAGTGTGGGAACAGCTACTTTTCTTCCCGCATCGATAAATCAAGTAGGAAATGTGATAACGGCAATGTTTACTGGTAGCCCACCTTTTAACAGTACCATGTATTCGTCTTTGGAGCAAGCTCAGCTATTAATTGATTTAACAGGTAATTGTACATCCTGCGTGAGTGGACCTGGGACAATTGGGGTGGGAATTTATTATTCGCCTTCTGCATCCTGCACATGTGAAATGCTCTTAATTACAAATAATTTCAATCTTAACCTGGTTTGTCCTGTAACCTGTGAGGGGTTGAATTTTCGTGACTATTCCATTCGACGAACAAGTTACGGACTTCCGGATAATAATGACGATGGGCTACCAGACGGTGCTGGTACACTTGATTTTTCTAAAATTAAAAGATCAAGAGCCATGTACGGTGATACCATCACATCAAGTTTTTACGGAACCATTAAGACAAGCGCTTCACATCCTACTTGGCAATTTTGTTATGCAAGCTCAACGATTAGTAACGGCAACAACCTTACAGCGATTGGGGGTAAATTAAGAATTTACCGCGGGCCTGGTTTACCGCTTTTTGCCACTTGTAATATTCCAGGGGTGGCTGCAGTATTACCGGCCGCTACTTTTAAATATGACTTGAGTTCTGCTGCATTGATTACAACCGGAGGAGTGAATACAGGATTTGTTTTTCAGAATAACGATTCACTGGTTTTTGAACCTCAGTATCGTGTAACAACCAATATTGGTGGGGCAATTATTCCTGCTGCAGCAACCAATACGTTTGTAGTGTCAGATATAGCTTCGCCTACAAACGCATCAAATATTTTTTCGTGTAATAGTTTTGATGGAAACTTTTCCATAATCGGATATTACTATACAAATTACGGTCCGGATAGTTACAGTGTGAACAATTGTGACCGGATAACCATTTCACAAAATTACTATTTATCCATAGGGCCGTGTTGCAGTAATTATGCGGGAGGAAATCTCTTTCCATACGAATACAGGAACTGGGCGAAAATAGATACACTGGAAATCGTTCCACCAATTGGATATCGCTATATCGCAGCGCAGTTTGCCGAAGTGCGAACCGCAGGGACGTTCGCCGGTTCCTCCTCGGCGACCTTTACACTAACTCCGATAAACCCTTCCGGACCGAGTCTGAAATTTCCTGTGGGAACATATTACTCGAGTAGCGTTGCAAACCCTATTATACCAAGTGACGATGGGTTCTATGGAGTTCTTACCGCCACTCTTGAGCCTAGTTGCGCAGTAGTGCAAAATGTGGCGCAGGATATTGGTTATAACTGGACTTTTAAACCCAGTGCGTTTCTACCCCAGTCCACGGCTTTAAATACTTCAAATGTCCCGAATCAGGACCAGATAACGTACAGCGGACCCAACATCTTCTTACAGTCGGTACTTCCAAATGTAAACGCCACAACCAACGTGGTAACCTGGGACATCTCTTTGTCAAATATTTCGACCCCTTCAGCTTTTAATACCTGGATTTCTGCGCCTACTATTTCCGGTTTAACGATCAACACAGTGGTAGACCTGGCTTCAAACGCAACTGTGACACCGGTAGGTGGGATCTATCAGCTAGGTACCTTACCTGGTGGCGCACTCAAAAATTACAGGTTGTATGGAAGTTATACATCATGCTTCCAGGATAGTATTACTGTTCATGCCGGCTGGAACTGCCAGGGATATCCGGCAAATCTTGCAGCCTATCCCTGTGTCACAAAAAAGATCACATTGAAAGAAACTCCTCAAACGCCTTTACTGCTAACAACCGTCATCACACCGCCAACGGTGGTCAACCTTTGTGATACGGCATCTTATGAGGTTATTGGAACCAACGTTCAATTAGGAAGTGTATATAACCTGACCGTTAGTGTTAATCTTCCATTAGGAGTAAATATAGTTTCCGGAAGTTCGCAGTTATCATATCCAATCGCCAGTCCGTATGTAACCGTAAGCGACCCGGTTTATGTGGGTGGAACAATTTATCAATACAATATTTCTGTTTTATCTCCAAGTATTGGATTAAATGGAATGCCTGGAATACTTAATGTAGGTGAAAACGCTGTTAAAATAAAGTTTAAAGTCCGCACCACGTGCGGTTACACGTCCGGAAGCCTTGCAAGTTTTAGCTTTTTCGGAGTGAGTGGTTGTGGAGGTTCAACGGGCCAGCTGGTGTCCCTATCCTCACAATTAGGAATTACTGGAGCTTCCGCACCCTATTTTACAAATACGATTTTAAAAAGTACATACATTTCACCTTGTAGTAATAATTCTGTTTTAAAAATATACTCCGAAAATTTAGGAGGTATGTCTTTTGGCAATACCGATTCCATTCAGGTTACATTGCCACCAGGTGTATCATATGTCCCTGGGTCCTTTAATGGCATACATAATTTTCCAGGCAACAGTATTCCCGCAATTTCGTTCTATAATAACCAACAGCACTTAACATGGAAACTTCCTCCGGGTGTAACTACCGGCGATAGTACAGTATTCAATGTTAGCTATTCTGGCGATCCAAGTGTATTAAATTGTAATATATCAAATTTTGAGGCTAAGACTACCAGCAGTTCGGAATTACTTTGCACGTTATCCGGAAGTTTGTGTGGTGTAAACGTAATAACGGGCGGTGACACCTTACCAATATTTACTTACAAAAGTTACCTGGCTCTTTCCAATGCCAGCGGGTATTCCATACCAAATCCGCCTTCGGGGGAAACAGCGTTCATTAATTTCACAATCAATAACACTGGCGAAACATTAAATGCCAGTAACCCAACTGTGATCAGCTACTATAACGATGTAAATTCTAATGGCGTTTACAATGCCGGGGATATACTTATATCACAACATACAGCCAGCATTACGGTTCCCAGCAATGGGTCCTATTCCTATTCCTATACGTTAAACATCCCTTCGGGCGCGGCTTGCCATGTAATAGCTGTTTTGGATACTGCATTCAACAATTGCTCGTGTACACCGTCGCAACTAACTTTAAATATCCCACTTAAAAATTTTGCAACCGATACAGTGATTTGTGCCGGGCAAACCGGGTCTTTAGGTTATAACGCCATTAACGGATATACGTATTCATGGTCGCCTTCAACAGATTTAAATTCACCGACCTCGTCCAATCCAATAATTACTGGTATAAATGCAACGTCTGCCCCGCTTTCTCATAGTTATATTGTAACTGTTAATCGAAATACCTGTGTAGCACAGGATACGTCTTACGTTCAAATAAATCCATTACCCGCTATTTCCGTGTCTTCCGGCACCATCTGTGAAGGGGGAAATGTTTCCCTGAATGCTTCGGGCGCAACATCCTATTCCTGGCAACCTGGAGCGTCCTTAAACATAACTACAACACCTACAGTTATTTCCAGCCCTCTAGTTACAACGGATTATACGGTTACCGGAACAGACATAAACGGATGCGTAAATTCGAATACTACAAGTGTAATGGTGAATCCCTTGCCTGTCATTGTTTCGTTAAGTGATACGATGTGCTTTGGGCAGGCAGTAACGCTAAATGCTTCCGGTGCGGACACATTCAGCTGGAGTCCTTCTATTTCACTTAACGCTTCCACGGGCGCCACCGTTTCTGCCAATCCGACAATCACAACAACCTACACCATTTCAGGGACAGATTTAAATGGCTGTCTGAATACATCCACTGTTGCGGCCGTTGTAAACCCTTTACCATTATTATCTTCAACAAACAATACTTTGTGTATAGGATCATCCGCTACCCTGAGCGTGACGGGTGCTGACTCCTATACGTGGAATCCCGGCGCAGATTTAAATACGGATTTGGGTTCATCTGTTATAACTACTGCTACGGTAACGAGTACTTATACGGTTACCGCTACAGACCTGAATGGTTGTGTTGATTCAACAACAGCATCAATTGTAGTAAATCCTTTGCCGCTTATTACCGCTACAGGCAATACAATTTGTATTGGGCTTAGCGGTGCATTAACCGCAAATGGAGGTGATACCTACACTTGGACTCCCTCATCTTTTTTAAATAGTACTAACGGGGCAACCGTTATTGCCACTCCCACACTAACTTCCACATACAGCGTTACTGGAACTGATACGAATGGATGTGCAAACACCACTACAACAAGTGTGACAGTAAATAACCTCCCAATCCTTACAGCAACAAGTAATACGGTTTGTTTAGGATCGAGCGGTGAAATCTCATCTTCGGGAGCCGCAACCTATACCTGGAGTCCGAACACATCATTAAGCAGTGTTAATGGCGCCAGTGTTATTGCCTCACCATCAATAACCACAACGTATACAGTTATCGGAACCGATCTGAACGGTTGCATTAATTCATCGACAACAACGGTAAATGTGAACGCCTTACCAAATGTCACGAGTTCACCTAATTTTAGCATGTGCTCAGGCACAACCGGATCTTTGACAGCGGCGGGAGCAGAAAGCTATACGTGGACACCTGCAATCAACTTAAGCAGTCAAACAGGGAGTTTTGTTACATCAACCACCAATGTAACAGAAACTTACACGGTTAGCGGTACTGACCAAAACTCATGCATCAACACCTCTGTAACATCAATTACTGTTGTAACAACACCAACACTAAGCGTAAACTCATCATCAACAATTATATGTCCGGCTTCTTCCGCAACACTTACGGCGACTGGAGCAACAAATTATTCATGGTCGCCATCTACTGGTTTAAGTTCCAATACCGGATCTGTTGTTATTTCTTCTCCAGCAACTACTCAAACCTACACGATAGTGGGAGCCAATAGTGACTGTTTTGATACTGAAGAGATCGCGATTACCGTAACGGTAAACCCTACAATTTCAGCTAACTCGCAATCAATTTGTTCAACTCAATCAGCGTCCATCTCGGCAAGCGGAGCTGACACTTACACGTGGAGCCCGGCAATACATTTAAATACCGCGACATCTTCAAATGTTGTATCCACTCCGCCATCGACAGAAGTTTATACAGTGACAGGTGCCTCTCCATTAGGCTGCGTTAATACAACTACGTTAGAGGTATTCGTGATTCCAACTCCGACGCTTTCTGCATTATCCAGCTCATCTGTTGTTTGCGCTGGGGTAAGCGCTACATTAATAGCTCACGGGGCTACTACATACAGCTGGTCACCATCTTCGGTGAGCAGCCCAACCTCCAATATTACTGTAGTCAGTCCATCTACAACCATAACGTATACTGTAACAGGAACAAACGGCCCGCCTGTATTTGGTTGCGTGGATTCCAAAACCGTTCAGGTTGCTGTTACTCCTTTACCTGTAATAATTCCGGGACCAAACCCGATTATTTGCGAGGGACAATCCACCGTGATTTATGCCACCGGAGCAACTACTTATACGTGGAGTCCTTTTATAGGGGTTGATGAGGTTCACGATTCAACAACCACTGTGTACCCGCCTGGTTTCGGAATAACGGTTTACACAGTAACAGGAACAAAAAATAATTGTTCGAGTACAGCAACTGTTCAAATAACAATTAACGCGCTACCTGTATTAACTGCCGGACAGGATAGCACAATCAACATCGACAATGTTATTACATTAAATGGAACCGGAAATACTGCTGTTGGATTTATCGCATCGTCTACGGGCGTGCCGTTTGATTGCAATTATTGTCCAACTGTAACGGTAAACCCCCAGGAAAATACATGCTACACATTAGAGGGGATTTCACCTGAAGGCTGTAAAAATAAAGATGTTGTTTGTATTACTGTTACAAAGAACTGGGACGTATATATTCCAAATGCATTCACGCCTAACGGAGATTTAAACAATGAAGTATTTATTCCGATGGGTTTTGGGATTGCGGAAATTAAGCTCACCATCTTTAATCGCTGGGGAGAAAAGATTTTTGAAAGTAATGGTGAAAGCACAGGTTGGGATGGTAAGCATAAAGGACAACTCTGCGAGCAGGGTGTATACATTTATCAGGCTGAAGTGAAAGCTATGTCGGGACAGATGGTTATAAAAACCGGTCATATCACACTTCTCTCGAAAGTGAAGTAAAGTTTAACTTAACTGTTCTGCCAGGTCTGCCATTTCTGTTCTGGCATCTTTATGATTGTAAATGATATTATTAACTGCATTGGTAATAGGCATATGCACCTCATATTTCTTGTTTATTTCAACAACACATTTAACAGCATAATAGCCTTCAGCAACCATATTCATTTCTAACTGGGCCTGCCTTACACTGTAACCTTTGCCAAGCATGGTACCAAACATCCGGTTCCGGCTAAACTGGGAATATGCTGTTACAAGCAAATCCCCTAAATACGCCGAAGCTTTCGTATCACGATCAATTGGATGAACGGCTGCTACAAACCGGTCAATTTCCTGAATGGCATTACTGACAAGGACAGATAAAAAATTGTCGCCGTAGCCTAACCCATGGCAAATGCCACCTGCGACCGCTACAACATTCTTTAAAACCGCAGACAATTCAGTACCATAAATATCATCGCTGCTGGAACACTTGATGTACCGGCAACGCATGTATTCGCACAATTCATCTGCTTTTTCAATATCCCTGCAGGCAAGTGTAAGATAAGATAGTTTTTCCAGTGCGACTTCCTCAGCATGGCATGGCCCCGTTATAACACCAATGTGATCGAGGAGGATGTCGAAAAAAGAATTTAAATATTCCCCAACAATAAGGTTAAATTCCGGAACAATCCCCTTAATAGCGGAGAAAATCATTTTGTCGCGAAACATTTCAGGAGGAACGTCTTTTAAAGTATTATGGATAAACGCGGAGGGAACTGCCAGAATAATAATATCCGCATTTTTAATAATCTCCAGTAAATTTGAAGACAAATCCAGTTTCTCTGAATCGAACTGAACCGAGCTAAGATAGCGAGGGTTATGTCCATATTTGGTCATGTGCTCGATATCTGATTGATTTCTAAAAAACCAACTTACCGTTCCTGCATTATTGCAAATAATTTTTACGATAGCTGTAGCCCAACTTCCGCTACCGATTACCGCTATCCTCTTGCCATTTTTCATTTTACTAAATTAATTACACATAACTATTCTATATATCCGTACAGTTCCAAACTTGCTTTATGTGTAAATGATATTTTCATCGGTAAATGGTACCAACCCATTTAAGGATTGGTATATTCTTAAGAGCGTGATAACATCCTTGATACAATACGTTTTAATGCGTTCGATATTCTGTTCTTCATAATAAACTTTGGCAATCTGACTTCCTTCGATATCATCTTTCGAAGATGGAACATTGAAAATATGCGCTAACAAACTAAGTGAGGTATAATTTTTTATATCCCCGAAACGCCACATTTCCATAGTATCCAGATGCTTAACTTCCCAGGGCTTATAACCCTGTATCTGCAAAATTTTTGGCAACGGAAGCTTATTTACCAAAAACCGACGGCATAGAAAAGGATAATCAAATTCCTTTCCATTATGCGCACATAAAACATGCTCTTTGGAATTAAAGTACTGAACCAGTAAATCCGAAAAATCATTTAAAATTTCTTTCTCGTCATCCCCAGCAATAGCTTTTGTTCTGAACTTTCCATCACTTATAAATCCAAGACCAATACAAACAACCTTAGCAAATTCGGCAAATATACCAGCCTTTGCGTACTGTTGCTCTGGCAAAATATCTTTATTGTAACCAAATTTTTTGTTCCACAAATCACGCTCCACTTCCGTAAGCGTGCTGTATTGGTATTGCAAAGGAACCGTTTCAATATCAATGAATAAAATGTTTTCGATTTTTACAGTATTCATTTCCGTACAAATTTCTGGAAAGTATAGGCAAAATTATTTTTTTCATCAGCCTCATGGGCTTCTTCCCAAACCTTTTTAAAGAGGTCTGTATCAATCTCCGGAAAAAAAACGTCTGCGTCGATAGTTGTATGAACAACCGTTAAATAAATAGTATCAACGAGGTTCATAGATTGTTGAAATATCTCGCCTCCGCCAATAATAAAGACTTCCTCTTCATCCTTTAAATTTGAAATCGCAGTCTCAATACTGGGAACCACTTCAATATTAAATTCTTTATTTTCATTAAATGAATGGTCGCGTGTTATGACCACATTTTTTCTGCCTGGTAAAGTTCGACCAATGGATTGAAACGTTTTGCGACCCATAACTACCGGACGGCCCATCGTCGTTGTTTTAAAGAACTTCAGGTCCGCAGGTAAGTGCCAGGGCAATTGATTATTCTTTCCAATACCGTTATTTAAAGAAGCCGCTACAATGCTTGATAAAATCATAAATTCATTTGTTGAAGCCGTGCATGAATGAAAAAATTTTCAATTGCGTTCACCTCTAATTAATATGCTAAATCTTCTATGAAGAAAAAGAAAACAACTGCACCAACCCATTCCTTTTTCACTCCTTTACAATCACCGATTTTTGATCCATTCTTGTAGATGTCTCCATCCGATTCTATTTGACCGATTTTTGAACCGTTTTTATATACGTCACCATCGCTTTCAATCTGCCCAACTTTACTTCCATTTAAATAAATATCTCCGTCACTTTCAATCTGTCCCTTCTTGGATCCGTTCACATAAACATCACCATCGGACTCAATCTGGCCTTTCCTGGATCCACCAATGTAAACATCTCCATCAGACTCAATTTCTCCTTTTTTACTTCCGTTAATGTAAAGGCTTTGCGCCGACATTGTTGAGCAGAAAAAGCCTGCGGCAATAAATAAAACAAATTTTTTCATGAGTATAGATTTAGGGATTATCTGTATTTAACTTCTACTTGATGCAGTTCAATAATTGGTTTTAAAAATTCTTCCAGATCATTAACACATAATTGAGAAGCAGCATCGCATAATGCCTTTTCGGGATCAGGATGTGTTTCAATGAACATTCCATCAATTCCGCTTGCCACACCAGCCCTTGCAAGAACAGGCAAGAACTCACGAGCTCCGCCCTTTTTATCTGAACTAGGAATACCGTATTTGCGGACACAATGCGTGACATCAAATACAACAGGGTACCCAATATTGTTCATGTGGTAAAAGGCACGTGGATCCACAATCAGGTCGTTGTAACCAAATACGTAACCGCGCTCGGTTAAAATAATTTGATCGTTACCTGCATCAACACATTTTTGAGCAGGATGTTTCATATTATCCGGAGCAAGAAACTGCCCGTGCTTAATGTTGATTACCCGCCCTGTTTTTGCAGACGCTTCCAATAACGAAGTTTGCATGCACAAATACGCGGGAATTTGTAACACATCTACTACTTCACCGGCTGCTGCAGCCTGATCGTGTGAATGGATATCCGTTAATATCGGAAACCCGAACTGAGACCTAATTTTAGCTAATAGTTCACATCCCTTTGCTAGTCCAGGCCCCTTGTAATAGCTTAGGCTACTTCGATTATCTTTTGTAAATGACGATTTATAAATTACTTTAATATTTAACCGTTCCGAAACCTCTTTCAGTTTCTCCGCGGTTTTCATCATGATACTTTCTTCTTCAATGACACACGGCCCGGAAATAAGAAACAAATCATCTGTTCCACATTCAATATTTCCAACTTTTACTATCTTCTTTTTCATTGTATTATATTTTTAACCGCAACGATTGAAAACGACTCTCAATTACAAACGGAATTTATATTTTATTCTAAAGTCTTCTGAATAACCCTTTAATGTAGTCCATCGTGGCAATTTCTTTGTAATTATCTCCAAATGCGTGGTTCCACATAAAGGGTAAATTATAGGAAACAGTTGCCATGGCAGTAATCGTTTCTTCACTCCAATCTTTACTTAAATTTTGAGGCAAAACAATATTATGCTTTTTGATCATATCCATAAACTCTCCATGACCTTTCTGGTAAATATCTCCTAGATGCTGAAAAATGATGCAGTTTGCGTAACAATGACGGGTTCCCAGGATTTTTGACAATCCATAGCTGATGGCATGACAAGCCCCTACTTCACTGTACGTTAAACTTAAACCTCCCATCAATGAGGCCACCATCAATTTATCATCGTTTTCAGGCGTGCGGCCGGCATTGTCACCCAAATAAATTTCGCGGCATAACTTCAGAGACTGTTCTCCGTAGGCAAGACTGAAAGCGTTATTTCGGATTCCCGTTTCAGATTCAATGCAATGGATATAAGTATCCATTCCTGTATAAAACCACCAGTCTGTTGGTACAGAAGCAATTAACTCAGGATCCAGAATAACCTGGTTAAACACAGTCCAATCACATTTCAGTCCAAGTTTTTTTTCAGGGCCAGTAAGTACAGCTGTCATAGAAACTTCTGCACCCGTACCGGAAATTGTTGGCACACCTAAATGATAAACTCCCGGTTTTTTCACAAGGTTTAAGCCCTGATATAACGTAGAAGAACCTTCATTTGTTAACATCAATGATAAGGCCTTTGCAATATCCATGATGCTTCCGCCACCAATCCCGATGACTCCACTTGGTAATCCTTTTTTTGAAAGAATTTCGTCCCTCAGTGTATCAATTTGTTCTGTCGTAGGTTCGTGTGGATCAACGTCGATGTAAAAAATCAGATCTTCGGGCTTATTCTGTAAGTTATCAGAAAGTTTTTTCCCCTTGAAATAATTGTCGACAACGTACACAAAATAATTTTTATTCTCTTTACGGATCGGCTCAACTGTTTCAGCCAATTGGTAAAAAGATCCGCGTCCGTAGGTTACCTTATCAATGTTTTTAAAATTTTTATGAAGCATCAGACGTTTTCAGTTTTAAGAGCTTTCGTAACACATTCAGATATTTTACCGGCGAGGGTGCGCATATCTTCTTCAGTCCATTTGTATTTAATTCCAAATGAAATTAAGCGACCAATGGTTTCCTGTGTTTTAGGTAAATGTAAGTTCTTGTAATCTTGTGGGGCGCCCAGTATTTCAATTGGTAATTTAGAAACTGTTCGCATTTCCTTAATATGATCCCACTGATTGATAAAATGATACATGTTTTTAAACCAGTAATCGAATCCGGCTACCCCGGCTGCTTTCATCTCATCCACTACGCGCTGAGCTGTTGCTGTATCCGGCAATAACAGATTCAAACAAGTTGCTGAATCGCCTTCAGGGTCTGGTAATCGTGCAAACGAAACTCCAGGCGTTTTGGAAAGTAACTCAATAAGCATCTTCTTGTTGGCACGGTTCTTTTCTTTTATCTGAGGAACCCGGCGAGTTTGAGCAACGCCAACAGCCGCATGCAATTCAGAAATGCGGTAATTGAAACCAAGGTAAGGATGTTGTTCCATGCCGCGGACAGCGCCAATATGATCATGACCGTGATCGCTATATACATCTGCTTTCTTATAAGTAGTTTCGTCATTTGTTACCATCACACCACCTTCACCGGCAGTAGCAATTTTAAAGAAATCAAACGAATAACATCCTGCTTTGCCGAATAAACCGGTTGAAGTTCCTTTATAGGATGAGGAAAAAGATTGTCCGGCATCTTCTACCAAAATTAAATTATGGTCACTTATCACTTTCATAATCGGATCCATATCCGCCATTCCGCCGCACATGTGCACCAGACAAACGGCTTTGGTTTTAGGCGTGATGGCTTTTTTTATTCCTTCCGCACTTAAACACAGGGTTTCATCAATTTCAGCAAATACAGGCAAAGCGCCCACAAATAACACGGCTTCAATGGTTGCCATAAATGTAAAAGGTGGAACAATAACTTCATCACCTGTACCGATTCCACTGGCTGCGAGGGCAGTTGCAACAGCTGTTGAACCACTACTCATGGCATGAGCAAACTTTGCACCGGTTATTTTTTTCACTTCATTCTCAAAGTCTTTAGCTTTCCAGTGGTTATTTCGTAGCGCATCATGATTGTATCGAAACAATACACCAGTAGATAATACGTCTTCGATCTCCTTGCGCTCTTCTGCGCCAAATAATTCAGTTCCAGGCATTTTATTAAATATTAATCAGATTATTTAATGTATAGTTGCACCTCCAGTTTAATTTGGGAGGAATTCAAATGTTCCGGGCTCATCAATTACACCGAAATTGATAGAAGTAAGCTTTCCATTCTCAAAATAACAGTCTAAGCCTGCCTCATCGAAGCTTAAGCGTTTTTCTCCCCAATCCTGATGTTCGGTATCGGATAAGGCATAATTATGTTCCTGCATTAATCCTATTAATTGTTTCTCGTCTAATGAAAACAATTTTTTTCCAAATAACAATGTATCTTTATTATCAACTTCCACACTTCCAAATTTCATGGCGTTCTTATTATCAAAAAACAAAGAAAACCCCGAATCCCAATAATGGTAAACGGTGCATGAAGTTTCTAAAACAGGATCATCTAAAACCTGAATTTCTTCCGGCTTGCCAAACACTAATTCAGCATCAACGGATGATACGCCAAAATTTAAAGTACAGAAGCCTTTTAACAAATTTATTTGTGGTGTAAAATCCATAAGTGATCATAAAAATAAGGGTAATAGCCAGCAAAAACAAGCTAGTAAAATAAATTAAAAAAATTATAAAAAAAGTTTTGCTAGTTACAATTTGGTTTATATATTTGCAGCCCGAAAAGGTAGAAACGTTCTTAAGTTTATGATTCTGTAGCTCAGTTGGTAGAGCAATACACTTTTAATGTATGGGCCCTGGGTTCGAGTCCCAGCAGGATCACAGAATTTTTTACTTTTTGGTGAAAAAGCCCTTAAATTTATTTAAGGGCTTTTTTTTGCGATTTATTTTGACGACAGACTCCTTTCAAACTTCATTAGCTTTCAAATATTCAAACATTTGTTAGGTATGTACAACATTTTCATTATACTAAAATCATAAAAAAAATTAGATTTGATACAGGTCAATCCTTCACTTTTTAATTGATACTTATTCGAACTTATAAATCTGCGTATTAGTTATTTCCCGATGCTGAAATCCAACATTAACAAACTCATTAACGCGATATCGATTTACCGAATAATAGCATCGCCAGTGTTAGCATATCTGGCATTTACCCGGAATTTAGATGTATTTAAATGGTTACTCCTTCTGAGTTTTTTCACGGATTTAATTGACGGTTTCCTGGCCCGTAGGTACAAAGTATCGAGTGTGCTTGGAGCAAAGCTTGATTCCATTGGCGACGACCTGACTATTGTTGCAGCCATACTAGGCGCTTTCTTATTCAGGTTCGAGTTTATTTCCCAGGAAATAAAAATTCTAATTTCACTTTTCGTGCTTTTCATCATTCAAAATACCCTGGCATTTTTCCGGTACCGGAAAATGACCAGTTTCCATACCTACCTGGCAAAGATAGCGGCCATTCTACAAGGTTTATTTTTTATATTAATGTTTTTTACGGATCCGCTTTATATTCTATTTTACAGCGCCGCCATTTTCACCGGTTTAAATCTCATTGAAGAAATTATTATGATCCTATTACTGCCTGTATGGGAAGCAAATGTGAAAGGCATTTATTGGATTTTAAAAAGAAAAAACGAACCATCCTGATGTAACGCCTGTCCTTTTAATTGTACTTTTATCACCATGCAAAAAATAATCAAAAAGTTTAAAGAACATGCGCTTAAATTTTTTGTTTTTGCCGCCTTGAGCTTATTCCTCCATAATTGTAAGCCTTATTATGATGCCTTCTACACAGACCCGGAGAAATGCTTCCGTGAATGTTATTTCAAAAGACCTTACGATGTGGTGATTATTCCGGGCTATCCATATGATTCACTTGGAACAAACGATCTTCTAGAACAACGTGTAAAATGGGCCAGCTTTTTATATAAAAGAGGTTTTACCCATAATGTCATTTTCTCAGGCGGAGCGGTGCACAGTCCGTATGTTGAATCAGAAATTATGCGTTTATATGCATTGAAACTCGGCATCGATTCTTCACATATTTTTACTGAAAGCAATGCAAAACACACAACGGAAAATTTATATTATTCCTACAAACTAGCAGAAAAATCTGGCTTTCAAAAAATAGCATTCGCCTCCCAGGCCGCGCAAACAAGCTTCATGAAACCATTCAAAAGAAAATTTAAGTTGAATGTAGATTTTCTTCCCCTTTTGGAAGACTCTCTAAAAACCTTAGAGATAACTATTAATACAATCGACGCACGTAGGGCCTTCAAACCAGATTTCATACCGTTAAGACAACAGGAAAGCATTTTCCAAAATTTAAGAGGAACTCGTGGAAAGGAAGTTAAATTAGCAATCCAAAAAGAAAAGAAATCAATTCAACCATACAAATAAATGAGCACGGATAGGGCAACAATAATTAACCAGACAAAAAAGTGGATTAATTCTGTAGTCATCGACTGCAATTTTTGTCCTTTTGCGGCAAAAGCCATGCTTAAAAGAGATATAAATTTCATAATTGAACCTTCCAACGAAATTACCACCACACTTCAAACATTAAAAACAGAATTGCATCAACTCGATCGTGATCCGGAAATTGAAACCAGTTTTATTATCCTTTCTGAAGGTTTTATCGATTTCAACGACTATCTGAACCTCGTAGAGGCTTCGGAAAACGTTTTAGTGGAAGAGGATTACGAAGGAATTTATCAGGTTGCAAGTTTTCATCCCGATTATTGTTTCGATGGCGCTCCTAAAAATGATCCGGCAAATTATACAAACCGCTCTATTTATCCCATGTTACATATTCTAAGGGAGGACAGTGTAACCAAAGCATTGAGTCTATATCCTCACCCGGAAAAAATTCCTCAAAACAACATTAAATTCGCACGTGAAAAAGGACTTGCCTATATGCAAGCGCTTCGATTAGCATGTTTATAAATTATGAATGATTTTTTAAGGGCCAAATCATTTTGTACCTTTGTAGGATGGGCAAATTACATTATGGGAAATTTTTAGTTCAGGTTTCTGTCATAATGATTATGTGTGCTATTTTTAATAGCTGCACCAAGGATTCTGCTCCACCACTATATGGAAATTATCCGTCGGAAATCGGTGAGATAATTGTAAACAAATGTGCTACGGCCGGCTGTCATAATGATCAAAGTTTTGAAGCCGCAGACGGCTTGAACCTCAGCACCTATTTAAAAATGTTTCAAGGTTCAAAGAATGGCTCACCGGTAATTCCCTACCGTAGCGATTTTTCTTCTCTTTGCTTTTACATCAATTCGTATAATGAACTTGGACCAATTAATACGCCGAGAATGCCATTAAACGGCCCCGCGTTAAGCCGAGAAGAAGTTCAGAAAATTAAAATCTGGATTGATAATGGTGCTCCTGATATTGATGGAAAAATCATGTGGTCGGATAATCCTAATCGTAAAAAATACTATGTTCTAAATCAAGGCTGTGATGTTGTTACCGTTATCGATGCCGAAAGTAAATTACCCATTCGGTATATAACGGTGGGATCTAACCCTAACATGGTTGAGAGCCCACATATGATAAAAGTATCGCCTGATGGAAAATACTGGTATGTTATTTTTCTTGCTAACAACATCCTTCAAAAATATAGTACTGCCGACGACCGTTTTATATCGCAGGTAATACTGGGGCCTGTACAAAATTGGAACACAATGGTAATCAGTAATAATAGCCAAAAAGCATATTGCGTTTCCTGGCAAAGCAACAGCAGGTTAGCAGTTGTCAATTTAGACAATATGACCCTTGCCAATAATATTGGTGGTGGAAATTTCAGCGACGCCCATGGCATTGCCTTGAATACCTCAAACGATACAATTTACATTACCCGGCAAACAGGAAACTACATTTATAAAATTGATACGGCGTTAAATACCATTGCTGAAATTACATTAGATGGCTCTTCCATTCCCAACCAAACCTCATCACTTGATCCGCACGAAATCATTTTTTCTAAAGATGGTTCACGTTACTTTGTGACCTGTCAAAAAACAAATGAAGTTAGAGTTGTGGCTACAGCGGGAGATGTTTTGGTACAAAGTATTTCTACGGGAAAATATCCTTCTGAGATGGCAATCAATAATAATTACCTTTATGTTACCTGTCAGGATGAACCCTCCCCTAATTCAAATATCAGAGGATGTATTTCACAGATTAATTTATTCACTTATCAAAACCAAAATTTTGAAGTTGGATATCAACCCCACGGCCTGGTTTTAGATGAAGCAAAAGATGTATTGGTGGTGGCAAGCAGAAACATTTCTACTGCCGGCCCTATACCACACCATTTGGGGGTATGTGGCAGAAATGGCTTTGTTAACTATTTTCAAGCTAGTACAATGATGTTATTAAAACAAAAAACCGAAGTGGCGTCAGACCCTTATTCCATTGCGATTCGTCCATAATGACACAAGATTTGATAAATAAACCGGTTTTACTTTTTGATGGATTCTGCAATCTATGCCATGCTTCTGTCCAGTTTGTACTTAAACATGAAAAAAAACCAGATTTGCTTTTTTGTTCGCTTCAGTCCGAAAAAGGCCTCCAATTACTTAAAGCACATTCCATCGATCCTCAGGTTACAAATAGCTTAGTGCTGATTGAGAACGGGAAAGCTTATAAGAAATCTTCAGCGGCTCTTCGGGTTACTAAATATTTACGTGGAGCATTTCAACTATCTTTATTTTTTATGATTATTCCTGCATTTATAAGGAATGCAGTATACGATTTTATTTCAAAAAACCGCTATAAGTGGTATGGAAAAAAGGAAACTTGCATTATCCCAGTATCAGAAATGAAATCGCGCTTCTTATAAATCGTTTTATAAATTTACATCATGACTAAACTATCCGTTAACATAAATAAGATTGCCACACTGCGTAATTCAAGAGGAGGCAACACCCCGAATTTAATACAGGTTGCCATGGACGCCGAGCGCTTTGGCGCAGAAGGTATAACAATTCATCCACGTCCTGACGAAAGACATATCCGTTATCAAGATGCATACGATTTAAAACAGGTGTTGACAACAGAATTTAACATCGAAGGAAATCCAAAAATAGAAAAATTCGTTGAATTGGTTTTAGATATTAAACCAGAACAAGTAACGTTAGTTCCGGACAGTGATAATCAATTAACGTCAGACCATGGTTGGGACACGATTACACACAAACAATACCTGTCAGAAATTATTTCCATATTTAAAAAAGCCGGAATTCGTACATCCATATTTGTAGACCCTAATCGTAAAATGGTTGAAGGCGCAAAAGAAACCGGAACAGACCGTATTGAATTATATACGGAAGCCTACGCACGGGAATTCTCAAAACATAAAGAAGATGCAGTAAAGCCGTTTACAGAAGCGTCAGAATTAGCGAACCAGCTGGGATTGGGTCTTAATGCCGGACACGATTTAAGTTTGGAAAACCTTTCTTATTTCAAAAAAAACACCAAGGAATTATTGGAAGTTTCCATTGGTCACGCACTAATAAGTGATTCAATTTACTTTGGGCTCGAAAACACCATTCAAATGTATCTTAGAAAGCTAAAATAGAACTAAACACTTTTATAAAATTCAAACAAATCGATGGCTTGTTTCGCTTCTTTTACATCATGTACCCTCAATATTTTCGCACCGTTTTTTAAGGCAATAGTATTGAGAACTGTTGTGCCGTTCAATGCTGTTACCGGCGAGGTATGAATTACTCGGTTAATCATGGATTTACGAGACAGGCCAACCAGGATTGGGAAGCCGAATTTTCTAAATTCGCCCAAATACTTTAATAGTTCATAGTTATGCTCAACTGTTTTTCCAAACCCAAAACCAACATCAATAATCAATTTATCAAATCCCTTTAACCGGCAATATTCAATCTTACCTCTATAAAAATCACCGAGCTCCTTTACCACATTTTCGTAGGTTGGATTTGTCTGCATATTTTGTGGTGTCCCATGCATATGCATTAAAACATAAGCAATCTGATGCTTGCTGACTATCTCAATCATATTGTCATCAAGTTCACCCCCGGAAATATCATTGATTATATCAGCACCATGATCTATCCCAAACTGGGCTACCTCAGACAAATACGTATCTATTGAAATGAGCATTTTCGGAAATTCTTTTCTAAGTTTAATAAGAGGTTCACGCAATCGAAAAATTTCATCCTTGACAGTTACAGAGAGTGCCTTCGGGCGTGATGAAGCAGCACCAATATCAAGAATTGAAGCGCCCTGGTATATTTTCATTTCGGCATCTTTGATAATGTCTGTTACCGACGAAAATTTTCCACCATCATAAAAGCTATCGGGCGTAATATTAATAATCGCCATCACCTGAGCCTTCTCAAAACTCAATTGTTTACCATTTGTTAAATACGTTTTATACATTATTTATAAATTAGCGATTATCAAATAATACGATGTTTAAGTTACCAATTAAATTGAATTATAAAACGACATTTAGACAAATAACGGGATACCTCAAATGAATACTACTTCTTCTCAATACGATAATGCCATTCAGCTTTGCAAGGAACTCTTCATGAAAAAGATGAAAGATTACGGCACAGCTTGGCGTAATTTAAGGCCCTCGTCACTTACCGATCAGATCTTTATTAAGGCGCAACGCATTAAAAGCATTGAAGAAAAAGGAACACAAAAAATTAATGACGATATTAAAGGAGAATATATAGGTATTATCAATTACTGCATCATTTCTTTAATTCAATTAGAGTTAAAATCAGATAGCCGACTCGAACTTCCATACGACGAAGTAGAACAACTTTACAATAAATACGCTCTTCAAACAAAAAAATTAATGGAAGATAAAAACCATGATTATGGGGAAGCGTGGCGCGACATGCGTTTAAGCTCACTCACAGATTTGATCTTAATGAAAATCTTCAGGGTAAAACAAATTGAGGACAACAAAGGCCAAACCCTTGCGAGTGAAGGCGTAGAAGCTAATTACATGGACATGCTTAACTATTCGGTATTCGCGTTAATAAAACTAAAAGGATAGTTTGCCTTAAATTGCTTTTCTACAATTCAATCACTTTATCAGCATAACGCAAGGCAGAATCGCGGTGACTAATGATAATGGTAGTTTTATCCTTCATCAGTTTTCTCAGATTATTCAATATGAGTTCTTCGCTTTCAACATCCACAGCTGATAAACAATCATCAAAAATCAAGATCTGTGGCTTTGAAATTATTGCCCGCGCTATGGAAATACGTTGTTTTTGTCCGCCCGACAAAGTTACTCCTCTTTCGCCAACAACTGTATCAAATGCATTTGGAAAAGCAATGATATTGTCATAAACGCCTGCGTCTTTTGCAGCCTGATGTACCTCTTCCTCAGAATAATGATGGCGTGAAGAAAAAGCGATGTTATTACGGATAGTATCTGAAAACAAAAAAACTTCCTGAGGTACATAACCGATACTTCGACGCAAGTCAAACAAATCATACTTTTGAATTGGCCGTTGATCAACCAAAATACTTCCCGACGAAACATCATACAAACGCATCATCAAATTCGCTAATGTGGATTTTCCGGTTCCTATCTGACCTTTAATACCAATGGTATCACCTTTCTTAATCTTTAAACTTAAATCTTTAATTGCCTCAATACCAGTATCAGGATAAGTAAAACTAACATTTCTGAACTCAATGTCACCCCTAATTGAGGACTTAATTTCAGGATCATTCGCGATAAGTGGTTTTGAATTTAAAAACTCATTTATTCGTGTTTGTGAGGCAGAAGCTCTCTGCACAAGTGATGTAACCCAGCCCAAAGAAGCAAATGGCCAGGTCATTTTATATACGTACAAAATAAACTCAGTAATATTCCCTGGTTCAATTGTTTTTGAAATTACCAAATGGCCCCCTAACCACACCGTAGCAATTACACTAATACCTACCATTAACACTAATACAGGTTGAAAAAAAGCTTCCACAATCGCAAGGTGCAGGTTCTGCCGTTTAAAGTTTAAATTCAATTTTTCAATTTCACCTATGTAATACTTCTCCCGCGCATAGGCTTTAATAACACGCACAGCAGAAAAAGTTTCCTGAGTATGGGAGGTTAATTTTGACAATTCTTCCTGTACTACAGTGCTTCGTTTATTAATTAAATCAGAAACCTTATAAATTGCAAAAGATAAAAACGGTAACGGAGCAAAAACAAGCGCGGTTAATTGCATGTTTGTTTTAAGCATGAAAATTAACACGATCAAAATGGTCGCAAAGGTGTTGATGAGATACATAATGGCTGGCCCAGTATACATTCTCACCTTTCCAACGTCCTCGCTGATACGATTCATCAGATCTCCGGTACTATGGTTTTTATAAAAAGACGCGTCCAGTGATTGGTAATGCGCATACATTTCATTTTTTTGATCGAATTCGATATGACGACTCATTACAATAATGGTTTGACGCATAAGAAAAAGAAAAAAGCCACTCGTAAACGCAAGGCCCAGAAGTATTAAACCAAACCGGATAAATTTAAAAGAATCAACTTCATGATGGTTTGTTATCAGATCAACAATTTCATTTGTTGCGTCCCGAACGATAACTCCCTGATAAATGGAAAAAAGTGAAGACAAAAAAACAAACAAAGCTCCTAACATCAATCGCCATTTATATTTAATAAAATAGGCGTTTATAGTTTTGAGCGAATTCATAAAGAAATTATAAATTAAAAACAAAAAGCTAGATCATTCACGATCGTCACACTTATACCATTGAACACTTTAAAAATCGTTGTTCAACTGATTTGTTGCTTTCTGGAGAATTTCAAAAGCGTTTTCAGCCATCAGGTTTTCCCGATCGAGTGTAGGGTTAATTTCCACCATTTCAAAACAAACGATCTTTTTCGAACGCATAATATAATAAATTAAATTACCAGCTTCCTTTTCCGTAATCCCGTTAGGAACAGGTGTTCCTGTTCCACTCGAAATACGACTGTCCATACTGTCAACATCAAAACTCACGTAAATGATATCGCAATGATCTAAATAATTCAATGATTCAATAGCAACGCGCTCTACTGCTTTCTTACGGATTTCCTGCAAATTGAAGACGCGAACTTTATTCTTTTTAATCAGGTATTCTTCCTGCGGTTCAAAATCACGGAGAGCAATATAAACCAGGTCGTTATAATATATTTTTGGTGAGATACCACCAAGATTCTTTATTTTTTCCCAATATTCAATCGTTTCATCATCAGGTTTATTCTGCTGTCTTTCTTTGTTATCTTCACCCAAGACACAAGCAATGGGCATTCCATGCATATTACCACTTGGAGTAGTATAAGGTGTATGCAAATCGGCATGAGCATCAATCCAAATAACCCCGATACGTTTATTTGGGTAAGCCATTTTAATCCCACTAATTGTTCCTAAGGCAGAACTATGGTCGCCTGCCAAAACGATAGGAACTTCTTCTTTCAATAAAGTCTTTTTTATCTCATTAGCTAAGCGATCATTTAAGGTGTAAATTCCTTTAATACGTTTCGCATAATCGTTAACGACAGGCTCCAACAGTAAATGATTTTCATTTTGTACTTCCACCGCTTTAAATTTTTTAAAAAAATTACTTCCAAAATCTAAAGCGGCAATTTTAATGGCATCCACCCCCATGCTTGCTCCACGCGTGCCAGCTCCTATTTCACTTTTTACTTCTATTAGCTTTATTGGTTTAATCATCGTGTTAATCTTAAAAAGAGGTATAAAGATACAATATTAACTTTGATTTATTCGAGCTTTCCTTTGACTCCATTAATAAGTCTTTATATCAAAGTTTAGCGATTACACTAAAAATAATTGACCAACAAACAGGCAAAATATATTAACTCAACTTAACAGATTGAGAACATTCCGTTATTGCGGCTTTTGTCAAATTAGACAAATGAGGAATATTTATGACACGTGTACTTGGTAAAATGCGCAGAATAGCATCTTTCACTTCCATATCAAAGTCTCCATTGAAAACCAGTGCTTTAATTTTGTAGTTGTTTTTAACTAAATAATCTATGGATAATAATGAATGGTTAATGCATCCCAGATAGTTAGAAATAACCAAGATAATTTGACAATCAATTTTCTTAGCTATATCAATGACATATTGAGAATTGTTTAGCGGAACTAAAATACCACCGGCGCCTTCAATGATCAGATGATTATCTGTTTTGGGAAGCTCAATGGCATTCAAATCTAATGTGATTCCTTCCAGTTTTGCTGCGAAATGTGGAGAAAGCGGTTCTTTCAGTAAATACGCTTCGGGGTGGAATACAGATTTAGAATTTGCAACCAACGATCTCACCAAGCGCGAATCACTACCTTCAATTGTTCCACTCTGAACTGGTTTCCAGTAATCTGCTTTGAGCGACTCAGTTAAAATAGCCGAAACAATGGTCTTCCCAACATTGGTGCCTATGCCCGTTATAAAATAGTTCATTCCGAAAACATGTTGATGTACTGAGACTTGATTTTGTCAATATTCAATTTTTCAGTAATATAGGATAAGCTGTCGTTACACATTTTATCAAAATCAGCCTGCCCCATTTGAGCTAAAGTATGTACCGCTTCAACAAACCCGTATTTATTTTTCAGTGAAATGTCAAACCCGACATTATGATCTTTCAGATCCTTCCACGGGGTTTGATCTGAAATAATAACTGGTCGGCCAGTTTGAAGACTCTGAACAATAATATGTCCAAAATTTTCAGTTTGCGTGGGCAACAGCAATGCATGATATCGGCTTAATGTCGCTCCAATTTTTCCCGGTTGAAGAACTCCACAATAATTCATTAATACACTATCCGGCAAAAATTTAGCGTTTGTTTCACAAATTTTCCAATATGCTTCGTCTTCCTTGGGTCCAAAAATATCAAATTCAATAGTACAATTATTAGTTTCATGTAATAGATCAATAGCAAAATTAAGATTCTTGATATTGACAATTCGCGCGATAAAACATAGTTTCAAGTGTCCTTTATCTTTTTTCAAAAAAGAAATTTCTTTTGAAGTAACCGGCAAGTTAGACACTTCCGATATTTGAACAGATGCACCTATTCTTCGTCTGATCTCATCAGTTTCCTCTCTCAACGTCGATTGCCAATGAACCCCTTTAAATAATCCCACTAATTTCGCATATATCAGAAAGAGTGTCTTTTTTATCGGCTTTACATTTAGCGCTGCGTCCCTCAGCATTCCCCGTGGTGCCAAGACAATCTTGGATTTGATATGGCCAGTTCGTTTCCACTTTAAAGGATAAATCGCAAACAGTTTCGAAAACAGACTGTTTAAATAAATCACATCATGAGGCACGCTTTTAATAAGTTTCAATATGAAGTCTGGCTTCATATTTTCCGGACTTACGTAGTACACCTCGCGACCTAAAAAACGGGTCCATTCATTGATTTTAACGTTTTCATAAGGCGCCTTTGATTTAAAATCCCTATCGGTTGTAATGATTTTGAAGTGAAAATTCTCCGCTAAATGTTCCGTAAGTGTAGCAACAGATTGTATTGGCCCACCCGCCAAGTAACCTGGCAAAAACCAATCACATAAAATCAATATAGTCTTTTTAGGCTTCAATTTTATGGACGTTAAGCCAATTATTTAAAATTACCAAATGCCAAACCCTACTCCATGTGACGCGGGGATCATTATTTAAAAACCGGTTCCAAATTAATAGAACCGCATCCCGGTGAATAAAACTTCGTTTCGAAAGCTGGACAATATTTTCTTCACAAAAATCTTTCAAATCGCCTTTCAACCAATCCTTCCATGGAAGCATGAAGCCCATTTTGGGACGATTAATAATATTTTCAGGTAACAAATCACCTAAGGAGTCTGTCAGCAATTTTTTTTGTGAGTGTGGATACTTAAACGCATCTTTCACCCCTAACACAAATTCTACGAGCTTAAAATCAAGAAAAGGTACGCGTACCTCCAGTGCTACTGCCATACTCATCTGATCTGTATCCCGTAACAACACATTTTGCATATAAGTTTGAATTTCCAGTAAAGAAACTTTACTTAACACATGATCTTTATCAACTTCAATTTTGTGTATGATAGTCTTGAGAAAATTTTTATCGTTAAAATGTTCTTTCATCAAAGAATGAAAATCTTTCTGATTGAAAAGTTTCCGGTTAATAGGATAAGCGTTAAGCGCTGTAATAGTATCCAAATTCAAGATCTCTGCAGTTTTATCTCCCTGAACGGATTTCTTCTTTGCTGCCAATAACTTACCAAGTAAACCTTTAGCAGGAATAAGATTTAACCAACCTTTACGATTTAATTCGTAATACCGCTTAAAAATATCATAGCCGGCAAATAATTCATCTCCCCCGAGGCCGGATAATGCCATAGTAATACCCGCATTCTTAGTAGCTTTTGAAACGATGTAGCTATTTGCTCCGTCGCCGCTTGGATGATCAATCGCATTCAATGCTTCAGGCAATTGCTTTAAAAAATCATCTGGTGTAAGTTTTATTTCGTGATGGTCGGTATTAAATTTCTGTGAAATTTGCCTGGCATATTCGGCTTCAGAAAATTCACTTTCATCAAAGCTTACATTAAATGTCTTAATTTTTTCTGATGTCACTTTACTCATTAATCCTACCACTGCACTGCTGTCAATTCCACCGGATAAAAAAGCACCAAAGGGCACGTCAGCTACCATTCGTCTTTCAACTGAAGCAACTAACAATTGATTTATTCTATTGCAAGTCTCCTGATAAGTTAGGTCTTCTTTGGATTTAGTAAACTGATTAATATCCCAGTACTTTTCCATTTGAATTTTCCCGTCTTCATATTCCAATAAATGTCCTGGCATTAGCATCGACACGTCACGTAAAATCGTGTTCGGTGCATAAACAGTGGCATATTGAACAAATTCTCCAACGGAATTTAAATTCAGTTTCCTTTCAATTAAGCCGGAACTTAGAACAGCGCGTATTTCCGATGCAAAAACCAATACATCCTGCTCGTAACTATAATACAATGGTTTGATGCCGAGGCGATCACGGGCGATTAATAGTTTTTGCTCTTGCTTATCCCAAATAGAAAATGCAAACATGCCATTTAAACGCTTAACACAATCTTTTCCCCATCGCATAAAAGCAGCTAATACAACTTCTGTATCGGTATCAGTTTTAAAGATATAGGGAATGGATTTAGTTCCGTGTTCTGCTCTTTGGAGTTCTAGCCTTATGTCTTTATAATTGTAAATTTCACCATTATAAACTAAGACATAACGTTTGTCTTCAGAAAAAAAAGGTTGATTTCCCGCGTCGGACAAATCAATGATAGATAATCGCCGATGACCCAGGTAACAATAATCATCATTCCAGAAACCTTCAGCATCAGGACCGCGGTGAGCAATGGCACCGTTCATCTTTAACAAAGCAGAACGGTAAAACTCACTGTTTAAATTCTTCCCTACAATTCCTGTAATTCCACACATATTTATAGTCCAATTGAGTGCAGATATTTTTTATCTGACATCATACGTTTAATACCTTCCTCTACCGGGATTAATTCCCTGCCCAATATCTCTTTCATCTTTGTATTATCAGGCTGGCGCCGTGTCATATCGCCTTCCTTTAAAGGCGGTAAATGAACAATTTTAGATTTACTATTAGTAATTTCAATTACCAGCTTTGCAAGATCAATAACCGACATGAGTTTATCACTTCCTATATTTATAACATCATTCTCAAGTAGCTTTTTATTCATAATCGTAACACAGGTATCAACCGTATCATCAACGTAAGTAAAGGTTCGGGTTTGAGATCCATCGCCATAAATGGTAATATTCTCATTTTTTAGTGCAAGCGCAAGAAAACGAGACACTACAAAATCCGTACTCTGGTTAGGCCCATAGGTATTAAAAAATCTAAATATTGTGTAGGGCAATCCAAACTCCTGCTGATAGCTTTTTAAAAAACTTTCGCCTACATTTTTCACCACCGCATACGGAACCCTTGAGTTCAGAGGGGTTTTGTGTTCATGCTGCGGCAACTCCACCGGTTCACCGTATACTTCGGAAGATGAAGAAAAAAATACATGCCTAACGGAAGAATTTTTTGACAAATTCAAAACATGCTTGATCCCCGAAATATCGTCCAAAACGCTCACTGGGTTTTCCTGAGTACGGATTACACCAACCACGGCGGCAAAATGAAATACGTAATGAAAATTATAGGCCAGCATAATGGAAGAAATCTCTCTGAAATCATTCACATTTGCTTTAATAAATTTCCAGTTATCATAATCAGCTGAAGGAAGTTTTGAAATAAATCCGGTAGATAAATTATCAACAACAACAATAAAATTATCTTTATCCTGAACCAATTTTTCCACCAGTGCACCTCCAACATTTCCGGCACCGCCTGTAACCAAAATTTTTCTCATACTTTTCTGAAATCAGTAACGAAGATAGCAATTTTAGCTATATAATTATTGGTTTTAGTCAACCGCTCTCAATCTAAAATTTGTGTACTTTTAAACCATGAACGTAGAACATTTTTTAGCATCCTTTATTTCCCAGGTCATTAATGAACTATTTGGTTTAGCAATACAGCCTGAAGAAATTACGCTGCAAAAAACCAAGAAAGAATTCGAGGGAGATTATACACTGGTTACATTTCCATATATAAAAGCGTCTAAATGCTCTCCCGAAATTACGGGTGAGCGTATTGGCGAGAAGTTGTTAAGTACTAACCCTTCCATTATAAAATTTAATGTGGTCAAGGGATTTTTGAATTTATCCTTATCAAACGATTTTTGGTTATCTGAATTTAAACATATTTGCGCACAATCAAATTATGGCATAAAGCCTGAAAAGAGCAGCGGGAAACAGATAATGCTCGAATATTCTTCTCCCAACACCAATAAACCGTTACACCTGGGACATGTCAGAAATAATCTCTTAGGTTATTCTGTGGCTACGATCCTTAAAACTCAGGGGCATGATGTAATTAAAGTTAACCTGATTAACGATCGCGGAATTCATATCTGTAAAAGTATGATCGCGTGGAAGTTATTTGGTAATGGAGAAACACCGGAATCCAGCGGATTAAAAGGTGATCATCTGGTTGGAAAATACTATGTGGAATTCGACAGGGCTTACAAAAAAGAAATTCAGCATTTAATTGACAATGGAACTTCTAAAGAAGAAGCTGAAAAAAAAGCACCGATCATGCTTAAAACGCAGGAAATGCTTCAGAAATGGGAAGCACACGATCAGGAAATAATTAGCTTATGGAAAATGATGAATGGTTGGGTTTATGAAGGTTTTGCGATATCTTATAAAAAACTCGGTGTAGAATTTGATAAAATGTATTACGAAAGCAATACATATTTGTTGGGTAAAGAAGCTGTTCAGGAGGGACTTTCAAAAAAAGTTTTTTATAAAAAAATGGATAATAGTGTTGCCATTGATTTAACAGCTGATAAACTCGATGAAAAAATTGTTTTAAGGAGTGATGGTACGTCGGTTTACATTACGCAGGATTTAGGCACGGCGATTGAACGTTTTAAAGAATTTCCACATATCAGCCAGATGATCTATACGGTGGGCAATGAACAAGACTACCATTTTAAAGTATTATTTAAGATTCTGGAAAAATTAGGCTATCAATGGGCTAAAGAATGTTACCATTTATCCTACGGAATGGTGGAACTGCCAGAAGGTAAAATGAAGAGCCGCGAAGGTACAGTTGTTGACGCAGATGATTTAATGGACGGCATGATTGAAACCGCCAAAGAAACTACGGAATCGTCTGGTAAAGTTTCCGACTTCAGCAATGAGGAAAAAGAAAAGTTGTTTCATACGATTGGAATGGGGGCTTTAAAGTATTTCATTTTAAAAGTCGATCCTAAAAAGAAAATGCTGTTTGACCCTAAAGAAAGTATAGATTTGCATGGTAATACCGGCCCTTTCATTCAGTATGCACATGCCAGGATTAAATCCATTTTAAGAGATTCAAAAACAGATATAAACGGTCTTAATGTACATGATGGTTTGACACTTCATGAAAAGGAGAAAGAACTGATCAAATTACAGTACGATTTTCCAAAGATTCTTTCTGAAGCTGCAAATACTTATAATCCCGCGGTTGTTGCAAATTACATTTATGATTTAGCCCGCCTATTTAACCAGTTCTATAACGAATGCTCAGTGTTAAAAGAACCTGATCTTAAGATTCAAACGTTCAGAATTAAACTTATTGCCACAACAGCTGCCATCATAAAAAACGGAATGAATTGCCTGGGAATTGAAGTTCCGGAAAAAATGTAATTCGTTATCATTGATACGCACCAGCGGAAACTGAGCCAGTTGGTCTCGGCGCTCCTAAAATATCTGTGCCCAAAATTGAGGTATAAGATGAAACCACAGCCCCGTCGCCTAAATTTTTTGCCGATGAACCCGATTTTAATTTGAAATTATAGGATGCCGGGTTATCAAAGCCTGAATTCCCATTGAAAACATTGCCGAAATTCGTCACAAACGTATTTGTAGGCAAGGCACCCCTGATTAAAGAATTAGAAAACTTACATTTTGGCGCTGGCGTATAAGGTCGAACATCCATCTCAATTTCCGAACTCTGACTGCCCTCAATAATGGAATTGGCAAAATATACGCTGTCCATGGGCCACGAGGTTGATCCGTCATAATTATCAATGTGCACTGCTGGTTGCCCACCCCTGCCGCCTTCTTGCGAATAATAATTGGCAAATGTGGTATGCAAAAACGTATATTTCCCCCCCCAGGAAAGAGCCGCGCAATACTCTTTGCAGTTAGCAAAAACCGAGTTAGCGCTCCAAACCTCAAAATATTGCGTATATAAACCCCATTTTGAACAGTTCTTCACAATGGTATTTGTAATTTTCAAGCGCCTGGGTGGGTTGGGATCCAATAAAATGCTAGCCTGGATGCCTATAAAACTGTTTTTAATAATTGCATAATTAATGTAGTTGTCTGTGTGCCCTTCGTTAATCCAAATGCGATCCCATTGCCCTGGCATGTCTGCATAATCCGCTTCTCTCCTATCACCCTGAAAAACTACTTCATTATTTAAGGCCCCATTAACCTGCAGCGTTCCATAGCGATATACCCATAACCCTGCGTTTTGATGAAAATATACTTTAATTCCAGGATTGATGATTAGCTTTTGCGTGGAATCAACTACCAGCCAACCATAAATTACATGAGGACGATTGTCATCGGGCTGACCTACTGCACCGCCGCCCCACGTTACTGTTACGTTATTCGACTGTGAGACCGTAGAGTACGGTAAAAATCCATTTTTATACTGGATTGCCCGATCTGGAAAGTGATAATGAGCGTCCTGGCCCCATGCCTCCAATCTAACGCACTGCACATTCCCATTAATATTAAACAAGATTTTATCTTCAATAATTAACGGACTCAGCGCGCTCGTTGGGTTAACGTTTACCTGGACAAATATGTAAATACTGTCATGAGCAAGAATCTCAACGTCATTAACAGTCTTTCCGGGTACACCGTCCACATTAAGAAAAAAAGCTGATCCGGCACCTTTTTCGAGGTAAACGCTTGATATATTTATTTTTTGATTATTGTTATTAATTACACGTATATTCCGGGTTGTGGAACCTATAGTAGTAAAAACAGTGTCAAATAAAATGGAATCCTGCGAAAACTGCACAGTTGCGGAAGGGTCTGTTAAAAGTTTATCTTTTTTACAAGACAATAAACTTACTGATAAACAAACACTTACAACAGTAATCAACCAAAACCTACTCATAATGCGAATTTATAATTTAAATAACGCCAAACGATAAATTATATTATATTTTTAAGGAAATTACTTGTAGTTTCAAGAATATTACTATCTTTGCATTCCAAATTTTTTGAAATAAAATAATTGAATATAAAATGAAAGCAGAAATTCACCCGGAAAATTACAGATTAGTAGTGTTTAAAGATATGTCAAATGGCTACACTTTTTTAACTAAATCATGTGCAGAGACTAAAGACACAATCACTCACGAGGATGGAAATGAATATCCGTTGGTTAAATTAGATATTTCGATGACTTCACATCCGTTTTATACTGGTAAACAAGTATTAGTGGATACTGCAGGACGTATCGATAAATTTAAAACACGTTATTCTAAAAAAGGATAATTTTTTGAGAAATTAAATAATCAATCCAATTGCTTAAACGCAGTTGGATTTTTTTATTTATAAATACCTATGAGGTTTCTTTTTCTATATACTGAAATAGCCGAATATTTTTTATCTTGTTGTAAAGAACTTTCACGCCATGGTGAAGTTTACATTGTGAGGTGGCCTGTCAATAAAGAAGCACCCTTTAAATTTACAGTCGGCGATAACATTACGATTTATGATAAACCGAATTACACGCTTGATGAACTCCGCTACTTAGTAGCAAAAATTGAACCTGATGTTATCATCTGCAGTGGATGGATAGATAAAGATTACTTGAAAATTACCCGCAGTTATTTTAAAAAGATACCTACAATTTTAACGTGCGACACCCATTGGAACGGGACAATTAAACAGCGGATTGCCACATTATTTAGCAGATTCACTATATTAAAAATATTTTCCCACGGGTGGGTTCCCGGCCGTATCCAAAAAGTCTACCTCAAAAAATTAGGATTTCCGGAACACAGAATTTCAGAAGGGTTTTATAGCTGCAATTTACCCCAGTTTCAATCCATCTATTTATCAGAAAAACCGAACAAAGAAATTAAGTTTCCAAAACGGTTTTTATACGTTGGCCGTTATTATGAGTTTAAGGGGATCAAAGATCTGTGGAACGCGTTTATTGAACTCGATAATGAAGAGCCCAATGACTGGGAGCTTTGGTGTCTTGGTACCGGCGACATACCGCCCGTGTCCCATCCGAAAATCAAGCATTTTGGATTCATTCAACCGGAAAAGTTGAATGAATATACCTCACAAACCGGCGTATTTATTCTACCAAGTCATTTTGAGCCGTGGGGTGTAGTTGTTCATGAATTCGCTGCCAGTGGATTTCCATTAATATTAAGTGATCAGGTAGGCTCTAGGGAACAATTTCTCGAGGCAGGAAAAAACGGATACTTATTTGAATCGAAGAATGTCAATGATCTAAAAATAGCCATGAAGAAAATCATGAGCTCCACTACCATGGAAATAGTCCATATGAGTGAACATTCCCACCAGTTATCAAAACGGATTTCCCCGGAATTGTGGGTGGACACCTTGCTTAAAATGGCGAGAATAAAATAAAACTAACTATTTGTTTTAACCAATTTTCAACACAGGAACACAAACCGATCCGTTTTTTCTATTTTTAAAGCTAGATGGATTCCTTTTGCATATATAACGGCCATATTATTAGCTTATACGAGCCTGCCATAAGTTTTACCAACAGGGCATTCCGGTATGGTGACTCTGTTTTTGAAAGCATCAGATATGCCAACAGGAAGATCATGTTTTTACCTGATCACATAAAGAGAATCAAGTTAAGCATGACAAATTTAAGAATGAATGTCCCCGCGGAATTCACTTCATCAAACATCGAACACTTAATAAATCACCTGATCAGCAAAAACAACATTCACAACGATGCGAGGATCAGGCTAACAGTTTTCAGGAACGAAGGTGGCTATTACACTCCGGAAACAAATGACATTTCTTTTTTAATTGAAACGGAAAACCTTTCGGATAGCGGCTACATCCTTAACCAAAAAGGTTATTGGGTTGACGTGTATGCGGAAATAAAAAAACCGATAAATAAAATTTCAAATATCAAAACCGGAAGCGCACTTTTGTATGTTATGGCCGGACTTACCAAAACATCGCTACGTCTTGACGATTGCCTGCTTGTAAATGATAATGGCCACATTATTGAATCCATTAGTTCTAACATATTCGTTGTGAAAAACGGCACGCTTTATACATCGCCCGTTGCTGATGGCTGTATTGACGGTGTAATGCGAAAAAAAATTTTAGAAATTGCAGCTGAAAATAAAATCCTTGCTTTCGAGCAATCATTAACTGTCCACACCTTAACGAATGGTGATGAAGTTTTCTTAACCAACGCGATAAAAGGAATACAGTGGGTTGGCCAATTTAAAAACAAGTTTTTTACAAATCAGCGCGCTGTATTTTTTACAGAAAAACTTAATGAACTTACTAAATCATGATCGAATCGTTTTATAAATTAGTTGATAGCGCCATAACAGAACTCGGCTTAAATCCGGAGGAAGTTCGGGGAGAGCAACCCGGGCAATGGAATTTAAAAAAAGGCAGGTTCGACATCATGATTGATTTATGGGAACAAGAGAATCAGCATATTTTTCAGGTAGTGGCGCCATTATGCGGTCTGCCTGAAGGTAACAGGGAGGATTTTTTACTGCATCTGCTGGAAAGAAATTACGGTTTGAGCTCTCTTGCCTATGCTGTGTTAAACGACACAGTTTTCCTGAAGTATACTACGGAAGCGCGGTCCCTCGTTAAAGAGCATATTGTTGTAATTCTTACCAAAATTGCTTTTTACGCAGAACAAAGCACCTTTGTTCCTGAAGAACGCTTTCAAAAATAAGACATGCAAAAAATTCTGGTTGTATGCCTTGGTAATATTTGCCGATCCGCATTAGCGGAGGGCATCCTTTTAAAACTGATCAAAGATCATAAAATAGAATTGCAAGTGGACTCGGCGGGGACATCATCAGTCCATATAAACCAAGCACCTGATAGCCGATCAATTTTAAATGCAGCCAGACATGGGATAGATTTGAAACCTTTACGAGCAAGGCAATTCACAGTTTCTGATTTTGACAATTTTGATAAAATCCTTGTGATGGATAAAAGCAATTTGACAAACGTGCTTTCTTTGACATCCAAAGAGGAACATACAAAAAAGGTAGATCTGTTTTTAAATATGCTGCATCCTGGCAAAAATCTCGAAGTACCAGATCCTTATTTTGGTAATGAACAGGGATTTGAGGATGTATTTCAGATGGTCTATAAAACCTGTCAAAAAATTGTTGGTGTTTAAGCTAACATTTTCAAAGCTTCCTCTTTGTTACCGGCAACTTTAAATAACGTATTGAGCTTGGTGATGATCAGCAGGTCATTAACTTTTTTACTCACATTACAGATTACACTGTCGCCTCCGATCGTTCGCGTTTTAGTTAACAGTTGGATTAATACATTTAAACCACTGCTGTTCATGTATTTTAAATCAGACAAATCAATGATTAATTTATGATTTCCGGCATCTAATAAACTGTTTACACTTGCTATTAAGTCTGTGGCCTGGTGCTTATCAATCAACTCTCCGCTTAAATACAAAATCTGAATTTTATTTTCCTCTGTAATTTTATAATCTAATACCATGATTTTAAGCGATTTAGTTTAGAGATATTTTAAATTTAATGAAATATATTGAATGAATATTGTAGTTTGTCTGGAAACCCTAAGCCTTATTTAAAACCATTTAACTTTTTATTTTCGCAAAACCCCTTTTCTTTAAGTAACCGGCATTTGGCAAAGAAATTAAGGGAGTGATGGGTAATATCGAAATTGAGCATATCCTCAGCCATTTTTTGAATTTGTATAATTCTTGGATCGCAGAACTCAAACACTTTCTCGCAGTCGCTGCAAATTAAATGATCGTGTTGTTTAAACTTGTAAGCTTTTTCAAATTGAGCCAGGTTTTTTCCAAATTGATGTTTAATCACCAATCCCGCTTCCAGCAGTAATTCGATATTGTTATATAATGTTGCCCTGCTTACGCGATACTTTTTATTTTTCATCATCACGTACAATCCCTCAATATCAAAATGCCCTTCATGCGAATATATTTCATTCAGGATAGCAAAACGCTCTGACGTTTTCCGGTGTTTGTTTCTTTCAAGATAATCCGTTAGAATCTTCTCAACAGCATCTTTTGTGTCCTGAGTCATTTTTTCTCCCTTTAGTTGTTATCAATTCGGGTCACACTTGTCACCCCTTTAACTTTCATTAAATTTTCAATCAAATTACTAAGATGCTTGGCATCATGAACGAAAACCATAATTGTACCGTCAAAAATCCCATCTTCCGTATCAAAACTAATAGAGCGCATGTTAATGTTTAACTGACTTGAAATAACTTTTGTAATATTGTTTACTAGTCCCATTTCATCAGTTCCCTTTATCTTAATCCCTGCCAGGAAGGAAATTAAATGATCATTATTCCATTTCGCTTTTACAACACGGTAGGCATAGTTTGACAACAACTTTACAGCATTTGGACAATTAACACGGTGGATCTTTATACCTTCGTTTACAGTAATAAAACCAAATACGTCGTCTCCAGGTATTGGGCTACAGCAGGGCGATAAACCGTAATCCAATTTTTGCATATCGTCACCAATTACGAGCATATCGGAGCTGCCTCTTATGTTGGTAACCAGTTCTTCGATTTTATTCTCTTTCTTTTTACTCTTAAATCTTTCAGGATGTGACTTAAATTCTACGAACTCTTTTATTTCTTTAACGTCAACATTTCCCAGCGCGGTACGGTAAAACAATTCCCCTGAAGAAGGAAGTTTTAAAAACGAAACAAAATCATTCACGTTTTGTATCGTGTAATCCAATTTGCATTTATAGAATTTCTTTTCTAATAATTCCTTACCCGTTTCTGCAATTTTCCGCCTTGTTTCTTTAAGGGCATTTTTGATTTTAGATTTTGCCCTGGCGGTAACCACATAGGAAATCCAATCTTCCTTCGGGTGTTGCTTAACCGAGGTTAAAATTTCAACCTGGTCGCCACTTTTCAGCTGGTAACTTAGCGGAACCAGTTTATGATTAACCTTCGCGCCAATACACTGTTCACCTACTTTTGTGTGGATTTCAAATGCAAAATCAAGTGCGGTGGCTGTTAGCGGTAGACTTTTCATATCACCCTTTGGGGTAAACACAAAAATTTCATCAGAAAAAAGGTTCAATTTGAAATCATCAATAAATTCCAAAGCATTGGGATCAGGATTATCCAGCATTTCACGGATCCGACGTAACCAGTTTTCCAGATTACTTTCCTTTTCTGCTGCGGCATCCTTATACTTCCAATGCGCGGCATAACCCATTTCCGCTAATTCGTCCATCCTTATCGTCCGTATCTGCACTTCCACCCATTTACCTTCCGGCCCCATCACGGTTGTGTGTAAGCTTTCATAACCGTTGCTTTTTGGTGTTGAGATCCAGTCCCGTAAGCGATCAGGATTAGGATGGTAGAAATCCGTTATGATTGAATATATTTTCCAGCAGTCGGCTTTTTCTTTGTCGGGTGGAGTATCAATTACAATTCGAATTGCAAACAAATCATATATCTCTTCAAAGGGTACACCTTTGTGTTTAATTTTATTATAAATTGAATAAATGGATTTTGGGCGTCCAAATATTTTAAACTTAAAACCCTGTTCTTTTAATATATCATTTAAAGGGTCAATAAAATTTTTAATAAATTTTTTACGTACAGGCTCTGTCTCTTTTAGTTTCTGAACGATATCGCGGTACCAATCTTCATTTGTATATTTTAAACCAAGATCTTCCAGTTCGGATTTAATTGCGTTTAATCCCAAACGATGGGCTAAAGGTGCATAGAGGTATAACGTTTCGCCGGCTATCTTCATTTGCTTATCGCGCTTCATGTGGTCCAGCGTTCGCATGTTATGAAGTCTATCTGCCAGCTTTATTAAGATAACCCGAACGTCTTCAGAGAGTGTAAGCAACATTTTTCTGAAGTTCTCTGCCTGTATCGACGAGGTATGGTCAAAAACACCGGAAATCTTAGTTAATCCATCAATAATCTGGGCAACTTTTTCTCCAAACATGCCCTTAATGTCATCAATGGTCATATCGGTATCTTCTACTGTATCATGCAATAACGCACATACAATAGAGGTTGTACCTAAGCCAATCTCTTCCGCGCAAATTTGAGCCACAGCAATGGGATGGTAGATGTAAGGTTCCCCGGACTTACGACGCATTTCCTTATGCGCTTCCACCGAAACTTCAAAGGCTTTCCTGATAATTTCCTTATCACCTTTTTCAAGACGACGTTTAGATGCTTTAATTAAATTCTTATATCTATTTAATATTTCCTTTTTTTCGGCTTCTAAATCAATTTGCATACGTACTATTTGAGTGAGTATGAAGGTAATATTTTTAAATTGAACCTCAAAGGCAAGCCGCTTTTTTACAAGACCAGACAAATTTAAAATCAGATTTAAACGCTATTTTTAGAGCGTGAAAATATTACAATATATCTTTTACTTCTTTCGATCCCTTTATTACAGGGGAATTGCCAATACGTTCAAGCTACTTTACTATGAAAAAAAATACGAAAAGAAACTGGGCATTAATACTCACAGTATTGTAAACCTTGGTGAATTAACTTTGGATGGAAATAACTCCGAGGAAAACCATCATTACCAGGGCGCAAGCTATTATATACTATTTTCCGTATTTACAAAAATTCCAAAGGAGGCACGGCAAAATCCTTTAATAGATTTTGGTTGCGGAAAAGGCAGGGCACTTTTTGTAGCCGAACAATGCGGTTTTAGAAATTTAATTGGAGTTGATATTGCCAGGGAACTCATTAATCAGGCTGAGGAAAATCTGAAAATATATTCAAAAAAGAATATGGACAGTATCCTCGCATTTTATTTTAGTGATGCCACACGTTTTGAAATCCCCGTTACGTCACAGGTATTTTACTTTTTCAATCCGTTTGGAGAAGCAATTATGGAACAGGTGGTTCAAAATATCCTGGAGAGTGTAAAACAGCATTCGCGAAAAATTTACTGCATTTACCTCAATCCCAAACATAAAATCGTTTTTGAGAGAAATTGCTTTAACACCTACCACATAGAAACGAACAAACGCTACCTGGAAGGAATTATCTATACATACAATTAAGCAAATTAGAACTCTTACTCCTGGAGAATTCGTTGAATGTCAGGACGGAAATACAAATTGCTTTTCAGTATCTTTCCATCTTCCCTGAAAATCGGTTGTCCGTTTTCATCCAGCTTGCTCATATTGCTTCGTTGAATTTCATCAAAAACTTCCTCAATTTTATGTTGTAGGCCATGCTTAAGAATTGTGCCAAATAATATATATAACTGGTCACCCAGAGCGTCGGCAATTTCAACCAGATCACCATTCTTACAGGCTTCCAGATATTCCTCATTTTCCTCTTTAATAAGATTATAACGTAATGTATAATCGCGTTCATTAATTAAAGTAGGTTTATCAGCATTCCCAATTTGAAATGTCTCATGGAAATGGTGAACATGCATAATTTTATTGAGCAGAATTTTCCTATCCTCCATAGCTACTTTTTACCTTTAGTACTTTTATATTCATCATTTAAAATGCGAATGATATCACCGCTGATGTCGAGTTTTTTATTCTTGAAAACAAGAATGGGCAGTGTTTCAGAATAGGAAATGACATAATCAAAACGTCCGTTATTATATTTATCGACAACCTGTTGAAGCTTTTCATTCAGCGCTAAAATCATTTCTTGCTGATCATACTGATAATTCTGAAGCTGTAGTTGCTTATTCTTAATTTCCTGATCTTTTCGTTTAAGACTTTCTTCCATTTTTAAAATCTCGCTTTGAGGGGCTATACCGGTTTGTGCCGATTGCTGGTACGATTCATACTCAGATTGCAAACTCGCTGTTAGACTCTCAATTTGCCCTTCAATGTGTAGAACCTTCGCCTTCATTTTTTTCGATTCATCGGCAATGTAGAGATATTGTGAATTAATTGAATCAATGTTTAAAAATGCAATTTTCGCTTCTGCTAAGGCGGTAGGGCCAACCTCATTAATCTTCGGTTTCGATTTTATTGAATCTGCATTTTGGACTTCATTGGCTATACTACCTGACAACCCGGAGGACTTAAGCGCATATACCTGATAAAACAACACAGCTACTGCAATGGTTAAAATTGCGGTGAGGACAAAAAAAATATTTTTCATAGATAAGAGAATTAAAGGTCAAATATAGCCATGATTATCCCCGGTGAAGAAACAGACTTATTAAAATTTATTAAGGTATTAGGCAACTATCTTCCGGATAGTCTTGAAGATTACTTTCAAATCGGTAAAAAGCCCCTGATCATCAATATACCGCTTATTTAAAGCCAATTTCGCCGGCATAATTTCGTTAATATAGGTTGATTCCGGATCTGATGAATGGGACAGTAATTCGTTTTCATTAATATATTCCAAGGACGCATAATCGGTAATGCCTGGTTTTACGGACAATACCACTTGCTGATCTTTTGAATACAGAGCAACATATTTCCGTACCTCAGGACGTGGACCAACCAAGCTCATATCACCCAGTATTACGTTAAATAACTGGGGAAGCTCATCGAGTTTATATTTTCGAAGATAATACCCAATCGGTGTAACTCTTGGATCACGACCGCCAACGGTAAGTAAGCCCTTTTTATCGGCATTGGCATGCATTGTTCTAAATTTGAAAAGTTTAAAATCCTTGTTATGCATTCCTACCCGCGTTTGAAAATAAAACACAGGAAAACCGCACGTTGCAACCATTGCCAGACTGATGACTAAAAACAATGGCAGTAGGACAAGTATGCCAATCAATGAAACGCAAATATCGAACAGGCGTTTTAACACAATACTTTATTAACCGAATTTATAACAGCTTTGATGACTACCTGAAGATCCTCATCCGTTAAACTATAAAACACAGGTAACGAAATTTCCCTGCTGAAATTATCATAGGTAACCGGATAATTTTTCATATCATAACCGAGATTTTTATAATAACTCATTGCCGGTACAGGAATAAAATGAACATTTACTGAAACGTCTTGTTCAAAAATCTCTTTCATAATGGCGTCCCGTTGACCTTCTGAAACATCACGTATTCTTAGTGGATATAAGTGATAGCAGCCCGTTTTAGTTTCTGTTTCATAAACAGGAATTTCAAATCGCTTATCTCCGGAAAATACCGATTGATAAGCATCAAAGATGTGTTTTCGTTTCATTAAGGTATCCGAATCATACCTCTCCAGTTCTATCAAACCAATCGCCGCTGAAAGATCAGTCATATTACATTTGTAGCCCGCTTCAATGATGTCATACTTCCAATTTCCTTTTTGGGTTTTGGCAAGGGCATCTTTATTCTGCCCATGCAAGGTGTACATGCACAAATAATTATACAACTCTGTATTATCAAAAGGCTCAGGGAAATTCAATGCAACCGCACCCCCTTCCGCAGTAGTTAAATTCTTAACGGCGTGGAAAGAAAAAACAGACACATCGGTTAACGAACCGCACTTTTGCCCATTATATTCCGCTCCAAACGAATGAGCGGCATCTGAAAGCACCATTATGCGACCCAGTAATTCCTGATTCCTGCATTTGGCTTTAAAAAGTGACTTATATTTTATTGCCAAAGCATTAATTTCACTGTAGTCGCAGGGAAACCCGGCAAAATCCACAGGCATAATCACTTTTGTTTTTTCGGTGATCGCTTTCTCAATATTACTTGTACTGATATTAAAATCGTCACTTTTAACATCCACAAAAACTGGTTTAGCTCCGCAATGTATGATGACGTTGGCCGTTGCCGAATACGTGTACGCGGGTAAAATCACCTCATCGCCTTCTCCAACACCGAACCACCTTAACATAATTTCCAGGCCGGCGGTAGCTGAATTCAAACATAAGGTCGCTTTGTTTCCGCAATACTCTGTAATTTTCCGTTCAAATTCTTTTGTTCGGGGCCCTGTAGTAATCCAGCCGGATTTAAGAGCAGCAGTAACTTCATTTATTATTTTATCATCAATTCTGGGAGGAGAAAAAGGAATCATGCTTCAGTATTTAATTTGTGAACATTATAACGAGTCAAAAAGCAAAAGAAAAAAACAAAAAACAAAAATCCAGCCTGCGCCTGCAACATCGATTCAATTAAAAAGTTCAGGATAATTAATATACTAAACAACGATAATGCAAAATTTTTCTTTATAATGGCGTAAATGAATGCACCAAATGTAAATAACCATAGAAGTATAAAACCAATCAAACCTGTACCAATAAAAGTTTGTAGAAACTGATTGTGTGCATTCAATTTCTTTTCAAGAGCTCCAGTCATTCCTTCGGTTGTATAAGCCTGAACTAACGCATCATTTGCATCACCGGGAGAAGTTCCAAATATGAAATTCTCCTTAATGATTTTCAAGGACTCCCTCCAGATCAAAATCCTTACAGCAGTACTTTCTCCATCTGCCTTATCTATGGATTTTGCTGATGAAGTTACCCTTACAGCCTGCGTAATTCTTTCAAAGGGCTTTGGGAAAAATTGATAAGAAAACATGATGGTTAACAAAACGGCACTCGCAAAAAAAACAATGAATTTTTTATAACCCAAACGAAATAAAAGAATAGAAATGGTAATTGGGATTAACAACAACGCAGATAGCAGACCCATTTTTGAGGAACATAAAAAGATACAGGTAATGAAAAGTATCGATATAAATCCAATTTTTACGTTTAAATTGGATAAATGCCTGAGCCATGCAGGATAAAACATAATCACAATTAATTGGGCGAATACCAGATACATAGAAAAATATCCAGGATGCATGAAAAAACTGAATTCGGTATAGTAAAATGCGTTAACATCGTTGAAAAAATATAAAAAACCAGCCCTGAACAAATAAAATAAACAAACAAGAACACAGCCGGATACGAAAGAAATAAAAACTTTTTTTACTTGAAGATTTTCATAGGATGACGAATAAATTAAAAGTGGAAAAGCAAGAAAACATAACTTAATTTCAATGGCAGTTATGGCCTCTGCCTTGTTGTCGGCGAAAAAATATCCAGCAACATGAATCATGAAAAATGTAAGCAACAGGAAACTCCATCCGTTTGATAATACTTTTCGCAAACCGGTCTTAAAATCGTCTAACACAAAAAAAGAAAGCGACCACAAAATAATTAACGGAGAATAGTTTAATCCAAAGGGCAATAAAAATGCGATCAACAATGGAAGGTGATATCCGTACAAGTGATATGTCGCTCTTAATTTTCGCATTTATTATTTTCGGATTACCGCTAAAATATGGCTTCGTAAAACTGGAATATTAAATAACTGATAAAAGCGACCTACTCTTCTGCCAATGGGAGGAGCTAGCGTAATCTTTTTATAAGCTACCCCAGACGACGCCGGGAAGAGTTCCTTAATTTCGTTCAGATCAACCTTTCTCACATCTTTGTTTCGGGGATTGTTATAAATAAAATCATACCACAAAATAATTCCCCCGGGATTTAACAGATTCATCATTTTATCTGCAAGTAATTTTCGGTCTTCAGGTTTTAAAATGGATGTAAAAACGGTTGATTGAAAAACGACATCAAACTTAGTGTCGAAATCAATTTCTATTGCATTTCCTGAAAATAATTTACTAGCCGGAAAATTTCGCTCTATGGCTTTAATTCTCTCTGGCAGTAATTCATTAAAATATATATTCGGAAGTTGAAAACCGAACTTTAAAAACATATTTGCGTTTGTGCCATTGCCTGCGCCCACCTCAAGAAACTTAAGATCTTTGAAGTCAGAAAATTCTTTATTTAACAACTCAAAAATTGACGATTCCAACTCTTCTGTAACCTTGGTAACATAATACCCACCCGAATATAGCTTCTCGGTTTGAATCCTTTTCGAATACTGATCGGTTACCTGCTTTTCTAAACTCATAAATTCAATAGCTTCTTATAAAATTTTTCGGCAATGGTATCCCGATTAAAATTCTGTTTTACATACATTCTACCGTTATGGCCTAATTGTTTTCTTTTTGGCGGATTATCAACCAAGAACATGATATTCTTAACCAAATCTTCTACGTTTTCAGGCTCCGAATATAATGCACATTGTCCCTGATTCACAAAAAGTTCGCGTGCCTCTCCATCCACGCCCAAAATAACAGCTTTCTGCATTGCCAGGATTTCAAATATTTTTGAAGGAATTGCACCTAAAAATAAATCGAGTTTCTTGAGAGGAATAATCGAGACATCACTTGCACTAACAATTGGAGGCATCTTAGATTTTGAAACAGCGTCAAAAAAATAGACGTTATTTAACCTGTGGGTTTCCTTCATCTTCACCAACTTTTCTTTCTCCGGACCACTTCCTACTAAAATGAATTTAATGTTCGATTGAGATTGCAGCTTTTTTGCAGCAGATAATATTACGTCTAAGCCCTGGGCAATACCAATTATACCGGCATAGAGAAATAAAATATCTTCTCTATTAAAACCGTTGTCGTCTCGCCAGCCCTGACCCACCTGCGCAGGATCATAAAATGAAACGTCCACTCCGTTTGGCAACCAATAAGTTTCAACGTCCGGAAACCGTTCACTAACGCTTTTACAAATTCCTTGCGTTTGTCCGCTTACCAAAACAGAACTTTTATATAATTTTGCTTCCAGCCGGTACGCTAATTTCAGCATCAAACCATTGGTTACTACACCCAGTTTCTCAGCACTTTCAGGCCATAAATCCGAAACATTAAATATGAGCTTCGCTTTCTTTTTTCGTTTAAGATAGAGTGCAGAATACCCTAAAAATAAAGGTGGAGACTCGCAAAGAATCACATCTACCTTCCCCACTTTACTTGCGCCAACCCGCGCAGAAGAGTACACAAATGAAAAATAATTTTTAAGCCGCTCTACGATTGACTTGTTTTTTGGCAAATATATTGAGGATCTATGAACAGCAATGCCGTCTATCTCTTCAAAAAAATAAGTTTTGTTTTCATACCCACTATAAATTTTCATTTGCGGATAATTAGGCATGGCCGTTAATACCGAAACATGTATTCCTAATTTTTTCAGGCGAACCGCTAACTCAAATAAACGGTTTTGGGGCGCGCCCACTTCAGGGGGAAAATATTGAGTTAAGATTAGTAAGTTCAACTTAGGGTTTATTTATTTTAATTTCTACATAACTCCGACTACCTTCCAGTTCATTAATGGCCTGTCTGAAATTAACGAATGGAATGTCCTGACTAACGAGGTATTCAATCAGCCACATATACCAGTCCTTCCAGGTCTTATGGGCGTCTGAAAAATACCGGTCATGGAAATCGATCCCGAGGTAAGGCAGGTTACCTTTAAAGGCCTTATCAATAATTCGCTGTGTTTCCTCACAACTCTGTTTGAAGGTTTTACTTTGCCACTGTTTGGGTTTTTCGATGATATAACCATCCATAATCTGGAATGGAAACTCCCACATATTTCCGATTCTATATGGTTTTGTAAATCCCATTTCACTGCTATCGAAAAGATATCCAGCCGCCGACATATTTAAAAACGTATTCGGGTTCGTGCGAATATAATGCATTCGTGTACCGAACTGAGCTTGGCCGGAGAGATTCTTAAACATTAAATATTCGGCATTAATTTTTTCGAAATTTTCAAATTCAATCCCGTGAACTCCTACATCACATCCTAACTCCTTCATTTTTTTTATCCATATAGCAGCGTTCGCCCTTGAATAAGATAATCCAATGCCATTATTTACTCCAATAAAATATGTTGTGGGAACAAAATGTGCTTTGTTAAAAACATGGAGTTCTTCGATATGCTGCCATTGATTTTTAAATACGTCCAGAAAACGGTAATGTAATTCCGAAAAGGATATTAACCCTGAAAAAAATTCAATAAAACTCCGAACAAAAAATTTTGGCACGATCAGATCCTTCAGGTAATGTTCTGAAAGGGATAAATGGTCAATATCATGAGAAACGATAGCCTTCATTTTCACAGCTAAAAATAACAAAAAAGAGCCGTTTACTTTTTGCTTTTAAGAAATTTAATTAACCGTGGAAGCCTGTTAACTCTTAAAAAGCTGTATTCCATCGGAACTCCACCAAGCCCCTCATAGAATCCAGCCAATCCTTTTGATCCTGAACCGCCTCCAAAATCAAAAAAAATGGATTGATCTTTATAAACTGAAATTGCATGACTTAACAGTAAATGCATGCTGCCGGATTTGTCACCTTTATCAACAAGTGCTCCTTTAAGATACAAAGCATGTTTACCGTTGCAAATAAAATGTGCTAATGCCCTAATACCGTTTTTATTATCGGCAACTTTAAATGTTTTTAAACAGCCCTCTGCGATTGCATTTACCAGCAATCTGTCCAAACATAAGACGGTTTCTTTCGAAAGGGCGACTTCTTTTCTCAAAAAAGGATTGATAATTTTTTTCGATAAAATAAGCGCCTCGTTTGAAGGCACTTCAATAACACGAAGTTCATTTTCAAGAGCCTTTGAAATATTACGCTTCGTATTTTGATTGAATTTAAAATCCGATTTATAATCAATGATATACGTTTTTTTAGGAACAATAAATTCAGACTTCAGGCGATTTCCGGCATTTAGTTCAACTTCAATAAGCTTGAACGTTTTCAAAATATAGTCATGAAAAACCTTCTCAACATCCTGATCTACTTTTCCAAAAGCGCCTAACTGAGAAGTAAAAGGTGGTTGCGGCAAATACCTGAATCCAAAGCGGGTTTTGTAGGTAATTGGAAATACACTTTCATAATCACCAAGGATTAATGCATCCCAATGAGGACAAGTTGCGTTCAGATAAAACGATTGTGCAAATACCAAAGGTAAATCGGAGGAAAAGATTGCGGTATCCCACTTATCAAAATCAATACGCTTATGTTTGATATATTCTAACGAAGGCATTAAAACAGTTCCCTTTTTTTAAACTTCAACATCATTTCTAAAGGCAATGAAGCTTTATTAACGGTGAAATATGGGACTAATTCAGGACCAAAACTTCTGAAGAACTTTTCGACTCCTTTCAACATGGAACCTTCAAAATCAAATACCGAACAGCCTAATTCCATAGCTTTTTCAAGACTCTTTTGCACAAGCAGATTATTTACACCCGCAATCCCCGTACTTTTATCTACTCCACCTAATAAATAATAACAGGTTTGCTTATCAAAAACACAAAATACAACGCCAATTACTTCTGATGCCTTTCTGGCAACAACACAAAAAGAATTTTGATAATCAGCAAACTTCATAAATATACCTTCCAACTCGGGTTTATAAATATTAGCGTTTGCTGACCGAAGTGATTTCTGAAAAAAATGAAACAGTTCCTCCCTTCCAAGACTGTTTTCTGTAACGATCACACCTTCTTTTACGGCTTTATTAATGGCGTTCCGATTCTTAGGATCAAAATTCGATTTAATAATCTCCAGTGGTTGCTTTAGGTTAATCCGATAGGTGTAATTTGGAATAACCTTAAATTTCTTCCATATAAAAGGCTGAAGATCGATGATAGGCGTGGGAAAAGCCATGATGCACAATGAACTTTTGAGTGACTCCATGAAGTTACATACTTCAGTCATGATTTCCTTCGAAAAGCTATTTACTGACGACATATTTTTTCCGTCAGAATTAAAAAACAAGCAGCAATGCGGACTGTAAGGCGGCAACTTGATAAAACTCAATCCAAATTTTTTGGTTTTTAAAAAATAAAATCCACCTATTAACTGATGCTCATCTTTATAAATCCCAATGATGTTTAATTCGTGCCCGTATACTGATAACCACTTTTCACTGGCAAAAACACCAATGTAATTCTCCGCCCTGGAGCAATATTCTTCGCGGTTATCTATTTTTTTTAAAATCATATCAGGTCAGTAATGATTGATAAACATTTTCCATCTGCACCAAATTGTTTGCCCAGTTGTATTTTTCAATTACTTTTTTTCTTGCATTAATTCCTATTTCCTTAGCGAATTTTTCATCCAAAAGATACTTTTCTATTTCTGAGGCTGTTTGTTCCACATCCCCAATTTCAACCAGGCTTCCAAACTTACTGTTTTCAATAATTTCTTTCAAACCCCCTGTGTTAGTAGCGACAACAGGCTTTTCACAAGCCATGGCTTCAATTACCGAAACGCCGAAACTCTCGTAATCACTAATATTTACCAATACATCCAGCATATTAAAATAATCGGCAACCTTAGAAAAGCTAATCCGTCCAGTAAAAATCACCTTATCGGTTATATTGAATGTACTGGTAAGATTCTTCAAGTACTCTAACTGAGAACCTTCCCCGATAATCATCAGTCCTAATCTCTTTTGAGGGAATTTTGTTACCAATATATGAAATGCCTTAATTAACTTATCAGTATTATACAGGGGTTCCAGGGGCTTAATGCTGCCAACTACGAAAGCATCTTCGTCAAATAAGCGTTTAACATCGTTCTTTTTAAATATATTAAGGTCGACGCCGAACGGAATTACACGAATATTTTTTGATGTTAACGGGATTAAAAACTCTTTAATCGTGTGAGAAGTTGCACAGATCGCATCTGCTTTCTTCAGATTATATTTTAATATGAGTTTATTAATCCAGTTTTTTTGGGGAAACTTCATGACATCAGTACCCCAGGCTGAAATAATCAGCGGGTGAAACCCACTAAGCGCTCCGATCAATCCATAACTTGTAGCGTAATGTGCATGCAACACATCCGGCTGAAATCGTTTGATCGCTTTTCGGAGTGGACCTATGAATTTTAAATAAGCGAATTTTTGATTTGAGTTCAGTTTTTCCTGAGGTTCAAACAGGAGTGTGATATTTGATTGACCTGAATACCAGGAATAAGAAGCTTTGTTAAAACTAAATAATCCAATCTCTATTCCATTTGCAGCCAGGCCAAGTGCCCACTTTTCAGTATGTTCTGAATACGTATCGGAAAGTAGTAAAACCCGCATAAGTGTAAAATTACTAAACATTAGAGGCAATTCTTAAAATAAACAGGCCTTTTTAAACAGATGACTATTAATAACAAACGCTCCAAAAATGTATATTTGCATAATATGCGCTTCTCAATTATCATTCCTTCTTATAATCAATTTAAATTTATTGAAGCCACCATTAAAAACGTAGTTTCCCTTAAAACATCGTGTGCTCAGGAAGGCATCGACATTGAGGTTATTGTATTTGATAATTGCTCGGTGAAAGATGTACGGGAAGTTTTAGAAAATTACAGGCAACACATAGACGTTTTAAAGATTGAAGAAGACAAAGGGCAATATGACGCCATTAATAAAGGAATGGAGCATGTCACCGGAGAATATTGGACCTGGCTGAATACCGATGACTTAATTGATGTACGTGGATTTGTGGAAATTGCCAATTACCTTAAAAAAAACAAGCCGGATTATATTTACGGCGATATTGAGATCATTGATGAAAACGGTTTGACACTTAATCACGCATCAAGTGGAGAATTCACACTACATTCTTTAACTCACCTCGATGCTTCTATTTCGCAACCGGGATCGTTTTTTAAAACCGAGTTCACCTATAAAATTGGTAAACTCCGAGACTTTAAATTCGCATTTGATTATGAGTATGTCCTTCGGATTTTAAAAAATGGCGGCCAGGTTATTAAAATTAATAGAATAGCGGCGCAGTTCAGATACTACAAAAATTCCAAATCAGGAAGCCAGGACGCACGTTTCCTGATCGAACAACTTAATATTGCGAAAGAATATGGCAGTCCACCTTATTCGCGGTTGAGCCTCCTATTAAATTTACGTATTTTAAAACGCAAATTATTTAACTGAAGGAAAATTGAAATATAAATTTGCATATCTATCAGCTGAAAATCCAAATAACAAAAAGGTTTGGAGTGGCACTCACTTCAGTATATACAAAGCGTTAAAAAAACTCGGCTCGGTAGATATTCTGGGACCATACGAACCAAAAAAAACCATCTTCCTTTTACGGGTATTAAATCAGATTTTTTTAAAATTGTTTGGTAAACGTATTAGTTACAGGCATAGTAAACTGGTCAGTAAACAATATGCCCAATTTTTCAATAAAAAATTAAAGGACAGTGCCTATGATTTTATCATTGCACCGGCCGCGTCCTGTGAAATAGCGTATGTCGAAACCCGCGTTCCCATCATTTATATAACAGACGGCACATTTGCCGGATGCCTGGGATACCATAAAAGCCTTTCCAATCTAACCAGAAAATCAATTTTGGAGGGGAACGCAATTGAAGGCCTGGCGATAGCAAAGAGCAAATATGTTATTGTTTCTTCCGAATGGGCAAAAAATTCTGTCATTAAGGATTATCACAAAGACCCTCAACAGGTAAAAACCATTCCTTATGGTGCCAATTTTGAACAGCTGCCTGAAAGACGGGAATTGAATTTTGAAATTCCAACAGTTTGGAACCTGTTCTTTGTAGGTGTTTACTGGGAGTCCAAAGGCGGTGATATTGCTTTTAAAACCTACAAAATCCTAAAAGATAAAGGCTATCCTGTTGAATTTACGGTTTTAGGATGCGTACCACCGGCTGCATTAAACAACGAAAAGATTAACGTAATCCCTTTTATTGATAAGAATAGCGATGTGGGGCAGGAACAAATGAAACGCATTTACACTGAACAGCATTTTTTGATATTACCTACGCGTTTTGACTGTACACCAATTGTAATTAATGAAGCCAGTGCGTTTGGAATTCCTTCTTTAATTGCTGAAAGCGGAGGAGTTGCCGGACACCTAAAAGACGGTGAAAACGGATTTTTATTACCATATAACGATCAGGGAAAAGGGTATGCCGGGAAAATTGAAAATCTCATCCTTAAACCGGAAATTTATATTGAATTGAGAAATCGAACCAGACAGTTGTATGAAGAACAATTGAACTGGGATCATTGGGCGCAAGAATTTTCTAAACTTATTTCCTGAACCGTCGAATTAAACACTTCATTAAAAAAATATTCTTGTCAGTAAAACTTAGTTTCCCATAACTTGCAAGTTGTGAAGAAAAAAATAGGCGGAAAGCAGATACGCCTAAATTCGTATTTCCGCAGGAATCGAGCCAAAACTTAAATAAAAACCTGTTAAATGATGGCCTGTTAAAGCGCTGTTTCTTTTCATTCTCGGCATTTAAACGTAGTAAACAAACTTCAATTTCTTTCAATGTAGTTATGGATGAAATTGGTGTATTATTACCGATTAAATTGATTGTTGCGAACTCTTTATCTGACAAGGAAAACGTTAAACGATCAAGGTATTCTTTTCGGATGCGCCAGCTTACGGATAATTGACTTTCGTTGTTCCTGTTGCTAATCTGAGAAGGATGATGCCTGTATTTTAAAAGAGGCTTACTAACATTTAAATAGGATCCTAAATTGTATAAGTCAGTCCATAATTTATAATCTTCGGCATGTATAAAATCGGGATGATACATAATACCCTTTTCCTTAAACAGATTCCTTATCATCACGGTAGGGTGGCAGAAACAAGGTGCAAAAATCAATACCGCTTTTTGGTAATCACTATCGTTGATATTTTTAACAGAAACACTTTTGCCGTCATTTAGAAGAAAGTAATCGCTACCAACTACAACGGCATCGGGATGATTTAAAAATTCAGACACTTGCAAATCAAGGCGATCCTTTAAACAGATGTCATCAGCATCCATTCGGGCAATAAATTCTCCTTTTGCCTGAGTGATTCCCCGATTGAGCGAATAGATTAAACCCTTATTGGTTTCATTATTGATTAGAACGATTCTAGGGTCAGAGTATTCCTTAATAATCGACAAACTATTATCGACAGATCCATCGTTTATAATGATAAACTCGAAATCTGAAAAGCTTTGATTTAAGACACTTTCAATTGCTTCTTTTAAATAAGCCCCTCCGTTGTATACCGACATAACAACCGATACTTGGGGTGAACTTACCTTTAAGTCAGATGCCATGTTGAAGGAATTAAATTGTTATTACGAACAGATTGATCGGCAAACCAGTGAATAGGTGCCACTACACATTTCTTTTCATTTTGATTAAGCCATGCGGCCCACCAACTAAAACTGCTATTCGCTATGATATTATGACGGCAACGACTCATTAAAAACATATCCCAATAAAAATTCTTCACCTGGTTTGAATCTACAAAGTGCATTTGTTCATCAAATGTCAGATTCTCCTTACACCATTCCAGGTCATCAGAAAAAACAAAAATCTCGATTTCTTTTGAGCAATAATCTTTCACAACCCGTACGGCGCGCTGGTAATACGAAATATCGAGATTGCCATGATGTTGCTGAGCTGACAGAGAAGTAATATAATCGCCACGTCTAATATGTAACGATACAGACTCACAGGATATCATTTTATGTATCCAGGCGAGATTTTCTGGACCCGTTGCCTCCTTAGGAACGAACTCAGCTAACAAATTTGCCCTGATTCCCTTAAAATATTCCTCGCTTTGCCAAAAACCATCTAAATATGTGTTTAAAGGAAAATTAAAAAATTGCTTTTGAAAATGAAGGCCACTCTCTGCGGCATACACTGTGTTACACAAAATTGGCAAATGCCGTTGCAAGGCACGACTGATCTTTCCAGCGCTCTTAATTTTAAAACGCGCGATATCTTCCTGTGTTGCTATTTCTAACTTCAAATTGAAAACTTCAAGCTCTAAGTTTCTCTTTGTATATGCCTCTTCCGGATCTGTCTCAAGATAAGAGGTATCAACTAACAATTCCGTACGATGAAGATGGGCCAGTTGTTGTCCGGCGGAATATTGGAACATCTGATTTCCGAGGCCACCCATTAACTTTACTATTATCATAAATACTGTTCCATTTTAAAATAATAATAATTATAACGACTTCCGAAAAAGCGTTTCTTAAATTGTTTGAAGGCGCGAAAAGAGTTGAGCGAACTTATTACCCGATTATAAAAAGCTCTTTTTTCAATTGCCTCAGGAACAATTGCCTCCAATTCCTGAAAAGACCCTACCTGATATTTAAAAAACAAATGATCAAAGAACTCCATAAAACCCCTTTCATTTAATTTATACACGGAAATTTTATTAAATAACAAAACATGTTCTTTAATTTGTACATACCGGTCGTTGATCACATCAACCGTAACCTGCCCTTCGGTATTAGTTGCTGTACAAATTAACGGAAGCGGTAAGTGTACAATTTTTTGAGAATGAAAAAGATATTGCATGTAAAAATCAACGTCAACAAGCCACTTTAAGCGTTTATCATAACGAAACGATTTATTATTTAAATATAATGTTGCTGAGGGAGCACCAATTACATTTTTAAAAAATAAAAACTGCGGTTTCCGTTTCAACAATTTTAATTGCTTATCAGAAATGGTGTGAATTCTATGCGAATTTGTTGCCAAATCCCATACGTCCGTTTGGCAGAACATAAACGCCGCTTTTTCCTTTTCAATTTCCCCAACCATTAATCCTAAACTATCAGGACCGGTAAAAAAATCATCATGGTGCATTACCTTGATGTATTTTCCGCCCGCTTTCCCAATCGCCGAGTTCCAGTTTTCCGGACTACCTAATGCTTGACTATTCCTGTAATAAGAATACGGGAAATTTCCGAGTTGACCCCGGATAAACATTTCAACACTATCATCAGGCGTGTCGTCAGAAATAATTAATTCGAAATCAGAATATCTCTGTTCTAGAATGGTCCGGAGACACCTTTCTAAATATCGAGTTTGCTTATAAGTAGGAATGCATATAGAAACGGTCTTCTTCATTTGACACTATACACGGAAGTATTCGACTTAATTGACTTTTTATAAAATAACTCTTCTTCTGGAAGGTTGTTTGAATCAAGATACCATGTTAAGTGACACGCGGCTAAATTTCCACCAACTCTAATGGCATTGCACTCTTCAGCATTCCCGTGAGCAAATGGTCTATATAAGGCCAAAGTCGTATCGACTATTGCATCAAATACCTCAGGTTCTAATTCTTTTGTCCAAAACACTTTTTCATTTTCAAGCACCTCCTTTTTATTTACATAATGATCTGGTAAATCATTAATTTTTAACGCAACACCGGCCTTTTCTTTAGAGGGGTACTTGATTAATTTTGAGTATAACGCATATACAAAGTCCTTTGGACAGTCTTCTTGCATTAAAATATCCGGATCAGAATAGACATAATAATTATTTTTGAATTGCTCGAAAACACGAGTTTCCCACAGCGCCTTATATCCGACATTCTTCCCAAGAAAAATTACTTTCGCCGGAACTGATTTATAATATTCCAATAATGGTGGGTAGTTGCTATCATTGTCCAATATAAAAATATTTTTGTATCCGAATGAGACAAGTTGATCAACCATCATTTTCAAAAACGTATACCTGTTACGGTTATTAATGATAATTGGAACTTCAAAGCAATTCGTTGAAGTTATGGCTTTCCGGGGTGCGACTAAACGGCGCAAATCCCTGAGGATTTTCCCGGATTTTTTTAAGCATCGTTTCTTAAAATAAAACAGCTCTTTTTTTATATTAAATAGCTGCGCCATTAAAATGTTCGGTGTCCCCTCAGCTTTTGAAATGTATTTACGAGTGAAGAATATTTACTCCTTGAAAAGGAATTATACTTCTTTAAACTATCATAAACTATCTCTGATACATTTAACTTCCATGCCTTTTCACGCTCTTCTGACTGAATGGCGACCTGCAAAGGATTGTTGCTGATCCCGGAACCATCAAATAGGCAAATAAATTCGTCGATATGCTCTGTTAAAATTCCGGGTTTTAATAAACAACGAATAAAAAACTCGTAATCACCGGCGATTTTAAATAAGGGATTATACAAACCAAATTTTATAAATAAATCTGCTTTTATAAACACGCAGGGATGCCAAAAAGTACTATTTAATAAGAAATCCAGATCAATCTCTTTGGGAGCAATATGTTTTTCCTTTCGGTCAGCTATACTTAAGATTAGATTTCCATAGTAAAATGCTTTCCCTGAAGTTAAATTATCTTTTACCTTTTCCAAAACTGTAGCATCTGCGAGCACATCACCACTGTTTAAAAATAAAAGGTAATCACCGCTAGCTTGACCAATGCCTTTATTTTGAGCATCATAAATGCCATTGTCTTTTTCAGTGACCCAGTGCGTGATTGCTGGACACTGACGGAGAATATCTACGCTTCCGTCATCCGATCCACCATCAATAACTATAAATTCAAAATCACGGAAACTTTGGGAAAGCACGTTGCTGATGGTTTTTTGAAGGCCAACAGCATTATTATAATTAATAGTTATGACGGAAATTAAACCCAATTACCCTAAAATACTTTTATAAAGCTCAATATGTTTTTGAACAATTTGGTTCACTTCGTATTTTTTTGCAGCTTCCCTGGCAATTTCGCTTCTGTTATACATACTTCTCCTGTTTATGAATTGATTAACAACCATTTCCCAATCATGCACAGAGTTTGATAGAGCTAATATACCATTTTTCTCATCAATTTGTTCCGGGATGCCGCCGACATTTGAAGCGATAACAGGCGTCCCCGATAAAAGCGCTTCTACAATGGAATTCGGGAAATTTTCAGAAACGGAGGGTAACAAAAATGCATCCGCCGCAAAAAACGCCTTTTTCATTAATAGCTTATCGGTGACAAACCCAAGTTCCAGAATTTGAATACCTTCAATTTGGATGCCTGACTTTTCACCAATAGTAATCAAACTGATATTCTTATCTACAAGGCGTGGCAAAACTTCCTTAATTACGCCAATCCCTTTTCTGACATTATTTACGTTGTGAGAAACAAAGAGGAACGTAACCGTATCCCTCCCTAAATTGAATTCGTCGCGACATTCGTCCCTTGAAAGAACATCTTGGGGAAACACGATGACATTTGGTATTACTTCATGTTTAAATCGGGAGAAAGCCTTACTGCGTTTTGACAAGTCAGATAAAAATTGAGAGGGTGTTATGATGGTAAGCTGATCATCCCGCAACTGATTAAGCGCAGCAAGTTTATAATTTAATAACTTATTTGAAAGGTATTCATCGGGGGTACCCGCTAATTGAAAACAGTAATTGCAATTGTTTTCAAATTTCATGCAGCCGTCGCTCGCATGGCAACCGCCTGTAAATGGATTCATATCATGTAGAGTCCATACAAACTTTTTCCCTGAACCGGAGGAAAACACATTGCGGTAATCAATGAATCCATCGGATATCCAATGCAAATGAAGGATATCCGCGTTTTTTACCGCTTCGATTTGGTAGATATTATTGTCAGAAAAAGGGAAACTAAAGTAATCGAATCTTTTGTCACGGTCCCTCACATAATAATTTAAATCATTATCAAAGAAAGGCATCCTGTACTTTATGGTATTTGACACACGTTCTAACGCAAGTTCCAAAATATTTTTCTTCTTTGTTTCTTTCACTAAACGATGTGCAGGAATGTCGCCGCCAAGTTTAACCTTTGTAACAAATTCAGATTCAATTCCATTATTAAGCAAATTGAGATGCAACTTTTTAGCGGCAATACCTGCGCCACCCATATCACTGGTTGATAATTGAATTACCTTTATCATAAAATTTCTTTCAACTTATTCTGTAACACTTCAGGCCGATCATTTCGAACCACAAAACGTGGAAATGAAAATACATCGCTGTTTGATGAAACGTAACCGCTATAATTTGCCGCCGCAGATTTTAAATTGAGTTGCTTGCAAATCCGAATGGTATCGTTATTAAAATTCACTCGCTCACCATAAGGAAAGGAAAAATGTTCAACCTTATACCCGAGCAATTGAGATAAAGTATTTACCGATTCGGAAATCTCAATAAACTGATCTGTTACATTTAAATGGCCGAGTGACAAGTGGTTAACGGTATGAGCCCCAATATCAGTCCATTTAGAACGATGGAGCGCCTTTAACTCCTCCTTTGTGAGAAAAGAATAATTACCCTTTTCAGTGTCATTTATTGTCACCTGGCTTCTTAATTCCTTAAGTAATTCTTCCCGTTGCAATAAAGAAGAAGCCGACTTACAATTTTTAACGTAAAATTCATATAAATAACGATTATCTGAAGTGCCGTGCATATTCCGCAACGTACTCAAATCAATACCATATTTTTTCACCTGCTTAAAAATAAGATCCAGCTCATCCCACCAAAATAATTTTTTGGTGCCGATGTTTTCGGTAGCCACATAAAACATTCCTTTTACGTTAGTACTTTCCAGAACAGGTAAGGCATTAAAATAATTATCGGCGTAACCGTCGTCAAAAGTAACAAGCAACGCGTTTTTGGGAAATTTTTTCTTCTCTAAGCAATCACAGAATTCCTCTATTGAAATGAATATATGTCTTTTCTTAAGAAAGGATAATTGCTCGGAAAAATTATCTGCACTTACGCAAAGTCCCTGTGGATCGTACTTCATATCGATAATGCGATGGTAAAGCAAAACCACGCAATGGCCATGTAATGCCCTGGACAAACTACGTTTAACCTTTTCCTTTTGTCTGTATATCGATACTTTTAAACTCATTCAAGTAAAGGAGTTAAAAATTTTTCAAACTCGAGCATCCTTGCGCGATATGAATACTCGCGTAAGGTTCTGTTTTGCCCATTTGTTGCAATTTTGGTACGCAATTTATCGTCGTTTAAAAGCATTCTGATCTTGTCAATGGCCTCCGCAGCGCTTTTATACGTTACAATCTCCTCATCCGGAATAAATAATTCATGCAAATTTTCTTTCCAATCAGTTAACAATAAACTTCCTACACCAGTCGCTTCCGTCATCCTCATATTTGCCGCAGTTTTTATAGAATTATCGCCATGGGTATTAAAAACAATTTTTGAATTATAAAGCGCATTAAACATTTTCAAACCAAAAACTTCACCTTTATTCTTGAAGCCAACGCGTTGAAGATCCAGGGCGAACTGATAATTTTTGTTTCGAATGGTATTCATTAAACGGTAACGGTGAAAAAGGCTCCAGTTTTTTGGAAGCGAACTGGCATGAATCGTTAAGTTCGTTTTCCTGCTTAACTCTGCAATTAATTTCAAACGGTTCATGTGATAATTCTCGTTCAGAATTAAAGATCCTGCAAAGACAACATCGTCTTGCTTTTTCTTTCGGGTTAATCTTTCCAAAACTGAGGTTTCAAAACCGAATTTATGATAATAACTTTTTTTTCCGTGTGCCCTGTAAAAATCGGCCGTTTCCGGAACACAGGTTAAGATAATATCGGTATTTTCATAAGTTTCTGGTTTATGCCATAAAATTCCATCCCATCCTAATAACAATTTTATTGACGGAACAAGTTGCTTAATTTTTTTAGAGAGTGAATTATCGCCATACTGGTCTACCAAAAACAAAACATCAGGCCGAAAATCCTTGATTTGTTCAAGCAAAATTTCCTCCCGCCATTGATTTTCATTGAATTTCAATCCGCGTTCACTGGCCCATTTCATTTGTAAAAATGAAGCGTTTTCAATCACTTCCGCACAAATGAAATTCCCGGTCGCCTCAAGGTTTATTTTCCAATAATCTGCCCACGAATTACAATCCGAGAAGTAAAATTTAAGCGCAGCTTCATAGTTCATGGACAAAATCTCAGGATTATTTAAAACAAATGCATCCATGTAATTGGGATAATTTGTAGTAGTTTTCAAAAATCTGATTTTACCCATTCTGATTATACGTGCTTATAGAAATAAATATTTTCGCCAGTGCTCAAAAACCTGTATTGATAAAATAACCTGTAATTATCACCTAAATTTACGCCATAACTACCAAAAAGATCTTTGAAAGCGGAACTGTTTTTTACCGTCTCGGGAATTACAACCAGGTCAAAACGATCGTCCATTTTAAAGCGATCTAAAACATATTTGTTAATGTAAAGATTTCTTTCCGCATCCGATATTTGTGATTCGGGAAAGACACGGATATCGTTTAAAAAACACAATCCGAAATAGTTAAAAGTGGTTACGACATGAGAATCGCGTGGATTACAATAAGATACCAACCGATTCAAAACCTGATAATCGATGAATCGTTCTTTGCTTTCCACAATCCCTTTTATTTCACTCGAAAAATTCAGTGGGTACATTTTTAAAGTAAGGTCCGATTGCCGATACGGATTTTTGACCGCACCATGATACAAAACCAGAACAATAAAACAAGAAATGAAAACCGTATTTAAAGCAAGGCTTCCCACATTCCAGACATTGCTTTTATAACCGGTAAAAAGCAGCGCTCCCACATAAGCAAATATTAAAAGATGTGAGGCTGTATAATAAAAACTATTATTAGTGCCGATCATTAATAAAAAAGGTGTAGAAATTAACATCGTAGCAATAATCCAATGCTGATGGTCGGCCTTGCCACCTGGCCAGTTTGGCATCGATAATGTAAAAATAAAGAGTGAAACGATCATTAACATACCCGACAAAAAATCGTTATGAAGAACATTACTGTTTCCGTTCCGGAAAACAAACAATAAACACAGGTTAATGGCGACTAACACATGCGAAAAAAAGGATTTATAGCGAAAATTAGCTTTTCGTAACATCACGGCAACCAGGATAAACACAAGTTCTACTAAGATATAATTACGCTCCTCGCATAAATAAAAAAGATCCCGAAACTGATGCAGGTATGAATTTGCTTCCACATGTTTCACTTCAAAAATTGTGATGTAGTAATCAGTAATGATGTTCTCTAAATGCTGGAAATCATTAAGAAAGATAAAATAGCCGCAAGTCATTCCCAGGAATACTGATACAAGTTTTGCAGGAATAGTATGCTGATGAAAAAGCGATAATATAGCGTAGAAAAAGCCAAAAAAAACAAGTCCAGGTAGCTTTACAAGGAAAAAACAAAATAAAATAAATCCTATAAAAAAGCCAATGAGCATTCGAGTACCAAGTGAAGAGGAAGTTAATTCAATGAAAAACATTGAAAAGGCTGAGAGACCTAAAATCAGAGTCCAGCTATTATACGATAATGTCATTGGCAAATAATCATAATTGATGTACGATAACATTAAGCACAGCATACAAATTAAAGCGCGCTGAATAGTTGTTAAGTTTTGGCCTTTAAATTTTAGATACCGAAAAACTCCATAACAAAAAAACAGCACTGCCGCACTCTGATAAAACAGTTTGGCCAAACGTAAGTTTATTAAAGATGGATTTCCAAAACAAAACAAATCGTTTAACAAACCAAAATTGGTTATCATGTATGTACCCGGGTTATGGTAATTTGAGAAAAACAAATAATAGGTTTCATCTGATAACTCAAATCCTCTATTTGAAAAAATGATCGCGAATGAAACGACAGTCATTAAGCTCACCAGACTAACAAACATGGAGCCAAAAACAAAAGTCCGTTTTAGCTTTACGAGACCTGCCATTTATTATCAATTAAAAAACAGGGGTTGCTATGCGGTACAGGTTTTCCGGTTCCATAAAAATCGCCTTCTTCTACTTCCAATAAAAATGCCTCCTGTATGTAATCCTGAATCACGTTATCTTTATAAGCGATGATATTACATAGGTATTTCCCATTATTTAACGGGAATTTTTTAACTGTACAATGGATTTTGTTTCCGGAATTAATTCTTAAAAAAGGTTGATCCACTAAATGATTTGCCAGGGTAAACATTTCCCTTCCTTCATCGGTATACACCGTGATGGCGATTGAAATGTTTGAAATACTTTTCTCTTTTAAGGTATATTCAATTTCAAAAGTGACATCTATACCTGTTTGTGCAGCGGTTAAAACTGTACCGTTATTATCCTTTAACACAATGTTTGAGAATCTGAAATTACCTTCACCCTGACGATCAGTGCGTAGCGCTATTAGTGATTTGGACTGTTCGGTTACAACTCCCAAATAATGTTTTAGGCTCAGATTTGTTTCTGATAAAGGAAAATCAATTTGCCCATTTTTTAATACAAGGGCCTTGTTACATAAACTTTGAATGGATGCCATGTGGTGACTCACAAATAAAATTGTCCTTCCATCCCTTGAAACATCATTCATCTTCCCGATGCATTTCTTCTGAAATGCAGCATCCCCCACGGCTAATACTTCATCCACTATCAAAATTTCGGGTTCCAAATGCGCTGCAACAGCAAAAGCCAGACGTACATACATTCCACTACTGTATCGTTTCACGGGAGTATCTAAAAATTGTTCCACTTCAGCAAAACTTACAATTTCGTCAAATTTTCTATCAATTTCGGATTTTGTCATTCCCAAAATGGAACCGTTCAGGTAAATATTTTCCCTGCCTGATAAATCGCCATGGAAACCGGTGCCAACTTCAAGTAACGAAGCTACCCTACCAGTAATTTCAATTCTACCCTTGGTAGGAGGAGTAATTCGCGATAAAATTTTCAGCAAGGTGGATTTACCCGCGCCGTTCCTGCCAATAATCCCTACTTTATCTCCCCGTTCAATTTCAAAGGAAACATCCTTAAGCGCCCAAAAATCAACCCGCTCGGTTCTAGCCCCAATGTTCTTCACGCTCTTCAGACCGTTCATCAACGCACCGTATAAGGTATCGCTTTTTTGTGCGGCACTTGAATTTAACAGGTAATGTTTACCAAGGCCATCAACTTTTATGATCGTTTCTTTACTCATTAAATATAATCCACAAAGTTTCGTTCGAACCTATAAAAATACCTGATTCCAATGAAAAGGAAGATGAATGACACACATACAGAAAGTGCAAAATAAGGAACACTGTAAATGGCCTCGCCCCCAAAAAGCGCATATTTAAATCCATCGATAGCTCCTACCATAGGATTTAAAAAGAAAATTACCTGGCACCAGTCGGGCAAATAAATGGAAATCTTTTCCATGTAAAATTTTGTGGGAAAAATAACGGGAGTAAGATACATTCCAAATTGAATAATAACCGGAACTATAAATTTAACGTCCCTGTACTTTACATTGATAGTTGCGCAATATAATCCAATACCCAAACCATTAATAAGCGTAAGCAAGATGAACAACGGAGCTAATACAATCTGCCACAGCACAGTTTGTCCTGAAACGATAAATACGACAATCAGAATAATTAAAGAGATAAAAAAATCTACCAAACACACCAGCAAGGTACTCAAGGGAATAATAATCTTAGGAAAATAAACTTTGGCGAAAAGATTTGAATTTCCAACGATTGAGTTGCTCACATCATTAAAAACACTCGAAAAAAGTTGCCACAACAACATGGACGACGCCACGAAAACAAAATTTTCAGTAACCGAATCGGTACTATTGATTTTAGAGGCGATGTATCCGAACACAAGAACGTTAATAAGCGGCTTAATTAACGCCCACATGATGCCGGCAAATGCTTGTTTGTAACGTACAAGAAAATCTCGTTTTGCCAGGTTTGTCAACAAACTTTTATACCTAAGAATTTCCTTTAAAGAAAAGAAAGAACTTAAATCAGGGTCAATAATTATTTTCTCAGTGTTCAATGTACTAGTAAATGTAAATTAATGCAGGTTTTGATTAACACAAACCATGTAAAGATATTGACTTTATCGGGTTAATAGTAAAGTAAATAACACTTTTTAAATGAGTGTAAAAGAAGCTCGGACAAAGAAAGAAGACTTTTAAATTGAACAGTCTCATTGAATCTTGCCTAAAAATTAAATAAATTATTATTTTCGGGTATAATTTAAACCTCTTAGTATCATGGATTTAAAAATTTCCCTGACCAATATTTGCGAGCGCTGGAAGTACAAACTGGATGAAACCTCTCCCGGTGTTTTCCGTTTAGATGTGGCCATGAAGCAAAAAGACGGATCGTTGCGATATCAGTACGTATATGCCTGGGTGATAAAGGAACGCTATTTAGGTAAGGATGTCTTTTATTTCAATAGCCGGTGTGGAGAGTATAACCACAACCTCAACCTTTATCAAATGATGAAAGAGAGCAGCTATTGTACTTACTGCTCAGTTATTATAACCACAGATAAACGGACAGATGGTTCACCTTGTGAAACAGTAGTGGTACATGCGATTCAACCAATACATTTAACAAGCGAAGCTATAATTAACGAGGTCATCTGGGATATTGCTACCAATGCAGACATCATCGAAGCAACCTACTTTGGTGGTGATAATAACTAGGTAACCGATTGCTTTAACTATTAATTAAGGCGTTCTACCGAAGAAAACTATTAAAGATGCAACCAGCCTATATCTTTAAATATAGGTTTAGCTATATGAAAAAAATTAGTGTGTTCAATCACGTAACATTAGACGGTTACTTTGCTGGTGTAAATGGAGAAATTGATTGGTTCAAATCCCTGAAAAAAGACATTGTTTGGGAGGAATATTCACATACCCAGGCCCGTTCAGGAAATACATTAATACTTGGCCGTACTACTTATGATTTAATGAAGAGTTACTGGACATCCGACGAAGCTATTCGCCATGACCGTGACACGGCGGATGCCATTAACAGCGGTCCAAAAATTGTCTTCTCAAAAACCATTGATTTCATTGAAGAAGAGCCTAACTGGCAAAATGTGAGGCTAAGGCATAACATTGATGTTGACGAAATATTGCGGATTAAAGAAGACGAAGATATGACCATTTTGGGTAGTGGAAGTATTGTGCAGCAATTTGCCAACCTGAACCTGATTGATGAATACCATTTGATTGTAGTTCCAGTAAGTCTTGGAAAAGGAAAGCGTATTTTTAAAGACATTGAAAAAATGGAATTAGATCTTCTAGAAGCAAGGTCATTCAAAAATGGTTTGGTTCTCCTTCGGTACCAACCCCCTGTTTCAAGTCTCCTCTCAGTGGCCTTACCGAAATTCGATCTTAAGCCAGATAAACAACCTTATATTGAATAGGTTGTATTTACACTGGTAAAGAATATTCTTAAAACATAATTTTATAGCTCAACACCGGAATTAAACCTAATTGATACCGCGTTTCTATTCTTTTGGTAAAGGAATCATAATAATGGTAAGCTATGTTTTTTGCATTTGATGCATTTTGAATATCCAAAGCCCATATTACAGTACTGCGCTGGCGATTTTTCCTGTAGCTCAACCTAAAATCCAGTCTAAAGTAACTGGGCAAACGACCTGAAAACACATAATTATTAGAACCCGATGAAGGTGAAGTTTCAAGGTAACCGTTTCTGGATACCATTCTCATATCCACGCTTATAAACCTTCTTTTATCCTCCATTGTAAATTCTTTCCCGCAGGTAAGCACAGCGTTATACCCGGTATTAAACCGACCTGTAAAATAGCTGTTAGATTTTAAAGTGTACAGGCTGTTGTAAATACTAACAGATGGAATAATATAAAATCCTTTAAACATTTTTTCCAGAGTGAAATCTACACCATATACCTTGGCACTACCCGTTGATTCTAAATCAAAATTAACAAATTCATTAAAATAATTAAAAGCTGAAAATCCGCGGAACACATTTACCGGAATCTGATCAAACAATTGGTAATAAATTTCGGTTTTAAAGGTGTTAGCTTTAAAGGTTACCTGATGGGAAAGAGAAAAAGATTTTGACCGGGTTGGCTTCAGATTACGGTTTCGACTTGAAGCTAACGACAAATGAGCCGGCTGAAGCTGAGCATCTTCACCGTAACTGAATTCTAATTCCTGGTCCCGGGACGCATGATATTTTAAAGAAGCACGCGGCTGAAGGGTCATAAAATCTATTCTCGGGTTTATAAAACCATGTAGGCCAACATTCATTTCAATCTTCTTCAGTAAAGCGCTTTCGAAGGTAATAAAAGGAAGAACTAACATTTCTTCTAATTTACCCTTCACTAATTCAATATCGTTTATTGCAGAGTAAACGGAGGTTGTAAAATAGTTTACACCAGAGCCAAGCTTCATGCGGCTATGGTTACCTATTCGCCTTGCAACAAAACTGAGGGCACTGAATTTTTCCTGATTATAGTGATCATCTTCTGAGGCAACCGTCAACCAATCCGTTTTTGGGTAGGCAGATCGCCTGGTATTTTTGGAAGAATAAGCCATTACAGTTTTTAAAAACACAGTATTTGATAATGGAGAAGTGACGCTGATGCCAGACAAAGCAGTGAATGAGTGGTAATCGATATCATACAATTCTTTCCTGATTGTTACAAGTGCACTATCATTAGGACCCTTAAAAACCGTTTCGCTATTGCCAACCATCCCAAATAATTTTATTGTATTTCTCCTGATTGGCAATGCTATAACAAAAGAAAGATCTTTGTAGTTAGTTTGTTCGTCTCCAAAATTTACTCCAAGTTTACTAAGGAGCCCGATGGTAGAATACCTGAAATTAATCAAGTAAGAAGCATTTCCTTTTTTAGAGAACGGGCCTTCGAGGCAAATATCTGTTCCTAAAAAACTTGCCTGAATGGTACGCTCCATTTTCTTATCATTGCCATTCCGGAACCTTAAATCGAACATGCCGGATAAGACATTGCTCCCTGATAAGAACGGGGCGAAACGAAATCCGGAAGTCTCAAGAAGTTGTGCGCTAAGCATACTCACGCCTCCCCCATTCAAAGCCGGTCTGTCGTTAATGGTCCCTGAATTTTCCAAATGATTGGGGTTAACCACTTCAACACCTTCAATTTTCCATTGGATATAATTAGGTGATGTTCCCCGAATGGTTACATGATTAGCCTGATCATCAGTATTAACCGCGCCTGCATGCGAATTGAGCACCCTTGCCGGATCATAAAAAACAGCGGCATATTGTTGGATTTTAAAAGGCGATATCTCAATTTCTCTTTTTTTCTCTGGCGTGACGGTAATTGGTGATAAGTTCACTGCAAATTCAGTGAGTTCAAAATTTTGAATTTCCTCTTTTCCAGCTTCAATTGAAATATTTTCACGAAGTTGAGTCCTAAAATCTTTATGCTCCACGATTATACGATAGATTCCAGGTGATACAAGCGCGTAAAAATATCCGGTTGTATCCGAAAATAGCTGATAATTCTGTAACCCTGAAACAAAAATACTTACTCCGGAAATGGCCAGTTGATTTGATCCATTAATACACCGTCCGCGAAGCACTTCTGTATTTTGAGTGCTTGCATCAAGCGACAGGAAAAGGCTGCAAAATACCAGCAGGCTCTTCACTTGAACAAAGGATGAAATTCGAAATACCACAATGTTACTTGTCCTTTTTTTCCATATTTTTTAGGTATGCCAACAAAGCGTCCAATCCCTTTTCAGAAATTTCATGCTTACTGAAAGAGGGCATTCTGCCAGTCCAAAGAAATGTAGCTCTGCTTCGAATACGGGCCCTAATGATAAATGAGGGAAGCTTTTTGTCGTTTAATGAGGGTCCAACACCTGCTTCGCCATTTGGATGGCATTTCTGACATTGGTTCTTAAAAATGATTCTTCCTTCAGCAACCTGATCGTCAAGCCGCGATATTTCAGTCATGTCCTTTTTAATTCGTCGGGAGGAACAGGACGAAAGGTAAAAGCCCATGCACATAAAAATAATAAGGTAAACAGATAAACGCGTTTTCATGATCTATAATTTTGAAATTTTCCAAAGCATGCCTGTATTCTGTTTGGGCGCTGGACCTTTTTCCGGCATTTCCAGAACACCGAAATCTACAACATACAATGTGTTCCCATCCCGACTAAATTTTACCGCGATTGGTCTTTCTAAGCCACCGCCTTTCAGTGTAGATGCAGGACCATTTTTCGAACCTTTATTCACAGCAAAATCAGAAATATCACCCGTTTCAACGTTTACTTTAACCAATTTGAATCCTACAGGGCCATAAATATTACCAACATTAGGGGCCATATCGCCAAACTGTGCTACAAACGCATCCCCTTTGTGTCCAAAAGTAGATGATGTAGAAAAATCAATGCCGTTGGAGGAGGAATGGACGCCGAACGTTGCTACAGGCGCCGGGGGTTTATTAGGGTATTTTTGTAACAGGGATTTAGGACGAATTTTTCGTGCTTTATAATTTTCACCGGAAAGGGAATCGGCGCCTGAAAAATCAGGCCAACCGTACCAGGTACCGGCTTTTACTTTAAATAAAAGGTCGCCAGCCCCGAAGACGGGTCTGCTACCACGTTCGTCAAAGCCATTATCGGTAACAAACAAACTTCCATCTGGAGAAAAGGCCAGGCCAAAAGGATTTCGGAATCCCCATGCAACCAGCTCAACATTTCCGCCATTTATAGGTAATCGCATTACTGCGCCGTTACATGGAAGAGAACCTTTTATGGTTTGTCCTTTTACTGTTTTAGTCCCAAAAGGTACAAAAGCACCGGTTTGCACTTTCTCTTTATCTTCTGATAACACATTTTCCGTTTCATAATTTTCTCCATTTAAAATAATATCTTCACAGGGAATATCATGGAAATCCTTTTTACGGGCTAACCAGCCAAAATCAAAATTATCCTTACCTACGATAGCAGAATTCGTTGCTGTTCCCTGACCAAAATAAATGTAACCATCATCTCCAACAACCACACCATCGGTATGGTGATCCCCAAAACTAGGAAGATTTTCCACCAGGCGGGATATTTTACCCTCAGGTGTAACTTTAAGGATTCGCCCGCCCTCCAAAGATCCACCTTCGGAAATATAAAAATGGCCTTTATAATAATCGACAGCTGTCCACGGACCGTTTTTTGACCCTTCTGCGATTACCGTTTGTTTACCGCTTGCTTCAACCCGCAATAGTTTTGGCACGGTGAAAATTTCACCATAGGAGTAACCGGCTTCCAATACGTATACATTACCACTGTCATCAATTGTAATACCTGAAGGAAAATTAAAACTACCGGGAAGAGCCTCTATTTTATAACCGTCTGGAACAATAATATCGTTGGAGTTGACTGGCCTGGCAACAGCATCATAACTCTTTGTTCCATAATGTCCGCGTAATTTGAAGCAACCGCTTAAAACCAACGAAACACAACCCAGTAAAAGAATAGCTTTCATTTTCATTGTACTTGTTTAAAAATGCCTTGAATCCGGTCAAGATACCTTTAACACCCAGCATGGGCATTAAAATTCGGTGAAATGGCACTTTTGTTGGTTGACAAATCTGTTTTTCCCATCCAGACACGTAGTTAAAAACCTTGCACGATTTACAAATGAACCTGCGTCAATTAACAATTTTTGTATTTACCCTATTTAAACACCCTAATAAAGATTCGAATGGAGGTTTTACCGATTTACAAAAAAAAACAGCAAACGTGGGGGTAATTTTGAATTGTAAACGTAACAATTACTAACCTAAATTTAATACCATGTTTGAAATTAACCACAGAAGGCCGATGAGAAGAAGAATACCTGCGAAGCCAACCACGAATAGTGAGCGCTCTGAGAACCCTGCCAACAAGGTAGTTCATACTTATATGACTGGTTCAGTAGCGCACATCCTTTGGGGTGTTAGAGGTTATGCATAAATTTCATTTTCATCAAAAACTACCGAAGAAAAGGTAGAACTAAAAAATAGAACCCCGCAACATATGCGGGGTTTTTCAACTCTCAAAATTTGATTTTCAATATTTTGGCTCATATCCAAAATGGATCCCCCCAATCTTCGACTTTTGTGGTTTCAGTATGGATAGCCATTATGAGACTTAATTCCTTTTCTGACGCAACCCGTTCGATGGCTGGAAACATAATTCGTTCTTCAAACCTGATATGACGTTCCAATTCTTCTTCAATAAGACTTAGTGATCTTCGGGGATCGACTGTATCTTCAAATAAACGCTTTAACCTTCGGTGTTCCGCGACCGCCTTTCTTACATATTCGTGGTTGCTACCCAGAAGCGGAAAAATCAGTTCTTCTTCATCACTGAAATGATTTACAAGGTTATTGTTAAAAAACCAATCAGTAAATTTTTTTATTCGTGCAGTATCAATTTCTTTTTTTAAACCGGTCCTTATTTTCCAACACAATAACAATCCGTGGTGGTGATCGCGGCTTAGTGGTTTAAGGGCGATGCCTCTTTTAATGGGAGCGTATTTTACAGTTTTATTCATGATTAATTTTTTATAGAACCAATTAAAACCAAGCAATTCTGAATGGATTTATTGGCAAGTGAATGTTTGATGTTTTCCGGGAAAATATGAAAATCCCCTTCAGTAGCTTCCAAGTGCCGGTCGCCAATCGTTATCCATACCGACCCCTCTATTACGTAAGCATATTCGGTTTTATCAGGATGAACGTGCTCAGGGTATTCGGAGGAAGGATCAATTTTCACCAATTTCACTGAGCCGTTTAACCGGTCAATTAGCTCCTTGTGCGAAAACCCTTTAATTTTTCCGTGACTCCATTGAGAGTCTGTCAATATTTTCTGACTGTTCATTTTCTAAATCTTTATCGGTGATCAAATTAGATTGATTTTCCCCATCCTTCTGTTTCTTTTTCGTTCCACAATAATGGAAAAAACTTTCGTTGTTGAAATTGTGGATGAAGGTATTTCTTCCATTCAGAACCACCTGTTGCTGCCTGGTTCTCGCCTTTCTTATCGAGGTAATGTCTTGCTGTGTTTAAATGTACCTGCGGCCATTTCACATTATAGAGGTAATCAAATTCCCTGAGTATCTCTTTAAGTTTGGGGGAAGGGTTTGAAATTTTTTCTAATTGTTCCTCAATTGTTCTGCCCTTAACCTTATTAGCCAATGAGATAAACCGATCCAGATACCTTTCTTCGAACTGCCTGAGTGTTAATGTCTTTTGGCCAGTTTTGCGGTTTAACCCTGCATCTTTCCAATAAATATTTTCAAAATACTCTTGCATAGTAGGCGAGGAAGAAATACGCTTTTTACCTTCTTCATTTATCAAATTAGTAATGCGGGTACAGTAAATTTCTACCAGCCGGAACTGGGCACTCTGAAAACCACTGGCGGGAGCAAGCGTTGCTCTAAAAGTATTGTAGTCGTCATAATCCATCCCTTCCCGCATAACATTAAATGAATTGATTAACATTTCAGTGTAACGGTTTAACCTGCTCATCTTTTCAATCAGAAACACTTCTTTAATGGAGGAATGATATACAATTTGTTTTATCTCATGAATCATGAGCTTCAGGAAGAGTTCCGTGATCTGATGATACATGATAAAAATTTCTTCATCTTTAAAATCAGTTCGTGGCTTTTGCAGGGTCAGTAAGGTATCAACTTCCACATAATCCCAATAGTTTATTGGCTTTGCCTGGAGCAAACCTTTCAAATAAGTCTCTGGATTTTCACCCAAATCTTTATATTTCTCTTCGATTGAAGTAATTAATTTCTCATCCATTATTTTTCATATTAAAAAATTGATATACTGAATAAACAAAGCACTCCCACCTTGCACACTTCCAATCCAACAAAATTTATGTGCATGGGTGATGCTGCAACTGTTTGACCATTGATATGCATTTGGGCTCTCGCATCGAGGGAGGGCAAAAGCACAAGTGTTTGAATCGATAATATAAACACAGCGCCAATAAATAGAAGCGGTTGTATAAGCGTTATGGATGAGAAGTTCATTACCATACAGAGAACAATTACACACGCAAAAAACCATTCTGTTTTGTTGAGCGCGTTAAAAACCAAACGTCCAATTCCAAGTCCTATCGGCAATGTAACGCCCGGGGCCTTAAATTTAATCCATGCTTCCATAAAACTTATGGCGCAAGTAAAACCTATCCAAAGATAAACACAGGCAATAATTACAAAATGGAGCAGTTCCATAATTCTGTCTTTAATTAACTACTTCAACTAAATATTTACTATAATAAAAATAGAGTTTAAAATAATGCTCAGGTAAAAAGTTGCAATGCACCATTTTCCAGGGCCCTGAGCAATCAATATTGAATTGCATAACATTGTAATGGCAGCGCAGGAAGCTAAAAGCACATCACTGGCATGATTCTTTAAAATAAACATACAGGCCACCGAGCCTAAACAACTTTGCGCAATAATAAAAATTGCCATCCAAAAAAATCTGGCAGCTTCGAATTTAGCGGCTTGTTCGTTAAACCAGGTGTCGATACCTTTTGCTGACGATTTCTGATTGAGAATGTGAGATGCTGTGTGTGTGATTTTTTCGTTCATGGTATTTCCGTTTTAGTTATAATATATTAGGATCTTTTTATCTTTTATTGTTTTAATTTTTTTAGCGTTGTAAGAACGTCAAGCCTTTGGTGAGATCCATTGATAAATCATATATACTAGTATTTTCAAGCATCCTGCGAAGTTCATTTCTAACCAGTTTAAATTTATCATGTACGGGACAAGGCTTTTTTTCTGAACACTCTTTAAAACCTAATCCACATCCTTTAAAAATCGAATCGCCATCCATCGCCAATACAATCTGACTCAGTTTAATCCTGGCCATTTCCGATTTATCAATCTGGAAACCACCATTTGGACCTTTCACAGAATTAATGATTCGACATTTTGACAACTGCTGTAAAATCTTAGCTGTAAATGCTTCTGGTGATGCTATTTCCCTGGCAATGTCCTTAAGCCCTACCCTATTCCCTTCATTCGACTGAACGGCAATATAAATGGTTGCTTTAATTGCGTACTCACATGACTTTGAAAACATCCCTGATAAAGTTTTTACAAATATAATAATAAAAGATAATAAAGGACACGATGATCCGTTATTATTTTTAATTTTAAGGTATTATTGTATATTAACAGTTGTTAATTTTCAATAACTAAATATCCGGGCGTGGATTGGATTTAGATAAGATTGCCGTATGATTGTGAACTAGACAAGCACAGAAAACATTGAAATGGATCTTGAAAAACTACTAATACTTGTGGATGCTGTCCAAAAACTGTCTCTGGCAAGAGATATGGAGACAATTACCGGAATAGTGCGCACTGCAGCAAGAAATCTGACAGGCGCGGACGGAGCAACGTTTGTTCTTAAAGATGTGGATATGTGTTATTACATTGAAGAGAATGCTATTGAACCCTTGTGGAAAGGACAGAAATTTCCCATGAATGCATGTATTAGCGGCTGGACTATGATTAATAAGCAATGGGCGATCATTGATGATATTTACCAGGATAGCCGTATTCCGATTGAGGCTTACCGCCCTACCTTTGTTAAAAGCTTAGCTATGGTGCCAATTAGAACCCTTGACCCCATTGGAGCCATTGGCAATTATTGGGCGAATAATTACAGACCCAATGAAGGTGAAATGATTATGTTGCAGGCATTGGCTGATATTACTTCTGTATCGATTGAAAATGTGCATGCCTACAATGAATTAAAACAACAAAACAAAATGCTCTATGATATAGCCTTTTTACAATCTCATCAGGTTAGGGTGCCGGTGGCTCAAATCCAGGGTCTCTACAGCCTGTTTCACTTTGATCAAATTGATCATCCGGATAATATTACAGTTTTACAACACTTGAAAACGACGGCCGATACTGTTGACAAAATAGTGCGGGACATAACGGACATGACCAGTAAAATTAATCTCAATAAATTTGAAAATAACAATAAGTAAAAGATGTATTTAGATACGGATTATAACAATAAAGCCTTTAAATAAATTATTTAAAGGCTTTATTACATCTTGCGGGCTCCCTTTTACAAGGTTCAAACCCTAAAAAACGAAAAAGTCTTCCTAATCAGGCTTCTACAAAGGAAGGAAAAACTCGGTTCGGTTTACAGAGGACTTAATAAAAATGCACGAGTTCAATAAAGTCTTCCGTAAGGAAATAACCGCTATTTTAGAAAAGAGCTAATAATAACCGGATTTCTTAAAAGTCAAGTTTCCTTTATCCACCCCTTCCATTAAAGGGTCTTGCGCTTCAATGTTCGGATCATACCAGTCCGTCTTCTTGTGCGCCCATTTCAGCCAATCCTTGAGCTCATCGGTAAGGCTTTGTTCCTTTACCGCTTTCTCCTCTATACTGCCCAAATAAGCCCGAATTTCGCTTGCTTCCCTCCAAAGTTCAGCCTTTTTCTTCAGCACCCTGAATTTTACCAATTCATTCTCAATTTCCTGCTCTTTTGCCTTCTTTATCCGGTCTTTCTCTGCCTGAATTTCTCTTTCTTTTTCCCATCTCAAATGCATTTCTTTTTCTTCGGCAGCTTTTATTTCAATCTTGGCTACTATTTTTGATAATTGTCTCTCTAGCGGCAGTCTTCCATCTGTCCACTCAATATTATGATAACTAATTCTTACTGAAAAGACTAAAATTCCGGAAGGGATATAATCATATTCTTGCCAACTACCAGTTTTGGGTTTTGGAATTCTGTTGTTTTTTTCTCTAATGCTTACTATAAATTCTTCACCATATATCTCGAGATGAGCTGAATCGTTTTTAAACTGAAACGTATGTTCTCGCTGCTCCATTACTTTAATGAACGTATCCATTATTCTCAAGGCTCTGCCATAGTTAAGTTTGGTTGCTGAAATATTTAATGGACTCCGTAAATAACCTTTGAAGTTTTTACTAAAGCGATTTTCATTATTAATATGAGCATTCTTAGTTTCAACTATTAGTTTATGAGGCTTTGTTAATATATCCGGCACTACAATATTGAGTGATGAATCAGATTCAATTTCATCTTTTAAAACTTCTTCAGGAGATTGCTTGCCCTTTAAGCTTTCTTCTCCTTCTTTTCTCAGCTCTAGTGAAATTTCAGTACTTCCATTGTATTTGGTTGGCAGCTCCGTAACTTCAACTTCTTTTCCAGCTTTTAATTTCTCCCAATGACCGGCCTTTGGCAAAGGGATTTCCATTTTAACGCAGATTTTTCTTAATCCTGAATCCGAAATGAAATATTTTTTAGCGAGGGATGTCATTGGTATAGACCATACTAGGTCATATAGTTCTTTTCGATTAAGCTTAATGTTATTCATTGTTTTTCAATAATTTAATTAAGAATTGATGAAATTGCTGGTTTCCTGTTTAGAAGAATAAATTTAACTACTTAAGCGATAAAAATTCGTATTTTTCGGTAGTTTACTAGGAATATTTATGTCCGGCAACGAAGCCAAAACCCGAAAGGATATTATTGATAAGCGCTTGCAACTTGCAGGTTGGAATGTTAGTGATCATACTCAAGTTGTTGAGGAGTTTGATATTGATGTTCGAGTCCGGCTCGGGGTAGAAGAACCTACAACCAAATACTCAGGTCGTCAGTTCAGTGATTACGTTTTATTAGGCAAAGATGGTAAGCCTTTAGCGGTCGTTGAAGCGAAAAAATCCTCGGTTGATGCCAACATCGGAAAAGAACAAGCCAAACAATACTGTACAAATATTCACGCCCAACACGGAGGCGAATTACCTTTTTGCTTTTACACAAACGGACATGATATTTATTTTTGGGATTTAGAAAATTATCCACCAAAGAAGGTATACGGTTTTCCTACTCGTGAAGACCTAGAACGCTACCAATATATACGAAAAGCTCGTAAAGCATTAGCGAGTGAATTAATTAACACCAAAATTGCCGGACGGGATTATCAAATCGCATCTATAAGAGCAGTAATGGAAGCGATTGAAAAACGCAAACGTAAATTTCTATTGGTGATGGCAACGGGTACAGGAAAAACACGTACCTGCATTGCTTTAGTTGATACATTGATGAGAGCTGGTTGGGCAGAGCGAGTTTTGTTTTTGGTTGATCGCATCGCATTAAGGGATCAAACTCTTGAAGCATTTAAAGAATTCCTTCCGAACGAGCCTCGCTGGCCAAAACCTGGAGAAAAAGAAATTGCAACTGATAGAAGGATTTATGTTTCTACTTATCCGACTATGTTAAACGTAATTAGAGATAGTGAAAAAACTTTAAGCCCTCATTTCTTTGATTTGATTGTAGTTGATGAAAGTCATAGAAGTATTTATAATACTTACCAAGAAATTTTAGATTACTTCAATACTATCACCCTAGGATTAACTGCCACTCCAACTGATGTTATAGATCATAATACTTTTAAATTATTTGAATGTGAAGAAGGAGTTCCAACCTTTGCATATTCGTATGAAGAAGCCCTTAATCACATTCCACCTTATTTGAGTGGCTTTCAAGTAATGAAAATTAAAACCAAGTTTCAGGAAGAAGGAATTAATAAACGAACTATTTCTTTAGAGGATCAGAAAAATTTGATTTTGGATGGGAAAGACGTATCTGAAATAAATTACGAAGGAACTGAAATAGAAAAATCGGTAATTAATAAAGCTACAAATGCCTTAATTGTTCGTGAATTTATGGAAGAATCCATTAAAGATGCGAATGGTGTGCTACCCGGAAAGACTATAATTTTCTGCACAACAATGAAACATGCTCGAAGAATGGAAGAGCTGTTTGATGCTTTTTATCCCGAATATAAAGGTGAATTAGCTAAAGTATTGGTTAGTGATGACCCTCGTGTTTACGGTAAAGGAGGATTGTTAGATCAGTTCACAAATAACGATATGCCACGTATAGCAATAAGTGTGGATATGCTTGATACCGGAATAGATGTTAGAGAATTAGTGAATTTAGTTTTCGCTAAACCTGTTTATTCCTATACAAAATTTTGGCAGATGATTGGGCGTGGTACACGCTTATTAGAGCCAACAAAAATGAAATCGTGGTGTACAGAAAAAAATATTTTTCTGATTTTAGATTGTTGGGATAATTTCGAATACTTTAAATTAAATCCTCGTGGTAAAGAGGCAACTACAACTTTACCTTTACCAGTTAGATTATTTGGAATTCGTTTAGATAAAATTGAAAAGGCACAAGAATTAAATGAAGTCGAAATTGTGACGAAAGAAATAGTAAAGTTGCGAAAGCAAATTGCAACCCTTCCGAATAATTCTATCGTGATTTTAGATGCCAAGCATGAGTTGCAGCGATTGGATGATGAGAACTTCTGGAATCTTTTAACCAGTGATAAATTAGAATTTTTAAAAGCTGTAGTAAAACCATTATTCAGAACAGTTTCTGACGCTGAATTTAAAGCTATGCGTTTTGAAAAAGACATTCTTGAAGTTTCATTAGCACATTTGGCAAATGAAAAAGAAAAATTTGAAGCGCTTAAAGAAAGTATTAGAGAAGAGATTTCCGAATTGCCCTTATCTGTAAATACTGTTGCTAAAGAGGAAGAAATAATTCGAACAAGTCAAACCAATCATTTTTGGGCTTCAATTACTGAGAATAAATTCGAAGAATTAATACAAAAACTTTGCCCTTTAATGAAATATAGGGAGTCTGTTGTTCCACTCGGCCCTGCTAAATTTAATTTTAAAGATATTGTAAGTCAAAAAGAATATGTTGAATTTGGCCCGCAACATGAGGCATTGAGCATCGAAAAGTATCGCGAATTGGTTGAAAAGAAAGTAAATGAATTGGTATCTAACAATCCTCTTTTACAAAAATTAAAGCAAGGAAGAGAAATTACTTTAACAGAAGCGGAACAATTAGCAGAGCAATTACACAATGAGCATCCGCATATAACAGTAGATTTGCTTAGACGAGTTTATAACCATAGAAAAGCCCAACTAGTTCAGTTTGTTAAACATATTTTGGGTATTGAAATACTAGAATCCTTTCCGGATTCAGTCTCAAAATCATTTGAACAGTTTATTGAAGAACATACATACTTAAACAGTCGTCAATTAGAATTCTTGAATTTACTTCGAATTTTCTTAATTGAAAAAGGTGATGTTGAGAAAAAAGATTTGATTACTGCACCATTCACAAGAATACACCCTGATGGCATTCGTGGTGTTTTTTCCAATAAAGAAATTGACGAAATAATAATATTCATTCAAAAATTAGCCGCATAATATGCTTACAACATCAATTAAAAGTAAAGTCAGAGAACTTTGGGAAAAGTTTTGGAGTGGTGGGATTTCCAACCCATTGAATGCTATTGAACAAATTACCTATTTGCTTTTTATTAAGCAGTTAGATGATAACGATCAACGTAGCATTAGTAATGCTGATTTTTTAGGAACTAAATATACATCCGTTTTTGAAGGAAGGTTTTTTCCTCCTGGTGTAGATGTTACTAAAGAAGAAAATGCAATAGAAAAGGAAACATTACGGTGGAGTTACTTTAAACAAATGCCTTCAGAGGAAATGTATACGTTGGTACAAACTAAAGTTTTTCCTTTTATAAAACAATTAGATGATGAAAATTCCTATTTCACTAAACATATGCAGAATGCGGCTTTGCTGATACCTAGCCCAAGAATGCTTACAGAGTCTGTAAAGAAAATAGATGAAATTTTTGTGGAACTTCAAAAGGAAAATCGTTTTATAGATGCGCAAGGTGATTTTTATGAGCATTTATTAAGCGAGTTAAATCAAGCCGGTAAAAACGGGCAATTCAGAACGCCAACGCACATTATTGAATTAATCGTTGAGTTGCTTCAACCAAAACTAGGAGATAAGATTGCCGATCCCGCAAGTGGAACGGCAGGTTTTTTATTGGCTTCATACAAATATTTGATAACACAATATACAAGTAAGGAATACTGTAAACCCGATGAAAATGGCTTCATACGAGGCTCATTAGCTGATAAGTTGGTTGATGAGAAAATGAAAGAGTTGTTGGAGCGAGAAACTTTTTACGGGTTTGATATTGATCCTACTATGATTCGAATTGGTTTAATGAATTTAATGATGCATGGTATTAGTCAACCTAAAATTGATTACAAGGATACATTAAGCAAAAATTATAATGAAGATAATTTTTACAATATTGTCTTGGCAAATCCTCCATTTACAGGTAATATTGATAAAGGTGACTTAAATGAAACTTTTAGTATTAGTACTACAAAAAGTGAGTTATTATTTATTGAGAGAATTTACAAAATGCTTCGCTTGGGTGGTACTGCCGGTGTAGTTGTCCCACAAGGAGTGTTGTTTGGAAGTGGTAAAGCTTTTGTTGAAACAAGAAAAATATTAATTGACAAATGTGAATTAAAAGCTGTCATTAGTTTACCAAGTGGAGTTTTTAAACCTTATACCGGAGTTGCAACCGCCATATTGATTTTTACTAAGGGAGGAGAAACCAATAATATTTGGTTTTATGAAATGAAAAACGATGGTCGAAGCTTAGATGATAAAAGGACTGAATTGATTATGCCAAATGGAGAACGTGATTTTGGCGATCTCCATTTAATAATTGAAGAATTTAAAAACAAGAAAAAAAGCGTTGATAGAACTAAAAATCATTTTCTTGTTCCAAAAACGGAAATAATTAAAAATGAATATGATTTAAGCATAAGCCGTTACAAGAATGAAGAATATGTTGATGTTAAATTTGAAACTCCTACAGTGATTTTAAATAAATTATCAATATTGGAAAAGGAAATTGTCAAAGGAATTGACGAACTAAAAAGAGTTTTATAATGGAAGCTAGAATTGTTGATTTAATCACCCATAAAATGTCAGGAGAATGGGGATTAGAAGCAAATACGGGAGAAGGTGTAAAAGTTATTCGAACGGCAAACTTCACCAATCTTGGTGTAATTAATTTTGAAAATTTAGTCTACAGGAAAATAGATGCTAATAAAGTTCGGCAAAAAAAATTACTAAAAGGTGACATTATTATAGAAAAATCAGGTGGAAGTCCAAACCAACCTGTAGGCCGTGTGGTGTTCTTTGACTTAGAAACTGAAGATGAGTATTTATGCAATAATTTTACAACAGTCCTTAGACCTGATAAAATAAAAATTTACCCAAAATATCTTTTTTTTCAGTTATTTATCGCACATATTCAAGGGAAGACACTCAAATTTCAAAATAAAACAACGGGGATTATTAATCTTAAACTGGACAACTACTTAAAGGAAAAAATATTTATACCGCCTTATGACGATCAAATTAGAATCGCTCAAACTTTGAGTAAAATAGAGGTACTGATTGAAAAAAGAAAAGAATCTCTTCTGTTATTAAATGAATTTGTGAAAAGTGTTTTTCTGAAAATGTTTGGAGATCCAGTAAAAAATGAAAAGGAATGGGATACGATCAAACTTAATGAGGTGGTTTTGCGCCTTGATACAGGTAAAAGTATTCAATCAGTGAGCAAGGAGTCCGCTGGTGATTTTAAGGTTTTAAAAACTAGTGCGGTTTCTTGGGGAAGTTTTAATAAAGATGAATCAAAATGGTTACCTAAAGGTTATGTTCCTCCGAATAGTCATCTAGTAAAAAAGGGCGATATCCTTTTGTCAAGAATGAATACAACAGAATTAGTTGGAGCTTCTACATATGTTTTTGATGACGTTAAAAACTTAGCCTTACCTGATAGAATTTGGAAATTTATTCTTTCAGAAGAAAAACAAATTGATTCTTTATTCCTATGGTATTGTATAAATTGGAGTTCCTTTAGAAGAACTATCAGTGAAATCTCTTCTGGGACAAGTGGTTCAATGAAAAATATTACCAAGGGGGGAGTAATGAACCTTAAAATGATTTATCCAACGCAAAAGCTTCAATTCAAGTTTGGTCTGATAGTCGAAAAAACAGAAGATATTAAAACAAAATATAAAAATAGTTTACAAGAGTTAGAAAATCTATATCGTAGTTTAAGTCAAAAAGCATTTAAAGGTGAATTGGATTTGAGTAAAGTCGTTATTGAAGAGGAGTGGCACAACTTCGAAGGCAATGAACCTGAGGAACAAGATCCTATTAAAAGAAAAAAAAACAAAAAGTATTTTGAGAATGAAATCAAAAAATTAGAAAGAGGCGATTATGACAATTTAGATACCCGTTATGGTGACCCTTTTGATATTGATGAGCAAACTGCTAAAAGCAAAGGGAAGAAATTTTATAGCGAATGGAAGAAACTTCACTCTAAAAAACCAAAAAGTAAATTAACATGGGATAAAGTTAGTAGCCAACAAATTGCTGAGTGGGTAAAAGATAAATATCAAGGCTATCATTTCTCAAATGAAATGCTTATTCGTTTTTTAATGGAGGAGCATGTTACTTTTCCGGACTATTATTCTTCAGAGGAATTAAAAAAGTATCCACATTTAAATGGAGCAGATGATTTAAAGTCATTTGTTTTTTCTGCCATTAATAAGGAGAACCCATTCATTGAATTAGAACAATTATTTTATGATGCCGAGAACGAAAACATGCAGTTAAATGTATCAGAAGAAGATTTTGAGCTAATAAAAGATCGTGAAAAAAAAGAACGCTCAGGAATATACTTCAACATCATTAAATGAAATTAGTTAACGTAAAAATATTAGGAGATGACTTTAGAAGCTTGTCGGCAAATAAACTGTACAAGTTCAATCTTTCATTTCATAATGATCGGCTTTCTACTAAGGTATTTGCGGGACTAAATGGAAGCGGAAAGTCTAATTTTCTCGAATTATTTTCGGAAATATTTTACTTTTTGGAAATAACCCATCTTTCTACAGTTTCAGAAGCTGAGAAAGCAAACAAAAATTTCGGTTTTGAAATTGAATATTTGTTGCCAAAGACTGAAAAGGACATTTATGATCTTTTTGTTAATGATTATAATGAAGTTCGAGAAAAATACATATCAAGCAATTCTCCTTTAACAAAATTCAATAAATTAAAATTTGAGGATCTTTATATTAATGAGATTGAAAACATCATACAAAATGAGTGGGATCAGGACTGTAATCAGTTACTCCTTAATAACTACATACATGTTCGAGTTTCAAAGCAATTGGGATTTGAGCCGGAATTTTCATTAAAACGTCAAAATGAAAATGATTCCTATAAAGCAATTAGCTTAAATACAAAAAGATTATTGCCTAGCAAACTTATCGCCTATACTTCAGGACAAAATGAGCTGTTAAGTAACCCTTTTTTTAAGCTCAAATATCATTATTTTAAGGAATTTGAAAAAAAAGAACTTCCCGATTTAGCGGACAATCATAGATTGTTTTTTTTAGACTATAGTACAAATTTCTCAATATTCATTGCTAATATGCTTCTTGCTGATGGAAAAAAGCTAGCGTATTTAAAAGAGGTTTTAAAGATTAATGAGCTGCAGGCATTCAGAATCACAATCAATACAGATGAGATTTATAAACGAGTTATTCCGCTTGACGATCGTTTAGCATCAAATCTTCAACAGCTAAAACTTTGTGCTACGACATGGACTGAAAAGAAGGTTGACAAATACAATTTACTTATTCTTGACTTTTTGGTAAACGATGCCACAAAAGCTTCCTTTAAATACCACTTTGAAAACGCATTTAATCTATTTAAGGTTTTTTATGAGCTGGAAATTTTTAACCTCTATCTAGTTAATAAAAAGACAAGAGATTTAATGCTTCAAGTGCATAAATCATACAATTTTTCAGATGAAATGTCAAAGCCGGATCCATCAAGACTGGTCTTTAGGATTGAAAAAATTTTTATCTCAAAAAAAATTGATGTTTCAAAAGCTCCCAAAAATATTTATTATAAAGCACTATCAGATGGAGAACATCAATTTAATGAAGTAATAGGCACTATTTTAATGATGGAGCAGGAAGGATGTTTATTCCTTATAGATGAACCGGATACACATTTTAATCCTAAATGGCGAGCTAAATTAATTCAAATGTTGAATTATATGGCTGCGGAGACATTTGATGGACATGGAAATATCGAAAAAGTTAGAAAGCAAGAAATTATAATAACAACGCATTCACCATTTGTAATTTCTGACTGTATAACAGAAGATGTTTACCGATTTACAAAGACCAATGGAATTATTGAGTATGACAACCCAACTGTAAAAATGTACGGAGCTTCTATCTCAGTTATTCTTGAAGAAATATTCGAAAAGGAAGAAAGTATTTCCGAAATGGCTAAGAAGGAGTTAAAAGATATGATCGATGGTGTAAAAACACTGGACCAACTTAGGGCGGTTATTGACAAATTGAATTCCAAATTCGGTGATTCAGTTCAAAAATTTGATCTATTTAGTAAATTACGAACTATTAAAGAGGAAATCGAAAACAAAGAAAAGTAATGCTTTACTTCTATAAATCTATATCACCTCATGCGATTGAGAACTTAAATAAGTATTTAGATTACTTTTTTGCGCAATTATTTGCCAACGCCCATCCTGTATACGATCATGCACATTACATTGAAGCAGATTTTAATAACATTGTTGATGAGTATACCGAACAGATTGATAATAAACTTGAAGCTATTTTTAATGCATACGTAACGTTACCACCAAACGAAAAATTAATTGTTCATAATGTATACCACACGAACAGCAATATACTTGGTATATGTAATATGACCGTAATTCCTATAAAATATACAGGATTACCACCCGCTATCAGAGTTCAAATTAAAAGTCTTTATGATAATCTTTGGGGTGATAATAAAATTCTTGGCTATACGCAAGTCGTAAATAAATGCGGTACTTTAAAAGCACATTTCAATACATTTAGAGAAACAAATGAATATAGTGTTTGCCCTTTTTGTGGAATGGATTGTCTACTATGTGAACATGATGACGGGAGAGACGATTATGATCACTACTTGCCTAAATCTATTTATCCTTTTATAACTGTCAATTTCGCAAATTTATTTCCCATGTGTCACAATTGCAATTCAAAAAGCAAAGGGCAAATTGACACACCTTTTATTCCTGCGACTACAACACAAAGACCATTATACTACCCCCTTGACAATACTATTGCCGATCATAAAATTAATCTGGGAATTCAATCTGCTAACACAGACCTAGACAACCCTAACACATGGACTTTACACATTGATTGCGAACCAGCGGCAAATAATTTAAAAATGGAATCGTGGAAACAAGTTTTTAATATTGAAAGTAGATACAAAGCTACAATATCCAAAGAAAGTAAAATATGGAAAGGTTGGATATTAAAAAAGCATACAACACTATGTAAAAAAAATGGTGTCTCTTACCAAGCATTTTATGAAGATGCCTCAGAAACCTTCGAAGATTATTTTAATATTGATAAGGGAATTTTAATGAAAACATTTTATGATTTCATTCTTAATGACCCCAATTGTGAAAATAATTTGAATGGGGTTATTTAATTCAATTATACATGACATTAAATAAAGCTATAAAGAAATATAAAACGGTTGAGTGTGTTCATCTAAAAGAGATTGAGAAATATTACAAAAATCTTGATTTGTCTGATGCTATATCCCAAGCGACTTTAGGTCAAAGTCCTAAATTCAACGGCAAAATTAATATGGATTCACATCAAAGAAGAGTTGGAACTAAAGTTTGTAGAACTGGACTCGATGAATTGTTAAGAATAGATAAAATACATCCAATTGCTAAATGCAAGAGCTTTGAAGATGTTTTTAAAATAACAGAGCAAGTTAGAAAGAATACCTTTCGATTAGGTGCCCTATGGAGCTATGACACTGCATTGAGAATTGGATTTAACTTGGGGGTTTATCCGAAAGAAGTATACGTTCAAGCAGGCGTTATAAAAGGAGTAAATAAAGCATTGAAAGGAAAAATTCAAATGAAAAGAAGCCTCCCTTTAACTACGTTCCCAAAAGTAATTCAACAATTAAAGCCGCATGAAGCTGAGAATTTTCTTTGTATTTGGGGTAAAAATAACAGAAAAAATAATTGTTGATGTATAATAAAGTATTCATAAGCTATGCAGCGGAAGATTTTCAGTACGCTGACAAACTTCACAAATTCCTCTCTGAAAATGGATTCGAGCCTTGGATGGATAAGAAAGACTTATTGCCCGGTCAAAATTGGGATTTGATGATTCAAGAAGCGTTACAGAAAGCTGACTTCATTTTGTTGTTGCTTTCTAGTACATCTGTGGGAAAGCGAGGCTATGTGCAAAAAGAATTTAATCAAGCCGTCATTTATTGCGAAGAGAAACTAGATTCTGATATTTATATTATTCCAATTAAAATAGATGCTTGTCAGATTCCTTTTAAACTTAATAAATTTCAATGGGTTGAGTACTCATCAACTGACTATCAAAATAAAATTCTACAAGCTATTAATTTTCAGCGATCAATTGTGATTAAAGAAGAAGAATCGAGGAAGCATAAGATAGCTGGATTTGAAAGCGATGAAAAAAACGTGAAAGGAGAATATGTTGACAAAAGCCCTAAACAAACTTATGACATCAGATACCCTCAGTTTAAAAACATAGAAGCCGAATCACTAAAGGAGCTAAACCTTTTGATTCAGAATGATGTTTTAAAATATTTGATTCGTTCAAGAGATAACTATTTTAATCATTTGAAAGGTGTTGAAATAAATAAAGAGGAAGAAGGTTGGGGTATGTTTGAAGCAGATAGTACTTGTTACGGTACGATTAATTTGCATTTCATTAGCAAAAATTTTATTAGTTATACTTCATTTTGGTCTTTATATGAAACTGGGTGTGCACATGGAAATTATTGGTCGAAAGGAAATAATTATTTAATTAATCCTTTGCGTAATTTAGAATTGGAGGAATTATTTGAAAATTTTGAATCTTCTCTAGGGGTACTAAGAGATTGCATTCATGATAAGTTGATGGTAAAAGCAAAAACTGAATACGAAGAAGATGTTTCTGAATATTTTTATGTGTATGATCATGGGTTCGAAGCAGAAAAGAAAAATTTTCGAAATTATTATTTTAAAAATGACTCAATTGTCTTCATTTACAATCCTTATGAATTAACGGCTTGGTCAATGGGAGATCATCATCCGGAAATTTCTTTTACTGAATTGATTAATCTATTTCCTAATGAGAAGAAATTACATCAATTTATCGACACAATCCAAACTAAAAACTAGATTATGAAAGGCCCGCAATTTTTAATATACATAAACCCGGTGGTTAAAACCCTTAAAGATATGGGAGGGGCAGGCGTTACTTCTGAAGTTATAGATTCAGTTATTGAGAAATTAAAAATTCCTGAATCTGAAGTTGAACAAACCATTCCAAGTGGGCAATCAAGAGTAAAAAACCGCATTCAATGGGCGAGAATGTATTTAACGAAAGCTGGTTATATTGATTCAAAAGTTCGCGGTACTTGGAAACTTACAGATAAAGGCTTGGGCTCAAACTTAAGCGAGAAGGATGTAATGGAGTTGTACAAAACTGTTCAGGCAAGTTTTTCGGTAAAAAACAGTACGGTTAAAAAAACTTCTCCTGAAAATAAAATTATGGAGGAAGAGTATTCAACTGAAGAAGAAGAACATTCATATAATTTACTGTCTGTTATTCAAAGCCTTAGTCCGGATGGATTTGAAAGGATTTGCAAACGCTTATTAACTGAATGCGGCTTTCAAAATGTTCAAGTTACCGGAAAATCTGGGGACAACGGAATAGACGGCATCGGTTTATTGGAGATTAATGATTTGGTAAGTTTTAAGGTTTTATTTCAATGTAAACGCTATAAAGAATCAGTAGGGCCTGGACAGGTTCGAGATTTTCGTGGTGCCATGCAAGGCCGGGCTGACAAAGGGATCATTTTAACAACCGGAAGATTTACTAAAGAAGCAAGAAACGAAGCTATACGTGATGGAGTTCCACCTATAGAATTAGTAGATGGGGAAAAACTTGTAGATTTGTTTGAAAAATTTGAATTAGGACTTAAGCCCAAAACGGTTTATGATATTGATTCAGCATTTTTTGAGGAGTTTAAATAAATTTGCATTATAATGGCAAAAAAGACTACAAAGAAGATAGAAGGGTTTGACCCTAAGAAGTATATGAAGCTTGCTGTTGATGTTATGCGTAAATCTATAGCTGAAAAACGTACTGATGGAAAAGTAAATCCAAAAGTGGGCGCAGTATTAGTTTTTCCTGATGGTACTTATGAAACTGCGCATAGAGGTGAGGTGCGTGAAGGCAATCATGCTGAGTATGTTTTAATAGAACGTAAATGTATAAGTAAAGACTTGAAAGACGCTGTATTATTTTCTACTCTCGAGCCTTGTGTAAAGCGAAGTCCTCCAAAGCGAGGTTGTTGTACACATGTTACCAGCGCAAGAATTAAAACCATTTATGTAGGCATTGAAGATCCTGATCCTACTGTTGCCGGAGAAGGCATTAGATATATGGAGGAGAAAGGGGTCAAAGTTATTATGTTCGACCGGGAGTTTCAAAAACAGATAGAACAAGTGAATGCCGCTTTTTTAAAACAGGCTACGCACCGAGCTAAAGTTGCAAAAACGGAAACTAAAGTTTCAGAGTTTAAAAAATCGATTCCACGAGCCGATATTTCTCAATTTTCTCAGGAAGCATTAAGTAAGTTTATTGAGGAAGCAAAGTTAAAGTATAAGCCTAAAGACAAAGCTTTCCAAAGTTTTTTGGCTGATATAGGCGTTATGCATTTTGATGAGAAGGCAAATATATATCGCCCTACCGGAATGGGGATTTTACTTTTCGGAGAAAATCCTCGTGCAAAATTTAAACAAGCAGCTTTGATGGCTCATGTAGATTACGGGGACTATAAAATAGAGCCCGCTACCTTTGATCAACCCTTAGTATTAATTCCTGATTTGGTTGAAGAATGGCTAAAGAAGGTTTTACCTCTGTCAAAAGATACCTCCGGATTCAAACGAAAAGATATCCCTGATTTCCCAATTGATGTGCTTCGGGAAGTTATAATCAATGCCATTGTTCACCGTGATTATTCAATAGAGGGTGCTAAATCGGCTCTAGAAATTGACAATGATAAAATTATTGTCAAAAGTCCGGGAGCGCCTATGCCTTCTATTTCATTAGATCAATTAAATACCTTTCAGGCACCTTCCGTTAGCCGTAACCCAATAATAACTTATGTTTTTGGTTTAATGGATTACGTTGAAGAAAAGGGATTTGGAATGAAGGCGCTTCGATCTTTAAATGACAAATTTAAATTACCATTGCCGGAATACGAGATGAAAAATCCTTTTCTAACCCTAACTTTTCCTAGAACTTTGGAAGCGGTTAAAAGAGTTTCCCACCATACTGCAATCAAAGAATTGAATAATGATGAATTAGCTGGGTACGAATGGGTTAAATCAAAAGGAGAAGCGACCAAGAAAGGATATGCCAAACACTTCGGATATGAAGAAAGAAAGGCTTCAAGACATCTTTCTAAGATGAGAACATTAAAACTCCTTGGAGATAATGGAGAAAAACTTAATTCTCCAAACTTTAAGTATATAGCTAAATAGAAGAACTAGCAGATACAAAGACTAGATTAGAATTAAGAAAAAGAATTAGAGTTTAACTAGAGTGAATACTAGATTAGATATCTTGAGGAATACTAGTATTAGAACTAGGACAAATACTAAGACAAAGTGTCCTAGTTGAATTTAGAGGAAATACTAAGATTAGAACTAGGACAAATACTAGGACAAAGTGTCCTAGTATTAAATCTAGAAGAAATACTAGAAATAAAGACTCAAGCATAAGAATTATAGATAATCTAAGTAACTACCAAGATAAAGCTCTAGATAATCTTAAAGTTGATAAGATAGTACCAAGAAAGAGGATTAGATTATGGACAAACTCAATAATGAAAGATTACAAATAGAATGGTTGGTTGTCAATGCTCTTCGTGAAAACTTATCAATGCTGGATGAGAGAACAAACGTAACCTATAATCGAGCTATAGAGTTTGCTCAGAATAATTTTACTGATTTGTTTGGTGGAAAAGATTCAATATTGGGACAAAAAGAATTTATTGATATTGTCTATGAAAAATATCTTGAGGAAGCTAAAGCAAGATCAATAGATGAGAATAAGCAAATAAGCGCAGAAGAGCTTATTAAAATAAGAATAGAGCATATCGAGAAACTTGTTAAGAATCCTCTTAATAAAGAAACCAAATTAAAACAGCTTAACAGAGAAAAGGCAAAATTAGTTCGCTTATTGCGAGAACATTCTCCTATGTTTCTTTCCTATTCTGAGGATGAAGCATTACGAAACGATTATGATGGGAAGCGATTGAATCTTGAATATGTCAAACAGATTGCCGGCAAATACAAAATATTTAGAACAAGATCCGGTGATCCATTTGTAATTAGATTTCTTCATCCCGGCAAAGCAGAGGCCGCAACCGGTGTAGATTTAATATACGAATATCATTATGATGGAATGGTTCGTATTATTGCAGTTCAGTATAAAATATGGGAGGATGGAATATTATATTTTTCTCAAGTAAAAAATCTAGCTCCCCAACTTAATACAGCAACAGCATGCTTTTGTAAAAAAGGGTATTGTGAGGCATCATCAAAAATTGCAAGTAGTAATACTTATAGACTTCCCTATTGCGTCCCTTTTCTAAGACCCACTGACAAACTTCAAAATCCAGACAATTATATCACAAGTGGCTGGCATATTCCGATTTGCCAACTTCCAGATCGCTTAGATATTTCCAAAGATGGTAATAAAATACTACGACTAGATAAAATTTTGGATGTCGCATTGAATGCTCCTGAATTTGAAAGATTATTTGATAAAGGGCTTCTTGGATCAAGATGGTTCACCATAAAAGAACTAGAATCTTTCTATAAAGAAAACAAAGTATTGGAGCCCAACGATCAGAGCATAATTATCCTTTCGCAGAAATTCTAGTTTTCTCTTTTGGGTGATTTGCACAACTCTGTGGAATCTTTATCTTACCCCAAGTCTCCCCCGAATAAATCCCCGAAAAATTCCGGAAAAAACAGAAAGAAATTTAATGTTCCCAATATTACCCCCTTATCTCCCCCGAATCATCCCGGAGTATTTTCAGGCTCAAAATTTATCTGCCCAAACTTGCCATTAACTACCATAAACGAAAAAATCTGAAAGAATCTGAAAAAATCTTCCCAAACCGGGAAAGCACCAAAATGACCTGACTTTACTTTGTCCTGTAAAACAAAAAAAAGATGAACAGGAAAGTAAGAAACAGATCGCCAACAAATCTGCCAAGCAGATCAATGGAAAAACAAAAAGAAAAAATAACAATTAAAAAGAAAAACATGAGAACCAAAGAATTTGAAGTACCGAGTGACTTTATAACAGAATTTGCAGAAGCATTAGCAGAGCATGAGTTAACCAACGAAATAAATGGAGTTAACGAAGAAGGCGATATCTTAATTGAAGTAAGCTATGAAAAACAGGAGCGAGCAAACGTTTTTACGTTAAGTGAACTCCTTGATGATTACTACGAAAACGAGGAAGAATCGGAAGAAGAGGATGATTAGGCATAAGAGTATGGGATCTTTATTTCAGACGTGCAAGTTTTAATGGCAGTAGTTATTGCCATTAAAACTATAGCATAATTTACTACCACGTTTGGAAAAGAGTGCCGTACTTCAATTAAAGTGAGAAAGATAAAATAAGAACTGTGAAAAAAAATGGACAAAATGGAAATTAGCGAAAGCAGGAAGCACGAAGGGTTGAGTATTGCTAAAATTAAAAGAATAAAAAATTATGAAAATGTTTCTGATGAACAAGCTCAAGAAATTTTATTAGCGGTAAAAAATTTAGCGATTATTTTTTACGAGCATTTGAATAATAAGAAAAAGGAACAAGAGAAAAAGTAACGCAGTATAATAAAACGAAAGGAAAAAAATGATCACAGACGAAAGACTAATAGAATCAAAGTTTGGTCGGTTTAGCACTACAATCGTTAAAAAGGTTGAAGGCAATTTAGTTGTAATGTACACAAGGGTTTCCGGCAAAGGGCAATTTGACAAAAATGATTCCTTAGAAACGCAACGGAAAGCTATTGAAGAATATGCTGCCCGAAATAATTTAATTATTGTATCTCGTTTTGGCGACACTTATGAAAGTGCTAAAACCGATGCAAGAAAGGAGTTTCAGAGTATGCTGAGTTTTATTAGGCAAAGCAAAGGTAAAATAGGAACCATCTTAGTTTATAAGATGACTCGCTTTAGCAGGACTGGTGGGAAAGCAATTTCTATTGCCGATGAACTAAGAGAAAAACATGGCGTACATATTAAAGCAGTTACCGAACCGATAGATACCTCTAATGCAAGTGGGGTTTTATTTCATGATATGCAATTACTATTTGGGCGTTGGGATAATGATCAGCGCAAACAAGTTGCTATGGCAGGAATGAAAGCTAAATTTGAAAAAGGTATTTGGGTAGTGAAGCCACCGCAGGGGTATGATATTGTGAGGTCGAACGGTGAACGTAAGATAATTGTGAACGCAGATGGCAAGAAAATAAAGAAAGCTTGGGAATGGAAAATACAGGGCATGAAGAATGAAGAAATTATTTTGAAACTTCAAGCACAGGGTGTAAAAATGTATAAGCAACAATTACACAAGATTTTTATTAATCCTTTTTATTGCGGTTTGATTTCTCACGGGATGCTAAATGGCAAGATCGAAGATGGGCTTCATGAAAAGATGATCTCAAAGGAAGAGTTTATGAAAGTGAACGATATTGTTTCCTCCTCTACTAAATACGGAGTGCCGCATAAATTAGAAAACATTAATCTTCCTTTAAAAGTTTTTGTTAAGTGTGCGGATTGCGAACAACCTTATACGGGTTATATTGTAAAGAAGAAGAACCTGTATTATTATAAGTGCAGAACAAACGGATGCAAATGCAACAAAAGCGCAAAGTCGATGCATGAATTATTTGCAACTGACTTGGAGAACTACCAAATAAGGGAGGATTTGAACGAGGCCGTTTTAATGGAATTAGAAAGCACCTACTACGAACTGAATAAAGGCAACGTAGAGAAGGAAAAGGAGCTTAAAGACCGACTGGCTGAGCTTAAAAGAAATATTGAGAAGCTTGAGGAGAAGCATTTTATAAAAGAGGAAATGCCGAAAGAAACCTATGATCGTTTCCTAGCAAAATATATGGCAGACTATGCGAATTTACAGAAGGAAATCAATGGTTGTGGTATTTACATTTCGAACCTGAAAGAAATGCTAAATGAAGCCTCATTATTATGCCGAAACCTGCGTAAATTATGGGTAGAGGGCAGTATTAGCCTCAAAGAAAAACTGCAAAACCTTATCTTCCCGTCCGGTTTGGTATATGACAAGGAAAAGGGGGCATTTCGAACTCCGGATTTGAATTACATTATTGCTGAAATCGCCCATAATACGGGCGATTTTGCTTTAATAAAAAAGGGACTTAGTTCTCTTTTTGAGCCTAAGTCCCTATCAGCGGAGAGGGCGGGATTCGAACCCGCGATACAGTTTCCCGTATACAAACTTTCCAGGCTTGCTCGTTCGACCACTCTGACACCTCTCCGGAACGACGGCAAAAATAATATTAAAATTCGTTTTTCAAAGAATTTTATAGCCTACACAAATTCTCATGTTTTAACTAACCTCAGTAAGTCTCAGCAACCTTTTAACAATTGAAGAATGTTAAAATCAGTAAAACCATATAATTAACAGGTAAAATGCCCTTTTCAATGCGTGAAGTATTAAAACTAATCTTCATTTTACTTTATCTTTATGAAATTCCACATTAAAAATTAATCCTTTGTTATAACATTCACTATCTCAATGAACGCATTAAGAATATTGTCTTCGCGAATTTTGTCATTTACTGTTTTTCTTTTGCTTCTTGCTCACTTAAAAGCAACGAATGTTATTAATCCTATCGTAATTAATACCTATCATATCAAAAACTTTGATGATGGAAAGCCGCAATCAATTGAAGAAAAATTGAAAAAATATGCGGGAACATTTCAAATTCAGGTAAAAGATCCCAGGTTAAAACCTAATATTCCTTACAATATTGACGAGTTGATAGAAAAAAACAGAAAAACAAACGAAACTGTTTATATCGAACTAGGGTCTCAAGTACGATTAAAAATATTCTCATCATTTGAAATAAAAACAAATTTCGGAAAAGAAATAGATCTTATTTCAACATTTTAAAAAATTAAAGTTCTCTTATTCACATTCGCACCCCATTAATAATGAAATCAATCTTCATACTTTTTTTCTTGTTTTATGTTACTATAGCTTTCGCACAGACCCCGTCAAATGATGCATGCGTAAATGCACAAGCTGTAGCTTTGCCAGTTTCGGGAGTCACATGTTTAAATTCAACTAATTTAAACGCTACGAGTGATAACTCAACGAATGCCTGTGATGTAGGAACTGCAGGCAATGAAGTTTGGTTTACCTATGTTGCTACTGGAGCAAATAATGTCATTACCGTTACACCTAATGGAACCACTCCAGCCTCCGGTCTTGTACTTACTTTAATAACAAGTGGTTGTGCAGGAGGAACTTATGATGTTTGTAATTCTGCGACCGGCACAGCATCGGTTTCCTCAACATTAGGTTTGGCACCAGGAACAGTCGTTTTAATATCAGTTGAAACTAATGGAACCGACGGAACCTTTCAATTATGTATCAGTTCAACACCTCCAGCCGCATCGCCCGGAAACACATGTGCTCAGGCATCATTGGTATGTAACAAAGCAAGTATGGATTTTCCGAATTTAAGCGGCTTCACAGCAAGTGGAACACAACCAAGTTGTTTTGGGGCTGCTGTTAGGAAGGATGTATGGATTAAATTCACTGTTGGAGTTACAGGAATTCTAGAATTCACAGGAACACCTCTTGCAGCAGATGAATATGATTGGGCACTTTATAATGTTACTGCGGGATGTTTGGGAACACAGGTGGGCTGTAATTACAACTATGCCTCTGCCGGGCCATTCAGTTGTGGCACCCCAGGTGCAACTTTTGGTATGTTAGGCAATACGGCCGGGCAACCCTGCCCGGGGGAATTCGCAGCTCCAATTACGGTTACAGCAGGGCAAACTTATGCACTTTTAATTGACAATTACAATCAAACTAACAACGGTTTTACGCTTGATTGGGGTGGAACTTTCCAAATGGGAACCACTGCAATCTTTACTGTTACGCCTCAATCATCCTGTACGGTTCCGGTTACTGTAAACATAACCAATGGGTCTGTGGGTGCCACTACCTATACGTGGAATTATGGAGACGGAAGTACGTCGACAACAAACAATGCGACACATACTTATACAACCACTGGTGATTATTTAATATCCTTAGTTGCAAATGGCGGCGGCTGTACAAGTGTGTATTCGCAAAGAGTTAATTTAAATACGGGCCCTGTTATAAGTATCAGTCCGCTCACCTCAACAATTTGCCCTCCATCCAGTGCAAATCTTGGAGGTATTATTTCTCTTGGAACTCCTTATAATGACCATAATTATACGAATAATCCAAACACTACAATAACTAATAATACTCCTACAGGAATAACGAATACAATTACTAGTACGGGTATGCTTTCTACTACACTCGCTACGGGAATGGTTCAATCCATTTGCTTTACAATTAACCACACAAAACATTCCGACATTGGAAATGATTTAATAGGGAATAATGTTACTATAACAGTTAATGGTAACACCTATAATTTCACACCATTACCTTTAACAGGAACGAGTGGTACGGCAACTTATTGTTTCCCTCAATCTGTTTTAAATGCCATTATGGCTGCCGGAGGTAATTCAAACACTAATTGGATATTGAAAATTGCCGACACGCGTGGCGGCGGAGGTGGTTCCGGAAGTTTAATTTCATGGACGGTGGTTTTACGTGATCCAAATAGTGTAACGGGTTACACTTGGAGTCCTACGTCAACAATGACAAATTCAAATACACTAAGTCCAACCGTAAGTCCTACCACAACTACAGTATATAGCTTAACGGCTACCGATAAATTTGGTTGCACCAGCACAAAAACTACAACAGTTATAATCAGTTGTTCGTGCCCCACATTAACTGCGCTAAATTATGGTGGATCTGTTTGTAAGACTTCAACCGTCACTCTCACACCAACGGTCACTGGCGTTGGGGCTATTTCTAGCGGGTCTTATTCTTCGACACCAACGGGTTTATCGATGAGCGCAACAACCGGTATAATAACTCCCAGTCTGAGTACTGCAAATACGTATACAGTCACTTATTTAGTAACACCATCTTCTGGCACTTGTATGGCCGTTTCAGTAAATACAGTTATCACGATAAAACCAACCCCTACGATTGCGGTGACTAATACAAGCGTATGTGAGGGGAGCTCTATCACAATCACAGCGGGGGGTGCATCTACTTACACATGGAGCACGGGAGCCACGACTTCATCTATCGCCGTTACGCCAACGGTAGCAACAGTGTATACTGTTACAGGAACTAATTCATTAAGTTGCGTTAACTCAAATACGGTTAGCGTTTCTATCAATCCTATCCCGACAACTACGGCAACTACTTCCGGCACTCTTACCTGCAGCACAACAACTGTTGCCTTAAACTCTAATATTTCAGGCATGACCTATACTTGGTCTGCGCCGGCGGGTGGAACTGTAGGAAGTTCAAATTCACACTCCACCACTGCTTCCGGGGCAGCCGGAAACTATACTGTTATTATTAAAAGCTCTGCCGGCTGTACTTTCACGACAACAACCAACGTAACTCAAAATACGGCGGCACCAACTACCACAGCAAGTACCACTGGTACACTTACCTGCACAACAAATACTGTGACTTTAAATTCAACAAGTGCAGGAATGAATTATACCTGGACAGCACCACCAGGTGGAAGTATTGGGAGTATAAATACTCAATCAACCATTGCATCTGGAGCAATTGGCATATATACAATTGTGATCCAAAATCCTTTGAATGGATGTGTTTATACTACCACTACCAGCGTCGGCCAAAATACGGTTGCGCCTACAGGAGTTAATGCGGGATCAAGTCAGTCTTTAACCTGTGCCTCGACTTCTGTTACATTAAACGGCAGTGTTACCACTCCCACAAATTCTACAGCGAACTGGACAGGTCCAAATGTGTGTGGTACCGCCACAAATTTTACTACATCAGCATGCGGAGCAGGGATTTATACGTTGACGGCGACGAGTCCAGTAAATGGCTGTACCGCAACATCCACAGTGCAGGTATTTCCGAGCGCAGGCGCACCCTCTGTCACATTAAACCCTGTTACTAATAGCATTACCTGTACAAATTCCCTTGTAACGGTAAGTATTTCTTCAACCGTTTCTCCCGCAAGCTATACCTGGTCAGGGGTTGGTATTGTGTCAGGAAACGGCACTCCAACGATTACTGTTAATCAGGGAGGGTCATTTAATTTTACGTTAACTAATACTACGAATAGTTGTTCAACGTCAAATAATCTGACCGTCATTCAAAATACTACTATACCAACCACAACAGCCAGCACAACCGGTACTTTAACCTGTTCCGCAACCTCTGTATCATTGACTTCGACTTTAGCCGGAATGAACTATACCTGGACTGCACCGGCAGGAGGATCACTGGCTTCCATTAATTCTCAATCAACGGCTGCTTCTGGAGCTGCAGGAACCTATACAATTAAGGTCGTAAATCCGGCAAATGGTTGCACCTACTCTACTACTACTGCCGTTACACAAAATACAACAGTCCCTACTACCACTGCAAGTACTACCGGAACACTTACTTGCACAACATTAACTGTAGCTTTAAATTCAACATTAGGAGGTATGAATTATACCTGGACCGCTCCGCCAGGTGGAAGCGTGGCCAGTTCAAATTCGCAATCAACTTCAGCTTCAGGTGTTGCGGGCACATATACCGTGAAAGTTGTCAATCCAACTAATGGATGTACATATTCCACAACAACTGCAGTATCACAAAACACAATTACACCAACAACAACCGCTAGTTCAACCGGATCACTGACCTGTTCAACAACAACAGTAGCTCTAAATTCGACTTTAGCAGGTATGACTTATACTTGGTCGGCGCCATCAGGGGGCGGTGTATCCTCTGTAAACACACAGTCCACCAGTGCTTCTGGTGCTGGAATTTATACATTGAGCGTTGTCAATCCTGCAAACGGCTGTTCGTATTCAACCACAACTGCAGTTATTCAAAATACAACGGTTCCAACCACTACAGCAAGCACCACAGGAACATTAACCTGCACCACATCTACTGTCGCATTAAATTCAACGCTTGCAGGAATGAATTATACGTGGACTGCCCCAACCGGAGGAAGCCTTGGAAGTTCAAATTCCCAATCAACAACTGCTTCTGGAATTTCGGGAACTTATTCATTACTAGTTGTTAATCCATCAACAGGATGTACATTCGCAACAACTACCTCTGTTACCCATAACAGCGTAATTCCAACAACAATTGCAAGTACCACAGGAACTTTAACATGTTCATCTACTTCCGTCACATTAAACTCAACATTGGCCGGCATGAATTATACCTGGACCGCCCCTTCCGGTGCAAGTCTCGGAACAGTCAATTCACAATCAACAACTGCCTCTGGAGTAGCAGGAACATACACGATTACAGTTATAGATCCTGCAAACGGATGTACTTATTCTACTACAACTTCTGTATCTCAAAACACAACGGTGCCAACGACAACAGCCAGCACAACAGGGACGCTTACTTGCGCAACGGCCTCGGTTACGCTAAATTCAACCCTTGCAGGTATGAACTACACCTGGACATCTCCGGCCGGCGGAAGTCTCGGTACTGTAAATTCTCAATCAACAACTGCCTCCGGAGCAGCAGGAACGTACACGATTAACGTTGTTGATCCTGCAAACGGATGTATTTATTCTACTACAACTTCTGTATCTCAAAACACAGTGGTGCCAACGACAACTGCCAGTACAACAGGGACTCTTACTTGCGCAACCACCTCGGTTACTTTAAATTCATCTCTTGTTGGCATGAACTACACCTGGACAGCACCCGCAGGAGGAAGCGTGAGCAATGCAAATTCTCAATCGAGTACAGGTTCAGGCGCTCCCGGTACCTATTCATTAACAGTTAGCAACCCTGCAAATGGGTGTTCCTATAACACAACAACAACTGTGACACAAAACACAACTGTTCCTACCGGTGTTAGTGCCGGAACAAATCAAACGTTAACCTGTGCAACGCCTTCCATAGCTTTAAACGGGAGCGTCACATCTCCAACCAATCCCACGGTGAACTGGACCGGACCGAATGTTTGCGGAACAGCAACATCGCTTACCACCTCTGTTTGTGGAGCCGGGGTATATACTCTGACAGCCACAAACCCAATTAACGGATGTATTAGTTCATCAACGGTAATGGTTTCGCCAAGCGCAGGGGCACCATCGGTAACTCTTAACCCGGTTACTAATACCATTACATGCACTAACACATTGGTAACGGTTAGTATTTCTTCTACAGTATCACCTGCAACATATACATGGTCGGGAAGCGGAATAGTTTCAGGGAATGGTACGCCAACGATTACTGTAAACCAGGGAGGCACCTTTAATTTTACATTAACCAACACTACCAATAGCTGTACAACTTCAAATAACCTTAGCGTTGCACAAAATATCACAGTACCAACAACTTCAATTAGTACTACAGGCTCATTAACCTGCTTGGCTACTTCCACAGTTACCCTAAATGCTTCATTGACTGGAATGAACTATACATGGACGGCTCCTTCAGGAGGAAATATTTCCAATTCAAATACGCAATCCACATCTGTTTCAGGTTCCCCTGGCGTGTACACAGTAACAGTTCAAAACCCGGCGAACGGTTGCGTATATACCACAACAACGAGCGTTAACCAAAATACAACTACTCCAACCGGTGTGAATGCGGGTTCTAATCAAACTCTTACCTGCAATTCAGCCTCTGTTTCGTTAAACGGAAGCGTTTCATCGCCAACCAATGCGACGGCAAACTGGTCAGGCCCATTCGTATGCGGATCAACCACAAGTTTTTCCACATCCGCTTGTGCTCCAGGATTATATACCTTAACTGCAACAGATCCTATTAATGGATGTGTTGCCTCCTCAACCATGCAGGTATTCCCCGTATCTGGAGCACCAGCTGTTACTGTAAACCCTGTTACAAATTCTATTACATGTACCAATACACTAGTCACAATTAGTTTATCTTCAACTGTAACACCCATTACCTACAGTTGGTCTGGGACTGGTATTATAGGATCAACCAATTCTCCCTCCATTACTGTAAACCAGGGAGGAACATTTGCATTTACTGTTACCAATTCGGGGGGGTGCTCAACCGTTGGCACACAAACCGTTGCCCAAAATACAACAGCGCCACTCACTACTGCCAGCACAACAGGTACATTAACCTGCTCGGCTGCAACTGTTGCTTTAAATTCAACATTGGCAGGGATGAATTATACCTGGACCGCACCTTCAGGCGGCATATTAGGGTCTGCGAATAGTCAATCTACTTCAGCATCCGGAAATCCAGGAACTTATTCTTTGACGGTACTCGATCCCTCTAATGGTTGTACTTACACAACAAGCACTTCGGTTACTCAAAATACCATCACGCCTTTAACTTCTACAAGCACTAGCGGAACTCTTACCTGCTCTGTTACTACCGTAAGTTTAAATTCGACATTAACGGGGATGAATTATACATGGACCGCTCCACCAGGAGGAAATATTGGAAGTTCATTCACTCAGTCAACATCTGCGTCAGGAAGTGCAGGGGTTTATACACTAACTGTTATGAATCCATCCAACGGCTGTTCATATTCAACAACTACGTCTGTCACACAAAATACAATAATTCCTGTAACAACTGTAAGCGTAAACGGCACAATCACATGTACAACACCTACAGTAGTATTGAATTCTTCTACTACAGGAATGAACTACACCTGGACCGCACCACCTGGAGGAACTCTTGGAAATTCCAATGCACAATCTACAAATGCTTTTGGCTCAGGTGGGACTTATTCTCTTACTATAACAAATCCTTCCAATGGTTGTTCGTATGCAACATCTGCCAATGTTACTGAAGATATTTTAGCTCCGACGGTAACAATTTCTGGAACACAAACTATTACATGCCTTACGACAACTGCAACATTAAATGCAACTGGTGGAGGTACTTACAACTGGTCTGGCCCAGGAATACTAACGGGCGGAAATACATCGTCTCCAACCGTTAACATGCCTGGTATCTATTCGGTTTCGGTATCATCAAGCAATGGTTGTATTACGACAAAAACAACGTCCGTTATTAAAAACACACCTACACCAACCATAACGATAACAAGCTCGCAAACATTAACCTGTTTGATTACTACCGTAACGATTAGCGCCACCGGAGGTGGAACATATGTTTGGTCAGGGCCGGGGATTGTAAGCGGATCAAACAGTGCAAGTCCTTCCGTTAATTTACCCGGAAACTATAACGTAACTGTTACAGCTGCTAACGGATGTACTGCCACAGCCAGCGGTGCTGTATCACAAAACACAACAATGCCTTCATTAACTATTAGTTCTAACACCGTGATAAACCCCGGACAACAAGCACAATTGAATATTTCGGGTAGCAATACATCCTATACCTGGTCCCCGGGTGATGGATTAAGTTGCACCACCTGTTCCAATCCGATCGCCAGTCCGGAAGTATCAACTGAATATTGTGTGAGCACATCTGAAGGGATATGTTTGAACGTAGCCTGCGTGTTAGTGAATGTGGAGATTGACTGCGAAAACAATCGAAAATACGACACACCAAATGCCTTTTCACCAAATGGTGACGGTAATAATGATGAATTTTGTTTACAAGGATGGAAAGGTTGTTTATCACAATTTTATGTAGCGATATTTAACAGATGGGGTAATAAGGTATTTGAATCAACCGAAGCAGATTTTTGCTGGGACGGAATGTATTTAGGTAAACTTCTTGACCCGGCTGTTTTTGTATTTTATATAAAAGCAGAAACCATACAGGGCGAAAAAATAGAGAGAAAAGGAAACATCACCTTAATAAAATAATTCATGTCAAAAAAAATATTAATATTTATTTTATCTATTGTTGTTCTGAATAGATATAAAGTTAAGGGCCAGGATTTTCATTTTTCCCAGTTTGGAGAGGCCCCACAATTAATTAATCCCGCTTTATCCGGGGTTTCAAGTGTATTAAAAGCTTCACTGATTTATCGGGATCAATGGCGAACCGTTACTGTACCCTATAAAACATATGGATTTTCTGTAGAATCCCGATTTAAAACCAGTAGTTGGGAGCAAGTTGACGGGAAATCCATGACGTTTACGAAAAAAAGCTTTAATAGGTTCGCCGGTGGGCTTTCTTTCTACTCGGATAAAGCAGGCGATGGTAATCTTAGAACAACACAATTTAACGCAAACCTGGCAACGTTTGTTCCATTAAATAAAGAGAGTAATTTATCCATTGGATTTCAAACGAGCGTGGTACAGAGAAAAATTGATTTTTCAAATTTGATTTTTTCTAACCAATACAATGGTACCGGTTACGATGCCACGATGATTAATGGTGAAAACTCCAGGTCGTTTTCATTTATATATCCTGATTTAGGTGCTGGTATAAACTGGAGTTATACAGGCAGTGAAAAACTAATTGTTGCGAACCGGCAAAAAAAAGCAAATATCGGTTTAGCAATATTCCATATTAACCGGCCTAAACAATCCTATCTTGTTTCAAGTACTCCTAAGATCGGGATGAAATATGTTCTTCATGGAGATTTTGTAATAGGTTTACCGCATACTAATGTGGCAGTTGCCCCCAGTTTTTTAATACAATTACAAAACTCAAGCCACGAAATCGTTGCAGGTACTGCCTTTAAATATTACATCAAAGAAAATTCCAAATATACAGGCATCATTCAGCGTACATCAGTAGGTTTTGGTGCCTATTACAGGTACAGAGACGCCGTAATATTTTCGTTTTCCTACGATAAAAAGCAGCAGTATGGGATTGGTATCAGCTATGATATGAATGTTTCGGGATTAACGAAAGTATCAAAATTAAGTGGAGGACCAGAAATTACATTACGATATAATACAGGTAACGCGTATTTATACCAAAAGAAAGCAAAGCCTGAATAAGTGGTAACTGAAAACTGTGTTTAGAAGTCTTTATAAATCAGGTATTTTTTCCGAATCAACTTAAATGCTTCAATTTCTTCTTGCCAAGATTTCCTAATTTCAACTTCCGGCACCCTATTTATGATTTGTTTCATAAGGACATCATTGCCTGCATGAAAATTAAAATTCCTGTCAAAGAATTTAACGTCTGCATTCCTGTAGCTTTCGTAAAAATAAATTAAATGTTTTAAATTAACTCTCCGATGCATTAACTCATCGCTAAATGTGGGTCTAAGATCAACACCATAGCAAAGGGTATCCTGATATTTTGGTCTTTTTGAAACTAAAGTAGAACGTGGCGTAAAATTAAAATCAGATTTGTGGTGCGGGCTACCTAAGACCTGAAATGGAACATCTGTTCCACGGCCCAAACTGACTATTGTTCCTTCAAATAAACCCATTCCAGGATAAAGTAGAACAGCTGTATCATTTGGGAGATTGGGAGAAGGTTTTACAGGTAAGCCAGATACAAATTTTGATCGATCATAGTGAAGCAAGGGTATAATGGTTAATCTGCAGGAAAGCTTATTCTTGAGCCAACCTTCGCCATTAACCATTTGTGCATATTCACCACAAGTCATTCCGTATACCAGAGGAACGTTATGAAGACCAAGGAAAGATTTATACCCGTTAGTCATTACCGGGCCGTCGATATAAAAACCATTTGGGTTTGGCCTGTCAAGAATAATCAATTCCTTATTATTCTCTGCACATGCTTCCATTACATAGGTCATCGTGGAAATATAGGTGTAAAACCGAACACCTACATCCTGGATGTCATAAACCACAACATCAATTCCTTTAAGGTCTTCCTTGGTGGGTTTTTTATGAGATCCGTATAGCGAGATAACGGTGATATTAGTTAAAGGATCTTTACCGCTTTTAACTTTTTCCCCGGCATCGGCGGTCCCTCTTATTCCATGCTCCGGGCCAAATACTTTTACAATATTAATGTGATGAGTTAGCAAAGTATCTATTAAATGCTTCTTACCAACTAAGCCGGAAGCATTGGTAACTACCGCAACTTTTCGATTAATAAGTTTCGGTAAATACACATCCATTTGCTGGGCTCCTGAAGAAATGGATTGATAGGGTTGAATACCAACCTGGGCAAACAAACACGAAACATCAATAACCAGGATCAAAAACAAAAGGAATCTCATAAGAATTTTTATCGTGACGTAAATATAACAAATACCCACCTTTGCCTAACACATAAAAAACCATAAAAATCCATATCTTTAGCAGGATGAACTTCCCCAGGTATATTGCATCACGCATACTTCAGAAAGGCCAACAAGCAAGAACCATGTCAAGCCCCATTGTTAAAATTGGCATAACCGGAATCGCTTTGGGAGTTGCTGTCATGATAATTACAATTGCAGTGGTAACGGGCTTTCAGCAACAAATTATTAATAAGATTACCACGTTCACTTCGCATCTGCAAATAAATGATTATGACCCAAATCAATCTTTAGAACCAAATCCAATAACATTTGATCCAATAATAATTGATGAAATTAAATCATCGCCCAACATACAACACATTCAATCCTTTGCTACTAAAAATGGTATTTTAAAAACAAAAACGGAAAATGAGGGTATTGTATTGAAGGGAGTTTCTACTGATTATGATTGGAGCTTTCTAAAACCCTATATTTCTGAAGGCACGGCACTTCACATAGTTAGAGATACCATTAGCAAAGATATTTTTGTTTCTCAAACACTGGCCAACAAGTTAAACCTTACATTAAATCAAAAACTGTTGGTCTATTTTATGACCAAAAAAAAATTAGCTGATACGGCGTTCCGAGGCCAAAACTTTATCGATTATGAACCGCGTGTTAGAGATTTTTATGTAAAAGGATTTTTTAATACAGGATTTTCGGATTTCGATAAAAATCTTGTGTTTGTTGACATTAAACAAATTCAAAAACTGAATTATTGGAAGGAAAATGAAGTTGCCGGGTATGAAATCTATTTAAAAGATTTTCAACTTCTTGAATCGTCTTTGGAGAACATAAACGATATGGTAGGATACCAATATACAGTGGCCTCGGTAAAACAGCTTCAAAGCGCTATTTTCAGTTGGCTCGACATGATTGATGTAAATGCTATAATCATTATCACATTAATGGTTTTGGTAGCGGCAATTAATATGATTTCAGCTTTATTGATTTTAATTTTGGAAAGAACAAACCTTGTTGGAATCTTAAAATCCCTTGGATCGACTAACGGCAGCGTCAGAAAAATATTTTTTCATGTGTCCTTAAAATTACTTATCAAAGGATTGTTTTATGGAAATGTAATTGCCATTGTTTTTTGCCTCCTCCAATCACAATTTAAAATAGCAACGCTAAATCCTGCAACTTATTACCTTGATGCGGTTCCAATTAATTTTTCATTAATGCACATTTTATTGGTTAACGTGGGTACAATCATAACTTGTCTGCTAATGATGTTTTTACCCACGTTGATTTTGAATAAAATAACTCCAATGAAAGCCATTCGTTTTAGTTAAGTACATTCTTTGCTGCTATCCATGCAGTACTCCATGCGTTTTGAAAATTAAAACCGCCGGTAACACCATCAATGTTTAATACTTCTCCACAAAAAAATAAACCACGAACCTTCTTACTTTCCATCGTTTTAAAGTTTACTTCTTTTAAATTTATTCCACCACAAGTCACGAATTCCTCTTTAAAAGTTGTTTTCCCATTCATCTCATACAAATCGTGACAAAGCATTTCAATTAATTTATTTAACTGCCTTTTCCCCAATTCAATCCACGGTTTGGAAGGAGGAATGTCGGATTTTAATACTAAATATTCCCACAAGCGTTTCGGTATATCATACAAAGGAGTGTTAATGACCAACGATTTTGAACCTAATTGTTGAGAAAGCTCCTCCCTCAAAAGCTCATCGTTTAAATGCCCTGTCCAGTTTATCAAGATCCCAGCATTGTAATTCATTTTAAAAAAATCACCAGCTGCAAAGGCCGATAACTTTAAAACAGCTGGCCCACTCAATCCCCAATGTGTGATTAATATCGGCCCGGTGAATTGGTGTTTTGTTCCGGCCACTCTAACCGTACAATTTTTTACACTTAATCCCATTAATTCTTTGATACCGCTCTGAGGTAAATTCAACGTGAATAAACTTGGAATGAGTGGATCAATGGTGTGCCCGCATTTTTTTAGAAACTCATAATTTTTTAATTGAGAATGTCCACCAATACTGCAGATAACTGCGTGCGCGATAAAAGAATTTTTTGAAGTAGTTACATGAAGTCGCTGGTCATTTTTCTTTTCAATTTCCAGTACTTCTTCATTTAAATTGATACTAATTCCTAAACGTTGAATTTGAGTTAAAAAGCATTTAATAATTGTTTCGCTGGTGTTACTTTGGGGAAACATTCTTCCGTCGGGTTCGGATTTCAGTTTAACACCCAACCCCTGAAACCAATCAATTGTTTCCCGCACTGAAAATTGAGAAAACACCTGCTTCAATTCTTTTTCTCCACGAGGATAATATTTAACCAGTTCGTTTATGTCGAAACAATGGTGAGTAACATTACACCTACCGCCACCTGAAATCCTTACCTTCGATAATACCTTTCCGGATTTTTCCAAAATAATAACTTTAGAACCGGGAAAATTATTTGCAGCGTTAATAGCAGCAAAAAAACCCGCAGCGCCACCTCCAATTACAAGTATTAGTTTTTTTTCGGGCATGATGGCAAACTTACTAAGAATTTCATCATTTAACCTCCGCAATTAACAACAGAACGATTTTAGGAATTCATAATTTAAATTCTTCACATACCCCTATGTATGAATAAGTTCATGATTTGAAAAAAAAATTCATACTTTAGTGTAAACAAAAAAAATATTTACAATGGGATTATGGGATAAAATAAAAGGTGAATTTATTGATATTATCGATTGGACGGATAGTTCAAATGATACCATCATATATAAATTCCCGCGCTTCCAAAATGAAATAAAGATGGGTGCCAAATTAACGGTGCGAGAGAGTCAGATAGCTGTTTTCATGAATGAAGGCCAAATTGCAGATGTTTTTCAACCTGGTATGTATACCCTCAGTACCCAAAATATGCCGATCCTTTCCACATTGAAAGGCTGGAAGTTCGGGTTCAATAGCCCTTTTAAAGCCGATGTGTTTTTTGTGAGCACCAGACAATTTACCAATCAAAAATGGGGCACTAAAAATCCGATCATGTTACGCGATGCGGAGTTTGGCCCGATAAGACTACGCGCTTTTGGATCCTATGCGTTTAAAATCTCAGACGCTGCACTTTTTTTGAAAGAAATTTCAGGAACCGATTCCGAATTTAAAATTGATGAAGTGAACGAACAACTCCGAAATATTGCTGTGTCGAGAGGAATGGATGCGTTAGCAGAAAGCAGGATCCCTGTGCTGGATTTATCAGCTAATACAGATGAAGTTTCTAAAATCATCACCGACAAAATTAAACCTGAATTTTCTGAAATTGGACTAAACCTTACGAAATTTTTAATCGAAAACATTTCTTTACCGCCTGAGGTGGAAGAAGCTTTAGATAAACGAAGCAGTATGGGAATCATTGGAAACCTTGGAGCATATACTCAATTCCAGGCGGCAAACGCTATGCAGGACGCAGCAAATAACCCGGCGGGTGGTATGATGGGAGCGGGGCTTGGTGCAGGAATGGGAATGGGCATGATGGGCCAGATGGGAAATGCTTTTCAAAACCAACAATTTAATGGAAACACTGGAACAAACGTTCCGCCGCCGCCTCCGGTAACACAATTTTTTGTTGCCGTTAATGGTGCCCAAACGGGCCCGTTTACTATTCAACAATTGCAGGCAATGGCCGTTTCTGGTCAGTTTAATAAGCATAGCTTGGTTTGGAAACAAGGAATGGCCGGATGGTTAGCTGCAGAAACCCAAGCTGAATTAGCTCAGATCTTTAACGCTGTCCCTCCGCCTCCACCGTTGGGTTAGCGATAATAAACAACTTCCCTAATGATTTTTTTATACGTGCATTTTAGTATGTTTGCGTTCTCTAAAAATGCTTTGGCACATCCTTAAATATTACATGGGTTTTGTAATCGCCGTTTATTTTAAACGTGCGAAAGTAAAAAACGCCGAATACCTGAGGGTGAAAGGTCCAGTAATCATTGCAATGAATCATCCTAACGCTTTTATGGACCCCATTGCGTTTACCACGCTGGTATATCCACCCCGCGTGAGGTATTTAGCCCGCGGTGACGCATTTAAAAAAGGAGTTGTATCAGCATTGCTGGAAAGCCTTGGAATTATTCCGATTTACAGAATTCAGGATGGAGGAAAAGAAGGGCTCAAGAAAAATGATGCTACGTATGAGAAGGTTAAAGAACTTTTAAAAAGAAATAAAAAGATCATCATATTTGCCGAGGGACTGTGTGTGCAGGAACGGAGACTTCGCCCATTAAAAAAAGGTGTGCCGCGTATGATATTGGGTTGCATGGAAGATGCCGAATTAAATAATCTGTTGGTTGTGCCAGTAGGCATTAATTACTCACATCCATCACAATTTAGAAGCACCTTGTTTTGCAACATAGGTGAGCCAATTAAAATGGCAAATTATCTGAATGCCTATAAAGAAGCTCCTGCTAAAACAATGAACCAGTTTTTGGCAGACTTAACCCCGCGAATGAAAGAGTTGATTGTTCAAATTGATGATCAACAATTAGAAAAGGTAATTGCGAATATTGAAGAGATTTACCATTACGATTATTTGAAAAAAGAAGGGTTGAAGAAGACCAATCCGGAACATGATTTCATATTTTCAACTGACGTAGTACGCATTATTACACAGGCAGCAAAAATCACTCCTGATAAAGTGAAAGCACTTCAATCTCATTCTGAGGATTATCTTGCTCATCTTAAAAAGCTTAAGTTAAAAGACTGGCTTATCAATCCAACCAAACAAGGTTCGATCAATTACACGAATTTCTATTTTAGAATAATGCTATTGATCGTAACTTCTCCTTTATATATCAGGGGAATTATAGCAAGCTACCTGCCATATCGCCTGTCTTATGAGATTACAAAAAAGAAAGTAAGAGTTATTGAATTTAAAGCATCTTTTAATATGGGAATCGGGGCCGTACTATTTTTGATCTACTATCTCCTTCAGTTTGTGATTGCCTATTTATTATTACGTAATGCCTGGTGGGCGTTCATGGTGATCTTAAGTTCTGTTATAACAAGTGTCTTTTGTTTGTACATCTCTCCATTTCGGAAAAAAACTTTCGGCATATACAGGCTTTTACGATTAAAGGCGACAAACGAAGTGTTGGTTCAAAAATTAACTACTCAACGCAGCGAGATTCTTTCTTCCTTTAGGGAACTAGCCATTTCAAACAAAATCTAACTTTTATTTCTTGGATGATGGCTCAAAATGTTTTCACGCAAAAAATGCTGGTCGAGATGTGTATATATTTCTGTGGTAGTGATGCTTTCGTGTCCAAGCATTTCCTGAACCGCCCTCAAATCCGCGCCACCTTCTACAAGGTGTGTTGCAAACGAATGCCTCAAGGTATGAGGACTTAGGTTTTTAATTATACCGGCTTTTTCCCCTAAATCTTTCATAATGTAAAACACCATTTGTCGCGTAATTGGCTTTCCACGCTTACTAAGAAAGATCATATCTTCATTGTTTTTCTTAATTTCGATATGAATACGGTGATTATGAATGTAATTATCCAAAAGATGTAATGCAGTTTTGCCGATAGGAATCAACCGCTGTTTATCACCCTTACCTATAACACTAATAAATCCGTCATTTTTATGAACATTACTTAACCTAAGAGTTATTAATTCCGAAACCCGCAATCCGCAACTGTACATGGTTTCGAGCATTGCAATATTTCGTTCACCTTCTGAACTACTTCGATCAATACACGAGAGCATCCGGTCAATTTCTTCGACACTGAGATACTCAGGTAGTTTACGCCTAATTCGTGGTGTTTCCAATAACTCCGCAGGATTTAACTTAATATAATTCTCCAGCACCAGGAATTTGAAAAAATGCTTGAGCCCGGAAATAATTCTGGATTGTGTTGTTTCGGTAAAATGGAAATCGGAAATGTACTTTAAAAACTCACGAAGATCATTGAACGACACATCTTCAGGATTCTTTAATGGATAATATGTTTCGATAAACACCATCAATTTCAGCACATCCTGTTCGTACGATACAACCGAATTTTCAGATAGTGACTTTTCCACCTGCAGGTAGTATTTAAAGTCTGCAATATTAGATTTCCAAAGTTTCAGCGGATTGAGTAATTTTGAAAGTAAAATGAATAACGTGTTAAAGATAGCAATTATCAATGGCCCTAATTTGAATCTTTTAGGAAAAAGAGAAAAGGAAATCTATGGCGACACATCGTTCGACGATTATTTCCAGGGACTTAAAAAAAAATATCCGAGAATTTCATTTGACTATTTCCAAAGTAATGTGGAGGGGGAACTAATAGATAAATTACACGAATTTGGGTTTGATGCGGATGGGATTATTTTAAATGGAGGCGCTTATACTCACACTTCTGTTGCTATTGCTGACGCGGTTGCTGCGATTAAAACTCCTGTAATAGAAGTTCATATCAGTAATATTTTTTCCAGAGAAGATTTCCGGCACGTTTCTTACCTGGGTAAATATTGCCTGGGAAGTATCAGTGGCTTCGGTTTAAAAAGCTATGAATTGGCCCTCGAAAGTTTCGTAAAAGATTTTATCTGAAAACAGTAATATGGCCAGATTTACGAACCTGTCCCGTTTTTGTTTGAACGGTTAGCGTAAAAACATACACGCCCTCAGGAACGTCCTTCTCTTTATACTTTCCATTCCAACCCTCTTTCAGATCATTCAACTCAATGATCTTCTCACCCCATCGGTTATAGATTGTACAATTAAACTCTCCAAGGCACGTACCCTGAACATACCAGATATCATTTACAATGTCTGTATTTGGAGTAAATGTATTAGGAACGTATAAGGTATAATCCTCACCATTTTCAGGAACAATAATGGAAAAACCCGTCGTGCATTTGTTCATATCCACGATATTTAATGAGTAGGTTCCAGCGCTTAACGGGCCAAACAGGGAATCCGTAACGTTGGGGGCTCCGTTAAAACTAAATAAATACGGAGATGAGCCTCCCTGAATGTTATGAATCCCGACCTCACCGTCATCACTGTCACAACTGGTTGACTTAATGGTTTGGCTGATTGTAAATTGATGCTGGTCGATACTTACTGTATAGGTTTGAGAGTAAATACAGCCAAACCCATCGCGGACACTGACTGTATACGACCCACCACCTAAATTTGTAAAGGTGGATACATTATTGTAAGTTCCGTTATTTATGCTGTATAAAAATGGTGCATCACCATTTACCACATTAATAATATCAATGCTGCCATTTGCACTCTTGCAAATAGCGTTTTGCTTTATCACATTTAATCCTGTTGGTCCACCGGAAAGAGCGACAACAAAAACAGATTGTGTTGAACAGGATCCATCGGCAATCACCAATGAATAGGTCCCCGAAGAAAGACCAGTAACAACATTTGAATTTGCAAAAATACCGGGACTCCAAGAATAAACCGGGTTAGTGCCATTATCAGAAACCGTAATACTTCCATCATTCTGAATGCACGAAGAAGGAACTACGCTTGCTGTGATGATTTGAATACCAACCGAACTTAGAATACTAATAACTGTGGAGGTTTGACATGCGCCATTTACTGCTGTTACCGTATAACTTCCTCCCGGCAGGCCTTGAGCAAAATTTGATGTTGATGAAATACCAGAGCTCCAGTTAAATGTACTGCCACTTGGTGTAGCGTTTACTGTAGCGGAGCCATTTGCTAATCCGCATGATGTGGGAGTAACTGAAGAAGAAATGATTGAAGGGGCTGGATTTGCCTGAATGGAAACAACCGTTTGTGTTTCACAGCCATTATTTGAAATTGTGACAGAATGAACCCCGGCCGATAAATTTCCGACACTATTTGTTGTTGCGCCATTGTCCCATAAAAACGTAGAGGATACAGGTAAGACAGAAAGGGTTGCAGTGCCATTACTCATGCCACAATCTGAATTCGAAACATTTAATTGAGAAATGATGGGTACAGTATTTACAGTAACTGTAACAGCGATTTGACTGGTACACGTACTAATTGCGCCAATTACGCTATAACTAGTTGTAACAGTGGGGTTCACTATAATACTGGCTGATGTTGCTCCAGTTGTCCAGGAATAACCTGTCGCTCCGTTTGCCGTCAAAGTCGTAGTTTGAAGATTACAAATTCCGGTATTACCGGTAACCGTCATTGAAGGAGCAGAAAGCACATTCACCGTGACCAATGTGGGACTAATACAGGAACCTGGAGGCGGTGTTATGGAATATGATGTGGTGATGGTGGGACTCACAATAATACTTGATGTAGTTGCTCCGGTACTCCATGAGAAACCACTTGCACCTGTTGCGCTTAACGTGGTAGATTGACCTTTACAAATAAGGGTATTTCCGGTTATCGAAATTGTACCGCCGGGAACCACACTAACCGTTGAAACTGCCTGGTTGCTACAAGTACCATTTGACCCCACAACCGTATACGATGTGGTTGTAGAAGGATTTACAACAATGGAATTTGAAACGGCCCCTGTACTCCAGGAATAAGATGTAGCCCCGGCAGCAGTTAATGTTGTTGGATTGCCGCTACAAATTGTCGGTTGTGAGACTCCAACAAAGGATGAAGTTACAGAAAATGAAATTGGTCCCGCTTTAATTCTGCATGACGAAGAATTAATATTTCCATTTTCTGAAACTAATAATTGATATAAACCGCTTTGGTTCGATGAAACTGATGGAATAAAATAATCCAAATTCGTAGCACCTGGTATATTGATCCAGGACACTCCACCATTAACACTGTGTTGCCATTGATATTGAGTGTTTATGTAATTTCCTGATGTGAAAATGGATTTCAGTCTCACAGAATCCCCGGAACAAAAAACAGTTTGATTAGGAACAATCGATAACGAAACGGCCGGACCACATGGCGACAGAGAAATATCATCAACTACATAATCGTTTCCACAGCCTCCAGGAGCATTATTCTTAAGAACAACCTCTACACTGGTTTGCCCCGGCAAGGTTGTAAAGACAAAGCCATATTCTTTCCAATTTAAAGCAGTATTCGATAAACCCAAAGGTAAATTCCCGGTTGTAATAGAATTCTGAATTGTACCTGTCGGAAACTCGGTTTGAACCCTAACATTAGCATACACATACCCAGGGCAAACGCTAGTGGGTGTAGACGGCGTGTTGTTATTAGATAAATACGATGAAAAAACGTATGTTGTATTAGGGCATAAGCCAGTCACGAGTTTTCTAAACACTTCTGTTGCTGGATAGTCAGAGTTAACAACCATCATATAACCGTTCGTGTTCCCGGTATGATCTCCATCGGCAACATAGCCCAAATTCACGCCAGACGGATTACTGCTACTCGAAATAACATAAGTTCCATTTGGAGGATTGCCTGTTTGATATATATAATTAGTTACTCCAGGAGGTAATGCGGGACCATATAATGCCGAACCCGAACCGAAATCCTCAAAAAACACAGGCGTACCTAAATTTCCTGAACACAAAGGGGCAGTAGGGCAATTCATTGTGACGGACACTGAAGTTTTAGAAATGCAACCAGCACTGGAAGCTGAAGTTACGGTATAAATTGAAGAAGAAGTGGGACTAACCGAAATAGAACTCCCTGAAAAATTACCGGGTTGCCATGTATAAGTCCAGGGACCACCTTCGGTCGGCAGAACAGGACTGATCGTAATATTTGAACTGGAATTCGGACAATACGTGTAAGTATTAGCGCCAAATACAGCTGAATTTAAAGAAATAGAAAATGTTGTTTGATTTAATAAAGGGCCCGAAAGATTACCATTAACAGCAAATTGAATAAAATTACCCGAATAACTCATTGGAGTAATGGTGTTAGTTGCAGAAAATGGAAAACTTTGATAATTTCCTAGATTATCAAAACCGCTTATCCTCCCGGAAACGTTTGAAGTAAATTTCCAATTATTTTTCATTACCCGCCAGCCGGCTCCCATTGTTGTAAAAGAAACATCTGGCATCGAAGTTCCAGAACAAGCATAGCCCTGATTGCCATAATTTAAAGGAGTAATCGTTTGTGAGGGACAAATACTAAAACTAAACAGAGAACATACGCTCATGCCAGTACCAGTTAAGGTTCCCACCTGCCCATTTAGCTTTATAAATAGAAACAAATAGAAGATAAGGAAGAAAAATACTCTTTTCCGTTTTCTATTATTTTTTGATAAGAAATTCATGAATGTTATATTGAAATACGTGGCAAAAATAATTCTCCAAAGATTATTAAGACATCAAACTCTTAACTGATGGCATTATTCTAATATATGCTCATTTTAAACCGACAATTGAATTTCGATTTATCTGGTAAAACATATAAACACAAAAATTGGAAGCTCAAAGTTAATAAGTTATAATGCACTTCAACTACCGCTTAGGCACTTTTTAGCACATTTACTATATTTTCATCCGGTCCAGAACATCCGATTTCTTTCTTCGCGACACTTCAAAAACCACATTATTCAGTACTTCAACATTAAAATTTTCTCCTTTACTGTAGGAAATAATAAAATTTGTATTCACTATCGTACTCCTGTTGATTCGGATAAAACTTCCGATAGGCTCAAGCATTTCTTCAAATAATTTCAATTCTTTGGAAGAATGATAGGCTTTTCCGTCTTCCATTAGAATTTCACACGCTCCGGTTTTAGATTCAATAGAAACAATACTGTTAACGTTCAAAAATACAACTTTGTCTTTATGATGAACTGAGATCTTATTAATGGAACTATTCCTTTCATCTAACGTTTTTATAAAATGAAAAACATTGCTCGTCCTTTCATTGGAGGATATTTTGTTAATCGCCTTATCAACTGTAATAATTAATTTACCATAATCAATCGGTTTTAATATATATCCTAATGCATTAAATTCAAATGCGGTGATGGCAAATTCATTAAAAGCAGAAACAAAAATCACTTCAAAATCAATGGTATCAAACATTTTCAACAAATCGAAACCACTTTTCCCTGGCATTTTGATATCTAAAAAAACTAGCTGTGGTTTTAATTCATTGATCAACCGGAATGCATTTTCGGCATCGTCACTTTCTGCAATAATATCAATTGCAGGGCAGTACTTATTTAGGAGAGTTTTGAGAAGACTTCTATTATGGTCCTCATCATCCACTATTAAAGTCGCTATCATATTTTTATTCTTTTAAAATATCTAATTGAATGCTCACTTTGGTCCCTAGAGGAGTATTTTTAGAATCAACCAGGTCATCAATTTGCAGGATAAACTTCTTAGTATTAAAAAACCTATTGAGACTCTCAATTTTGTCTTTCATTAACTTAGTACCCTTTGAATCTTTATTCTGTGTCGTCGATTGATTTCGCCCAACCCCGTTATCTTCAATTTCAATAAGAGGAAAACCATTTTTTAAAAGCACGCGGATTGTCAACTCAGGGTTTCTGCTATGTTGTAAGGGCAATAAGCCATGCCATATCGCATTTTCGATAAATGGCTGGGTAATTAATGAAGGAATCAATACCAGATCTGGATCAATTTGATCGTCAACAGATATGGTATATATAAATCTATCTTGAAAGCGAAGTTGTTCTAATTCAACATACAGCTTCATGATTTCTATTTCTTCCGATAACCTGATAAAATCCTTGTTTGATAAATTTAAAACCTGTCTCAAAAAGAAACTGAATTTTGCAATATATCGACTTGCCTCATCAACTTCTTTCTTTAGGATTAAATTTTGGATGGCAGTCAAACAATTAGATATAAAGTGAGGATTCATCTGAGCTTTGATAACTTTTAATTCCAGCTCTGCTATACGTCCCGCTAATTCAAATTTTTCTTTCTGCTTTCTGAGTTTCCACTTATTTCTGATGACAACAACAGCAATAATAAAGCTAAATACTATTATGATGGCACCGAATTTAAGAACTTCAGCTATGATAATTCGATGCCTATTCGGATTAGGGGCATGGTAGATATTCCTTATCTCTTCGGAACTTAATACCCTGTGAAAGATTTGTATATCATCGAACACCCCCTGCGAAAAGCGTTCATTTTTACTGCTGGCAGAATGACCAACCATTACTGAATCATTTGGGTTATAAATTGTCTTGAATCCTTTACGCAATTTATTTTGAAGTTCACCATTGATATAAAATGATAAATATTCATCATTGAATGAAATTGCCAGGTGTTGCCATGATCCAAATTTAAAATTATCGATAGCTGCAACACTTACATCTTCAAGTGAATCTTTCGAAGAATATGCTATCAAACGATCCGCATAACTGTCGTATCCGATTGCAAAAGCTAAATTAAAGTCTAGTTCATTATAATTTTTAGCATAAACTATTGGATTATTATCGTATCCTTTCCCCGCAAACACGCGTCTATCTAATCTAATCCATATGAGAAATGTGCCTTTTGAAGGTTTTACTAATTCTGATGTAGAAAGATTTAAGTAGCTGTATAAATTGCCGTGAATATAAATCGCTGATTTTTCGTTACCAAATCGGTCAGAAATAAGTGTTAAACCCTGATGTTGTACTTTTACTTTCTCATTTTTTTCCTTAATCTGATGGTCATTAAAATCAAAAATTATAATCTGATTTGAATCAACTTGTGAAAAGCACGACTGACCAACAAAAGTTAAAAAGAATATTAACCCACATGTAAATTCAAATGAAAGAGATCTTTTAAACTTCCAAATCATAGAATTTCGTCAAAACACCTACCGATGTATGAGATCATTTCTTCATTTATCATCGGCGTGACACCAATCCAAAACGTATCAGTGACAATCGTATCAGTATTTGGCAAATCACCAATTACACGGTACTTAAGGTCTTTAAAATACGGTTGTTTTCTCAAATCGCCTGCAAAAAGCAACCGGGTGGCAACTTTCTTGTCGTTCAGCTTTTGAACTAATTCATTTCTCGAAATTCCAGCATTTTTCTTAACCGTAATTAGGAAACCAAACCATGAAGGTTTCGAATTCGGAGTGGCCTCTGGTAAAATAAGTTTATCCGAGTGTTTTTGCAATGCTACCGTTAACAAATCAAAGTTCTTTCTTCTGATATTAACGAAGTCATCCAATTTTTCGAGTTGTGCAAGACCTAATGAAGCCTGCATATCAGTAATTTTCAAATTAAAACCTTGTCGGGAATAAATGTATTTATGATCATAACCCATAGGTAAATCTCCAAGCTGTTGACAAAACCGCAATCCACAGGTATTATCTTTCCCCGGTTCACACCAGCAATCACGTCCCCAATCACGAAATGATTCAGCAATTTTTTTCAATTTTGAATTTGAGGTGTAAACGGCTCCACCTTCGCCCATTGTGATATGATGGGCTGGGTAAAAACTCAAGGTAGCTATATCTCCAAAAGTTCCAACATGCTTGCCATTATAGGTTGCTCCTAATGCGTCGCAACAATCTTCCATGAGCCACAAATCATGCTTCTCGCAGAATGCTGTGACCATATCAAGATTAAACACATTTCCCATGGTATGAGCAATTACAATAGCTTTGGTTTTAGAAGATAAAGCTTTTTCCAGGTCCTCCACATTAATTTCATAATACGGGATAGTCACATCCAAAAAAACCGGTATCGCACCGTACTGTAAAATAGGATTGACGGTAGTAGGGAAAGAAGCAGCCACTGTGATTACCTCGTCCCCGGGTTTAATTGCCTCATCGCCTAACTCTTTGGCAGTTAAGGCAGAAAACGCAACCAAATTAGCCGACGAACCTGAATTTACGGTTAAAACCGACTTTACATTAATGTATTTAGCAAGCTTTTTTTCAAACTCTGCATTAAATTTTCCGGTCGTAAACCATGCGTCAAGAGCCGAATCTGTGATGTACTGCAATTCCCTGTGATCAAATACTTTCCCACTAACCGGAACATGCGTCTCACCTTCGATGAATGCCTTTTGCTTAAATGCCTCATCATGGTATTCTTTTATTAACTCATGTATTTGATGTTTAATATCTAATAATTTTGACATAGTTTACTTGTTACAATAAGATTCAATTTGTTTAACACGTGAATCATAAACATTTATATCGGGATTCAATTCGTCTAAATATCCTTCAATTGTGAATTTAAGCGTATCCTTAAAATTTAACTTTGGTTTCCAATTTAATTGGTTAACGGCTTTGGTAATATCTAATTTCAGTACACCAGCCTCGTGAAGTTTTTCTGTTATATCTGGAAGAGTAATTTTTAATGAAGGAATCAAAACGCGCACTTCTTCTACAACATCCCCAACAGTATAATTTTCATAAGAAGACGGCCCGAAATTCCAGCCACCTGAATAACTCTTTCCAGACGTCCATAGCTTTTCAGCTAATTTTAAATAACCGAATAATGGTTCTAAAACAAATTGCCAAGGACGTACAGAGTTTGGATTACGAATAACGGATTCTCTATTTTCCTTATATGCCCGTATGATGTCCGGGATTATTCTGTTTTCTGCCCAATCACCTCCTCCTATTACATTTCCTGCCCTTCCAGATCCAACGTGTGCCGTATTTTCCTTACTAAAAAAAGATTTTATATACGAATTGGTGATTATTTCTGAGCAACCCTTGGAAGCGCTATATGGATCGTCGCCACCCATTGCATCAATCTCACGATAACCCCACAACCATTCGTTATTCTGATAACATTTATCAGTGGTAACATTTACCGCCACTTTAACTGACGAAGTATGTCTAACTGCTTCAAAAAAATTAACGGTCCCCATTAAATTTGTTTCGAAGTTATAATGAGGATTGATATAAGAGTCTATCACTAAAGGTTGTGCAGCTAAGTGAAAAGCAATATCCGGATTAACCTGCTGGAAATACTTTTTTAATAAATCAAGGTTACGTATATCTCCAACCTGATGAAAAATTTTCTCTTTTAGATTTGATGTAACAAAATTGTCATTTTCAGAAGTAGGTTCAAGTGCATAACCGTAAACTTCAGCACCTAATTCTTTTAACCAAATAGTCAACCATGATCCTTTAAATCCTGTATGGCCGGTTATCAAAATTTTTTTTCCTTTATATAACCCTGAAAATAAATCTAATTTACCCATGATATTATTTCCAAATTTTCCATTCTGCTGATCCGTTTTGCCATAAAGCTTCTAATTCAATCTTGTCGCGAATTGCATCCATGCATTTCCAAAATCCATTATGTTTATAGGCAGATAACTGACCATTATTAGCTATTTCAATCAATGGCTTTTTCTCCCATTGTACATCTTCCATATCGCCATCCAAATATTTAAATACCCCAGGTTCAAGAACGAAAAATCCACCGTTTATCCAAACTCCATCTCCGATAGGTTTTTCCTGAAAAGCCTTCACAACACCATCACTATCCGTTTCAACATTCCCAAATCTTCCAGGTAATTGTATGGATGTTAACGTAGCTAATTTTCCTGATGTCTTGTGGAATGTAATTAAAGCGTTCAAATCCACATTAGCAACCCCATCACCATAAGTTAACATGAAGGGCTCATTTCCTACATATTTTTGAATCTTTTTAATTCTCCCAGCGGTATTAGTCGCAATTCCTGTATCAACCAACGTCACTTTCCAATTTTCGGAACCGGAATTGTGCACCTCCATTTTGTTTGTTGCCAGGTCAAAAGTAACATCAGTTTGGTGCAGGAAATAATTTGCAAAATATTCCTTGATTACATAACCTTTGTAGCCACAACACACGATAAATTCGTTAAAACCAAATGAAGAATAAATTTTCATAATATGCCACAATATTGGCTTACCACCAATTTCCACCATTGGTTTTGGCCTAAGGTCAGTTTCCTCAGACAAACGGGTACCAAGGCCCCCGGCAAGAATAACAACTTTCATATTTTAGGTGAAGTTTTGGCTAATTTAAAGGAAATTACCTTTTAATAAATTAATTGTTCTTATTATTTTCTAACACCTGCCTGAGCTTTACAACGGAACCCCAGAGAGCCATTGGTTCATATTTCAAGTATGGATAATATCCTAAATTTAAATCTATTTCCAACTTGTGTTCCTTCAAAAAATTATTTATAAAATCTCGCAATTTAACTGGCTTTCCACTACAACAATTAATAATATCCTGTACTCTAATTTGCGTTGCAATCGAAACAAATATTTCCGCAACTTGTTCAGGGGTTAAAAAGTCGCGGATTTGTTCACCACCCGACATATTAAACACTTTTTCCTTTTTTGAAATTGCTTTTAGTAAATGGGTATAAAGATTTTCCCGACCATAAATTTCGCCGAAAACAAAAAAAATCCGGATCCATTTCATTGAAAAGTTATAGTTGGGTTTCAAAGTATCGATATACTCTCGCAATAAATTCTTTGCTTTTGAATATGGTAATACAGGATCTGATACCATCGCTTCATTTAATTCTCCTTCCCTCAAACCATACTCATAACAAGTGCCGGCACAATTAAGGTCTTTCAATCCATTACGAATTAAATTAAAAATAAATTCTTTGTGACATTCCAGCAATTCGGAAAGGTGACTGGAACTATAATAATCATTTAATTTATCCCATGCTAAGTGTATAACAGAATCTGGCTTTCCAAAGTACGTAAACAAATCAATGTTCTCTTTTGAACAAATATCATAAGGGAAATATTCAACCTGATCAAAAAACGTTAACGATTTGGCTCTATCTATTGATCTGGACGTTGCGATTACCCTATGGCCATGTTTTAAAAGTTCCGGAATAATCAGTCTTCCTAAACCACCTGTAGCACCAGTTACTAAAATTTTCATTTAAAAATTGAAAGGAGTTTCAAAGGCGTCGATGGTTTTAAAATTCGAATCACGTTCTGAAATAATCGGGTTTGGAATATCCCGTGCAAAATCAAAAGTAGAATAAGAAATTCCCGAATCCAATTCAGGATCATAAACTTCAGAAACCTTATATTGCATTACAGCATTATCAGACTTTACATAAAAGCCATGCGCCAAACCTTTTGGAATAAAAATCGCAGAAGGATTTTTATCACTTAATTCAAAAGAGACATAATCCCCATACGTTATGGAATTTTTCCTGAGATCCACCACATAATCTATTACATCTCCACATATACAAAAAACCATTTTATCAAGCGCTTTAGGAGAAAGTTGGAAATGGAGACCACGAAATACATTCTTTTTTGAATAAGAGATGTACTCCTCAGCTAGCTCCATAGATATACCAAGATCTTTATAAAGAGCATTCTGGTAAGTTTTAACAAAGCTACCTCTTTGGTCTAAAATATTTGAAAAAAAAACCTGAAAGCAACCAGCTATTTTTGACTCAACTTTGTTAACTCCCATAATTGATTAGATATTCGGTCCTAGATTATTACTTTTTGAATGCTAAATATATATATATATTTGTAATAATCTATAGAGATTAGGAAGTATAATGGCCAAGATAAAGTTAAGTGTATGTATCCCGGTATTTAATGGCGAGAATTTTATCGAAGAAGCTATTAACTCTGTTTTAAATCAGAACTTTAATGAATTTGAGTTAATTATAGTGGATAATAACTCAACAGACAAGACTTCCCAGATCATAAGTAAAATTAATGATCCACGAATTAAATTCTTTCGAAACGAATCAAATATCGGCCTTATTCCGAATTGGAATAAATCCCTGGAATACGTACAAGGTGAATACGTTAAAATTCTCCCAGCAGACGATTTTTTATACCCCGAGTGTTTACAAAAACAATGCGCGATTCTTGACAATGATTACAATCATGAAATAAGTATGGTATGCTCTGGCAGAAATATTATAAACAACAATGGAAAGGTTTTATTTAGAAGATGTTTTAGTAATGAAGAGGGGGCGGTCAATGGAATTTTCGCAATAAATAAAAATGTTAGATCAGGAGGAAACATTATTGGTGAAGGGGGAGCGGTTTTATTTAGAAAAGATATTTTGAAAAAAACAGGCTTGTTCAATTCACCAATATTTTATGTACTAGATCTAGACTTATGGTATAAAATTTTATTACACGGAAATTTATATGTATTTCCACAACCCTTGAGTGCTTTCCGGGTCTCAGGATCCTCAGCAAGTGTTCAGGTAGTAAATCAACAGTTTGAGGATTTGTCAAAGTTTAATAAGGATATCTATTTAAAAAAGGAGTATAAAGTTACCTGGCTGAACTATAAATTGGGATTAGCAAAAGCGCTTATGTTAACACAAGCAAAAAAAATACTCTATAAGTATATTCTTAAGTAGTTTTATTTAAAAATGGATAAAAAAATTTCAATAATTGTTCCTATCTATAACTCGAAAAAGTTTATGAATAACTTGTTGGAGGCGATCGACGAACAGCGGATCAAATCTCAATGGAACTTAGAACTTATCCTGATTGATGACGGTAGCAAAGACGAGAGTTATTTAAAAATCGAAGAATTATCCCATCAATACCCATATATAAAAGGTATAAAACTATCCAGGAATTTTGGCCACCAAATTGCTGTAAAAACTGGGCTAAGCTTTTGTACTGGTGACTATATTGCGATAATAGACGATGATTTACAAGACCCGCCGTTATTGCTCCCGCTTTTTTTCAGTTATCTGGATAATGGTAGTGATGTAGCTTATGGAGTAAGACGAAAGAGGAAAGAGAGTCTTCTAAAAAGATTAAGTTATAACAGTTTTTACAGGATTTTACGAAGTTTAAGCGATACGAGAATACCCCTGGATAGTGGTGATTTCTGTGTAATGAAGAAAATTGTCGTGGAAAACATGCTTAAACTCCAGGAAAAAAATCCTTTTTTACGAGGAATTAGGGCTTGGGTTGGCTTTAAACAAATAGGTGTTGAATATGACCGACATGCGAGAATAGAAGGCGAGTCAGGATATACATTAAAAAAACTTTTAAAGATTGCTATGGACGGAATTTTTTCATTTTCGTCGGTACCCATAAGGGTAATAACAATTTTAGGAGTTATTGGTTTATCATTCGCAACCTGTTACTCAATTTATGTAATTGTCCAATATTTCCGAAGTGGCATACCGGTGCAAGGTTTTGCAACTCTCGCCATCATCATATCATTCTTCAGTTCTTTAACGTTAATTTGTTTAGGCATTATAGGAGAGTATATTGTTAGGATTTATGACGAAGTGAGGGATCGTCCTTATAGTGTAATTGAAAAAACAATAAATATCGAAGCATGAAAAATGTTGCCATTGTTGGTTCCAATGGGTTTATTGGGTATCATCTTACGAATAAACTTTCTCAAAATCCAGAAGTTAACTTATTATTATTCGGAAGAAATGCAACGAGCGTTTTTGGAGAATCCTTTCCTTATAAACAATTAGATCTGTTAAATAAAGAGCAAATAAGCAATAATTTTAAAGATGTTGATACAGTGTTTTACCTCGCTTCAGCAACTATACCTGCCACAAGTTGGGACAATCCAGAGATAGAGTTAAAAAGCAACCTTATCCCGTTTCTCAACTTTATGGAATGCATTTGCAAATTAAAGATTAAAAAAATTATTTTCTTATCCAGCGCCGGAACCATTTATGGTACATATTTAGAAAAAGTGAATGAAGCCAGTGATAAAAATCCGTTTTCACCATATGGCATAATAAAACTGACAATGGAACACTTTTTGAATTATTTTAAAGTGAAATATGATATACAGTATGAAATTTTCAGAGTTTCAAATGTGTATGGAGAAGGACAAAACACATCGAAGGGTTTAGGCATTATAAATACGTTTATTGAAAAAATAATCAAAGGTGAAGAAATTGAAATATTTGGCGACGGCAATAACACCCGAAATTATGTTTATGTAAAAGATGTCGCAGAACTTTTAAGTTACTCTTTAAATCAAACGACAGAAAGTGATGGTGTTTTTAATATTGCATCAAATGACACGGTAAGTATAAATAACCTAGTAGTATTGTTAAAGGGTATTACAAAAGAAAAAGTCAATGTATTAAGAAAAGAAAAGCGATTAAGTGATAATTCTATTATAGATATTGATAATTCCAAAATTTTAAAGGCCTATCCTGGTTTTAAATTTACCAGTATTAAAGATGGTGTTACCCAAACCTATCTACATTTAAAAACAACTGTATATTAAAATTTCATGACCAATACGAAAGCTATTAAATCGAACAAAAGTGATATTAAATCAAATGGAACTTTTGAAATATCAAGTCAGAAAAATCTTTTTTCAAATGAAGAAAAAATTTGTTTGGGTTTACTTGCAGTTTTAATATTAATTGTTTTTTTAATCCGAACTAAGTTTTTATTTATTCCATTCGAAAGGGATGAAGGGATTTACGGATACTATGGAAAATTATTACTTGAAGGTAAAATTCCTTATAAGGATTTTTACGAGCAAAAATTCCCCGGGCTATTTTATTTTTACGGTTTCATGGTTGCCCTATTTGGGGATACTGTAAAGGGACTTCATACCGGATTTATGTATTTGAATATTTTTTCCGTTATCATTATCTACTATGCTTCCAGAACCCTGTTTTCACCCATCGCAGGATTAATATCAGCTACAACTTTTGCTTTTGTTTCCTTAACTCCGAATTTAAGTGGCTTTACCGTACAGGCTGAACACGGAGTTGCATTTTTTATCAGCCTGGGTATATTGTTTTATGCACTTGATACAGTGTATAAAAAAAGGATATTTCTATTTTTAATGGGTATTTCTTTTGGCTTGGCTATAATGACTAAAACAAGTGGGTTATTTTTGGTTTTGTGGGGCGGAATAATCCTAATCATAGATTTTATGTTTCGTCAAAACAAAACAATCCGAAATTTTATTGTGCCTGTAAGTATTTACTCAGGCGGAGTGTTTTTAGTAATTGCTACTTTTTTTCTCCTTATCTTTTTAAAAGGTTCTTTTCAGGAAATGATTTTCTGGACCTACGAAATCCCAAAAAATTATGTAAGTAAAATTCCTTTTGAAGACGGCGTAAAATATTTTACTTATTCTAAAAATGCAATTTTACAGAATTATAAGCTCTTTTGGTATCATAGCTTATTGGCAGTAGTAATGTGTTTATTAAATTCAATAAATTGGAAACAAAAACTTTTTGGAATTAGTCTCCTTATTTTTTCTTTTTTTACTATTGTACCTGGATTTTACTTCTATGGCCACTATTGGATTCAAACTATTCCTGGATTATCGATTTTAGCAGGATTAACGTATTTTGCTTTATCCAGATTAATTATCAAATATCTCAAGATAGAAAATCTGAAATATGTATACCTCACCATATTTGCATTTGCAACTTACTCACATATTAGTGCTAATAAAGCGTATTATTTTAAGCCTAATTATGAAAGGATTCTTAGAATGGTATATGGGAATAATCCATTTCCTGAATCAATGGAAATTGGAAATTGGATAAACGCAAATAGTAAACCTGAAGATAAAATTGTGTTATTGGGATCAGAACCACAAATATATTTTTATACAAAAAAATATTCTCCATCACGTCATGCTTACTTTGCTGCAATTGTAGACAATGTACCACAGCATAAAGAATGGCAGAGGGAGTTTGTTAAGGGTGTTGAAAAAGCGGAACCAAAATACCTGATTTATTTTAACCATCCGATTTCACTATTTGTACAACCAAACGTTGATCAATATGTTTTTGAATGGGCTAATAAATACGTGAACAAAAATTACCATTTGGTTGGTTTAGTGGATATGATTGAAGGGCAACACGCTACGTATCTTTGGAGAGATCAAATCGGGAATTATAAGCCACAGGCACAGAATGTGATATATATTTACGAGAGGAATATTTAGCTAGGCTATTTCCTCCCTACTACAAAATCAACTCCTTCACCTTGCAACTGGGATATTCTTAAAGAATTGACTTTTAACGAATGGGGTTTTTTGTCAATATTCCAGAAAAAACACGCTATTTTTTTGGATTTTGCAGGAAGGTTTCCTGTTAACAAACTGTACGACAAGTTTTGTCGGCCATTGATTTTATAACCAATCCATTGCAAAGGAAATCTTTTAAAATAAACGGTTTGGTCAAGTGAGTCGTTTACCTGTATTACAAACCAGGTATTAATGGGTACTGGTACATCTACCACATCAAAATTTAATTCAGCCAAAATCGGCATTGTGTTCTTAAACGTCGTGTCCTTAGACTCGTAAAGTCCTATAAACTCCTCAGAATTAGCGTCTACCTCCATATCTGTTCTTTCCACGTGAAGCACCCGCTGAACCTCTTTTTTTCTTTTTAATAGAACAAAGCCCCAATCGGGCTCCGTGTCAATGATATCATAAAATGCTGTATAATAGGATTCAACTTTTTTATCACCGATATAATAATCGCAATTCATCTGCATATTTTCAACTGCATCAGCCGGATTCAATACACTACCATGACGGTAATTGAAGAAAGCATAAAAAAGTTCCCGTACACGATGTCCACCTATAGTTATCCGACGTGTACTTTCATTTTGCGCAGTTAATAATGTTGTATAGAAACGTTCAGGAATTGTTTCATACACATTTAATGAATGTTTCCTGAAATTCAAACTTAAACCGAAGTGAAGGGCAAACAAAGCTGTCGCTCCAATAAGAATGGGACGATGGAATATGGTGGGTAAATCATCCATCAAAAACGAAACTACCAATACAAAAAATAAATAGAAAAAGAGACCTGTCCTGTCTTCTGGAAAATTCACACCCAGCATATGATTCATTAAATAAAAGGCTAAACAAAGGAGTATCCAAATACCACCAAATACAATCGTCCACCGCGGTTGGATGAGTAAATTTTTAAACTGAAACACATATTCTCTATTTATATAAAATGCTGCACCCATAACAACGATAAAAACCACCAGGGAAACACCAGTAGAAAGCTGGCCTTCTGCACCTGAAATAAGATGAATCAAGCTGACAAAGGTCACCTGCCAGTAACTGTCTCCTTCGCCATAATACAAAGCGCCGTTTTTTTGAAGGAAAAATGAAAAAGAAAGCCAATAATAAACTAAAGCAAAATGAAGAACCCAGATACAAACATTCACAAAACCAAAAAATTTCCTTCTAAGTAACTGATTCAGAATAATTGCTGCACTCAATAGTAACACCACAACTATCAAGATAAGGTTTGAACTGATAGATAACTGGAAACAAATTAAGCATTTCACGAAATCACCTAATGTGTAGTTCTCAAAATACCGGATCATATAAACTATACTAGCAAATAACAGCGCCATAGACAAGCCATACCCCCGACAAGCACTAAAAAAGCTTAACCAATGAAAGGATAGCAACATTCCTATAGTGAGAATTACTTTAGCAGACGTCAATTTTAACCGTTTACTCAATTGATAAGTCGCAACAATCAAAATTACCAGTGCGAGAAGGTTTGGAAGTCGCAATGAAAAGGGAGAAGAACCAAACAAATGGAAACAAATATCTGCCAGACAACTATTTAAAACATGATTATTAGCATCCACGTGCGAAAAAAAGGGCATGAATCTACCCGACTGGATGTATAAAAAAAATGTTGCTGTTTCATCGTGATTAAACGGAACCAACCAGGATCTCAAACAAACGGTCGAAAAAGCGATAATCGAAATGAAGGCAAAAAAAATTGAAAACCGGGGAGATAATAATTTTGCTGAATAATTCATAAAAATTCGCTGAACTTTGTTCCCGCTAAATGTAACCAAAAAAAAAGCATCTGCCTTCAGACAGATGCTCTAAAAAATGCGATAATATCTATTGAGGTGTCGAAGTTGGGGCAACAGGTTGTGATGGCTGAGCAGCGGGCATTACAGCACCCCCGGCCTTCTGTTTAGTAATTGATCCTTCTGTGTCATCAGAACTTTCAGTTAATCCTGCTTTTTTAGGTGTAGATAACAAGCTAAATACTAATAATAGAATGGCTAATGTCCAGGTTGCCTTTTCAATAAAATCTGTACCACGACGGGCACCCATAATTTGATTCGCAGCAGAAAAATTACTGGATATTCCGCCACCTTTTGAGTTTTGAACTAATACTACTAAAATTAAGAGTACACATACAATGATAATGGCAATGGTTAAAATAGCTTGCATAGGTTATTTATTGGTTTTCAATTTTTCGATAAGGGATGCAAAGTAAACACTTTTTTGCGGAAATTTCAAACTTAATATTTCATATGCTCTAATTGCTTTGGAAATATTTCCCTGTAAAGCATAAATTTTCGCTAAAGTCTCCGTTACAAGGTGCTCATTCTCTAAAAGACTTTGTTTTGCATCCGTAGCAGGCGTAAAAAACTTATTACTTCCCAACTTAATCCTTCCCGGATCAGAATCGATGATTTTATCAATAAGGAGCTTTTTTTGATCTAAAACAGATGATTTTTTATCCTTTTCTTCCGCTTTTTTCTGATTGTCAGGCTTTTTCGTCACCTCTAGTGATCCTTTCTGTACTATTTGGAATGAGGATGACTCCTTTTGAAGGGCTTTAAGCCAATCAGTAAACGAACTTGGTTCTTTTTGTTCTTTTCTTTCAAGACCAGGCGTGTTTAAAATATCTGTTTGTACATACGATTCGATAATCTGCTGACCAATTTCATGTTCAATGGCCTTATTGAGCTTATCTACATCAAAACCGGTGTCCGAACTACTGGTTTCATTCTCGATTTCTTTAACGATTTCAATTTCAGAATTTACGGTTTCAGGTATTTCTGGTTCCTTTACCGATAAAACCTTCTGATCAGAAACCGTGTTCACATATATGATTTTAACATCGGAATTTGTCACAGTAACCGGACTTATAGACCGCTCAGGTTCAGGCTGTACTTCTTTAACCGGACTTTGCTGTTCTTCAATGAGGTGAACTTGCTCAACGACCGATTTATTTAAAAAATTATATAAAACGCCACGGCTATTGGCAACAATCGCAGTTTTACGCAATTGCCTTGAATAATCAATAGGTTGAAAATTGTGCAACGCTTTGGTATAAAGAAGGTGGGCGCTCTCAAAAAAAGGATAGGCGTTAAGGATTTGCTCCAATTCAGGCAAATGGTTCGGACTTAATTGCCCCGGCTGTTTAAGTATTTCAATAAACTGCTGCTGTTGCATTACCAGTTGTTAAATGACCGGTTAAATATGTCTTCGGTTAATTGCCTGTTGATTTCAGTAAGTAACACATCTTCCTGCGACGAAATAGATGTACTCGCTTTAAAATCAGCGAAACGCGTAAATGTTTGCTCAAAATTTTTCGACTCATCAAACCGATTTACGTATTTAACAAGTACAGTAATTGATAAGCGGTTATTAGCAGCCTGGTCGTTACTTTGAATCGCTACAGGTGCCACGTTATAATCAGTAATAGCTCCTTCAAAATGCAAGTCGCCATTAGTTTTCATTAATGATAAATTGGTTTGCGTAGAAACAACGTCTCTTAGCTTCTCTGTAAATCTTTGACTGATTGAAGGGGATCCTAATGTGGTCTTATTTTCAAAAAAACTAACTGAAACCGTCTTGGCTTCAATTGGAATGGTAGCTCCGCTCAGTGAATATTTCGCCTTACAACCGCTAAATAATAAGGCTGTAAACATCCATAATAGTATCAGGGAATTTTTTTTCAAAATCATCAAGTATGCGAAGTTAGCAAAATTCGTCCTAAAAGGGAAACTTAACCAGCTGGATTTAAAATTAAAAACATTAAAAATCCAGTCCCAGACCTATTAAAAATCCCTGATTAAATTGGTTTCCAGGTCCATATCCAAGGACATAGTCTAATCGGATTATCTGCAAAATGTGTTCGATGCCGAAATTAATTTCGTAGTAATGGTCAATTTTATCGTTAAATAAAATATGCCCACCCACAACTTCCTGAATCCTGGATTTTTTTAAAAATGGTATTTTATTGAAAATAAATCCGTTGAAATGATGTTCCGCATGGCCTTCCGCATACCAATGTTTTGTACTATAGGTATAATAAGGCAACAATTTAAAAGAATTTAAATAATTATTGTTGGCTAACAGCGTTTGATTTCCATCGAAGTGTTTAAAATCCATAAATTCTAAATATCGGGCTGATAAGAAATACCCACCTTTTAGTCTGTAAGCGAACGTCCCCACTAAGCCTAATTTCACATTATCGTCAATACTTATTTTTGTCAGATCATAATCCGTAAGCGTATTTAATCCTGGGATAGCCTTCGAATAAGTGAGGTTTATAATGGGAAATTTACTGCCTACAATAATTTTTTCGAATGGCCGAGAATAATACTTTTGTTTAAAGCGTATCGATAAACCCATATCGATAACAAAGGCATTATGGACCTTAAAAGTAGAATCATCGGAAAAGGGATGGAGGGGATCATTACTGGTAAACCTTTTATTTATATGGTCTATCCAAAGGTCATTTGCCGAATTACGCAAAGCAGATCGTTCCGCATACTCTGAATTAATTGACGCTATTAAACCATTCACTAATTCTCTCCTGATGTTAAAAGCAGCATAAGTTTTCTTATACAGCTTCATGAAATTTTCATTATTAAACAAGGTGTAAGATGTATTCATTGTAGGATTGATCGGGTCATTTCCATTAAATTGCACTGCACTTGTACCTAACTTTAAACTATACGACTCAAATTTTTCGGGGCGATGCATGTATTTCCAGGTTAGGATTCCTCCCCATAAATAATTTGAAAAACCGTAACGCGTAGCTGCATTTATATCATGATATCTGTTATTTTCATAACGCTTTTTCATATCCACTTTTATGGACGCATTAATTCCTTCAACCGTATTATACTGTACTCCAGAAGTGAGTATCCCGGATGTTGTGAGACTGAATTTTTTTGCTGATTTATTAAAGTTGTAACCCATAATAATATCGGATAGGGTAAGTCTATTTCCTATCCTGTCCACGCTATCTTTATAACGATCACTATTTTTAATGAATCCTATACTGTCTTTTTTTCTATAATCCGCTTGTTCTTCAGCGGTTAATGGCACGGGACGAGACGATTCCCAATAACTTGAGTCCTTCTTGTTTGCACCATTGTCTACTTTTAGCACTTCGTTTTTAAAAAAGTTTTTTGTAAAAACCGGCTGCATATTATAATCAGAAAATATAGCATTAAAATAACCGTCACCCACAAAGCCAAACACTTTAAAATTAAAGGTCATATTTAAACTCATCGGCATCCAAATTGAATCATTCACCGGCGCATTTATTTGTTTGAAATGAAGGGTATCAACAAAATCAATTTTTGCTTCCTTCGTTAAATAAACATCTACACTATGCACGCGCCACGTATTCTCCTGAATGTAAATAATTCCACGAAAACAAGGATCCGTTTTCCTTTTAGGATACACTTCTATTTTGTTGATCATTTTTCCGTCCTCAAATGTTGTACCCAGAAGTTTGTAACGATAAGACAGCAAGGCGTTTTCATTAATTGGTGAAATAAAAGGACGATCACTGAGCCCATCCAGTGAAATCAAGTTTTCATAAATACTAAATTTCATGTCACTCACCTGATTGAAACTAAAAGCTTTATTATCTCCACTTACCCGACTTGAATACATGATTTCTTTTTCATCGTTTGGTTTTCGGAAATGGTATTTCGTTTCACTTTCACTCAGATATACAACACCAAGCAAGGTTGAATCAATCTTTTCGCCGGAGGTGTTCATGGCATTAATCAGCTTAACCATTTTCTTTGGAAAGTCTTTAAGTCGTTGTAAGCCCTTTATGTAAGCTTTGCAGGTAAATGCATCAACCTCATTTAAATAATACTTTCTCTTTTTTATAGCCTGCCTGATAACGGCATATGCAGGATCTTCGCCATCCTTAATCACAACTTCTTTCAACTCATAACTCTCCGGGATTAAGGTAATGTCCCTTACCAAATTCCCCGTCACAACTATGGTTTCTACTTTCTTTCTATATCCAACGTATTGAAAAATTAATTCATAAGTTCCTGGTTGGAGTTTCAAAAAATAATATCCATCAGCGTTAGCATTCGATCCTTGTGTTGTGCCTTTTACTATTACCGAAGAGAACGGGAGCGCACTGTTCTTATCATCCGCAATTCTGCCCGAAACAGAAAACGTCTGACAGAATATCCAAATAGGAAAAAGAATGAAACAATGTAAAAACAGGCCCCTCATAAAAATACGACGTTTAAGATAACGAAAAACTTAGAGGCAAACAGGCAAAATGTTTTCTTCTGTAATTGAAAAAGCCGGACATGTCCGGCTTCTCCTTGAAAACTATAAATTCTTTCACTTCTCTTTACTTAGCATTATTTGCTTTTCCAGTGAATAGGTTTCAGTTTTCCCAATTTTCAAATCCACTTTTTCTTCCACCGTTTTGTAACCTTTCTTTGCAACCTTTACAATATAGGTCGCATCACCTTTAAGTGTAATAAAGTACTCGCCATTTTCATTGGTAGTTGTTGTAGCGACCTGGCTATTTGAAGAATCTAAAATCTGAACATCAACTGCCGGAACGCCTGAACCTTCAAAAGCGTCACGCACAGTGCCTTTCAGGATGCTCAAACCCGTGTTTGATTTTTTCAAGCCATCTTTCTCCAGTATACCATATTCCGTTAAATCCGCGGAATAAATGTCACTTTCGCCAAGTCCTCCCTTTCTTTCGCTGGCAAAATAAGCGATTTGGGCATCTGCACTTATTACCAATGGCCCGTCTTTGTGGACAGTGTTGATTGGGTATCCTAAATTTACCGGTGCCGTCCACTTATTATTTTCAAAGGTTGTTTTAAACACATCGTATGACCCCATCGAGGCTTTTCCGTTTGACGAAAAAAACAACGTTTTTCCATCCGGCGCCAGAAAGGCTCCTACCTCATCAAATTCCGAATTTACGTCAGGACCCAAATTTTCCGGTTTACCCCATTCGGTTTTACTTACTTTTTTCACCATCCAGATATCAGCGCGTCCATATCCGCCTTTACGTTCGCTAATAAAATATAATGTCTTACCATCAGGGGAAATGCAGGCGCCACCTTCCCAATAGGAAGAGTTTACCGGTTTACCAATAGCTTCCGGTGTTTTCCATTTATTATTTACAATTTTAGACACAAATACATCGCCTCCTCGTGATTCGTTATCGTTCACATCATTTTTATAAATAAAAATCTGTTTACCATCCGGTGAAATACTGGTACATGCATCATGTGCCGGGGTGTTTACATTGCCAGGAACATCTTCGCTGGTATTCCACTTTTTGTTAATTGTATCCCAGGTAGAAATATATATATCCTGAAAATACTTGCCATCACCTTCCACATCAATTGGAGAATCGGTAGTTTCCGGTCTGCGAGAATTAAAAACAAGTTTCCGTCCATCTGCACTAATTGACGGCGACTGATCATCAAATTTCGAATTTATAGCCTCCCCTAAATTATTAATCTTGACATTAATAGGTTTAGCCATCAGGAGTTTCGCATTATTACAATGAGCAATGTAAACATCAACATCTTCCGTTTCCGCGGTTTTAGTGTTAACGGCTGATTTGTACGTATTGAAGGAAGCCATCGCTTCATCGATTTTTTCATCTGCCAAATAAATCTTTCCTAAAACCAAATGAGTTTCAGGCTTCACGTCTTTATTAGTAGCAATAGCTTTTTTTAAATTTTCGGTTGCTAAATCAAATTTTTTTAATTCATATTGGCAGTACCCTACGTAGTATAGAACCGTGGCATCATCCGGATTTTTTTGAAGTACTTCTTTATAAATATTTAAAGCACCGATAAATTGACCGGCATACAGTTTTTGCTTCGCCATTACCATTTTAACCTGGTCACCGGCATCGAGGGCATATGAACTATTTAAGGCAGCTAAAAAACAAAACGTGGCAAAAATTCTCTTCATAGTATAAATTGCATTTGTTGTTTATAAATATATAAAAAATGATTCAATCCTTTATTGTTTAAATAAAAAAACCTAAGGTTTCTTTATAATCTGTATTTTTAAGCATGAGTTCTATTATCTTCTATTTAACATTACCTCTGCTCTATCTCATATCACTTCTTCCTTTTCCCATATTTTATCTGTTATCAGATTGCATATATCTTTTGTTATACCGAATAATAGGTTACCGGAAAAAAGTAGTTTATGAAAACCTTAAAAACTCATTTCCTAATAAATCCCACAACGAATTAAAATTAATTGAGAAAAAGTTTTATCGCTACTTATGCGACTTATTTTTAGAAACTCTTAAAACGTTAACCATTTCAAAAGATGAAGCTGTTAGGCGTTGTGCTTTTAATGAAAATACAAAACACATATTTAAAGAATTATATGATCAAAAAAAATCCTGCATTTTAGTAATGGGTCATTATGGAAACTGGGAATGGGCGGGAAACTCGTTCAGTTTACTTAACCCTCAGCAGCTATATGTTATTTACCACCCTTTGTCTAACAAACACTTTGATAAGCTGATGTATAACATGCGATCGAGGTTTGGCACTAAATTGTATGCGATGAAAGACACCATGCGGGAAATGGTTAGAAACAGACAGGAAATAAACGCTACTGCATTTATTGCCGATCAAACCCCATCCCCTGAAGGCGCATACTGGACCACATTTTTGAACCAGGATACTCCTGTATTTTGGGGAACAGAAAAAATTGCTCAAAAATTCAACTACCCGGTAGTGTATGTTACTGTAAACAGGATTAAAAGAGGTTATTATGAAGTTAACACCGAATACCTTGTAATTGATCCTAAAAATACGAAAGAAGGCGAGATATCTGAACTCCACACCCGGAAATTGGAAAAAGACATTATCTCCAACCCTGAACTCTGGTTATGGAGCCATCGGAGATGGAAATATAAAAGAAAATAAATATTTCATTTTATATTATTATTTTCGTGCGAAATTATGAAAGCTTTTTTTATTCTCATCACATGTTGTTCTCTACTTGGATCATGTAAAAAACAATACTCTTGCCAATGTTCAACAACGATCGAGGAGGCAGGCTATTATCCCTACACGGTATCTTCAAATGAGCCACTTAAGACTAAAACCACGAAAAGAAGAGCCGAACAGATTTGCAGCCACTCAGAAAAGCAATTGCATAAAAACACATTAGATTATAAAGATGGGGCTGAAACCATAACCACTTCCTGCGCAGTAAAATAAAAATTAAATGAAAAAATTCCTCTCAATAGCTATAGTTTCAACCTTATTATTTTCCTGCACAAAACGGTATTCGTGCAAATGCGCTACCACACTCCGACAGGATGGTTACTACCCAAAAGTGACTGAAACTTACGAAGAAATTAGAAAAAACACTTCGAAGAAAAAAGCTACCGAAATTTGTACGAATACAGCGAAACAAATGCGGGCAAATACAGATTTGTTGTTTCCTGATTACATTACGGTATCGGTAGATTGCAAGTTAAAAGATAATTAGCCACACATTCGTTTATTCCGTTGATTATCAATCTGAAACCTGAATTAAGGGTGACTGATTAAATAAGTAAACATGCGCAGTCTTAAAACACCGATATTAATTCTAATACTTAGTTTAGTTTCGGCTGTTTTACAGACCTTTTTCGTAACTTATATTACGTATCAAATTAATGAACAATTCGATTTGGCGGTGGCCCTTTTATCGTTTTTCATTTCTTTTATTGTCAGTTTCTTTGTTATCTATTACCAAATCCACCAGGTTACCTTTAAGAAGATTGATAAATTGTACCTGCTGGTTAAAGAACAACAACCAAAAGAAATTCCCAACACCGAATTTCAATTAGAAGAGGTGGATTCCATTGCTCGATTGGAAGAAGAAATTAAAAAACTCGCGCAGGAACGTAACCGGGAAATTGATCAATACAAAAACCTTGATAGTTATCGGAAAGAATTCCTCGGGAATGTTTCGCATGAGCTGAAAACACCGGTATTTAATATTCAAGGCTATTTATCAACCTTAATTGACGGAGGAATTTTTGATCCTACAGTTAACATGGAGTATTTAAAACGGGCCGATAAAAGTGTAGACAGGATGATTCAAATTATTGACGACCTTGAAACCATTTCGCAACTTGAAATTGGAACACTGGAATTGGAGCAGGATACATATGACGTGGCCCAACAAATGCGTGAAGTTTTGGAGTCGCTGGAATTTCAGGCCAGTAAACAACGAATACGGCTTCAGCCAGCAAAAAAATATGACAAGCCTATTTACGTAAAAGCTGATAAATTCAGGATACGGCAGGTATTTGTAAACCTCATAACCAATAGCATTAAATACGGTAAACCAAATGGCAAAACAATTGTGTCGTTAAACCTGTTTGAAGATCAGGTGATTGTAGAGATACGGGACAACGGCATAGGTATATCTGAAAAGCATTTGCCACGGTTATTTGAAAGGTTTTACCGTGTCGATAAAGGACGGAGCCGTGAACAAGGAGGAACCGGTTTAGGTTTAGCCATTGTTAAACATATTATTGAAGCTCATCAGGAAACGATTGATGTAGAAAGCAAAATCAATGAAGGAACAACCATTTCTTTCACCTTGAAAAGAGCAAACTAGGAAATTAATAGAAAATAAAATTCAATCCTTATTTTTCCCCTTTTAAGATGTCTTTAATTTTATCCTTGAGGTGAATCACTTTCTCAATGTTTTCCTGTATAGCAGGAACCGTCATCTCAGTAATTTGGGCATCACTCAGGGATTTTAAGGATTCGGGGTAAAAAACTACAAAACTCGTAAACTCAGAATTTTTATTAAGCGTTTTAGACATATTATCTATATGGAAATCAAAAGACACAGTTTGCTTACGGCCGCTAAGGAATATATACAAGTCGTCTGGTTTGACATTTTCAATCAAATCAGCATCATCAAATGCGTCTACGATTACATAATTATAAAACTCCCTTTTTTTATCATTTATCAGAGATGAGAACGCTTCAATAGATTTTGCCTGCCCATAAACAACGGGGTTATTTCCCATCTGCTTCAGCATCGCATTAATTTTTCTAGCTACAAGATTAAATCCGCTCTCCAGTTCCGAATTTGGTGATAGTAAAACACTAATGCGTTTATACGTATTTAGTGGTTGTATAATTTTAGAGATTATAATCGATTGTTTGGTTTTAACGAGCAAATTGTCAGCTATGCTTCCAAAAATAAGGTTCCCTGTCCCCTGCTGCGCTTTCCAGCTGATCAGGATATCCGAAATACTGTAGGCTTTGGCTGTTCGGGCAATTCCGTCTACGATACTTAGATCAACCTTTTTAAGAACCTGTACCCGTTTGTCACTTGAAGAAATCTGCTCAACAACTCCGTCAATTACTTTCTTTACCACGTTGATTTTTTCATCGGCATCTTCATTTTCCTCCACAATGGATAACGGATAAATTGGTTCGTGGGATTTATTATCCTTTATGATTAAAGCAAGGTCAATTAACCTGGCAATATTATCAGGATTACTTACAGGGATTAAAATCCGTTCTGTTCGATCAATGATCTTTTTAACGGTTTCTTTTTCCGTCATTGCTATTTTACGTGCAGCACGCTCTGTTACAAATGAACTAACCATGCACGTTATCAAAATGAGGATAATTGTACCATTAATTACGTTTTGATCAAACAAACCGATATCATAACCCACCTTAATTACGGCTAAAGTTGCTGCAGCGTGAGAGGCACTTAATCCAAACATCACTCGTCTCTCATACTTTGTATATTTATAAATAGCCCCTGTAACCTGAGCTGCAAGCCATTTTGTGATTAATGCCACCAAACTTAATATACCTGCAAAAACCAAGGCATTTGTTCCTTTTAAAAACACACTGAAATCCACAAGCATCCCTGCACTGATGAGAAAGAACGGAATGAAAATAGTGTTACCAATGAAAATCACACGGTTCATCAATACAGAATTATGGGGAATAACTCTGTTTAAAGCGAGACCGGCAAGAAAGGCGCCGATGATTGGTTCAACACCTGCTAGTTCTGAAAAAAAACCTGAAATAAAAACCACAGCAAGAACATAAATATACTGTGAACTTCCCTGGCCTTCAATGTTTCTGAAAAACCAGCGGCTAACTTTTGGCAGTAAATATAAAACCGAGAAACACAAAAGTCCCAATGAAACTATCAGTCTTATCCAAAACAACGAATTAATTTCACCACCCACCACATTTGTTATCACACCTAAAAGAATCAATACTGCGCTGTCTGTTATGATGGTTCCTCCAAAGGAAACCTGTACGGCCCTGTTTTTTACAATTCCCATATTACTAACGATGGGGTAACTTAACAAGGTGTGGGTAGAAAACATACTTGCTAACAGAAGGGCCGGCCATAATGAATATCCAAAAATATAAATGCAAACTACATATCCGATAGTAATTGGTATTAAAAAGGTAAAAGCGCCAAATACCAGGCTTTTGCTCCGGTTTTGTTTGTACTCCTGCATATCAATTTCTAATCCAGCCAAAAACATGATATACAATAAACCGGTTTTACTGAAAAGTTCGAAACTGGTTGACTTCTCTATAATGTGAAGTGTATGTGGACCGATGATAACGCCCGCAATAATTAATCCGATAATACCAGGAATTCTGAAACGTTTGAGTATCAACGGTGCAAATAAAATGATAAGAAGTGTGAGCGCCAGTATTAATACGGGGTTTCTCACCGGAAGGTAATGATCAAAAAACTCCTGAAAGGCGTGAAAATTACCAGCGAGTAGACTCATAAAATAGTATTAAAACAAAAATAGAGAAATAAAAGGAAACGACAGCCGAAAAATGAAAATTCCTAAAATGTAAGAACGTACTGAATAGCTGCAGTTCTGGGTGATTCAATTTTGAGAGGTCTTAAGGAGTATACTTCATTAAAAATATTATTACATACAATTGACAACTTTTGTTTATCGCTGATACTATAACTCAGGCGGGCGTCCCAAATACTGATCGAATAATGATTCTTTACATATTTCATCACATGAATTATGTCAAAAAATTCCTGGCCATTTCTAGTGGTTTCCTCAATTACCTGAAAAGCCTTATCAATGTTTTGCATTTTGCTATAATACTTGTTACTAACTCCAATTGAGAAACGATAAATCTTCACTTCCACATCCATTTTAAACATATGCTTAAAACGGTATTTCAAAACATTCCCCGTTGTATCCAAACTGCTGTTTTTATAACTTAGAGGCTGGGGGGTGCCACCATCAAGTCCCTTGTCGTAAGCGTAAATGCTGTCAGGCGTCAATGTTATCGGATCAATATAAGTGTACCCAATTAATGCTGATATCCCAAAACGTTTATTAGTTTCAGCTGGAGTAGCAGCAAACGACAAATCCAAACCTCTTACCTGTGAATTTCCGGTATTTAAAAATTTAAATCCTATAATTGCAATCTGCGGTTCCCACATTCCAAACAAATATTCAATGTTATTCTCATATTTTTGATGAAAAGCAGCGATATCAAAATACCCTTTACAATTTCCAATTTTGAAACCCTGCTTCAAACCTACTTCAAAACTTCGACTCCTTTCGGGTTTAATGTCGGGATTAGGAAAAACACCGAACATCCCCGCTTTAGTAGTGATATATCTTTCAGTGATTGTCGGATAACGATACCCCAAACCGTAGGAAGATCTCACAAACGTTCCCTTTGTTATCTGAAGGTTTCCTCCTATCCTATAAATACATGCATCATCGCTTTTTAAATTGTTGATCTTGAAGTTTTCATAGCGGACCCCGCCCGATAAATTCAACACCCTCCAGAATTTTTTATCCAACTGGATGAATGCAGAAGTATTTACGATTTGATTAGAAGGCTGCCCACTCGACACATAAAGCCGTGATTTAGATTTGGATACATTTCCAACGATACCGCCAACAAAATTAAGGTCGATACTCTTAAATTTCTTTTGCATCTGGTATTCGCCAAAATACATGGTTCCTTTATTGGATTGATTATTTGAAATTACGTTATCAGAAATAAACAAGCGTGCTTGTAAGCTGTGACTTAGACCGCTTCTAGTAGTATATTTTACAAATGGATCAATATTAAACAAAGTCTGATCTTCTAAAAACACAGCACCCGGATATCCGCGATACAACCCAAGTGAATCATCGAGCCAGGCAAATACCATGTTGGTTTTATTCAACATGAAATTAGCGTTCACACCAAAATTGAGTCCCTCAAAGCGCTTTGGCCTGTAACGCACATTGAAATTCACACGTCCTCTTTTTTTCACCATTTGGTCATTGGAAAAAACCGGCATGGTATCCTGAACATGCAAGGCTTCTTTTAAATCATCGGGCATATATTTTGCAGCTGGCGGGGGCCCAATATATCCCTGATCAATATTGAAATTAGCACCAATAACAAAGTCGAGATTGTTGCTAATGATGCGGGAATGAAATAAATTCAGATTACTGAAGCCGGGGAAAGAATTATTCCCCCTGGTTTTATACCAGTTCTCGGCAGGTGCTTGCGGGATACTATATTGGCCGGCCGAATAATTTATCGTGGTTTTTGGTTTAGTGCGGGGATAGGCAGACCGAATATTGATAACTCCATTGAGTGCAGCGGAACCATACAGCACCGAAGACGCTCCTTTAATTATTTCAATTTGTTCAATATTTTCTACCGGAATATAACTCCATTCAGGCCTGCCAGCGTCACCACTCAACAAGGGCACTCCATCAACAACAATGGCCACTCTGCTTCCAACTCCAAATGTGAATCCACTTCCTCCGCGAATCTGAGGATCATTATCGATAATCGTTAGGCCCGGAACCTGTTCCAAAGCTGTTTCGATGCTCGTTGTATTTTTATTTGCAATCAAATTAGGCTTCAAAACTTCCATTGAAACAGTGAGTTCTTCAATTTTTTGCTCAAATTTTCCGGAAGAAATAACGACGGTTTCCAGAAGTTTACCGACAGGCTTGAGATGAATATACTTTTGAGAAATTTCATTTTCGTGAATGGAAACAGAAAAGGTATCTGATTCAAACCCTAAATAACTGCACAAAAGCTTGTGCCTGCCAGAATCCAATACAAGAACGAAATTCCCATCAATGTCGGTAGCAGTCCCCTTTGAAAGGTCACTCAATAATTGAATGGTGGCTCCGATCACCAGCTCGCCCGTGCCATCTTCCCGAACTGCACCTTTTAAAACACCAGTTTTAAGTTGCGCACGAAAGTGACTGACGGACAGTACTAACAAAATAAAAATGACTCGGCTCTTAAACATACACTCAAAAGAAAACCCTAACAATCGTCAGGGTTTTAGATTCTCAAGGGGAATTACTCTACTAAAAATTTACCAAATTTACTCTGGCCATGGCCATTCAGTTTATACAGATAAATTCCTGCTTTCAATATAGAAACATCAATGGTGGCAGATGCACTTTCGGTTGTATGAGTTAAAACTGTTCTACCGGTTACGTCAAACAGTTCAAGGGTTAATGGTTCAGACACTTTGGTAGAAACATATACATTCTTATCAAAATAATACACCTTCGCATTTTTTGCGAGGTCATATTCATTTATTGAACTTAACGTATTATAAACGAATGAAATATCATCCACCCACATTTTACTTCCGGTAATAGTAGTTGACTGATTTGCCGAGCAAGTTATATTGATCATAATATAGGACGGACTAGAAGAGCTTGTATATACAAATGGGGCGCTAAAACGTGTCCACGACCCAATATTTGAAGTACTTCCAAAAAAGGTAGCACGTGCAATTTTATCCGAAGTTGGATCTGCGTGGTAGGTAGTTGGAGTTTCCGGATCAAAATAATTGTTATTGTGTAAAATCGCAGTTACCTTTCCCTGTTCTCCGGAGCCACCGGATGTATACTGATACCATCCTACAATGCTATCCGGACGGCCCGTAAAGGGGGTTCTACGCACATCTGAAGCAGAACTGTAATTTACAGTACCAATATATCCGTTAGATTTAGTAGTATTTGGAGCATTAATAACTCCTGTAGTAACGGCTCCGTTTACCGCGGTTCCAAAATAACTTAAGGTTTCAACCCGTACCGATGAAGAGCCTGAATGTTTAACTGTTTGATCCTGGAAACAGATTTGCGGACCTAATTTTGCAACACTTGAGCCTGATTTATTAGAATACCATCCTGTTGGTTCTGCGGTAACACCTGGTGAAGGATTTCCTCCCCAGTTTTCAAAACCGCCATTGGGGATTTGTGTTTGACCGAGTAAAAATAAATTACAGGCGATAAAAGATAAAGAAGTAAAAATTACCTTCATAGATTATTGGATTTTGTCTTATATAATTCTTGCAAGATCTTACAAATTTATAAATAATTACGGGTAAAAAGGAGGCGTTTTCATTTTATTCATCCTCGCGCAGAAATAACAACTCAAATAGCTAAAAAAATCCCGGACTTTTGATCCGGGAATATGAAATTAATAGGTGATTAAAACAAACTAGTCGCGCTTTTTTCCTGTTTCTACATGCACACCGTGTTTATCAATTGTAACTTTTGTATCCTTATTATTACTTTCTTGGATATGAACAATTTGAGGATGTGCTGGTGGTTCAGGATGTGCAGGAGGTGCCGGGTGAACAGGTGCGCCAAGTCCATTGCTATTAATACTTAATCCGTCGCAATCAATACACTTTAAGCCATATTCTGTCATCATCCATCGTCTGTTAACCATGTCACCATCATACGTATTCGTTGTATTCTCGATATCATAAATAAAGCCTGACAACGACTTGTCGAGATAAATCACCTTATTGAGTGGCAACTTTAATATTACAGAAACACCCTGTGCCCTGAATTTATCAGCGTTTCCAGCTTTAAAAAGGTTATCAAAAAGTATTACACTATCTGTTTGAGTCACATTATAAAGAATATTTTTAGCTCTTTCTGAAGCGGCTGATTTGTTATTCCCCTTAGATTCTTTAACAATGAGCATTTCAATTCGGTCGCTCTGGGACCTAATGATATTGAGAGTCGCGTGGCCTAAAAGATACCTTTTCCCATCATGTTTACCAATCATATAATCATCATGATTGTGTTTGTTAATCTTAAAAACCTCGTCATCATCGTATTCATCTTCTGTGCTGGCATGAACTTCGGAGAGATTCATGGGAACCTGGTTAAGTTTTAGAATAAGTGTATCATAGGCCTTTACCTCTATTTTTTCCCTAACCTTAGCTTCTTTACTGAAATCTGCACCAGTTCTTATTCCAACATATAAGCACAGCGCAAATCCCACTAGCCAAAAAATCCCTGCACTTAAATTAACCCAGCGGTTAGAATATTTCAGCCTGAATAAAATTTTGATACCGCCATAAATGATCATCATGATAGGAACCCCAAAAAAGAGAGAAATCCCGAGCAACCCTAAATAAAAATCTTTGCCGTTTAACAGAACCATGTCAATCCATTCCTGAACCTCGACATTACTAGTCATAAACGACATCCCAAACACCGAACCAAACAACCCGAGGAAAAAGATAACACCAAAAATGACCATACACACTCCGATGATTTTTAATAATACCCGGCCAATGTTTACCAGAACATCGCCTGTGAAATCAACCAGTTTTTCAATTGTGTTTCGTGGAAGATCACGGTTATTAGAAGCCATATTCTTAAACTCTTTTCCGTATTTCTCCATGCGCCTTTTTAATTGCTCGGCCTCTTCCTTAACTGCCCGCGATATGTTATTGATATCCGCTTTTTCACCCTTCATTGCCAAACGCTCGGTAGTTGTTTTTGCTTCCGGGATCGCTATCCATAATATAATATATAACAGTAAACCAGTTCCGCCAAAAAAGAACATCAGTAATAAACCAATTCGTAACCACACGGGGTCAATTCCAAAATAATGCCCGATACCTGCGCATACACCGCCTAAAACTTTACTATCCCCGTCGCGGTAAAGTCGTTTTTTTACATTGTTTGAATTTTCGGTATAATGGTAACTTTCCGAAAATTCAGAAGCTTCGTCAGCGAACTCTTCGGGCTTACCCATCGAATCCATTACGAAATCCACATCACTCATTAATACGACTTGCTTCACGGAGCTTGTTTTACTTTGCAGCATCTCGGCAATTCTGGCTTCAATGTCACTCATGATTTCGGTGCCCCCGTCAGCGTTGCTAAAGTAGCCTTTAATGGTATTCAAGTATTTACTGAGCTTTTCAAAGGCATCTTCCTCAATATGAAAAATAATGCCACTTATATTTATAGTCACTGTTTTATTCATAACCTTTTGTTTAATCTTGTTTGTTAATAGTTTTATTTACTGCATCCACCAACTCGAACCATGAAAGGTGTAACTCCTTTAAATAGGTAATCCCTATTTCTGTAAGCATGTAGTATTTCCGTGGCGGACCTGAAGTGCTTTCTTCCCATCTGTAAGAAAGTAATCCTGTGTTTTTTAAACGTGTTAAAAGCGGGTAAAGCGTTCCTTCAACTACTACTAACTTTGTTTCTTTTAATTTCTCAATGATCTCGGTAGGATAGGCATCGCCCTGAGAAAGAATAGAAAGTATGCAGAGTTCCAGAACACCTTTTCGCATTTGGGCTTTTGTGTTCTCTGAATTTACCATGATTAAACTGTTTTAAAATTAAAAACTACACTGTAGGCATTGTCAGCTATCAAGTGATTAAGTTTCAACTTCATAAACTGAGATTCTATTGATTTTTTAAGTAATTTATTCCCGGTGTTCGCAACAACTAAATTCACCTCCCCTAGTTCATTCACAGTAAAAACAACATTTACTTTCTCTGTTTCACCGGTTTGGAGGATTGGTGTTGGAAATTTAATTTGCTCGCTGATGAATTTGCTCGTTTCGGATAATGAAACCTTTGTAGGCGCTTCAAAGTTATGAGCTATCGAATTATAACTCAACAACAATCCTGCGCCAATTGCGAACAACGATTTATTTAATAAATTTTTCATTTTTTTTAGTATTAATGGTTTTACTTTTAAGTCTCATTCATCCTTCAAGCTAAATCGCGTTTTTATCAGGAAAGGCGAATGTTTTTTCAAATTATTCTGCAGATAAAAGAAAAAGAATGATTTTTAAAGTACTAGGCCAACTTTATTATTGGGCAAAGCAAAGATATGATAATTAAATAGTACCATGCAAGACATAGTACTAAAAAACTAATTAACTAATTGATTATCAAATGGTATTTTTTTTAGGTTAAGTTTTAAAAGAACGGTATATTTGCATTTTCATTCCTATATGCATAGTTTCGCTTCTGATCTCTCTCACCTTTTTTCTATTGGTGGCTTAGTGAGTTTATTTACATTAACCATTCTGGAAATCATTTTAGGTATCGATAATATCATTTTTATTTCGATTGCGGTGGACAAACTTCCCCGGGAGAAGCAATCAAAAGCCCGTACTATTGGTTTGCTTTTAGCTTTAGTTGTCCGGACCGTTTTATTATTTTTTGTAGGCTATATTGCGGGATTAAAAGAGCCATTCTTTTATGTTTTGGATTATGGTATATCAGGGAAAGGTCTCATTTTATTAGGCGGCGGCTTATTTTTACTGGTTAAAACCTGGCAGGAGATTCAGGAACACATACACGGTGATGATGATGAAATTGGGCCTGGAAAAAAAGGAAAATCCACGTTTCAAGCCATTATCATTCAAATTATCATCATCGATTTTGTTTTTTCATTTGACAGCATTTTAGCGGCTGTGGGCTTGTCTGGAGTGGTATTAATCATGGTTTCTGCTGTAGTGATTTCCATGCTATTAATGATATTATTTTCTGGCCTGGTCGCTGATTTTATCAATAAAAATCCTGGCATAAAAATGATTGCCCTTTGCTTTTTGCTAGTAATTGGGGGTATACTTATCGCTGAAGCTATTTTAGATATCTACAATACATCTCTTCCGCACGAACAGCACATGGAATTGAATAAAAATTACGCCTATATCGCACTAGCGTTTGCAATGCTTATTGAATTTTTCAATATCAAAGAGCGCAAAGTTAAACGATCCAAAGATTTCAAGCAGGAAGATTAAATCCGTTAATCTCCTGCCATTTCCTGCATGACCCTGTAAGATTTTATTTCCGAAAATCCCTGGATATGCATTTTATAGTAGCTTAACAGACAATCCAGCAACGCCAAACGCTCACTGCGGCCAATTCTTTTTTGATTTGTAAGTGTATGATAAAAAAGTTGTGAAAATATTTCCGACTGCCATAAATCAAAACCTAAAGGAAAACTTTGTATGGAACTACTGAATTTTCCTTCGAGGGAATCAAAATACAGGTGATTATTATCACGGTTGTTAATCGGATAAAAACCAAGATGCTTGGTTAATTCAAACAGAAAATAGATGTGGGTATCTACATAGTTATCATCCGCTTTATCCAGCCATTGATAGGTTTGACAGATTAAATCAAAAAGTTCCGTATTCTCTGATTCTTCCTTTAAAGTTTTGTAAAGTATCTCATTTAAAAATTGCGCGATACATAACTTGCTGAAATTGTTCAATAAGTCGGTATAAACAAAAACACATTTGGCTTCAATAAGTTGTTGAATGTCCTTATTTTCCTTTTGAGAGATAACACATTCTATTTGTGTGAGTGGTTGAATATTACCAAGTTTTACCCGCGACTTTTGTCCGCTGCCAATAAAAACATTCGCTGAAATCAATCCAAAATCCTTCGTATAAATCTTTGAAATAATTTTCCGGTCACCATATTTGATGTTATGCAGTACAATACCCTGGGTGGTGGAGAGCATTAATTAACGATCAATAATTTTGCTGTGGCGGATTTATCACCTGTAGCAGACGAACAATAAATCATATATACACCGCTGGCAGCTTTTGTACCGCTAAACGACTGAAGGTTCCATACCACCTGCCCACCTTGTGATTTAGTTGACCATATCAAATTGCCGCTTACATCTGTAATTTTAACATCGGCCTGATCGATTAACCCGGTGATATACACAGGAGATGTATTTCCTGGCCTGATTGGATTAGGGTAAGCATGCACTTTGGTGAAATCCTCGAAGCCTTTAATGATCGGCGTACGATATGCCTGAATTCCTTTTTCCGAACCAATAAATACATCTCCGGTTGTTTCGTCGGTAACAATATCACGAATAAAGTTTGAATAAAGCGGGCTGTTCTCCTCTGTAAAATGATAAATTTCTTCCTGCCCGTCAGGTGATAAACAATAAACGCCAGACGTTTCTGTACCAATCCATTTCCGGTTGACGCCATCTACCGCAATTGCAGTGATGACATCATTCTCCAACAAAATTTGTACGTGTCCATCCTGCTCAATTAAAATTTGTTGGCTGTCCCAATTGGCTCCCGTAAAAACGTTTTCGGGATTATAAAAAACGGATACGCCTTTAGCAGTACCAATCCACACATGTCCGTCTTTATCTTCGCAAATTGATTTCACATCCATGGAAGGCAAGTGCCCGTTACCTTCTGCTGTACTTAAAAATCTGGTATTTGAAGAGTTAGGTTGCGATAAACCTAAACCATCTTTATAAATCATTAACCCGGTGTTTCGCGGTAATACCATCCATGCCTGGTCGTATTTATCCAAAATTACTTTTGTGATGGTTGGCTTTACAATAAAAGCTTCGAAATCCAATAAGGTCCAGTTATTTGCTTTCTTCACAGCGATGCAATATTTCCCTAATGTTAAAGAAACCCAGATTCCTGAGTTCCTGTCGAAACTCACCCCTGTAATACGAAGGTCGCTTCCCCCATCCTGCCCTACCAAAGGACTGGTTCCATAACCATAATTACCACTTACCTGCCCGTTTTTAACCTCTAAAAGATTTTCGTAACAACCAAACACATAATGGTCTTTATCATTTGGATCAATTGCGACGGAGTTTACATCTTTAATAGATCCGGGAATAATGTTTCTGAGAGAATTCCATTCGCCACCGGAATACACATTTGGCATATCGGTTCGGTATTGCGGATTAAAAACGGAACCCAAATTAACCGGCGCGGTAACAAGGTTTCCTTCTTGAATGTCAAGATCGTTAACCAGGTTATTCGTGGGACCATTTAGCTTGAGTATTTCATTCGTTGCCCAGGATGCACGTCCAGATTTAATTAAACCAAAAGTGTGATCCGCTATCCAGTATAAATTATCATTCTCGTAAAAAACATCAGTCATATTAGCATCGCCAAATCCGTAATTTGTCTGGTAATTCAATATAGTTCCGCTTGTAGAAAATTCAGCAACGCCCCACTGATCAATAATAAGAAGTTTGTTAAATTTAGAATAATCAATTAATTTTTTGTTTTCAAAACCGGAGTAATGATTATTAATAGCGTATTTAGACCAACCAGTTGTTGTATATTCATATAACGTATCTTTAAAAGAGGCTCCGGACTTCAATTTTTCAGAATAATTAGCAATGATCTTCCCCTTAAAATTAATAATCGAATTATAAGGTCCGGAAGCTATCCCGGTATTGAGTGGTTTCCAGTTCTGATAATTATTCAAATTCGTTGTTGCTTTTCCAAAATAAACACCTAACGGCGTTGCAGCAAAAAAAGCGGTGTCGTTTCTGGTTACCTGGTAAACTTCATAATTAACGATGCCGTCTCCTAAATAATACGTATCCTTAATCTCCAGTCGTTCGGTATCAAAGGCTACAATTCCAAATCCACAGGAAATATAGGCCATTGTTCCTTTAAAATATACTTCATTGATGTATTTTCTACCCTGGATGATTTTACGTTTAATATCGGAAACATTGTAAATACTACCATCAGGTTTAATAATATCAATGTTGGTATTCTCATAGATTACCATAACATAATTATTCTGATCGCACTTCCTTAACAGTTTAATTCCAACATCGGATAAGCCTTCACACTTAGTTAACTTTTCAAGACTATTATCTGTAATGTCATATTTCTCCAATCCATAACCATTAGAACCATATACCAGACTTCCAACCTTTACTACACCGTTCGCCGAATTATAGGATAAGTGATCTACCCATTGACCAATTCTTACCTGCGAAAACAGGCCGACAGTACTGAAAATAAAAAGGATAATAAGAAATTGCTTTAGTTGCATACTGCTAAAACGGAATTAAAAATAAATTATTGTCGCACATGAACGTAAATTTAATACTTATATTTGTCTTTTGGTAATTGGCTTTGTAGTACAATGGATAGTATACGGGTTTCCGAAGCCTAAGATCCAGGTTCGATTCCTGGCAAGGCCACAAAAAGCCCCTCTGTGGAGGGGCTTTTACACTAAAGGAAATAACTTACATTTATCACATCATGTTTCTAATCCCTAAAATGGGAATTAAACATACAATATGTATATTTGATCTGTTGAAGGCAAAACTCAAAATATTTTTCACTTTAATACTATTAACAGTTATCATTTTTGCGGCTGTTCCTAAAGTATATTTTCATTCACTTTCGGGTCACGTTCATCATTTAATTCACACGAGTTCCGATTTTAGTTTAGAAGAATCTTTTGGTACAAGAGATTGCAATTTTGAAAAATTTGATACACCGGTTTATTACACGGTTTTTAAATTCATTCTTAATTTTCTACCACTTAAGAATTCAAAACAAACATCTTTTTTTTATCACCAGGACTGTATTCTTCATCTCCACTACAATACATCTCTATTAAGGGGGCCACCAGTAACTTGATTCAACTGAATTAATTACTAACCCTTAAAAAAAACAATTTGAAATTAATACCACTGGCGATTATTCGCTTTTACCAATACGCAATTTCACCCTTGCTTAGACCTTCCTGTCGGTTTACGCCATCCTGCTCCCAGTACGGAATAGATGCGATAAACAAATATGGAACTTTTAAAGGAAGCTGGCTAACCATAAAGCGTATTTGCCGTTGCCATCCCTGGGGAGGAAGCGGATATGACCCGGTAAAATAGATTTCAATTTAAAATTTTTCCCTACTATGAAACAGCGTTATCATGTTCTGATATTGGTAGTATTTTTTCTATTTCTAAGATTGAATTTCAGCGCTCAAGGAACTTGTCCCTTTTCGTTTAGCGGGCGTGTGATTGATTTAGATGATGGTAAAGAACTGGAAGGTACATTTATCATTATGCAGGAAAATAATCAAACGCAGATTACCAACGAACATGGTAGTTTTCATTTTTCAAATCTCTGCGCAGGCAATTATCAGTTTATTGTTAGACATGTTGGCTGCAGGGACACTGTAATTTCGGTCTCTATACTAAAGGACACAAGATTCAACATTAAATTACCGCATAGTGCTGTTGAATTAAATCAAATAGATATTATGGACAAACAACCTGATATTATTAAAACTCAAACCGTTAATGAACTGAAATCCAAAGAACTTGACGGAACGAGAGGTCAAACATTAGGAGAAGCTTTAAAATTGATTAGCGGTGTTACTACGTTAAATACAGGAAGTACCATTTCAAAACCTATGATTCACGGTATGCAGGGCTACAGAATACTAATTTTAAACAATGGTATCAGACAGGAAGGGCAACAGTGGGGAAATGAACACGCACCTGAGATTGATCCTTTTATTGCTCAAAAATTATCGGTTATCAAGGGAGCAAATTCTGTTCGTTATGGTAGTGATGCCATGGCCGGTGTAATTCTAGTAGAACCAAATGACCTACCAGACACTGCTGCTGTTACAGGAGAAATTAATTTAGTTGGAATGAGCAATGGACAAACAGGTGTTGCTTCAGGAATTTTGCAAGGAAATTTCGATAAGATAAAAGGTTTTAATTGGCGGGTACAGGGAACATATAAAAAAGGGGGAACGATTAAAACGCCCACATACTATTTAAAAAATACAGGGGTAGAAGAAATGAATTTTTCTTATGCTCTTGGGTATCATAGAAAAAACTGGGGAATTGAAGGATACTATTCGCAATTTAATAGCACAATAGGAATTTTTAGCGGTGCGCATATTGGCAATTTAACCGATTTAAAAAATGCTTTTAGTGCTAATAAACCTCAGGACAGCTTAGCAACTTTTACATACGAAATAGACAGGCCTTATCAGAATATATCACACGAATTAGCGAAAACAAAATTTCACCTGCATCTTAGTCCGCGATGGATTGCCAACGTACAATATGCATATCAGTATAATATCAGAAAAGAATACGATAAGCACAAACCCCTAAGCAATTCCCTCGCCGCTATTGATAAGCCAGAATTGGATTATCGCATTTCTTCACAAACAGTAGATATAGTGATAGAGCACCTAAACATAAAATCATTTAGAGGACAATTTGGTGGAAGCTATATGAACCAGAAAAATGTTTATCTGGGGCGTTTTTTTGTTCCTAATTTTATTAATAATACCTGGGGAGTTTTTGCCAGCGAAAGATATGTAAAACAACACCTTGAACTAGAAGCCGGAATCAGATATGATCAAAAAAACTTGAGATCTTTTTATTACATAGGAAATAATTTAGTTAAACCTGAGTTAGACTTTAGCAATATTTCCTGGAACATTGGAAGTATCATTAAACCGAAAAATAACTTAAACTTTTTTATAAACGTTGGCTCAGCCTGGAGAGCACCAGCCCCAAACGAGTTATACAGCAATGGCGTTCATCATGGCGTAGGCTCCATAGAAAGAGGCGATGCAAATTTAAAAACAGAACAGGTTTACAATATTACAGCGACAAGTTTATACCAACCCAAAAAATCAATTTTTGAACTAACCTTGTATCATAATGAGTTTTCTAACTTCATTTACATGAACCCTGCTGCTCAACCAGAGTTAACCATAAAAGGAGCATACCCGGTTTTTAATTATGAACAGGCAAACGTAAGAATTAGTGGTATTGACGCGAAACTACAAACACAGTTGTTTAACCATATAGAAATTACATCAAAAGCCATGATACTAAGAGCATGGAATTACAGCATCAAAGATTATTTGATCTATATGCCTTCTGACAGATATTCATTAGATATTAAAGGCTTCACAACACTTTCCGGAAAAGTCGATGAAATATACATTCAAGCCGGATATCAGTTTATTACTAAACAATGGCGTATTCCATCAAATTCTGATTTTGCTCCACCACCCAATGCATATGGATTATTGTCCGCAGAAATCGGCGGCGCATTTGCTTTTGGAAAACAAAAGCTACAAATAAGCTTAACTGCATCTAATTTATTGAATGAAGCATACAGAGACTATCTGGATAGATTCAGATACTTTGCAAATAGTCAGGGAAAAAATTTCACATTGAGAATAAAGGTCCCATTAATAATTTACAATAAAAAATAAATACCAATAATAAAACCAATCTAAAACAAATGAAAACAATCATAACCTTTGTCGCCCTAATTGCAACACTTACAACTACTTTTACATCATGTAAAAAAGATAAAAAAAATGAACCAGATGTAGAACAGCCCGCTCCTCCAACAAACGAGTCGGAATTAATAACAACCATGAAAGTAGTAGTTTACGATACGACAACTCATATAAGTACAACGTATGTATTTAGAGATTTAGATGGTCCGGGTGGAAATCCGGCAACATTTGCAAATAATGGTGCGGATTCCGTTATCAATATTTTATCTAATCATGTGTATAAAACTACCATCTTATTATTAGATGAAACGAAGAATCCTGTTGATACCATTTCGAACGAGGTTGAAGAAGAAGGTGTGGACCACATGATCTTTTTTAATAGCAATTCACCAACAGGAACTCCATATAATACTTATTTAAGTGGAAGCATGACTAATATAAAGTATCTTGATCTAGATGCGAACAATAGAGGTATCGGTTTATCAACCTTATGGACAGCGCCAGGCACCGCGACTCCTAAATCCCCGTTAACCATTGAATTAAAACATCAACCAGGTGTAAAAGATGGTTCATATGCTCCCGGAGAAACAGATATTCAGGTTACTTTTAAATTGAAAGTAAATTAAATTAAAAAATTAAGGTGGTAGCACAAGCATACAAAGAGATAGGTACAATCCTATCTCTTTGTATTATTAACTAACACATTTAAGAGATCTGTATAATCCTCTGCGCAATTTTTTCTTGAATACTTTTCAATTGAAGATGAATTAATTAATAGCCGGTTAGATTTGTATTTCTCATAAAGTACCAGTATTGCTTTTTTCATTCCTTCATAATCATTAAACTCACACATTGTACCTGCGCCGGTTTCTTTCAAAATAACCGCTGCATCTCCATCCGGCAATCCCACACCAAATATGGGTCGACCAGCTGCTAAGTATTCGAATAATTTACCAGACAAGACACCTTTATTATTTGGTGTGTTATTTAAAGGCAATAATAAGATTGGTGATTGTATCATGATCTTCACGACTTCGCTGTGAGTCATATACTCCGTTTTTTGAGAATTCTCCAATATCCCTTGTTCTTTTAAACTCTCAAAAACAATGGCGTCTGTTTTTCCGGTAAATTTTAAAACGAGTTCTTTTTTTATTCCTGGATTTTCTTTACACAGATCTCCAAGAACTCTCCATAAAGTATAGGGGTTCCGGTCTTTGTTTAAAGCACCGGTATGATGCAATAAAAAACCATCCAACAATTTCACATTGTCACTGGGCTGAAAATCATCTGTATCAAAACCATTTGTAATGACATCGACTTTTCTATGCCCTAATTTTTCAAGATCGCTGGCGCAGGATGGGCTAACCGTTACAACTTTATTGGCTTGGGTTAATACCTGATTTTCCAATTTTCGATGCTTATTATCCGCATAAGACGACAATTTTAACTGGCTATAAAAATCAATTTGTGTCCATGGATCCCGAAAATCAGCAATCCAAGGAAGATTGAATTTTTGTTTTAATCCAAGCGCGATCAGGTGCATGCTATGCGGAGGTCCTGTACTAATAATAGCGTCAACCTTATTTTTTTTAATATAATCTGTTAAAAAGGAAGTGGAAGGTTTGATCCAGAATTTTCTTGCATCTGGAATAAAAAAATTACCCCTTACCCATATCATGGCCGACTGTAAAAAAGAATTCTCCTTACTTTCAGAGAGAAAACCCTGATTTACTGTCTCGGTTTTTTTCTTCCCCATAACTTTACGATATATATCATACGGTTCAGAAATGGGAGTTTTAAGGACTGTTAAATCAGACGGAATATCTTTTAAAAGCGTTGCATCATGAATTGGAAAATCAGGGTTGGACGGTGTATAAATTACCGGTTCCCAACCGAACTCTCGAAAATATTTACTGAACTTCAACCAGCGCTGAACTCCAGCTCCACCTGTTGGCGGCCAATAATAGGTTATGATGAGAACTTTCTTCATTCTTCTATTTAAATAACTTAGATTTCACCGAAGCAAAAATCTCAGGGATCACCTCTATTCTATATATCAAAAAAGTATAAATTGTAGAAACCAGAATCCCGTTCAACACTATGTTTAATACCGCATTCTTAGTGAACTGCGGAAGCAGTAGTGCAATAACAAAACACACGGCAATAATGAAAGCGATTTTTACCGACTGAAATGAATAGGGTTGAAAACCAAATCCATTATAAATAATTAAGAACTTGGCAACATTATAAATTATAGCCACGGCAGCAGTGATTACTGCTGCGGCCGTCATCCCGTACTGAGGAATAAAACTCACATCCAATATTAATGTCAAAGCAAAAGCAAGCACCAACAGTACACCACCACCTTTAAAATAGTTTGTATAAAAAATAATGGCATTATTTATTCCTGTAGCCACATTAACAAGACAACCAAAACTCAAAATCATAACAAGATGAACTGCCTGAGAATACTCCTCAGGTAAAAACTGAAAAACAAATTTCGAACAGGCATTAATTCCGATAAATATAAACCCTCCAAAAACTAAAAGGTATTTAACCGATTCAGAATAAATCTTTTCCATTTCACTAAAGTTGCCTTTTGAGTAGCTTTCTGCGATTTTAGAGTGGCTGATCCGCTCAATTGATCCAAGCGGCACTTCGATGAACATTGCTAGGAAAACCGCTGTTGAATATACCGCAACATTACTTAAAGATGAAACACCTAAGACAATCGCATCAATACTTTTTAATCCATAAGAAGTAAATGATATGATGCACAACGTCAAACCGTATGGAATAACGCGACGTAATGGAATAGATTTGATTACATTGGCCTTAATCTTAAACGATATGAGATTAAATTGATTAAGGTAAAACATCAAGATAACGGACACCAACAAGTAAATAAGTAACAAAAACAAAACATAATAATCAAATGGGATCAGCCGATAAAAATAAAGGACCGTAATAATGATCACTAACATCCTTGAAACGACATCGTTTAAAAAAGACGGGACAGTTGATTTAAACACTGCCTGGCTATATGCGGTAAGTGACGAATTAAATGCTATAATGAGTGCATAGGGAACAACACACAAAAAGTAAGAAATAAATAAGCTTGACTCTGTTTTGTAAAGGCCAACAATTTGATTTTTAAAAATTAAAAATAATCCAGTTGAGACCAGGCTTGATATCAATAAGTAAAAAAGAATAAAACCTAAGAAGTATTTTTTTATTTCTTTGCCTTCTTTGTATTGGGGAAAAAATCTCAATATAATATTTGGCAACCCAAGAGGCAAAGCAATACTCAACAAAAATGAAAAATTGTACAGATTCCTGGTGAAACCTAATTCTGTTGACGTTAAAAAAGCGGGTTGAATGAAAATAGCACTAATAGCACCAATTACCACTCCGATATAAGTAATAAAAATGTTCTTTATTCCTTGACGCTTAATTACCCCCACGTTTATCTTAAAATAGCTAAATAATTAGTAGTAAGGAATATTTCATACTGCTCCTTATATTTTACAATTTCGTATAAACTATTTTTAGTAATTCTGTAAATACGGTAATTTTTATTCAACAAATAATATATGTCTTTGAAAAAATATTTCCCATCGACTGCCCCTACCCCAAGCTCAAATTGAATCATCCCAATATTTCTGTTTTCAAGGGTGGTTTTAGCGCCTTTAAAAAAATTCCATTCATACCCTTCAATATCAATTTTCATAAAATCAATAAAGCCAATATCATTTTTTCGGCAAAAATTATCAAGCGTGGTAATTACTACTTTTTCTGTATTCTTTAAGTTATACGCCTCATCCCAATGTGACATATCGCGTTGAATCAACGATGAATGTGTATTGGTTAATTCATTTGAAAATAAAATACTTTCCATTTCCTCATTTCCCATCCCAAGGCAATGAGCGGTGATATGTGGATCATGGCTCGTGTTATTCTTAAGAATTTTGAACGTTTCAGGTGAAGGTTCAAAACAATGAATGGTGTATTTAGTGGTTAATAGTTTAGTAAAGTTAGTAGCGTACTTTCCAATATTGGCTCCAATATCGAAAATTAAAACTGCAGGTTTCTTATTTAACGTTTCCGCTGCTTTTTTTAACGCGTTTACTTCGCCACTCGAATCGCATTCGCCAGACAAACCATAATTTTGAAGGTATAAAATCAGAAGGTGCAATTTCTCGAGAAAGCGTTGGCCGCCACGTGAGTCGAAACACATTTTTAATCCATTGATAAGTAAATTTTTCATAATATTTAATATTCTATAAGGAATAGCAAGGACGTATTTTATCAAACACTTCCGTTAAAATAACTTTTAAGTTGATTATTTACGCGAGCAACCTCATCGGCCTTCTCAAAAGGAACACATAAAAAATTATTAATATAGCTAAAAGTATTTTGATTAGCTGGATTCTGCATTTCAATACTTTCAAACCTGGAAAAAGGCTCCAAACTTTTTGAGGAGTAATTAAAGAAATACACCAGGTAGTTTAACCCGCAAATTGTTTCCACGGGTTCAATTAAAGACTGATGGTGATGCCTGCTTTCCAATTCTACCAATAAAAATGGCCTAAACCGACTGATTGATTCCTTTGCTCCTGAAATTGCCTTTAATTCATGGCCTTCAATATCAATCTTAATCACATCTAAATGTTCAAGCTTCAGTACACTGAGTACATTATCCAGAGTATCGGTCTCAATGGCAATTTCCTGAAAGTCGGTTTCGTTAACTTCTTTTAAATTGTCAAGTTTTGCACGGGATTCGTAAAGACGATCGTTTATAATTGGAATATGGATCTTAGTCTTTTCCTTTTGGTTACTTAAAGCAATATTAAACAATACAATATCTTTAAACCAGATTTTGAGCTTAAGAAAAAGGCTTGGCAGAGGCTCGAAAGCGTAAACCGTTTTTGCGTGTTTAATTTCTTTAAAAAAATAACTGTATGCACCATTGTTAGCGCCAATATCTACTGCAACATGATTATCCTTCAGCAAAAAATAGAGAACAAGCATCTCCTTTTCTGGTAAGAGATGGCAGAGTTTTGGTGTTGATAGACCCTCATGTAGATTTCTGAAAAATCTCTTTTTAAAAAACAACGGAAAAAGTACGGTGGCAGAAAAGTATAGCTTATACTTTAATTTATTTATGAATCTGCCCATGTTTAATAAGAGATGTAAAAATAGACAATGTTTTCTTTAAAACAGATTCCTGATTATAGTTTTCGCGAACATATTGAAGTGAAAGCCTACCGAGTGTATTTATTTTCTTATCAGACACCAAACTCATGATAAGGGATTTCAATTCCTGAGGATTTTGATATTTTAATATGAAATCAACTAATTCAGAAGGAGGCGAATAATGCGAAGGAACCAATGTAATTTTACCAAATTTCAGAAAATCCAGGATGCTGCCAGTAGTTTTCGTCTTTCCATACACCTCTTTGAAAATATCGGTTGTAGCATTGGCTGTGATGGGACTAATAATTAAATGGGTGTTTTTGATTACTCTGATAAATTCGGTTTCGGGAACCAGTGAATGGAAGGTGGTTAAGTTAAAATGAGGATGAGAAATTTTTTTAAGTTTAGCTACAATTTCACTCCCATATGAGCCCGTGCTCTTTCCCAAAATGGTTAAATTAATTACCGGGGGATTTTCTATTTTATAAATCAGAGAAAACGCTTCAATAGTTTGTTCATATTGACGTCGCCTTGCATCGATTGCACCAATAATGGTAACGTTCAATACATTGTCAAACTGTGAAAAAGCAGTATCACTCTCATTAAAAATTTTTAACGGTATGGGCTCAATAATTTTAACAGGTGCTAAAATTCCGTTTTGCCTGACATATTCAGTAATACTACTATCAGGAAACGTAAAATAGTTGATCCGTTTATTCACGGCAGCACGAAACCATAAAAAACCTTTGCCCAGGCATTGCCGAGCAACATAAGATATGAATTTCCATGTAAAATATAGAGAATGTGGGATAAAGATATTTTGAAACGGAAAAAACTGTTTATTCACATTATGCACCCTCAACACCACAGTATTTCTTTTATTGATGGCTAAATATGCACCGAAATCATTTGCGATAGTATTTATAAATATTAGATCTGATCCATTTAATAGGGACCTATTCTTTTTCAAAAATAAATATTTAGATCCTCCTGAATATTCTACGAAAGTAATATTATCTGAATAAGAAATATCGCTTAAGAATTTGATGTTTTTTAATGTGGTAAATACCTTAATTTGATGGTTCGTATTTTGAAATATTTTCAGAAAGCCATCCAGCGAATCATGGTGGAAATCTAACTCAATAACTGAAATATTTAACAATGAATGCACTTGTTTTAATTACTGAAGGTTATGATGAATGTTTAGAGATCCTGAATGTGAAATTCAATTAAATACTAAACTCCTTCTAAATAAGAATACAAAATTCACTCGCCACTTAATTTGCATGCTTTACCATCTTACTCTTCACCATGGCGAAGAAAATAGGCAATACCGAAATTCCTATAATAAGAAAAATTACTTTCTCAAAGTTTTCCTTTATCCAGGGGATCTCACCTAAGAAATAACCAGCGAGCGAAATTCCAACTACCCAAACGATTCCGCCAATTATATTATAGGCTAAGAATATCTTGTAATCCATTCTGCCCACACCGGCAACAAAGGGTGCAAATGTTCTAACAATTGGCACAAAGCGGGCAATGATGATTGTCTTAGGCCCATGCTTTTCATAAAACTCATGCGTTTTATCAATATGCGCTTGTTTAACTAATACTTTCCCAAACAACTTCCAGTTCAGCACATGTGCCCCGAAAAATTTACCGATATAGTAATTGGTTGTATCCCCTAAAAAAGCGGCAATAACTAATAATACAATTACCACCGGAAGATTAAGCGCACCTTGCGCCGCAAACATACCAATAGCAAATAATAACGAATCGCCTGGCAGCAAGGGCATAATTACTAAACCGGTTTCAACAAAAATAATTGCGAATAAAATTCCATAAACAAGTACGGGGTACAAATCAATAAAATCCTTTAAATGTTTGTCGATATGCAGAATGAAATCAATAATACCCATGAAACTGTAAATTTTGCTTTTAATAAATAAGTTTTGTAAAATACCCAGCGGCCTTATAGCCCAATTTCCTCGATGTAAGCCATGATTCCGCCTTTCAAATTGTAAAGGTTCGTAAATCCATGTTGGCTTTCAAGAGCGTTGATAATTGTTGCACTTCTTTTACCGCTTCTGCAGTGAACTACAACTTGCTTATCTTTCGAGATTTTATCCACGTTCTCTAAAACTTCGCCCATCGGGATTAATTCCCCTTTAAGATTGGCTTCATCAAATTCATGTTGCTCGCGAACATCAATTAACTGGAAATCTTTTTTCTCATCCATTAATTTCTTAAGCTCTTGTACTGTAATTTCTTTCATTGTTTCTCTTTAAAATTTATTGTTCTATATATTCTTCCAATCCCGGTTTAAACAAATTAATGTGCCCGCTACCAATATTGATTGAGATAACCTTTTTCAAATGGTGGGGTTTTCTATCAAGTTTAAACTCCTTTGGCTTAAATGAAAGCTGAATGTTCACACGAACTTTATCATAATAATCATTCCCGGAATTTCTAAACAACATGCCATCCTGAGATATTTTAAAAAATACAATATCTAAAGCGTACGGGTTTGCAATATTATTAAAATTAGCAATACCACTCACGTGTATTGTTTTAGCACCATGATTGCTCAAAGCAGGTAATTTATCTGAACCCAATGAACCTTTAAAAACAAATTTCGTATCGTCCAAATCATTAAGCCAGGCATCTATGGTATCAACACCTGTTCTGAATTTAACAAAGTCAATTGTTAAGTAAAATTCACTGCTAGCTTCATTATAAATTAAATAAGACGAATTTTGATTCGCAAAACACATTTCATTATTGTAACAGGTTTGAATGAAGGTATTTGACGGAAACACCTCCTGTGACCGAACGGTCCCCGTAATACAAAAGAAAATGAAAATATGTTTAAACAACTTCATTAAAACACCTTATCTTTTGTTCCTTCCGGTAAATAATTAAAAAACGTATCTCCGCGCAGACCTACGCGCAAGGTTTCTAAAGGAATTACGTCATCTACACTGATATTGCCCACATTCACATTTGCACCAAACAGGTTAATAAAGTAAACCTGCTGCGCTTTTTGAGGCGTTTCCCAGATAATATCTGTAGCTTTTATTTTATTTGTAATACGCGTAATGAGCATAGAATGCGCGCTGCCATTTTTGTGAAAGATGCCAACGTTACCGCTTTCGCGTGCTTCTGCAATTACTTTAAAAGAACCGGCACCAAGTTCCGCTTTCATCATACTGATCCATTTTGCAGGATGTATAATTATCCCTTCCTCTTTTGATCCAACTTCAGAAAGAACTGTAAAATTTTTCGCCAATTTACTGATGAACGCACACTTGCTGTCGTGCTCCATATTAATGCTCCCATCAGAAACCTCAGCAGTATCCAATCCATAAGAGTCAATAAATTTCTGATACTCTTCAAATTTCCCTCTTGCTACAAACGCTTCAAATAAGGTCCCACCCAAATAAGTCTTTATTCCGGCATTCTGGTAAAGCTTAATTTTCTCTTTTACATTCTTTGAAATAACAGATGTTCCAAATCCTAACTTCACAAAATCAACATAATCTGAATAACTTTCAACAAATTCTTCAGCGTGGCGTAAACTGATTCCTTTGTCCATAACCATTGTTAACCCACTGTCTCTCGGCCGTTCCGTCCTTTGAGGCATGAAGGATAAATCAACATTGTAATTTGGCATATAGTTCCGTATTTGTTTATGATTTATTTTTAAATGAATGAATGAGCTGCATCACCGCAACGTCCTGTTCTAATATTGGCAGGTATTCTAATAACTCAACATGTTTATCGTAATCCATTTCCAGCGCGTTTTCTAAAAACACCATTCCCTGTTGTTTTCTTCCTAATTCCATTTGAAGGCCACTCATGCGGTAATAAAGTTCCGGAGTGTCAGGGAATTTCTGAATACCCTCTGCCAGTACTTTTTCGCAGTCTTTATAATACCCACCGTCATAAAGTAGTTTTGCATAATCGATGTACACATCAAATTCCTCATAACCTAATTCTATAACACGTTGATAAGCAGAGGCGGCTTCTTCCAAAAAACCCAATTTATGCTGTACTTCACCAAAGACATACCAGTACTCGGGCATATTCGGATTAATCTCAATCGCTTTTTTTATATAATGGATACTCTCGGTTATTCGGTTTTGATAATCAAGAACAATTCCAATTCCCAACCAGGCATCGGCGTGTGCCGCGTCGAGTTTAATTGCCCTGTTATAATTTACCAGGGCATCTTCATACTGATTAAGGTTTTCGTAGCATTCCCCAATGTAATAATAAGTGTTAGCGTCAGGGTCCTCATGTTTAAACGTTTCCCTGTAAACTTCAATTGCTTCAGTATACCGTTCCAACTGCGCAAGCGAATTGGCTTTATTAAAATACGCGGAAGAAAAATTCTCTTTGATAGCAATCGCGTAATCATACGCATCAATTGCCTTTTCAAACAAGCTCAATCGGTTATAACTTATACCCAGATTAAACCATGCAAAATGATTATACGGCTTATCTTCAATATAGGCTTCATAAAAAGAAATCGCTTCTTCGCTTTTACCAGTAATTTCAAAACAAAGTGACAATTCATTAAGAGCCACATCATTATCCGGATTTATCTGAATTGCCTTTTTCAAGTAATAGAGTGAGTCTTCGGCTTTATCATCATTTAAGAATTCGATTCCAATAGCTACATAAACTTCGTCTTTATATTCCGAAATAGGAAGTGCTTTTTTATAATTTTCAACTGCTTGCTCGCTTAAACCCATTTGGGAATAAATATAACCGCGAGTCATGTACAAATCACTATTGTTACTTTCAACCTGCTCCACATCGTTCAAAAGTGCAAGTGCCTCATGGGTTTTATGTTGCGAGGATAAATACTGTGCTAATTTAATTTTTAAGGCCGATGAATAAGGGTAATGGTCAAGGGCGAAATCCAAGGCCTTCTTAGCCAATTCAAGATTAAACCATTGCATATAGTAATCAATAATTTCCTCGAGCTCGTCGGCGTCAAAAAAATGATGCGTACCCGAAGCAATCATATCTTCAAATCTCTTCAAACTTTTTTCGAAATCCTGGTTGCTTAATCCATCGCCTTCAAATTCGCTCATAAAAACCCATTCTTTGATTAAATGCAAATTTACGGTTAAAAAGCAGATTAAATTGGTTAATTTTTAACAAAATAATGGGCAATTTGTAGAAAAATAGTTGCCTCGGGTCAATTGCCTTATGGTATATTTGTGTGATTTTAAACAAACCAAGCGTGACTTTAATTAAAAGTATTTCAGGAATAAGAGGAACAATAGGCGGTAAACCCGGTGACGGTTTGAGCCCTTTAGATATAGTTAAATTTGCATCAGCCTATGGATGTTGGTTAATTACTTCGAACCCAGGCAAAAAATTAAAAGTAATTATTGGACGTGATGCACGTTTATCAGGCGAAATGGTAAATAACATTGTGTGCGGGACGTTAGTTGGACTTGGTATTGACGTAATTGATCTGGGATTAAGTACCACACCAACGGTTGAAGTGGCAGTAACCGATTTGCAGGCAAATGGGGGTATTATTTTAACCGCCAGCCATAACCCTAAACAATGGAATGCTTTAAAACTTTTAAATGAAAAAGGTGAGTTTATTTCTGATAATGAAGGAAAATACATTTTAGAGTTGGCAGAAAAAGAAGAGTTTGTGTACTCAGAGGTAAATAAGTTAGGGACCTATTCACAAAATCCCAACTATATTATTTCTCACATCACTAAGATTTTAAGTTTACCATATGTAGATATAGATGCGATTAAGGAAGCAAATTTTTCTGTGGTTGTTGACGCGGTAAACTCAAGTGGAGGCTTTGTTATTCCAATGTTGTTAGAAGCTTTAGGGGTTACTAAAATTCACAAAATCCATTGTGAACCTACGGGCCACTTTGCTCACAATCCGGAACCTTTGCCGGAACACCTTCGTGATTTATCCGAAGCTGTAGTGAAAACCAAATCGGACCTAGGTATTAGTGTGGATCCGGATGTTGATAGACTAGCATTGGTATGCGAGGATGGTGAAATGTTTGGTGAAGAATATACGTTAGTAGCAGTTGCCGACGCTGTTTTAAAACACCATAAAGGCGGAAACACTGTTTCTAATTTATCTTCCACACGTGCTTTACGCGATGTTACTGAAAGATCAGGCGGTTCATACTCTGCATCAGCTGTCGGAGAAGTAAATGTAGTAACGATGATGAAATCCACCAATGCCATTATTGGAGGAGAAGGAAATGGGGGTGTTATCTTACCGGAACTTCATTACGGACGCGATGCGTTGGTAGGCGTAGCGATTTTTTTAACGCATCTGGCCAAATTTGGAAAAACGACCTCTATGCTAAGAAAATCATACCCGAATTACCACATCTCTAAAAATAAAATTGAGCTAACACCTGAGATTAATGTGGATAAGGTGCTTTCCAGCGTAAAAGATAAATATGCCAAGCAACCCGTTAATACTGTCGATGGAGTGAAAATTGAATTTGATAAAGAATGGGTTCACCTCAGAAAGTCAAATACGGAACCAATCATTAGAATTTACAGCGAGAGTGAAAGTGTTACAACAGCCGATGCACTTGCTAAAAAAATCATAGAAGATATTAAAGAAATTATCAAAAATTAGAAGGTCCAACGTTTCGGGTGAATAACCAAAACAAGAATAATTTCCGAACAAACAATCATTCATATTAAATAAAATAACCAACTCTGTGTTCGTTATCAGACTCCGAAAAACAATAGATGAAAGTATATTTAGACAACGCTGCCACTACCCGACTAGACGAGCAGGTATTTGAGGCCATGTTACCATACATGAAGGAAGAATATGGAAATCCTTCATCAATTCACGCTTTTGGCAGGAAAACACGATCGGCCATTGAGGGCGCCCGTAAAACTGTTGCAAAATTATTGAACGTAAGTCCCGCCGAAATTTTTTTCACTTCAGGCGGAACGGAAGCCGACAATATGGCTATCAATCAAAGCATTCAACCGCTGGGAATAAAACACGCTATTACCAGTAAAATTGAACACCATGCAGTTGAAACGACATTGCAAAATCTTGAAAAGCAGGGAAAACTTAAATTAAGCTGGGTGAATGTAGACTCGAAAGGGAATGTGGACTTGAATCACCTGGAAGATCTCTTAAAATCCAATGAAAGAACATTGGTTTCCTTAATGCACGCTAATAATGAAATTGGCACTTTATTACCGTTAGAAAAAGTAGGCGAAATATGCGCTAAATATGACGCTATATTTCACAGCGACACTGTACAAACCATGGGGCATTACCCGATGGACTTACAAAAAATAAAAGTGCACTTTGTTACCTGTGCCGCTCACAAATTTCATGGACCGAAAGGAGTTGGATTTTTATATGTTAACCATACGATTAAAATTCAGCCAATGATTTTCGGCGGTGCACAGGAACGCAACATGCGCGGAGGAACCGAAAATACGCAAGGAATTATTGGTTTAGCTAAAGCACTTGAAATTTGTTACGCCGAAATGGATCAACACATTTCTTATATCAAAGGATTAAAAAATTACATGAAGGAACAGCTTGAGAGAATGATTCCGGGGATCGCGTTCAATGGCGAAACAGGCGATAATAGCCTTTACACTGTTTTAAACTGCTGTTTCCCAGCTCACAAGGATGCTGAAATGTTATTGTTCAATCTGGATATTGCAGGAATAGCTGCCAGCGGCGGCAGTGCCTGTAGCAGCGGAAGCAATCAGGGTTCTCATGTTCTTAGAGGAATTGGAGCAGATGTTTCAAGGGCTTCTGTCCGGTTTTCTTTTTGCAAATACACCACAAAAGAAGAGATTGATTACACTCTCGAAAAATTAAAAGCCATGATGGCATAGTGCATGAAAGGAGTTTTTTGCATAGAAAGCTTTTGGTATGGTGACCACCGGGATACTACAACAGTATACCCAATTCTCGATTTGGTACACCGTTTTAATAAAATGCCCTTTCTCCATCATCGCTGCGGAACCATTTCCGAATTTAAGTTTTCAATTCAGCGCTGGAAAACCCAGTCGTTCCATAAAAATTATCCGCTTTTATACCTTGCCGTACATGGCGAAAAAGGTGTGATTAAGATTGGACGGGAAGTTATTACCCTTTCCGAACTAGCTGAACTTCTGGGAACTAAGTGCGAAGGTGTTGTGATTTATTTTGGCACCTGCGAAACGCTGGATGTGGATCAAAGGCACTTAAAATCATTTATGGATAAAACCAGAATTCTCGCGCTTTTAGGATACAGAGAGGAAGTGGGGTGGTTAAAATCCGCCTCGTTTGATATCAATCTTTTGGATTACCTGCTTAATAAAGATCATCCTCTGGATTCTCAGGGTATCGCGAAGATTCAAAAAAGAATTTTTGCAGAATGCAAAAGTCAGGTGAAGGATCTTAAGTTTCGGATGATTATTAATGAACAAACCCGATTTCCACGAAAACGTAAAATAAAAGATTAGATCATTTATTAAATAAATCGATTTTGGCTTTTACCTGAGCTTTTGTAAGAAGCCCGATATTTTCCCAAGATTTTTTACCATTTTTATAGATCACGAACATGGGTAGTGAATTGATTTCAAAGTGTTCAGCTATTTTCGGATTGGCATCGGTATCAATATTTAATAATTCACAGTATTCCTTCGTTTCATTGCCTAATGCAACTATCTCTGGTTTAAGTTTAATACAGGGTTTACACCAATCCGCGTGAAAAAATACCAAGACTATTTTGTTGCTCACTGAAACCTTTTTTTGAAACTCTTCTACAGTCATACCGTAATCGTTATCATCCTCAAAATGTGAGGTGTGAAACGCTGGAGACTTAAATAATAAATTGCTTGATTGATGGAACGCAAAAACCATAAGCACTGCGCCCGTTATTAAAAGGTTGGGTATAGAAAATAATCCCGTCATTGAACAAAGGTATCAATGACAAACAATAAAAGTTCATTTAACTCTTTCAAGATTTACAGAAATGGTTGCATCATGATATTAGTTTCTTAACAGAAGACCTTTTCAGGAAGTGTATCCGGTCTTTTGATGAATTTTTTTTAAGGTATTCCACCTAAAAGACAAGATTAAATACTGTCCGTCCGTACTGAATATTTTTTCAATTCCAGTTTCGTTAGGAATTCTTTCCCTCATTTTTTCATAACACATTGGGAAAATACAGGCAATAGGAAAGATTTCAAAATAATAGATAACTGCTATTGATGGAGAATAAGTAGTCCAAAAAGTTATTTTAATATAAAAATCAAATAATCGTTATTCACGTGTTAAAATAGGCCGAAAGGAATGAAAAAATAGTTAAAAGGCTATAAAAAAGAAGATTATTTACAACCTTTGTGTTCGCAAAGTGGTATAAACACACACAAACTAACAACTTATAAAGACCGGACCTATTAATGAAAAATTTTGTTCTGATTACCCTTCTCTTGATCTCTTCCCTTCTACTCTTCAGCCGTTGTTTTCTCTTAAACGGTTATATGAAAACTGATGATGAAATTAATGAACATTATAAAAACGCCGCTGTTAAGCCAATTTATAAAACCTCAGATCTTACTGACCGAAAACAACATTATGCTGTTATCGCTAAAAACGATACTCTACCGCTTTTACTGATGGTGCACGGAGCACCGGGTGCATGGTATGGTTACCTTAACCTTATTGACGATAGCTTGTTACAAGATCGATTTAAGATTGTTTCAGTTGACCGTTTGGGTTATGGAAAATCAGGTTACGGGAAGGAAGAGCTTTCAGTGGAAATGCAGGCTTTGGCGATTAAAAAAATCATCGATGCCGAGAACCATTCAAACAAAAAAGTGTATTTACTCGGCCGTTCATATGGCGCACCAATAACGGCGTGGCTTGCTATTCATTATCCGGAACAATTTGAAAAATTAGTCATGGTGTCACCTGTAATTGATCCGGAAAAGGAAAAATTTTATTGGTTTAGTGACTTAGGGAATACCGCCCTGGTTCAATGGATGCTCCCTGATCTGTTAAATGTTGCAACAAAAGAAAAATTTGCTCACCAAACAGAAATGAAAAAAATGTTACCTGAATGGCAAAAACTATGCACACCAACGTATGTATTGGTTGGTGAAGATGACAGTGTAGCAGATACCGCCAATTATTCCTTCGCTAAAAAACATATTACCAATTGTACCGCAGTATTTATGAAATTAAAAGGTACAGGGCACCGTATTACACAAGAACAACCAGAATTAGTAAAGGAATTATTGCTTCAAACCAATTCTTGCAAAGACCAACCTTATATGGCTGATAATAAGGTGCAGGTGACTACTAGCGATTTAAAAGATGCGACGTTGAAAAATTAATGTAATGTCTTGCCCCCTTGCTGTGAATAATAAGACAAAAAGATGGAGCCATGTGTAATAAATTCCTGACCAGATTCCTTCCAATACTACAAAAGAGAAAGGTGGGGAAATCGACAGGGATAGTAAAATCCGTTCTCTCATTCATTACCAAGAAATACAAATTATAGTAAACAAAAAATCCCGGTAACTCATAGTAACCGGGATTTATTATTCCATAGGTTTGATTATGCAGTCACAGATGACAAAACAGAATTCATACTTCTTACAGCGTCTGCACTTTTTGAGAACAAGGCTTTCTCTTCATCGTTCAAATTAAAGTCAACGATTTTTTCCCATCCGTTTTTCCCGATAATTACAGGAACGCCCATGCAAATATCTGATTGCCCGTATTCACCTTCAAGTAGAACACTGCATGGAATTAATTTTTTCTGATCATTTAAAATACTATCAACAATTGTTGCAACAGCAGCTCCCGGCGCATACCAAGCCGATGTACCTAACATGCCGGTTAAAGTTGCACCCCCAACCATGGTATCTGCTGCTACCTTTTTCAACGTTTCCGCATTTAACGTTTGAGAAACTGGCACTCCATTATAAGTAGCCAAGCGTGTTAAAGGAATCATCGTTGTATCTCCATGACCACCAATAACTACACCTTGCACATCACTTGCAGGCGCGTTCAATGCCTGGGATAAATAACAGTTGAAACGTGCGCTATCTAATGCGCCGCCCATTCCAATAATTCTGTTTTTAGGTAATTTACTTCCCTTCAATGCTAAATAGGTCATTGTATCCATCGGGTTGGAAACAATAATAATTACAGCATTCGGTGAATGCTTTAATACATTTTCAGTAACAGTTTTAACTATACCGGCATTAATTCCAATTAATTCTTCACGCGTCATTCCTGGTTTACGAGGAATACCAGAGGTAACCACAACAACATCACTTCCGGCAGTTTTAGAATAATCGTTTGTACTTCCGCTAATACGAGTATTAAAACCGTTTAAAGATGCTGTTTGCATTAAATCCAATGCTTTCCCTTCAGCGAAATTTTCTTTGATATCCAGGATAACTACTTCACTGGCAATTCTTCTTTGTGCAATATATTCTGCACACGTTGCACCTACATTTCCGGCGCCGATAACTGATACTTTTGTCATACTATTAAAATTATTAAGTTTTTAAATTTTGATTTCGTGATCTTGAGATTAATAATCAGGTAAATTTAATTTATTATTTGATTGCCTTAATTATTACTTCTCAAATTTTAGTTTCTATGCGTCAATCTTAGCATATTTAGCATTTTGTTCGATAAACTCCCTGCGTGGAGGAACCTCATCACCCATAAGCATGGCAAATACACGATCTGCCTCCGCTGCACTGTCAATTGTCACCTGGCGTAATGTACGGGTCGTCGGATCTAAAGTGGTTTCCCATAATTGAATCGCATTCATTTCTCCCAAACCTTTATATCGTTGAATATTTACGCTTTCCGGTTTATCTCCGCCAAGGATCTTCACCTGTTCAGCACGCTCTGTTTCATTCCAGCAATACACCTGATCTTTGCCTTTCTTTACTAAATAAAGTGGCGGCGCTGCTATATACACATGGCCTTTCTCTACTAATTCACGCATATGGCGGTAAAAGAAAGTCAAAATTAGGGTCGTAATATGAGATCCATCCACGTCGGCATCACACATGATAACAACTTTATGGTAACGCAGTTTCTCGATGTTCAGAGCACGGTCATCCTCTTTTGTCCCTCTGAAAACACCCAGCGCAGTAAAAATGTTTTTTATCTCTTCGTTCTCGTAAATTTTATATTCTAAGGCTTTTTCAACATTCAGAATTTTACCCCGTAAAGGTAATATTGCCTGAAAATCGCGGTTACGTCCTTGTTTAGCTGTACCACCCGCAGAATCCCCTTCTACTAAAAACAATTCACAGGCTTCCGGATCGTTATTGGCACAATCCGCCAACTTCCCTGGCAAACCTGAACCCGACATAACAGATTTTCGCTGAACCATCTCACGGGCTTTTCGTGCCGCATGACGAGCCGTAGCTGCCAAAACCACTTTATCTACAATTAAACGGGCTTGTTTAGGATTTTCTTCCAGGTAGTTGCTCAAAGCTTCACTAATGGCTGAATCCACAGCTCCCGTTACCTCGCTGTTTCCTAATTTGGTTTTAGTTTGTCCTTCAAATTGCGGTTCCTGTACTTTCACAGATACCACAGCGGTTAAACCTTCACGGAAATCGTCGCCACTGATTTCAAATTTTACTTTTGAAAGTAAGCCATTTTTATCCGCGTAGCTTTTAAGTGTCCGAGTCAAACCACGGCGAAATCCTGCAAGATGCGTCCCGCCTTCATGGGTATTAATATTGTTTACATAACTCTGAATACTTTCACTGTAGGAGTTATTGTATAACATTGCCACTTCTACAGGAATTCCGTTTTTCTCACCTTCAATATGGATAACGTCGTCCATTAATTTCTCCTTGCCGCCATCGATGTATTGAACGAATTCTTTTAAACCTCCCTCACTGTGAAATGTCTCAGAATATGAACCACCATTTTCATCTTTGGCACGGTCGTCAACCAAATGTATCGTAATCCCTTTATTCAAAAACGCTAATTCACGCATGCGATTTGCAAGGGTAGCATAATTGTACTCGCCTACTGTAAAAATGCTTAGATCCGGCTGAAATGTTACAATTGTTCCACGATATGTAGTATCTCCAATAACTTTAGCAGGAAACTGGGGAATACCCTTTCTAAATTCCTGCACAGTAATTTTTCCGTCACGATGAACTTCTGCAGTTAAAGGATCAGATAAAGCATTCACGCAGCTCACACCTACACCATGTAATCCTCCGGAAACCTTATAGGTATCTTTATCAAATTTACCACCCGCATGTAATACAGTCATTACAACCTCCAAGGCACTTACGCCCAATTTCGGGTGAATTCCTGTAGGGATACCACGTCCATCATCCTTCACACGAATTGCGTTATTTTCAAGAATTGTTACTGTGATGTTTTTACAGTGCCCAGCCAAAGCTTCATCAATGGAGTTATCTACTACTTCGTAAACTAAGTGATGTAAACCCTTAACTCCTATATCGCCAATATACATCGCTGGTCTCTTTCGTACCGCTTCTAAACCTTCTAATACCTGTATGTTATCGGCCCCATAATTTGTTTTATCAATAGCTGTATTTTCTTCCATAAATTCTAGATCTTCTGATTTGTATATAATCCTTAAATATACCGATTTTATTAGGAATATGACGCATTATTTAACCTCTATTTTACGAACATGTGTTAATAAAATATGGTGAATAAAAACCCAATTATTCAATACATTTTTCACTTGTCCCCACAACTTCAATTTAACGCTTTTTAGAAATTATTCTTCAAATCTACCCTTGTCTTTGAGACAATTCTTCCTCATTTTCCGTTATTTTTAGCGCATGCAAAAGTTATTTTTAATTCTCCCACTCCTGGCTTCTTTTATCTCATTATCCCAAACCGCTTCCAAAAGTGAAGTGAAAGTTTATTTAAACGCTGATAGTTCACGATACATAAAAGGTACCGGGTTAGCGCAGATATGGTTGAGGTATAACAATAACAATCCCGGATCAACCATTTTCGGCACAGAAAAGAGGGAATCGTATGATGTTGGACTTAGGCGTGTGCGTTACCAGGTAATGGGACAGTTAAATAAAAACGTTTTTTTTTATACTCAAATTGGGATTAATAGTTTTAATCATCTTACTGCCCGTAAAACACCAATTTTTTTTCATGATGTCACTGCTGAATATACAGTTTTAAAAACATACTTTACTCTTGGGGCAGGATTGAACGGGTGGAATGGTACAGCACGTTACACTTCCTCAGGCGTAGCTAATATCCTGTGTATGGATTTACCAGTTATTGAAGAAACGACTAATGACATAACCGATCAGTTTGTTAGGAAACTAGGAATTTACGGAAAAGGCAAGCTGGGCAAATTTGATTACCGTTTATCGGCGTCGAATCCGTTTCCCGTTCAAACCTCTTTAACGGGTATTGCCTCATTAACAGGAACCAACACATCTTCATTTTCAACACGTGCGCCTGAATTACACTATCAAGGATATTTTATGTGGCAGTTTCTTGACAAAGAAAGCAATTTACTACCATACATGACCGGTTCTTACCTGGGAAAGAAAAGGGTGCTGAACCTTGGTACGGGATTTACCTATCAGAAAAACGCGATGTGGCACAAAAACCACAGCCTGGACACCATATTTACTCCTCTGCAACAATTAGGTTTGGATGTATTTTATGATTGTTATATTAATAAGGAGAAACAAAATGCCGTAACGGTTTATGCTTCCTATTTAAACTATGACTTCGGACCTAATTACATTAGGAACGCCGGAGCTATGAATACTGCAAACGGAATTACCTCAAATGGAAGCTTTAATGGCCCAGGAAACGCTGTTCCGATGATTGGAACGGGGCATGTTATTTATTTTCAGGGAGCATATCTGTTTAAAAAAGATCTTCTTAAAAATTCAGGCACTCTGCAACCCTACCTGGCAGCCTCATATGCAGGATACCAAAAATTAAAGGATCCTGTTTTAATTTATAATATCGGTGTCAACTGGATTGTGATCGGGCAAAATGCCAAAATTTCGCTGGACTACCAGAGTCGTCCTGTATTTTATACCAAGCCCAATGGCGATATACACGAATCACCATCTGCGCGTCGTGGGCAAATTGTGTTACAATATCAGGTTTCGTTCTAATTGTTTAATGGTAAAATCGCAGGGTGTAATCGTAAATTCTGATACATAGCAGAATCAAATTTTAGCTAGCTGAAACTAAGGTTTACCAGGTGAAACATTTATTTAAAATGGGATGAACGTTAAGCCGGCCATAAGATTAAAGCGCTGACTCGGGTATTTTTCCCATCTGTAATACCTGGAATTTGCAATATTGTTAAAGTTGACAAAAAACGAAAGCATTTTACTGTATCGGTATTCTACCCCCAGGTTAGCGTCAACCACACCTTTCATCAGTTTTGGTTCTGTTTTATAAACAAAATTGTCCGAAGTTTTCGTAAGAGCAAACTGTTTTCCAATTATAAATACATCGCCTTTTATTATGATCTTACTCTTCAAATTATAAACTGCAGAAAATGTGAGATCGTATTCGGGTTTATGGTAAGCCCTGGTTAGATTCCTTGTTTTGTACATATAATAATTTCCCTTAACAACAAGATTAATTTTTTCCTTTAACTGATACTTTACCTGGCCATTCACATTAAACAGTTCGGTATTATCATAAAGTACCTTATATTGGTTATCAAGTGTTCCATTCTCGGTATAATCCACAACAAAAAAGTGCATGCTATCCACAATGCTGTAGGATGATTTCGCATCATAACTGGTTTTAGAACTTAAATTACCTTTTAACCCACCAAATACATTGATTTTAGTATTAGAATTTTTATAATTGATATAAGGAGAAAGAAATGGGTTTTCAGAACTTAAACTTCTGAGGGAATTTTTCTGAAGCCCGCCATTGATCCCGGCATAAGGAATTATAATACTTTCGTACACATCGTATTGGGCATTTAATTGTGGGTAAAAATAAAATTTGGCAGCACTTTGATTAGAGAACATATCCAGCGCGGCTCCCACTCCGATGTCTACCGTCCATTTTTTTCCATGGGCTTCAAAATAAGGGTTCAATTTAAGAATTACATCATTAAACGTGTCGTTAGGAAGCTTGTGGCTATAATAGTCAGCATCAAATGCTACAAACAAGCGTTCCTTGTTAATGAAGGTATTAAAAAGTGTATTTAACTTTACATTGTTTTCCGACACACTGTACAAGTCAGTTAAATTATGGTAACCAAATCGAATTGAATGATTAATTTTAGAACTATCAGTATAGTGGCTTTGAACCTTTATCACCGGTTCAAATAACTGGTAACGCTGGCGCGTGTAATCCCTTGTTAACTTATTTTCTGAAGTGTCGTAACCGTAGAAATGTACGACATTACGTTTATAATTTAACTCACCAGTAAGCGTATGTTTTTTATAGAACTTCTTGCCAAAAATCTCGCCCTCATTATCACTGAAACCACTGTATCCAACATCTTTTAAATGTGATGAAGAAGATAGATGTTTAAAATGAATTCCATAAGCAACATCCCTAGTTCTCAAACTATTTATCCAGAATTCACCGTAAGGGGTTGTGTAAGTGCCCAAACCTACCTTTAACAACGCGTGATACAATTTAGAAAGAGGTTCGTTCTTCATCTTGGCTGCGTCAATCGGAACCACATCATATTTTGTCATAAGTGGCTTTGATACAATCCCATACCGGATATTCTGAATCCGTTTCACAGTATCAATAATTTCCGGCAAGTCGCCTAATTTAACGGCATCTTTAATAGTAGGATCAAATTCGCTCGTGGTAGAAAAAGTTTGAGTAGTTACCTGCGACTGTCCCAGAGTTGCTGTAACATATCCCAAAATTAATATGACAATGAAAAACCATTGCAATCTCCTGATACGTCGCTTTTGAACCTGTTGATCCTGAGCAAACATAAATGCGTTTCCGTATTTTCCGGAGGAAATTATCTTATCTCCTGTGTAGTGCTTTTCCGTTTTCATATCTTAACCATTACTACTCAATATAAATGATGTTATCTTACTTGTTATTCTTTAAGGAATCCTGCTGAGCTTCGTATAACTGATCAAAAAGATCTTTATCTCCTTTTGACTCTTTAAACTCAATTTTCATATCTTTTTGTTGCTGTTCCTTTTCAAGTGTGGCTTTTTTTGAATTCAAAGCCTCGAGCTTTTTAGTGGCTTCATCAATATAAATTTGTTTGGGTTTTCCTTCAATCACGGTTTTCAGCATTAATTCAGCATCAGCATCATCACCCTTTGCAATGTAAGAGTCAGCGAGCAATAACAAACCTTTAACATTCCATTCATCATTAGAATATTCGTAACCTATTAACGTGGTAATTGTTTTTTCCACCGCTGAATAATCCTGTTTGGCAAACTGAATTTTTGCGATATGATATAATGCTTCAGCGCCAGTAATATTTTTCGATAATTTATGTATCGATTTAAACTCTACCATCGCATCATCAAGACGATTGAGTTCAAATAAAGATTTTGCTTTGTTGAACTTTGCTTCACTGGTTTGTTGCGGAGAAATCTTGTCGGTATTTAATACTTTATTTGCATACTCCAATGCAGTCTCAAATTTTTTAAGCGTGAACGCGCACCTCATTGCTCCTATTCTACCGCTCAACATATTGGCTGGCATCTCTGCGTACTCTTCAAGCTTCTGGTACAATGGTAATGCCTCTTCATACTTCTTGTCCTTATACAAAATATAAGTAAGTTTTAATAAGGATGTTTCCGAATATATTCCGCGGGCTCTTCTTACTAAAAATTGGTAGGAAGGCTCCGCTTTATCAAATTGGTCATTACTATAAGCACACTCTGCAAACCCAAAATGTGCTTCACTGATATATTTGCCTTCAGGAAATTTCTGAATGTAACTCTCCCATTTCGGCATTGCCAGATCGCAATTCTTTTGATTATAATAGGATTCTTTAGCAGATTCATAAAGGGAAGTCTCAATTTCATTAGTATTAAGAGGATTTCCCACCGCACTGAAATATGCCGCCATCTCATCAATTTTACCCTGGGCCTCAAATATTTTTTTTATCATCGGTAACACTTCTCTGGCGTCAGAACTGCCCGGATCTTTTTTTACGATCTTGTCGAAATATAAAAAAGCTTTATCATCTTCCTTTCTGTTATAATGAATCAAACCAATCCCTGCTAACGAAGAATTTGCAAAAGAAGAATTTGGATAGTTATCCAATATTTTCTGATAATAAATGATCGCATTATCCCCATCATTCAAATCTTTACTATAGGTTTCTGCTGTTTCAAAAATTGCAGCCGCCGTATAATTAGATTTAGGAAATTTTGAAGTCAGCATCTTCAAATCATTTATCTTTTCCTGGTTATTCTTCAATAGGCCGCTGCACAACGCTTTTTGATAAATGCAATAATCAATATCCAATTGATTAAGGGCAATTGCAGTTTCATAATAATCGGCTGCCTGTGGGTAAACGTGATTCATAAAATAACTGTCGGCTGTCCGGATATTCGCATCCGCAATTTTTCTTGAATCAAAAGTGTTTTTCGATAATAGAAATTTTCGGAATGAAATGTTTGCATTTTCATAGGCACTCTTATTCTTTTGTTGGAAATAAGCATATCCGATGTTGTAATTTGAAAGTTCATATTCTCTTAAGGCAAACGCACCTTCATTAAGTTGAAAGCTTTTCCAAATATCTATTGCAGTTACATAATCCTTTTTCAAATAGGATATTTCTCCGAGCCAGTACTGTGATAACGCATTATAAGTTTTATCGAAGTTTACCGTCATTGATTTTTTGAAAAACCGAACCGCACTATCCAACAAATTGTTATTGAAAAATTCTACTCCCCGGAAATAAATTAATTTTTGATAGGAGAGCTTTAAAATCGGATCAAGGGGTTGAATTTTTTCAATAGAGGCTATCGCCTGAGCGTAATTCTTAGTTGTTGAATATACATTTACCAGATAATTATACGCTTCTTGTTTCCAGGTTGAATTCGGATAATCAAAAATATACTTTTGAAATGCAACAACTGCATCATTAAATGGTGCGTACGACAACTCATAACACAGCTTAGCATAACTGAATAATGCGTCTTCCTTGATTTTTTCATCGAAGTTAAAAATGGAGGCTGCGTAAAAAGCATTTCTTGCTTTGGTTTTATTATTCGTTGCCACATGGCAATCCGCTATGTGATACCAAGCGTTTTGTGCAAGACTATCGTTTGTCTGTGTTGCCTTTTCCAAATAGGTAATAGCGTTAGGGTAATCTTTAATCTGGTAATAACAATAGCCTATTGCATAATTTCCATTAGCATTAAAACCTCCGCCCTTTGCCTGAGCTCTTTTGAAATATTCCAGCGCGTTCGCATAATCTTTTATATTAAAATAGGATTCCCCAATCATCCGGTTTATCTCTCCCTCTTTTTGAACATGCGTTGTATCATCCAACAAAGCGGGCGCGTTTTTAATCACTTCGGTAAATTTCCCTTGTATAAAATAAATTTGCGTAATGTAGTATGGAGCAACTGATCCAAATGTCTCGTCACTTAAGAGCCGGTTAAATCCACCTAATGCAGTTTCATAATTTTTTTCCTGGTATGAAATATGAGAGTAGTAGTAGTTGGCTGGATGAGCATACTTATTATCCACATCTTTAATTTCAAATAAATCCAACTTTGCTTTTTCAGTATTACCTGTAATAAAGTAACTATATCCCCTCTTAAAATATAGTTCCGCTAAATTTTCTTTATTCAGTTCATAGATATCAACTTTTTCTAAGTATTGAATTGACTCTTCATATTTTTTCTTCCTGAAATTTGATTTCCCTAAGTAAAAATACGCCCATTTAACTTTGTTACTCTCCGGATGACGTTCAATAAATTCTTTCATTCTCCACTCACCGTCTTTATGAAATAACTCTATCCCGCACGCTGCTGCATAATACTCGGCGTCAATCTTTAAAAGACTGTTTGCTCTTGGAGAATCCATATAATCACTAAAAGATTTTTGAGCAGATGTGTATTGCTTTTTATCAAAAAGCTCCAGCCCTGCTTTATAAGCCGCGTCTTTATCCAGATACAGTTGTGTTTTTTGGGAAAATAGAGCCACGGAACATAGCATAAATAAAAGGCCCAGGAGATATCGTTTAATCATCATAATATTTTTAATATACTCTATTATAATCGTTTCTAATAAAATGGTGACAGCAAAATTCTAAAAGAATTAAGTCTAAATCTTGTAATAAAATCTGTCCTTAAAATTAATCGTCAAACAAGCCTGCATAACAACTTGATTTTGTAGTTATTAACCCGCTTATGTTAAAACATGGGACACATATCCTTAAGATCCGCTTTAATTACTATTAGTTTTATAGCAGATATATTTCTATGATCAACGATTCGGTAATTGAATTCAAAAACGCGACCATTTTCCAGGGTGATGTGCCAGTAATCACTGATTTAAACCTGGCAATGTATAAAGGAGAATTTGTCTATCTGCTCGGGAAAACCGGAAGCGGAAAAAGTAGTTTACTTAAAACCATTTATGGCGACATAGAATTAAAAAAAGGTTTTGGTGAAGTGTCAGGATTTAAATTGCATAATCTTAAGCGCAAGGAAATTCCTTACCTGCGCCGCAAACTCGGAATTGTATTTCAGGATTTTCAATTATTAAGCGACCGAAATGTTTTTGAAAACCTTCGCTTTGTCATGAAGGCGACCGGCTGGAATGACGAAGTCAAAATTAAAGCCCGTGTAAAAGATGTGTTATCTAAAGTGGGCCTGGAAACCAAGGAGCAAACCATGCCATTTCAACTCTCGGGTGGTGAACAGCAGCGCATCAGTATCGCCAGAGCTCTTATAAATGAGCCGGAAATTATTTTGGCGGATGAACCCACAGGGAACCTGGATCCTGAAACCTCGGAAGAGATCATGAAATTGCTTCTTGAAATCAGTAAACAGGGGCGCTGCATCCTTTTTGCAACGCATGATTTACTTTTATACAGCAAATTTCCCTCACGTACATTAATGTGCGAAAATACAAAAATAGCGGATAGCGCCTATTTAAAGTAAATGAAGGATGGATTCGACATCTCTTATTACAATTCGCCAATTGGGTTAATTCAAATCAAAAGTGTTAACCATAAAGTTTGTTCTGTTTTATTTGTAAATAAAGAAACTGAACCTTTCACCATTGAAACACCTTTAAACAAAGAATGCATCAGGCAATTAAAAGAATATTTTGCAGGAGAGCGTTTTACTTTCGATATACCTGTATTTCAAATCGGGACAGCTTTTCAGCAGAAAGTTTGGGACGAGGTTTCTAAAATTCCCTACGGCGATACCTGTTCTTATCTCTTATTAGCACATAAGGTAGGTGATATCAAAAGTATTAGAGCAGTTGCTTCAAGCAACGGGAAAAATAAAATTTCCATTCTTGTCCCTTGCCACCGCATTATAGGATCTGATGGGAGTTTAACTGGCTTTGCATGGGGAATTGATAAAAAAGAATGGCTATTAAAGCATGAGATTAAACATGCCGGACCAATTGAAGGAAAGTTATTTTAATTGCGGTGTTATGGATTAAACTTTAGAAATCTATAAATTACCCTTTAGCTGATTCTCAGAAAGATCGGATAATTGTTTTCTTTCGGCCTTTGAATAGGTTCAAGCATTACTCCTTTATCTAAAATAATGCGGAGAAGTTATTTAGTTTTCAACTCGATATACATATTTCGATCTATTGAAATTGCTTTTGGCTGACCCTCCAAGAAAACAGATTGCCACTGCATCGTTGGTTGAATCGTATATTCCTTATTTGCCGTAATTTTCAGTGGCATATTAAAACCTTCAACACAGTTTGCATAGCGAAAGTCAAGCTTGCCTTCCAATAGCTTATACTCAAGAATCGGAATTTTCGTGCTTCTTAAATACTGGTCGAATAAGGGTTTTAAACTCTTTCCAGATTTCTTAATCAAATAATCTTCAAATTCTTTAGTTGTGATAATTTTGTGATAAAAATGAGAAGAAAGATCACGTAAAATTGTTCGAAACTTTTCATCATCGTTTACCAACTGGCGTATCATGTGAATTAGCCGGCTTCCCTTATTGTAAATGTCGCCACTGCCCTCTTTTTTTACGCCATAAATTCCAATTAACGGAATATCGTTCTCAATCTTCTTACCGATTCCCTCGCTGTAATCATCCGCAGCTTCCTTTCCAAAAAAATATTCAGTAAACAAAACCTCTGCATATGAAGCAAAGCCTTCATGTATCCAGTTATCCGCAACATCCATCGCGGTAACACTGTTTCCAAACCACTCGTGAGCAGTTTCGTGGACAACAATAAAATCCCACTTTAAACCCCAGCCAGAATTCGAAAGATCAATTCCTGCATAGCCGTTCAGGTATAAATTTCCGTAAGCGATATTGCTTTGATGCTCCATACCTAGATAAGGAGCTTCTACAATCTTATAGGTATCATCATAAAAAGGATAAGAACCGAACCAATGTTCAAGGCATTTCAGCGTGTTTATAACATTAGTTTTTAAATGGCTTTGAGCCTTAGCAATATGGTAATCAAGTACCCAATAATCAGTTATTAAAACTCCTTTCTCACCCTTAATGGAATCATGAATACATGTATATTTACCAATGTACGGTATGATATCGTAACTGTTTATTGTGTTCATTACGTTCCATGTGTATGATCTCTGTCCTTTCTCAACTACATGTTGATCGATGAGCTTACCATTTCCAATCCCTATGAGTGTATCTGGAACGAGTAAGGTAAGCGTGGCGCCAGAATCCGGCTCCTCGCTTTGCAGATCCTTACAGGGAAACCACACACTTGCCCCAACACCCTGGCAGGCAACACTCATCCATGGATTCCCTAATGAATCTTTTTTCCACACAAAACCGCCATCCCAGGGTGCATTTTTAGCAACCTTTGGCTTCCCGTGATAATATGCGATAAGAAGATACTCGTTGCCTTTTACCTGTGAAGGCATGTTCAAAACCCAGCGATCTTTTTTCTTAATGAAATCGTAAAACCTTAAACCGTTAACTAAAAACGAATCAATGATTAACGGGTCCTGCAAGTCAATCTGCATTTTGTAATCTAAAGTATCCGAGATCACTTTATAACGAATAGTACAACTGCCACTAATGGATTTGTTTAGAAAATCAGGGTTAACGGAAATCTGATAGTGTAACACGTCCCACCATGAACGAAAAACGGTGTTACTTCCTTTTAAAGTATCCTCCTTCGTAAAAAGATTTTTTTGTGAATAAGAAGAAAATGAGCAGACAATAACTATTAAAAAGGTATGAATGAGGTATTTCATGTATTCTTAATGAACCATTAAAAACGATTGACGAAACTACTTCGCCTTCGCCTTTTGCATTGGATTACCACCTGTGCTTTGGCCTCGCCCTACAGTTTTCCCTTTAAAAATATCAAAACGGCTTACCGGTTCTTTTATGTTCCAGGTATTATTCTTTTCGTCAATATCACAAGTTTCTTTATAAGGATCTAATAAAATGGAAGCTACTTCTTTATTTTTTGAATACGTTTTCACTACATTTTTTTCATTCTTACGCCATATGTAAGCGTTTACACGATCAATTTCAGACGTGCCATCCTTAAAATTCCATTGAATTATGAGCGGAGTAACGCAACCGCCTTTATTGGTAAAATAAATTTCATAATTATATTTTCCCTTTACAGTTTCAAACGCTGAATCACTCACCGCTTCAATGTTTTCATATCTGTTAACCGCTTTCTTTTCCACGCCGGATCTTGTCTCTGGCTTATAATGGTAATAAAAGTCGCGAAGTGTTGTATCAACATCTACTAAAAATTTAATTCCTGCTTCTTTATTTCTGATTTTAGAAACAAATTCAAAGTCTTTCGCTTTAGGAAAAATTCGCATTGTGTCAATTTTAACCGGGACTTCTTTATTATTAACAAACGTATATGCTTTCACAGAATCGATGGAAACGTCAACCGGTTCAATATCGTAAAACCAGGCACGCCAAAACCAATCAAGATCTACGGCGCTTGCGTCTTCCATTGTGCGGAAAAAATCTGCTGGTGTGGGATGTTTAAACGCCCAACGGTTACAGTATTGTTTAAACGCAAAATCAAATAACTCGCGACCCATAACCGTTTCACGCAAAATATTGAGAGCAGTGCATGGCTTTCCATAGGCGTTTGCCCCAAAATTATTAATGTTTTCGCTGTTGGTCATAATTGGTTCCAACTGATCTTTAGGTAAACGCATATAATCAACCATTTTATGCGCAGGGCCGCGATTAGATGGATAATTGTTATCAAATTCCTGTTCAGTGATAAACTGCATAAATGTATTCAAACCTTCGTCCAGCCAACTCCATTGACGTTCGTCACTGTTAATGATCATAGGAAAAAAATTATGTCCGACTTCATGAATAATGACACCTAGCATGCCATATTTTGTTCCCTCCGTATAAGTTCCATCTTTTTCTGTCCTCCCAAAATTAAAACAGATCATTGGATACTCCATTCCGTTCGATGCCTCGACGCTCTGAGCTACGGGGTAAGTATAAGGAATGGTATATTTTGAGTAAGTCTTTATCGTATGGGCTACCGTTTTTGTTGAATACCTCCTATAAAGGCCAGCAGCTTCTTTAGCATAAAAACTCATACACATAACTTTTTTATTTTCTACTTTAATCGGTATGGCATCCCACATAAATTTTTTGGAAGATCCCCAGGCAAAATCTCTTACGCTATCAGCTTTAAAAATCCATGTCTTGGTTGCTGCTGATTTATTTTTTTCTGCGGCAGCGCACTCTTCAAGTGTTACTATTTCTGTGACATCACTATAATTCATATTTGCTTTATTCCAACGTGCCATTTGTGTTGGTGTAAGCACCTGTGCATAATTTTGGCATTCACCAGTTGCACAAACCATATGATCTGCAGGAACAGTCATCTTCACTGTATAATCGCCAAATGCCAAGGCAAATTCACCGCGTCCTGTAAATTGCTTATTTTGCCAACCCTGAAAATCACTATAAACACACATCCGTGGATACCATTGCGTCATGGTAAATAAATGGTTGCCATCTTCTTTGAAAAACTCGTAGCCGCCACGGCCGCCAACTTCCATACGGTTCCCAATTTTATATTGCCACTTTACATTAAACTTCACCTTAGAACCAGGGTTTAATGTTTTGGGTAAATCAACCCGCATCATGGTTTGATTAATTGTAAACTTTAATGGTTTACCAAACTCATCCGTTACCGCTAAAATCTGATCCCCTAAACCTTTTAACGTTTCATTTACTTCCATGGCTTTTACAGCGTTATAATCCATAGGAGGGCTCATCTTATTATTGTCGAAAAAGTTATTATCCGCTTTTGGATCATGCTGATTTTCGTCCAATTGCATCCACAAATAATTCAATTTGTCCGGTGAATTATTTGTATACGTTACCTGTTCTTTCCCGATCAACATCAGGTTTTTTTCATCGAGGGTTGCCTCAATATTGTAATCTGCTTTTTGTTGCCAGTACTTGCTGCCGGGGGCACCGGATGCAGTCCTGTATTCATTAGCTGTGGGTAAAATTGTGCCAAGCTGCTCGAACTTGTTCCCATGATTCGAGGTAGGGTTGTTTTTAATATTCTGGGCAAATGTTCCAGAAATTGCCATACAAAACAAAGAAGAAACTTTAAAAAACCGAAGCATTTTATAATGTAATTAAACGTTGAACAAATAATAAAAATGAAATTCCAAAAACAGCCGATGAAACAAAAAAAACGAAATCCGGTTTTCTTATCCTGGCAAATCTAACCAAAAAAACAGAGAGTGCCAGAGTAAAAGCCACAACGATCAACTGGCCAAGTTCGAGGCCCAAGTTAAAAGAAAGAAGCGGCAACGTAATATTCTCCTCTCTACCGAGCAGTGACCGGAGCAGGTAAGAAAAACCCATCCCGTGAATAAATCCAAAAATTAAAGCCAACAAGTAATTGATTCGGTATTTTGTATCATTTGACTTTTCATTATTACTTGATCTGTTCCGAAAAAAAATATTGATCACACAGGTAGAAATAATTGTAAGCGGAATAAGAATTTCAATGTAGGATTGTTTTATTGTAAATAGGTTCATAACACTGAAGGCGAGAGTCAGCGAATGGCCAATAGTGAAGGCAGTAACCAGAATTACCAGCTTCTTCCATTCGGAAATCGAAAACAAAACACACAACGCAATAATATAAAGAATATGGTCATAACCGTTCCAGTCTAAAATATGCCTGAATCCTGTGTCAAACCAAATCCAAAAATCGATCATTATTATTGCTATTTTTGTATGTGCTAAAAATAAAGAATATTGCCAGTTCTGGCCAGAATTTTACACCTGCGGTAAATTATTTGTTTTTGGGGCTATTCCTTCTTTTCATTTTCGGATTTACCTTAAAAAAACATCCGTATTATGTTGGTGTTGTGGATATTAAATATAACACCGCTCAAAAAGTTGTTCAGGTTAGTGCGCGGCTGTTTACTAATGATTTGGAAGATGCACTCCGAAAAGTGAATCACCAAACCGTCGACCTCTTAAACCCTCCAAATAAACCGAAGGCGGATTCAGCTGTATTTCGTTATATAAAAGAACATCTTAAAATTTCTTTGGATTCGCAAAAACAAACGCTCTCTTATTTGGGCTATGAAAAAGAAGAAGAATCTATCTGGATTTACTTGGAGATCAAAAAAATTGTCCCTCCAAAAAAAATTACCCTCGAATGCTCCTTATTATACGATTATATAGCGCAGCAAATCAACATTGCACACGCTGAAATACGCGGAATTAAAAAAAGCAGCAAGGTAACTAACCCCGAAAATAAAATCGAATTCAATTTTTAATTTTGAAACGTAATCTTATAGTTATTGCGGGGCCGACTGCCGTTGGGAAAACAGCAATATCCATTGAACTGGCTAAGCACTTTAAGTGCCCGGTAATTTCCGCCGACTCGAGGCAATTTTTCAAAGAAATGAATATCGGCACGGCAAAACCCACTACGGAAGAGATGGGTAATATTCAACATCATTTCATTGGACATAAAAGTATTTATGACGCTTATGACGCGGGGCAGTTTGAGAAAGACGCCATTGATTGCATCGAACAACTTTTTGTCAAAAACAATACACTCATTGTGGTTGGTGGCTCAGGTTTGTACCTCGACGCGCTATTAAACGGAATAGATGAATTTGAGAAAATACCGCCTGAAATCAGGGAAAAGCTAATTAAAGATTACCAGCAGAATGGAATCGGATATTTACAGGAAGAACTAAAAAAACGTGATCCGGAATATTACCGATCCGTTGATTTGAATAACCCACAGCGCCTGATGCGCGCCCTCGAAGTTTGCATCAACACCGGGACACCCTATTCTGGATTTAGAAAAAAGGAAAAGAAACATCGTTCGTTCGAAGCTTTTAAAATTTTGATCAATACCTCCCGGGAAACCTTGTACAAAAAGATAAACGATCGAGTTGACCAAATGATGAAAGATGGGCTGTTGGAGGAAGCAAAGGCATTATATGCAAATAGGACTTTAAACGCGTTAAACACCGTTGGGTACAAAGAATTGTTTAGTTATTTAGACGGTACGCTTTCATTGCAGGAAGCAATTGAATTAATTAAACAAAATACACGACGATACGCTAAGCGGCAGCTTACATGGTTTAACCATCAGGATGAATTTGAATCCTTTGAACCCACAGAGGCTGAAAAGCTGAAAGCTTACCTTGATCTTGTTTTCCAGTACACCTAGTGCATGTTCGCTTTCGTTAAAGATTACAATAAACTCAAACCCGACATTCTAAATGTAATTATTTCTGAATTTTTCATTCAGTTGGTAAATGCCACCTTTATGAATATCCTTCCCTTGTACATGAGTCGCAAGGGATTCAGCGAAGAAGAAATTGCACTGTTTATAATGTTTAGATTTCTGGGAGTATTTGTACTGGCAATCCCGGTGGGTTATCTACTCAGAGGCCGGATCATAAAACCTTACTTTTACCTCTCCACCATTCTCGTACCTATATTTGGGCTCTGCATTGTTTTATGCATTCATTTAAAACTCCATGATCTTATTTATCTTTCTCTTTTTCTATGGGGAACGTCGTTTACCTTTATGCAAATTCCCATTACACCGTATATTTTAAGGAATGAAGATAAAGCAAATCATACTTCAGGAATAGCCCTCAGCTATAGCACCTGGAGCTTTGCAGGAATTTTGAGCGGCATTGTAATTGCGATACTGGATCGCATCAATCCAGTATTTTTTAATGAAGAAAACATTTTAATCCTGTTCTCATTATTGGGTCTTGGAGGTATATTTTTTATGTCAAAAGTAAAATTAAAAGAAGAGGTGAACGATTTTAAAACGAATCAACTTAAACACAAAAAAGAAAAAAATGACTGGGTATTGATCTTTAAAGGACTCGTACCAACTCTTATCATTGCCACAGGCGCCGGGCTAACCATACCCTTTATTAGTTTATTTTTCGACAAGGTTCATCATATGGGAAAGGGAACCTTCGGTTTTGTTAGCGCTATTGCAGCTATTCTTGTGGCGTGGGGGGCGATGATGGTTCCTCGAATAAAAGATAAAATCGGGTATAAACTTGCCATTCCAACGACCCAATCTCTTGCGGTTGTTTCCTTAATAGCTTTAGCCACAACACAGTTTTATAGCCAGTACAGTATTGCCGTATACATTGCAATCTGCTGTTACCTCCTGAGGCAACCCCTCATGAACATGGCCGGACCAATGACTTCGGAACTTGTAATGAATTATGTAGGGGAACGAAACCGAGAAATTACAAGTGCATTAACTGCTGCAATCTGGAGTGGTAGTTGGGTAATAAGCGGTTACCTGGTTAAAATTATGTTTCATCAGGGTTATGAATTTGTATCCATTTTTTTAATTACCTCCGGTTTATATGCCTTCGGAGTAGTGCTTTATTATTTCCTCATTTTAGATTACGGAAACCGCGAAAAACGGGGCTTAATTTGAATCTAAATTTATTTCGAATTCAACTTCAGATTCTGTTTTTATTCCATTAAATGTAGCTGGCTGCCAATCGGTTGTGTTGTTTAACAGAGTTTTCATTTTTTCAATACAATTACAGGAGGAAGCTGAAGTTTGCTTAATAGTATCCACACTTACCTTTCCATTTATTGAGATTATTGCCCGCACCCAATACTTCCCTTTTAATTCTATGGAATTATCGGTACTTAATTTTTTCTTTAAATAATCAACCAGCGCGTTATTCCCTCCCCTATAGTACGCCTGTTCTTCAGTTAAAGGTTGGGAAACTGAAGGAGCCTTTTTTGCGGGAGCAGCAGTTGAAATTGTTACCGCGGCATTTTCAGCTGCCTTGCCCTTTTTTTGTTCAGATTCACCTTCAGTGTCCTTATCAGCATTTTTGCTTAGCATTTTAGAATCCTTAATGCTTTCAGAGTTTGTTCTGGTATTTTGAGCCACCCGATTATAACTATCAGATTGTTTTTCTTCCGCTACTGCACCATTAGCCTGCATTTCGAGCTTGTCTTCCACAGAAACGTAATCACTTGCAACATCGGTCTGACCCGAAATGTTGGCTGCTTCATCGCTTTCCATTTTATCAACATTCTGTACCGCCGGGGCTGAAAGAACTGTCTTTTCGTTTACTTCTTCCAAAATTTTTTCCTGTTGTTTCAACGTTTTTCCTTCGGAGATGTTTAATTGCGTTTCTTTCAAAATGTCATTTTTACCCATACTACCTTCTGCTGATACCGATGCGGGAGACTGGAAACCCGGAGCAATTAATTGTTCATTCTTAGGTTCATTTAAAGCGATATTGGCACCAACCTGATCGCCATTCTTTTTAACAAAAAAAACAGTCAGCAAAAAAATAACCAGAACGGAGGCAGCAGCGCTAAACCACATAACACGTCTTTGCGTTAATTTTTCATCACGATTGGAAATCTTTTTTGAAATTGAAAGATTCATCTCATCTATTAAGGTACGAGCCTCCCGCACATCCGTATGGCTCGCGAAGCCCTCAAGAGCTTCAGATTCAAAATCGTCCAAATCATTATTCTGCCCGCTTTGCTTGTCTTTTAATCGAGCAAGGAGTTCATCAGAACTAATGGATTTATTGTGCTCCTTTTTATTCACCCGCTTTTTCTAATTTTATTTTTAAATTTCTTTTCCCGTTTTGGATAAAGCTTTTCACTTCGTTTAAACTATATCCTGTAACGTCCACAATTTCACTATAAGATTTTTCCTTTAAATAAAACAGTTCAATACATCGCCTTTGATCATCTTTTAGTTCGTTGATGGCTTTTTCAAGCAGCAAGTACTGTCGTTCTTTTTCATCGCTGGTATAATGATGCTCATCGGTTCGAGTTTCCATAAACGAATCGGCATTTACCTGCAGGTCAATTTCCTTTTTTAATCTTGATTGCCTGGCCCGTAAAATCATGAGGCAATGGTTTTTAGAAAGTGTATATAACCAGCTTTTAAAATACTCAATATCGTGTCGTAATAAATCACCCATCAATTTTTCAAAAATCTGCATGACTGCGTCTTTTGACTCATCAATATCTTTAAGGTATTTCAACGATAAACCTAAAACCAAATGCGAATACCGCTTATATAGTATCCCAACGAGCACCGAATCTCTGGTTGATTTGTATTCTGATATTAATTCGTTGTCAGAAAAATGATTGTATTTTTCGTTGTGGATCATTCTTACTCGAAATATAATCATTAATGACCTACGCACACTGAGGTAATCTCAAAAAAAATCTTTGTTTACTATTTTGTTAATGCTATATTTGTTGATTGTAGAGTTTTATAAAAACGGTGCGCTCTATACAATAAATTGAGAATTTTTTTTAGATATAGTATTGTTTTGATTTTGGCTTTTTCGAGTCTTAGTTTTCAGCAAATGCAGAACTATGACACGAATTCTAAAGTGAAAGCAGCTTTCTTATATAATTTTACAAAGTATTTTGATTGGCCGGAGAAAATGAAATCGGGAAATTTCATTATTCAAATCGTAGGTTCAAACGCCAACCTGAGTCAGGAACTTAATAAAATGGCGGCTACCAAACAAATCGGAACTCAAAAACTGGAGATAAAGATTACTTCTGCGCTCGATCCTAATTTAAAACCACACATGATTTATCTTTTAAGCGAATCGTCTGACCTTTTGAAAGATGCAAGTAATAAATACAAAGGAATTGGTACTTTAATTATTACAGAAAAATCGGGTTTAGCCAAAGCAGGAGCGGCTATAAACTTTGTAGTAGCTGATAATAAGCAAAGATTTGAGTACAGTGAAAACAATGCCAAAAAAGCGGGTTTAAAAACCGGGGACGGTCTAAACAGTTTAGCAATTGCGGTTGATTAAGAAAATTATTAATTTTGTATAGAGTGTTAACAACATCAAAATCATATTCTTACCTAAAAAACAGTCTCTGTTTTTTACTGGTTTGTGTGTGCCAGAAAATTTCGGCTCAAACAGATTTGCTTTTTGATGCTCAAAAACTTTGTAACGAAAAAAATTATGAGCAGGCTATCCCTATGTTGGAAAAGGTGATTTTACATCCTGAAACGAGTAAAGATCCTGCCTCTTGGCATATCCGGTCATTTGCTTACCTGCAATCGTATAAGCAAGCTGGTCAGGGCAATACATCAAAAGTTAATTTCCTCGACACAGCCATGGCTTCGGCATTAAAATCGATGGCGTTAGATAGTTCCAAATCTTATCTTGAAAACAATAATGCTTTTATAAAAAATGGTGCTGTTACCTATTATAAAGTTGCGACCATTTTATTGCAGGATTCATTAAATCCGGTGAAGTCTGAGCAATTTTACGATAATTATAAAAAATATACAACCATTATTAATCCTGGTTTTGAGTTCAAACAAAAAGACATTGAGTTTTATAACACTACAGGTAGCATCTTTGCTGACTTGTATATGAAAAATAATTTCAACCAAAAATACGGTGACATTGCTAAAACGGCTTTATTAAAGGTATTAGAGCTTGATAATAAAAACATCAGTGCAAACATTAATCTGGGAATTTTATATTACAACCAGGGCGCCACTTTGATGCGTATGATGGACTATGATGTTGATTTAGCACAATTAGACGTTATTCAGGAAAATGCCAAAAAATTATTTAAGCAGTCATTACCTTTTATGATTAAGGTATATGAACTGGATCCAAAGGCTGAAAAAGCTTTGGAGAGCTTACAGGGTATTTACTCGGCTTTATTGGATGAAGAAAAAGCGAACGAGTTTAAACAAAAGAAAGAAGCCTTAAATAAACAATAAAAGGCTATTTATTGTATGGCATTTAGATTTACAATTGGAAGAAAAATAGGAACCGGTTTTGGCATTTTACTGTTCCTTACGCTTGTTGCTTTTCTTTTCACAATTGTTACAATTACACGTAGTAAGCAACAAACTGATTCGGTTGTGGGGCAGGTTACTCCCTCTGTTTCCGCACTCAAAGAATACAATTTTATTCTGCAGAAATCTCAAACACTTATTTCCAAATGGTTCTTCAAACAATCACCAAATAACGATCCTTCCAAAACGGAGCTCCGAAATTTAATCAGCAAGGATTATCCGCATATTAAAGCAAAGATTGATTCACTTTCTAAAGGATGGACAAAAGAAGAGGCTGCCAAAGCAAGAACCATCATTCAGTTTAGCGATGGCTTGTTTAAACTTTACCAGGAAGAAATTATGACTCCCTTAAATTCCTGGGAAAGTTACCAAGACGCGAATGTTGGATTTCTGGTTACACTTCCCTTTGAAGATAGCCAGGAAAAAATTAAAATGCTGTATTCCCAGCTCAACGAACTGATTACCCAAAAGGAATTGAATGCCGAAACCACAACTAACGAAATGTTCCGTTCATTCGACTTCCTTGATAATTTCGTAAAATCATTAGGGATAGGTTTACTCATAGGCGGAATTCTCATCGCCATTTTCACAACCCGATCAATTACGAAGCCGATTCAGCAACTTAAGAAAATGTTGCTTTCTATGGGTTTAGGGATACTTCCAAAAGAACGTATTAATTACCGGACAGATGAGATCGGGGAAATGGGAATTGCACTGAACAGTCTTGTTGAATCCATGGAAAGTACTACCGAGTTTGCGAAACAAACCGGGAAAGGGAACTTTGAAGCGTATTACAAACCTTTAAGTAAAGACGATAGTTTAGGCCATGCTCTTTTAAAGATGCGTGACGGACTTTCTGAAAATGAGCGGGTGCTTGAACAAAAAGTAATTGAACGTACCGAACAGGTTGTTAAACAAAAAGAAGAAATTGAAGTAAAAACGAAAGAGCTGGAAATACTTTTTAAACAAGTAACTGATAGTATACATTATGCGAAGCGGATTCAGGAAGCAATTTTACCACCGAATAACCTGGTTAAACAAATTCTTCCTGAATCGTTTGTACTGTACAAGCCAAAGGATATTGTCAGCGGAGATTTTTACTGGATTGACCAGAAAAATGAGTGGAGTTACTTTGCAGCAGTAGATTGTACAGGGCACGGTGTCCCAGGTGCTTTTATGAGCATTGTTGGTTATAACCTATTAAAAGATATTCTGAAAAATACCGAAAGTATTGAACCATCCGTTATCATGGATAAAATGAACGATGGCGTTGCCCATACACTTCATACAAATACCACGTCCGGAAAACAGACTAAAGACGGAATGGATATGACCTTATGTGCGTTGAATTATTCTACCCTTGAATTGCAGTTTGCTGGCGCCTTTAATCCTTTGTATATAATCCGAAATAATGAGTTAATTCAATTCAAAGCTGATAAATTCCCGGTTGGAATGTTTATCGGAGAAAAACAAAATTTTACAAATCATAGAATTCAATTACAGAAAGGCGATAGTATCTATATTTTTTCAGATGGTTACGCTGACCAGTTTGGTGGCCCCAGAGGTAAAAAGTTCATGGCAGGAAATTTCCGCCAGTTGTTATCAGACGTGAGTAAACTTCCAATTGAAAGACAAAAAGCCATGTTAAACCAAACCATTGAAGATTGGAGAGGAAATTTGGAGCAAGTTGATGATATTCTTATCATTGGAGTAAGAGTTTAAATTTTCCTTTTTTTGCAAGGGCATATTTCATTAAAATTAAATTGCATGGAAACTTATATTGCTATTTTGCGTGGGATCAACGTGAGCGGGCATAAGCTCATTAAAATGGACCACCTTATAACACTTTGTGTGGGTTTAGGTTTCGAAAACACAAAAACCTACATCCAAAGCGGAAATATCATCTTCCAATTCAAAAAATCAAAAAACAAAGCAATTGAGAAATTACTTGAAAACGCATTGAGGTCTGAATATGACTTTGATGTCCCTGTTATAATAAAAACGCAACAGGAAATGCAAACTGTTTTTGAAAATAATCCCTTTTTAAAAAAGCGAAACGAAGATCCTACGAAACTCCATGCTACTTTTTTAAATGATATTCCCGAAAAATCAGAAGTTGATACACTTCAGAAAGTTAAGTATCCGCCTGATGAATTTATAGTTGACGAAAACTGCATTTACTTATTTTGCCCAAATGGCTATGGTAATACAAAACTCAATAACACTTTTTTGGAAAATAAATTAAAAGTAAGCGCAACAACGCGTAACTGGAAAACTATTACAAGTCTCGTTAAAATAGCAGATGAAACCTTGAAGAACAAGAGTAACGTTACAAAGTAAATTCATAATAAAAAGAGTAAAAGTCGTAATGTGGATGATGCAGTTTCTGTTTTACAATTGATACCTTTAATCTACGCTTAGAATATGAATAGAAAAGATTTTTTAAAGAAAAGCCTTCTCGGTTCCGGACTCTTTTTCTCTTCAACGAGTTTGGGTGACACATTGTTAAAAACAAGAACCGATTCAGATAAAGCAGTCATTTTAGGGTTTAATCATATACCAAATACAAGATCTGAAATTATGAAAAATAAGATTTTACACAAAGCGGATAGCCGTGGAGATGCGAATCATGGTTGGCTACACAGCAAACATACATTTAGCTTCGCTAATTATTACAATCCGGAAAGGATGAATTTTGGGGTTCTAAGAGTATTAAATGACGATACTGTTTCTGCGGGAATGGGTTTTGGAACACATCCACATGATAATATGGAAATTATCAGTATTCCATTGGAAGGTGATCTTGAACACAAAGACAGCATGGGAAATACCACAGTTATTAAAAATGGCGACATTCAGGTTATGAGTGCCGGTACAGGCGTACAACACAGTGAGTACAACAAAAACAAGGATAAGCCAGTAAAGTTTTTGCAGATATGGGTTTATCCAAATAAAAAAAATGTGGAACCTCGTTATGATCAGATCACATTAAAAGAAGAGGACCGACACAACAAACTCCAACAAATACTATCACCTGATCCAAAGGACGAAGGTGTGTGGATTCATCAAAATGCATGGTTTCATCTTGGAAAATTTGATGCCGGGAACGAACAGGAATATCACATAAAAAATAATGGTAACGGTATTTACATTTTTAATTTATCTGGTAAACTCCAGGTTGATGATGTTGAACTGGAAAGCCGTGACGGCTTAGGGCTTATCGAAACTCAACGCATAAAATTAATAGCGAAATCTCCTTCTGAGTTTCTTATCATGGAAGTACCATTGTCTATTTGAAAAAGCATATGAAAATCCTAGCCTTTGCCGGAAGCAACAGCAAACAATCCATTAACAAAAAATTGGCCGTATACGCAGCCGGGCTTTATTCTGAAGCTAAGGTAGATGTGATTGACGTTAATGACTATCCATTACCTCTATTCAGCGTTGATATCGAAAAAGAAATCGGTTTTCCTGATGCGGCTCAGGCCTTTCTTGATAAAATCAATTCCGCCGATTTCATTGTATTGTCGCTCGCTGAAAACAATGCTTCGTACAATGTTGGATTTAAAAATTTGTTTGACTGGGCTTCTCGAAAAAATAAGCACGTATTTCAAAACAAACCCATGCTACTTATGGCTACTTCCGACGGTAAACGCGGTGCACAATCGGTATTAGAGTTCGCTGCCCAATCGTTTCCAAGATATGGAGCTGTTGTGAAAGCAACATTTTCACTACCGTCTTTTTTCCAAAATTTTAATGAAGAAGACGGAATTACCAACCCGGAGTTAAAAAATCAACTGTTAGATAAAATTAAAGAGTCAATTCAATAATCAATTTTCCTTTAATCCGATTACAACTTCAATCAAAGAAGGTTATCCGGAATTTGATTAAAAGTTGTTACTTTTTAAACTTTCCTTTAAGTGCAGCTAAAGCCGACATCATGTCGTTGGGGTCATAAGAAACCGCTTCTTCCTTCTTTTGAACCGTTTTTTTTGTCGGAATGGCACTTTCACCTTTCATTGAAAGTGCAATACGTTTTCGTTTCACGTCGCACTCGGTAACATTTACCCACACTTGCTGCCCCACTTTAACGACGGTATTAGGATCATCAACAAAAGTATCACTCAACTGGGAGATATGAACCAATCCATCCTGATGTACTCCCACATCGACAAAAGCACCAAAATTTGTTACGTTGGTTACGATGCCCGGCAATCGCATGCCTTCCCGCAAATCTTCAATACTATGAACGCTTTCATCGAAACTGAACACCTCAAAGGATTTACGTGGATCGCGACCTGGTTTTTCCAATTCGGCAATGATATCCTTTAACGTGGGTAAGCCAATTGATTCCGTAACATAGGACGAAAGATTAATTTTTTTTCTTAGTTCTTTATCACGGATCAGGTCATCAATTCCACAATTCAAATCACTAGCCATCTTTTCTACAATATAATAGGACTCAGGATGAACAGCACTTTTATCTAACGGATGAACGCCATCCCTAATTCGTAAAAACCCTGAACACTGCTCAAATACTTTATCTCCCATTCGGTTCACTTTCAGAAGTTCATTTCGAGATTTAAACGCGCCATGTTCATTCCGGTAGTCAACAATATTTTTCGCCAGAGATTCCCCAATTCCTGAAACATAGGATAGCAATTGTTTGGAAGCGGTATTTAATTCAACGCCAACACCATTTACACAACTCATTACCACATCATCCAATTTATTTTTTAAAGCCGTTTGATCAACATCATGTTGATATTGCCCTACCCCAATCGATTTTGGATCGAGTTTTACCAGTTCAGCGAGTGGATCCGCCAACCTGCGACCTATTGAAACTGCCCCACGCACTGTTAAATCATAATCCGGAAATTCTTCTCTTGCCACATCTGATGCAGAATAAATGGATGCTCCAGCTTCACTCACCATGATGACAGGAATGGTTTTAGGCAATACCTCAATAGCCCGGATGAATTGTTCCGTTTCACGAGAGGCTGTACCGTTTCCAATTGCGATCGCCTCCAATTGGTATTTCGCACACAAAGCGAGAACTACATGTTGTGAATCAACTACCCTGCGTTGAGGTTCGTGGGGGTAAATAACCGTATCTTCTAACAATTTTCCTTGTGCATCCAGCGCAACCACTTTACAACCGGTTCTAAAACCCGGGTCGATCGCTAGCATCGATTTCTGACCTAATGGTGACGCCAATAACAACTCTCTTAAATTATCAGCAAATACCTGAATTGCCTTTTCATCAGCGGCTTGTTTGGTTAGCAAACGCATTTCAGCTTCAATGCTTGGCTGAAGCAAACGTTTATATCCGTCTTCAATTGCTAGTGAAAGTTGTTCGGCGCATTCATTACGGGATTTTATGAACTGACTTTTTAGCTGATCATGAGCAAGTTCATTATCCACTACAATATCCAAAATCAAAAAGTCCTCTTTTTCGCCACGACGCATAGCCATCATGCGATGACTCGGGCACGCCATCAAAGGTTCTTCCCAGTCAAAATAATCTTCAAATTTCTGTGCCTCTTCTTCCTTTCCGCGAATCACTTTGGTTTTAATTAGCGCGGTTCGTTTGAACAGAGTTCTCATCCCTTCGCGTGCAACAGCATCTTCACTGATGATTTCGGCAACAATGTCTCTTGCTCCAGCCAAAGCGTCCTCAGGATGTTCTACTCCCAGATCTTTATTCACGAACTTAAGGGCTTCAGGGAATAAATCAATGACTTCCTGTGCTAAAATAACATGAGCCAATGGCTCCAAACCTTTTTCCCTGGCAACAGTGGCTTTGGTTCGCCGTTTTGGTTTATATGGCAGATACAAATCTTCCAGGGTTGACAACGTTTCCGCTGCTAAAATCTTGTCGGAAAGTTCAGCTGTCAACTTCCCTTGTCCTTCAATGGATTTCAATATACTTTCTCTGCGCTGCTCTAGTTGTCGCAGGCGTTCAATTTCCGTTTTTATCGTTATTACCTGAACTTCATCTAAGCTCCCGGTAACTTCCTTCCGGTAACGCGATATAAAAGGCACAGTTGCGCCTTCATCTAATAATTCAACAGTAGATTTAACCTGCTTCGCATCTATTCTAAGTTCAGAGGCAATTTTAAAAAATAATGTAGTATCTGTCATTTTCTTTTATGATTAAATCAAAGATAAACCTATAAACAGGCTGTATATCTAGGAATTATCAACAAATGAAAAAATAAACACATGAAAATCAAGGCAATTAATATTGATACATGTTGAAACAAAAAAAGATTACTTTTGAATATATTTTGCCGAGCTATGCATTTTTTACATTCTACACTGACGAGCGCCCTTATTTTTCTTATTACAATCCCTTATCCGCTGCAATCCCAAAACAGCAAACTTGACTCTTTAATAAACAGGCTTTCCATTCAAAAAGAGGATACAGCAAAAGCATTAATGTTTGAAAAGATTGCAAAGCAATATATACTCTTAAACGAACCAAAAAAAGCTGTTCAATACGCTAAATCTGGTTACGAACTTTCTAAAAAATTAAACTTCAAAAAGGGTGAATACACCAATAGTTTTACCATGGGTAAAACATATATCATGACCTCGGATTATAAAAATGCGTTGTATCACTTTGATATGATCATACAGGGAGCAAATCCGGACTACCCTATTCTGTATGCATCTGCATTATCGGCAACCGGTACAGTATATATAAAGAAAGCAGATTATCCTAAAGCAATGGATTACCTGTTAAAGAGTTTGTCGATTAAAGAAGACTTGAAAGACACGTCAGGGATTATAAATACCAGAGCCAATATCGGTAATCTTTACGCAAAAATGAAAGAGCCTAAAAAAGCTATTCTGGAATACCGGAAATGTGCCGAATTAGCCAAATTAACAGGGAACCAAAAAGACCTGTTAAACTCCTATATCAATATTGGAAACGTGTGCGTGTTCCTCAATAAAATGGATTCATCCAATTACTATCTTGAAAAAGCTCTATCCATCGCGCAGTTAAGAAAAGATGATCAGTCAATTGCAATTATACTAGGAAACCTGTCTTTAAATTACCTCGATATGAAATTGTTTGATAAAGCTGAGCATAGTTTAATACGGGTAATTGAAATAAATCAGAAAATTGGCAACCAGGAATTCGTTGCAAATTCATATACTGCATTATCAGATGTATATTTCCATCAAAAAAAATTCGTCCTTGCTACGCGTTATGCTGAAGAAGGCGTACGACTGTCGAATGAACTGGGAACCACCACCACCTATATGGATGCTTTGGAAATGCTCTATAAAATAAAGAAAGCGGTGGGCGATGATAAAAATGCATTAATTTTCTACGAAAAAATGATTCGCATAAAAGACAGTATTACAAATGATGAGAACAAAAAAGAAATTACAAAAAAAGAACTTCAGTTTGAATTTGATAAAAAGGAGGCTCTACTAAACGCAGAAAAAGAAAAAGAAACTGCCCTTGCCAATAAGGAGAAACGCATTCAGAAAATCATTATCTATTCAATCAGTTTGGGATTTCTTCTATTGTTGATATTAGCAGGCGTGATATTTAATAACCTGAGAAAAAACAAAAAACAAAATAAAATCATCACCGAACAGAAAGCGGTTGTAGAGGAGAAACAAAAAGAAATTCTGGATTCAATCCATTATGCAAAACTTATTCAACATGCGCTATTGGCAAGCGACAGCTTACTAAATGAAAAACTGAACGAGTACAATTCCAAGAATTACTTTGTTCTTTTTAAACCAAAAGATATTGTGAGCGGTGACTTTTATTGGGCCACTCACAAAGAAACGAATGATTCATTCTACTTGTCTGTATCCGATAGTACGGGACACGGTGTTCCTGGTGCATTTATGAGTTTATTAAATATCTCCTTTCTTAATGAGGCTATAAATGAAAAGAATATACAATCCCCTAATGAAGTTTTTAATCACGTGCGAAAAAGATTAATTGAAAGCATGGAAGATCGGCAGGACGGAATGGACTCAATATTAGTGCGATTAAAAAAAGTAAATGGCACGTTGCATATTGAGTATGCAGCAGCAAATAATACACCCTTGCTCATAAAAAATAAAGGAAAGGAAGTCATCAAACTTCCTGTGGACAAAATGCCTGTAGGAAAAGGATCGAAAAGTGATGCGTTTAAATCATATTCCGTCATTCTAGAAAAAGGCGATATCTTATACCTCTATACTGATGGCTACGCAGACCAGTTTGGCGGTTCAGAGGGAAAAAAATTCAAATACAAGCAACTTCAGGAATTTTTAGTTTTAATTCATGAATTGCCGATGGAAGAACAGGAGAGTAAACTCGAAAAGAAAATAGAGGAATGGAAAGGAACAATGGAACAGGTAGATGATATTTGTGTTTTCGGCATTCGTGCCTGATTATTGGTTTTCAAAAACCTCAACCTCAGCAAGCGGGCTGAATAAGTAAATAGCTCCGCTACTTATTTCCCGACAACGGTAACGCTTTCTTAATTTTTCCCCCTTCTCAAAAACACGAGATCCGTTATATAAAAATTGGGTCCTGAAGGGTAAATGTTCCAATAAAATTAAATGAGCATTTGTATCTGCTGAATCGTATAACTTTAAGGTTCGCATGAGTGTCATATCACTGCAACTTGCCGCAGCAGGGTTTTGTAAATACTTCCGTAATGCATAAAGAATGTCAAGAGGGAGATTGTCTGTACTCAAAAATGGCGACATCAGCATTCTAAATGAATGCTTCCATTCTTCTCCATGCGGCGCTACGGTGTTACGGTATTTATTATAGGTATATAAGTGTGCAATCTCATGCACAAGCGTGATAAAAAAAGAATACTGGTTTAAATTATGATTAACTGTAATTGTATGGTTCAGCCCATCTCTCGGGGAAGTGTAGTCACCAAGTTTGGTACTTCTTTCGCGGGTAATTTTAAGCTTAAAATCAAACTCAATTATCCATATCGCAATTTGAGTTACAGCAAATTCAGGAATATATTTCCGAAGAATTTCTGAATTGCGATGGATTTGTTGTTCACGTGGACTCATCAACTATAGTGCAAAAAAACAAAACTCATTTAATGAAAACGATCTTATGGTTTATATTTTGACTTAGATAGAATTTTTTGAGCATCCTTTTCTTTCATCAATTCCTCCACGCTTACCTTTGGATTATGCTTCATGAAGGAGGTCACGATTTGTTTCCCAAGCCACATTGCTATACGTGGCGGACATTCTTTACTAATTGCTCGCGTAAAAGGACCATCACTCGTAAATTCAGAAATCAGTTTTAAATCATTATCATACAACTTATTATCCTTAGCAAAGAAACCCCATAGCTTATTTTCATACTTTGAACAATACTCCATTTGTGCCGCAGTATATCCCATTTTCACTGAATCCTGTATATGCGGTAACAAACCGTCGCACAGATAAAATATTTTTCCGTAAAATATCATGTGATTCAAGAGATTGTTCACCGGTTCATTATTATCAAACTCTGTTATGATCCATCCTCTTACGGCATCGGATAATAGGTGTTCTTTATTCATGGTCCTGGTTCTGAATTTGGGTAATTGCATCATGTCATAAAAAGCATTTTTACTCCCAAGATACATGTCGAGTCCAATACCTAATGTAGAATCTACATACACAATGTTATATTGAAATCCACTCATAAACGTCACGTATTGCTTAGGAACTTTCCTCTCAGGAAATAAAGCCTTATACCTTTTTATTACTTCGGTCATTTCATCCCCGATAAGTTCGACATCGTTATCCGAATATACCTTTTCCAAATCTCTATGGGCAGTTAATATATCAGGGTTAGTAACAAAACGAAGCAAAGTTTGACTGTATAAAGAGTCAATTTGACCACCGTTATTAACTATGGTAGAAACATACCTTGTATAAAACGTATGATATTTCGTTTGAAATAGAGTCATTTTTTCGTGAATATTAACTGGTGTTAACTCAAAAACATCTTTATCAAGACGTTTAAAAACAACAGGTTCCACTTCTATATTGCTGGTATCAATATCCAACTGATCGTGCTGGCAGCCTGTTAATAAAATCAGCGTGAAAGCGGCAAATAGAAGCCTAAAAAGATGAATCATTGAAAAAATATATTATTTTTACCACGTTAAATTATATAAAAAACAAAACACATGAAAAAGATTTTACTCATAGTTTCAAGCACATTATTGTTAGCGAATAGTTTTGTTGCCCAGGATACCGACGATGATAAAAAATTTCGGTTAGGTTTAAAAGTTGCTGCTCAACCAACCTGGTTTTCATCCAATGAGAGTTCGGCTTCAAAATTAGGAACAGGTTTTGGATTTGGATTTGGACTTGTAACCGAGTTCAGACTTTCTAAAACAGCACAATTTGTAACTGGTATTGGTGGTGATTTTGAAGGTGGTAGTATAAAATACAAATACGAACCGCTTGCTTTTTCTCCGTATGTTGTTTCTTACATGACAGATAATTCTGGAAATCTGAAGGAATTACAGGATGGGGTAAACTCAGCTGACATGGTACAGGTTGGCGACGTATATTACGGCGGAATTACTGAACGTAAAATCAAAACTACACATGTTACCATTCCTATTTTATTGAAAATGATGACCAAAGAAATGGGTGGATTTAAATATTTTGGAATGTTCGGAGGTGAACTTGGAATCCGGGTTAAATCAATAGCCACGGATCGCTATACAGCTACAGGAACCTCAACAGGCTACACATTAAGCAGTGGAACAAACGACAAAATGAACATTAACAAGGATGGTTCTCTGATTCCATTACGTGTTGGAATGAATGTAGGATTGGGTGCTGAATACCGCTTATCAGGTTCAACCTCTGCATTTATCAGTGTAAACTATTTCCGTTCTTTTACAAACCTGATGCGTAAAGAATCAAAATATATGGTGTATGACGCCAATGTTCATTCAGACAATACCATGACCTTCTTTCGCGTTAAGCAGGGCCTTTTCATGAATGCAATCCGTATTAACGTAGGTATATTATTTTAAGAAATAATTTTCCGTTCCTAATCCCGGTTATACGCCGGGATTTTTTTTTAAATTAAGGCGTCTAAAAATGAAACATCAACTCATCCTCAATCATATTGTAAAGTGGCTAACAGATTATTCAGATTCATCAAAAACAGAAGGGTTTGTTATTGGCATCTCCGGAGGAATTGATTCTGCGCTTACTTCAACCCTTTGCGCCAAAACGCACAAACAAGTAATATGTTTAAACATGCCTATACGGCAATACAAAACTGAATATGACAGAGGTAACGAACATATCGAATGGTTGAAAAGCCATTATAAAAACGTGCGAAGTGCCGAAGTAAATCTGACATCCGTTCTCGACGAAATTGAAAAAACCTATGAGCCCGACATTCAGGATTTTTTAACAATGGCAAATACTAGGGCGAGGTTAAGGATGACAACGTTATACGCCTATGCCGGACATCATAAAATGTTAGTAGCTGGGACAGGAAATAAAGTGGAAGATTTCGGCATTGGTTTTTTCACTAAGTATGGCGACGGGGGGGTGGATATTAGCCCCATTGCAGGCTTAATGAAATCCCAGGTTTATAGTCTTGCTAAAGAAGCCGGAATAATTGAAAGTATTTTAAAAGCCAGACCAACTGACGGCCTCTTTGCTGATGGAAGAACCGATGAAGATCAAATCGGCGCAAGTTATGATGACCTTGAATGGGCCATGTTATACCTTGAAAATAAAGAAAACTATGCCCTGAATGATCATCAAAAAAGAGTATTGAAAATTTACGAAGGCCGGCATACTGCAAATAAACACAAAATGATCCCAATTCCGGTTTGCGAAATTCCCGGGGAATTTTTAATTTAAGTGCATGGAAAAAAGGAAATGTTTAGAGTGCGATGAAACATTTAACGGGCGGGCAGATAAAAAATTCTGCAGCGATCTCTGCCGTAATTCTTACAACAATAAGCTTAACAGCGATCAGGTTAATTATGTCCGTAATATCAATAATATTCTAAGAAAGAACCGGCGAATTATCGAAGATTTGTTGCCTGACGAAACATCAACTGTATCGCAACAAAAACTGATGGATAAAGGATTTAATTTTAATTACTATACAAATATCACAACCACGAAAGCCGGAAAGAAATACCTGTTTTGCTATGAGTACGGTTACCTTGCTTTAGAAGGGAACCATTTTCTGCTGGTTAAGCGAAAAGCTGAGAATTAATCTTCAATGATAATAGATACCTTATCCACAGGTCCGTTCATTGGGGGAAGAAGTTTCGTTACTTTCACTTTTGTTTCTATCAGCTTAGGAAAAGCGCGAACGATACGGTCATAAATCCGTTTACCAACATGTTCAATTAACTTGGATGGAATTGCCATTTCTTCTTTACAAATTTCAAAGACCGCGCAGTAATCAATGGTAAGGTTTAAATCATCCTTGGCTGCTGCTTCATGAAAATCATATACCATGTTCACATCAACAATATATTCGCCACCAATTTGGGTTTCTTCCGGCAAACAACCGTGATAAGCATAAAGCCTGATACCTTCAACATTAATCTGATTTCTCATTGTACTAGATGAACCACAAAGAAAGGGCTTACATTTTAATTTACTATTATAAAAAATACACTAATTCATACGGAAATTTCTCCGCGCAAATTGGAAAGCAACATTTTCTTCGATTTTGCAAGTGTTTGGCGTTTTCCCAAAACGTACATGAGTTTTGCAATGGCGCTTTCAAATGTAATATCATGGCCGCTAATTACGCCAATACGCTTAAGCGCACTACTGGTTTCATACATGCCCTGAATCACTTTTCCTTCTAGACATTGGGTCACATTGTAAACAATAATATTTTTATCAATCACGCTTTTTAAAGCATTTATAAACCAGGATTCGGTATTTGCATTGCCTGCACCAAATGTTTCTATGATAACGGCTCTAATTCCGGGAGTGTTTAAAATAGCACTGGTAACCTTTTCGCTCATACCCGGAAACAGTTTTAAAATTGCGATATCGTTCACGAGGTTGGTATGCACCGACAATGATTTATGCACTGGTTTCAGCAGCGCAGAAGTGTTATATTGAATATCAACCCCTGCTTCAGCAAGAACCGGATAATTGGGAGACTTAAACGCATCAAAATGGGCGGAGTTATATTTAAATGTGCGATTTCCGCGATATAATTTATATTCAAAATAGACACAAACTTCTTTTACAATAGGTTGACGATTCCGCTGAGCTGCAGCAATTTCAATAGCGGTAATCAAATTTTCTTTCCCATCAGTTCGGATAACTCCAATCGGTAATTGAGAACCAGTTAAAATCACTGGTTTCCCAAGGTTCTCTAGCATGAAACTCAAGGCGGAGGCTGTATATGACATGGTGTCTGATCCATGAAGGATTACAAAGCCATCAAATTTCTTATAATTTTCCCGGATAATATTGGCCAATTCAATCCAAACTCTGGGATGCATATTGGAGGAATCAATTGGTTTTTGAAAGGATACGGATGAAAGACGTATATCGAACTTTTCAAGTTCAGGAATTTGCTCTGTAAGTGCTTTAAAATTAAAAGGTTTTAATTCACCGGAGCGGGCATCTTGCATCATGCCAATGGTGCCACCGGTGTAAATTAGCAGGACTGAAGGCTTTTTAGAAGACATAAAAAAAAGAAGCCTAAGATGTCATCTTAGGCTTCGTGATGTTTTTTTAGAAAGGTAAATCGTCGTTATCAGAAATACTACTGTTAAATACAGGACTTGATGTATTTCCCTGTACTCCTGAATTTGTTTGCTGAACATTGGACTGACCAGCACCCACTTTTTCAATTCTCCAGGCTTCAAGGGTATTAAAATATTTTATTCCTTGTGGTCCATTCCATTCCCTTCCACGGAGATTAAACTGAACTTTTATTTCATCCCCCTGATTAAACGAATCCAGCATAGAACATTTATCCTGAGTTACCTGGAAACTTACGTACTGAGGATAAGGTGTACTTAAATCTGTTGCTAAAACAAAATCTCTTTTCTGAAATTTGTCACTCACTTTTTGAGTATCATATTTCAATTTCAATTGCCCTGTTACTTCCATTTTCTATATTTACGTTTATTGATTACAATTTGAATAAGTAACAAAGTTACAAAAGATCCGACAAAATTATATTAAAAACTTAATCACAAATCACCCGACATTTAAACAATCAGCTGCCTATAGGTGTCGGTTCGATAGGCATTCTTACTTTTTAATCAGCTTTTCAAGTTCAGCTAGTTTGGAAGTTGCATATGGGTCTGCTGGCTTTTGCTTTAGAGCCTCTTCATAAACCGGTTTTGCCTCTGCATAACGTTTCATTTTAAATAATTCGTCGCCGCGCTTCACCGTTTCTTTGTATTTTCCAGCACCCAGGGTTTGAGGAATGCTATACCTGGCATCACCCGACCCAATTTTATCGGAAATTGCTTCAGCTCCTGAAGTAATCGGAGTGATAATCTTAGGATCTTTTCCCCCTGCGATCGCAAGTTTCTCTGCTTCCGCTTTTTCAGCGGCCAAACGTTCTGCTTCTACTTTCTCTTTGGCAAGCTTTTCATCCAATCGGCGTTGCTCTTCTATTTTCTGCTTTTGTTCCTGCGTTTTTCGTTCGTTTTCCTTGGCAAGCTTTTCCTGTGCTGCTTTCTCCGCAATTCGTTTTTGCTGCATCGCCCTCTCATTCTCGGCTGCGAGTTTTTCCTTAGCAGCTTTCTCGGCAGCTAACTTTTCCTGTGCAGCTTTCTCAGCAGCTAACTTTTCTTGAGCAGCTTTTTCCGCAGCAAATTTTTCCTGAGCGGCTTTTTCAGCTGCTAACTTTTCCTGTGCCGCTTTTTCAGCAGCTAACTTTTCCTGTGCCGCTTTCTCAGCAGCTAATTTTTCCTGAGCGGCTTTTTCCGCAGCTAACTTTTCTTGTGCCGCCTTCTCAGCAGCTACCTTTTCCTGTGCTGCTTTTTCAGCAGCTAACTTCTCCTGAGCTGCTTTCTCCGTAGCTAACTTTTCCTGTGCTGCTTTCTCCGCAGCTAACTTTTCCTGTGCAGCTTTCTCAGCAGCTAACTTCTCTTGTGCAGCTTTTTCAGCAGCTAACTTCTCTTGTGCAGCTTTTTCAGCAGCCAACTTTACCTGAGCGGCCTTTTCAGCAGCTAACTTTTCCTGAGCGACTTTCTCAGCAGCTAACTTTTCCTGTGCCGCTTTCTCAGCAGCTAATTTTTCCTGAGCGGCTTTTTCAGCAGCCAACTTTTCCTGTGCCGCTTTCTCTGCAGCTAACTTTTCCTGAGCGGCTTTTTCAGCAGCCAACTTTTCCTGAGCAGCTTTCTCGGCAGCTAACTTCTCCTGAGCGGCTTTTTCAGCAGCTAACTTTTCCTTAGCAGCTTTCTCAGCAGCTAACTTTTCCTGTGCGGCTTTCTCAGCAGATAACTTTTCCTGTGCTGCTTTCTCTGCAGCTAACTTCTCTTGAGCGGCTTTCTCGGCATTTTTCTTTTCTGCCAGCTCCTTTTCTTTTAAGCAGTTTCCTACACGAATCAATTGATCGCCCGGATACCTTTCCCCGGGAATAATATTCAACGCCTTCTCAAATTGGATTTTGGCTAAAGCACAATCGCCTTTATTAAGGGCAATGTCGCCAGCGCTATTTGCACTGGTAAAACTTTCCATTAATGCATTTTCCGCGTTTCTTAGGTTCATTAATCCACCCAGCATTTGGTCTGTATAGATCTGATTATGAGTAAATTTTTTTCCTTTGTCTGTGTACGCAATTCTCGCCAAAGGTTGCTGTAATAAACCATAATCGATACCAGGCAAACCTTTGGCCATCACAACACCTTCAATACCAAAAGAGGGAGAATATTTTTCGTTAACAATATTTTCAGGTACGCCATTGGTGGATATAGCAAAACGTTTCGCGTTACAACCCGGATAGGTTACCACTAATAGGTAATCGCCATTTGCTGGCACATCAATGATAAATTCACCGTTACCGTCACTTTGAATCTGTGAAACTATGGAACCACCCTTATTGAGCGTGATAGTCGCACCAGCAAGCTTTATTTCAGAGGTCTCAATTTTATTAGTGAGTTTAAATGTCCTGAGCTCAACAGTACTTTTCAGTTTTAAATTCCAGGATTGAGCAAATAAAACAGTATAAACAGGCAATAAAAGGATAAAAAGATATAGGTTCTTCATTATAAAAAGGATGTTGCTTTATATTTAAAAATAAATAAAATTTACGTGCAAAACCCCATTGTTAAGAAAATTGAGAAATGAAGGAGCTCGAGTAGAAAAACACACCCTAAATGATTTTATTTTCCTGAAGGAATTCCGTTAGTCGCTTTATATTCAATGGCTTTTCAAATAAGGCTAACACCAATTTATTCTCTTCAGCTTTCGCGTGGTCGATGTTGTCTAACGAGGATGAAACAATTACAATTGAACATTTTTGCCGCAGGGTAACCGGAAGTTGAGCAAATTCATCTAAAAATTCAAACCCATTCATAATTGGCATATGTATATCGAGCAAGATAAGATCCGGCCATTCATCTGATCCTTTAGTTTTCAAGAATGCAAGGGCCTCCTTAGCGAAGCAAAATTGGGTTATCGACCCTAACACATTCATTTTTTTTACAAATTCGTTATGTATAAACAAATCGATTTTATTGTCATCGATCAGCATTACGTTAATTTTTTTACTCATTCCTGTTTTTTGTTTGGTAATATAATTTCAAAGGCGGTACCTTGATTAATATTAGATTTCAGGATTATTTCCCCGCTCATTTTATCAACCGCTTCTTTTACAATATATAATCCGATTCCCGTCCCTTCTGTATGAACTGCATCCTCAGTGCGAAAAAAAAGCCTGAATATACTTTGGAAATATTCCTCCTTAATTCCAACTCCATTATCAGAGATTACTAACCTTGCATTTATATCATTAACATCTACTTTCACATCTATATGCCGGTTTGTTGACTCTGGAATCTGGTATTTAATAGCATTAGAAATCAAATTTTCCATAACCACTCCTATTCGGTATATATCACCAGCAAAAGTCGTACCCTGATTCACATGCAATTTAAAATCAATGGACTGATCGTGAGGTTTTAAATTTTCCCAAACAGACATTAGTAGCGGTTCAAAAGCCACTGGTACAATTTCCTCATCAGAGCGTGCATTCTTATAATAATCAATTATTTTCCTGATTAATCCATCCAATTTTAACACGCGACTTTCGATCATGTTAAAATAAGGTTTCGCATTTTCCAGCTCGGGAAGTAGATGTGATAAATTGATAATTCCAAGAATAGAGGTTAATGGCGATCTTAAGTCATGAGAAACGCTGTAAACGAATTTATTAAGTTCTTCATTAATCTTTTGAAGTTCTTCATTCTTACTTTTTAGTTGCACGCGAGATGTGTAAAGTGTAACACAATTATCAATGGCGACCGACAACTTATCCCAGTCCCACGGCTTTTGGATGTATTTACTTACCTGGCCCCGGTTAATTGCTTCAATAACTACTTCAATGTCAGCTTGCCCTGTAATTAACAAGCGAATCGTATCGGGATATAAATCCACAACCTGTTCAAGGAATTCTACACCGGTAATTCCAGGCATTCTCTGATCGGAAATGACAATCTGTATGATGTGATCTTTTAAAATCTCTAACGCATCCTGGGCACTTAGGGCGGTGTACACCTCATAAATTTTTCTAAAATTCGCGCGGAATGCAATAAGGTTATTTTCCTCATCATCAACATATAATACCTTGATCTTTGCCATTGAAAAACCGTTATATTAAATTCATTTTTTTATTGAATATCAATTTTATGGCCGTTCCTTTTCCCCACTCACTTTCAATTTCAATTTTAGCGCCGTGACTTTCTATGATTTTAAATACAATTGCCATGCCTAAGCCGGTTCCTTCTCCAACTTCTTTAGTTGTAAAGAATGGATCAAATACACGTTTTTTTGTTTCGGGTGTCATACCCATTCCAGTGTCCTCAATTAAAACATAGACCTGGTCGTTTTGTTCAAATGTTTTGACTGCAAGGATTTTGTCCCTTCCTGATTCAGATTTATTAAGGGCATATATGGCATTCGTAAGCAAATTCATAAACACCTGGTTCAACTTGCCGGGAAGGCATTCAATCTTAGAAACATTGTCAAGCTGCACATTAACTTTAATCTCGGGAGTAAGCACGTTTCGCAATAAAATCAAAGTCGAATCAATACCTTCATTAATATCTGCGATTTTAACATCCCGCTCGTCCAACCGCGAAAAGTTTTTCAGTCCTTTAACAATTTCTGCGGTTCGTTTGGCACCTTCTTCAATTCCCGAGAGTAATTCAGCCATCTCCTTCTTGAGATACTCATAATCAATACTTTGTTTAAAGTCTTCAATTTTGTCATACTCCTCCTGACCTTTCGGTAAATTCAACGATTCATATTTATCCACAAGCTCCAGCACATCTTGTATATCCAGTTTTAACGGCTTAATATTTGCGCTTACAAAATTAATGGGATTATTGATTTCATGGGCGATACCTGCAGTTAACTGACCAAGGGAAGCCATTTTTTCCACACTAACCAATTGCGTTTGCGTATCCTTCAAATCTTCGAGGGTTGCAGTAAGCTCGTCGTTACTGTGTTTTAATGCAATCGTACGTTCATTAACTTTTTGTTCAAGAATTATATTCTGTTCTTTGATCAATTTCTCATTTTCAAGGAGCGTCTCCAGTGCCATACGTTGTGAAAATTCTTTTTCGCGTTTAAGAATATTGATCCGGTCAGCTAACGCTAATGATAAAAGGATCGCTTCAATGGCAGATCCGGCAGGCATAGTATAAATGGTTAAATTGTTATATGGTAAAAGACCTTCATTCTTCAAAGCAAATACAATTACCCCGATCAAAAATACAACCCAGGCAGTTAAAAAAAATTTAGCCGGGCGTTGGCCTCTCAACGCTAATATAACTGCAATACATAATATGAATAGAGAAATAGATAAGGCCGTTATGTTTAATAATTGCATATTGCTTTTATAAAATACCGCAAGGAAAATACATATGCCATAACTCAGATAAAACAAAATGAAAAATTTACTAAGTTTGGGAAGCTGAGTTTTTATTTCCAGAAACACTTTCGCAAATTCTCCTGCACTAATTCCTACAAAAGCACTCAGTAAAACAATGCTTCTTTGAGCCAACCAGGGAGAACCGCTCCACAAAAACTGATATGTATATCCTTGAAAACAGATTTGGGTTAATGTAACCGCTAAAATATAAACGATATAATAGAGGTAACTTTTTTCCTTGGTTGTAATATAAATAAAGGCATTATACAAAAACATCACCATCATTATACCTGCGTACAATCCAAACAAAAGGTCTTTCATCCGGATTGAATCCATGATGGAAACTACTGATCCGATTTTAATGGGTAACGACATATCTTCATTACACTTAAAGCGCATTAAAACTTTTATTGAAGCACCTTTCTTAATCTTTAATCTGAAAATATAACTGGGATGCTCAAATTCCCGCTGATAGAACGGAAGGTACTCCCCCATTTTTATAAATTGACACAGTCCGGTAGAATCCACGCTATACAATTCAATTTCATCAAGCGAAGGGTTAGCGACTTCTAAAAGCAGGTTTTCATAAGAGGATCGGTTTTGAAGGGTAAATTTCAGCCAAAAGGCTGATGAAGACACACCTAAATTGGGCACTGATTGTTTGCTTTGAACAAATTTTCCCGCAGATAGTACTTCGCCAACCCTTAAAGCATTGGTGCGATCTTTTAATATACTTACTGATTTACCGATATAGATATCTGGTTGATTATCGGTAAATGCTATTACGGGCGACTTCACATTTGCACCTGATAACGCCCTAAATCCAAGAACGGTAAAGATAACTAACCAGTAAATCGGGATATTTGGATTCCTATATTTTAGATAATTATCCATGATTTTGGCACTGCTAAATTATATTCAATATACAATTCCCCTTTTGGTCCTTTTTCCAAAACACTTTGTTTTAAAATGTTTCGTAAGTTAAAAATTTTTTCGCGTTCAACAGGATCGGCGGAATCAAGAGAAATCGCGTCTTTCATAATGAGGGAAAAAGCAAGGAGATCAGCCTTTGGATAATGGAATTCTCCATTATTCCCCAGTGAGCGTTCAATTTCAAATCCCACATTTTTAAACATGGGTAGCGTTAATTCTGCGCAAATGCCAAACATCACATTTACTTTTAATTGATTTAAGATGGAAATACCCATTCGTGTAAGTAAAAAACTTAGTCCTTTGCCTGCAACCTTTCTTGAATTCCATAAGCCACAAAGCTCACCGGCACCTTTATGTTCATAGCTTTTTATTAAGTCGTGTATGCGAGGGTCAACTTTTCCTATTGCGGTTTCAACGGGCAGTGGTTGTGTTCCTCCCACTTTATTTACACGAATGCCGCACAGAATTTCTCCATCTGAAATGGATTCGGCAGTAATAACGTATACCTGTGGATTATTTGGCCATTCAGGATTATTGGACGTTACCTTGTGTAATCCATAATAGATAGACAGTACTTCTTCGTGACCCTTAAGATATTTGGCGCACAAATCCGGTTCATCAATAGCCCTGAATACTTTTATTTTTATTTCAACCTTATCACTCACAAAAAGTTATTAACCTGTTTCAAAATATATTCTTACAAATAACTGAGAACTCGTTCCAGTGGATACCGAACCGATCTACGCTTTGGTGGAGGTGCTATGAAAAAGCGGATCAACAATACATCCACTTTTGAATTGCTGAGTGCAAAAAGTTTTTCAAAATCCTTTCGCAACTCCCAGGCTTCTTTTTCCATATACTCTGAAAACCCAGTATTATCAGCATATTTTAACGTATTAAAAATAAGTGTTGATAAAGAGCAGGTGTGCACCGCGATGCCGTCTTTATTAGCAGCAAGCCAAATCCTCTCCAAGGCCCTGCCCGCTTCAAAAAAAGCATTATTAGAAAATTCCGGCATGGTGAGTAACCCTAAAGCCGAGGCTGATGCAACGTTTTTTCGCTGAATTTTTTCAAGGCCGCTTCCCAATTTCCATTCATTCAGGTGATTAATCACGTTCCAGTTCTTAGCTACGGTCCACCCTGCAAGTTCGGTAGGCGTTAGGTCAACAGTTCCTAAAAGATCCACACCATTCTTCAACATATTTACTTCTTGCTCATTCCACCTAACTTCTCCATGAAAATCATCATGTCCTCCTTTATGCATGATACGCATCCTGTCAACCTTCCCGGTTACCACACCAATTTTATCCATAAGTGCTTCATCGTCAATCAGGATCAAATCCCCTCCTTTCACAGTTCGCGCTAAATCCACCAACGGGAGTAACCTTTCTCGTGAAATCCTCTTTCTCGCCACAATATTTCTATTTGTTTCACGAATAGGAATTGCAGAAACCAGACTATCACAAATGTGTGGTTCAATGCGATTTGCATATTGCGGTAACCATTTATCAAAAAACCGGATAACAGCGATAAGCTTACTGTTTTCGTTAAGATTAGGAAGCACGTCGGAGATTACTTCCAGTTTCAGGTCATGCGCTTTCAATACAAGATTTTCCAACGCTGCGCCTAAGCCATTTATCATTGTGGTTTTTTTACAATCCAGCAAGCCTGCGGTATAAATATCATTCCTGAATAAATAAAGGCTTCTGCCATGGTGTACCCATTGCCACGACTGTATGTTTGCCCCTGAAGGAGCCATGCATGCAAACTTTACCAGTTCGTCAACCGTTTCTTTCGGAAGTAAAATTTGTTCATTAAGCTCGGGAATATTATGCTGTTTGATTACCGCCAGCATATCCTCATTGGTAAGGGAATCTGATAAAGCCAACTTCGTTTCCACGGGTGCAGGCCGGTCTTTATCATGTATAATATCTTCAAGATCAACAAAAAAACGTCCTGAATCTTTCAGCTGCCCTAAAAGCATACGCCTGCAAACATCCGTAACAATTCCACCACCCAAAATTACCCCGGACGCCAATTGTGGCCAGGTCGTGATCGTTTCTTCAATTTCAAGCATAGAGGCCTTCAAGCGTGTTGATGAGGTTTCAACGCCCAGCATAGGAAGTAAGTAAGGCACTTTCTCTTCGTTTGTTTTAGCTTGTTTTACCAGATCCAGATCCAAATGATCAATTAAACCATGCAGAAGCGGCATTTCAGGGTTTAAATCATATCGCTCAATATCTGTTGTTCCTCGATCACTGGAATTCATAACTACCGGAATTGCATATTCTTTAGCCTTTTGTCTCGAGAAAATTTTCGTATACAAACCATCACATACCTCAATACAGATATCAAGCTTTCCTCCTTTAACAAAAAAATCGTCTACATTTTCTTCTGTCAAACCCTCCGGAAAAGTAATTACTTTCAAATAGGGATCGATTTCAGCAATCTCCCGTGCCACGACAACCGTTTTTTTTATTCCAAAATTCTGAATCCCGGTTTGGATCCGGTTTAAATTTGATAGCTCTATCACATCAAAATCGGCAATGCGTATCTCTCCACAAATCCTTTCCATAGCAAGGGTAAGTGCTATCGCTTTTCCAACAGACAATCCTATGACACCGATCTTCTTCTTAGCAAGAAGCTCTTCCTCTTCGGGAGTTATTTTATATTGATTTCTGTTCGTTCTAACGAATACAAATTCTTCTTCATCCAAAACATGGATCAGTCTTTCCGACCATGGATAATACACCCAAACACCGTACTGTTCCAACGGCGTGTCGCCTACATACTTTAACACTGCTTCCGACAAAGTTTCCTTCGTAAACCTGATCGTTGGATTTTTACACTTAACGAGTTCTTCAAGTTGACCGATTAACTCATCAAAAACTGATATATTGGAGTTTCCCTCCAACAGTGCCTCCATTTTTTTTCTGTCCTCAGGATTAGCCATCCGGTAAAAAACTGGCACGCAAACATTCTCCGGGGCTCTTTGTCTCTTTACATAATTATCTAATTTTTCTTTCATAGGGGCATAAATTAAATTTTAAAATAAAAAGAACTAGTGGAGTTATAACAAAGGGTTTTGTTGATTACCAAGGTAATTCATTTTTCCAATTTAATGCCTATAATATTTGATATGCATAAGAAAATTTTCACTATTTTTTTTACCTTTAAAACTGATTTGCTTTTTAACATCAATAAAAAATGGCCATCAAACCACTGATAAATGTTCTTTATGTGGATGACGAGGAAAATAACCTTCGATCATTTAAAGCCTCCTTTCGCAGACACTTCTCCATCTTCACTGCTCTATCCGCAGCCGAAGCAAGGCTAATACTAGAGCGAAACGACATTCACGTACTAATTTCGGATCAGCGGATGCCGGGAACCCTTGGTACAGAACTATTTGAAGAAGTTGTAAAAATTTATCCCGACCAAATCAGGATCCTATTGACCGGATTTGCCGATATGGAGGCTATTAAAGACGCAATTAACAAAGGCCAGATATATCATTATTTACAAAAGCCCTGGAATGATGAAGAATTAAAAGAGACCATCGAAAACGCCCATAAAATTTATCAGTTAAAGAAAGAACAAAAAGAACTTAATGAAAAACTTTTGCTGAACAATGAGCAGTTGGAATTTATGCTTCGCCAAAAATTGTTATCCTGATCATTTTCCAGTTTTGATCTCTATTTCTTTATGTGTAAGTTTATTATAATCTGCGCTCGCTTGCAGAACTTCTTCTTCTTTATCAATTAATAATACCGCTACGGGATAATCTTCCAACTCTTCAGTATTCACCGTTAAAGCTCCTGATAATTCCACAGAGAAATCAAACGTATTGTCTGCAAGCGTTTTCAAACCTTCCGGCACATGTGTATTCACAATTATGATCTTGTCCGTATACCCTGGCTTCTGATACAAAAAAGTATAGATCTTATTTAACCCAACATAAAACTTAATGGACCTTTTTGATTTTGCAAAAATCGAATCAATTTTAGTTCCGTCCAAATACACAGCAACAGAATAATCGGATACCCGTTTGTCGTTAATTAAAGCAACACCGGTAATTTCGAAAAGGTCTCCAGAAACAGGCAATTCCTGGGAAGCCATCATATTACTTATAATGAAAAGGAAAATGAATATAGGTGTCTTCATGAATTTTTTTCACAAAAATACTCATGCTCTTGTCCCAAAGCTTTCGGTATAAGTGCCATCCCAACGTATGTAAGAATTTTTGATAAAATGATCCATAAAATGATCCATAATGCGATAATTCTTATTTTTGATAGATGCAACATTCAGACAATTCATCAATTAAAAAGCTATTTTTATTAGACACAAATGTTACCTATCTTAATTTCGGGTCGTTTGGCGCTTGTCCTAAACCAATATTTGAGGACTATCAAAATTGGCAAATACAACTTGAAAAAGAGCCGGTGCAGTTTCTAACCGTGAAAGGGATAAAATTTCTGAAGAATTCCCGTGAAGCGTTAGCCGCTTTTATTCATTGTGATGCGGATGATCTGGTTTTTACACCTAACCCAACCCATGCAATTAATCTCATAGCAAAAAATTTAAACCTACAGGCCGGAGATGAAATTTTGACAACTGATTTGGAATATGGCGCAATGGATAGAACCTGGGAGTATTATTGCAATTCGAAAGGAGCTGTTTATAACCGATACAATATTGAATTACCACTTAAAAATACAGCTGATTTGGTGGATGGTTTCATTAAAAAAATTTCTAAAAAAACCAAAGCCATTTTCATAAGTCACATTACCAGTTCAACAGCCTTAATTCTTCCCGTAAATGAAATATGTGAACAGGCAAAAAAACGTGGTGTCTTGACTATTGTTGACGGCGCTCATGTTCCAGGGCATATCCCTCTTGATTTATCAAAACTTCAGGCCGACATTTTTACTGGTGCATGCCATAAATGGATGATGGCCCCCAAAGGATGCTCATTTCTATATGTAAAAAAGGAATTCCAATCTGGCCTGGATCCCCTTATCATCAGTTGGGGGTATAAAAATGCGCGTCCGTCATCCTCTCTATATTTGGATTATCATCAACTGAACGGAACACGTGACTTTTCAGCATACCTTACAATTCCAAAATGCATTGAATTCTTTGAGAGGTATGAATGGGTAAAACATGCTGAAAGATGTAGAAATCTTGTGAAGGATAATGCTCAACGTTTTACAGAATTATTAAAATCAAAGGCGCTTGCACCATTGACTGATGAATTTATCGGGCAGATGTTAAGCCTTCCAATTAATACTACTGAACCAGAAACACTGCAACGCGACCTTTACGAGGCCTATAAAATTGAAATACCTGTGATGCAACACGGAGATCACACTTACCTCAGATTTTCAATACAAGCTTTTAACGATCAAACGGATCTGGATAAGCTATATAATGCATTAAAAGAAATCATTGCTAATACGGAACTCATTCAATTAAAATAATTATACCTTGTGTTAAACATGGCTTTTTATTCTCCTTCTATTAGTGTTTGTACTTCCCGTGAAACAAGAAACGGATTTATGACAGCTTTAAATAGAAAAATGAGTGAAGATAAAATACTACTCAACTACCAATCGCTTGGTTTTTGAAACTCCATTTAATTTAACTGACACAAAATAAATTCCAGCGGGTTTACCACTCAAATCAACTTTTAAGCTGCCGGTATTTGACTGAAAATATTTTATTTCTTTTATAGTTTGACCAAGCGTATTTAAAACTGATACCGTTAAATCTTGATGGCCAATCAAATCAATATCAATTAAAAATTGTCCATGTGCCGGATTTGGAAAAATATCGAAATTAAACGAAGCTTCATTTTCTTCTATTCCCACCGCATTACAAACCGCACTATAATTTAAAGTGTTTCGTCTCACACAGTTTGACAAAACAGCTTGCATGCGCTCTTTTTGTTTTGCTGTAAACATGCTCATACATCGGTCATCTGAATAATCCATAAAATTCTGGTAGTTTTTTCCGGGTGGGTTTGGACTAGCTGAGCAGCCCGAGGACGAAACGCCGCCTGTAGTTGATGGACAACCGGTGGTTAATGAACTCTGAGCCGGAGTATCCGAACAAAAATCATTTCCGCATCCCGAGTCGCCATTAATATGCCATAATCCCAACCAATGCCCGATCTCATGAGTCGCTGTCCGACCTTTATTAAACGGATAGGTTGCGCTTCCCATATTCCCAACAGCATTATAATTCAGAACTACTCCATCGGTATTTGCCGGACCACCATTTCCAACCATATCTGAAACGGCTGTTAGGGTTGTTGGGATGGGAGGGAATTGAGCATAACCTAATGTCATACCGTCGCTAAACCCAACAACCCAAACATTAAAATATTTGGTAGGATCCCATGAGGAACCGGGTTTAATGGTTGATTCAATATAATTAAAACTATAAGGAGGATTACTCCATTCCTTCGAATACGCAAGAATTCGGTCAATGCCAGGTTCAGGAAGCGCGTTACCAGCCGGATCCACCATGGCAGCGCAAAAAGTGATTTCGCAATCGGCGGCAGCACTAAGAAAAGCCGACTGGGTAACAGTACTGGAAAAATCAGAATTTGTCTTCCTGAAGTCTTGGTTTAAGATAGCAAGTTGGGAATTAATTTGTGCCTGGCTAATGTTATAAGAGGAACCAACATTCTGTCCGGAATGGATTATATGGAATATTACCGGAATCTTAAAGCTATAGAATGGCTTTTTATCATTTGCAAACTGGTTATCTCTCTCAAGCATCTTTTGAAACCGTTGCTCATAAAGTGAATCAAATTTTGTTGAAGCGCAATGCCTCTGCGCATTTTGTGAAAAAGCTGAGTAACTAACCCCTAGAGTCAATATTAATTGGAAAACTATTTTTCTCATTATAAGAACATTAATAAACAAATTTACTAAAATTGTGCCTAGCATGGTAATAGTTACATCCAATTTAATCCCAGATCAGCAATTTTAAAAATTATGCCGTTTAAGATTCTTGTCGTGGAAGATGAAAAAGCATTATTGGAAACTCTGAAATTGAATTTAGAGTTAGAAAAATACTATGTTGAAACATGCAGTTCAGGCAAAGACGCACTTACCATGATTAAAACTTTTAATCCGGATTTAATTTTACTGGATATCATGCTACCTGTATTTAACGGCCTCGAAATTTATGGTAAGATGAGGGCAGAGAAAATTCTGACGCCTGTAATTTTTTTAACGGCAAAAAACAATGTACAGGATAAAATTGAAGGCTTAAAATTAGGCGCCGACGATTACATCACAAAACCGTTCGATCTGGAAGAATTGTTGTTAAGAATCAACAATGTTTTAAAACGTAACTATCCGCAAAAACCTGAAATAACAACTTTTAAATTTGGTAATTGCTCAATAAATTTTGCAACATTTCAGGTGGTTGACCGCGAAGGAAACACAGAAGATCTCTCCAAACGCGAAATAGCCTTGTTAAAAATACTGGTCGATAACCTAAATAATGTAGTCTCCAGAGATGAAATCCTCGATAAGCTTTGGACCAAAGATGAAAACCCGTCGTCAAGAACGATTGACAATTATATATTAAATTTCAGAAAACTGTTTGAACTTAATCAGAAGGAGCCAGTGCATTTTTTATCGATACGCGGAGTTGGATACAAATTCTGTTGCGCAATCTGCTCTTTTATAAACAATCAATTTTTCCAACGACTCACTATGTTTTGCGAAGCCAAGAACTTCATACACATCGCCCTTATAATGCCTGTATAAACCTTTTGTAATTTCCATACCTAACTTGTATGATCAGAAACAATTACCCACTTATTGTCAATTTTGCACCATAGCAACGTAAAGTAACCGCCAGCCATTTTTTCTTTATTAAGCTCCCATTTTCCAATAACATAAATCGCCGAATCTGACAACTGAGTTGCCTCTACATTGGTAAATTTCAAAATGCCCATAGCCTCTTTAGACGGATATGAATTCAAATAATTACTTAATGTTTTCTGCCAGCCATACGTGATGCCTTTACTACCAATAAATTTTAAACTATCACTATGCCAGTAGAAATCCATAAATCCCGCGATGTCCCCTTTATTCCATGACATTTCCTGTTTTTCCATATTCCCTAGAACCGTCATCACATCGTGGCGAGTGTTTTGAGCTCGCAGGAGCGTTACTAAGAAGATAAGAATTAATACTATGATTTTTTTCATGGTATGACAATTTAATGTTAATAATTTCGTGAACCGGTAATCCACTAAATTTACATAAAAGTTCTATCTTTAGCACGCGTTCTTTAACACACTTATTAAGAAAAGCAGAGGGATACGCCCGATGAAGCTTTACCAACCCTGTAATGGTTTAACATTCAAGTTCATTTATAAAAGTAAGGTCACTTTCAAATGAGAACTTTCATTTTAAACTTTAAAGAAGGTGGGAATTCGTCCAATATCAAGGAAAAATAAGTAGATCAGATTTTATAAATATTGTAATCACATATAAATCTCTTCTGCAACAGCATTAGGGATTTTTTTATTTTAAGTATATGAGTAACATACAGCAGGAATTAGAAAAAAGGATATTGGTAATCGATGGAGCCATGGGTTCCATGATACAGCAATATAAATTAACTGAAAAAGATTTTCGAGGCAAACGATTTGCCGATTGGCACAAAGATTTGCAGGGGAATAACGATTTGCTTTCTATCACACAGCCCCATATTATTAAAACAATTCATAAAGAATACCTTAAAGCTGGTGCTGATATTATTGAAACAAATACGTTCAGTGACACATCTGTTGCCATGGCTGATTACGATATGCAGGAATTTGTTTATGAACTTAACTTTGAATCGGCAAAAATTGCCAGGGAAGCCATCGCAGAGTTTAAATCTGAGTTTCCGGAACATGCTCAGGTTCCAAAATTTGTTGCTGGCGCAATTGGTCCTACCAACCGAACGCTTTCACTGTCTCCTAATGTTAATGATCCGGGATACAGGGCCATTACCTTTGATGAATTAGCAGAAGCTTATACAGAGCAGGTACGCGGCTTAATTGATGGCGGCGCCGACGTGTTATTAATTGAAACGATATTTGATACACTAAACGCGAAAGCAGCATTATTTGCAATTCAAAACTATTGCGAAAAAATAAATAAGAAAATGCCTGTGATGGTTTCCGGAACAATTACTGATGCAAGCGGCAGAACATTATCCGGACAAACCACAGAAGCTTTTTTAAATTCTGTCTCGCATGTTGATTTACTAAGTGTGGGTTTAAATTGTGCCCTAGGGGCAAAAGATATGCGCCCGTACCTCGAAGAGTTATCGGGAAAAGCACCATTTTATATCAGCGCCTATCCTAACGCGGGATTACCCAATCAGTTTGGGGAATATGATCAGGATGCACATGAGATGGGTCACCAAATTGAAGATTTTTTAAAATCCGGGTTTCTGAACATTGTAGGCGGTTGTTGCGGTACTACACCCGCTCACATTAAAAGGATAGCCGAAATTGCTAAACACGCAAAGCCAAGGAAGAAACCAGAACCAGATAAGCTCATGCATTTAAGTGGGCTGGAACCCTATACACTGACACCGGAAAGTAATTTTCTAAACGTTGGTGAAAGAACCAATGTTACAGGGAGCAAAAAATTTCTTCGGTTAATTAAGGACGGAAACTATGAAGAAGCGTTGTCGATTGCCAAAGAACAGGTTGATGGCGGCGCCCAGGTTATTGATGTGAACATGGATGAGGGTATGTTGGACAGTGAACAAGCTATGACAACATTTTTAAACCTGATCGCATCCGAACCCGATATTTCCAGAGTTCCAATTATGATTGATTCCAGTAAATGGAATGTAATTGAAGCCGGATTAAAATGTGTGCAGGGAAAAGCAATTGTGAATTCTATTTCATTGAAGGAGGGCGAAGAAAAATTTATTGAACAAGCTCATAAAATAAAACAGTATGGTGCAGCCGTTATTGTTATGGCATTTGACGAAGTGGGCCAGGCAGATACACTGGAAAGACGAAAAGAAATCTGCAAGCGGGCCTACGACATTCTAGTAGAGAAAGTCAAATTTCCTGCACAGGATATTATTTTTGATCCAAATATATTCCCTGTAGCCACGGGTATGGAAGAACATAAACTTAACGCGCTGGATTTCTTTCATGCAACTAAATGGATCAAAGAAAACTTGCCACATGCAAAAGTAAGTGGAGGAGTAAGCAATGTGTCCTTTTCTTTCCGTGGAAATGATCACGTACGTGAAGCTATACATTCCGCTTTTCTCTATCATGCCATTAAACATGGCATGGATATGGGGATTGTTAATCCGGCACAACTGGTGGTGTATGATGATATAGACAAAACGTTACTCGAGCTTGTTGAAGATGTGTTATTAAACCGCAGACCAGACGCAACGGAACGGCTTGTAGACCATGCAGAGTCATTAAAAGGGATCACGAAAGAAAAAACTGAAAAGGATGAGGCATGGAGAAAAGGTACTGTTGAAGAACGTTTAAGTTATGCCCTTGTTAAGGGCTTGGTTGAATACATTGAAAATGATACGGAAGAGGCCCTTAAAAAGTTAGGCCGTCCTCTGCATGTTATTGAAGGCCCTTTAATGGACGGAATGAATGTTGTAGGTGATTTGTTTGGAAGCGGGAAAATGTTTTTGCCTCAGGTTGTGAAAAGTGCCAGGGTTATGAAAAAAGCCGTAGCCTATCTTGAACCATACCTCATTGCTGAAAAGGAAGCTAATAGAAAAGCAGGTATTGTTGGAGACGGAAGAACTAATTCGGGAAAAATTCTATTAGCTACTGTTAAAGGTGATGTACACGACATTGGAAAAAATATTGTGGGAGTAGTTTTAGCGTGTAATAATTATGAAATTATTGACTTGGGCGTTATGGTATCCTGCGATAAAATACTAGAAGAAGCCAGGAAAAATAATGTGGATGTTATTGGATTAAGTGGATTAATTACCCCTTCACTGGATGAAATGGTTCACGTAGCCAAGGAAATGGAACGACTAAATTTTAAAACGCCATTATTGATAGGTGGTGCAACAACATCAAAAGTGCATACAGCTGTAAAAATCGCGCTAAATTATTCTGGCCCTGTGGTTCATGTTAACGACGCGAGTAAATCTGTTCCCGTTGCCAGCAGTTTAATCTCAAATGAACTGCGCGAAAAATTCATGTCTGAAATTCAAAAGGATTATGACCGCGTTCGTGAACAAAACAAAAATGCGCAATCTCAAAATAAGATGATTCCGTTGGAGGAAGCCAAAAAGAACAAGTTCCCTACCGATTGGAAAAACCTTGAAATCCAAACACCAGAATTTATTGGCGCCAAAACTTTCAATGAATATCCCCTGAACGAAATCGCAGAATTCATCGATTGGACCCCGTTTTTTCATAGTTGGGAAATGAAAGGATCCTATCCAAAAATATTGAGCGACCGGGAACGAGGAAACGAAGCAACAAAATTGTTTGAGGATGCAAATAACATGCTGCAAAAAATAATTAAAGAACACTGGCTTAAAGCTAATGCTGTCGTTGGAATATTCCCCGCTAATTCAGTAAACGATGATGATATTGAAGTAAAAGATCCTAGCGGAAAAGTACTGGCAACTTTTTACGGCATCCGCCAGCAAAGCAAAAAACCCGCAGGACAATTTAACACATCAATTTCAGATTTTATTGCTCCAAACGGTAAAACTGATTATATCGGATGCTTTGCATTGACTACAGGTATTGGAATTGATGAACACGTAGCGCGGTTTGAAGCAGATCATGATGATTATAGTGCAATCATGGTGAAGGCGCTGGCAGATCGTCTTGCAGAAGCCTTTGCTGAATTAATGCACAAAAAAGTACGGAAGGAAATCTGGGCATATGCAAAAAACGAAAATCTTAAAAACGATGAACTGATCAAAGAAGAATATCAGGGCATTCGTCCTGCCCCAGGATATCCTGCGCAGCCAGACCATACAGAGAAAAAAACTATATGGAATCTGCTAAATGTGAACGAAAACACAGGAATTAAATTAACAGAAAGCATGGCTATGCTTCCCACTGCAGCTGTAAGTGGTTTATATTTTGCACATCCACAATCACATTATTTCGGAGTAGGAAAAATAAATAAAGAACAGGTAGAAGATTATGCTCGGAGGAAAGAGATGAGCGTGAAAGATGTTGAGCGCTGGTTAGGTAGTATCTTATCGTACTAGTTGGGATGACAGCAAGGGAAATAATTAAAAAACTTGGCCTCATTCCTCATCCGGAAGGAGGTTATTATAAAGAAGTTTTTCGATCGGAGTTAGTTGTAGGAAACGCTTGTTTGTCAAAGCACTATCAGGGCGAACGCAATCTCGCTACCTCCATTTATTTTCTGATTGAAAATGGAAATTTCTCTGCTTTTCATAAAATTTGGGGCGATGAGACATGGCATTTTTATTGCGGCGACCCTTTGAAGTGATCGAGATAAATGATAATGGCGATGTTCGCAGTACCTTGATTGGACCTGACATACATAATCAACAAACTTTCCAGTATACTGTAAAATCAAATACATGGTTTGGTTCCCGGGTTTGGGGTACAGGAAGTTTTTCGCTGGTAGGATGTACTGTTTACCCAGGTTTTGACTTCAGAGATTTTGAACTAGGAAAACGCAGGGCACTGCTGAAAGCATTCCCTCAACACGAAGAACTGATCATGAATTTAACACTGATATAATTTCAAAAATCTTAGTCCATTTTGTAACTTTAGCGCTCATGAAAACATTTGATACCCGTTCATTCGTGATGACCATTTATGATGACCTTCTCATCGAATTTAAGATTAAGAAAAATATCATCCTCCAGGAAAGTGATGTTTGGGAATCGCGGGACTTATCTGTAAACTATTTACCGGGTAAGAAATTTTTTGTTCTCTTTGAAGGTGAAGAAGGTGCCGATGTGTCCGGGGATGCAAGGCGGGCAGGCGCTTCTGAAGAATATACAAAACATGTCGCGGCACTGGCTTTATTTAGTAACAAAATGCACGAAATAATAATTGGAAGCTTATTTCTCAAAATTAACAGGCCAAAAGTACCCACCAAGTTTTTCGACAACCGTGATGAGGCTGTTCTATGGTTAAAATCACAGCAACGAAAATCAGAATTCTAAGATTTTCTTCTGTTTTTTTAGTATCTCCTTTTATAATATATCGTTATATTTATATATGCAATTTTATATAATTATGCGAAAAATCTTCGCTTTCCTGTTCATCTGTACTCCCTTTTTGAGTAGTTACTCACAAAATAACCTTCCTCCTGGAACGTACAGCAGTACAAATAAAAAAGCAGTCAAATACTACGAAGAAAGCAAAAAAATGTTCCAGATTAGAAGGGATGACGAGGCGGAAAAGCTTGTTAAAAAAGCTATTGAAGAAGATCCCGGTTTTGTGGAGGCATATTCAGCCTACGGCCAGTTGCTCCTGGGTAAAAACAGAATTAAAGAAGCTATTCCGCTTTATGAAAAAGCCCTTCAAATTAATCCAAAAATTTACATTGAAAATAACTATTATCTCGGAGTTGCCTATTTAAATGAAGCAATGTACGAGAAGGCAATACTTCCCCTTGAAACTATTATTAAAACCGAACGGATAAATCCTAATATTAAAGAACAGGCTATTCGTTACCTGAGGAACGCAAAATTCGGCTCAGCTGCAATTAAAAATCCTCAACCATTTAAACCCGTTAATGTGGGTTCCGGTATCAATACAGAGGAGTATGAGTATTTTCCCGCTTTAACCGCCGATGGAAATACGTTTTTATTTACAAGGAATATTAGAGAAGGAAACGGTGTGGAAGCCCCACGGCAGGAAGACTTTTATGTAAGTAAAAAAGTAAACAGCACTTGGCAAACAGCAAATCCTATCAATTCGGTAAATACACCAGGGAACGAAGGCGCACCATCTTTAAGCGCTGACGGAGAAATTATGTTTTTTGCGTCATGTATGGAAATGACCGGAGATTATGGCTCTGCAGACCGAAAAGGATATGGGAGTTGTGATATATTCTATGCTCAGAAAATTAATGGCAAATGGAGTAAGCCAAGAAATGCTGGACCAATGATAAATACACGCAATTGGGAGACCCAACCAAGTTTCAGCAGCGACGGTAAAACATTGTATTTTATTCGCGGAATAGCTGCCCGTGATGGAATTAAAAACCCGGATATCTATTGTTCAGTGATCGGTGAAGACGGAAAATTTTCTGAACCTGTTAAATTAAATGATAATATTAATACTCCTGAGGGAGAAGAAAGTGTTTTTATTCATCCTGATAATCAAACGCTTTATTTCAGTAGTGAAGGTCACCCGGGAATGGGCCGTTTGGATATATTTATGAGTAAACGGAATGCCGACGGCTCGTGGGGAAAAGCAATAAACCTGGGATACCCTATAAACACCGTAGCGGATGAGAACAGTCTGCTTGTAGATGCGAGCGGAAAATTAGCGTATTTCGCGAGCGAACGTGAAGGTGGGTTTGGCGGATTAGACATCTATCAATTTGAATTACCTGAGTCTGTCCAGCCAGAGAAAATCACTTATGTGAAAGGGCATATTTATAACGCAAGAACTAAAGATCCCTTAGAAGCTTCCTTCGAATTAATTGATCTTGAAACTCAACAATCTGTGACATCAGCATTCAGTAACAGTGCGGGTGAATTTCTTGTGACTTTAACATCAAATCATAACTACCTCGTGAATGTGAGTAAACCCGGTTTTCTGTTCTATAGTGATAATTTCTCGCTTAAAGACAAACCCGCAGACTATAACAAACCCTATAAGCTTGAAATTCCTTTGCAGCCAATAGATACAGGAATTATCGAATTAAAAAATATTTTTTTCGATGTAAACAAATGGGATTTGAAAGCAGAATCCAAAGCCGAACTGCAGAAAATAATTTCGTTTTTAAAAGCTAACCCAACTTTGAAAGTCGAATTTAGTGGGCATACAGATAATAGTGGTGATAAAGCTTTCAATAAAACTTTGTCAAATAACCGGGCGAAGGCCATTTATGATTATGTAATTGAAAAAGGTATGATATCACCGACAAATCTATCTTATAAAGGCTATGGCGATACCAAACCTAAAGCACCAAATGATACTGCTGAAAACAAGGCTAAAAACAGAAGAACAGAATTAAAAATTGTATCTAAACAATGATCATTGGTAATAATATAAAGAAACATTACGGCAAGCTTGAAGTTTTAAAAGGAGTAAACCTTCATATTCAGGAGTCCGAGGTTGTTTCAATTGTAGGATCATCTGGAGCAGGAAAAACAACTTTGTTGACAATTCTTGGAACACTTGACAGACCAAGTTCTGGGGAAATAATTTTCAATAATGTAAATATAACGACCTTAAATGAAAAGAAACTTGCCGCATTTCGTAATCAACACATTGGCTTCGTTTTTCAATTCCATCATTTATTACCTGAATTTACGGCACTCGAGAATGTTTGTATTCCTGCCTTCATTAATAAAACTCCAAAAAAACAAGCAGAACTGAAAGCTTTTGAATTATTGGATCTTTTGGGACTGAAGCAACGCGCTGACCATAAGCCGTCAGAACTTTCGGGTGGGGAACAACAACGTGTTGCAGTGGCGAGAGCCTTAATTAATAACCCAAAGGTAATTTTTGCCGACGAGCCAAGTGGTAATCTGGATAGTGAAAATGCTCAAAATTTACATCAGCTCTTTTTTAGATTACGTGATGAATTAAAACAAACCATTGTAGTTGTTACGCATAATGAAACACTTGCCAACATGGCCGACCGGAAATTAATCATGAAAGATGGTGCCATTCAGTAAAAATCAGTTTAATTGCATGAACCACTAAATTAAACCGACTGTTATCAACTTTTTCTCACACATATCCGTAACCGAACTTCGGGCTATCGTTCAAAAGAGAAATGCCAAGAAACTCTCCAATTTGAACAAAATCCTTTTATGGATTAATTATGCATTCATTATTGCCCTTCTTGGTGCTGTTGCTTCTAAATATATTTCTCCCAATCATTTTTGGTTACTTGCCTTCTTCGGCCTTGCTTTCCCACTTTTCCTAGCTGTTAATGTTCTCTTTATTATTTATTGGTTTGCGCAATTTAAACTGCAATTTATTTTCTCGTTTGTTGCAATCCTTTTCAGTGCGAAAACCTGCCTGGGATTTATCCAGTTCGATTTGAATCCTGACGACGTTTCAAACAAAGATATCAAGGTAATGAGCTACAATTCAATGCTGTTTGATCTTTATAACTGGTCAAAAAATTCAGAAAGCAGAAATTTGATTCTAACAGCACTTGCGGAAGAAAATCCTGATATTCTTTGCCTTCAGGAATTCTATACATCCGAAGAAAAAGGCGATTTCAATAATATAGATACAGTTACAGGTTTGTTGAACGCAAAAAACAATCATGTTGAATTTACTACAACACTTCGAGGTAATGATCATTGGGGAATAGCAACATTTACAAAGTATCCAATTATTAAAAAAGGCAAAATAGAATTTAATACCAGCGCTAACAATATTTGTATTTATACAGATATATTAATCAAAAAAGACACGGTACGCATCTACAATATGCATCTTCAGTCTATCCGTTTCAGTAAAGCGGATTATAAATTCATAGATCAGGTAAAAAACGATACAACAGATACTAAAGATGAAGTGGAAAAAAGCAAAAATATTTTGAGACGACTTAAAAGAGCCTTTGTGAAAAGAGCTATACAGGCAGACGCCATTTCTGCACACATTGAAGCATGCAGGCATAAAGTTATCGTTTGCGGTGATTTCAATGATACTCCAGCTTCCTATGTGTATCATACCGTAAGAGGGAACCTCGAAGACGCATTTGTAGAATCAGGCTCGGGATTTGAACAAACCTATGCCGGAAAATTCCCTAAATTCAGGATCGACTATATTTTACATAGCAAAGAATTTAACAGCAAAAACTATCACCACATAACAGAGTCACTAACCGACCACTACCCTATCGTGTCCTATATCTCTTATTAATTCTTAAACCATTCACGTTACGTTCAATATTCTTTGTAATTTTATCCAGTAATGATCATCTCAAAAGTAACGTTTTTTCTCATTCTATTCTGTTGTTTAAGCGCATATATCCTATTTCTGCTCTTTAAAATCCTCAGACTTACAAAAGAAAAGAAAAAAATAGAAACTGAATTCAAAAAACTGGAAGCGAAGATGGATATGGTTGAACTGGAGGATTTGAAATACAAAATCAATCCTCATTTATTCAAAAACATTTTAAACTCAATTCAATCTCATGCCTATCAGACATATTTTTCACTAGACAAGTTAAGTAATGTATTAGACTATATTTTGTATGAGACTGACAAACGCTTTGTAAGTGTCAAAGAAGAACTGGACTTTGCGTTAAACCTTATTGAAATAAATAAGCTGAAACTGAGCCCGCTGTTTGACATTAAAATAAAAAACAAAGTAGATGAAAATCATCCGCTATATGATCAGGATCTCCTAGCGCCTATGATATCTATAGATCTTATCGAAAACGCCTTTAAACATGCCGACTTGCAAAGTCCTGACTCCTTCATTTCCATAACATTTGAACTAAAGGACGACTATTTTTCACTGACAGTAGCTAATAAAGTAAGCACGAGGCCAAGTTTAAAAAAACCAAATAGTGGCGTTGGAAAAGAGAGTACAAAAAAACGGCTGGACATTATTTATAAAGAATGTTATAAACTTGATCAATTTAAAGAAGAAGACATCTTTATTTCACATTTAAAACTAAACCTCCTTGACTACAAAGCTAAAGTGTTTGCTTCTGGATGACGAGTTACCTGCACTTAGCTACATCAAAGTTTTGTGCCAAGAGATTCCCGATGTAGAAGTTGTAAGAGCATTTAATAATCCGGTCAGCTTTATTGAAACTATTCCGCAGATAGAATTCAATACCTGTATTCTCGATATTCAAATGCCCCAACACACTGGTCTGGAAATTGCGCAGCAACTAAAAAATAAGTTAATCATATTTACTACTGCCCACAAAGAATTTGCAGCAGAAGCATTTGATTTAAATGCGGTAGATTATATCCGAAAACCGATTCAAAAAGATCGTTTCAATAAAGCTATTATGAAAGCAAAAAGTATTTTGCAAACACTGAAAAATGATGAAAAAAAACATGCAGTTTGGAACACTGACAAAGGCAAAACACAAATATTTTTTAATGAGATCTTATACATTTGCGCGTCAGACACGGACAGCAGGGATAAAATAGTTATCCTTGAAAACGGGCAAAAAACCATAATTAAAAATACAAGCTTCGAGCAATTATTGACAGTGCTTCCCAAAAATCAATTTTGTCGTGTAAACAAAAAAGAAGTTATCGCGTTAAAATGTGTAGTGCATTTTACATCCGAAGAAATAAAAACCTCAATTGTAATTAAAAGTGTTAACTCTTTAAAACTCGTATTAAGTGAGGTGTACCGAAATGACTTCCGGTTAAAAATAAAAGCGTAATATTTCATTACAATATTTCCTCTTCTTGTTACATTCCTGAATTTTCCTAAATCCAGTTGTGATGGAATGATTTAACTTTGTACTTATTTACATGAGAACACCTGAAATCATTCTAATCCCAATATTTTTATCGGTAAATATTCTATGCCAAAAAACGGTTGGCATTTATTCAACCTATACTGAACCATTTTGCGGGAGAAAGAGTTCATACAGGAAAAATCACTCCGAAAAGCTACTTGAATTTTCCACTTCATATAACCATGGTGCAGCTATACCTATTAATTTTGAAACCTTTAAGTTTCAACATTTAGGTCGGTATTTTATCTCTGCACCTTCGTTAAAACAAAGTATAATTAGCAAGGTAGCCTCCTAATCACAACAGGATTTACATTTTACCTCTCAAAAAATCAAACAATTTTGAAATGAAAAACATCAAAAATATACTTTTCTATATTATCGTAATTGGGGGATTTTCCTTCTTAATGTTTGTTATAGTACAAAAGGGTAAAAGACAGGAAACCACTGAAGCTGCAAGCATAAAAATTTTTCAAACTATGAATAGTGGACTTGAGCAATTTAAATCCACTCTGCACCATAATATTACCGAACCTCTTGGTATTTTGATTCTTCAGATTATTTCAATAATAATAGCGGCAAGAATATTTGGTTTCATACTAAAAAAAATGGGACAGCCCTCAGTAATCGGAGAGATCATTGCCGGAATTGTCTTGGGGCCTTCGTTCGTTGGAACCCATTTTCCAGGGTTTTCGGACTTTCTCTTTCCAGAAGGCTCACTTTCCAACTTGAAATTCTTCAGTCAAATTGGGTTAATTCTTTTCATGTTTATCATTGGGATGGAACTTGACTTAAAAATTCTTAGAAAAAAAGTACACGAGGCATTTCTCATAAGCCACGCGAGTATCATTGTGCCGTTTACTTTAGGAATGGCTCTAGCCTATTACATTTACCAAAGTCACGCACCAGCAAACGTGGAATTCCTTTCATTTGCACTATTCATAGGCATATCACTTAGTATAACCGCATTTCCTGTACTGGCAAGGATCCTTCAGGAAAGGCAACTTACTAAAACCCGGGTAGGTTCAATCGCTATTACCTGTGCGGCCATAGATGATGTAACCGCCTGGTGCATATTAGCTGCCGTGGTAGCTATTGTGAAAGCGGGTTCGTTTGTCAGCGCGCTGTATACAATCCTTTTGGCATTAATCTTTGTTATCATGATGTTGAAACTTGTCCGTCCATTTCTAAAAAGAATTGGCGACATCTATTCTCACCAGGATACCCTGAGTAAACCAGTTGTAGCAATTTTTTTCGTTACGCTATTATCATCTTCCTATCTTGCAGAAATTATTGGAATTCATGCACTTTTTGGAGCTTTTCTTGCAGGTGTAATTATGCCGCAGAACTTACATTTCCGAAATGTATTTATTGAAAAAGTAGAAGATGTTTCTCTTGTTCTCTTGCTACCCCTATTCTTTGTGTTTAGTGGTCTACGCACCCAGATTGGCCTTCTCAATGATTTAGATCAATGGCTGATGTGCGGTGTTATAATCATCTTAGCCATTGCTGGGAAATTTCTCAGCAGTGCTCTGGCAGCCCGGTTTACAAATATTAGTTGGCGGGACAGCTTAATTATTGGGGTGTTAATGAACACTAGGGGATTAACGGAACTCATTGCATTAAATATTGGCTTTGATCTTGGCTTGCTTACACCAGAAGTATTCTCGATGATGGTAATTATGGCGCTTGTCACAACATTTATGACTGGTCCTGTACTCGATCTCATCAATTATCTTTTCCCTGAAAAAGCCAGCGATAAACTTACTGGATTACAGAATCAAAGCAAATACAAAATCCTTTTTTCATTCGGTGACTCAGAACGTGGGAGAAGCATGGTACGGTTGATAAGCAGCTTAATTGGTAAAAATGCAAATAATTCGGCTATAACAGCATTACACCTTGAACCTAGTAACGAATTACATCAGTTCAATATTCAGGAGGTAGAAAGAGTTAGTTTTAAACCCATAAAACGGGAAGCCAACAAATATAATTTAGCCCTCGAAACATTTTTTAAACCTACACTTGATTTTGAAAAAGAAATTGCTGAAACAGCCAACAATGGAGATTATGATCTCCTAATTGTAGGAATGGGACAATCCATTTATGAGGGGAGTTTACTGGGTAAAATTATTGGAATTACCACCACAATCATCAATCCTGAAAAATTATACCATACATTGACGGGCCATGAAAAAATGCTGAACAATGGATTTAATGACCGGACCAATGCCATCATACGTTCAACAAAAATGGAATTAGGCATTTTCGCAGACAAGGGTTTAAAAAGGGTTGATGATGTGATAGTTCTTTTATTATCTGAAGAAGATGAATTTTTAATTTCATATTTGCAAAAAATGATTCATAACAACCAATCCAGAATCACGATGATCGACTACAATGACATCATTAAAAACAAGTTACCCATTAAAGAAAAAATCCGTGCTATAGAACAACAAGCTCCAAATCATACCGTTTTATTCCAAAAAGAAAAACTAAATGCACCCTTGCTTCAATCTATGAATTTACTATTGATTAGTATATCTGGATGGAGATATTTTGCAGAAAATGAGCCTGACTGGCTGGAGCATGTTCCTTCCGTTTTAATACTCAAACACCGCGAGAAAAATTCTTAATCAAAGAAAAGCCAATTAATTCCGAATTTAAAAGCTCTGTCATTTTGTAAATATCCAGGAACCAAAGAATAATTGCTCCCCAAAAAGCCTTGTGTTACGTGATCTATTTTGATAAATATCCGAACGGGTTTAATTCTGGCGTTCAGGAAAAAATCGATGAATGGATAGTCGCCTACTGTGGTTTTGGTTTGAACATAATATTGGTTGAGAACTGGATTGTATGCATAGCCATAAAACTCACTAAAGTATTGTGCATTAAAACCAACCTGTATTTGCAAAGCGCGTTTAAACAAATTACCCTGATAATATAAGGCTCCATCTAAAATATGATTTGGAACGCTTACAATGGCCTGATAAGAACTTCTGTTGTGGTAATACCCCGCATTAATACCAAGATGTCTAAACAAGAGAAGATCCTTCCTGATGAATGCTCCAATGTTCTGAACAGGGACCGGTGTTTGATCCGGCACTGACATTTCATTGAAATAAATCATATTTTCAATCGTTTGATAAATCACACCAGCCTTAAACCTACCATCTCTTGTCTCCATAGAAAACAAAGACTGGAATTTATTCACCGGCGAAAAACGATTCGTCCAAATGTAATGATTGCTTACCCATGTATTATGGATATAGTCTGGCTGACGCTTTTCTAAATTTACATTCAGATTGAATGCGAAAGGCAGTTTGAAAATATTTCTTTCGTACCGATTATGAAGACCAAGCATATAGTCGCCCGAGTTAGGTCCATTTAGCACATAATGAAAGCGCGCATCGCCCGAGTAACGGTTATCAGAAATAAAAAAGCCTCCTATTAAACTATTGTTTACAAACAAAGAATCGAAATATTGGTGAACCTGATTGATCTCGTTTCTGTACCCAATTTTTATTTTTGCATTGATTGGGTTAATGCGGAGTATGTAATTTAAACCATTGCTTACACTCAACCAGTGAGAAGAATCCTTTGTTGAAATGGTATCCAAGTAATAAACGGAATAATAATTCTGGTGAAGGAAACTTAACGGATCTGAGTATTTTGTGTAACTTCCTGAGAAAATAAACTGATAATCAATAAAGTGAGAAAAAAGTGTGGAACTATCTTCTGTTCGGTTTACCCGAAGCCATGGATTTAATTCAGCGGACGTATTCCTCCATTCTCGTTTAGCGGCACTCTCCCTGTTAGAACTGCTTAAATTAACTGGTAACAACAACTTATTTACACGTACGTTTTCGCGAAATAAACTGTCGTTTGCAATTCCACCATTCTCCTGATGTTTAACTTTGTTGAATACAACATTAGCAAAATATCCAAACCTGTTGTTTAGTGACGAATAGTTTGAGGTTGTATAAAAATTATTAGTGAAACTTTCCTGGTTTTTATAAAAACCGATACCGCTATACCGGTTAAACCCTAAAGCTATATTCAGTTTATTCTTAAAAGTATGAGCATAAAGCATTTTAAAAATCTGCTCCTGCTTACTTCCAGCTATCCCGGTTAGGCTGGCATAGGGGCCTTTCGTTTGAAAATATTTCACCTTATCAACACTTACGATATCATTTTGGTAAGGAGGAGTAATCATATTAAACCCGATTGGTTTTACCTGGTAATTGATATATAAGGGTGCAGAAGGTAAGCCCAAATGGCCATTGGTATTCCGGGGAAAATAATTCTGAAAATTTTGGATGGAGGAATCAACTTTGGAATAATTGAACTCATTTAAATAATTCTTTTCTGTGGACGTCAAAATCCTCAAAAAACTGCTGTCGGAAGGGTATTTAACCTGTGCGTCAGAACTTACAAAATACAAGCAAAGAAGGATACTCCAACAAAAAGCCTGTTTATGTCTGTTCAATTCCAGAAAATGAGAAATTAAAATTTATCAAAGAAATGCTCTTCAACATCAAACGTTGATTTTATTCCCACCTGTTTATAATCCGTTTCTAACCACTTGGTAGCGGTTTGACGGCCTCTTTCTTTTAAGTTTAACAGAAACTCCCACGATGTGTTCATCTTACTGCTATAACTTAATTGACTTAACGCGTCATAGCCCGAGATTGTGTGAACAAAAATTTCACGATTGGTTTTTTCATCCGATTTAAGGATACCGTTCCTTAGCAATTCGTTACGGTAATGAATCAGCTTCATTTCATTGATTAAACTGCTGTTAAAGGAAATCTCATTCACCCTGTCTGCAATATCCCTTGCGGAAGTAGGCACCGAGCTAATATTAACTGAATTAATCTTAATTAATACAATATCGTGCAAATTTGTATTTGTAATTAAAGGGAAAATGGGTGGATTTCCCATATATCCACCGTCCCAGTAATACTCACCATCAATTTGAACCGCTTGAAATAAAAATGGAAGGCAGGCAGAGGCCAGCACAGCATCCACTGTAATATCTTTATTACTGAATATTTTAGCCCTGTTTGTCTTTACATTCGTGGCGCAGATATATAATTTCTTTTTACTATAAAGTTGTAATTCTTTGAAATCAATTAAATCGGTTAAGATATCACGTAAAGGATTATAGTTAAAAGGATTAAAGTTGTAGGGCGACATGTATTGGGTCATGTTATTGAACAACATGTACCCCGGAGAATTATGAATATCGCCATTACTGAACGCTTTGTCAAACCCACTTGGTTTAAAAAAGCTTCCGGATTGCGCAACTTTACGCCATAATTGTTCTAAAAGCTCTTTTGCTTTCTTTGGACCACCCACATGCAGGCCATACGCACAGGTCACAGCGTTTACCGCACCTGCACTTGTACCGCACATTGCGTCGGCAACTAAATGATCAACTTCCAATAATTTATCCAAAACTCCCCAGGTAAATGCTCCGTGAGCTCCTCCACCTTGCAAGGCAATACCAACTTTCTTAATTTCAGGACTCATTGTAAAATGTCCAACGCTATTTTAAAACCTTAAAGCTTTTAGCAAAAGACAACCAAATTTAACTAAATAAACGAATTAACAAAATAAAATAAGACAAGATACAATATAAAGAGGACGGAAATCAACTACAAATTATTCTTCACAAACTCGAGCATCTTTGTGTACAGGTGCGTTCGGGTATAACCACCATAAATACCATGATTTTTATTAGGATACGCCATAAAATCAAATGGTTTATTGTTTTTAATAAGCGAATTAGCCAATTCCATTGAGTTTTGAAAGTGGACGTTATCGTCACCACTACCGTGAATCAATAAAAATTTCCCTTTCATCTGCTTCGTAAAATTCACAGGTGAATTATCTTCATAACCGCTTTTATTATCCTGTGGTTTACGTAAAAACCGCTCGGTATAAATATTATCGTAAAATTTCCAATTAGTTACAGGGGCCACTGCAATCGCCGATTTAAAATAATCGGCACCTTTCGTAATTAAAAGGGATGCCATATAGCCACCGTAGCTCCACCCTTGAAATCCGATTCTGCTTTTATCCACAAACGGCAATCCTCCAAGGTACTTTGCTGCATCTATCTGATCTAAAGTTTCGAGTTTTCCCAACTGTAGATACGTGCAGTGTTTAAATTCGCGGCCGCGCCCCAGGGTGCCTCGCCCATCAACGCAAACAACCATATAGCCCTCCTGGTTTAAAAGTGAATGCCACCAAAAATCAAACGTTTCCCAGGCATTGTTACATTCATTAGAGCCGGGACCGTTATAGGCAAACATGTACACCGGATACTTTTTATTCGCATCAAAATTTTTCGGTTTCATCATCCAACCATTTAAATCAACTCCATCCGCATTTTTAAAGGTGAAGAATTCTTTGGTTGATAGCGTATATTCTTTCATTTTAGCTTTTAAGGCGGCATTATCTTCCAAAACCTTAACAAGCTTTCCATCAGAGCTGTGCAATTCGAAAACCGGAGGCGTATTCGCGTTTGAATAGGTGCTTACGTAATATTTTAAGCCTGTACTAAAGTCTGCAGATGTGGTTCCTTGTGCACTCGATAGGCGCTTTTTTCCAGTGCCATTTAATTTAATACTATAAACGTCACGGTTAATCTGTCCCTGTTCGGTAGAAATATAGTACAGCGTATTCAATTTCTCATCATAGCCATTGAAGGAAATAACGTCCCATGAACCTTTTGTAATCTGGTTTACCAGCTTTCCATTGTTGTCGTAATAATACAAATGGTTAAAATTATCTTTCTCACTGCTCCAAATAAACCCTTTATTATTTGGTAAAAAAGTGAGGTCATCTGTAATGTCAATGTAGGTTTTTGATTCGTCAGCTAATACTGTTTTAGTTGTTCCATTTCCGGCATTCGCAAACACTAATTCAACTTTATTCTGTAAGCGGTTCATGCGTTGAAATGATAAGACATTTTTATCAGTGGTCCATTGAATACGTGGAATGTAAATGTCCTTTTCCGGGCCAATGTCCACTAAAGTTGTTTTTGCAGTTGCTAAGTCAAAAATATGGACCGATAAAACAGAATTATCTTCCCCGGCCTTCGGATATTTAAACGTCACTTTATCCGGGTACAAATTATTGTTATAAGTATCAAACGTGTATTCTTTAACCTTACTTTCGTCAAATCGTACAAAAGCCAATTTAGTTCCATCAGCGTTCCATTCAAAGTAATTCGCTTTACTGAACTCTTCTTCATAAACCCAATCTGCCCATCCATTTTTAATTTCATTCATTTTACCATCGGTTGTTACCTGCGTTTCCCTATTATTTTCGAGATCCTTAATAAAAAGGTTATTTGCCCTCACAAACGCAACTTTATTACCAAGTGGCGAAAATGTGGCAAACATTTGCTTTCCACCTTCAGACAGCTCAACGGCTTTACCCGTCTTCAAATCGTACACGTAATTTTTTTCCAGGGATGACCGCCGGTATATGCCTTCCGATTCAGTGGAAAAGAACAATTTTTGCTCATCCGGACTAAACGAATAATTACTAATGTCGATTGAATTTCCATTTACCTTCACATCCGCCCCTTTAACCAAAACCCCTACTTTTTTTCCGGTTTTTAATTCATACTTAACAATATTATCAAAATCACCATCCTTTTCAAGATCAGTATAATGTATCCCATCCTTCATCGTATTAAAACCGGCAGCGGAGGCAGGCATAAAGGCGTATTTACTCCAGATGTCCTCTACAGTGATTGATTTCTGCGAAAAACAATTTATTGAAAAGATTGATAAAAATGCTATTGAATAGAATAATGATTTCATAGATGTGTTTTATAAGGGATGAATATAGTCAATACTCCCTATTAACAAACACTATTTTACTCAAACGGTCGCTATATTAAATAAATGACTATTATATTATGTGAATTTTCATTAGATTAGCATTATAATAATTTCACCATGCAAACTTTCAAAACGATAATCATTGACGACGAGGAGAACAGTAGAAGTAATACTAAAAGTATGCTGGCGAGTTATTGTCCGGAAATCCAGGTTATCGCCGAAGCATCAAGCGGCATGGATGGGAAAAAATTAATCCAGGAACTTAAACCGGAAGTGGTATTCTGTGATATCAATATGCCCGGTATGACAGGACTCGAAATGATTGATGGGCTTCTGCACCGTGATTTTTGCCTAATTTTTTTAACCGCATACAGTGAGCATGGAATTAATGCCGTAAAAGCAGGGGCTTTGGATTATTTATTAAAACCGTTACTGTTGAGCGAATTACAAGGAGCGGTAAAAAAGGTAGTTAAACACTATGAGCAAAAAAGCCCTCCAACTCCTTCATCCGGGAATGACAAAAATTTGGTATTGATTAACCACAGCAAAGGATTTACATTGATTGATTATAAAGATATTGTTTGGCTCGAGGCATCCGATAACTATACAAATATCTTTCTAAATAATGCCAAAAAAATCGTCGCTTCAAAAACATTGAAGGAATTTGAGTCTATTTTACCGACAAACGTTTTTTTCCGCATTCATCGGTCATCTCTTATCAACATCGATTTTATCAAAGAATACTCAAACGCGGAAGGGGGAACCATAATAATGGCTGACGGAACAAGCATTCAAGTATCTAAAGCCAGATCCCAGGAATTTGCGGAGTTTTTAAAAACAAGAGCAGTTACTCCTAAATAACCTTCCTTAAAACCTAATTGCAGCTTTTTGAGTAGCCCAACGCACGCAATTTAGCACAAACGAAAATTGAGGATCACGGTTCAAATTGAGGGAAATAAAGATTATTTCCTATTTTTATTTACTCCAATGGGTTTTAAACGCATATTCGCTCTTGTTTTTAGCTTACAATTACTGTACCACGGGTATTCTCAAAACAGAAGTTTTTCCTTTCAGCATTATGGGCCTGAAGATGGATTAAGCAACGCGAATGTCTTTTCAATCAAACAAGACAAAACTCACCTTTTATACCTCGCAACCGAGAACGGAGTTTATAATTTTGATGGTTACAAATTTGAAAAAATCAAGCCAAAGACCCCGTTAAAATCAAATTACATTCGCAACATCGGATTTGACACAAGTAATAATTTAATTATTATTAACCGCCGTGAAGGAATATATGAATTTGATAAAAAGAAAAACGACGCAGCTTTAATCGGTTCTTTAAAATTTAAAAATTCGGTTGATGAATTAATTAGCGACGGCGAATATTATTATTCCTTGACCGATCAGATTTCGGTTTCCTCCATTAATATAAAAAACGGGGAATACAGCAGTGATCATATACGCGAGAAAAATAACGCCAATCAGGCATTTGCCCTCTACAAAACCAAAAATAACCGGGTGCTATCAGGAAGGAGTGACGGATTATACGAGTTTGTAAACGGGCGCCAGCAAAAAATTTCTTCGTTAAAAAACACACCTGTTTATTCCATAACAGAAGATGTAAACGGCGTCCTCTATTTAGGAAGCGACAATGCAATCTACTGTTTAAAAGACAACAACATCATTAAAATCATCCCGGTTAAAACACAAAAAATTAATAGCTTTTTCAGTGCAAATAATATAGCGCACGTGAGTAAACTTATTGTGGATAAATACCAGCGTATATGGTTTACAAACACACCAGACGATAATTTATACCTAATTGAAAATAATAACACTTACGATGCTTTTGATCTTTTAGGAATTGACAAAGTTTTAATCAATTGCATCTTTAAAGACTCTGACGACCATTTATGGATTGGAACATTTAACGACGGTGTTTATTTTATTCAGAACCCTCCCTTACAAAACATTTCATTTACATCAGGCCGAAAAATTTTGCCGGTGAGTTCTGCCAGGTTTGTTGATAACAGTGTGGTTGTGGGAACCAATAACGGTTTATTCATTTTTGATAAATCCTCAAACAACACTCAAACCGTTATTGCGCCCGATGAGTTGTTTAACGAAACCGTTTATGGAATTTACCCGAATGGAAAAAATATCATTTATTCTAAAATTAATTCAATGACGAACGCTCAGCGTTCCTTTCTTATCAATAACATGCTTTATGATTTTTCACCAATAGCATGCAGGCTATTTCAATACAGCAAAGGATATGCCGAAGCTTTTCTGGCGGATGGAACCGGAACATTATTTAAAATAAAGAACTTTAATCAGGAAAAATATACAATCAGCGATACACTGGTTTCATTTCCTGATTACCGCACTAGAATTAACACTTTATATGATTCAGGTGACAAACTATTTATCGGAACCTCCGATGGGTTAAGCGTTTATTCTTTTAAAGACAGAAGTAACAAAAACTTTAATAATCAGTTGTTCAGTTTTGGTATCAATCATATTGAGTGCTTTAATGAACGGACGTACCTTGCTCATGAAAATGGGATAACAATCTATGAAGATTCCCTACTGATACAGCAAATTGGAGAACAACAATTAACGGCTGTTAAAAAGATCAGGTTTTATCAAAATAAAATTTGGATAGCAACGCTCGATGGACTATTTATATGTGATAGTAAATTTAATCCGATTGTCATTTACAACAAATCAAATGGTTTATTATCCAATACCATAAATGATATCGCTTTTGACGGTGATCAGTGCTGCATCTGTAGCGACAAAGGAATAACCTTGTGTTCGGTAAAGGACCTATTGAGTCAAGTAAGAATTGCGAATAAATTATTTATTACCACGATTGATGCAGATGGCAGTTTTCTGGAGCTGCATAACAACCGGCTAAAACTCAACAGTTCACAATCCGACGTAATGATCAGTTTTTCGAGTCCACTGTACGTTAAACCTAATAAACAATACTACCGATACCGTTATTACAGCAAGGACAATAAGGGTTGGTTCAGTTTAGAAAACCGACAAATACATCTTACCTCTATTGATGGCGGCACCCACCAGCTTGAAATAATAAATTCGTACGATGGTATTAACTGGTCGGATCCGGTAACAATTTATATTGATAAAGAAATACCATTTAAACAAACAGCCTGGTTTTTAATTTCTTTAATCGCTGGAGCCTTATTATTAGTACTGATTGTTCTGTATATACTCCTAAAAAGGGTGCGCACAAAAGCAACGCGAAGGGTTCAGGAAGACAGGCAGGTGAATTTATTGAAACATCAGGCTATGAATTCACTGATGAGCCCTCATTTTATTTTTAATTCCTTAACATCCATTCAAAATTACATTAACCTGAACGACTCGCTTAAAGCAAGCGAATACCTTGCGAAATTCTCAAGGTTGATCAGAATGATCATCGAAAAAGCATCTCAGAGTGAAATCTCGCTACATGAAGAACTAACCCGGTTAAACTATTACCTTGACCTCGAACGGGAACGATTTAAAGGAAAATTTGACTTTTCTATCTATGTTGACCCTGAAGTGAATACGCTGGAAATAAAAATTCCTAATATGATCATCCAGCCCTACGCGGAGAATTCTATCATACATGGCATATTACCGAAACATGAGCATGGAAACCTGAACATTTATTTCAAAAAGGAAAATGCCTCGACCCTGCTTATTGTGATTGAAGATGATGGGATTGGATTTAATAAAGCAAAAGAAAATACCAAAGCTGGCCATAAATCCCTTGGGACTAAAACCATTGAAAACATACTTGAATTAAATACCAAATTAACCGGCAAAAAACAAAAAGTAGAAATAATCGACAAATCAGATCTCGTGCCCGCTGAACAAGGCACCCGGATCACAATTTCTTTGCAAATTTAAAACGCACTTTACAACATAGTGAGCACCAAAACGAAGTAATTTTAATACTACTTGAATAAACTAAAATACATACTCTTTTTAACCGTATTTTTTGCAAGTTCGGCTATGGCGCAATTTAAAACGCAAGACCTGCTTCCAGACACAACCGTGATTTGTGCCGGCGATTCGTTTCTGGTGAAATTTTCAGAAGATCAGGTGAACCGATTGGCTACTTATACCTGGCAAACACCAAAAGCAATCATTGTTCATTCAAAACAAATTTACCTTAAATATAAAGGCTTGCACATTGTTAAAATTAACGATGGAAAAAAACAACTGATTGATACTACCTATTTAAAACTCAATGAAAAACCAAAACTTAAACTTAGGGACACCTCACTGTGTGGCCAGCCAATCCATCTTCACTTAACTAACAAATCGTATAAATATACATGGAGCACCGGAGAAACTGGCGATCAGATTAAAATAGAACGACCGGGCACGTATTGGGTAAAAGCGAATAACAAAGGTTGCTTTTTCAGCGATACATTTAAAGTCATTCAGGCAAATGTCGCCATTCCAAATTTTACCCGGGAGATAACAATGTGTGAAAATGAACCTGGAAAAATTTTATCCATCAAGGCACCGGCTGATGTAAAACTATTTTGGAATACCGGTGCAAATACTCCGAGCATCAATGCAACAAAAGAAGGACTCTACTGGGTAAAAAGCACTTCAGCCCAATGCGGAATTAAAACAGATAGCGTCACTATTAAATATAAAAATTGTGACTGCGATATTTTTATTCCAAATAGTTTCACGCCAAACGATGATGAACGCAATGATCACTTCGCTCCGGTGTTCCAGTGCGATTACAACTATTTCCAGATCACGATCATGGATCGGTGGGGAAACACTGTGTATACCTCAACCAATATTAACGCAAAGTGGGATGGAAGGTTTAAAGGAAACCCATGCCCGGATGACGTTTACGTGTACCGCTTGGAAGCTGTGCAAAAAGGCAATGACAAAAAAGTAATCCGTAACGGGCACATTTCATTGTTCAGATGATAAATAAACATTTTTTCCGCGTTGTAATTTCTCTTCTTTGTATTAGCGGTGTCAATGCACAAGATGATTTGATACAAATCCGTCCGTTCGGTTCCAATCCTGGAAATTTAAAACTTATGTTTTATGATCCCGGAAATATATCCGAACCTGCTCCACTGGTGGTGGTTTTACATGGCTGCACACAAACTGCACGATCCTGTGCCGAACAATCCGGTTGGAATAAGCTGGCGAAACTCCATCAGTTTTATGTACTCTATCCTGAACAGATCATGATAAACAACCCGGAGAATTGCTTTAACTGGTATCGTGCTGCCGACCAAAGTCGTAATAAAGGTGAGCCAGGATCCATCATGCAAATGATTACTCATTTGAAAAAAAACAAGAACATCGATTCTGCGCGAATTTACATCATTGGATTATCTGCCGGGGGCGCTATGAGCAGTATCATGATGGCTGTTTATCCGGAAGTTTTTGATAAAGGCGGTGTTATGGCCGGTGGACCCTACAAATCCGCAGAATCATTCATGAAAGCAGGGCAAGCCATGATGGGAATGGTTTCTAGATCCCCGGAAGATTGGGGTAATTTGATAAGAGAACAAAACCCAGGATATAAAGGCCTATATCCTGAACTGGTTATTTTTCATGGCGGTATCGACCCAGTGGTGAGTATGAATAATGCCAATCAATTGATTAAGCAATGGGTGAATGTTCACGAAACAGATTATGAAGAAGATGAACATTATGCCCGGTTCGGAAACCATGAAGACATAGAATTAACTATTTACAAAAACAAAAAGCAGGAGGAAGTGGTTCGCTATTTCAGAATAAAAGGAATAGGCCATACATTACCACTTGACACAGGAACGTGTTCGACACAAGGTGGAAAAACTGGGATGTTTGCCATTCAAAAAAAATTTCACAGCACGTTTTGGGCGGCATCATTTTTCGGCATCATTCAACCGCCCTACCCTATCTCAGGTTCGGCATCTGTGATGGCTGATGCTAAAAACCTGATGTATGCGGTGCCTCCCACCAAGGGGTCTACGTACACCTGGAAGATGCCTGCCGGAATGTGGATAAAATCCGGGCAAAACGGACCTAATATTGCTATTGATGTTGATCATCAAAGTGGCTATTTGGAAGTTATCGAAACCACAAATAATGGTTGTCGCCTGGAGCCAAGCAAATTATGGATCGAGGTAAAGACTGAAAAATAAAGACTGATTATTTTTATACTTCAACAGGGTTTTAAAATCGCCACTAAAAAGTTCCTAATTTTACTAAAAAATCCTACATTCACTTCTTTTAGAAACCTTGTTGTTTATACGGAAAATATTATTATTCCCTTTTGCCATTATTTATGGTATTATAACCACCATTCGGAATTTACTGTATGATTGGAAAGTATTAAAATCAAAATCTTTTAATGTTCATACCATTTGCGTTGGCAATTTGTCGGTTGGAGGAACTGGTAAAACACCTCATGTAGAATACCTCGTGAACCTCTTAAAAAATGAATTTAAAATTGCAGTTTTAAGCAGAGGTTATAAGCGTAAAACGTCGGGGTTTATTGCTGCTGATGAGACCAGCACAGCTATTGATATTGGGGATGAACCTTTGCAATATAAAATGAAAAATCCCGATATTGAAGTTTGCGTAGATGGTGACCGGGTGAATGGAGTGAAAAAAATTCTGGAATTTAAAGAACCACCACAGGTAATTATTCTGGATGATGCCTTTCAACACAGGGCACTAAATTGTGAATTAAAAATTGTAATTAGTGAATACAACAATTTGTTCATTTATGATTGCATGATACCAGCGGGTTTCCTACGGGAATCTAAAAGAGGAATTTCAAGAGCAGACATCATTATCGTCAGCAAAACTCCTGAAAAAACAACTGCTGTGGAAATCAGGAATTTGATTAAAGACCTGAAACCCTTAGCACACCAGAAGCTATTTTTTAGCTGGCTGAAGTATGGAGAATTGTTTGGATTTCAAAATGCCGATGAAACAATTGATACGTTAAATGATCTCTTCAGATACCGTATTGTTCTTTTTACCGGAATCGGGAACCCATCTCCATTGGTTACATACCTCAGAGAGTATGCCTCCGAGGTAGTCCATATACCTTTTGCAGATCACCATCAATATTCCATTCAGGATATTGGAGAAATTCGCTCAGTACTTGACAAAATTGAAGGCGGAAATAAAATTGTGATAACTACTGAAAAAGATGCGATGAGATTACGTTGCGGTGACTTGCAGGATCTCGCAAATACCTTACCTTTATACGTTTTACCGATTGAAGTGGATTTCAAGGAGAAAACACAGGAATTTAATGAAACCATAATTAACTATGTTAGAACAAATAAATTTTACCACAAAAAATATTCTTGAAAAAACCAATAATTTTAAACCTGAAGTTGGAATTATACTTGGCACTGGGCTTGGCGGACTTGTAAAAGAAATAAGTGCTGAATTTGTAATTCCATATGAGGAAATACCTAATTTCCCTGTTAGCACGGTAGAAGGTCATAGTGGGAAATTAATTTTTGGAGAACTGGGAGGTAAAAAAGTTATGGCTATGCAAGGCCGTTTCCATTTTTACGAAGGTTATACCATGCAACAAATTACATTTCCGGTTCGAGTGATGAAAGCGCTAGGCATCCATACAGTGTGTGTTTCTAATGCGAGTGGAGGAATGAACCCGGATTTTGAAATAGGCGAAATTATGATCATTAACGACCATATTAATCTTTTCCCGACCAACCCCCTAATAGGTAAAAATATTGCCGAATTGGGTCCGAGGTTTCCGGATATGAGTGAAGCCTACGATAAGAAATTAATTGCAAAAGCTATGGAGATAGCGAAAAATAATGGCATCAAAGTAAGCCAGGGTTGTTATGCAGGGCTTACCGGCCCATGTTTTGAAACCCCGGCAGAATACAGGTACATCGCGCGAATAGGCGCTGATGCTGTCGGCATGAGTACTGTACCGGAAGTGATTGTTGCTAAACACGGTGGCATGCGCGTATTTGGTGTAAGTATTGTAACAGATCTCGGCGTAGAAGGAAAAATTATTGAAGTTACGCATGAAGAAGTTCAGCATATCGCTTCTGCTGCTGAACCCAAAATGAGCTTTATTGTGAAAGAAGTAATCCGAACATTATAAGTGACCTATTCTTCAAATTAATTAAAAACATTTGTACTTAACAAACAAACCAATGAAACACCTTATTTTATCCCTGACTTTGATTTTCGCCATCACCGCTAAAGCGGATGAAGGAATGTGGCTTCCACAACTCTTGAACGCGATGAACATTAAAGACATGAAAAAAAATGGATTAAAATTGACAGCTGAACAAATTTACAGCGTTAATAAATCCAGTCTGAAGGACGCCATTGTGCAGTTCGGTGGAGGTTGTACTGCTGAAATTGTTTCAGACAAGGGTCTTATTTTAACGAACCACCATTGTGGTTACTCCGCCATTGCTTTTCATAGTACGGTAGAAAAAGACTACCTGACTAATGGTTTCTGGGCAATGAATAAAAATGAAGAAGTGTATACCCCTAATTTAAATGCGACCATTATTCAACGAATCGAAGATGTGACAGCAAAAGTATTAAAGGGAATTACGTTATCCAGTACCGAAGCGAAAATAGATTCTACAATAAAATCCAATATAAAGATCCTGGAAAAAGAAGCAGTAGCCGGAACCCATTATGAAGCGTTTATCAAACCGTTTTTTTATGGTAACGAATATTACATGTTTATTGTTGAGACTTTTAAGGATGTAAGAATGGTAGGCGCCCCTCCTTCCGCTATCGGTAAATTTGGTGGGGAAACCGATAACTGGATGTGGCCAAGACACAACGCTGACTTTTCAGTTTTCCGGATTTACGCCAATAAAGAAAATAAGCCCGCCGAATACAGCACGGATAATGTTCCGTATAAACCAAAAAATGTAATACCAATTTCGTTAAAAGGGTACAATGAAGGTGATTTTACTATGGTGTATGGTTTCCCCGGCCGCACACAGGAATACTTATCAAGTTATGCCGTTGATATGATCATGAATGAGAGCGATCCCCTTAAGGTGAATTTACGTGAAAAGAGATTAAACATCATGAATGCAGACATGCTTCAAAGCGATGCAGTACGTATTGCTTATGCAAGCAAATATGCCAGCGTTGCCAATTACTATAAAAAATGGATGGGAGAAATGAATGGGTTGAAAAATTATGATGCGGTAACAAAAAAGCAACTCTTTGAACAACAATTCACTGATGCAATGGCATCTGATCCTGCAAAAAAAGAAAAATACGGAAATCTATTTCCCCAGTTAAAAAAGGTATATGCAGAGTACAGAATTTTAAACAGACAGGTAGATTATTACAGCGAATGTTTAATGGCTATTGATGCTTTTACCTACGCACGTTCGTTCACAACACTATCTAACGAATTAAAAAAGAAACAAAAAGGTTTAAATAACACCTTTGAAAATACACTTAACGAATATAAAAAAATGGCGTTTTTCAAAAATTTTAATAAACCTACCGATATTAAAATTTGCGAAGCCATGTTAACCGAATATATTAAAGGAGTGCCCTCGAACAATCGACCTTCGGTTTTAGACTCCTTTATCATTGCAAATAACAATAACGCCAAAAAAATGACGGATTTTCTTTATAGCAATACCAATTTTGTTGATAAGGAAAAGGCTTCAGTTATGCTCAATGACTTTGAAAAATATTTAAGTCTTTATGAACGTGACCCTGTATATTATATTACTAATGCCATTATGAAATATTACAGTACATCTGTTTTTCCCCAATTTCAATATGATGAAAGGGAAATTAACGAACTTCAAAAACTTTATATACAAGGACAAAAAGAAATTTTTAAGGACAAGAAATTTTATCCCGATGCTAACTCAACGCTGCGAGTGGCATATGGAAAAGTAAACAGTTATAAACCAAAAGATGGTGTTGAATATAAACACTATACCACCTTGGATGGAATAATGGAAAAATATATTCCAAAAGATGAAGAATTTGATGTTCCTGAAAAATTAAAAGACCTGTACTCAAAGAAAGACTACGGACAGTATGCTGATAAAAATGGTAAACTTCCGGTTGCTTTCACAGCAAGTAACCACACAACAGGTGGTAATAGTGGAAGCCCCGTTTTGAACGCAAAAGGTGAACTTATTGGAACTAACTTCGACAGGAATTGGGAAGGAACAATGAGTGATATCATGTATAATCCTAACCAATGCCGAAATATCGTGTTGGACGTTCGATATACATTATTCGTAATTGATAAATTTGCCGGAGCAGGTTACCTTTTAAATGAAATGAAATTGGTAAAATAAAAGGCAATTCTCTTTACACGCTAAATGTAATCGTAAATTTAGCGCCTTCGTTTACTTTCCCTTCGGCTACAATTGTTCCCCCAAGATTGGTTACGTGATTGTATACGAGGTAAAGACCAATACCCTTACTGTCTACATGATTATGAAATTTCTGGTATAGGCCGAAAATTTTATCTTTTACTTTCTGCATATCAAAACCTAAACCATTGTCTTCAATAATTAACTGTGGCGCATTATGCAACAGGGTAGTTTTTATAGTTATCACGGGGGGCCTTCCGGGAAACGCATATTTAATGGAATTTGAAATGAGATTAAGAAAAATACTTTCGAGATATTCCTTATTAAAAATAACGGTTTCAAACGCTTTAAAATCACAATTTATCTTAGCCTGGGAAGTTTCAACAAGGGACCGGATCGAACACAAAACGTTTTCCAAACATTGTGCTAAATTCAGTTCTTCTGTTACAATCTTTAAGCCATCTTTGGTATTGAGATCATTCACATACTTATCCAATGTTTCCTGAATGTTTTCACTCGCGCGCTTCAATAAATGAATAAACTCAGCTGCCTCTTTATTCTTGACCTTCTTTAAATCAAATAAACTGAATGCCGCCATTAAATTATTAACCGGCGAGCGCAAATCGTGGGCAGTTTGATAGGTAAGTTGTTTCAGCTGACTATTGACCTTCGTGAGGTTTGTTAAGAAAAGATTTCTATCATGCTCCTCCTTCTTTTTGTGAGTAATATTTTTAGCAATCGCATAAATCAGTTGATTAGCATCATCCGGAAACGATGTCCAGGATAACCACACAATTTCACCTGTTTTAGTAATATACCGGTTTTCAAAATTATATAATGGCTTTTTCTTTGTTAATTCAGTACGCACATGCGTGGTTATGGCGCGGTCCTCGGGATGAATGAAATCATTGACGTGACCGGAAAGCAACTCGTCTTTACTGAAACCTAACACTTTAGATACAGCGGGGTTGATTCGTTTAAATCGCCCATCATACCCGGCAATACACAGCAAATCGGGTGATAGCTCGAAGAAAAGTTCCAGTTTATAGGGTGATTCAGGCATTTAAGGGAAAATGAAAACGAATAAACAAATATAATAGAAGTCCATTTAGAAAAAACAGGGCGTTGCGTTTTTAACTTTTTAGTTTAGAAATCCGATTATGCGAGTTAATAAAAACACTAAAAAAACGTATCTTTGTTGAATGCCATTCACAGGGAAAACGGTATCCTTTCATACACTCGGTTGTAAACTGAATTTTTCGGAGAGCTCTACGATCGCTCGTTTAATGCAGGAAAAAGGTTTTAAGAAAGTGCCGTTTGATGCTGGCGCAGATGTGTGCGTGATTAATACCTGTTCGGTTACTGAAAACGCTGACAGAGAATGTAAGCAGATTGTAAAGTCGGCTCTATCTATCAATCCGGATACTTTCATTGCTGTTGTTGGTTGTTATGCTCAGCTTAAACCCGATGAAATCTCAAATATTGAAGGCGTTGATGTAGTACTTGGCGCATCAGAGAAATTCAAATTATTGAATTACATACAGTTCTCAGGAAAAAACGTGCATACAGAAATTCATAATTGTGACATTTCAGATGTGCATACTTTTGTTGGTTCATTTTCGATTGGCGACCGCACGCGATCGTTCTTGAAGGTACAGGATGGATGCGACTATAGCTGCACGTTTTGCACTATTCCTTTAGCACGTGGTAAAAGTAGAAGTGACACCATTGAAAACGCTGTAGCCAATGCCAAACGAATTGCGGAGAGTGGCGTGAAAGAAATCGTTTTAACGGGTGTAAATCTGGGCGATTTTGGATACGGTGTTGACATTGATCCAATAACCCGCAAGAGAAAAGAATATACATTCATTGATTTGATTAGGGAGCTTGATAAAGTTGAGGGCGTGGAAAGGATACGCATTTCGTCAATTGAACCCAATCTTTTAACTAATGAAGTCATTGAGTTTGTTGCATCGTCCAAAAAGTTTATGCCACATTTTCATATTCCACTCCAGAGTGGAAGTAATGAAGTTTTAGCAAAAATGAAACGTCGGTATAAACGCGAATTGTATCAGGACCGTGTATCAAAGATTAAACAATTGATGCCCGATTGTTGTATTGGCGTTGATGTAATTGTTGGATTTCCGGGTGAAACAGCGGAGCATTTTTTAGACACATACAATTTTTTAAATTCCCTCGAGGTTTCTTATTTACATGTGTTCACTTATAGCGAAAGAGATAATACAGAGGCGATCCTGTTAAACGGAAAGGTTGAATTATCTGAACGAAAAAGACGAAATAAAATGCTTAGAATCCTTTCCGCGAAAAAACTTCGTTCATTTTACGAAACTCATCTCAAAAAAAATTACAGTGTTTTATTTGAGCATGAAAATAAAAATGGCTTCATGCATGGATTCACGGAAAATTATATTAAAATTTCGCATCCGTTTGACGATGGCCTTGTAAACAAATCCATTGCGATTACTCTGGAAGGTCTTAACGAAGAAGGCATTGTAACCTGTAATTTAGTGACGGAAACCGTTTAATACACTTTCCCAATATTTCTAGTTCACAAAAATGGAACGATCTGTTTCTTTTCATATTCGAATACTTCACGATTTTGTTAAAAATGCTCTGAAATAGTAAACAATTCAGGGTTTAAAACATTTCTCTTATTCTTCCGTTTTTGGCTTGCTCAGGCTTAAATTTAATACGGAAAATCATGGCAACAACAAAAAATAAATTCAGGGAGAAAAAGACAGATGACGCTATCGTTGAGGATTCGGAGATTAGTAAAAATGATATTGAAGAAAAAATAAATTCATCTAAAAACAAGAGTAAACCGACCAGCAAAAGTGCGACTTCTACTGTAAAAAAACCGGAGTCAAAAAATCCGGGTAATCAATCTAAAGAATCTTTGCTGGATCGATGGAATAAAACACTTATCCTCTACCGAAATGAACGTACGCAAAAACTGATTGGCCTGGTTTTAATGATGGCCGGTGTTTATTTATTCATTGCTCTGCTGTCATATATTTTCACCTGGGAAAAAGATCAGGATAAGGTTTTAGGACCAATGTCGGAGTTGTTCGCTCTGGACACGAAGGTGTTTAACTGGCTTGGTAAATCCGGTGCTTTAGTTTCCTATTGGTTTATGTATAAAGGTTTTGGTGTAGCATCCTTTATTCTGGTACCGGTTTTAATTATTTATGGATTACAAAAAATTCTTAATCGAAAAATAACTAAACCCCCTTCCTTCACTGCAAAATGGCTGTTTTTCCTGGTATGGACAAGTCTTGTTGCTTCGTTCTTTTTTCATGATAAATTATTTTATCTCGGTGGTGGATATGGTTACGTGCTAAACATTCAGCTTGCAAACTATGTAGGAAGCATAGGCACACTGGCAATCTTCGCATTTAGTTTATTAGCTTTTTTAGTATTGAGTATTAACTTAAATTTCAACATCAAGAAGGATGTGTTACCAGATTTACAGAATGATGACGTAATAGATCAAGAATTAGCGGCAGAAAACACTGTTATTAATCCTCATGCATCAACTGTTTATGATACAACGAAAGACCCAGTTTTAAGCAAGGAGGAAGAGGCAGAGCTTTTAAATTTCGAAGTAGTAACTACAACATCGCCAGCAGATCCAATTGAGGAATCGAAATCGGAACCCATTCATCTGGAGGTGTTGCAGAAACCGGAGGAAATTAAACCCGCTTCAGAACAAAAGTCGATTGGTTTTGAAATAAACAACCCAAGTGCGGAAGAAATTGTTCAGGTGCCTGAATTTGTGAAAGAAGAACCTAAACAGAATTCCATATCATTAGACGAGGAAGTAAAAGCGGCACAGTTAGTTGAAGAATTCGGACAGTACGATCCAACATTAGATCTTGGACATTACCAATTTCCAAGTCATGAATTATTAATTGATTATGGTACAGGAAATGCCCGGGTAAGTAATGAAGAATTAACAGCCAATAAAGACCGTATCGTTAATACACTTAAAAATTATGGTATTGAGATTGACCGAATTTCTGCTACCGTTGGCCCAACCGTAACGTTATACGAGATTGTTCCGGCTGCAGGAGTACGTATTTCCAAAATCAAAAACCTGGAAGATGATATTGCCTTGAGTTTAGCCGCATTGGGAATCAGAATCATTGCGCCAATTCCAGGAAGAGGAACAATCGGAATCGAGGTGCCAAATCAAACTCCGGAGATGGTTCCGATGAGGAATATCATCGCTTCTGATAAGTTTCAGAATACAACTCATGATTTACCAATTGCATTAGGCAAAACCATTAACAATGAAATTTTTATTGCAGATTTAGCCAAAATGCCGCACTTATTAATGGCCGGTGCTACCGGTCAGGGAAAATCGGTGGGTTTGAACGCGATCCTTGTATCACTGTTATACAAAAAACATCCGGCACAAATTAAATTTGTTTTGGTAGATCCGAAAAAAGTCGAATTAACCTTGTTCAACAAAATTGAACGTCATTTTTTAGCGAAGCTGCCAAATTCAGAAGACGCAATTATTACAGATAACACAAAAGTAATTCATACTCTGAATTCATTATGTATTGAGATGGATAACCGTTATGCTTTGCTTCAGGACGCGCAGGTAAGAAACATTAAAGAATACAATGTAAAGTTTATTAACAGAAAACTCAATCCAAACGAAGGCCATAAATATTTACCATATATTGTTTTAGTTGTGGACGAATTTGCAGACTTAATCATGACTGCAGGAAAAGAGGTAGAAACACCTATAGCCCGATTAGCGCAATTAGCACGCGCCATAGGAATACATTTGATCATTGCCACACAGCGCCCTTCTGTAAATATTATTACCGGCACCATTAAAGCTAACTTCCCTGCCCGTATCGCTTTCCGCGTGACAAGTAAAATTGATTCGCGAACTATTTTAGATGCAGGTGGCGCTGAACAATTAATTGGACGAGGCGACATGTTACTAAGTACCGGCAATGACCTGATACGCATCCAGTGCGCCTTTGTAGACACGCCAGAGGCGGAAAAAATAACTGAATTTATCGGGTCACAGCGTGCCTATCCATCTGCTTTCCTTTTGCCTGAATATGTAGGCGAAGACGGTGAAGGAGGAAAAGAAGAAATCGACCTGAGTGAACGCGACAAAATGTTTGATGAAGCAGCAAAACTTGTTGTTCAGTTTCAGCAAGGCTCAGCCTCATTCCTGCAACGGAAACTGAAACTTGGGTATAACCGTGCCGGCCGAATTGTAGATCAACTCGAAGCGGCAGGAATTATTGGTCAGTTTGAAGGATCAAAAGCCAGGGAGGTAAAATGCAAGGACATTGCGCAATTGGATGAAATTATCAGGAGCATTAAAGGATAATCCAACGTTAGTGATCTATCAAAACAAGATGCAAATAGAAAATTATCGATTGATTTCAAATTTCCATTCTTCCGAAAATTTCCTTTGAGCTTTTTCTACGTCATCTGTGGCCTCTTTAGTTTTCGAATCCAGTTTATTAACCAGCTGTTCTACTTTTGAAATATCGGCTTCAGTGATGTCATCTGACGCTTTAGTCATAATCGTCACCATTTCTTTTGCTTCATTATTTGCCATTTCATTAAGTTTTTCAACATAACGTGTTGCTGCTTCCAGGTAATCATTATTGTCGGCAAACGCTGCCAGCTTTGAAATATCATCCACGCATTTTTTTGATGCCTCTGCATAATGTTTCTGATTAATGATAAGCGAATCCAGGTTATGACCATCCGTTTGATCAAAAAAATTATTTTGTGCGAGTGTGGCAAGGTTAACGATTCCCATAATTCTGTCATTATACTCAAGAGCACTTTTTGAAGTGGGGCCGCATGATATAAATATTAAGGTTAAAATTAAGAGCGTAGTAAAAAATATTTTTGTCATTTTTTTGTTTTTTATAAATATAACCATCTTCTTTTTCCTGATCAAAACCAATTACATTTTTCAACCAGGAGTAAAACACGTTCAAATTAAAAAAGGCTACCTATTACGGTAGCCTTCTTATTCTTAAACGGTATGATATTAGTACCTGTAAGCGTCTCCTTTAAAAGGACCTTCCACTTTCACACCAATATAATCAGCCTGTTCCTGGTTTAACGTATCCAGTTCAACGCCAATCTTTGCTAAATGCAAACGAGCTACTTTTTCATCTAAAATTTTTGGTAACACGTACACTTTTTTCTCATAAGCAGCAGTGTTTGTCCATAATTCAATTTGAGCAAGTGTTTGGTTTGTAAATGAGTTACTCATTACAAAGCTTGGATGACCAGTAGCACATCCTAAATTCACCAAACGACCTTCAGCTAATACAATGATGTTTTTACCTTTAATGGTATACTGATCCACCTGTGGCTTAATGGTATCTTTTGTTGAACCATAGGTTTTGTTTAACCAGGCCATATCGATTTCAGTATCAAAGTGACCGATGTTACAAACAATAGCACCATGTTTCATTGATTCGAAATGACGCCCAACAATAATATCTTTATTACCTGTGGTTGTTACTAAAATATCGGCAATTTTAGCGGCGTCATCCATCTTCATTACCTGATAACCATCCATTGCTGCTTGTAACGCACAAATTGGATCGATCTCGGTTACAATTACACGAACGCCCTGAGATGATAAAGACTGTGCTGAACCTTTACCTACATCGCCATAACCAGCAACAACGGCAATCTTACCGGCCATCATCACATCTGTTGCACGGCGAATAGCGTCAACTAAAGATTCACGGCAACCATATTTATTATCAAATTTTGATTTGGTTACAGAATCATTCACGTTAATCGCAGGCAACAATAAAGTTCCGTTTTTCATACGCTCGTACAAACGGTGAACCCCTGTTGTCGTTTCCTCAGATAGCCCTTTGATACCGGCTGCCAATTCAGGATATTTATCAAATACTAAATTTGTTAAATCACCACCATCATCAAGAATCATATTCAAAGGCTGACGATCCTCACCAAACCATAAAGTTTGCTCTATACACCAGTCAAATTCTTCAGCTGTCATGCCTTTCCACGCATACACCTGAATCCCAGCTGCAGCAATTGCAGCTGCTGCGTGATCCTGAGTTGAAAAGATATTGCAAGAACTCCAGGTTACTTCAGCACCTAATGCAGTTAATGTTTCAATTAAAACTGCAGTTTGAATGGTCATGTGTAAACAACCAGCAATACGCGCGCCTTTTAAAGGTTGAGATGCTCCATATTCAGCGCGGAGTGCCATTAGTCCTGGCATTTCTTCTTCCGCTAATTTAATTTCTTTACGACCCCACTCTGCTAATGAGATATCTTTTACTTTGTACGCTAAGTACTTTCCTGTTGCAACTGCTGACATGTTTATTTATTAAATTATTTGTTTTTTTAGTAATTATGCAAAGATAAGACATAAGTTTGTAACACTCAAACTATAAAACCAGTTATTTAACGATAATTGACAGAGATTTTTAACATAACTAACGATTTGAAATTGGGTCTTTTAGACCTGAAGGCTTATTCCATTCAGGGAGCACTTTCCACCAAAAGAGACATTGAAACCAGGGGCCGTAATTTCCTGCTGGCAGAACTCATCGACCCAGACTGCAGTATTTTTTATGATGAAAAAGGGAAACCGCACCTTGTAAACGACTCCAGGCATATTTCTATTTCACATTCGCATGATCGTTTGGCCATTATTGTTAATAATAACGAACCCACCGGAATTGACATTGAGTTGATTCGGAACAAGGTACTCAGAATAAAACATAAATTTTTAAGCCAGGAAGAACTGGTTGATGCGCAAGACGACATTGAAAAATTATTGATTTATTGGGCGGCAAAAGAAACCCTTTATAAAATTTACGGCTTAAAAGAAGTTGATTTTATTGAACATCTGTTTGTAAAAGCGTTTAATAAACAACAGCAAGGCGTTATTTCCGGAATGATTAACCTTGCAAATTTCAGGGAGGCTTATCAATTACATTATCAGGTGCTTCCAGAATACGTATTGGTTTATGCACATACAAAATTACAACTTTGCTAAAAAAAAATAAGCATACTCAACTCGTTGTACTCATCGACCCGGATAAATACAATCCGGACCTTGTAAAAATTGCCAGCCAAAGCACTGTTTCAACCATCTTTGTTGGCGGCAGTGCCCTTCATGGTAATACTTTTGAAAAAACCATTAAATCAATTAAATCCTTAACCGATATCCCGGTTATTATTTTCCCCGGCGATGAAAACCAAGTTTCAAAATCAGCTGACGGTATCCTCATCCTTTCTCTATTATCAGGAAGGAACCCTGAATACCTTATTGGAAAAGTGGTTAAAGTAGCTTCAAAGATCAAATCCTCTAAACTCCAAACCGTCCCTGTCGGATATATATTAATTCAGGGATTTAAAAAATCGACCACACAGAAAGTAACTAAAACTTTACCGCTTAACGATCGTAAAGAAATTATCAACACATGTATTGCCGCCGAACTTATCGGCAAAAAAGCAATCTACCTTGAAGCGGGAAGCGGCGCACGAGAACCATTAACGCCGTCGCTAATAAGGTCTGTGAAAAAAAACTGTTCACTTCCCTTGATTGTTGGGGGTGGGATTGATACTGTGGCAAAGGCAAAAAAAATCCTGGCATCACAGCCTGATTACATAGTCATCGGGAATGCATTTGAGAAAAACCCTGAATTATTAATTGAAATTAGCCATTTATTTGAATGAAACTTGTTGTAATAACTCAATCAAAAAAAAGCGATAATGAAATCGCTTCCATTGTTCAAATGTTTGAAGCAGGATTAGACACTTTGCATGTAAGGAAAAACAGGTTCTCAACCAAAGAGCTTGATGAGTATATAAAAGAAATTCCGGCCCATTTTCATAACCGTATAATAATCCATTCCCACCATAAACTTGCATTGAAATATGAGTTAAAAGGTTTCCATTTTACATCAACACATCTTAAGCAGAAATTTAAATTATGGTGGAATACGAAAATGATATACCTCAGGAAACCGCGTTTGATAAAATCAATTTCGTATAAAAAAATTTCGGAGCTATATGAACTACAAAAAGTAAAAACCGACTATTGTTTTCTGGGAACAATGTTTCACAATGTTTCCGGTGAATTATATAGTGGATTTTATCCTGAAACTGTAAAAGCTGCGATTGAAAAGTCAGGAAAAAAAATATATGCACGTGGCGGAGTAAATGAAAAAAGTGTTGAACTTGCTTATCAATTGGGCTTTCATGGAATCGCCTTATATGGACATTTATGGAAAAGCCAATCACCGTATACGCGTTACCTCGAGTTTATCAGGTTTTGTAAAGAAAAGAATATCCCGTTGGAATAATTTGCAGTTCTGTTTTTAACTGATACTTTTATATTGCCGAAATTCTAACCCTTTAAATTCTACACGAAAAGCTTTGTTTATGGAATCGAAACATTTAGTACCGAAAGTCGTTATTCTGGGTGCAGAAAGTACCGGAAAAACAGTCCTGTGTGAACAACTGGCTGAACATTATAAAACGGTTTTTGTGCCGGAATATGCCCGTACATATTTTGATTCGCATGATATCAATAATTATACCGTGGATGATCTCGAAACAATCGCTAAAAATCAGTTAGAATTAGAAAAAGAGTTTATTCCAAAATCCAATAAATATCTTTTCTGCGATACCTCTTTAATTACGGTAAAAATCTGGTCTACTCATAAATTTAATAAAGTTCCAACGTTCATTACAAACGCTATTAAGCCAACCGATTATCAACTTTACCTGGTAGCAAATAACGACGTTTCCTGGGTTGAAGATCCTCAACGGCGAAATGAAGGGTTACGAGACCATTTATTTAAATGGAATAAACATGAACTTCAAAAATTAAATGTGGACTATAAAATTATTAAAGGAGTTGGGGAAGAAAGATTAAAGTGCGCAATTCAATTAATTAACGAAGCCTTTAACTAATAAAATCTAAAACTGTATTAAAAAAAATTTCTGGCTGCTCAGCATGCACCCAGTGACCACTATTCGGAATTATTTCCAATTCGTAATTTGGAAAGTAATTTAGAATATCTTTTTCGTCCTGAGAATTTATGTAATTTGATTTTTCACCTTTGATAAATAGTACAGGAATTAAACTTTTAAAAGCTGGTACAGCAACGCCAATTGAGTCATAATGACTTGAAATGACACTAAGGTTAAACCGCCATGCCATTTGTTTTGTTTCGTTCTCTTTCCAATAAATGTTCTTGAGCAAGAACTGTTTGGTACCAAAATCAGGAATAAATTGGCTGAGAATAACTTCTGCATCTTTTCTGGAATTAATATCAGAAAAATCAACCGCATTCAACGCTTTCAGAACTAGCTCATGGTGTGGCTCATAAGCCCGCGGTGCTATATCTGCTACCACTAACTTTTTCGCAATTCCAGGAAATAGCTTTTCGAAAAAAATGACGGTTTTACCGCCCATACTGTGACCAAGGAGAACTGGATTAAGTATTCCATGATCCTTAATAAATTCACTAATGTCATTTGCCATTACCTCATAATTCCATTCCTCACTATGCGGTGAAAGCCCATGATTTCTGAGGTCAGGCGTGAAAACATGAAACCCGCTGTCACCAAAACGCTTTGCGAGCGTGTTCCAATTGTCGCTTTGTCCGAAAAGGCCATGTAAGATGATCAAAGGTTGCCCTTGTCCAAATTCTCTGTATGCAAGCTTCATAAATCTGATTAATCTGTTGTTAATTCCAAGATACTATTAAAAGGCCACTATTATTCTTCTACGCCTAAAATTAATTTCCTCAACATATTCATTGCATTCATAGCAGCCATCTGGATGTTCCGTTGGCGGTTGTCGCCGAATACAAAATATTTCTGAACAACGCGATCGCCATAAGCCACCGCAATCCATGTTGAACCTACAGGTTTATCGGCGGTAGCACCTCCAGGCCCTGCAATTCCTGACACCGCAATGGCGACATCCGCATTAAAAACATTCTGAACTTCTTTAACCATTGCAGTAACACATGCCTCGCTCACGGCTCCATGTTGTTCAAAAACAGCGAAATTCACCTTCAATAAAGAATTTTTAAATTCATTATGGTAGGGTACAATACACCCGTTGAAATAAGCTGAACTTCCGGGCACACTAGTTATCAGATGGGAAATGTATCCGCCTGTACAGCTTTCTGCTAAAGCAAGTTTTAAGCCTTTTTCCGATAATAACTGTCCAAGTATTTCTTCCATCTTAGGCTGCTCCGTGCCATATTCTTCATAACCATAAATGTATTTTTCTATGATTGGCTTTACTTTCTCAACCTCAGCATCAATCGTATTTCTCAACGCATCTTCATTTTCACCAAGGCTACTGATTCTTAAACTTACCATTCCCGGCGCAGGTAGGTATGCAAGACTTAAATTCATTTTTGTCAGGTTGTCTTCCCAGTCGCTTATTAATTCAGATAAAATACTTTCCCCGATGCCCTGTGTAAGAATGGTTTTATGGTAAATAAACGGTAACTTAAAACGCTTTTTGATTTCTGGTAAAACCAAATCAGTCATGATGCCCTGCATTTCGTAGGGCACACCAGGCATTGAGATAAAAATAACGCCATCCTTCTCTATCCACATACCCGGGGCTGTTCCCTGCTTATTCCTCAATACCATACATCCTTTCGGGACCTCAGCTTGCTTCCTATTTATCTCTGTCACTTCTCTATTTCTCTTTAGAAAAAAGTTTGTAACATCTTTTAATACATCTTCATTTAAAATCAAGTTGGTTCCAAAATATTCACAAAGCGTTTTCTTAGTGATATCGTCTTTTGTGGGACCAAGTCCGCCAGTAATCAATACAATATCTGCCCGTGATTTTGCATTATCTAATGCCAATAAAATGGCCTGTGAATCATCGGCTACTGAACTCATGTGAATTACATTTACACCAATTAAATTTAATTGCTGAGCCATCCACACCACGTTCGTATTGGTGATCTGCCCTATTAAAATTTCGTTACCTATTGTTAAAAGTTCTGCCCTCATTTAATTAAAATGTATTAATGTCTTATATTTAAGATTTAAAATTACATTTAAGTAATCAATATGAAACACTTTTTTTTATTAGCAGCCTTGGCGGCTTTGGTTTTACATCTTACTGGTTGTGACCCTAAAACACAGGAAGCGATAATTAAAACGGGAAATGACATCCTGAACGCAACCACCTCTAATACAACTTCCTCAACTTTATCAAACGCCGATGTAATTAAAGGCTTAAAAGAAGCACTGACTGTTGGCACTAATAATTCTGTTGCACTGAGTTCAAAATTTGATGGTTTTAATAAAAATCCTCTTATTTATATTCCGTGGCCACAGGAGGCAATTGTAATGAAAGAACGTTTATCGCAACTCGGATTTCAATCACAAATAAACGATTTTGAAACATCGTTAAACCGGGCCGCAGAAGAAGCTACAAAAAATGCAGTACCTGTGTTCGTGAACGCAATTACGCAGATGACAATTGGAGATGGTTTTGCGATATTAAATGGAAATGATACCGCTGCTACTCATTATCTTCGTGAAAAGACCTACGCTTCATTAAAAGAGCGTTTTTTACCTACTGTTACCGACGCAATTAACAAGGTAAAAGTTACTTCTTATTGGTCGCCATTAATTACAAATTATAACAAGATTCCGGGAGTACAAAAACAAAATCCTAATCTGAATAATTATGTTACTGATAGAGCAATCAATGGTTTAATGACCTTAATTGCCCAGGAAGAAATAAAAATCAGGAAAGATCCTGCGGCACGGGTAACAGATATCCTAAAGAAAGTTTTTGGTGCCAAATAATTTTTTAAAAGTTTAATATTATGAAACAAAAAGCAATTTACATAATCACGTTTATCTCCGGAGCAGTTATAACAAATGCACAGAACTGGGGGAGTGTTTTAAATTCAGCTAAGAACGCCGCTGTAACAAATTCAACTACCATTATAGAAACTGCAAAGACAAACACTGCCGCTGCTGGTGTTATTAACCAGGCCGAAACGGTTTTAGGCGGAGGTAAAACCAATGCTGCGCCCTCGCTTACAAATGATGAAGTGATCCGCGCATTAAAGGAAGCGTTAACGGTAGGAACAAATAACTCATCCGGGAAAGCTGCCAAAGTAGATGGTTATTTAAAAAATCCAAAGTTGTTTATTCCCTGGCCAGCAGAAGCAAAAGAAATGCGTTCGAAACTCATTAGCCTCGGTATGCAAAAAAAAGTAACCGAATTTGAAACCTCGTTGAACCGTGCAGCAGAAGAAGCCGCTAAAAAAGCAGCCCCTGTATTTATTGATGCCGTTAAAGGCATGAGTATCTCTGATGGTTTTGCCATTTTAAATGGAGCTGATTCGGCAGCTACGCACTACTTACGAGAGAAAACATTTGCTCCATTAAAAGCACAGTTTATGCCTGTGGTGAAAGAAGCTATTAATAAAGTTAAAGTTACCAGCTACTGGACTCCTTTGGCGACCGCCTACAATAAATTACCTGGCGTGAAAAAACAAAATCCTGATCTGAATGATTATGTGGCCACCAAAGCCATTAATGGTTTAATGCTTTTGATATTAGAAGAAGAAGCTAAAATCAGAAAAGACCCTATGGCTCGTGTAACTGATTTATTGAAAAAGGTATTCGGATTTTAAAAAATAATATTCCTTTTTCGGATTTAAGAAAGTCACCCATTAATTTGGGTGACTTTCTTATTTTAACTCCAAATGAATTTAAGTAATTTTGATTATGACATTAAAAGAGCGCTATGCCGGCGTTATAGATTATTTTATCAAAAACGTACCTGTTGCGGAGACTGAACTGAACTATTCAAATCCTTTTGAACTGATTGTTGCTGTTATTCTTTCTGCTCAATGTACCGATAAACGCATCAACCAGGTTACTCCAAAATTATTTAAACACTTCCCTAATGCAGAAACATTGGCCGAAGCTTCACCCGATGCTGTGTTTAGCCTGATCAGAAGCGTGAGCTACCCGAATAATAAAGCTAAGCATCTTGTGAACATGGCTAATATGCTTTTGAAAGATTTTGGCGGCGTAATTCCGAGTGATATCACCCAGCTTGTTAAACTTCCGGGCGTTGGCCGAAAAACTGCTAACGTGGTTGCTTCTGTGATATACGATAAACCAGCGATGGCAGTAGACACACATGTTTTCCGTGTTGCAAACAGGCTTGGCTTAACTAAAGCAAAAAATCCGCTCCAAAGTGAATTGCAGCTTATTAAACACATTCCTGAACAATATATTGCATCAGCTCACCATTGGCTCATACTTCATGGACGCTATGTTTGCATTGCGAGAACGCCAAAATGCGAAATATGTCCCTTAACAAAGTGGTGCCTTTTTTATGTAAAGAGTCTAGTCTTCGCTAATGAAAAAAATATATCAACTGCTAATAACATCCAAATGAATAAAAAGATATCAGATAAAACCCCGCACTTACTTCAAAAGAAAGCAACGACTAAAACTTCAGCAAAGGGATCACCACGCCCTACACCTTCTTCAAAGAAATTCCAGGCCCATTCCACATCTTTAAAAGTTGGTGATAAGGCCCCTGCATTTTCAGGACGCGACCAAAATGGAAAAGTGATTTCTTTAAAAGAACTGAAAGGAAATAATGTGGTCCTTTATTTCTATCCGAAAGATAATACTCCAACCTGCACTTTGGAAGCCTGTAGCTTACGGGATGAACACCAATTTCTTAGTAAGAAAAACTATACCGTAATAGGAGTTAGCGCTGATGATGAAAAAACCCATTTGAAATTCGCATCGAAATTTGAATTACCATTTTCATTAATAGCGGATACTGATATGTCAATCATTAAAGCTTACGACGTGTGGGGAACCAAACAATTTATGGGGAGAATTTATGACGGAATAATCCGCACCACCTTTATTATCAATCCAAAAGGAATTATTTCCCATATTATTACAGATGTGAAAAGCAAAGAACATGGGAAACAGATCCTGAACCTAAATTAGAAATAAGGACTAAATGGTTCCAATTACTTTTTAACGAAAATCCCCATCTTTTCGAGGTCTTCCAGATAAATTCTTTTTCCTTTGTAAAGTACGGTTACAAACGCGTCTTTTTGTCCGGCTTTTATCACTTTAAGATTATGGCTATACGCAGCTCCAAGGGAGTTGAAATTCCCTCCTATCGTTATCCTCGTTATGCCATCATCAAGCAATAAGTTCTCAACATCTCCGAGTCCTTTTAAATGTGCATACGTGTAATTTTTAGGAAACTTATATGCGGCAATCTGTACTCTGAATACCAGATCTTCGGCCGTAATATCCCCATAGAGTTCACTGAAGTATTTAGTTTTTTCCTGCAATGAACTGTTAGGCTTAAGTACCACCTTTCTCGCAGGCTCTTTCTTAACTTCCGGAACTTTAACAGGTTCAGGCGCCTTTTCATTTGCAACCACAACTGGTTCTGCCGTAACTATTACAGTGTCCTTTTTTGGTTCTTCGGATGCGAGCGGAATTACTGTGTCGAAGCTGACATCAAATACTTTTTCTTCGTAGCCAACCACATTTAACGTATTTACATCCAACGTTTTCGCTGCATAGTCTTTTAACTTGTAAGTGACCTTGAACTGTCCACCAACCGGCAAGGATATTAAATAATTTCCAGAAGAAGCATTACTTACAAAATCGCCGTACTTCTTATTATTCTGATCAACAATTTCAACAGTAATCGATCCACCAACCGGAATTGCTTTCTCTGTAATTTTACCCTTTACCAGAAAGGTTGAAGGCTTTTTACCAACATAACCGGGGTACACTGTATAAATATCTTTTAAACCCTGGCCACCGGCCTTACCAGATGCATAGTACCCACGATCGCCATTGGCTGACAACACATAATAAATATCATCATCGGTTGTATTGATCGGGTATCCGAGGTTTTCCGGTTTACTAAATGTTGAATCACGCCAATTTAACCTGGATTGAAAAATATCATATCCTCCCATACTATTTTTTCCTTGTGAACTATAAAATAAAGTTACGCCATCCGGATGTATGAATGGTGCATCTTCATCCAACGCAGTATTAATGGAATCACCAAGGTTTATAACATTTCCCCAGGTACTGTCTGGCATTAAGGTTGCCCGGTAAATGTCCTTTCCCCCAAATCCGCCACCGCGTTCGCTGCTGAAATACAAAAATTTTCCATCCGAAGTGAGTGAACAACTTCCTTCCCATGAATAGGAATTCACCTCGCCTTTTAGCTTTTCAGGAACCGTCCATTCACCGTTTAGGGAATTGCTCAAATAGATATCTCCATGATCATCACCACTATCCCTGTAAACGAAAAGATAGAATCCATCAACACTTAATGCAATTGCGCCGTCATGGGTATTTGTATTCACATTTGTAACTGGCATCGGCTTCTTCCATTCTCCATCAATTCTAACTGACTGAAAAACGTCTTCATAAAATCTTCCAAACTTATCCGGCATTAAAAATTCGTTTTGCAACCCTCCTGTACTTTCAATACCACGGTAGGTATATATCATAATCGATTCATCGGCGGATATTACAGGAACATATTCTTCGTAGGGAGAGTTTATCACACTACCCATGTTTTCGATTTTTGCACCCGTTGGCTTTGCGTACAACTCTTTACCATTTAAACAATACTCTTTTAATTGTACAGCTTTCTTTTTCGATTCCGGTGACACACGGCGGTTTGCGATTGCCTTTTCAATAAATCCAAGAGCTTCATCAAATTTATAATTAAGATGATTAGCCCTGGCCAGGTCGTATTCGATATCATCTACCTTTTTGTTCTTCTGATATATTTCGCTTAATAGCTGAAGAGCAATTTCATGTTTATCACTTCTGTAAAGTGCACATTTACCGTAGCAATATTTCAAAAATTCTTCCTTAGGATGATTGGTGTAAAGATTTTCATAAAATGGAAGTGCCAAGAGGTAATTACCATCATCGAGCATCATTAAGGCGCTTTGCATGGAATCATTTTCAGATTTCCGCCATTTTTTAGTATTGGTGGTTTGCGAGGATAAGGTTCCCGAAACTATCCCGGCTAATATGAAAAAGAAAAAAAGCTTTTGAAGCATAAGTAACAATTTAAGCGTAGAACCTAAAGTTACAAAAAAGGATTGTGCCAACGTAAAGAAAAAATCAATTCACGACATCCAGGCTGCCTAAACCTTCACGCACAACCACAATTTCATCCTCTGAACAATCGAGCACAGTTGAAGCATATAAGTTTCCAAAACCACCATCAATAACAATATCAACTTTTTTTTCGTATTCCCGGTGTATGACTTCAGGATCCACGAAATACTCCATGATTTCATCATCCTGGTTGTGCAAACTTGTGGTAATGATCGGATTGCCCAGTTCCTCTATCAACGCTTTACAAATGGTATTATCAGGTACCCTTATACCAACTGTTTTTTTATTTTGTTTCAGTAATTTTGGAACATTATTATTGGCCTCCAGGATAAATGTATACGGGCCGGGTAATGCTTTTTTCATCACGCGGAATAATGTATTAGAAATTGGCTTGGCATAATTAGCCAACTGACTTAAATCACTGCATACAAACGAAAAGTTTGCTTTCTCCGGCTTAATATTTTTGAGGCGGCACAATTTTTCGATTGCCTTTTGATTAGTAATATCACACCCGATTGAATACACTGTATCGGTTGGATAAATAATAATTCCACCATTTCTTAAACAGTCAATGACATACTGTATATCTTTGGGATGGGGCTTGTCGTAGTTTAACCGAAGCAGCATAGTAAAGTTATAAAGTTAAGCAATTAAAAAACAGAAGTGTTATATTGAATTGAGTGCTGTCGATTTCCAGTTATGCAATGAAACTTTTATCAAACTACACTTATTTTGAAATCACCTCTTCAAGGGGCTTTCCGGTTGTCCCATTCGGAAAAGAAGTATGCAACATCATCGAGATAGTTGGCGCAATATCTACCACATGAACTTTCCTTACGGTACTCCCTTTTGAAATTCCCATTCCATAAAATAAAACCGGTACATGCGTATCATAACTATACGAGGCGCCATGCGTGGTCCCTTTATCATGGTATTCCATCCAGGCAGGATTATAAGAAAACACAACATTCCCGCTTCTGACATGATTGTACCCTTTTTGGATAAGGTATTTAAAGGAGTCATCCGTGTAATTTTCATTTCTCAAGACTTCGGAAGGATAGGCTTCAGCAACTCCCTTTATCGATAAAAGATAATTAGCGAGGGTTTGTTCAACTGTATGTTTATTAAGTTTTAATTCATAAATATTGTTTTCGTTTAAATAAATTTGCTGATTTTCAAGAGTGAGTACAAGGCTGTCTCCATACAAATTTTTACAAAAAGCCTTAATATTTTTTTCCAGTCCATCCTCATAAATGTAACCGCCCGGAATCTTCAAATCCCTTAAATGTGCAGGAACATCACATGCTCCATGATCTGCTGTTAAAAAAAGAACATAATTATCTTTTCCTACAGATGTATTTAGTGCATTAATTATCTCTTCTAAATCTTTGTCCAAACGCAGGTATACATCTTCGACTTCTACGCTTCTCGGACCATAAGAATGGCCTACATAATCGGTCGACGAGAAACTCACACATAACATGTCACTTACTTTTCCTTTCCCTAGTTGTTCAGATTTTAAACAAGCCAGTGCCATATCTTTTACAATGGTATTCCCATACGGCGTGGCTTTTAAAATAGAGAAATCGCCCTGATCTAATTGTGTTTTATAGTCGTAAGGAAAAACGGGCTTATCCTTTTTATTAGGTGCTTCTTCATAATTATTCTGATCGCCAATGCTTTCTACATAATCTGATATCGGGTATAACGTATTCCATCCGGTAGCTAAATATTTCTTTGCCAGTTCTAATTTATTGAACGTGTTCACCCATTCCGGCAATTGATTCATGTAGTGTGTGCTCGAAATAAATCTGCCGGTACTTCCGTCGAACCAGAAAGCACCGTTAGCACTATGGCCAGCCGGTAAAATAGAACTGCGGTCTTTAAAAGACACTGAAAATACTTTCGATTGCTGGTTAGTATTTAATTTTAGTTCATCACCGATGGTTGTCACCAATAAGTATTTAGGAGACATAGCTCCGGCACCATTTTCTGTCCCAACAGGTTTCACATTTTCGTCATAAGTGCAGTAAGTCATCCTCCCGATTTCCTTTACAAACCAGTCGTTCCCTATTATACCGTGTGTTGCTGGGCTCGTTCCGGTGTAAATTGAAGCATGACCAGGCCCGGTATAAGTAGGAACATAATTATAATGTGCGTTGCGATACAAAAATCCTTCATTGATAAGTTTCTTGAAGCCCCCGTTTCCAAATTTATTCCAGTAACGGTAAATGTAGTCTTGCCTCATCTGATCGACAACAATACCAACCACAAGTTTGGGTTGCTTAAGTTCCGGCGCACCTGGTTTAGGCTGTGAAAATAAAGTGCCTGATACAAACAGGCAAGTAATTAATAGGTTCTTCATCATTTATCAAGGGTTTGGAATACAGAATTATTACTCACAAATTCAGGGACAATCTCTTTCATTTTGGAAACTATACGAACGTTATTCTGAGTATTAAACAGTAAAATTAATTCATCAATAAATCGCATCACGGTTGAAAATTCGTACTCGCGCACTTTACCAACTAATATTTGCTTATGATGTGTCGGCAAAGTATTTTCTGTACTGGCCAGTAACTCTTCGTATAATTTCTCTCCAGGCCTTAGCCCAGTAAATACAATTTTAATATCCTTATCTTCTTTCAAACCGGACAATTTAATCATCTTCCGGGCAAGATCAATAATTTTTACTGACTGTCCCATATCAAAAACAAAAATTTCACCTCCATTCCCCATGCACCCTGCTTCCAATACTAACTGGCATGACTCCGGAATCGTCATAAAAAACCGCGTAATTTCCGGATGAGTAATGGTAATTGGGCCGCCTTCTTCAATCTGTTTTTTAAAGCGCGGGATTACAGAACCATTAGACCCTAAGACATTTCCAAACCGTGTTGTAATAAACTTAGTTGTTGCGGTTTTTCCCAAACTTTGTATATAAATTTCGGCAATGCGTTTTGATGCGCCCATTACATTTGTTGGATTAACCGCTTTATCAGTTGAAACCATAACAAATTTTTCTACCTTAAATTCTACAGCCAGATCTGCAACAGTTTTAGTACCTAAAATATTGGTCAGGATTGACTCTGACGGATTATTTTCCATCATGGGAACATGTTTATAAGCAGCCGCATGGAATACGAAATGTGGTCTAAAAGTATTGTAAACATTCCGCATACGCTCCGAATTCCGGACATCACCAATAACGACTTCGTATTTACAGGAATTCATTTTTTCTTTAAATTCAAGGTCTAGTTCGTGCAAAGGACTTTCCGCCTGATCTAAAAGAACAAGTAAGGAGGGACTGAATTTGGCACATTGTCTGGCCAATTCACTCCCTATGGATCCGGCAGCTCCGGTTATGAGAATCACCTTCCCATTTATTTGTTGATTAATGAGCGCGTTGTCAAGTTTGATAGGTTCTCTTTCCAACAATTCCTCAATGTTGATACTTTTGATTTGATTAAAGCTAAGTTCTCCATTAATCCATTTCGCCACTGGAGGAACGTTAAGCACCCTGACTCCATGCTGCAGGCACTCGTCAATTATCGCATTCTTTTTTTGAGGAGCCAGGTTTTGAATACTGATGATTACCGATTCTACTTCATTGTCCTTAATAAGATCGCCAAGCTTTGAAGTTGGATACACAAAAACGCCTTCGAGGCTCCGTCCTTTTTTCTTTTCATCATCATCAATAAAGCCAACAACTTTATATCGAACAGCTGCATCCCGATCGAGTGTCCGTTTTGTAATGATGCCACTTTCCCCCGCTCCATAGATTATTACCTGCGTCTTTTGCCTCTCAGGATTTTTATTCTCAAAATAAATTGCCTTTATAGCGAGCCGCGAACTGATCATGATAAAAATAGTGACTAAGCCATCAATTACAATCACTGAATGCGGAATGATATAGTATCCAAAATAAATTTGCCTGGTGAAAAGGTTTACGATAAAAAGAAAAAAACTACTTAATAAAACAATGAAAAAAATACGACTGGCATCCTTTGCACCGGTATATCGCACTACACCCTTATAGGTTTTCGAAATAAAGAATGCGATGAAACGAACAATCAATACCAGCCCATAAACAATCGGAAAATTTTCGAGTTCATTAGGCGGGATGGACTTAAAATTAAACCTCAGAAAAAATGCAAGTGTAAGGGAAAACGCGCAAATCAATAAGTCAATGATCAATATTGACCATCGTGGGAGATTATACTTCCAAAAGAATTCGAGTATCTTATGCATTTACGTAAAAATACATTTTTAAGAGGAACGCGCAAAATTGAATTTGGTAGATCTAACGGAATTCTTGCCAAACCATTTAAAGAAAAAACGGCTAGACAATTAAGACAATAGAGCACTGTGATCGTTATAAATCAACGGCTTACGAAGAAAATGCATGTGCGATGAAATTTATGAGAATATCAATAGACCAGGTAAGGTAATATTAACGCTAGTTTTTCTTCGCTAAAAATCCCCAGATCTTTCATGCTAGTTTCGTTCAACTTGCCGTGTTTAAACCTGTAATTAACAATGGCCTGTGCCGATTGAAAATTAAAATAAGGATGCTTCCTTAACGAATTAAAATCAATGGCGTTAATCGGAATTTTAGTAACGAGGCTTTCGTCAAGTTTAACCTGTGACGACAACGACAAATACAAACTATCCGTCATACCATATACTTCTTTGAGCTGACTTAACGAATGGAAACCACCGAGCAGGCTTCTGTACTTCAAAATTCGTTTGGTGAATCCAGGACCAATACCTTTCAGATAAACGATTGATAAACTATCGGCCGTGTTCAGTTCAAGAACTTCCTTCTGAAAAACTTTCTTTTCAAAGGCCGGTCGGGGAAACGCAGAATCTTTTTTAAAGGATATGTTTTCCATGGGTATGAGAATATACGGTTCCAGTTTTTCATATAAACTTTTGGGCATTCCATACAATTTCAATAAGTCTTCTGCCTTATAGAACCTTCCACCTTTACTTCTATATTTAATAAGGGTGGCGCTGAGCTTTTTGGGAAAACCCAATTCCACCGCTTCTTCCTGAGTAACGGTGTTCGGATTAAAGACAAATTTTCCTTCTGAAATATCCTCACGATGACGATCTTCAGATTGGTTTATGGAATCTGAAATCGATGGGATCAACTGTGCTTCCTGTGATTGTAATTGAATGAATTCGATCGGATTGGCATTTCCGACAAGCCAGGGCATTAACTGTCTGAAAATTAATAACACAACAATTATAACAATCAAAATAAAAACACCATTTCGTTCCTGCTTATTGAAATGGAAAAAACTATGAATGAAAGCCTTTAATTTATGAAACACCATGTTCCGACTTCTTAAACATAAAATAAACAGGAACGCCCAAAGCCATAATTAACAAGCCCATACCGCAATTAAAGGTTTTGTAAACAAGGAGATCGACACAAATTAATGTTGTGAGAATTATATACATGGCCGGAATAACCGGGTACCCAAATGCTTTGTAAGGACGTTCGGCATTTGGCATTTTTTCTCGTAAAACAAATAAACCGGCAATTGTAATGATATAAAAAACCAATGAAGAAAACGTGCAGTAATCTAAAAGATCTCCATACGAACCGCTCAAGCATAAAACAGATGCCCAGATGGCCTGAAGTGTCATAGCCCGGGCAGGAACACGAAATTTGTTTAACGTTGCTGTGCTTTTAAAAAACAAACCGTCTTTTGCCATGGACTGAAACAACCGTGAGCCCGCCAAAATTAAACCATTGTTGCAGCCAAAAGTAGACACCATTATCAAAGCAGCCATTAAATATTGTGCAATATCGCCAAACACTATGTGTAAAGCTGCGGTACCAACCCTGTCCTTATAGGCAAACATGATTCCTTCTTCTTGTACTGTTATGCCACCAGGTGTTCCCTCGAGAGGCAGCAGGCAGAGGTAAGCGACGTTCGCAAGAACATAAATAAGGGTTACGATGCAAACACCGAAAAATAAACCAAGCGGAATATTGCGTTTAGGGTTCTCTACTTCACCAGCAATGAATGTAACATTATTCCAAGCATCACTACTGAACAACGAACCAATCATTGCTAAGCCAAGAGCGGTTGCTAAGGAAATTCCCGAAAGAGATTCAAACCCATTAAACATTCCGTCATCAGAGGTAACTACTCCCTTTGCATTCCAGGCATCATTCATATTTACATTAAGGACATCTGCCTTAAAACCGTAGTAGATTCCAACGATAATCAGTGCAAACAAAGCAATTAATTTAGCGGACGTGAATATCCGCTGTATTACTTTTCCATTTTCAATACCACGGGTATTAATGAAAGTTAAAAGTGATATGATAAAAATAGCGAGTATCTGGGCGCTGGTAATTTTCAAACCTGCGACTTTAAAAAGGACATTCCCTTCTTCAAAAAATGGAATAAAAACGCCGGTAAACTTAGCGAACGCAACGGCAACTGCGGCAATGACGCCTGTCTGAATCACCAGAAAGACAGTCCAGCCATATACAAATGCGACCAGGTCGCCAAAAGCTTTTTTAATGTAAACAAACTGCCCGCCTGCCTGTGGCATCATTCCGGCCAATTCCCCGTAACTCAATGCAGCAAATAACGTGATCACACCGGATAAAATCCACACAACTAACAACCATCCGGCGGAACCGACAACTCGCGCAATATCAGCACTTACAATAAAAATCCCTGAACCAATCATTGAACCTGCCACAAGGAGCGTGGTATCAAATAAGTTCAGGGACTTTTTCATAAAATCAAATGTACAAAAATAATCTGCTACCGTAATAAGGTTACATGACCAACTTTTTCAACTTTACGGTCGTAAAGATCGGTGGCATTTAATTTATAAATGTATACACCCAATTCGCAATTTCCTTCTTTGTATTTACCATTCCACCCGCCGAGCAATTCATTGGTTCTAAAAATGAGTGCACCCCATCTATCAAATATTAACAGTTCCACTTCTTTAAATCCTGTATACTCCGGTTTAAACACATCATTAATAAGGTCACCGTTAGGAGAAAAGCTATTAGGGATGTATAGTGTAGGTGTGACACGAATGTCAACAGAATCCCTAGCTCTACAACCAAATTCATTTTGAACAGTGGCATAGTAGGTTATATCGGATTCAACGGTTGCAGTAGGGTTATTGCAAAAACTGCAGCTTAATAAATAGGCGCTGCTCCAGGTACAAATGGTATCTGACAAACAATTCAGCTCAACCATTTCGCCTGAAAATACTTCTACTAGTCTTGGCGAAACAGTTAAGGAAGGCAGGGGCAAAACCGTTACACTAAATAAACCGTACGATAAACAGGGCCCATTTGCCAACGTTAACGAATAAGTGGTATTATGAAGAGGGTCCACTTTCGGGTTATATTCAGAAATACCTTTTATACGATAATCGGGCTCCCAGTGGTAAGCAAAATCCCCGTATGGTGCAATCAACTCGGTAACATCCTTACTGCACAAAGTATAAGTTAAACGCGGAATGGGTACATGATAAAAAGAATCGACCCGGACACTATCCGTTGCAATACAATTATTTTCAATTGTGGTTAGATAATACCACCCGGGATTAATAACATTGATCTGCGAACTATTTTGTCCATTACTCCAGTTGTATCCGGAACAAGGATGACTGGCTTTTAAAATAACCGTATCATCCATACAGGTATGCAGCGAATCCATGATGATTTTCACTCCGTTTTGATTTACAATTACTTTTACTGAATCATCATCAAGACAACCATTGGCGCCAGCAATCACTTTGTACACCGTTGTTAAAATAGGTGAGGCTTTGGGTTGCTGAATATTTGAATGATTTAAACTGGCTGAAGGGGACCAGGTATAACTACAGTTTGGCAAATTGCTTTGAAGCGGGAGTGTAACAGAATCTCCTTTACAAATAGTGAGTTCAGGGACTGTTGTCAGAGTGAGCTGAGAAACTACGGGAATAACTGAATAGAGTGTATCCACAGCGCCACAAAGCCCCGTGGTGGAAACAATTAACTGAACCGTATACGAACCAATACCAACAAATGTATGCGAAGGTGCCGCCAGTGATGACATACCCCCATCCCCGAAATTCCAGTGATAGGAGGCAGTGACGGTATTTGTATTGATAAAGTCAACAAAAAGTGGCGTGCAACCGGACGTGTTATATTGAATTGAAGAAAAACTTGGTGGAGAGGTAACTGTAATAGTAACGTAGGTAGTGTCTGAAACGTTACATGTGGAAACATTTTTCGAAATTAAACGAACTGTGTAAATACCAGCATTTGTATATGTATGAGATGGACTAATTGCCGTAGAAGTAGTTCCATCACCAAAATCCCATGAATAGGTAAGCCCATTAACACTGTTGTTAATAAAGCTAACTGAAAACGGCACGCAACCTTTTGTTGGTGCAGATACATTTGCCGCAGTGAGGTTTGCATTGAAAGCAAATTTTACGATTGCGTTGTTACAGTTCGTTGAACCATTTTGAGTAGACCAGGCGCTTGGTGTAGCCGGCATATCGTCATTGCCGCCACAACTTTCGCAAATTGCCTGGTAAATAATTCCTGATTTATCAAATCGGCTAGTACCGCCGTCTACATGCTCGTGACTCATGTCTCCGCCAAAAAAGGTCGCATATTGCAGGGAGGCAGCGTTCTTATTAAGCACCATGAAATAAAAGTCCCTTCCATCCGTCACGTTCAAAAAAGCATTGGATGTAACTGGAAGCCCGGTTGTACCATTTGTGGGATTAAAACCTGCCCATCCCGACAGATAGATATTTCCGCATACGTCAACTAAAAATGCGGAAGGCACAATATCAGGGTTTCCGTCACCGGAACCAATAACTGTTGAAAACAAAGTTGACGATAAACCCGGATTGAGACAATGAATAAACTGCCCACTATTTGGATTGGAATAAACACCTGAAGTCACTGGATACAGACCTTCTGTTTGACCGTATACATATACCTTTCCTTGTTTATCCAACTGGATAAAATAACATTGGTCGTATGCATCTGTACCAAGGTACGTAGACGCAATTAAAACGTTTCCGGCTTTTGAAATCCGGCTAACAAACCCATCTACCGGACCATTGGTTGCAACATGAAGCGCGTTGGGTGTTGTGGGAAAATTAGAACTTTCTGTCCCACCGGTAACATACAGGTTATTACTTTCATCCAGGGCAATATTATAAATGCCGTCATATCCCGAACCTCCAAGGAATGAACTAAAGACAAGGCCGGAAAGGTTGGGTTTCAGCTTTGAAAAACACGCATCCTGTGTCCCGCCTATTGAGCTTTGCAGACAGCCACTGGTTACAGGGAAATCGCCTGAGAAAGTGCAGCCTGTCACATACACATAATTGGAATCGTCAACAATTACACTACCTCTCAGGTTATCAGAATAGTTGTATTTTAAGAAAGCAGAATTTACACCATCGGTAAAAGAGCCACCCAGGTATGTGCTTGCTGAAAGTGTTGTTCCAGTGGAATTAAATTTAGAAATTATAAAATCAGACAGGCCGCCGTAAAGATGCTGAAACGAACCTGCAGTCGTAGGAAAATCATTTGAATTTGTCTGTCCAAATACAATAAGTTCATCATTCCCATTAACCACAATGCTTTGAGGAGATTCTGTATCAGCACCACCGAGATAGGAAGAATAGAGCAAATTGAAACCGAGGGGATCGAATTTAGAAACCGAAATATCCCGCACTCCCATAAAATTAACCTGGATGGCTCCAAGTGATAAAGGGTATTGAGGGCCAAAACACACTCCTGCTGTATAGGCATTTCCATGAACGTCGTAAGTGGCAGTCATACCAAAATTATCAGAGAGTGATCCCGTATACGTTGCAAAAACAAGGGTAGGATCAATAATGAGAGGGAGATTCCTGTCATAGTCACCAAGTTTAAGAGAAACCAGATCATTTTTTAAGATATATGAACATTGTATCTTTTTCTGATGCCCTCCAACTATTTGATAGGCATAGGGCGGGCGTTGCATGATATTGCCACCCTGTGTATGAATTACTAATTGCTCCTCCAAAATACTTAAGCTGTTCTGACCTTCAAACTGCATCAGGATCTGTTTTGGATCAGCTCCGGGATCAACCCTAAAATCATATCGAAAATTATTTCTATCGCTAAAACACTTTAAATGTATACGTGGATATAAGTGGCTATATTCAATTTTTTTGTAAGATTTCACATGAGCCGCCCATTTTGACGGATCTTTTCCCAGAAAATAATTCTCGTAAAATGCATTTGAATCTTCCTTCAAAAGGTTTGGTTGATCAACGCAATTTAAAAAACGCATTTTTACAGCATGATAAAATGCACCAACTGTTACTGACGAATCGTGTTGAACACGATGCTGCAACGTCTTCAACCCTTCATCAGGATAAAAAAGATAGGTAAACGCATTTTTCTCCAAAAAAACTTTTCCACCTCTGAATTTGCCTTCGTATAGAACCTTCTCGTTCCACTGGCCTTTATTCTCTGCAAAAAGTATCTGTGAAGGGAGAGAAAGATCAACAGGCGAATCATTGAATGGTTGAGAATATCCTATTAGGGATAACAAAACAAAAAATGATATGTACACTTTTGATTTTATAGCATACCAAATATAAAATTATTTGGCTGATATACAAACAGTTCCCTCTTGTATCATTACAAGAGGATCAAAAAAAAGATGATAAACAGTCTTTTTAAAGATCTACAAAATACCCTGTTTTTCGAGGTTACTGTTACGTTTTCCGTAAACAAAATAAACAATGATGCCTATGATGCCCCAAAGCATGAAAAAATTCCAGGTAGCAGCACGTACTTGGGTCATTAAAAATATATTAAAAGCAACCCCGAGCGTTCCAACCAGGTAAACTGCAGGTGTTTTATATGGCCGTTCCAATTCCGGTTTTTTATAACGCAATATCATAACCGCTACACACACCATTGCAAAAGCAAGAAGAGTTCCCATACTGCACATCTCACTCACTTTGTCGATGGGCGTTAAGGCTGCTACAATGGAAATGATGGCCCCAACCAATACTGTACTTTTGTGTGGGGTACGGAAAGTTGGATGTAACGCTTTAAAAAATCCAGGCATTAACCCATCTTTAGCCATTCCAAGGAAAATACGTGTTTGCCCAAGCATCATTACAAGCATCACAGAAGTTAAACCAGCTGTTGCGGCTATTGTAATAATAAACACGGCCCAATTGATACCAATACCTGAAAATGCTGAAGCAACAGGTGCCGCTTTATCCAGCTGGTCATATTTAACCATCCCTGTTAACACAAGGGAAACTAAAATATAAAGAATGGTACAAATTATCAGGGAAGCGACAATAGCAAAAGGTACATCTTTTTTCGGATTGATGGCTTCTCCAGCCTGCGTCGATACGGCATCAAAACCGATATAAGCAAAGAATACGATAGTTGCAGCTGTCAATACACCACCGAAACCAAAATTCATTTTTCCAGTTAGATTCCCTAACTCGTCAACCGCAGGCACCTCATTAGGAATAAACGGAACCCAGTTCTCTGTTTTAATGTAGAAGGCACCCACAATAATAACGAACAATACAACCGCAATTTTAACCACTACGATGATGTTGTTTGTTTTAGCAGCCTCTTTAATACCTTTCACAAGTACAGCAGTAACAATCCAGGTAATTAAAAACGCAGGTAAATTAAAAGCAAATGTTGGAGCCGCAAGACCCATCTCGAGACTCTTTTCAGTTGCGGTAGACAGATCATTGCATAACCACAATGGAAAATCTATTCCAAACAAATGCAGGAGTTTTACAAAATAACCACTCCAGGCAACTGCTACGGTGGTGGCGCCCATCATATACTCTAAAATCAGGTTCCAACCGATAAACCAGGCAAATAATTCACCGACAGTTCCGTAGGCATAAGCATATGCAGAACCCTCTACGGGTAATACCGAGGCGAACTCCGCATAGCAAAGGGAGGCAAACAAACAACCAATACCGGCAATTACAAAAGCTAGGGCTAAGGCCGGACCTGCGTAATCATGGGCAGCAATGCCTGTCAGCGTAAAAATACCGCCACCAATAATGGCACCAATTCCAAGAGATGTTAATCCCCACTTTGTCAGCACTCTTTTTAGATCACTTCTTTTCATATCCGCCTCAAATGCGGATACCGGCTTTACTCTCCAAACAGACATATTATGTAATAGTAGTTATTTATTATATGAATCGAATTATTCAAATATATATAATATTATTTAATAGCAAAATCAGACTTATCAATAATATCATGAACACTCTTTGCCATTGATAAATTCAACTACCGATTAACTTTAATTTAGACAGGAGTAAAATTTCAAATGGATATTACTTTTATATTTACCCAAAATATCACATAACGCATTTCCTGTGGAACCTCTTGAGCCTGAAAATACAAATCAACCGCCTGAAAATACGGACCATCACACATCCCAACCAGTTTTACCAAAACCTGTATTCATACAGGATAAAAAGAATTGGGTACGCCGTTCGTTGATTAGTCTTGCTATATATGCAGTATTATTTTATATGGTGTTTGACCAGGACATCATTTACATCGCAGCGGTTCTGGTAGTTTTAATGATCCATGAACTCGGTCATTTTTTCGCCATGAAAGTCTACCGGTATAACGACGTGAAACTTTTCGTGTTACCAATGCTCGGTGCATACGTTACGGGAAACAAATCCAAGATTTCTCAGAAACAAATGTGCGCCGTTATTTTAGCAGGCCCGATTCCGGGTATCATTATAGGATTCTGTTTATTGTTAAGTACCATTTATTATCCGAACGAAAGAATTGAAATGCTTGGAAACATTTTTTTTGTATTAAACCTTTTCAACCTATTACCCTTTGTTCCACTGGATGGAGGTCGTTTGCTTGAAACTTTGTTCGTGAACCAAAATTATACGATCAGGGTAATATTTACAGTGATCTCTATCATCATGATGACGATCCTTGCGATTCTTTCACAAAGCATCATCTTATTAATACTTCCAGCATTCATGGTTTTTGATTTAATTATGAAAGTAAAAAACCAAAAAATTAAAGAGTACCTCGACCAGGAAAAAATAAACTACGTAGCAGATTACACGGATTTACCGGATACCAATTACTGGATCATTCGTGATGGTATTATTTTATCATTTAATAAACGATATGCCTCTGTTCCTGCCGGTGTACACAAATACAGTATTCTGGAAGGGAGCCTCATGCAGCATGTAATCAGCATCCTTGAAATTCCCTTTATCAAGGACATCAAACTTCTTGGAAAAATCCTCATGGTAATGCTTTATATTTTCTTTATGGTAATTTTGCCTGTTGGATACGCATTAATTAAATACATGAATTGAAACGGTTTGCGTTCATATTCTTGTTTACGTTAAACGTTTTCTGCCATGCGCAAAATGCGGATTTTTCAATGCTTCAAAAAATCAATCGGAATGAGTATCCTCAATGGGACAAAACCATGCGCATAACATCTGGCTCTATTTACCCCGTGATGGTAGCTACTCCAGGCACGTTGGTTATGACAGGTCTTATAACCAAGGATGAAGCCATGACGAAAAACGGTGTAAAAACTGGATTAGCTATTGGGTTAAACGTATTAATGACGTCAGGGTTAAAATACGCCGTAAACCGTCCGAGACCGTTTGTGCAATATCCAAATGATATTGTCCGCCGCGCTGACGGTGGCATCTATTCATTCCCATCGGGTCATACGTCTACGGCGTTTGCCACGGCCACGGCTCTCTCTCTCTCTACAAAAAAATGGTACGTCGCGCTTCCATCTTATGCTTATGCCTGTGCGGTAGGGTATTCACGGATGCGGCTAGGTGTGCATTTCCCAAGCGATGTATTAGGAGGTATGGTTCTCGGAATCGGGTCGTCTCTTTTGATATTCCAAATCGATAAATGGTTACAGAAAAATTAATTGAAAGTGCGAACGGATTTTTTAAAATACCTGTTAGCCGTGGAGGTTGTTAATTTATGTTTATTTGATGGGCATGCGGTTATAAAGTGTATTTTTACCTTAAGATAATTGATTCTAATGAAACACGTTTATATTCTGTTATTTTTTTTAATTTCTAGTCTGAGCTTTGCGCAAGAAAAATCAGCTACGCCCGAAAAATATATGCAAATTTCCGGAGTGGTGTTGGATGACAGTTTACAGCCTCTACCTTTTGTTTCGATAATGCTTAAAGGTACCCGATCAGGAACAGTAAGTGATTTTTACGGCTTCTTTACTATTGTTGCTCGTCCGGGCGATGAAATGCAATTTTTTTCGGTAAACCATAAAAGCAAATCCTATAATTTAGCAGATACGCTAACCGGTAAACATTACTCCATTATTCAAATATTGACGAAGGATACGATTCAGCTCGAACAGGTCAATGTATTTCCGTGGCCAAGTAAAGAGCAGTTTAAACGGGCAATTCTAAATCTGGATTTGAGCGACTCGGATATTGAGCGTGCCTATAAAAATATGGACAATGAAGACGTTCGCGCTTCTATAAAAGGTGGTACAATGGATGCTGCTGCGAATTATCGTGTCAGAATGCAACAACAATATACGCGACTTTACCAAGTAGGGCAATACCCAAGCGTGAGTTTGTTAAACCCTGTTGCCTGGGCTCAATTTATCGATGCCTGGAGAAAAGGCAAGTTAAAAATCAAATAATTTTTCGTTTTCCATCAGTAATCGGTGTTGGATAGCTATTTAGGATTCCCAACCAACGAGTTTAGATTAAGTTCGTATTTACTATTCTCACAAATCATAAAATACAAGTTCAGGGTATTCAAATGCTTTCACTAATTCATCTGAAAAGACATCCGTCTTTTTGGGATCGATTTTCTTAATTGTATGTGCGCGCATGTGTAACTCATTTAGCGGTTGCATGAGTTCGGTAATGCCTTTTTCGGAAAGATTTGGATTAAGCCATTCCTGCGCGGTTTCAGCAGTGAAGATTAATGGCTGCCGCATCTTCTGGTTATGAATTTTGGCCATTAATGGGTTTGCTTCTGTTGTAATGATACTAAAGGTGTTAGATACTTCTCCAGTAATCTTGTTCCTCCATGAATCGTAAATGCCGCCAAATAAAAAAAAATCAGTGTTCCTGAGGCTAATGAAATAGGGATACTTCTCTTTATTAACACAACGCCATTCGTAAAACCCGGCTGCGGGAATTAAACAACGTTGGGAATGGATGGTGTTTTTAAATGATACTTTCTCAAATACAGTTTCGGCCTTAGCATTCAGCGTATTCACCAAATACACTTTGGCCTTTATAGGATCGGTGATGAATGCAGGCACCAAACCCCATTTAGCAGATTTTACGATATCGGGCTGATCCTGTTGAATGATGTGCATGTTTGGATGCATGAAGCCACTGATAAAGTGTGCTTCTGTCACCGGCTCGCTAACCTGTATGCTTTTCTTCAGTTTCTCGCCAATTTTCTTGGCGGCATTATGGTTAGAACCCGAATAACACATATATTGTAGTTGAACTTTAAAGGTACGAAAAGAAGGCAAATGACGGAATACATACCGTCCTGTCATCGCCTTTTATTAGTTAAAAAAACGTTGAATAGTAATCTAGCTTAAAAAGTGACATTACCAGAAGGTATCTTAGCCTTCAATTACTTCAACCTGGCTGAAATAAAATCCATTGAAAATGTAAAAACAAAAATCACAGGGTTCCTGACTTTAATTCGGTAGAATAAACGGTTAGCCATTGCTTCAATTTCATAACTTTTTACAATATTTGCAGGAAACACCCGTTATTTAACCTGTGCTGCAAAAACTCTATACCTTATTCACCCTTCTGTTGATTACAGTTTCTTTTGGACAAACAGCGACAATTTCGGGAATAATCAAAGATGATGATGGCGTAAGTATACCGGGCGTCCAGATTGCCGTTTTAGAAGACGGTTCCCGACTAACAACCAGTGATGCCAACGGATTTTATTCATTAATCGTTCCAGCAGGCAAAGAAATTACGATTTCCATCTATAACATCAGTTATAAACCGGTAAATCAAAAATTAAAGCTTAAGGAAGGCGATACAAAAACACTTAGCCCCCGTTTAGCGGCAAAAAATAACATTGGCGAGGTCAATGTGGTTTCCGAAAACCGGAATCAGGAAATCTCACGAATCGATCCAAAAAACGTCTTTTATATTCCAAGCCCCAGCGGGAACATTGAAGATATCATTAAAACGCAAATTGGTGTTAGTAGCAACAATGAATTAAGCAGCGGCTACTCTGTTCGGGGAGGAAACTTTGATGAAAATTTAGTTTACGTGAATGACATTGAAGTGTACCGTCCATTTTTAGCCAGGAGTGGACAACAGGAGGGTCTTAGCTTTGCAAACCCGGATATGGTAAGTAATATAAATTTTTCTGCAGGTGGTTTTGAAGCTAAGTACGGCGATAAAATGTCGTCTGTACTAGATATCACTTATAAGAAACCGCTTAAATTCGCAAGTACCGCGAGTGGTGGTTTTTTGGGTGGCAGCTTGCACCTTCAGGGTGTTTCAAAAAGCATGGTGGTAGCCTGGAGCTTAGGTTCCCGTTATAAATCCAACGCGTATTTATTGAAAGGTATGGATACCAAAGGCGAATACCGCCCACGTTTCTACGACGTTCAATCATTCATCACCTTTACTTTAAACGAAAAATGGAGCATTGAATTTTTAGGAAATGTATCCAACAACCAGTATCTGGTTATCCCAGCCAATCGCGAAACAACGTTTGGCACAGTAAATAACGCCGTGAAACTTAGCATCTATTTCGATGGCCAGGAACTCACGCAGTACACCACAATGATGGGCGGCCTGTCCACTATCTATAAACCTAACAATCGCACAAAACTTAAATTAATTACATCCGCATACAAAGCACAAGAAGAAGAAAAATTTACCGTTCAGGGACAATATTACATAGATCAGTTAGAAGCAGATTTCGGGAAAGACAATTTCGGGCAGGTAGCATTTAACCGCGGAATTGGTACTTTCATAAACAATGGCCGTAACCGAATTGATGCTACCGTACTTAACCTGGAACACAAAGGAACTCACCGGTATGGCAGCAGCAGTGAAGTGCTATGGGGAGCTCGGTATCAGCATGAACGTATTACTGATAAACTCAGTGAATGGCGAACGATCGATTCGGCAGGTTATGTTGCACCCTACAGTGCTACAGAAATCAATCTGATTGATGTAGTTAAATCAAAGATAAATTTAGAAACAAACCGCGCGCAAGGTTACCTTCAATACGTTTACAGTAAACAACTAAGAGATTCATCGTTGATGACATTTACAGGCGGAGTGAGAGCAAACTATTGGGACTTCAATAAGCAAACAGTCATATCTCCGCGAGTTACCTTATCATACAAACCAAACTGGAAAAAGGACATGGTTTTTAAAGCCTCATGGGGATATTATTACCAGCCGCCTTTTTACCGCGAGATGCGTGGCTTTGACGGAAAACTGAATCCAAACATACAAGCACAACAATCCATTCACTATCTGATTTCAGGTGATTATAATTTCAGGCTTTGGCACCGGCCATTCAAGATTATTTTAGCCGGTTATTATAAGGAAATGAAAGACCTGATCCCATATGAGATAGATAATACCCGCATTCGTTATTTCGCCAAAAACAATTCTGTTGGGTTTACTCAGGGTATTGATTTAAGAATCAATGGTGAATTTATCAAAGGAATTGAATCCTGGGCAACCATTGGAATCTTAAAAACCATGGAAAATATTTCCGGCGACAGGAAAGTCACATATTTCAACAGTGATGGGGATACCATTGTAAATGGATTTACATTTAATAACAAACCGGTAGACAGTACTGTCGTATATCCTGGCTATATACCACGCCCCACCGACCAGCGCGTTACGTTTGGCATGTTTTTTCAGGACTACATTCCTAAATTACCTTCGTGTAAAATGTATTTAAACATGCAATTCGGAACAGGACTTCCGTTTGGTCCGCCCGACCATGAACGCTGGAAACAGGTATTCCGCATGCCGCCATATCGGAGGGTAGATATCGGTTTTGCTTATCAAATCATTAAGGAAGATAAACCATTACCCAAAACCAACATCTTTCATTCTATAAAAGGCATGTTTATCAGTGTGGAAATATTTAACCTGTTGCAGGTTAACAATACCGTTTCTTATACCTGGATTACCGATGTGACCAACAGACAATACGCGGTGCCTAACTATTTAACCCGTCGCACACTTAACCTTAAATTGCAGGTTAAATTTTAAAAAAGTTAGTGGCTTACACAATTAACCTGTTGTTATAAATTAAACCGAAATTCTGAAAATTGTGTAAGATATCCATTGCTTGCAAAATTAAATTTGCATAAAAAAATTATGAAATCTATACACGAACTCGAATCAATTAAAAAAGAGCTTAACCTGTTTGGGAAAAATTTAAAAGAACAAAACGAAATAGGGCTCGGTGCAGAGTTTGAAGAAACCGCTGAGGCTATCCAGTACCTGGCAAATGTCTATAATTACGGCTACGAAGGCTATGAAATTGACATTTGGAACAAACATATTTCTCAAAAATTGAGTTCCCTCAAACGGGTTATCAAAGTAAAATCCTCTCAAACACAAACCATTCCTAGAGAATCCATCCTGGGCGCCTTAACCGGCTATGAAAACACAATTAAACACATTAATTAACTTACATTAATCGAAAGACAATTTCGATAGTTTATAATGTATTGAGTTGATTTGTAAGGACTAATGTAAAATCAGAAGAATGTACAATGTCCTCTAACCTGAATCTTTTTATTTTTAATTAAATAAAAATCTAGGTTATGAAACAATTTGACAAATTTGAAGAAATCAAAAATGAGTTACTTCAGTATGGTAATGATTACCAAAAGATCGGAAATTCTGATCTTAGCAAATTTTTCCTTGATGCTGCAACTCTTGTAACGCAGTTAACCGATACTTACAGAAACAATAATTATTCCAATTTAGAGGAGTTAAAGCTCAAGATTAAAATTAACCATAATCTTAATTACCTCAAGTATGTAATGACTGCTAATTATTGTACCAACAACATTACATCGAAGTACAATGCCATCACACAATTTGCACTGGGTTCATTTAATCGCTATTATGAAATTTTTCAATTCAATCAAAACATTGCAATGGCATAGGATTTTTAATCTTCAAAATGTATAAAATACAACTCATTTAAAAATTGTTGCAACGTTCCTGGAAACCGTTAATACTAATTTGCATCTGAACAATCTTTCTTTTATATGAACAATTTATTCAGAGGGCTCCTTGCGGGCTATGGGGCAAAAAAATTAGGCGGCGGATGCCTGGGAACAGTTTTGGTTTTCTTCCTGTTATGGATGTTGCTGGGCCAATGTAGTTAAGAAGGAAAAGCAATCCCTCGCTTTCTCTACAATTTTCTCAAAACCTCTACGGTTTGATTTAGCATCGCGCTCGTAAAATCAAGGTGGGTTACAAACCTGATCGTTTGTTTCCCAAATGCGGCAGCGCGGATTCCAAAGGATTTTAAGGCTTCTTCAAAACCCGCAGCAGTATATTTTTCTGTTAGATCAAAAATCACAATATTGGTATCAACCGGCATCACCGATTTAACATACGGTAACCGTTTTAGTTCTTCGCCCAAAATTGTTGCTTTATCATGATCGTCCTTTAAACGTGCAACATGGTGATCAAGCGCATATATACCCGCGGCCGCTAAAAAACCAGCTTGTCGCATTCCTCCACCAAAAACCTTCCTCAAACGTCTTGCTTTTCTTATAAATTCTGCATTACCGATAAGCAATGATCCAACAGGAGCACCTAAACCTTTACTTAAACAAATGGAAACAGAATCAAACTGATTTCCAATCTCAATTGTTGAATAGCCTTTCCGTACAACAGCGTTAAAAATACGGGCACCATCGAGATGAAGTGCCAGCTTTTGCTCACGACATTTATTTTTTATAGCAGCTAAATCCCCGAGGTCATAACAGCTACCTCCTGCCCTATTTACTGTATTTTCCAGGCAGACCAATGATGTTTTTGCGAGCCAATCGTAACCTCCATTGATATTATTCTCAACGTCGTCTGCTGTAATTCTTCCTCTGTTTCCTGCAACCAGCTTTGCCTGAACACCTGAATTAAATGAAATTCCGCCCCCCTCATAATTATAAATATGTGAGTTTACATCGCAAATTAATTCGTCTCCCGGTTGCGTATGACATTTAATAGCAATTTGATTAGTCATGGTGCCACTTGGACAAAACAAGGCGGATTGCATTCCGAATAAAGCTGCGGACTTCTCCTCAAGTGCCATCACCGTTGGATCTTCTGAAAAAACATCATCACCAACATTTGCACTCATCATTACTTCCAACATTTCCTTAGTTGGTTTGGTGACTGTATCACTTCTTAAGTCAATAATCATAATTCTTTTTTAAAAATAAATATCACCGCTTCGGTATTGATCATCAAATACACGTATGTAAAATATAAAACCGTTCTGGCGATACAATTCTTTTAAATAAGGACAATCCCTTTTAATTACGGGTTCATCAGTTATCTTCGCTACAAAACAGGAAGGTTTGGGTGATTGTATATCCTTCATCCAGTTGGTTCGAATCAATCCATAAGAAATATCAATATTTATACCCTGATCCTCATAACTTTTCCGTTTTAACGTAAGGTAATTAAGAAATGAAATATCATGCTTAAAAGTAGGTTCCAATTTTCCATAAAAAAGCGTTGCATAACTCTTAAACCCTATGGATTCCACATTGAATCCATGTATGGCGCATTGCCTGTAAAACTCAATCGCAGCACGTTGAGAATACTGTTCAACTTTTGGTGCAATAATCATAACTAAACTGTAAACCGAAAAGAGAGAAGCTAAGAACAGTATATATAAAGATTGAAAACGCCCTTTTCGCAACTGGAGAACGGCTAAAATAGATGCTATCAAAAAAATTACGCCAATTAACCATTCAAATCTTGTCCAATAGACATTTGCCCGTAAATTCTCACGGGCAAAATCATCGGCAATTAAATTGGACGATATCAACCATTCCTTAAAAAATGGAACGCTGCCAATCACTAAAAAAGCGATTCCAAGAAGCGTACTGATGCTCATTGACATAATCGTAATCCATTTCTTCCAATTGTATTGGCCAGCCAATAATTTCTGAATACTGTAGGTAGCCAGGTAAGTTAATGGAAAATAGCATAATGACGAATAATGAACAATCTTCGTTTGTACAATCGAGAATAAAATTAGCACAACCCAAAATAAACTTAGCATCCACCGTTTCGAATGCAATTGAAATGGCGTATCTGAAGAAGAACGTTTGTGTGCGAGAATCAGAAATATTGAAGATGGGAAACACCCAATCAACAACACAACAAAATGATAAAAAAAGAAACCACCGTGATCACTATCTTCTGTCTTGAACAACCTTACCTGATAATCGATAAACTCTGCGATTACCTGCCCATTCCCTTTAAGATACATAATTGCAAACCAACTTAACCCTGTAAGTATAAAAGCCATAAAAAAAGCAGACATAAATTTTAATGAACTAATATTGCGAAACCTGTTCAGGATAAAGAACACAGATACCGTTAACCCAACAAGAATAAGAGATGCCGGGCCTTTTGTTAGAAGTGCGAGACCAAGAAAAAAACCCGAAATAACCGCCGAACGGAAACCAAACCTACCAACCGGATTATTAGTATGGCAAATTAGTTCATAAACCGAAATATAGATAAACAGGTTAAACCAGGGATCGATAATACCGCTCTTGAAGAATAAGTGTGGCAGCAAAGTACATGCGTACACAAAAGCCCAGGTCAACCCAAATTTTTGATCATTTAAAGTTTTTCCTGTTCGGTAAAGCACTAAAAGGGTGATAACGCCACAAAGTGCATTTGGGAAGCGTGCGGCAAATTCATTCACACCAAACAAATTCATACTTATTGCCTGAAGCCATATAAACATAGGAGGCTTTTCCCAAAACGGATGAAAATACAATTGAACCTCAGAATAATTATTTGACACGATCATTTCTCGTGCACATTCCGCAAAATTGATTTCGTCCCAATCAAACAGTGGCATATTTCCAATAAAAGGAATGAATAAAAGTGATGCCGTCAGTGTAATGAAGGCATAAGCTTTAAAATCAGTATTCAGTAATTTAAACACGTGTACTTTTTCTATTTTCAAGGAATTGTTGCAAAGTAATGTTAAGATGCGCCCATTTCATATTATTAAAAAACAGAATATACATAAGAACTGCAGAACAAACTCCAATCAATGACCCAATGTAGATATCCACTAACCAGTGTTGAGACAAGTAAGTACGGCTAAAAGCCGCAATACACGCTACAAAGAAAAAAAGTAACTTAATCAAATGATGTTTGGTAATAAAAAGTAGACAAAAGAATATAGAAAAGGCTGCGGTTGCATGTCCGCTTGGGAATGAATTGTTACTCAGAATCTCAACCCCCTCAACCAGGTTTAATTGTTCCCGGGCAAAATATTTAAACATAAAATATGGCCGGTAATAATCGGCGTAAATAAAATTCTTTAATACGGTAGTTGTAATGGCTGCAATGACGAACGACAAGAGCACATACATCGCGTTTCGAATGCTAAAAAACAGTAGTACCAGTACTATTAACACAGCAAAAACACCATCGCCAATATGAGTAAGGTAACTAAACAATGAACCAACGCCATCATTGGTAACGTGTTTATTGATCCATCGGTGAATGTCAAATTTGTCATTGGTGACCAGAATGTATCCAAGAACGGAAACCAACAGGAGATACATAGCAAGATAAAGGAAATGGGATTTAAAAAAATGCTTCACGGATTATTCTTTTGGGTCTTATTTTTGTTACTGCTTTCAACTTGTACGGGCGGCGTTACTTTGACCTCCTTTTTAAAGGGCTTATCCTGGGCCACAATATCACAGGAAGTTTTAATTGCCTGCTTCATAACTTTCATCACACAATCAGATGGCTGAACATAGATCTGTTTAACAGTACTGTCAGGCATTGTAAATGACATATCCGTGGCGAAACTCTTCGGCCCGTCGAACAAAAAAGGATCTTTAAAATAGTCCTCTAAGTGGATATTTTTGATATGCACCTTCTTTTTTAATACCATGGTATACAACTCAAATACTGCGTCTACAATTTTAATTGAAATCTGGTTGATGCTATTATCATAACCTATCTTTACATGACCTAAAACTTGCGATTTGTACGAAAACGGACCAACATCAACTTTCACATCGCAGGTGAAATCACTGCTATCAGGCTTAAAACTAATTTTTGGATTTATCACCTTCCACTTATACTCTCCCTCGATAATGCCCAAAATCTCGTAAGCACTTTTCCCGTTTATTTCTCCGATGGCTGAAAACACTTTGTTTACGGCTCTTTCACTTAATACAAAAGCAAAATCATTTGCGCCCTGACCAAATACATTGAATGAAAACTGCAGTAAAAAAAGAAAAATAAGATTCTTAAATTGCATGGCAAATGTCTATTTTTGCGAGAAATGTTATTTTTATATTTTGCTAAAAATAAAAAAACTAAACAGCATAATTCGTCGTTTTACTTTTTTTTAACTAACATATTATGATCATAAAAGCCAATAATCCAGCCCTTACGTCGTGGATTGATGTTGAGAAAAATTCCGATTTTCCAATTCAGAATTTGCCGTTTGGCATATATTCCGATTCAATTAATCAACACAGGGTTTGTTCTGCTATTGGAAACTATGTTATTGATTTATATGAACTGGCAGATCGGGGCTACTTTAAAACGTTAACCCTAAATAAAGAGTTATTCAATCGCCCTTATCTTAATGATTTAATTGCATTAGGCAAATCAGCAACCCGCGCTTTACGCGAGCGGTTATCAGATTTATTAGAAAGCACAAACCAGGAATTGCAAGGCGATAAAAAAACTTTTGACGCGATTTTTAAACCACAATCTTCAGTCCAACTGATGTTGCCGGTTAAAGTGGGCGATTATACGGATTTTTACAGCAGTATTGACCATGCCACGAATATTGGTACAATGATACGTGATCCCAAAAATGCCTTAATGCCAAACTGGAAATACATTCCGGTTGGTTACCATGGAAGGGCCAGCAGCATTATGGTGAGCGGTTCCAATTTTCACCGCCCAAAAGGACAAATGAAACCAGCCGACGCAGAAGTCCCAACGTTTGGGCCATGTAAATTACTGGATTTTGAATTAGAAACCGGTTACATAATCGGGAAGAGCAGCAGTCCAGGGCAGAGCATATCAACCGAACAAGCAGACGATTATATTTTCGGAATGGTATTGTTTAATGACTGGAGTGCAAGGGATATACAAACCTGGGAATACGTTCCGTTGGGCCCATTTTTATCAAAGAACTTTGCTTCTACGGTATCACCATGGGTGGTAACGCTCGATGCATTAGAGCCTTTTCGTACAGAAGGATACGTTCAGGAACCGAAAGTATTTCCTTACCTTGAATATAAAGGAAATAAAAATGTAGACATTAAACTGGAAGTTGCTATTCAACCAGAAAACGGTGAAGAAACAATTGTATGCCGTTCAAATTATAAATATATGTACTGGACGATGGAACAGCAACTTGCTCATCATACTGTTAACGGCTGCAATGTTAACGTGGGCGACTTGATGGGAAGCGGAACAATCAGTGGCCCGGATGTTTCAGAATACGGCAGCATGATGGAATTGAGCTGGAAGGGCACTAAACCTATTAAGTTAAAAGATGGCAGTGAGCGTAAATTCATTAATGATAACGATACTGTGATTCTCAGAGGCTATTGCAAAAATAATGAAGTACGTATTGGATTTGGTGAATGCAAGGCTAAACTTTTGCCTGCATTGTAACTTTCGATATTTTAATATCGGGCTACGAACGCATTGATGTTTTCCTAAGGGAAAAGGTTCTAATGAATACGCCAATTGATCGGGTTAAGAAAAACCTCATCAATTTTCATTCGTTTACGGCAACTTAAATACAAGCAATCACGCCGTAAATGTAACTTAAAAAATCTGCAACAGGTAATAAAAACAACCATTCGCTCCTGCCTCTGCAATCATCCATTTCGAAAAATTAAAAAATGTCTTTGGCGAAATTGCGCAGTTACCGCTTTTCTATCACGCTACCTTTGTATCACTTTCAGCTACTATCGCTGATTTTCAAACCCACAGAGAAACCTTTAAAATAATATAAGATGAAAAATTTAGTAACTACTCTTCTAATAAGCCTTGGGTTTATTACGATGGAAGGCCAGACCGTAAATTGGGCAAAAAAAGGCGGTTCATGGGCCTATGATTATGGGTACGGTATAGCCAACGACCCTGCCGGAAACGTGTATGTTGCCGGGAAATATGAAATGAACGCTGTTTTTAATAATGTAACTGTTCCGTGCCAGGGGAACCACGACATTTTTCTTGCTAAGTATACTCCTTCAGGAGATGTAAGCTGGGTACGAACAGGAGGTGGCTTTACCGGTGACTACGCGCACTGTTTGGCCATAGACAACTCTTACGTTTATATTGCGGGAGAAATTGAAGGATCAGGCAACCCGGTCAAATTTTTAGGTTCAACCATTACCCTCTATCCAAAAGGTGATAACGATATTTTTGTAGCAAAATACGATTTTAACGGAAATATCATTTGGGCCAAAAGTGCTGGTTCGTGGGCGGGTGAAAAAGCTTTAGGTGTAACCTCTGACCAGTATGGAAATGTATTTATATGTGGGTATTTTAAGAACACAACTGTGATCGGAAATACCACCCTTACTAGCAGTGGAAACTATGAAATATTTATTGCTAAACTTGACCGCAACGGTAACTGGCTATGGGCGAAAAAAGCCGGTGGGGCCGGGCGTGACGAAGCTAAATCCATTAAATGTGATGCTCAGGGAAATGTTTATATCTGCGGAATGTATGGAAATGGTGCTAAGTTCGACTGGCAGACATTGTATACGACAGATGGCTATGTGAACGCATATATTGCCAAGTACACCACTAACGGATCTCTGTCCTGGGTAAAACCTTTAGGTGGAAAATATGATGACGTGGCCTGGTCACTTACACGAGACAATAACAATAGGATTTTAATGTCGGGGCAGTTTAATTCATCTATGAGTTTTGGTAGCACATATTTATCTACCACCGGAAGTGCTGATATTTTTGTGGCCGCGTATGATGTGAATGGGAACGCAATTTGGGCGAAGAAAGCAGGTGGATATAAAAACGATATAGCACGCGGTATTGGTACCGATGGAAACTATATATATCTTACCGGCCAGTATGGAGGTACCGCCTCATTTGGATCAACCACCAAAACAGCTGCGGATAACTCCGACATTTTTGTTTCCTGTTTAAGTAACAGCGGTCAGTTTTTATGGACTACTACTGCCGGGGGCGGAGCTGACGCACCTGAAGACCTGGGTTATGAATCCGGAATAGCAGTTTGTGCGCAAACAAACGGTAATGTATACGCAACCGGGGCAATGTTAAATGGAGCTTCTTTCGGGAGTACATATCTTTCAGCATACTCCAGAACAGACATCTTTGTTACGAGAATAAAAAACAATTACATTGCTCGTGAGGAAACGAATCGTGAGATACTTGTACTGGATGGCCGGTTATCTGAAAGTAATGTGGTATTGAACTGGCCGCCTTCAGAAGAAACAGACAGTGTTATTTACCTTGTGCAAAAAGGAATAGACACCACCCATTTTGAAACAATAGCAAAAATTGATGCTCATAAACTAAACGATTATTCCTACACCGATGGTTTATCCAAAAACGAACACGGCAGTTCTTATTATCGGATCACAAAAGTGAATGGCAGTGGCGTGGAAGTTTCCTCTAACATTGTAGGGGTTGAAATTAATATGGATAACTGTTTTGAATGTTCGGTCTATCCTAATCCAACAAAAAATTCTTTTGTTGTTTCCATGAAGCCTTTCGGAAAAGAACTTGACAATTCGTTTACTACCATTATGTATGATTATCTTGGTACGGAACAAAAACGAACGGAAATAAATTACGGGGAATCTGTAATTGATGTTAACAACTTGAGTGCGGGCGTTTACCTGATGGTAATTCGAAAAGGAGATAAGGTTGTTTACGAAGACAAAATAGTCATACAGTAATTAAAATATTCATTCTAAAAAACCTTGCCAGGTCGGCAAGGTTTTCTTTGTTTTAACAAATGGTATTAAATATCAATCATTACTTTTACGCGTGCTAAAAAATATTAACAAACATCATTTCCTGCTTCATCTTATTGTATTTATTTGGGGCTGGTCTCCAATTCTGGGAAAAGGGATAAGTGCGGACGCGCTCCAATTAGTATGGTTTCGCATCGCCATTACGCTTTTTCTTATGGCTTTCTATTTATTTTACATCAAAGCAAGTTTAAGAGTTTCCTATAAAAAGTTATTGCAGCTCAGCGGCGTTGGAGTGATTATTTGTGTTCATTGGCTTTGTTTTTATGGAGCGATTAAAGTATCGAATGTTTCAGTAACCATGGCTGCCTTTAGCACGGGTACTATTTTTACTGCAATAACAGAGCCTCTGATTTACAAGCGCAAATTCATTTGGTACGAGTTAGCTATCGGTGTCATAATTGTGGGAGCAATCTGCCTGATCTTTTCTGTGGAAATTAAGTACGCACTTGGCATTTTGCTCGGTATTTTAGCGGCTTTCACTGCGTCGGTATTTAGTGTATTAAACGGTGTATTAATTCAGAACGAAAAAGAAAAAATAACATCGCCGGTACTTTCTTTTATTGAGCTTTCTGCTGCACTAATCGGGCTAAGCATATTTCTCATTATTAATGGAAGTTTTGAGAGCGGTTTTTTTGAGATTACTAATCGGGACATATTGCTTATCACCCTGTTAGCAGGAGTTTGCACAGTATATCCTTTTATAGCCAGTGTTAATTTGATGAAGCATTTGTCTCCCTATACCATTAATCTAACTGTAAATCTAGAAGGCGTGTATGGGATAATACTGGCTGGACTATTGTTTCAGGAAAATAAAGACCTCTCTGTTACATTTTATATAGGATTCTGCATCATCCTTTCTGTGATCTTTTTAAATGCTTTTCTCAAACAAAAGTTTAGCAAAGCATAACCCAATCCGTTATAAAAACCTTACTTTAGCGAACCAAAATTAAGGAAATGCAGTTCGAACTTAGCTCCGAATACCTTGACGAGTTAAAAAACGCCATCGCTGAGGAAAACGATGTCTTTATAAAGGAACAACTCAAAGAGTTGTATGCGGTTGATATTGCCTTGATCTTAAATCAGCTTTATTTAGAGGAGTCCATTTACTTATACGACCTTATTGACGAAGACATTTCGTCGGACGTATTATTGGAAATGGAAGATGAAAAGCGTGAAGCTCTGTTAGCGACGTTTTCCACTAAAGAAATTGCCGAACAGTTAGACAACATGGATTCTGATGACGCTGCCGACGTCATCAATGAATTACCCGAAGACATACAGGAGGAAGTTCTATCACACCTGGAAGACATTGAACAGGCAAGTGATATTGCTGACCTGATGAGTTTTGAAGAGGGTACAGCGGGATCGCTTATGGCAAAAGAGCTGGTGAGTGTTTACGCCCATGAAACGGTAAGCGCCTGTATTGATGAAATCAGGCGACAAACAGAAAGTGTGGACGCATTGTATGCAGTTTACGTAGTCGATGGCAATGAAAAACTTATAGGGATGCTTTCGCTCAAAAAACTGATTGTTTCACATCCATTGGCCCTCATCGAAGAAATATTTGATGCGGATATCATTTCGGTGAAAACTTCTGCATCCAGTGAAGACGTAGCGGAAATTATCCGGAAGTATGACCTTGTAGTTTTACCCGTTATTGACCAATTGGGTAGGCTTGTAGGGCGTATTACAGTGGATGATGTGGTTGATGTAATGCGAGAGGAAGCTGAAAAGGATATGCAGCTCATGAGTGGTATTACCGATGATGTTGACAGTAATGACAATCTTTGGCGGTTATCGAGGGCACGTATTCCTTGGTTACTTGTTGGCATGTGCGGTGGAATCATTGGATCCCGAATTATTGGTGGATACGAAGATCAGATTCAGATACGACCTGAAATGGCGTTCTTTATACCTCTTATTGGTGCAACAGGTGGTAACGTAGGTGTGCAGTCCTCAGCTATTATTGTGCAGGGCCTTGCGAACAATACATTAATTACTGATAAAATTGCACCGAAATTATTAAAAGAGTTGGGAGTTGGCCTAATATTAATGATGAATCGGTTTAAAATTAATCCGGCACTGGCAACCGGGCCATTTGTAACCACACTCAACGACATTATAGGAATTTCAATTTACTTTTTAGTTGGTAGAATCCTTTACGGAATCTTATGATTACCTTCTTAAGGAATTAAATCTTTTTACCGCAACCAATTGGTCATAATAGGTGCCTCGCTGACGGTGGTACACATAGATGGTATAATCATTTTCCGTCTCCCAATGGTTTCCTTCCGTAAAAGTTTCATCACCACCTTTTTTATCGTCTTTTAAGTACACATACGTATAATTATAATATCCCTGCTTAATATACATAGCACATTCATAACCCATTTTTTTATAGTTGTAGGTCATTCGGTTCGATTTATTTAGTCTCCATTCTGTAAGTTTACCTAAAACGTAAAAATTTCCTGCTCCTTGCGCGTTATCATACGGTAAAAAAAAGTGTACCCATGCGTAGTCAGATTCTAAATCCGGATTGCCAACCATATCTCTGTTCTTAATGATAAAACCACCATTAAGATCATTATAGAACGAATAGCTTTTAAAAGTCCGCAGTTCATCGGTCTTCAATTCTATATGATATTTATAAGTACTATCCCGTCTAATTCCCGCAACCCGTTCCGTATAAGTTCGTAACGAGCGCGTGTCAAAAAACCGAAATTCGTTACCGCCGTTAAAAGTCGATTTGGAATCTAAAGAATAGGTTAATTGCCGCGGTTCCACAAAAGTTGGCTTAATGTTATTTACCGCGTTGTCCCAGCGGTTATTTTGAGTAATAATAACATGCATATCGGTGAACGGATTTGTTAATTCATATTGTCCGTTTATCACACTAAAATCGATGTGTTGCTTTTCATACTGTTCGTCATTGCCAATCGCCTGACGGACAGTAGAAACTACATTCACTTTATTCTCATAGATCATAAAACGTTTTGTTATAACCAGTTTCTCTTTATCATTATCCTCGTATACAAATACAATGTAATTTCCCGATTTTGAAAATTGCATATTCGCCTGAGGAAAAAGAATGGAGTAATGCGTAAATTTTTGAATGGTATTGGTAGAGAAATTAAAATTCAAAATATTGGCTTCAAAAAAACCTGTCATGTATTCGGCGCTTACCAAATTAGACGGGTTCCAGTTGGCATCGCAATGCACAAAACTAATCGCGTAATCTTTCCGGTCCCCTTCCAAATCATCAAAACTAAGTTCCAGTTGTTCATCTCCCTGAAACTGTAAAATTGCCGGATTTGCATCAAAGGACGATTCATGCAGCTGCACTGTTTTTATATAGGGTTTGTATGTCCAGTCTTCATACCGCATTTGTCCATCATTCACATAATCATCCTGAGCAATAGCCACTCCCCGGGCAACGCATATAATAAAAAACAGTATAGAAATTATATTCTTCAATATTCCCTAAACGAAAGATAAAGCAATTTAGTATTAAGAAGTTAATTTTTAATCAAATTACCCTTCCCATTTTTTGTTAAGCGGATAGTTGCAGGATTACCTTTATAATGCACGTCACCGGATCGGTCAATTACCACATCCATCAGGCCGTTTTCGGGTGCATTGATATACGCATGTCCAATCGATACACTATGAAGATAGGCATAGGAAGAAATAGAAAGCGCGGTGGCATACAAGTAATTAGTACCTGTATAGTCGTGTTCAAATATATCAGTTGTGCCTGCGAGGTACATATCACCGTTTCCATGTGCACTCGCAACAATCTTGTGAACATCCATATATAATCGTAAATCGCCTGAATTTTCAGTCCTCAATTTAATTTCATCCTGTATTATCGTATTGGTGGTTTCAATTGTACCCAAACCGGCATTTTGAATGTATTTAAAATAGGGCGCAGTAATGTAAATGCGTATTTTTCGATCGTAACCACGCACCCAATTGCAGCGGTTGTTATTGAAAACCTTTAATGTTTCTCCATCAAGCTCAGTTTTGATTAAACGCTGAAGGTTTTCGCCCGCCTCCACTTTTATTTCAAACTGTGGTCCTTGAGTAAGGTATAAATCCATTTTATCCCTGATGAAAATGCAATTAAAATTCTCTTTCGCATGATAAATTACGTTTGTTGGTCCGGTTGATTTCACGCAATCACACATGCTTTCCTTTTTGCAGGAATGAAAAAGAAACATCACAAAGAGTATGACACACCAAATTTTACAACGCATGAGCCTTCTTCTTTTTAATATTGAACCGGTAACCTAACCCGTAATCGAAATGTGCCGCCACCGCCCAATGTGACTTCATGGTGAAATTAATCATTAAACCATTTCTACAGAAATAACGGATGCCGATTCGGTGAAAAATTGGCCCATCTTCCTTGGGTTTGGAAATGGCATAGTAGCCCATTTCAATAGGCAAACTGATTCTTCCGATGTTATAGGCATAACAAGCTTTTATTCCCAGTTGCATTACATCAGTCCAGCTATTAGCGGGATTTCCGGAAGTTTCAAGGTGGTAAGCATTTTGGGTATCATAACAAACATCCGCACCCGCGCCCCATTTGTGGGTGTTTCTCACATTGTAATAATAATTCGCGCCAAATGTGTTTGCAAAATATTTTGGTCCTCCCGGCGGTTCGTGTTCATTAAACCCAACGGCATCCCAAATTAAAACTTCGTGCCTGGAAGGCCATGTGTGGGACGAGTCGATTAATTCAGATTTATTCACCTCCCCATTAAATTTGTAAGTTAATCCGAGATTCAGAGAGACTACATTTAAGCCCAAATTAGGAACCTGAGACCGTCCGTTGGAAGCATGGGCAAAAGACAATCCCGGTTCTAAACGCAGTTTTTCACTCATTTTTACATGCCATAAAACTTTCCATTGAACAAAGGTGTTCAAATGACTGGCAATTGCTATGTTTTTAGGATTGTGATCAATATCAAATTTTTTAGTGACATATGAAACGCCCCAACAAATTCTAAGAATCGGGCGTATGGCGCGTACCTTTTTATTTAAAGGGATTTCAACATACGGCGAAAGCGCATAACAATATCCTAACTGTTTAGGATTCGCAAAATCAATAAAGTTAAATGAAATCCCAACCTCAGGGAAATTGTTCTCCCGGTGCCAGCGTTTATTACCCGATGTAGGCTTAACGAAATCTACTTCAATGCCCGGGATATACCCTTTTACAAGGTTTCCGATTGTGCTTTTATGTTCAAAGACAAAACCATAGGTAGGAGCAACTTTAATATAAAAATCTTTACTGCCAGTAAAACTATTTTGGGCTACATTAAATAGCGGCAATAACAGCAATAAATATTTAAGGGATTTTACCAAAATAAGGGCCAAATTTAAGGATTGCATTCCAATTTCTCTCCAAATTAAAACGCTAAATCCATATAAAAACACTAAATTAGCGGCCAATTAAATCCCCTCCTTTTTATGGAAGTAAAAGAAATAAAAAACTCGACTTTAGCACAAAATCCGGTGATCGGACAAATGCTCGTGAACAATCATGAGCAGCTTTTATTTTGTAATGATAATGCCACTGGGTTAAAAGCCATTATTGCCATTCACAATACGGTTTTAGGACCATCGTTAGGCGGCACGCGTATGTGGAATTATACCAATGAAATGGAAGCGTTAACTGATGTGCTACGTCTTTCAAGAGGTATGACCTATAAATCATCCGTTGCCGGACTAAACTTAGGAGGAGGAAAAGCAGTTATTATCGGTGATGCCGCTAAAGTAAAATCTGAAGCCCTGCTTCGCCGGTTCGGCAAATTTGTAAACAGCCTTGGAGGTAAATACATTACCGCGGAAGATGTAGCGATGAATAGCCGTGACATGGAAATTATTAAAATGGAAACGGATTACGTTAGTGGTTTGCCTGAAAATATGGGAGGAAGCGGGGATCCTTCTCCTGTAACCGCTTATGGTGTATACGTGAGTATGAAAGCGAGTGCAAAAGAAGCGTTTGGAATCGATAGCCTAGAAGGGAAGAAAATTTTTGTGCAGGGAATTGGAAATGTAGGGATGCATTTGGTTGAATACATCAGCAAGGAAGGCGCTAAAGTGTATGTATATGATATTAATGAAGATCGTATCAAAAATGCGGTTGAAAAATATAATGCAGAATTTGTGCCTGCTGATAAAATGTTTGACTTGGACATCGATATTTATGCACCATGTGCATTAGGTGCAACGGTAAATGATGAAACTCTGTCAAAATTAAAATGCCGCGTGATATGCGGCGCTGCTAATAACCAATTAGCGGACGAAAAAAAACACGGAGAGTTAGTCATGTCGAAAGGTATACTTTATGCTCCTGATTTCGTTGTAAATGCTGGTGGAATCATAAATGTTTATTATGAATTGGAAGGTTATAACCGGGAAAGGGCTATGGCACACGCTGAAAAAATTTATGGCACAACCTGGAACATAATTCAAACTGCGAAAACACAAAACATACCTACGTATGCCGCCGCTAATAAAATTGCCGAACAGCGTATCGAAAGCATCGCAAAAATTAATGCCGTACTTTAACCGCTTTTTTCTACTAAAAACAACGCTCAATTCTTTTTTGAAGTTCAAATAAATTACTGTCCTAATCAATACTAAAAATCGTTCTTTATGTTAAACAGACGCTATCTTCGAATAAAAACAATGCAAACCCTTTATTCCTATTTTCAGAATGAAAAGGCTGATATTGGTTTTTATGAAAAAGAATTGTTTAAGAGTTTGGATAAAATTTATGATTTGTACATTACCGTTCTTGTGCTGTTTACCGACATTCATCACACTGCTTTGCTGGTAACCGAAGAAAACAAAAATAAACGTCTCCCAAGTAAAGAAGACCTTGAACCGAATCTTCGTTTTATCGAAAATACTGTGTTGGTAGCACTCGTAAACAATGAAGATTTAAAAAGAGAAATTGCCAACCGTAAAATTTCGTGGCAAAATGATTTTGATCTTGTTCGAAAACTATACGCTGAGCTTCGTGCAACCGAGCTATATAAAACTTATATGGCTTCACCAAATCCCTCAGCAAAGGAAGATAAATTGTTTTTAATTTCCGTTGCCACTGATTTTCTTTACGAACATGAGTTATTAAACCATTTATTTGAGGAAAAGAATATCCATTGGGCAGATGACACTTATGGTGCTTTCTCAATGGTTTCCAAAACTTTCGAGAATTTTTCAGGCACTTTAAAACTGGTTCCACTCTATAAAGATAAAGAGGATGATCAACAATTTATTTCAACGCTTTTCAGGAAGACAATTGCCGGTGATAAGGAATTCGACAAATTAATTGATCAAAAAACGAAAAACTGGGAACTGGAACGCATTGCATCAATGGATATTTTATTAATGAAAATGGCTTTAGCGGAATTTTTGCATGTTAGCAACGTTCCTGTGAAAGTTTCATTAAATGAATACATTGATATCTCGAAGGAATATAGCACACCTAATAGCAAAACCTTCATTAATGGTGTTCTTGATAAAATTATTGCCGATCTGAAAAGGGATAATAAAATTCAGAAAACAGGACGCGGTTTAATGGAAGGAAATTAGAATAAGATGCCAATCTGAATTCATACATTTAATTTGATGATTGATAGACGTGAAAATTTTAATTCTTGATAATTATGACAGTTTCACCTACAACCTCGTTCATCTCATTGAAAAAGTAAGTGATGCATCAGTGAGTGTGTATCTCAATGATAAAATTTCACTTGATGAAGCAAATAATTTTGATAAAATTGTGTTATCACCCGGGCCGGGTCTACCTAAAGACGCTGGTATCATGCCTGACCTTCTAAAACAATACAGCACTTCCAAAGATATTTTTGGAGTATGTTTGGGATTCCAGGCTATTGGTGAACACTATGGAGGTAGCCTTAAAAATTTAAAAAAAGTTTATCATGGTTTAGCAACTCCAATCCGCGTTTTACAATCCGACCCTCTTTTTAAAAACTGTCCGGAATCTTTTAACGTTGGAAGATACCATTCCTGGGTAATTGATAAAGACTGTTTACCAAAAGAATTACATGTTATCGCAGAAGATGAGAATGGAAATATTATGGCCGGCCGACATTATAAAGACCGGGTTTGCGGTGTTCAATTTCATCCCGAATCCATTTTGTCGCAATATGGCGAAGTGCTCATGCATAATTGGTTGAATAGCTAAAATGGGAACGTCGGCTTAGGTTCATTTTTTTGTTATTTTTTTATAATTTTTTATCTATTGAAAATTGGTTTAAAATCCTAAATTTGCCTGCAACATTTTATTATGAGAGTCTTATCCGTTATAGCTTTAAGCCTGATTATCCTTACATCTTCCTGTAAAGAACAACGCACGGATATCTCTACGAGCGACGTAATGAATACAAAATCGGCAGATGGAAATTCTAATTCAAGTCTTCCGGAAATTAAATTTGAAGAAGAAACGCATGATTTTGGACGAATTACGCAAGGAGAAAAAGTAAGTTATAATTTTAAGTTTAAAAACGCAGGGAGTGCTAACCTGATCATATCCTCAGCGAGTGGAAGTTGCGGTTGTACGATACCGGAATACCCAAAAAAACCAATTTTACCTGGACAGGAAGGAAATATAAATGTGGTATTTGCGAGCGAAGGAAAGTCGGGAATTGTTGAGAAGTCGGTGACAGTTGTTACGAACTGTGAACCAAGCACGCGCATCATCTATATTAAGGCAAACATCATTGTGCCAACAAGCGCAAACCCTAATGAATTGCCAACAGCACATTAAAAATTAAACCAAAACAAAATCTATACACACAACATGAACAACTTAGTAATTTTAATGGCAGGCAACACGCAGGGTGGAAATCCAATCACACAGATAATTCCATTAGTTTTAATCGTAATCGTTTTTTATTTTTTCATGATTCGCCCTCAAATGAAAAAAGCAAAAGAGACAAAAAAATACATTGAATCTTTAAAAGTAAATGATAAAATCCTTACGATCGGTGGCATTTATGGAACAATTAGTAAGATGAATGATGATGGCACAATCATTATTGCTGTAGAAGACGGATCTAAAATGAAGATTTCAAAAAATGCAGTATCTCAGGATGCAACGTCTACTTTAAATCAAGCTTCTTAATATAATGAGGTCGTCAAATGCCATTACACGCATTAGGCGCTTGCTCATTAGCAAAAAAGTAATCACATTTTTAATCTGTTTAGGCATCGCAGCACTTTTATGGGTGGTGCATGCGTTAAATAGAAACTATAAATACAATCTTAAAGTTCCGGTAACATTTTTAAACCTGCCTACAAACAAGCTGATTGTAGGTGAATTACCAGAAACACTTGATGTTGAGATAAAAACTAATGGTTTGAAATTGGTTTTTATCTCACTTAAAAAAATTACCGAAAAAGTAGTAATAGATTTTAACCTTCTTAAAACGAACGCGAAATCTCAGGCCTATTCCATTAGCAATGGAAATTTTAATTTGAAAAGTGTTTTAAATTTCGACGTGGATATCATTAAAATTCGTCCCGATACCTTATTTTTTTCTGTCGGAAAAGGGAATTCAAAATTACTGCCTGTAAAAGCAAACCTCAAGGTCACCTGTCTCCCAGGGTACTCCATGATTTCAAAACCTGTCATCGTTCCTGCTTATATTACGGTAACTGGTGATAGCATGGATCTCAAGAAAATGGATACAGTTTACACCTATTTTTTAAATTTAAAAGACATCCACCAGAACTATTCATCGCCAATTCCCTTAAAGAAACCGTTTTCCACAATAAGTTACAGTGCAAAAGATGTGCAGTTAAGTTTTGAAGTAGATAAACTAACTGAATCTACTATCCAGGTTCCCATTACAATTATGAATAACACCGGAAGAGAGACCATAAAATTGCTTCCTGGTTTTGTTACTGTAAAATACCTGGTGGCGATGAAAGACTATGAAAATATAAGCTCAAATTCTTTTAAAGCAATTGTGAATTACGATCACATACGGGAAAAACAACAAACACTTCAGGTTGCCATTATAAGGTCGCCTTCCGAGGTGAAAATCAAAAAAATAGATCCGGCAACGATTTCCTATTTAATCTACAAATAATGATAATAGGGCTAACAGGAGGAATTGGCAGCGGAAAATCGACTGTAGCAAAACTGTTGGAAACTATGGGTGCCGTTGTATACAACTCCGACGAAAGAGCCAAACAGTTATATTTAAATTCGTCGGTAAAACTTGAAATCATAAAGCTGCTGGGTGAAAATGCGTACTTAAGTTCCAATGAACTTAACAGAAAATATGTTGCCGATAAAGTATTTTCCGACAACGCACTATTAAACCAGCTTAATAATATTTTACATCCCGCGGTAAAGCAGGATTTCAATCAATTCATTCAATCATATCCTGATCATACCTTACTCATAAAAGAGAGCGCACTTTTATTTGAAACCGGCCTATTTAAAGAACTTGATTTTACGATACTGGTTACTTCAACCCTCGAAATTAAAATTGAAAGGGTCATGAAACGCAATTCATTACAACGGGAAGAAATTATAAAGCGTATAGCGGCACAATGGCCGGATGAAAAGAAAATTCCGTTAGCGGATTACGTAATTGTGAACGACAATTGTCATTCGTTAATCCAACAAGCAACTCAATTAATAACGCAATTGAATAAACATGTTTAAGCGTGATTATCTGATAAAACAGTTTGAAGAGTTTGGAAAAGTACTTGGCTCGCTTTTTGGATTAAAAAAGGAAGGTAAGTTCCCGGAGATGTCGGAACTGATAAGTGAATCGGTAAAGAAATATACACCAACGGAGATTAACTTTGTTGAATCAACTGAAAACCAAAAACTTATTGAAATTCTTACTGAAGAAAAAAAATTATCGGATGATCAATTAAAAATGCTTGCTGATTTGGTCTACGAAAAAGGCATATACTATTCGTCAATTAATGAGATTGAAACGAAAGCGAATAATTGTTTTAAAAAGAGTCTGATCCTTTATTCCTTCCTTAAACAACACGCTACAATGTCCTATTCGTTGGATATGCATTATAAGATGGAAATGCTGCAAAAAATGGATCTGTAATTACAAACCCATTAAATTTTCCAGGTAGTGTTGACTTATTCCGAAATACGCTTTCGATTTTTTAATTTTAACCAGGATTTCCTCCTTTTGCAATTCTGTCTTCGGATTCTTCTGTCCTACAATCATCACATTTTTTGGCGTATGCTCACCAGAAATAAATTCAAATATCCTGGTGGAATAACCGGCATATTCCAAAAATAAGGCACGCAATCCGTCTGTAAGCATTTCTGCTTCACGCTCTAAAAAAATACCATGCTTCAATAAAAAATCCAGGTCATTCTTAGTTTTACTCTTCTCAATTTCCCTTCGTATTTGCTTGTGACAGCAAGGTGCGACTACAATCAGATCAGCACCCGATTGAATGCCTTTAAAAATGGCATCATCGGTAGCTGTATCGCATGCGTGAAGTGCTATTAGAACATTGGTAGCTTGCATGTTATATTCTGCTATTGTTCCCTGCTTAAAAATCAAATCCTTAAACCTGCATTTGTCAGCAATGTCGTTACATAATTCAACGAGGTCGCTCCGGTATTCAATTCCAACAACCTGCGTTGGGTAATTTAAAACATGATTCAGGTAATCATACAAAGCAAACGTCAAATAACCTTTTCCTGCCCCCATATCCACTACTTTTAGCGGAGCAACATAACTGAGTTCTTTTAGCAATGGACTTAAAATTTCAACGTAACGGTTAATTTGTTTGAATTTATCCTGAGAATGATTAAAAACCAACCCTTTTGAATCAGTAATTTTCAGCATTTCCAGGTATGGCTTACCGTTTGAATTGATCAATCGGGATTTAATGGAATTATGTTCTAAAGACGGCATTTCTGTAAACGTCGCAGGATTTCTCTTTAGAAATACTTTTCCGGCACGGATTTCAAGAAGTGTATCCCCGTTAATTGTGAAAAGGGTTGCGGCTTTAAATTCATTTCTCGCCAACCAATCTTCAACCAAATGCGCACCCTCGTTGCAGGAATAATTTTTAACGATGTCCTTTGTTTGGTGCCTATACGTGAAGCTTAATTTATCACCATTTTGTATAATCACTCTTTTTACCACACACTTTTTTAGCCCATCGATAGCGCCATGATAATTTGCCAAATTCAATCGTACAAACGTTTTTTCGAGAAGAGACGTTTTTATTAGAGAAATAAATTCCTGTAGAGGGCCCATGGGTATTAAAAAAAATTAAAGTAAAGGTAATGAATTGGCAATGAAATTAATTTAAATCCATAACGCTATCTCGCCTGATAAAAAAATTGTATATTCGTTAAAATCGAAACATGATACGTTTTTGCATCCTTTTTATTTTTGCCTTTTACTTAACCGATGCGCAACCTAACGAGTTTGATAAGTACGGCCCTTTTGGATCACGCATATATACGGACTTAAAACAAGCACTCGAGATCGAAACCGGCGTATATAAAATGGATTTGAGTTATAAAAAACTGGAACCTAAATTGTATTCAAAAATTGGCAAATTAAAGGATTTACAAGCGTTACGGCTTAGTGGAAATGAAGTAAATTCATACCCGCCAGGATTTGAGGGCCTGCATAACCTCGTCTATTTTTCCAGCTATAATAATGAATTTGCGGAATTTCCGGATCTCAAAAAACTTGGAAACTTAAACTACCTCGAATTTTTCGGTAGCAAAATCGATAGTATTCCTGCCAACATTGCTTATCTGAACAAGCTAAAAACATTTAAAATTTCTTCTACCAATGATACATTGAAACTCCCTAATACATTTAAATATTTGAAAAATTTAAAAGACGTAACCATCGAGAATTGCGTCCTGGATAGTTTTCCGAAAGAAATTTTTAAAATCCCTAATGTCAATTATCTTAACTTAACCAATACAAACATTTTTTACCTTACAAAACATTTTGAACGTTTCATAAACCTGGAAGTACTTGTTTTGGATGCCAATCATTTGAGAACTTTACCGTTTGAAATTTATAAGGCAAAAAAATTAAGGCTGCTTTCCGTAAAAAACAATCAGCTACAAAAACTACCGGATACCATTTGCCAACTCGAAAACCTAACTCTGCTTGATGTTCGGGGTAACAATTTTTCTAAAGAGTATCTGGAAGAATTAAAAGCCTTGCTACCTGGATGTGAAATCAGGTATTGAATTTTTATCCCTACTCTGCTAAACTCAATTCGTATCAAATCTTTTTTTAAAACCGTCCATGAACCATTGAGGCGGGAGCATCGGCTTATTTTTACTTTTATCAATGAAGACTAGCGTAACCGACCCTCTATTTAATAATTGATTTTCCTGGTTAAAACATTCGTAATGAAATGTTATCCGTACGCCCGGCATTTCTTTTACAGTAGTAACAATTCTCACTTCATCGTCATAACGGGCCGGCTTTTTATAATCAATGGTTAAATTAATAACCGGCATTAAAACACCGCTTTCTTCCATTTCACGATAGCTAAATCCTAAAGTGCGCATAGCTTCCACTCTGCCTACCTCATAGTATTGGGCGTATACGCCGTAATATACAAAGCCCATCTGGTCTGTTTCTCCATAACGCACCCTTAACGTTGTTTCTGTTTTAATCATGCAAATTATATCTTATCTTTAAAGAGTGATTTTTTATTTCCCTTCATGAATTTCTCCCTAAAAATACTGTTTTTTTCAGCCGCTATCAGTTTATTTGCTTGTTCCAAAAAAACATCTGTTTATTCGCTTTCTGATTCTAACATCCTTGTAAACTCAGATAAGATAGATAGTTCTGTTTATAAAATGATGGCTCCCTATAAAAAAAGGCATGACGAACAAATGTATGCGGTAATAGCCAAAAGTGAAGAAGCTCTTGTGAAAGGAGATTTAGAAAGTACCCTTGGGAATTTTTTTTGTGATGCGGTAATTTATGAAACTAAAAAATTACTTGGCAATGATTCATCAATGCTGGATGTAGCTGTATTCAATAAAGGAGGTCTTAGGAATTCTCTGCCAAAAGGAAATATAACCATCGGGAATATTTTTGAATTAATGCCCTTTGATAACGAAGTAGTTTTATTAAAATTATCAGGTTCTCAATTTGAAGATATGTGTGATAAAATTGCAGAAAAAGGAGGCATTCCGGTTGGAGGAATGCGTTTAACAATCAGTGAATCGAAGGCTGGTAATATTTCAGTGAAAGGAAAACCCTTTGATAAATTCAAAGATTATTGGGTGGTAACATCTGACTATTTAGCCAATGGAGGCGACAGCTATACCTTTTTTAAAAACGCGAAAGAGCGAAAAATTACCAACGTGTTGCTGCGTAATATGATAATTAACTATTGCGAAGACATAACTAAAATGGATCAAACTATAAAACCTCAGTTAGATGGCCGAATTCAAGTTTCAAAATAGACGGGATTTCATAAAATATTTTATAGGTACTTCAGCGGTAATAGCCGGATTTCCAGCCTATTCAAAGGAATTGTTAAGTGCCAGAGACCTCACAAAAGTAACCATCTTGTATACAAACGATATTCATAGCCGAATAGAGCCTTTTCCGAAAAACGATCCCAAATATGCCAATCAGGGCGGTTTTGCAAGGCGTTCGGCGGTTATAGAAGAAATCAGAAAAGCCAATGATCATGTCCTCTTACTAGATGCTGGTGACATTTTCCAGGGCACACCCTACTTTAATTTATACGGTGGAGAACTGGAATACAAGTTGATGAGTCTGATGAAATATGATGCTACTACAATTGGGAATCATGACTTTGATTTAGGCATTGACAATATTACCAAACAAATGGAGCATGCCAGTTTTTCATTTATCAATTGCAATTATGATTTCTCAAACACCAGTTTGCATAATAAAATAATTCCCTACAAAATTTTTGAAAAACAAGGAATTAAAATAGGAGTGTTAGGGTATGGGGTTGAACTTGCGGGACTTGTTGATAAGAAAATGTACCAGGAAACAATCTATCAAAATCCTTTACCGATTGCAAATGCAACAGCGAAACTTTTAAAACATGATTTGATGTGTGATTATGTAATTGCGTTATCACATTTAGGATTTAAAGACGATAAAAAAATCAGCGATATCAGCATGGCTCCTCTTACAGAAAACATTGATTTGATTATCGGCGGACATTCGCACACCTTTCTCGAACACCCTGTAAAATTAACCAATCGGGCGGGTAAACCAATCCACATTACACAAGTAGGATGGGCAGGAATTTGCCTGGGAAAACTGGATGTATATTTCTCTCATGGTAAGAAAAAAATTTCACATAATTCAGATAATAGAAAAATTTAAAAAAGCAAGAGTGAAAAGAAAATATTCTTGAATTAATTATCTGATTTTTCCTTGTGAGATTAAATAATCAGTATATATTTACAAACTCGAACTTGTTAATAACACTAAACACTATATACTTAATAACTTATTTAATACTATGAAGGAAAAGACAGCCGAAACCGTGTGGAAGAATTGCCTAAGAGTAATTCAAGATAATGTAAGTCCTCAAAACTTTGCTACCTGGTTCGACCCGATTAAAGCAATCAAAATTCAAGACAACGTATTAAACATTCAAGTACCTTCTCAGTTTTTTTATGAATGGCTGGAAGAACATTACATTACCATCATTAAAAAAGTAATTCGTAAAGAGTTAGGCCCGGAAGGTAGAATTGAATACAGCATTGTGATGGACAATGGAACAGGCAAATCTGAAAAGGCTGTGATGCTTAAAGTTCCAAACATCAATACCAATTTAAGAAACAACCCTGTATCGATGCCAATTGATAGTGGGTCAATCAGAAATCCATTTATTATTCCTGGCCTGAAAAAGGTTTCTGTTGAATCTCAGTTAAATCCAAATTATTGTTTCGATAATTTCGTAGAAGGTGATTGTAACCGTTTAGCCCGTTCGGCCGGGTACGCGGTTTCGCAAAAACCAGGAGGAACAGCATTTAATCCATTGTTATTGTACGGAGGTGTTGGTTTAGGAAAAACACACTTAGCTCAGGCAATCGGTATTGACATTAAAAAGAATTTTCCAAACAAAACGGTTCTTTATGTTCAGTCTGAAAAATTTATTGCCCAATTCATTGATTCCATTAAAAATAATAATCAAAATGATTTCGTTCATTTTTATCAAATGATCGATACGTTAATTATTGACGATATTCAATACCTGGCAGGAAAAGAAAAAACCCAGGATGTTTTCTTTCATATTTTTAACCATTTGCATCAGTTAGGAAAACAAATCATCTTAACAGCCGACCGTGCCCCGGTTGAAATGCAGGGAATTGAACAACGGCTATTATCTCGTTTTAAATGGGGTTTAAGTGCAGATTTACAAACACCTGGCTTAGAAACCCGTATTGCCATTCTTGAAAAGAAAGTGTACAATGAAGGGATTCAGTTACCTAAAGAAGTGTGTGAATATTTGGCCTATAGCATCACATCTAACGTACGTGAATTAGAAGGCGCTCTTATTTCATTATTAGCTCAATCATCGTTAAACAAAAAGACGATTACATTGGAATTAGCCAAACAAATGATTGACAAGTTTGTTAAATCAACTGCTCGCGAAGTTTCAATTGACTATATCCAAAAAGTGGTTTGCGATTACTTTGATTTGAATATTGATCTAATGAAATCTAAAACGCGTAAACGCGAAGTAGTTCAGGCACGTCAAATCGCCATGTATTTTGCAAAATGCATGACTAAGTCATCCTTAGCAACGATTGGTATGCATTGTGGAGGAAAAGACCATGCGACTGTTTTACATGCCTGCCGCACAGTAAATAATTTAATGGATACCGACAAACGCTTTAAAGCATACATCGAGGAATTAGATAAAAAAATCAGTATTAATAACTAATTTTCCCCAGACAACCTTTAAATCCCTTAGCTATCAGCTGAGGGATTTTTTTTTAAACCTATGCTAACTGCCATTCAGATCTATTTGATATTTCCAATCCTGGGCTCGGTAGCGGGCGCCATGCTTTGGCTTAATTATTTCAAGAGGATAGATTTACTTGAAGGGGAACGCACACGTGACGTTGTTATTGCATTTATTATTGGCTTTTTAACGCCGGGATTAACATTATGGATTTATTATCTATTGGGTAGAGCTGGCTTGAACTTTAATGGTGAATTCACCAACGACTTTCTCTATTCGCTATTTGGTGTTGGCCTGGCCGAAGAACTGACAAAACTGGCAGGTGTATTTATTGCTTTAAGAATACTGAAGAACAGAATCAATGAACCCATAGATTACCTCGTGTTTGCAGGCATTGTAGCGCTGGGATTTTCAGTCCGTGAAAACTATATCTACTATCATAACTACGGCTCACAAATCATCACCGGACGCACGTACATCAGCAGCCTCGTACACATTATAAACACAAGTATATGCGTGTATGGCATTTACAGAACGAAAATTTTTAAGAAGGGAAATCCCTACGCCAATTCAATAATTGGCATCAGCCTGGCTGTAATGTCTCACGGCCTTTTCGATTTCTTTCTTACGCAAATGTTCTTGGGCCCATTAACTCCCTTACTATCGAGTATCATATACTTAATTGGAATTAATTTCTGGATGCAAATGATTAATAATTGCATCAACTTTTCACCCTACTTTAATTATGAAAAAATAGCATCTACTACTAAACTCTACACGACCATTTTCACGTGGTATATCGTCATCCTATTAATTGAATTTGGATATGCGTTTTATTACAAAAACTTATGGTATGCTAGTACGGTAGTTCTCAAAAACATATTGAACGAAGGATTTCTACTAATTATTGTGGCCCTTACAACAAGCCGTCTACGTATTAATAAAGGAAAATACCTTACCGTTAAACTGCAATTACCTTTTCATATTACTAAAAATGATAATGAAGATATCCTGTTTTTTGGTTTACCGATTAAGATCCGAGGTGAAAACGAAAAGGAATTCAGGTTTCTCTGGTATATCGGAAAGGATATATTTATTTGTCCGGTTGATCCGCATTCGCCTCTACAAAAACAGCGACCTGCAAAACTCATTAAGAAATATTTTTTGAAGGATGATGTTGTCACTTACCTGGTTGAAATTTTTGATGAGGAACATACGCGAAGTGAAATGTATATATTGAAACCAAAAACCACTCGACTTACCGATCTTAACCACAAGTTTCCGGTTGCTTTCCTTCTTGGAAATAAAACACCCGACACAGAATCCAACGAAAGGCCTGCCTATCAACAGCTAAAAAAAATTGACCTGGTGTATATAAAATTACCAGGTCAAACTAATTAACTCATTAAAGAAAAAAAACAGGAGCTTCGCACGATGGAAGCTCCTGTTTTCATTCTGCTTATTTATTCCGAAATATAAATTTATTGTCAATCATATCTATGACAATTTCCTTCTCTTTATTGATGGTATTTGCCAATAATTGCTTAGATAATTCATTCAATAAATTCTTCTGTAACACCCTTTTCACGGGTCTTGCACCATAGTGCGGATCGTATCCCAACTGTGCGAGCCAATCAATAGCTTCGTCAGTAGCAGTGATTCTTATATTTTGATCCGCTAAACGATCAGCAATCTGCTTAAATTGAATTTTCACGATATCATTTACGTCATCCCTGTTCAATGGTTCAAACATGATCACTTCGTCGATACGGTTTAAAAATTCCGGACGGATTGTTTTCTTCAATAACTCAAATACTTCCGATTTTGTTTTTGCCAAAACTTCATCTTTATTAAACTCGTCAAGCGTGTCGAAATTTTCCTGTATCAAATGAGACCCTATATTTGAGGTCATGATAATGATGGTATTTTTAAAATTAACTGTTCTACCTTTATTATCCGTCAAACGACCATCGTCCAATACCTGAAGCAGTATATTGAAAACATCCGGGTGGGCTTTCTCAATTTCATCCAACAAGATAACAGAATAAGGTCGTCTTCTCACTGCTTCTGTTAACTGACCACCCTCGTCAAATCCAACATATCCTGGAGGGGCACCAATCAATCTGCTCACAGCGTGGCGTTCCTGGTACTCGCTCATATCAATCCTGGTCATAGCGTTTTCGTTATTAAACAGGTAATCCGCCAGTGCCTTTGCTAGTTCGGTTTTACCAACACCTGTTGTTCCAAGGAAAATAAATGAACCAATAGGTTTCTTCGCATCCTGCAACCCTGCCCTGCTTCTCCTAACCGCGTCTGCAATCGCTTCAATAGCCTGGTGCTGGCCAACAACCCGTTTGTGAAGTTCTTCTTCAAGCAATAAAAGCTTCTCACGTTCACTTTGCAGCATACGCGATACCGGTATTCCTGTCCAGGCAGCAATTACATCTGCAATATCTTCACTATCTACTTCCTCCTTCAATAGCTGGGAACCACTGGCTTTAGCCTCGCTTAATTTTTCTTCCAGTCCTTTCAACCTCGCTTCCGCCTCCTGAATTTTGCCGTATCTGATCTCCGCGACTTTCCCAAAATCACCCTGCTTTTCATAGTTGGACGCTTCTTGTTTGTAATCCTCGATCTGAGCTTTAACCTTTTGAACGCCTTCAATAGCTTCTTTTTCGCTCTGCCACTTTGCTTTAAGAGCAATTCGCTTGTCATTATAATTCGCTAGTTCCTGGTTGAGAGATTCAACTTTAGCATCTTCATTTTCTCTCTTCATAGCTTCACGTTCAATTTCCAGTTGCATGATCTTTCTTTCAAGCTCATCTAACTCAATTGGCATTGAATTGATCTGCATCCTTAATTTGGAGGCCGCCTCGTCCATTAAGTCAATGGCTTTATCCGGAAGAAATCGATCGCTTATATAACGTTGTGATAACTCAACAGCCGCAATAATAGCTTCATCCTTAATCCGAACTTTGTGATGCGCTTCATACTTTTCTTTAATTCCTCTCAGAATCGAAATTGCATCTTCCTCAGAGGGTTCTTCCACCATCACCTTTTGAAATCTGCGCTCAAGGGCTTTATCCTTTTCAAAATATTTTTGATATTCATTTAAAGTCGTTGCGCCAATTGCACGCAATTCACCACGCGCCAGGGCAGGTTTTAAAATATTAGCTGCATCCATGGCGCCTTCACCACCACCACCAGCACCCACGAGCGTATGAATTTCATCAATAAAAAGAACAATGTCGCCGTCGCTTCCGATAACTTCTTTAACAACAGATTTTAGTCGTTCTTCAAATTCCCCTTTATACTTCGCTCCAGCAATTAAAGCCCCCATGTCGAGCGCATACACCTGCTTGGATTTTAAATTGTCCGGAACGTCCCCGGAAATGATCCGATGAGCAAGGCCTTCTGCGATGGCAGTTTTTCCAACACCTGGTTCACCTACAAGAATTGGATTATTTTTGGTTCGACGTGATAAAATCTGCAACACTCTTCGAATCTCCTCGTCACGGCCAATCACTGGATCTAACTTACCATTTCGCGCCTGCGTATTTAAATTTATGGCGTACTTGTTTAATGAATTATAGGTTTCTTCGGCAGACTGGCTGGTTACCGTCGATCCTTTGCGAAGATCCCTAATAGCAGCTTTCAATTCTTTCTCTTTGATTCCATTATCTTTTAGTAATTGCGAAACAGAATCGTTACTCGCTAATATTCCCAGCAACAAATGTTCAATCGATACATACTCATCCTTGAATTCTTTAAGGTAATTGGTAGCTTTAGCTACTGCCTGGTTTGCAGAGTTAGACAAATAAGGTTGTCCGCCACTCACTTTGGGATAAGAGTTCACAATTGCTTCCACCGTCTTGGAAAAAACAGTTTGATTTACCCCAAGTTTTTTTAAAATGAAAGGCGTTACATTTTCGTCCACCTCAAGTATTCCTTTAAGGATATGCCCGTTTTCTATTGCCTGATTACCATTAGCTGTTGCGATTTGCATAGCCTGCTGAATGGCTTCCTGCGATTTAATTGTGAAGTTATTTAAATTCATGTTGCTGTTTTTTTGAAGTGGCCGTCAAAATATATTCCAGCGCAAAATACCTGAAAATTAGTCGTAAAATTAACCTATTGCTTGACGAAATGTCTGATATGAATCATCTTTACTGACGAAACGATCAAAATTTATAACTGTAAATTGTGAAAGGCATTGAGAGACTTCAAATTTTCTTAATTTAGATCATGTTTTTTATCCTCTCGAAATTATTGGCTTTTCTTATCGCCCCCTATACGTGGCTCTTTTTTGGCTTGCTATACTTACTCTTCAGAGTATGGCATACGGGTTATCGGAAATGGACGCTCGCATTAACTGTTTTTATGTATGTAATTTCCAATTCATTTATCGTTGATGAATTAGTGCGGGCATGGGAATTTACCGACGATGATGTTTATCTGAAAGATACCCGGTATGACCTGGCAATAATTTTAGGAGGGATGGGGAGAATCGATGAAAGGCAGGAACGAATTGACTTCGTGTATGCCGGTGACCGGTTGTTCCAGACTTTGGAACTTTATCACAAAAACCGGGTTTCAAAATTACTGATTACAGGCGGCTCAGGAAGTATCAGCCAACCTCACCACAGAGAGGCTGCTTATATCAGGAAATACTTACAAAATATTTCCATTCCAGATAGCAGTATCATTATTGAAAACAATTCACGAAATACTTTTGAAAACGCCATTTATACAAAATCCCTGCTGGATAGTTTAAAGTTCAAAGGTTCCATACTTCTGGTAACTTCATCCTTTCACATGCGCCGCTCTTTAGCAATATTTAAAAAAGCGGGTTACAAAAATATTACACCATATGTTACAAATAAAATAACGGGTATAAGAAAATTTGGGTTTGATTACTGCTTTATACCAAATTCTGAAGCTCTACACCATTTAAATATGATCATTCATGAAATGATGGGTTATGGGGTTTATAAAATGAAAGGCTATTTATAAATCTTATGTGGAATTAGTTGCCATCCTGCATCCAAATTCAAAATCAAAGCTATGAAACTAAAAAACATATTTACAGTTGCTTTACTTTTGATTGCAACGGCGGTTATTTCAATCGGAATCTTTTCAGAAACGTTCACTAAAAACAATTTACAGCCGTTGAGTTTTTCTAAAGGCGATTCCTATGAAAAACTATGGAAACGGGTGGATAGTTGTGAATTAAAAGGGCTCACTCAAACCGCTCTGACGATCGTAAACGGCATTTACATAAAAGCAAAATTGGAAAACAACGCTCCTCAATTTGTAAAGGCAATTTTACACAGGATGAAATTTGAGAGTTATAAAGAGGAATTTAGTCTTGAAAATTCGATTTTCAAATTGCGTACTGAAGCAGAAGAAGCTAAATATCCGATTAAACCGGTATTGCATAGCATACTGGCCGATGCGTTCTACCAATATTTCCAAAACAACCGGTGGAAATTCTATAATAGAACGGCTACCGCGAGTTTCAAAAACGACGATATTCAAACCTGGGATCTGAAGGCCATAAATTATGCGATCATATCGAACTATAAAGCATCTCTCCAGAATTCAGACAGCCTCAAAAGAACGCGTATTGATCTGTACGATGATATTCTCCAAAAAGGCACAATGGAATGCAGACAATGGCGTCCAACACTCTATGATTTTTTAGGGCACCGAGCCTTATCCTTTTTTATGAATTCGGAAGCAGATGTTTCCAGGCCGGCTGACCGCTTTACTATTAATAGTGGCGAGTATCTAAAACCATATCCTGATTTTATAAACCTAGATATACCTAAACCGGCAGATTCCCTCGAAACAAAGTTTTATGCAGTGGAACTTATGCGGGATTTAACAAATTTTCATAAAAACGACAAACATCCGGAAGCATTAATAGATATTGAGTTATTACGACTCGATTTTATACACGCGAATTCACAACACCCAAAAAAAGACACGCTGTTTTTTAATGCCTTAAATGCTCTAAAATCGAAATTTTTAAAAAATGAGCGCGTAACAGAAGTAGAATTTCGGATTGCAAACTGGTATTTTCAAAAAGCTTCAGAATATAAACCATTAGAGAGCGATACTTATAAGTGGCATAAAAAAATTGCGAAGGAAATTTGTGAAAAAGCCATCGCAACGTTCCCGGATTCTTATGGAGCAATTCAATGTAAAAACCTGGTCAATACCATCCTCACTAAAAGTTATAATATGACGATTGAGGAAGTTAATGAGCCAGTAAAGCCCTTCAGAGCATTAATTAGCTCCCAAAATGTTGACAGATTACATTTTAAGATTGTGAAGTCCTCCAGCAACGAGCTGCGGAATACGTTCCGAAAAAAGTATGGCAAGGAATTATTTGAAAAATTGAAATCATTCCCAGAAGTTAAAACATTCACGCAGGAAATAATTAACGACGGTGATTTTCAGAACCACTTTACGGAAATCAAATTACCGGAATTGCCCGCAGGATATTATGTTATTCTTAGTTCATTAACTGAGGATTTCAAATACAACCACAATATGGTTGGATACAGCACATGCATAATTTCCGACATTGCCAGTACAGAACGGAGAAAAGATGATGGATCTTACGATTTCTATGCTCTACATCGGCAAACCGGAGAGCCACTGAAATCAATACCGGCACAAATCTGGTTTGAACATTATGATTATAAAGACCGGGAATATAAAATAACCAAAGGTCCGTCTTTCAAAACAAATGAACAGGGCTACTTAAATGTTAGTTACAATTCGATAAATGACAAGCAATTCTTTATAGAGTTTATGAATGGTAACGATACGTATTTCAATAACAATAGTTTTTATACCTATCGCCCAAATGAAAAAAATTATACGCGGATTCAGTCGCATCTGTTTACCGACCGTGCAATTTATCGGCCTGGACAAACAGTGTATTTCAAGTCGATCCTCCTGGAATCAACAAATAATCAAAATCATACATTAAAAACAAACTATCCGGTTACCGTGACTTTTTATGATGTCAATTATCAGAAAGTAAGTTCAATAGAAGCCACCACGAATGAGTTTGGAACCATTTCGGGTTCGTTTATTGCACCGCAGAACGGTTTAAACGGCAGCATGCGAATATCGGATGGATATGGTAATGCTTACGTATCGGTCGAGGATTACAAACGACCAAAATTTGAAGTTACTTTTAACCCAGTAGCAGGCAGCTACCGATTAAATGACGATGTTAGTATAAGTGGAAAAGGTAAAGCATATTCCGGGAACCCAATTGATGGAGCGAAGGTATCATACAGAGTAGTAAGAAAAGTAAATTACCCATACTGGTATTGGTGGTACAGGCCAAATACGGGATCATCAGATACTGAAATTACGAACGGAGAAACGACTACAAATGATACGGGCACCTATATCATTAATTTTAAGGCGCTGCCCGACGAATCCATACAAAAAACAAGTTTTGCAACATACAATTATGAAGTGACCGCCGATGTGACTGATATTAACGGAGAAACGCATAGCACAAAAACAAATGTGTATGTAGGCTACCAGGCACTACAATTAGTGATCTCAAGTGATGGCATTATTGAAATCAATACTGCCAAATCCATCCGGATAACAGCTACCAATTTAAACGGAACAGATGAAATCACAAAAGGAAGTTTTACCATCTACAAATTGAAGCAGCCACAAAAAGTATTCAGGAATCGCCTTTGGTCCCAACCTGACCGCCATAGTCTAGCTCAGGAAGAATATTATAAAACCTTTCCAAATGATTTGTATGCAGATGAAAACAATAAATACAAATGGGAAAAAGAACAAAAAGTTCTGGAAAAACAATTTAATACCGGCTTAAAAAAAGATTATGACTTGTCACAAGAATTTAAAACATTTTCGCCTGGCGTATACCTTATAGAAGCACTATGCAAAGATAAATTCGGCGAAGACGTAAAAGCCGTTGAATACATTACAATTTTCAATAAAAATTCCTCGGATATTCCTGAGCTAAATTCCGAATGGTTTTATTTTCCCAAGACTAAAGGCGAACCCGGTGAAAAAATTGAATACATTTTGTCATCTGGTTATCCTAATGTGAACTACCTTTTTGAAACCGAGTCCAAAGGACAGCCACGTGTTACTGTTTTTCAAACCGCTTCGATGAAAACTCAGGAAATTCTCATCGATGAAAGTAGTCGTGGAAATTTCGTTTTCCGAACTTCATTCATTAAACATAATAGGTTTTATACCAGGAATAATTTGATAACAGTTCCTTATACCAACAAGGCCCTTGACATCGAGTTTGAAACTTTCCGAAACAAACTATTGCCTGGTCAGCCTGAGGAATGGAAGCTTATACTTAAAGATAAAAAAGGAGAAAGAGCCGCTGCAGAATTAGTGGCCGGTATGTATGATGCCTCGCTGGATGCTTTTAAACCCAATAACTGGTATTTCAATGTGCACCAGAGTTATTATGCCCGTTTAAACTGGTCTTCATCAACTGCACGTGTTGCAAACTCGACTGAATTCAATGAATTAATAAGCAGCTATCAGCAATTGCCCTTCCGAAACTATGATGCTCTAAATTACTTTGGATTGGGCTTCTACCAGCATAATTCATTTAAATATGCGGAAGGTGATTATCTATACGAATCGGAAGGAAAGGCGATGGATGAAACAATTGTGAGCCAAAATAAACGAACCGCTGCTGCACCTATGATGGCAGCGAAATCGGTTAGCGAAAAAAATGCGGATAAAGATTTAGAAACTATCAGTACTGGAAATACCAAAGAAAGTAGCAACTTGGCCGGTGGGGTTAAAACTAAAGAAGTAAACAGAAATGAACACTCTGCACCCGGAGATGTTTCGATGGTGACAGCGCGTTCCAATTTCAATGAAACAGCTTTCTTTTTTCCCCATTTACAAACGAACGAAAAAGGTGAGATCATCATTAAATTTACGATCCCAGAAAGCTTAACTAAATGGAAAGTGATGGGGATGGCACATACCAAAGATTTAAAAATCGGAAATTTTGAAAAAGAGGTCATCACACAAAAAGAGCTAATGGTACAACCAAACGCACCCCGCTTTTTCCGTGAAGGTGATAAACTAACACTTGTTTCAAAAATTTCAAATTTATCCGAGAAAGAACTTAACGGTCAGGCTGAATTAGAAATTTACGATGCTTTCAGCGAGAAAGAAATTTCATCTACTTTTATTGAAGCACTCCATGGCGAATTTCCAACCATTGGTTACAGGGAATTTCGGGTAAAAAAAGGTGGAAGTACCATCGTTGAATGGAATCTACACATACCAGAAGGCTTTTCTGCCATAAAATATAAAATTGTCGCCAAGGCTGAAAATTTTTCTGATGGTGAGGAAGCAGCTCTACCGGTTCTTACTAATAAAATGCTTGTAACGGAAAGTATGCCAATGCCTGTTCGGAGTGGTCAGAGTAAGGAATTTAGCTTCAACAAATTTATGAGTCAGAATGAGGGATCAACAACATTGAAAAACCATTCGTATACACTTGAGTTTACTGCAAACCCGGCCTGGTATGCCGTTCAGGCCTTACCCTATTTGATGGAATATCCTTATGAATGTGCCGAGCAAACATTCGCGCGTTTTTATGCGAACAGTCTTGCAACCCACGTGGCAAATTCAAAACCGAAAATTAAAGCCATTTTTGACTCGTGGAAAAGTTCAAGTCCTGCAGTATTTCTTTCAAATCTGGAAAAGAACCAGGAATTAAAATCACTTGTACTGGAAGAAACGCCATGGGTTCTCAACTCAAAAAACGAAAGCGAAAATAAAAAACGTATTGGTTTGTTATTTGACCTTAATAAAATGAGCAATGAGCAACAACAAGCATTTAAAAAACTATTAAAAAAACAATCCTCAAATGGCGGATTTGTCTGGTTTGAAGGAGGACCAGACGATCGTTATATGACCCAACACATTATTACGGGTTTTTCACACCTCGATAAACTAAGCGTAATCAAGTCGAGAGAAAATAACGAAATATGGAATATGATCACGAAAGCAGTGACTTATTGCGATCAACGGATGCGGGAAGAATTTGAAAGCATGAAGAAATACAATCCCAAATACCTTAAAGAAAATCATTTAAGTTACATGGCAATTCAGTACTTGTATATGCGGAGTAATTTCCAAGATATTGAACTGGCTAAAAGTAACCGGGAACATTTTGAATATTATAAAAAGCAGGCTCAAACCTATTGGCTGCAAAACGGCAGATACATGCAAGGAATGATCGCTTTAAGTCTTCATCGGTATGCTGATTTAAAAACCCCGAAGGACATTTTAAAATCCTTGAAAGAAAACAGTATTACTAATGAAGAAATGGGAATGTACTGGAAAGAAAATTATGGTTATTATTGGTATGAAGCCCCGATAGAAATGCAAGCTTTAATGATTGAAGCCTTTGATGAGATAAATAATGATACCAAATCAGTAGAGGATCTCAAAACCTGGCTGATAAAAAGTAAACAAACACAACATTGGGGAACAACACGATCAACAACAGAGGCCATATATGCATTATTGCTTAAAGGTACGGACTGGCTTGTAGCTGAGCCGAATATAGAGATTAAGGTTGGCAATGAAACACTTAATCCCCAATTTGATAAATCTTTAAACGCGGAACCGGGAACTGGATATTTTAAAAAGACCTGGACCAGCTCCGACATTAAGCCAGCAACAATGGGAAAAGTTACTATTGTGAAAAAAGACGCAGGGGTGAGTTATGGATCCATGTACTGGCAATACTTTGAGCAACTTGATAAAATTACACCCCATGCTACACCTTTAAAAATAAACAAGCAACTTTTCATTCAGAAAAACACCCGGGGCGGCTTAGTAATGGAACCTATTTTAACTTCCACACGTTTGAAACCCGGAGATAAATTAAAAGTTCGGATTGAATTAAGAGTGGATCGCGATATGAACTACGTTCATATGAAAGACATGCGCGCTTCCGGATTTGAACCCATAAATGTATTCAGTGGCTATAAATACCAGGATGGATTAGGATACTATGAAAGTACAAGGGATGCAGCTACTAATTTCTTTTTCTCGTATTTAAATAAAGGCACCTACGTCTTTGAATATCCACTAGTAGTAAATCATTCAGGAAATTTCAGTAACGGCATTACAACCATTCAATGTATGTATGCTCCGGAGTTTACCAGCCACAGCGAAGGTATACGGGTAACTGTAGGAGAGTAACAACTAAAAAAAAGGAGCTTTAAAAGCTCCTTTCTAAGTGTAATTAATTATCAAAAACTAAACATTACAAACTCTTTTCCAGTGTTTTCAGTTCCTTTACCTTTTCAGCGTAACCCATTTTATCGAAAGAATAAATTAGATTATTTATGATTCGCTTTATAATATCAAGATTTGAACATGGGAGATAGTATTTGGTTTCAGGCTCCACGTTTAACTGCTTGATAAATGAATCTACATCTCCCTGATTAAATATTAGGCCCTTGCTAAACGGGTTAACATAAAACAGTATATTGTCGGATAAAGTTTTGTGCGAAGGATCGAATAAGTTGGCAAAATCGTTCACATACGCAAGAACAAAATGCTGTGGCAAATTGACTCCGTAAACAGGAATTCCCAACTCCTTGCATACCAGGGCGTAAATTACGCTCAACATAACCGGATTTCCTTTCTTTGTTTCTAAAACGACATTTATAAAGGAGTTTTGCGGTGCATGGTAATTAGTAATATTTCCACCAAATTGGTGCACTTCAAACATGATATGGTTTATGATCTTAACTTTTTCGATAGCGGTAAGATCATCATGCAATTCCAGCCAAACATCTTGTTTTATCTGATGAAGTTGTTTTTTTAATTTATTTTCATCCAGGTCGGGATACTGGTAACGCGCAATGATGCAGCAACCCCTGAAAAGGTCATCCTGTTCATTTTCGGACCAGTTCTTAAGTGCGTTTTGTAACGCCTGAAACTGAATTGTATGAATTATCCCCTCAATACGTTTTTGCATCAGGGCATCAAAACTGTTCTCCCATGCGGTTTCCAAATGAGGAATCGCGGGCGGGCCAAGAATTATGAATCTGTTTTTTACCTCAGAATAAATACCATCATCTGGATCATCCAATAAAGTAATCAATGCAATCACTTCCTTCAGATTCATTTCATTTTTCTTAGGTCTCATACATAACAAAAATAGCCCCGATATGGAGCCGTTTTTGAGTCAGTATTTGTTTTTTTTAACAATCAGGATGTTAATCGTTGTAAACTCTCTTCTATTAATATCTCTACGCTTTTTGCATAATCACTTGTAAACTCCTTTCTGACGCGGTTTGCGATAATCACGCAGGCTGTTAAACAATTATGGTTCAATAACTTTCCTAAACCGTATAAAGCGGAAGTTTCCATTTCGAAATTTGTAATGCGGTGTCCGTCATGCCTAAAATCGGTTAACATTTCGTTTAATTGAGACATGGCAGATTTCAACCGAATTTGCCTGCCCTGCGGACCATAAAAACCAGGAGCCGTAGCTGTAATACCAATATGAGTACCTTGTCTGAATTTCGAAATAAGCTCGTCTGATGCTTTCACACAATACGGATATGGAAGATTGGGCAACCAACCGGTATGTTTTATAAATGCGTCACTGATATCCTTCTCGGAAACACTTTGCCAATCATCGTAAAAATTAAGTAAGCCGTCCAACCCCAAGCCATGGGAACTAACCACAATTCCGTTTACCGGTATATCGCCCTGCAATGCCCCGCTAGTGCCTAAACGCACAATGTTTAACGAACGGTGAACAGGATTCAATGTTCGGGTTTCCAGATTAATATTTACCGCCGCGTCCAATTCGTTTAACACAATGTCAACATTATCGGTACCAATTCCGGTAGAAACAACTGTGAGGCGCTTTCCATTGTATAAACCGGTATGCGTTACAAACTCCCGGTGTTGTGTTTCAAATTCAATTTTGCTAAAAAACTTTGAAATCTGTGGCACGCGGAACTGATCTCCAACAACTATCACATTGTCGGCAATGTCCTCCCCTTTTAAATTAATATGGTAAACACGCTTGTCTTTGGTAATGATAAGTTCAGTTTCAGGGAATTGCGACATAATAAATCCTATTTAATGAAGAGAAAGCAAAGCTAAGATATATTTGCCGAAAATCAGAATGCCAATGATTGCAGAAATTACTGAAAAGAGTAAAACCGCCCCCGCCGACAAATCCTTGATACGACCCGCCATCGGATGTAATTCTGGTTCGACCAAATCCACAAGCAATTCAATGGCGGTATTCATAACTTCAAATGCAAGTGCAACACCAATGCAGAGTAATATGATACACCAGTCCAACAGGCAAATATGCAAAGTAAAACCAACAGCAACAGCAACTATTGCACAAAACACCATCACTTTCATATTTCTTTGCCACAAACTCACTTTGAGACCGTTCGCTGCATAAGTAAATGATTTAAAAAATTTATTCATGGTACTTCAGTAATGATCATCCAAGATAACAAAAGAATTGCATTCCGGAATTATTCCTGACTTTACTAAAATGCTGGCGAAAGGCTTTTTAATAGATTGCAGATGTAATTTCTTTATCTCTAAAGTCAAAGCTTCTCCAATCATTAGTGTATTCCTTGAGGTAGTGGTTGATTTTTTCGTCGAGGCAATCGTAATAATTTCTGCCTTCAATAGCTAAATTGCTATTTAGCTTCATCTGGGCTTCCAATGCCTTAAAACGGGGAGTTGAATACCCATTTATGGAGCTAAGGATTTTTTCTTCCACTTTGTATGCCATCCAAATTTTTTGTTCCTTGTCGTACAGTTGCTTGAATTCATTGGACTCAGAAATGGATTTTAACTCAGGAATATTAGCATCTGATAAGGAAAAAAGGTAAGAAAAATCAACCTGCCTTAATGGTTTGTTATTTAGATTATAATGGGTGATAATCTTATCCCAGTTGAAACAAGCACTGAACGTGAGGACAGAAAACCATACAGCCACATTTACCTTTATCAGGTACCAGTTTGAGTGTTCCTTCGTTAGTTTTAAAAACATAATTATTAACCCGATAACGGCCAGTGTCAACCATACATATACTCCGATACGTTTATAGGTGAAATCAAATGTTTGAATATACATTTGATTGCGAACCATGGTTGAGGAAACCATCAATATGTTCTGTATTATCCATGAATATACCAGGATTTTAAACAGGAAATGGTGCTTAATACCATTAAAATTCCGGCGAAATAAATACATGATCAATAATGTAGCAAACACAATGGAAGATATTGTAACACCAACGCCGTTATGTACAAAATCTGAATGTGAAACTCCTTTTGGCAAAACACCTAAAAAATACAAAGTATTTACGTCTCCGATATTTAAAACCAGCAGCATTAGGTTCAGCATGGAAAATAATAAAACACCGGCAAAGCGCTCTGCTTCCAATTGTCTTTGTTTCCCTGGTGTAATCGCAGGTTCATTGTATATACTCAGACTATTCTCCCATCGCTCGATACAGGAAACCGTTTGATGATAGAACAACCCATACAGCAATATAAACCCGCCAATCGTAAACGCTATCCATTGAAAGCTCAGAAAATCCAAATTGATCCATTTTGTATTTTCAGCAAATAAAGGGTTAGCTGACTTGTACATAACAAAAAACAAGAGGGTCAAAAGCAAAACGATAACTCCTGCGAAAACCTTGTGCCCATTTTTGTGGCTTGTCAATTCTGTATCACTTTGATTTCGCTTAATTGCATCAACTACCATAAAAACAACCGAACCAGCCAATGAAAAAGCACTGAACAAAAACGCAAATAAGGCGGAAGTAGTGTTGTTAAAAGAAATGCCCGCTAATAAAATTAATCCAAGTATGTTCGCTACAATACTCAATGCACTGGAATGAATAAAGACACATGCAGAACTTATTACACATAATCCAGCGGCCCAGAACCATTTCTTTGATTTTACCAGGCTTCTATTTCGAATCAAAAGTATGAATATGAAAACTAGATTGAAAACAAGGAAATTGATTCCTGCATTTTGCTTATAAAATAAAAAGCTATAGAGGCATGTTGCCGTTAATAATAAATAATCATTTTTTTTCATGGTTTGTATTTAATTAAGGTGATTAGTTTGTATAAAAAAGAGGCTAATGATTTTCTTCGAAAAAAGATGCTTTTACCTGTGCTAAATCCTGGTGCAGCAGTTCTTTTAAATCAAACGTAGAAATGTCTTTGCATTTTTTCCCTTTTTGAAAGGATGAGCGGAGGTATTTCCATTGTGAAGGAAGAATAAACCATGCACCGATAATAGTACTAATTGAGGCAAAGGATATTTTGCCGTTACCATGCAAAAAAAACTGGAGGCCAATTTCATCTTTAAATGAAATGGAATAATCAAAAAGAACATGTTGAATATCGTGGTACTCAGCTCCGGCTAAAGGCTCAACGTTTGATTCGCGGAGGAACTCGCCTACTGCTTTACCAAGGCTTCCTTCGGGAAATCGGATCAACCGCTCGGTTGTAAGATTCCAGTTCTTTTCGTTTGTTCCATAATTAAAAACAGCTGGCCCAATAAGCTGAGCCACCCAGGAAGAGGTTTTTAAATGGATGAACATCAAATGATCAAAAATTGATTTGGGGTGTTCTGCGATAGTTTTCATGTTGTGTAGATTGAGATTAGATGATTAATTTAAAAGAACTTTGAATTACAAAGTAAAAAGATAAAAAAAAGGGTTATCGTGTTTTTAGTAGTTTTTCAAGTGCATCCAGGTGATCGTTAAACGCTTTCATGCCAATTTTGGTTACTGAATACGTGGTTAACGGCTTCTTGCCGACAAATTCCTTTTTCACATGAATGTAACCTTCCTTTTCCAGGGCCATGATATGACTGGCAAGATTACCATCAGTCAAATCCAGCGTTTCTTTCATTGTACTGAAATCCACGCTGTCGTGCACCATTAAAACACTCATAATCCCCAAACGAATGCGATTTTCAAATGCTTTATTTAAATTATGTATGTAACTTTTCAATTGTTATTACCTCGTGAATTAGAACTGACCCTGTATACCTGATAAATGGGTATTTATCCTGAGTCAACCTTTCCTCTCGTATTTAAACCACATCACTGTTCCGTAAACAATGTGCAGAACCCCAAAACCAATGGCCCAATATAATAAACTATGTCCTATATTAAAAGCATTCACCAAGCCTAATATAATCTCGCAAAGTCCTAAATAGCGAATATCATCATAAGTATACTTACTAGCATTGATCAATGCCATACCATAAAACAATAACATAACCGGACCAATAAAAGCTACCGCGTTATAATAAAGTAAAGCAAGACAAAAAATGCCACCTGCTATGAGCGGAATACTTAAATTAATTAAAACCCGTATCCCCGAATGATCGAACAATTTTTGTCCCATCCGTTTAGCCTTCCGATTAGAAAAATAAAAAGCTGTAATAATCGACAAGGCTAGTACACCAAAAGCGATCAAAATAAAATGCAAAACTATATCCGTTTCAGAAACAGGAATCAATGACTGCCCATTTGCCGTCGCATACGTCTTTAAAATATTCTGAAAGTAAACATACGCAATGCCGGAACCGGCAAGGGCGAATATTCCAGCACACACACCCGACAATCCGCTCAATGACAAAAAGCGGGTTGACTTCTTCATCATTAGGCGAATATCCTGGATCGCTTCCAGATGTTCAAGATTTTCTGATTTCATAATAAAGCACTTTGTGAAACAAAGTTAAATAGTATTTTTCAATAAACAAGGATTTGTCGGATTTTTTTTCACTTTCCCTGATACCAATCATGCAAATACCTGACAGATATCTACATGTTGTAGCAGATTGATAGCGAAATTTACATAATAAGAAAGACCAGTCTTTAAATTAAATAAATTTTTTAAAGTTAAGTTATAGATGAACATTAGAGTTACCAAAGAATTTCGGTTTGAGATGGCGCATGCACTTTTTAATCATGACGGACTCTGTAAAAACATTCATGGGCACTCTTATTTCCTAGCTATTACCTTAAAAGGAAAGCCTCGGAGTGAGACTGGCAATCCCAAAGATGGTATGGTCATAGACTTTGGCGATCTCAAAAAATTTGTAACGGAACAGATCATACGTCCATTTGACCATGCACTCATGCTTAATAAAAATATGGCCACGAACTTTCATCAAAATTTCAACGACCAAAAATTAATTCTTGTGGATTTTCAGCCAACCTGTGAAAATATGCTACTAAATATGGTCGAAAAACTCTCACCGTTTTTCCAGGGAAACATTCAGTTGCATCACCTGATGCTAAGGGAAACCAGCACATCGTATGCCGAATGGTATGCCGATGATAATTCTCTTTACTAAGAAATCATATAAAAATGAGAGGTCAAAGTGACTTAAATGTCTTACTTTTATAAAATGGCAAGAATAATGGCAATTGATTATGGAAGCAAACGCGTAGGTTTGGCAGTAACCGATCCTCTCCAAATCATTGCTTCCGGCCTTACAACCGTTCACAGCAAAGATTTAATCACTTTCCTGGAAGACTATCTTAAAAAGGAAAAGGTGGAGTGCATTGTTGTTGGCGAACCCAAAAATCTAAATAATGAAGCTTCGGACAGTGCTCGTTTTATCGATCCGTTTGTGACACATTTAACGCGAAAATTTCCACATATTAAAATTGCACGGTACGACGAACGGTTTACGTCAACACTTGCTCATCAAACCATGTTAATGGGCGGCTTAAAGAAAAAAGCCAGAGCTAATAAAGATACCGTGGACATGGTTAGTGCTACCATCATTTTACAGGATTACTTAACCTCTATTGGAAAATAAAGAAGGCTTTGTTTTCACAAAGCCTTCATCAGAATTTAGCTATCAAAAATTATTTACTGATGACTAACTTTTGATTAAGTGTGTTAACACCTGTGGAAATAGTTATATGGTAAACACCATTCGATAAATTTGAAAAATCTATCACATTTTCTTTTGACGAAAGGGTTTGACTCGCTACAAGTTTCCCGTTAACATCAAAGGCATTTACGATTGAAGGAAATGACGGGGCATTTACAGTAAAAATTCCATTATTTGGGTTAGGATAAATCATTAACCCTTCTGTACTAAAATGTTTAATTCCTGTAGTCATGGAACTCATAAAGCCATTAAAAACAACATTGTCAATGCTAAATGTTCCACCTGACTGTTCCGCGTTCCATCCATAAAAACGGAATGACACAGACGAAGTTGTGGTTGCACCAAACAAATTAATAGTGCTTCCATTCTGTGCGGAAGTTGTTGCGTCAAAATTCCAGAAAAATTCGTTTGAACCAACAACCGATAAATTAGTATTAGTTGTAACAGATGCAGGAAGATTCATTGCAAAACCATCTACACTGGTTCTTACGGCATAGCTGCGGATACCAGCTCCTGAACGTTGAACTGTAAATCCTATTGAATTTAACCCTAAAGTGAATCCTGACTGAGGCGTTAAAGTCACTTCGTAATATTCACCTGTATTAATGGATCCCGTCATTGTTGAATAAGTGTCCACGGAAGGCGTTGCTCCAAGCGGCCAACCCACAAAAGAAAATCTTCCTGTTGCATTTGGATTAGCAGAGGGTGTTCCAACCGCTGTGAATGGTGTAAACGTTAACCCCGTAACCATTGGAAGGGGCGTTGGATCAGTTGTACCAGTTACTGAAGTTGTTGCTGCAAAATCAAAAGTTGCAGTAAATGTTTGAGTTGTTTGTGCGTTTAAGCAAACGCCGGAAAACATAAGGGCACCAATAAGTAAATTTTTTATCATCTTGTATTGTTTTAGGGTTTAGACAAAAATAAGTAATTAAACTAAGCTTTATACCACCTAAACATGATATGATTGTAAAATTTACAACATCTTTAGCCCTGCTCTGATTCCTGAAAACAAATTCCCAATTGCTCCAGTTCCTGTAACATCGGCTCGTAAATTTCCCTCGAAATCGGAATCTGAACACCATAGGATTTAAACTTTCCGGTAAGAAAATTTTTAATCGTAATAGCCAGGGGCAAGCCTACTGTTTTCGCCATGGCTGTATGCACCTCGTCATCACCAATTACCACTAATGACGATTTCAATTTTTTTGTCATGCCGTTTAATTCGTACTCAAACTGATGCTGCATGACAATCATATCTTTATCCCCCGCTTTTAACAACCATTTCTCTTCTAACAAATTTTGTAATAATTCAGCAGGCGAACCTTCCTTTAATTTCATCCTCCTGTGTGAAAACAGTTCCAGATATTCCAACTTCTCTAAAACTTCTGCATCAATATCAGCCCCCATAAATGCTATCAGTTTTTCCTTGACCGATATATTTCCCTCTGGGAGAAATGATTCTATTAAATCCGTGTAAGTTAATGAATCTGAATTTTTGATTTTATACGTATCGTCAGTCAGACCTAATTTAACAAATACGTTCCACGCTTTACAATAGCCAGGCATACGTAACGTTCCACGTAACATCGTGCGTGCATCATTTAAACCATAAGGTATTTTATAACTAATGCTATCGCGGTTAGCATACGCATCAAAAGCTCCGTATCCATCAACTTCTATAGTTTCTGTTTGCGTATAAATTCGGTTATATGGAATGAATTTTAATTTTCCATTCTCTATAAACTGTGCGGTTCCTTGCCCCGCAAGAATCACATTCCGGGGATTCCAGCTAAATTTATAGCCCCACGGATTATCATTACTTTCGGGTGCCACCAATCCGCCACAAAACGATTTGAAACCGGTAACGTTACCTCCTTTATCCTGAATTTCATGGATGATTTTCATTGCAGACGCGTGGTCAATACCAGGATCTAAACCGCATTCGTTTAATAAAAGCAACTTCTTTTCTTTTGCTTCCTTGTCCAGATCCTTCATTTCCTGGCTCACATAACTTGCTGTTGCAAGGTGTTTTCCTAAACGCACACAATCCCGGGCAACTTCACCATGCATGAAAGCAGGTAACATTGATACTACAAAATCTGATTTTTGAATCAGCGTTTCTCTCAACGTCTCGTTATGAACATCAAAACTTACGGCCTCTGCCACATCCTGATATTCCTTAACTTTCAATTCAACAGCTTCTTTATTTGTATCTGCGATCGTGATAAACCAATGATAGGTCTTCGCATGATTTAATAAGTAATCGATCAAACTGGATGAAGAGCGACCTGCTCCAATAACTAAGATTTTGCTCATAAAATAAAATTTCTCCGACAAAAATAACCTTAAATTTGTATAGAACAGATAATATGGGCTCAAAAAACCTTATCACTTTTTATTTACTTCATTGTTGGTTTTGTATTACATCGCAAACAAATTCACTGGTGGTAATCAGCGAATCAGGTCAGCCATTTTTCCTGTCTTTGAATAGCGACCCGGTAAATAAAACACTTCAATCGAATGTAAAAGCTTTTCAATTGGCTCAGGGATGGAATACTGTTCAAATTAGTATGCCCATAAATGGAAATGAGCTAAAACTTACGGATTCCATACAGGTGATAGCAAATCCAAAATATGCCGACAAAGAATTCACCTACGCTCTTATTGAAAAAAAGGGACGACTTTATTTAAAATTTGTGAGTGTATCCGAACGGTCAGGCCCTGAAAGGCCTCCTGTTCCAGAGGCTCCGAAAGAAACCATCCCCCTGATTGACAACAACCTTTATGGTAATCTATACCGCGCAGTAAATAACAAACCTCAGTTTTTCGATAATTATAACGAAGCAACCTCTGCCTGCGAAGTTGGATTATCGGATAAAGAGATGAAATATGCCCTCACATTGATGGAAAAAGTTAATGATAAGGAAACTTCATACCGATATCTGAATAGTATCCTTGATAATAACTGCTTTACGGTTCTTCAGGTAAAAACACTATTGGAGGCTGTATCGAATGATATGGATAAACTAAATTCTGCAAAAAAATCGTATGCCCATATTACTGACAAAGAAAATATTCGCATCCTTTTGAATTTATTTCGTTACGCAGCAATGAAAGAGTCGTTTACCTCATTTCTGAATGACCAGGAGAATATTGAAAAACAGAAAAAACTTCAATGCAAAGACCCGGTTAATTCTAATAAGCTGGAAGAAATTTATACACGAATTAAAAATACCCCATACGAGAATGAAAAAATAGCTTTAGCAAAAAAAATAATGGTTAACGTATGTCTATCCACTAATCAAGTAAAAAAATTAGGTGAATTAATTGTTCACGATCGTGAAAAAATAGAATTTTTTAAATCAGCATTCTATGTGTTAACCGATAAAGAAAACACAGAAACCTTAGCTGAAGAGTTCCAATTCGCCGAATCAAAAACAGAGTATTTAAAATTTATCTCACAACAAAAATGAAACTTCATAAATTAATACCAATAGGATTACTAGGAGCTCTTGCTGTTGCACTTGGCGCTTTAGGAGCCCACTTTTTAAAAGGGAAACTCAGTTCCGGGCTTATTACAACTGATCTCTTAAACGGATTTGATACGGCGGTGCGTTATCAGATTTACCATGTAGTCTCAATGTTTGGCTTATTCTTATTTTCGCAGCATTCTAATAATAAATTTATTTCGTGGGCTTTCAACTGCTTCTTAATCGGAATAATTTTATTTTCCGGCTCCTTATATTTTTTATGCACACGCCATTTGCTGGGCGCCGACTGGTTAAAGATTCTAGGTCCGGTTACCCCTATTGGTGGTTTGTTTTTTGTAGCCGGATGGGTATTCATTGCCTTAATCGGGTTTCAAAAACGTAATACATCTCATTAAATGTAAACAGAATGCAGACGAAGAATTTAAAGATCTTATTCGCATTCATATGTGTGTTTGGCATTTTTAGTTTTATTTCTTTAAACCGCCACTCCGTTGCTAAACCATTTTCTTACCATTCAGAATTATGGGCCGACAAAGCAGGTTATAACGTGTATTTGCCAGCATCGCTTATTTATGATTTTGATGCCCGGAAGTTTCCTGCTCTCATCGAAGTTAAAACAGGTCATGGATTTCAAGCCGATTCATTATCGGGAAAAATAATAACCAAATATCCCTATGGTGTATCTTTGTTCCAGAGTCCGTTCTGGCTTCTTGCTCATGCGATAAGTTCTGGGAAAGATGGGTACTCGTTTCTATACCAAAAATCCATCAATATTGCCGGCAGCTTTTACCTGAGTGTAGGGCTCTTTTTTCTATTTTTCACAATTCGAAAATTTAAATCCGGTATAGACGCTTTCATTTTATCGTTGGGGATTGTGCTAAGTACTGGAATATTCTACTATGGCATTTTTGATACGGGAATGTCACACATTTATTCATTTGTATGCCTTACCGCAATCGTGTATTTAGCTCTCGGTATTACAGAAATAAATTACAGGAAACCCTTAGTATGGATTGCTGCACTCGCGGTTCTTTATACGATCATACGACCAATTAACATCGTTTTTTTGTTACCAGCCTTACTGTATTTTTATTTTTCATGCAACACGGAAGTACGATCCTATGTACGTAGTCCTCGATTTATCTTAATAGCAGCCCTGCTGACATTTATTGGTGTATTGCCACAGCTCATGTATTACCACTATGCATTTGGAAGCTATATAACAAACTCCTATCAAAACGAACCCTTTATTTTTCCTTCCTGGGAGCGAATCATAACATTATTAATGGGTTCAGATAACGGATTACTTTTATATTATCCAATCCTAATCGTAATACTCTTTTTTCTGATAAAGAAAAGGGATCTCCTCTCCAAATTTGGATTGGGGCTTTTTTTAATTTACCTGATCATTTACGCATCGTGGTGGAGTTTGTCACTTGGCTGTGGCTTCGGTCATCGTGCCATCAATGATATTGCCCCATTTTTATTTATTCCGTTATTCATGGGCAAAGAAAAAACGAGTCGACTGATTCTGGGATCCCTTATCGTATGCAGTCTCATCAATATTAAATTCATGTTCAGTTACGATACTTGTTTGTTTAGCTCAGAGCCTTTTAACTACAGTGAATACCGATCGATACTTTTTGGAGAATTTAAGTAGTTTTCCTTTCAGGGCTTAATTTGCTATATTTGATACTCATTTTTAAACAAGCAAATGGTACTAAACAGACTATTGACCGGCGTTCTATTCGTACTTTTTCTGAACGGCCTTTTCGCACAAAAAGGAAAAAACGGGGCTAAAACCATTACAACAGCGAATACGATTGTAAACGAATTTACCGCTCTCACAAATTCTGTTGCGGCTAACTCAACCATTATTAACGTAAATAATAATGGGTTAAATACAAATGCCCGTTTTACAAGCACATTAACGCCCGGCGATCTGATTATGATTATCCAGATGCAGGGAGCGCTGATTAAACTAAGTCCTGTTCCGGTGTGGGCGCCCGACAGTACATATGGTAGTATCTATAATTACCTGCAATGTGGAAATTATGAGTTTGCAGAGGTGAAATCAACCATTTCAAATAACCAAATTGAATTAACCTGTGGCTTAACCAATGCCTATTCAAGCACGGGAAAAACCCAGATTGTGCGTGTTCCCCGCTATAGTAGTTTTACGGTGACACCATCGGGCGTTTTAACGACGGAGGCATGGAATGGTGCAACGGGTGGTGTTTTGGCCATAGAAGTGGATGGCAATAGCATCATTGACGGTAGTGTAAATGCAACCGGATTAGGATTTAGAGGCGGAAATGCCATATCATCCGGAGGAAATAATTTCTATCCCTTTTCTACCTTAAATTCCTCCGGAAACGGTTCGGAGAAAGGTGAAGGAATAGGAAGCGACCGGATCACCGGGTTAACTCATGATACGCTTGGAAAATATTGCAAAGGCGCTCCAGGAAATGGCGGCGGCGGCGGGAACGCCAATAATTGTGGCGGCGGCGGCGGCGGAAACGGTGGTAACATTAATGGATACAATGGGTATGGCATAACTACTCCCGGGTTCAACGCTATTTGGGATCTGGAATGGCCTGGAAGATCGGCAGTAGTATCAAGCGGAGGCGGTAAAGGCGGCTACGGAACATCTACTACGACAACGGCAAGTATTAATTCAGTTGGGCCAAACGATACACGATGGGGAAGTTTCAAACGGTTAAGTGCCGGAGGATATGGTGGCAGGCCACTGGATTACTCAACCGGTAAAATCTTCATGGGAGGTGGCGGCGGTGCGGGCCATTTGAGCGGAAGTCAATCGAATGGTACCAATGCCGGAAATGGTGGTTCAGGAGGTGGATTAATTTACTTATTAAATTACGGAACAATTTCTGGTGCAGGGGCCATAAATGCGAACGGAGCGAACGGGATCAATGCATTTGGGAACAGTAATTTCTCAAACCCAACTCAGGGAATCGACGGAGCCGGAGGCGCGGGTGCTGGCGGAACAATTATTTTAAAAAGTTCTGGATTAATTTCGGGTGTAACAATTAATGCAAATGGAGGAAGCGGCGGGAACCAGGTAAAATCTGGTACCTCAAACAGTGAAGGCCAGGGCCCTGGTGGCGGTGGAAGTGGAGGCTATATTGCCGCTACTAATGCAGGCTTTACACAAAATGTAAATGGCGGATCAAATGGTACGACAAATGCTTCAGCTTTTGATACGGAATTTCCTATGAACGGAGCTACTTCAGGCGACGCCGGAACTAAAAACCAATTAATTTCCCCTTCGTACTCTCTTTCTGCATCTGCCAATCAAACGATCTGCACAAATCAATCCGCCACATTAACTGCAAGCTCCACTAACCCATCGGCATCGATCCAGTGGTATAATGCATTGAATACTGCAGCCGTGGCCAGCGGCACAGTTTACGTTACGCCACCATTTTCATCGGCCGGCACCTTTGCGGTTTATGCCGGATCTTGCCCTGGAATTTACAGGTTACCAATTATTATTACAGTTACTACCGGACCGTCGTTTGCAATCAATAATCCTACGATATGTGCCGGACAAAACGCTCTGCTTACTGTAACCACAACTGCCACATCCTATACATGGAATGTTCCTGGTTCGCCTACTTCAAATACGCTTTCCGTTTCACCTGCATCTACTACGGTATATACTATAAATGGCAACGCTAACTCCTGTGTGGGAAGCCAAACAGTGCAGGTGTTAGTTAACAACACACCAACGCTCTCTGTTCCAGGTACAACCGTATGTTCGGGAAACACAGCCACACTCGTTGCAACGGGGGCAGCCTCTTACACATGGAGTCCGGGGAATTTCACAGGAAGTACGTTCACAACAAATCCTCTTTCAAATACAACTTATACAGTTACCGGTGCAAACGGAACATGCAGCAGCAGTGTAACAACAGCAGTATTCGTTAATAATACACCAACACTAACTGCAACTTCACCAACGGTTTGTTCGGGCCAAACTGCCACTTTAACAGCGAGCGGCGCATCAAGTTTCACCTGGAACCCTGGAAACCTTACGGGTTCTACTTTTACAGTAAATCCCTCCTCTACAACAAGTATGACCGTTACGGGGGCAAATGCAAATTGTACAAGCCAGTTAATAAGCACAATTACTGTAATTGCATCTCCATCTCTAACGGCTGGCAGTCAAACTATTTGTCCGTCGCAAACGGTGGCACTTCATGCCTCCGGCGCGGCAAGTTACACCTGGAGCACAGGACAAACCACGTCAAGCATTTCTGTTTCACCTACGTCACTTACCGTGTATACCGTAACCGGCGAAAACAACGGTTGTTCTACTTTGGAGACAGTAACGGTTACCGTCTTGTCTTCACCCACAGTTACTGTAAATAATGCATCCATTTGTTCGGGAAATTCAGCTACCTTAACAGCAGGTGGTGCAACAAGTTATACCTGGCTACCAGGTACGCAAACCGTATCCAGTATCGTAGTTTCGCCAACTAGTACCAGTAATTACACGGTTACAGGAGCCAACGGGGCCTGCACGCAATCAGCGGTAGCCACCGTTAGTGTTGTTTCAACCCCGACATTAACAGCGAATTCTGCCACAATCTGCGCAGGCCAAACAGCCACCTTAACGGTAAGTGGAGCAGTTTCCTATACCTGGAATCCGGGAAATGTTAGCGGAAGTACCTATACGATCATTCCGGTTTCGGACGCCACGGTAATGGTTTCGGGATCAAATGGTAACTGCTTTACCACTGCCCCTGTTTCTGTGACAATTGGTAGCGGCATTTCATTAAATGTGAACAGTCCTAACATATGTTCGGGTGAAACCGCTACCCTTTCTGTCAGTGGAGCAACGTCTTTTACATGGAACACGGGGGCAACCGGATCAACCTTAAATGTTAGTCCTGGCTCAACCGAAGTTTATACTGTCACAGGCACTTCGGGTTCCTGCTCTGGAACTACGACTGCAACCGTTACGGTAGCAAATTCCCCAACAGTAAATGTTACGAATGCTTCTGTTTGCGCAGGGGGAATGGCAACCCTAATTGCCACCGGAGCTGCCACTTATACCTGGCTACCAGGAAATTCCACGGCAAACAGCTTAACTGTTAGTCCACTAAGTACAGAATCTTATACGGTAACGGGTGCTAACGGCAGTTGTACAGCCTCTGCGGTGGGCACAGTAAGTGTTTCCCCAACACCAACACTGTCTGCCAGTTCAGCAACCGTATGTGCCGGTCAGAATACTACACTCACCGTTTCCGGTGCAAGTTCTTATACATGGAATCCGGGTTCCCTTTCCGGAAATACCTATAGCCTGGTTGCGATAAGCAACACAGTTATTAGTGTCTCAGGGGACAGTGGAAGCTGTATATCGGCTCCGGTAGATGTTACCGTGACAGTTGCACCATCACCTACGCTGACCGTAAGTGCTCTAAATGCAAGTGGGTGCGCTCCTGTCTGTGTCAATTTTGCAGAAATTACCAGCAGTAACTGTTCTTCAATCCAATATGTATTTGGGGATGGCACAACTGGCAACACTAATAACCCCAATCATTGTTACCTGACTGGCGGAAGTTATACAGTGACTGCCACCTGTACTAATATTATAGGATGTTCTTCAACATTTACTTTACCAGATATTATCCAGGTGGATGCCTCCCCTGAGGCCAACTTCAGCATTCCGGAAGGCGACGCGGTAACCATTGGAACAACAATTAACCTTACTAATACTAGTACCAACGCCAACACATACGGCTGGAAGCTTTGTGGAAGCGTTTCCACATTAACCAATGTTACAACAACGCCCTCTGACACAGGAACGTGCTGCATTCAACTGGTAGCTACAAATGGGATCGGTTGTCGCGATTCGGTTGAAAAATGCATTCTTATTATTGAAGAAGCAGTTGTGGTAATTCCCAATGTGTTCACTCCTAACGGCGACACCAAAAATGATTTCTTTCACATCAAATCAATGGGTTTAAAAAGCCTGAACTGTACAATTTTTGACCGTTGGGGATTGAAGATTTATGAATGGAATGACGTTAATGGATACTGGGACGGCTCAACCCAGTCGGGCCTCGCATCAGACGGTACCTATTTTTACATAATTAACTATACCGATCACGCGAATAAGTCAACGACTGAAAAAGGTTTCTTAAATTTGTTCCGCCAATAATGCCCCTTAATAATGAACGAATTCAGAGAGGAACTCCTTATAAAATTATCAATTCCCATCTATGCCATTGTTATTGGAATAGAAATTTTATACAGTTATTGGCATGAAAAAAAATACTATTCAACCAAAGGCTTACTAGCGAATATTTATTTAACAACGTTAAATTTTTCGCTCGACATCCTGGTGAGAGGCGTATGTCTGGGAGTGTTGTGGTATTTTCAACGCTTTGAAATAGCAGCTATAGACAAATCGGTTTATCCGGTTTTATACTGGACCGCGCTGTTATTTGCCGAAGATTTCCTGTTTTACTGGATGCATCGCGTAGATCATTATTGCAGGTTATTCTGGGCTGTTCATGTAACCCACCATTCATCGGAAGAATTTAATTTAACTGTTGGTTTCCGTTCGTCGGTGTTTCAACCGTTGTACCGTTTTGTATATTTCATTCCCTTATCGCTTTTTGGTTTCGACCCATTAGATGTGATGTTTATGTACGCAGCCACTCAAATTTATGGGATCCTTATTCACACTAAAACAGTAGGGAAACTGGGATTTCTGGAATGGTTTCTATCTACTCCATCGCACCACAGGGTACATCATGCCAGCAATATTAAATACCTTGATAAAAACATGGGTATGATTTTTATAATATGGGACAGGATTTTTGGAACCTTTGAAGAAGAAAAAGAAGAAGTAATTTATGGACTTACAACAAACTTAACATCCTACAACCCTATTACGATGGTTTTCCATGAATGGCATGCAATCTTTAGTGATCTGAAGAAGGAAACCAGTCTTAAAAACAAATTGTTGTATGTGTTTGGGCCGCCCGGTTGGAGCCACGATGGCAGCAGAAAGACCTCGCGCCAATTAAGGGACGAATTAAACAATAATAAATAGTTTTGTTTATCTTTACTGTACCATGGCAAAAGCGGTCAGTACCATTAAAAACATATCGCATTTTTTAAACACCAAACTGTGGCGATTAAGACTCGACAAGCTCAGTAAAAAACAAAGCTTCTTTGTCAAGCAGCTCCGGGTTTTTATGCTGGCCATCAAAGGTTTTAATGAAGACAATTGCCTGTTAAAAGCTTCTGCCCTTACCTACTACACCTTATTTTCAATTGTTCCTGTAATTGCGCTGGCTTTTGCTATTGCTAAAGGATTTGGCTACCAGGAAGATTTAAAAAAACAAATCCTTGAACGATTTGGTGATCAGCAGGATGTGTTAATGCAGGCTTTTGAATATGCAGATAAAATGCTTGCCAATACCCACGGGGGCTTAATTGCCGGTATCGGGGTAGTTGTTTTATTGTGGTCGGTGATGAAATTGCTTAGCAGTATCGAAAACAGTTTTAACGACATTTGGGAAATAAAGCGTGACCGCACGTGGGTTCGAAAGGTAACAGATTATCTGTCTATCATGCTGATTGCGCCCATTTTTTTAGTGCTTTCAGGTACAATTACCGTGGGATTGAAAACCAGCGTGGAAGCCGTTACTTCATCCTATGTTTACCTCGACCCCGTAAGCGGACTCTTTCTCAAACTTCTTGCTTTCACTTTGATTTGGGGCATTTTTGTTTTCATCTATATTGCTCTTCCAAATACAAAAGTAAAGTTTGTATCGGCTGCAAAAGGAGCATTGGTAGCTGCGGTATTGTTTGAACTATTGCAATGGGCTTATGTAGCCTCTCAGGTTGGCGTGGCACAATACAATGCCATCTACGGAAGTTTTGCGGCACTTCCTTTGTTTTTAATCTGGGTGCAGTATTCCTGGTATGTCATGTTGTTTGGATCGGAACTTTCTTATGCCAATCAGAATGTAGATAACTACGAACTGGAAAATGACATAAGCAACATCAGTGACCGTTACAAACGTGTAATTGCTCTATTGATTGCAAACCTTGTTGTCAAAAATTTTAACGACGGAAAACCTGCACCAACTGATACTTATATTGCAAAAAAACTGGACCTTCCTATCCGCCTGGCGCGGACCATCATTTTAGAATTTGTAGAAACAGGAATCTTTAATGAAGTAAAAACAAAAACCGACAAAGAAACCGGGTATCAGCCAGGCATCTCCGATTCAAAACTTACGGTAAAATACATCATTGATAAAATTGATGAAAAAGGAATTAACGAACTTCCTATCGAAAACAGTAAAGAATTAGCAATTGTAAACCGACTGATGAAAGATATGGATGACGTATTGAATACCAGTAAAGGCAACACGCTGGTAAAAGATTTAGCCTGATACATTGAAACGAATTTTTATAGCCATTCTTGTTTGCTGCTTTCTTCCGCTTACAACATTCCCTTCCGATTCTTTATCCATCTATAAAAGAAGAAAAGTAACCCTTGGAGTTTCCACATTGGCATTAACCGGTGGCTCATTGGCATACCTTCACCAAGCATGGTTCGCCCAATACAATACATCCAGACTGCATTTTTTTAATGATAACGACGAGTGGCTGCAAATGGACAAATGCGGGCATGCCTTTACCAATTACCAGGTATCCCGTGTGATGATGGGCGCTATGGACTGGGCGGGTTATTCAACTAAAAAACAGCTACTCTTAGGTGGTTTAAGTGGATTTACCTACATGACAGCAATTGAAGTCATGGATGGGCTAAGTGACGGATGGGGGTTCAGCTGGGGTGACATGGGCGCAAACGCACTGGGAACGGGACTTGCCATTGGTCAAAAACTTTTGTGGAAAGAGCAACGGGTTCAATTAAAATTCTCTTTTTACGCTTCTCCTTATGCCAAATACCGCCCCAATGTTTTGGGTGAAGAAATGTATATGCAGGTTTTAAAAGATTACAATGCTCAAATTTACTGGTTGAGTATTAACCCATCGTCTTTTATGAACCAGGAAACCAAATTTCCAAAATGGATTAATTTAGCAATTGGCTATGGCGCAAATGGCATGATTGGGGGAAGAAATAATAACTTTGAGATACAGGATTCCAACGGCGGCAACCTAACGTTTAACCGCTACCGCCAGGGATATTTTTCACTGGATGTGGATTTCACACGAATTAAAACCAGGTCTCAATTTTTGAAAACTGTATTTTCCTGTATCAACATTATTAAAATTCCTTTCCCGAACCTCGAGTTAAGTGAAGGCAAACTCCGGTTCAATTACTATTAATATTTTGAAAATAAAAACTTGGGCGCGTTTCTGCAAGAGGCAGGCAGAAAGCGGGCTGTCGCTTCAATCTTTTGCAAGAGACGGGCAAAAGGATTTACGCTTGCATCCCTCGCGCAAGTTCAATCTATAAATGACATGTAAACTTCCTTTCCACGTGATCCCTCGTGAACAATTGAAGCGGAAATCCTTTTTTTAAACCGAGAGAAGCGAGGTTCAAAACAAGATTGAAACGGAAAGCGCGACGGCACTCCTCTTTGTGCCGGCACGCCCACATCCTAAACATAAAAAAAACTTTATACTCGCGCAAGTTCAATCTATAGGTGACATGTAAACTTTTTTTCCGCTTGATCCCGCGTGAGCGATTGAAGTGGAAATCCTTTTTTTAACTGAGAGAAGCGAGGCTTAAAAAAAGATTGAAACGGAAAGCGCGACGGCACTGCCTCTTTGTGCCGGCACGCCCACATCCTAAATATAAAAAACACCTGTATACTTCGCGCAAGTTTGATCTATTGATAAAAATCTAAACTTGCTTACACGTGATCCCGCGTGAGCGATTGAAGTGGAAATCCTTTTTTTGAACCGAGAGAAGCGAGGTTCAAAAAAAGATTGTAGCGGAAAGCGCGACGGCACTGCCTCTTTGTGCGGGCACGCCCGTATCCTGAAAAACGCTTGCACGACTCTTAATTTCTATTTACATTTAGTTCACAAAATCATAAAAAATAAATCATGCAACTCTACACCATAAACACCGGACATTTTAAACTCGACGGCGGCGCCATGTTTGGCGTGGTTCCGAAATCCATCTGGCAAAAAGCTAATCCGGCTGATGAAAACAACATGTGCAGTTGGGCCATGCGTTGTTTATTGGTGCAAGAAGGCAAACGCTTGATATTGATTGATAACGGGATGGGTAATAAACAGGACGACAAATTTTTCGGGTATTACTATTTACATGGGAATGATACCCTCGACCGTTCATTGGCCAATCATGGATTTCACCGGGATGATATCACCGATGTATTTTTAACGCATTTACATTTCGATCATTGCGGCGGAAGTATTGAGTACAACGCCGATAGAACAAAACTTTCACCAGCTTTTAAAAACGCGAAATACTGGTGCAACGAGAAGCACTGGGAGTGGGCTGTCAACCCTAATCCACGGGAAAAGGCGAGTTTCCTGAAAGAAAACATCATGCCGATTAAAGAAAGCGGGCAGCTGAATTTTTTTGATACCTCAAAAGACTTTTTACCCGGATTTAAAATGTACGAAGCAAACGGGCACACAGAAGGAATGATATTGCCGCTGATTACCTATAAAGATACAACACTAGCCTTCATGGCAGACCTGATTCCATCGGCAGGCCATTTGCCTATTCCATACGTCATGGGTTATGATGTACGTCCACTTAACACCCTGAAAGAAAAAGAATACATTTTAAAACAAGCTGTGGAACATAAATGGATTTTATTCTTTGAACACGATCCAACAATTGAATGTTGCACTGTCGCTCAAACGGAAAGAGGGATCAGGATGGATAAAAGTTTTAACCTCGCTGAGTTATAACAAAATTTCAAGTTAGATTGCTTCTTCAATGAGCAATTTCGAAGAGATGTTTTTCTCTAAATTTGTAAGAATAAAGGGCGTGCTGTAGCAAAGAGACTGCTCCGTAAGGCTTTCAGCACTCTCTTTTTTATTTGCACTGCGCAGCAAATAAAAAGTGCCCAAACAATGCCTGACATACTTCGCATTCGCTGTCACTAATAGAAATAATTATATCGACAGCAATCTCACGCTACTTCATCTGCGGATTTTGAAAATTTGCTTTTTATTTGAATCATTCCCCGCGTTAAGGATTGAAGTGGAAAGCCCGCAGCCGGGAGGAACGACCAGCGAGGACTTGAAACGTAAAGCCTGACCCGACGAAGGAGGGTAACGCCCACCATAGGAAACGTCAAATGTAATCCGTAATTTAAAATAAAACCTAGTTCATATTCAACTCTGGTAAACCCATAGGTGCCGTATCAAAAAAAGCGAGTTCAAATATCTCTACTTTCACTTCTTTAATGATTGGAAAAGTTGCCAGTATATCCATTATACCTTCCTGGTTGTTTGCCTGCATGGTAACCCACAAATGACTCCGGTCCATATCCAGTGCGTAATTTAAAATAACACGCTCTTCCAAAAGCTGGTTTACCCGCTCGCGTTGCTGAGGAATTAATGCGGCGAAACGACGCGAAAAAATATCGGGTAATGTAATGTGAATCTGGAAAGTATTTACCATCGGCACTGGCTTCATTTTGTTCTTAATTTCTGGTAAAAGTAGTGAAGCGATACCGAATTTGACTTAAATTTGTCGAAATTTAGTTTATTTAAGATTAGAGATATATGGGACGTATTTTTGAAACCAGGAAAGCAACAATGTTCAAACGCTACGCTAAAATGGCGAAGCAGTTTACTAAAATAGGCCGCGAAATTGTAATGGCTGTTAAACAAGGCGGCCCGCACCCCGAGCTAAACCCGAAATTAAGAGCGTGTATTGCCAATGCCAAGGCAGTAAATATGCCTAAAACCAATGTAGAAAGCGCCATTAAAAGAGCCTCCGAAAAAGATTCTTCTAACTTTGATGAGATCCTTTATGAAGGATATGGTCCGTACGGTGTTCCTGTTTTAGTTGAATGCGCAACCGATAACCCAACCCGTACCGTTGCCAATTTACGTGTGTATTTCAGCCGTGCCAATGGTTCATTAGGCACAACCGGCTCGGTAAGCTTTATGTTTGAACGCAAGGGATTATTTAAAGTAGATTCCACCGGCTTAAATAAGGATGATGTAGAACTGGATATCATTGACTACGGCGCGGAAGAATTAACCTGGGATGATGAAAACAACGAATTGATTGTTCAGGTTGCGTTTAATGATTTCGGATCGATGCAGGCCGGACTCGAAGAAAAGAAATACACGGTTAAAGAAACCATTAAAACCTACATTCCTACTACTACCAAAGAGCTTACAGAAGAAGAAGAAATAGAGTTTAAAAAAATGATTGATAAAATGGAAGATGATGATGACATCATGACCGTTTATCATAACATCGCATAATTTAAAACCCTCTGTCACCCTGAGCGAAGCCGAAGAAGAGAAGTAACACTTCATACTCACGTTATTGAGGAAAAAGTTTCGACCTCGCTCAATCTTACAAAACAAAACGACCAATTGCAAAAGAAATGGAACATACACCAGATACCCCATGTAGAGGAAGTTTCTTCTTTGCAAACTGCCTTGTCGGTTGATGAAACCATTGCAAAATTACTATCTTTAAGAGGCATTAAAAGTTTTGAAGAGGCAAAAACCTTTTTCCGCCCGTCGCTCGACATGCTTCATGATCCGTTTCTTATGAAGGGAATGGCTCAGGCTATTGAGCGCATCACGAATGCCATTGCCAATCATGAAAAGGTGATGATCTTTGGCGACTATGATGTGGATGGAACAACATCGGTTGCACTGGTTTACAGTTTCTTTCGAAAATACATTCCCGAAATCCGGTACTATATTCCCGACCGTTATGCCGAGGGCTACGGTATTTCATTTAAAAGCATTGATTACGCTGCGGAACATCATTATTCGCTTATTATCGCCCTCGATTGCGGTATTAAGGCCAATGATAAAATTGACTACGCGAACTCAAAGGGCATCGATTTTATCATTTGCGATCATCACCTTCCGGGCGAAGTGATTCCTGACGCGGTAGCAGTTTTGGATCCCAAGCAAACCGATTGCCCCTACCCTTACAAGGAATTGGCAGGCTGCGGTATCGGTTTTAAACTTGCCCAGGCTTTTTGCATTCAAAACGGGATAGATGAATCGGAAGTATTTAACTACCTCGACTTAGTGGTAACCAGCATAGCCGCCGATATTGTACCAATAACAGGTGAAAACCGCGTATTGGCACATTTCGGGCTAAAGCAATTGAATGCCGATCCGAGGCCAGGTTTAAAAGCGTTGCTAGCGTTGAACAAACAGGATAAAGAACTGGACATTAATACACTTGTGTTTACGGTTGCCCCGCGCATCAACGCGGCAGGAAGAATTGAACACGGCTCCAAAGCCGTGGAATTATTAATCAGTAATACGGATGAAGCCACCGAGTTTTCAAAACGTATCAATGAAACCAATTTAACCCGACGCGATATCGACATCAGCATAACCGACGAAGCTTTTGAAACACTGGAACGTGATCCCATCACTCCTTTCAAAAAATCAACGGTGCTTTTTAACCCTGCCTGGCACAAAGGCGTTGTTGGCATTGTGGCCTCACGCATGATTGAACGTTATTACAAACCTACCATCATTTTAACCGAATCAAACGGCATGGCTACGGGTTCGGCGCGCAGCGTGAAAGATTTTGATGTGTACACCGCCATTGAAAACTGCAGTCATTTACTGGAACAATTTGGCGGACATAAATTCGCGGCAGGTTTGTCGATGAAAACAGAAAATATCAAAGCGTTTATGGACGCGTTTGAGCATGAAGTGTCGCGCACCATTAAACCTGAAATGCTGGTGCCAACCGTTGAGATTGACCTTGAAATTAAACTCGATGATATCAATGATAAACTCATTCGCATCCTCAATCAGTTTGCACCGCATGGACCGCATAACATGACGCCGGTATTTTGCAGCCGTGGTGTTTTAGACACAGGGTTTGCACGCCTGGTTGGCAACAACCATTTAAAAGCAGAAGTTTACCAGCCAAACACCAAACTTACTAAACTGGAAGCCATTGGTTTTAATAAGGGCGACTTCCTGCATTTCTTTCAGCGCAACATTCCCGTTGACATTGTTTATAAAATTAAAGTCAATGAGTTTAGAGGAGCAACTTTCATTCAATTGATGATTGAAGAGATCAAGGCTTCTTAACAATTTATTTAGCTTTAATGTAAAATGCTTTTGGGTGCTTCCGCCGGCTGGGGACTGCCAGGGCGTTACCCTCCTTCGTCGGGTCAGGCTTTACACTCCAAGTCCTCGCTGGTCGTTCCTCTCAGCTGTGGGCTTTCCGTTCCAATCCTTAACGCGGGGCTTGGATCAATTAAAAAATTAACCCTTCGAAATCTCTACAGTAACGGAAAACAAAAGGAGGATAAAAGGTTGGGCGTTATGTCGAAAAGAGAAACTTCAGTTGTCATAAACAGTGTTCCTTATGAAGTAATCTCATATTTAAGTGTTTACGGGAAATTAAAATACCCAATAATAATTTCCGGAATTAAAAAATTCAAATAAATTTGATTAAAAGAAAAAAGCGAGGATTGCTCCCCGCTTTGGATGTTTTCACAACGGAATAATCCTTATTGTGATTTGCTTTCAAAATGTAATGCAATATTAAGTAAATAAAAATATATGACAAAAAAAATTTTAGGATTGGATTTAGGAACTAATTCGATCGGCTGGTCTCTTATAAATCAAGATTTCGAAACTAAAAATGGTGAGATACTTGGACTTGGTAGCAGAATCATTCCTATGTCGCAGGAAATAATAAGTGATTTTAACAAAGGGGCATCAATTTCTCAAACAGCTTCAAGAACAGGATATAGAGGAATTAGAAGGCTTCTTGAAAGAAATTTATTACGAAGAGAACGATTACACAGAACTTTAAATGTTTTAGGATTTTTACCTAAACATTACACTGAACAAATTGATTTTGAAAAAAGATTAGGACAATTTTTGCCCAATAGCGAACCAAAACTAGCATACAAAGAAAAAGTATCTGATAATAGAACACAGTACGAATTTATATTCAAAAAATCGTTCGAAGAAATGCTTGAAGATTTCAAAGTGCATCAAGCAAATTTATTATTAAATAAAAAGAAAGTACCATATGATTGGACAATATATTATTTACGTAAAAAAGCTTTAACTGCCAAAATAGAAAAAGAAGAGCTAGCTTGGTTATTATTGCATTTTAATCAAAAACGTGGTTATTACCAGTTAAGAGGCGAAGAAGACGACATTGAAGATAATAAAGAACAATCATTCGAAATTTTAAAAGTAAAAAGTGTTGTTGATAGCGGGGAAACAATTAAAGGAAAAAAAGACAAGCTTCACGATGTGTATTTTGAAAATGGCTGGAAATATGACAGACAAGTAGTTAAAATAGAAGATTGGATAGGTAAAACGAAAGAATTTATTGTTACAAAAACTATTTCAAAAAATGGAGAAATAAAACTAACATTTAAAGCTGTTGATTCAGAAAAAGATTGGATAGCGATTAAACAAAAAACCGAACAGTTTATAAATAATTCTAATAAAACAGTAGGAGCGTACATTTATGACACCTTACTTCAAAATCCCAATCAAAAAATTAAAGGAAAATTAATCCGTACCATAGAACGTAAATTTTATAAAGATGAATTAAAGCAAATACTGGAAAAACAAGCACAGGAACATACTGAATTAAAAGACAGAAAACTTTATAATGCGTGTATTGAAGAGTTATACGAAAACAACGTATCACACAGAGAAAACATCAAAGAGAAAAATTTTGCTCATCTATTTATTAATGACATTCTATTTTACCAACGCCCGTTAAAAAGCAAAAAATCTCTCATTAGTGATTGTCCTTTTGAGCAAAGAACATATTTAAAGGACGGTAAAAAAGAAACACAAACTATAAAATGTATATCAAAATCTCATCCATTATTTCAGGAATTTAGATTATGGCAATTCATTCAAAACCTTAAAATCTATCAAAAAGAAAAAACAATTGATGCAAAAATACATACTGATGTTAATGTAACATCCGAATTTTTAAAATCCGACGAAGATTACACTAATCTTTTTGATTGGTTAAATGAACGGAAAGAGATTGATCAAAAAGCATTTTTGAAATATTCTGCATTTAACTTAAAAAAGAATACCGAAAACTATAGATGGAACTACGTAGAAGATAAAACTTATCCTTGCAATGAAACACATAATACAATTGTAAATCGATTGTTAAAAGTTAAACATGTGCCAGATAATTTTTTGACTAAAGTAAAAGAACTAGAGTTGTGGCACATCCTTTATTCAGTTAAGGATAAAATAGAAATTGAGAACGCTCTTAAGTCATTTGCGTTAAAAAATCAGTTGAGTGAAGATTTTTCCGATATCTTCAAAAAAATTAAACCATTTGATAAAGACTACGGAGCATATTCAGAAAAAGCAATAAAAAAACTTCTTCCATTAATGAGAAGAGGAAAATATTGGCAAGAGGAGGCAATTCATCCACAAACAAAAAACAGAATAGAGAAAATCATTAATGGCGAAGTTGATAATAAAATAAGAGATAGGGTACGTGATAAGGCCATTCGTTTAAATACAATCAATGATTTTAAATCATTGCCACAATGGCTTACTTCCTACATTGTTTATGATAGACATTCAGAAGATGCTAATGCTATGCAATGGAAAAAACCAGAAGACATAGAAAATTTTCTAAAAGAATTCAAACAACATTCTATACGAAATCCAATCGTGGAGCAAGTAATTACCGAAACTCTCAGAGTTGTAAAAGATATATGGAAAACTTATGGTAATGGCGAGTCCAATTTCCTCAATGAAATACATATTGAATTAGGTAGAGAAATGAAAAATCCGGCGGATAAACGCAAGGATATGGCTAATAACATGAGTGCGAATGAAAATACTAACCTTAGAATAAAAGCGTTATTATCAGAGTTTTTAAATGATTCTACTTACGAAAACATTAGACCTTTCTCTCCTAGCCAACAAGAAATACTAAAAATATATGAAGATGGAGTAATTAATTCAGATATTACAATTGATGAAGAAATTTTAAAAATTACAAAATCTGGGCAACCAACAAGATCTGAACTTAATAAATATAAATTATGGCTGGAACAAAAATACAGGTCTCCTTATACAGGCGAAATAATTCCATTAAATAAACTATTTACTACTGCTTATGAAATAGAGCATGTTATACCTCAAACACGATACTTTGATAATTCATTAAGTAATAAAGTGATTTGTGAAGCGGAAGTCAATAAAGACAAAGATAAAAGTACAGCGTATAAATATATTAGAGACAATCACGGAAAAAAAATTGAGTTACCTTTTGGAAAAGTAGTTACTATTTTTGAAGAAAAAGAATATGAAGAATTTGTAAAACGAAATTATTCAAAAAATAGAAGCAAATTAAATAAATTGATGATGGAAGAAATCCCTGAATCATTTATTCAACGTCAGCTAAACGATAGTCGATACATCAGTAAGGTTGTTAAAAATCTATTATCTAGTTTGGTAAGGGAAGATGATGAGCAGGAAAGCACCTCAAAGCATGTTATTTCTAGTAATGGCAATGTTACAAGTGTATTAAAACAAGATTGGGGCTTAAATGATGTATGGAATGATATTGTTTCACCTCGTTTTGAAAGATTGAATGAATTGACCAAGAGTACAAGTTTTGGAGAATGGACTAATAAAAATGGTAAACGTGTTTTTCAAACACAAGTGCCATTAGAACTTCAAAAAGGATTTAACAAAAAACGTATCGATCATCGTCATCATGCGTTAGATGCTTTAGTGATTGCCTGCGCAAGTAAAAACCACATTAACTACTTAAATAACCAGTATGCTAAATCAGATACAATACGTTACGATTTACAGAAAAAATTAAGAAGGCATGAGCAAATTGAAATTACAGATAAAAAAACCGGAGAAAAGAAAAAAATAAACGTTGCTAAGGAGTTCCATAAACCTTGGAATAACTTTACCATACAAGCAAAAGAATCACTAGAAAATACAGTTGTCAGTTTTAAACAAAACTTAAGGGTAATTAATAAAACTGTAAATTATTATCAAAAATGGGTTCCAGATGGTAATGGAGTATTAAAGAAAGAAGTTGTAAAACAGGAGGGCAGTAATTGGGCAATTAGAAAACCAATGCATAAAGAAACGGTTTCGGGTAATGTATCTTTAAAAAAAATAAAAACCGGAGCATCTTTACTAAATGCCATTGATAACCCTGATATGATAGTAGATAGGCCCTTACGCAAAAAAATCAATCAGTTTATTAAAGAAAAGCACGACAAAAAGAAAATTCAAGCCTATTTTAAAAATTTAGACAACAAATGGAATGATAAAGATGTTACAAAAATTGATCTATATTATTTTGATAATGCCAATGTAGCCTCGCGCACAAAATTAGATGAATCCTTTACATCAAAAGTAATTAAAGAAAATGTCACAGATACTGGGATTCAAAAAATACTTTTGAAACATCTTGAAAAATATAATGAAACTAATGGCGGTAAGATAATGGAACATCCTGAGTTGGCATTTTCACCAGATGGCATTGATGATTTAAACAAAAATATAATTGCATTAAATAATGGCAAGTTTCATCATCCAATACACAAAGTAAGAACTTACGAAGCAAGAGGCAATAAATTTAATGTAGGTACTACTGGCAACAAAAAAGCCAAATTTGTGGAAGCAGCCAAAGGAACCAACTTGTTTTTTGCCATTTACAAAGACGAAAAAGGAAAGCGCAACTATGAAACTATTCCTTTAAACATTGTAATTGAAAACCAAAAACAAGGCGCTTTACAAAACATTAAACCTGAATTTTGTTCAGTACCAAACAAAAATGAAAATGGAGATAGCTTATTATTTCATTTATCACCAAATGATTTAGTATACGTGCCAACAAAAGAAGAATTTGAAAATCCCAACTTATTTGACATTAAAAAATTATCTAAAGAACAAACTAATAGAATTTATAAAACTGTAAGCTTTACTGGTACACAAGCATTTTTTATAAAAAATGAGGTTGCAAATACTATCGTAAATAAAGTTGAATATTCCGCGTTAAACAAAATGGAACGTGGAATAAATGGAGAAATGATAAAAGATATTTGTTGGAAAATAAAAACTGATAGATTAGGTAATATTTCAACTGTTCTAAAATGATTAAACGCACTCTCTATTTCGGTAATCCTGGCTATCTCCGCTTGAAAGATCAACAGTTGAGCATAGAAACTGTGGAAGGTGAAACCAAAACCGCCACGGTACCCGTGGAAGATATAGGAATTATGGTCATTGATCACCCGCAAATTACCATCACCAGCGGCTTGTTACAATTGTTACAGGAAAATAATGTAGCTGTGATTACCTGCGATTACCGGCACATGCCACAAAGTCTGTTATTGCCTATCGAGGGCAACAGCATTCAACAGGAGCGATATGATTCGCAGCTTGGAGCCAGTGAGCCCTTAAAAAAGCAATTGTGGCAACAAACCGTGATTCAAAAAATAAAGAATCAGGCTGGAGTTTTAAACAGCCTTCAACTCAATTCAGATTATTTAATTCCTTTGCACCGAAGTGTAAAAAGCGGAGATTCAGATAACTGTGAAGCAACAGCGGCCTCTTATTACTGGCAAACGGTATTCATCAAACATGTCCCCGGATTCAAACGCGTTGCACGGATACAGGGCGTACAAAATGAAATGCCTCCGGCACCCAATAATTTTTTAAACTATGGCTACAGTATTTTACGGGGCACTATGGCAAGAAGCATAGTCGGAGCAGGGCTCCTCCCTACCCTGGGCATATTTCACCGCAACCGCTATAATGCCTATTGTCTTGCGGATGATCTGATGGAACCCTATCGGCCTTATGTGGATCAGGTTGTGCATGATATGATCACTGAATTTGGCATTGTGGAAGAAATGCGAAAGGAGCACAAAGCTATTTTACTGAAAATTCCCGCAATAGATGTTACAATTGACGGTGCTAAAAGTCCCTTGATGCTAGCCACTCAACGTACCGCCGTGAGCCTTGTGAAATGTTTTGAAGGAAGTCAAAGAAAATTAGTATACCCTGAATTGTAATTAAGAAATTGCAAACCTGCAAAAATGAACATAAACACAGAGCGCTTAAACGCATATAGAATTATGTGGACATTAGTGATGTATGATCTGCCAACCGAAACGAAAAAAGAACGTAGGGCGGCAGCATTATTCCGGAAAGAACTGATGAAAGATGGTTTCAGCATGTTCCAGTTCAGTATGTACGTAAGGCATAGTGCCAGCAGTGAAAATGCCGATGTACATAAACGCAGGGTAAAAGGGTTGTTACCGGAACATGGAAAAGTAGGAATATTACAAATTACCGACAAGCAATTTGGAGACATTGAGCTTTTTTATGGCTCAAAAAAGCAGGATTTACCCAACGTGCCACAGCAGTTGGAGCTTTTTTAACAATTATCGCTTTGTATTTGTCCTATTATGAAAAAGTCGAGGAGCATAGAAAGAACATAGAAACAAAAAATCCACCGCCTGGGTGGATAATTGTTCGATAAAACCTCACTTTTCTTATTGACGAAACAGTCCGAAACTATTGATTTTGTTGTGGTTTTCGACCTATCTGGTGTTTATCAGTAAGTCAAAGATACATTTTGAAAGCAAATCACAACGCGTTATAGGTTATTCTTTCCTCGGCACCGGTGTTTATCAGTAAGTCAAAGATACATTTTGAAAGCAAATCACAACCAGCGAACATCGCTCCGTTAATCTCGCCTCGGTGTTTATCAGTAAGTCAAAGATACATTTTGAAAGCAAATCACAACAACGGATTGGTTTTGCTATTGGCTGTCCTTGGTGTTTATCAGTAAGTCAAAGATACATTTTGAAAGCAAATCACAACACGGTTACACCCTCACGGCCTCTCTTAACCGGTGTTTATCAGTAAGTCAAAGATACATTTTGAAAGCAAATCACAACCTATACGCAAAACACCGGTGTTTATCAGTAAGTCAAAGATACATTTTGAAAGCAAATCACAACCAAAGAATACATTAATAATAACGGATTAACGGTGTTTATCAGTAAGTCAAAGATACATTTTGAAAGCAAATCACAACTGATGAAGGAGTATTATTAAAAACATTGTTGGTGTTTATCAGTAAGTCAAAGATACATTTTGAAAGCAAATCACAACACTACCTATTAATCCGTGTGTCGCTCTTATGGTGTTTATCAGTAAGTCAAAGATACATTTTGAAAGCAAATCACAACAGAAACTAAGCACTATCAACCACACGAAAAGGTGTTTATCAGTAAGTCAAAGATACATTTTGAAAGCAAATCACAACGCAATTCCGCTTTTTCCTTTTCCAGTCTTTGGTGTTTATCAGTAAGTCAAAGATACATTTTGAAAGCAAATCACAACGTAAAAAGTAACGAGGAGTAAATGTGGTTCATTTTGAAAGCAAATCACAACCTAACGATGAATGGCACGGCGAAAATTACGGGTGTTTATCAGTAAGTCAAAGATACATTTTGAAAGCAAATCACAACTGTTAGGTCGCTTTCTCCTAACTGTTTATAGGTGTTTATCAGTAAGTCAAAGATACATTTTGAAAGCAAATCACAACCCAATTTATCCCTGTATTCATAGGGCTTCTTGGTGTTTATCAGTAAGTCAAAGATACATTTTGAAAGCAAATCACAACACTTGATAGGTTACAAACCAAGTCCCTTTGGGTGTTTATCAGTAAGTCAAAGATACATTTTGAAAGCAAATCACAACAGCGTTCGGCTGTTAGGCTTGCTTTTATGTGGTGTTTATCAGTAAGTCAAAGATACATTTTGAAAGCAAATCACAACACAGCTGTGCCTGTAACGACTGTCCGTACAGGTGTTTATCAGTAAGTCAAAGATACATTTTGAAAGCAAATCACAACCAAGTTAATACTATCCAAAAAATCCGAAGCGGTGTTTATCAGTAAGTCAAAGATACATTTTGAAAGCAAATCACAACGCAGGTGCTGATTGTATAGCTTTGTCTAAAGGTGTTTATCAGTAAGTCAAAGATACATTTTGAAAGCAAATCACAACGATCAGGGGCCAAGATCGCAAGCGATACAAGGTGTTTATCAGTAAGTCAAAGATACATTTTGAAAGCAAATCACAACTCAATATCAAAACGCTCGTTTAGGTATGACGGTGTTTATCAGTAAGTCAAAGATACATTTTGAAAGCAAATCACAACGGAAAGTGAAGTATAGATTTGTAGCTACTGGGTGTTTATCAGTAAGTCAAAGATACATTTTGAAAGCAAATCACAACTCTTCACCCCAATAATTAACATGGGGTTTCGGTGTTTATCAGTAAGTCAAAGATACATTTTGAAAGCAAATCACAACGATATACATTGAACAGAATATAGTGCCGTCGGTGTTTATCAGTAAGTCAAAGATACATTTTGAAAGCAAATCACAACTGAATACTGTCTTTAGGTAAGTTACGCCCTGGTGTTTATCAGTAAGTCAAAGATACATTTTGAAAGCAAATCACAACAACACAGCAATTCAACAGCATTATAAATGCGGTGTTTATCAGTAAGTCAAAGATACATTTTGAAAGCAAATCACAACATAAGGACCGCTCCTTCCAGCATTATTACGGGTGTTTATCAGTAAGTCAAAGATACATTTTGAAAGCAAATCACAACCCAATCTTGTGTTTAGCCAGCCGCGAAAACGGTGTTTATCAGTAAGTCAAAGATACATTTTGAAAGCAAATCACAACACACCCAGCGGTGTTCCCGGTCCTCATCCGGGTGTTTATCAGTAAGTCAAAGATACATTTTGAAAGCAAATCACAACTAAACGGACAAGAGATCAACACGAAAGGGAGGTGTTTATCAGTAAGTCAAAGATACATTTTGAAAGCAAATCACAACTATTAATGTCCCGGAGCTCTTCTTCATCTTGGTGTTTATCAGTAAGTCAAAGATACATTTTGAAAGCAAATCACAACAGTAACACCAAAGTGCGGCGCAATGACAGGGTGTTTATCAGTAAGTCAAAGATACATTTTGAAAGCAAATCACAACAATGATTTAAATTAATAATTGTTTTAACTGGGTGTTTATCAGTAAGTCAAAGATACATTTTGAAAGCAAATCACAACAGCGTCATAGCAATGCTTTTCCTCTGAGAGGTGTTTATCAGTAAGTCAAAGATACATTTTGAAAGCAAATCACAACTTAATCCTGATCATCACTGCATTTACAATGGTGTTTATCAGTAAGTCAAAGATACATTTTGAAAGCAAATCACAACAAATGCTCTTATTACGGAATAGCATGCAGAGGTGTTTATCAGTAAGTCAAAGATACATTTTGAAAGCAAATCACAACCGAGCATGCCATCGGCCCTGTATGGAAACGGGTGTTTATCAGTAAGTCAAAGATACATTTTGAAAGCAAATCACAACGCTTTTGTGCTCATGTGATTTTTATTTGTTGGTGTTTATCAGTAAGTCAAAGATACATTTTGAAAGCAAATCACAACCTGTTTCCCTAATGCAATTTCAATAAACTGGGTGTTTATCAGTAAGTCAAAGATACATTTTGAAAGCAAATCACAACTAACCGCACCTTTACCGTATTGCCTTTTATGGTGTTTATCAGTAAGTCAAAGATACATTTTGAAAGCAAATCACAACGGATTGAAAACGTAACGTTAACCACGTCTTGGTGTTTATCAGTAAGTCAAAGATACATTTTGAAAGCAAATCACAACAACTCCCCAAACGGTAGCGTCATTATCAAAGGTGTTTATCAGTAAGTCAAAGATACATTTTGAAAGCAAATCACAACCCCCCTATCGAGATACCCTCGGTAGGGATAGGTGTTTATCAGTAAGTCAAAGATACATTTTGAAAGCAAATCACAACGGATTCAATCACATTGCAAATCGTTTAATTGGTGTTTATCAGTAAGTCAAAGATACATTTTGAAAGCAAATCACAACTTAAAAAATAAAGTGATTAATTTTAATATCGGTGTTTATCAGTAAGTCAAAGATACATTTTGAAAGCAAATCACAACCTCAAGTTCTTTGGTATTTTCCGGGTATAGGGTGTTTATCAGTAAGTCAAAGATACATTTTGAAAGCAAATCACAACAAAATTCCAAAGTTTAGAATATTCCAAACTGGTGTTTATCAGTAAGTCAAAGATACATTTTGAAAGCAAATCACAACCAGGCACTCCCTTATAGCTGACGAAATGAAGGTGTTTATCAGTAAGTCAAAGATACATTTTGAAAGCAAATCACAACGAAGCCGACAATGAAAAGCTAAATGACAGAGGTGTTTATCAGTAAGTCAAAGATACATTTTGAAAGCAAATCACAACCAGGATGCGGATTTTATCGCTATACAAGGAGGTGTTTATCAGTAAGTCAAAGATACATTTTGAAAGAATACAAACAAAATTAATTCTTCTATTCCGCATAAGTGATTATTCGTAAGTCTAAGACATTTTACGGATCCTTCCCACCATCGAACCCTTCCGTTTACCATTCATTGCGTCTGCATCAATAAATGGCAGCATCCGTAAGATGAGTTATGCCAGGTAAAAAGTGAGTGATCGCACTTTAAAAATCATCCTTCATATCCGCAAAACATCTGGTGGCTTCCGCAATCTAAAATGCCGAATCCTGTCAGCAATACTTAGCAGCCCAGCTGTAGTATGATGGACTCCATGAACAGATTTGCGGACCCCTTCTCCCGGTTTTAGCGCCCTGAAATTTGTTTTGCGGAGCCACAAAATCAGCATTGAAGGTATAAACATGATTTTTCGGAGCCGTAAAATTGCTGATGGCCCCCGCCTTTAGTTTTTTTTCATTGCCACTTATGAAATAAATGCCGCCACTTATGCGCCGGTTACAACCGGCAGTTAAATAAAACCGCATTTCACTTTTTTTAGCGAAGTCCCTTTTGCATTTGTGGCACGCGCCTTGAAAACACCAATGGCAATAGTATGATATAAAAAAATAGAAACCAATCAAACCTCCTGCGCCGGAGTAGCAGTGCAAAACAGAGCAGGCGTTTTTTAAACAAAAGCTTTTTGACGAAACAAAGAATGCTTTTAAAAATTGAATAAAATAAAAATATAAAAAAGAAAAAATGAGTAAAGTAAGTTTCATACCCTCATCAGATAACGACAGGGTAGTTTGGTTAAATAACTTTTCAGCCAAGCTTGGTACATACGCCGCCAATGTAGGCGTTACAGCTGCCGAGGTCACAGCAACACAAAAAGATGCCTCGATGTATCAGTACATCATCAACCTTCAGGAAATCTACAAACAAACCCTGAAAAACATCACCGGATATAAGAACCTGCTAAGGCACGCCGTTGGTCAGCAACACATCAGCACTTCCATTCCGGCATTGCCAACGCTGTCTACCGCTCCGGCTTCTGTTCCCGAAGGTATCTTCGACCGCGTCAGTAAACTGGCAGCACGCATCAAAGCCAGCATCAACTACACAACCAACATGGGTTCCGACCTGGGCATCATTGCGCCAACTGTAACCTTCGATGCAAGCACCATGCAGCCTCTTCTTAAAGTAAAGCTCGACGCCGGCAGGCCATACGTGAAATGGATCAAAGGCGAATCGGATGCCCTCGACCTGTATGTTGACCGTAATGATGGAACAGGTTTCATTTTGCTGGGACGTTTGATGCGGAATGAATATGTAGACATTGCATCCTTACCTGCCACCAAAGTCATTGACGAGTGGAGCTACAAAGGCATCTATGTCATTGCCGACCAGCCCACAGGTATCTACAGTGCAGTAGCGTCAATCAGTGTCAAAAAAGTATAACGAAGCTTTTGTCAAATTCGTCAAATCCTTGCAGACGTGCAGGGATTTTTTTTTGCATATAAATCATTTGGGCGTTCCGGCGCCAGGAGGCAGCGCCGTCGGGCTGACACGCTGCAATATTTTGCTCGTACCTCACAAAATGATTTCCGCTTGCATCCCTAACGCTGGACTCGTACTTAAATTAAACCTGCGTGAAGGTGTGATTGCAAAAGATTGGAAACATAAATGTATAAATATTACTTCTTATTGAAATTAATTTGCGTGAAGGATTGAGGCATGTGTATGAGCTCTTATTAATGGACACGAAGTGCCATTAAAAAAGCGAGTGCCGAAAGCCTGAGGGCGCCTGTCTTTTGCGCCGGCACGCCCTAACCCGAATACATTATAAATGTATAAATATGAAATTAATTTGCGTGAAGGATTGAGGCATGTGTTTGAGCTCTTTTTAATGGACACGAAGTGCCATTAAAAAAGCGAGTGCCGAAAGCCTGACGGCGCCTGTCTTTTGCGCCGGCCCGCCCAGATAAAAATGGCTTCCAAAAAATACACTTACGCCACGAGATAACTCAGTCCTACGAATAAGGCTACAAAGCCCAAACAAAAAACCAGCACGTATAAACCGATGCCGTCGCAATACATCACCGCGCGCGAGGGGTCCCTGGGATCGACCCATACCGTCATGGTGTCCTTTATTTTTTCCAAACGGCGTTCAGCCTCACCACTCATGTGGTTAGCCTGGCCACTGATGAGCTCCACCAAATACACCTTGTCCGAAGTGTAGGGCAACCCGTTAACGTTGTACGTGTAATTTACCTTAAAACCGTAGGGAGTACGCGAGGTTGAACGTTTGGTATGATGAATGATTTCCTTTGAAAGCACCGTTGCGCTCGTGCGGTTCCATTTTTTTACCCGGAAGTAAAGTCGGATCATTTTAATGCTGAACCAAAAGCTACCTGCCGCAATCAGTACACTAAAGACAAACACAAAAATATTCATGAAAATTTTATTCTTTGTTTTTACTATCTATTAAAATGGTAAACGGTCCGTCGTTTATTAAGCTTACTTTCATATCGGCACCAAATACACCGGCTTTAACCGGTTTTTGCATTAAGTGTGAAAGTTGTTGAATGCAATACGTATATAATGGTTCCGCGTGATCAGGTTTTGCCGATCGTATAAATGAGGGCCGGTTCCCTTTTTTTGTTGAAGCAAATAAGGTGAACTGCGATACCAGCAAAATATCCCCCTGAATGTCATCAATGGATAGATTCATTTTTCCATCAGCATCCGAAAAAACCCTCATGGCAACAAGTTTGTTACACAGCCAGTCGGCATCTTCTTGCGAATCCGCTTCTTCAATACCAAGCAAAACTAAAAAACCTTGTTTGATTTCGGAATGCAGGGAACCCCCAATTGTTACAGAAGCCTGTGAAACCCGTTGAACTACAAAACGCATAGTTACTTTTTATAATTCTCAATGCCTTTCTTCAGCCAGCCGATGTATTCAGGGATGCCCGGGTTATATCCGCGAATGGGAGCTAACACTTTCTCACTGCCATCCACTAACACATATAAGGGTTGTGTACTTTGTCCGTACACTTTTTCTTCCATGTACTTGAACTTATCCCCGATGTCGGTAATAGTACGCTCTTTACCATACCAGAAAACGGTCATGTGATCTTTTGGATCCAGGGGCCGCTTGTCATCAACATACAAAGAAACCAAAACCACTTCATTATTTAAGAGCTTGGTAACTCCCGGATCGGGCCATACATAGTCTTCTGTTTTCCGGCAGTTGGCGCAGGCGTGTCCTGTAAAATCAATCAATAAAGGTTTACCTACTTTCTTGGAATAAGCCAGGGCATGTTCGTAATCGTTTTTAAAATGCACAATACCGTTCTTATTTACTTCCATGTATTTGCCAAACTCCTCATCTTTTAACAAGGTGCCATGTGTATTTTGCGAACTTCCAAATCCATGTGGCGATTCAGAATATTCGAGCGGAGGAAGAATTCCTGATAATAATTTTAAAGGTGCTCCCCACATTCCCGGAATTAAATAAATAGTCATAAAGAAAGAAATGATGGCCACAAATAATCGGCTTACCGAAACATGCTTCAGTTCACTATCGTGGGAAGTGCGATATAAGCCCAAAAGATACATAGTTAGGAGTGAAAAAATGACGATCCATAAACCAATAAAAACTTCGCGGGTCAGGATGCCTGCCTGAACTACTAAATCCGCGTTGGATGCAAATTTTAAAGCAAGTGCCAGTTCCAGGAAGCCTAAGGTAACTTTCACGGCATTTAACCAGCCGCCTGATTGTGGCAATGAATTCAACCATCCCGGGAATGCCGCGAAAATTCCGAATGGTAGAGCTAAAGCCAGTGCAAAGCCAAACATCCCAAAAAACGGTCCGGTGATATTCCCGGTAGCTGAGGCCTGAACCAAAAGCGTGCCGATGATAGGACCCGTACAGGAAAACGACACGAGGGCCAATGTAAAGGCCATAAAGAAAATACCGATATAACCTCCTCTGTCCGAACGTGCATCAATTTTATTTACAAATCCACTCGGAAGAGTAATTTCAAAAGCACCCAGGAAAGAAATAGCAAAAATGAGCAGCAGAAAAAAGAATGCCAAATTAAACCATACGTTGGTAGATAAAGAATGCAGTGCTCCTGCGCCAAAGATTAAGGTTACTCCTAATCCCAGTCCTACATATAACACAATGATGGAAATGGAATAAATGAATGCGTTACGTATTCCCTGTGCTTTTGTTTTACTCTGCTTGGTAAAAAAACTTACATTCATCGGAATCATCGGGAACACGCAGGGCGTAAGCAGGGCAGCAAGGCCCCCGATAAAACCGGCAATAAAAATGCCCCAAAAGGAACGTTCTTCAACAGGAGCTGAGCTGGCTTCTGATATAACAGGATCCACCGATTCTACCTCAATTGCCTGAACGGTTGAATCCTTAGTAGTTGAGGAATCGGTTAGCGTAGCAATACTTAATGAAGCAACCGGAGCAGATACCGTGGCGGAAGTCACAGCACCAGGGCAGGAAGCGCTACCTTGTAATTCAAATTCAAAATTATCTGCCGGAGGAAAAATGCATTTTACATCGGTGCAAGCCTGAAATTCATACGTTCCTTTAATACTGATTTTCTTATTCGTTTTTAATCTTACACGTTGTGTAAAGGTGGCTGTATTGGCAAAATACCGTACATCAACTTCAAATACCTTATCAAATTCCTTAACCGTTTTACTCTCAGTGGTTTTCCCAACGAGTTCATAATCATTCGACTTCTCGAAATTGAACACCGTTGGGTTTGGCCCATCTTCAGTTTCCTTAACAAGCGAATAAATATGCCATCCCTGATCAATTGTTGCATGGTATTGCAGGTCGTACTCACAATCCGAAACTTTTTTGGTGGAAAATTTAAAATGTACCGGCGCATCCTGGGCTTTAAGCAGGGAGAAACCCGTTATTAAGATCAGAAAAAAGGAAATTAGTGTTTTTATCATGAAGTGGTTAGTTGATCAAAAATAGAATAATTTATTTGTACAGCGCTCTTTATTGAAAATGATATGCGCGCAAGGACAATTATTTTTTTGGTGTTGCTTTTGGTACAGTAACTGTAAAATTCAGAATCGATGGCGGTAAGCACTGCATGTCATTACAGGTCATAAACTCCAGCGACGTGGCAATGGAAAATGACTGATTACTTTTTCGTTTTACTTTCTGTTTAAAAACCGCCTCGCCTGAAAAAACAAACACTTTTGCATCAAATGCCGGTACGTATTCTTCATGCGCATCCTGTTCCTCTGTTTTACCAATCAGCTCAAATTCAGAGGAAGGTGTCACTGAAAACGAGGTGGGGATTGGTCCAACATCGGTAGGCCGCTGTGAATAAATGTGCCACTTTTTATCAATCAGTGCTTTGTAAACGAGTTCACCCTCGGATGGAGATACCTCGACATAATCAACCGACCAGGTGACAGGCTTTAATGGATTTTGGGCAACACCAATCACTCCCAACAGGAGCAAAGCGCTTAAAAAAATATGCTTCATAACCACTAATTTTTAGTGAAAGTAGACAATAAAAACCACCCCGGGAGTGGGGATTTCTTAAAAAATGTTAGACTAAACAGAAAGCAATTCAGCCAGGTTTTATAAAAATCCTGTTTATTCCACAATCATCTCAAAAGGCAGGCGTGCCTGCACACCTTTAAGATTCAATACATTTTTTACCTGTTGCATATAAAGGTACTGATCTCCCAAATTTGCTTTCATAATACGTGATTCCATCTCTTCTTCAGCGTGACCAAAAAGCTCCTGAATCGGATCCCGTTGTTTTGGTAGCTCAATAATTTTATAATCACTTACGTTTGCCTTTTTGGCCGCATACCGGATAGCTTCACCGATACCTCCGATTTCATCAACAAGGTTAATCTGAATGGCATCCACGCCACTCCAAACCCTACCCTGGCCAATACTATCAATTGCATTTTTAGAAGTTTTTCTGCCTAATGCCACTTTTGAAATAAACACGTCATAAATGTGTTCCACACTTTGCTGGATGTATTCAAATTCGTTGGTTGTGGCTCTTCTTAAAATGGTACCTACATCGCTGTGCTTATTGGTATTAACTGTATCAATGGTAATTCCGAGTTTTTCGGAAAGGGTTTTCTGTGCATTAGGAATCATTCCAAATACACCAATGGAACCGGTAATTGTATTTGGTTGAGCAAAGATACGGTCGGCCGCACAGCTGATATAGTAACCGCCACTTGCGGCCACATCACCCATCGAAACAATAAATGGTTTCGTTTTTTGAGCCAGTACGGTTTCGCGCCAGATCACGTCAGAAGCCAGCGCACTTCCTCCGGGTGAGTTCACGCGTAAAACAATTGCTTTCACATTAGGATCCAGTCGTGCGTCGCGGATGGCCTTTACTATACGGTCGCTGCCGATTTTTTCATTATTTCCGTCGCCGCTTTCAATTTCCCCAACAGCATAAATTACCGCAACGCGTTCTTTAATCAACTTCGCTTTTAGCCCCGCGCCAGAGTAATCATCCAGAGAAACAAAATGTATTTTCTCACTTTCACCCAGGTTTATTTTCTTGCGGATGACACTGTACACTTCATCCTCATATATTAATTCATCCACCAATTTATGGGTTAGCGCGTCCTCCGGCTGACGGATCAATAATTCATCAGCCATCTTATTAATTTCATCGGTTGATACATTTCTGCTTTTCGAGATGCCCTCCGTCATGTGTGCCCACAACGAACCCAGGTATTTTTCTACCTGTGTCCGGTTGGCATCGCTCATTTTATCAAGCATAAAAGGTTCGATGGCACTTTTAAATTTTCCGTGGCGGAATATCTGTACTTCCAGTTCGAGTTTTTCAAGCATTTTTTTGAAGAACATTAACTGGCTGCTTAAGCCTTTAATTTCCATTCCTCCCTGCGGATTCAAATAAACTTTATCCGCCATCGAAGCCAGGTAATAGGCTTTTTGAGAATACACTTCCGAATACGCGTAGATGAACTTACCTGAAGTTTTGAAATCAATCAATGCATTCCGCACCTCTTCCAGGGTTGCAAACCCTGCCACCGGATCACTGATCTCCAGATATATTCCCTTGATGTTCTTATCGTCTTTAGCCTTCCTGAGGTTTTCGATAATGTCATTCAATCCAAGTGAAGATTTTTCCATAAAAGGCCCAAGATCCATGTTACCAAAAGGATTCTTCACACTTCTTTCCTTGATTTCACCGTCAAGGTCGATCCGCAACACCGAATTTTCAGTTGGGCGGTATACCTGGGGTGAATTCATCCGGATGGCATCGCTAAACACACTCGCAACTGATGCTATGACAATGATAATCATCACAATTCCTGTGACTAAAATTCCAAGACAGGAACCAAAAAATGCTCCGAAAAATTGCTTCATAGGTTTTAAAATTTAAGGCTATTAAGAGTACGGGCTAATTTAAAATTAACTTTCGTAACCACTGTTACTTTCTGCAAAAATATTTGTTCGGAGGTTGGGCGTATTCTTGTATTTTTACCATTAATTTATGAATATAGCCTACTTATGCCTGGGTGGCAATATCGGTAACCGGGAAGACGCACTAAAGAAAGCCATTTGGGACATTTCAGAAAAAGCCGGCACCATTGAATCCCGATCACAGATTTACGAAACGGAGGCTTGGGGAATTGATAACCAACAGGCATACCTTAACCAAACGGTAAAGATTCAAACCGAACTGTCCCCGGTTGAGCTCATCGAGTGCCTGCTTAACATTGAAAAAAACCTGGGAAGACAACGAAATTTTAAGCTTCAATACGAGGCGCGTACACTGGATATAGACATTCTGTTTTACAACGATTTGATTTTGAAGGAAGAGCACCTGATCATTCCACATCCACGTATGCATCTACGGAAATTTGTACTCGTTCCACTGAATGAAATTGCGCCAAACTATTTGCATCCTGAGCTAAATAAAAGTATCTTTAATTTGCTGAAAGAATGCGAGGACCATTCAGAGGTTAAACCATATAAAGCGGTTGTATAATGTTTATTTGTATTGAAGGAAATATCGGATCGGGAAAAACAACACTGGCAAAAGAACTATCAAAAAGATTAAAAGCAGCCTACCTTCCTGAAAAATTTGAAGAAAATACCCTTCTCCCGCTTTTTTATCAGGATCGTAAAACATACGCTTTTCCCACCGAATATTCTTTTTTAATTGAACGCCAGAAACAACTCTCCAATCACTTTAAGCTATTAAAAAAAGGCAAAACCACCGTCAGTGATTTTCATTTTGACAAATGCCTTTGCTTTGCAAAAACTAATTTAGAAGATGATGACTACCACTTTTTCAAAAAGCATTTTAAACCCCTTCGGAAAACACTTCCCACTCCCGATCTTGTTGTATACCTCGATACAACAACCGAATTATTAGAAAAAAATATTCATAAGCGGGGGCGTGAGATTGAAAAAAGCCTGAAAAAAACTTACCTCGCCCGATTAAAAAAAACACTGGATAAATATTACATGGTAAACGGAAATATCAACACAGTGGTATTGAGTTTAACAATAAAGGAATATACAGCGGCCACACTCGAAGCCTGCTGCAAGGAAATACTGGAAGTATTAGAGAATATCAAAAATAAATCAGCGGTATGAAATTCATCAGTTTCGTTCTTTTTATAATAATAAGCGTCATTGGAATAAAGGCACAGGCACAAGCTTATGATGGCGAACTACAATTTGTAGGAAGAAATTTTTTAAATAATAAACCGCTTGCTTTTACCCAGGTTAAAATCATGAGTGGAAATACGGTAGTGTCGGAGTTTAATACCAAATCCCATAACGACTTTAAAGCGACGCTACCTTACGGAAACATTTATGATATTTACCTGATGAATGCCGCTTCACAAAAAATGTTTGTGAGGGTTTATGCCGATGGAATTCCTGAAAACAAGCGACACTATCGCATTACCTACGTGCTTGATATTCCTTTTTTCAATAAAGACCAGAATATCGATACAACACAATTCACCAAACAATTCCATCAGATTGTTTTTGACGGTAAATCGAAATTCGTAGACGATACCGCGTATATGAATAGTTTCATACGGCACATCTATAAGAAACCGGAACCTGAAAAAAAAGATACTACCCTGCCATTCATTACAACCCAAAAACTGAAAGAGTATGTGCAACTTGCCGGGAAGCTTAGCCTTGATAATGATAAGCAAAGCCCGCTGAAAAATAAAACCATTAAACTGATAAACAAAAACGGTGAAATAATTTCAACTTCACAAACTACCAATCATGGCATGTTTGTATTTCAGGGAGTGGATACTGAGCAGGCAGAAGGGTTAAAAATCACATTGGCCGAAGCCGATAACCCAAACAACGACAAAATTAAATTGCAGAATTCAGCGTGCGAAAAGCTTGATGTAGCTGCAGGCAACAATCAATCATACTCTTTCAGCAATGCGGAAGGCAGCAACGTTATTACAAAATTGATTGATAAAAACTTTAAATACAATATTTCCGGAAAGTTAGTTGCCACTAATGGCTCGGAAAAAAAAGTTGCATCGCAAAAAGCGGTTTATCTGTTAGGAGATAAAAACACCGTCCTGTATAAAACTAAAACAAACGCGCTTGGCAATTTTCTCTTTTCAGGGATTGTGCCAGGACAATCTTACGCCATTGCCTATGACAGTGCCGATGCTGAATCAAACTTTATCATGAACCTTTATACGGTGAAAGATAAATTTATCAGGCGCCTTGATTCGGTTTCAGGAACGAAATTCATTTATAAATTTTTATCCGTGTCCAATTCAACCTTCAATGATCTGGTAATGGACGATTCAGATTTAAAAATGAATGTTAAAGGCCGTCTGTATGGCGACAATAAAAACAATCCTTTAGGAAATATGAAGGTTTTACTCCTGAATGACCAGTTTGAAAAAATTGATTCTGCTATAACAGACAATCAGGGAGACTTTTCATTTAAACATTTACCATACACCAAACAGATTTTATTAACCGCTGAAAATGAGAAAAACATTTTAGAATCGTTCAGTAACGTACTGCTGTTTGATAATGAGGACAACCTGATAAAGCTCGTATCGCTCGTGAAAGGACACCGGTTTAATTACAAACCATTACCAACCGAGCAAAAACGGTTCTCCGAAATATACGTAGACGATCCCTGGTTGTCTATCATTAACAAAGAACTACAAGCTAAGACTCATACCGAGGAAACCATTATTGAGAACATTCTATTTGAATTTAACAAGGCGGAGTTGGCCATTCAATCCCAACAAACCCTGGATAAGGTGGTTTTAGCTTTAAACAGTAACCAAAAATTACACATCGACCTGAGTGCCCATAGCGACAGTAAAGGAAGCGACGCCTATAATTTAAAACTGAGCGAGCAGCGGGCAGCAAGCGCAAAGCATTACATCATCAGTAAGGGAATTGAAAGCAGCAGGGTCAGCGCCAAAGGATACGGCGAATCGAAACTGATTAATAACTGCGGAAATAACGTTGCCTGTAGCGAAGATGAACACGCGGTAAACCGCCGGCTTGAATTTAAATTAATTTTCAATTAGAATGTTCCACAGTTCCGACCTGATTGATGCTTCCCAGATTATTTATGAAGACAATCACCTCATTGTAATCAACAAAAAAGCTTCTGAAATTGTACAGGGCGATAAAACCGGCGATACCCCGCTTTCTGAGAAGGTAAAAAATTTCATTAAGCAGCGTGACCATAAACCAGGAAATGTTTTTTGTGGTGTGGTTCACCGTTTAGACAGACCCGTGTCCGGCATCGTGATATTTGCAAAAACCAGCAAAGCCCTCACGCGCATGAACGAAATGTTCAGGGATAAAACCATACAAAAAACTTATTGGGCGGTGGTAAAGAATAAACCGCCACATATTTCCCAGCGTTTAACTCATTACCTGATTAAAAACGAGAAAAATAATACGTCAAAAGCATTTACCACAGATCGCCCGGGAGCGTTGAAGGCTGAACTCTCCTACACCTTAATTGCCTCCATTTCAAATTACCATTTACTTGAAATAAATTTGTATACCGGAAGGCATCACCAAATTCGCGCACAGCTATCGGCCATTGGCTGCCCAATAAAAGGCGATTTAAAATACGGTTTTGACCGATCTAATGCGACTCCGTTTATCCATTTACACTCTTATAAAACAGAATTTATTCATCCCATTAAACAGGGACCGGTAAGTATTACCTGTAAACCCACTACTGAAGATACAGTATGGAACGAACTGATGAAGCTCCTATAATCATTTACCGGAAACCGTTATCCACACCGGTGCGTGATCGCTGGTTTTTTCCCAGCCACGTACTTCCTTATCTACGCCTGCCGACTTCAATTGTTTTGTTAAAACGTCATTCATCAGGAAGTGATCAATCCGTAAACCCGCATTTCGCCCGTACGCATTCCTGAAATAATCCCAGAACGTATAAATCACATCATCAGGATAAAGCGCTCGAATGGCGTCTGTCCAGCCTTGCTTCATTAGCTTTTGGAAGGCCGCGCGTGTTTCTGGCCGGAAGAGCGCATCATCAAGCCACCGTTCCGGTTTATATACATCCAGTTCAGTCGGCATAACATTAAAATCTCCTGCCAACAAAACAGGATGTTTTTCATTTATTAGTTTCTTCGCTCGTTTTTCGAGGCGTTTAAACCATTCCAACTTATAGTCGAATTTCGGGCCCGGTGCCGGATTCCCATTTGGAAGGTACAGGCAACACACGTGAACACCATTAACTTCAGCTTCAATGAACCTGCTTTGAATATCTTCCTCGTCGCCAGGCAATCCACGTGATATCTCTGTAATCGGATATTTTTTCGAAAGGATTGCAACGCCGTTCCAGCTTTTTTGTCCGTGCCAGATCGCTGTGTAACCGGCATTTTCAATTGCACTAATTGGAAATTTTTCATCCGGACATTTCAATTCCTGCAAACACACAACATCCGGCCTGGACACACTTAACCATTTTAAAAGTACCGGTAGCCTTCCATTAACCCCGTTTACATTATAGCTTGCTATTTTCATGAAATCAAAAATAACAATTAGAGTTCCCAGAATGTTGTAGGTAAATGATGAATTATTCTACAATGAATTAGATATAGTAATATTTTTCACTACATTTTACCTGTAGAAATTGCAATAATTATTTCTATAAATTGTAATAAAATTGAGCTTCCCTATTGGTATTTTGCAATAAAAAAAAGTACTATGACAAATTATGAGAAGCATGAGTCAATTAAAAATGAATTGATTCAGTACGGCAAAACTTATAAAAAACAAGGGAATCCGGAACTAAGTAAATCGTTTCTAGATACTGCTCTTTTGGTAAGTGACCTGACTAACATTTACAAAAAAAATAATTACTCGTTAACGGATGTAATTATACTCAGGACAAAAATTAATCACAACTTTAACAATTTACAGAAAATGATGACTAACCGCTACCGTGCGAATGACATCAACCAGCTTGATACAGTTACCAAAGAGGTATTAGGCGCCTTCACAAACTACTATCATTTTTTTCAATTCGAAAATAAAATGGGGAACGCATAGGCCGTGCGTTCCCAACTTTGTTTCTGTTTCCTGTAATAGTGATATAAGGCTAATATCCTATACATCTTTTATATTTGATTATTTTAAAATTATTCAGTGGAAAAGAGCGTTAAAGATCTTATCACGAACAGGGACAAATTCAATTTCAAATACCTTCCGGCATTTGCTGCCTATATCATGGACAATCATTTACGTGAATACGTGACCATTGGTATCCGTTTTGCCCGTGAAGAAGATCTTCCAATAATGAAGCCATTGTCAAGGTTACCTGAGATTGATCTGGTTGAAAAGAGTCTGGAATCGAACCGACAGGCTTTAAAAGCGCTAGTGAACGGCAAGGTTGTTAATCACATCGAAAAAAATCTTGAAAATTATTTTAATAACAATTTTGGAATTGTTGACAAAAGTGAAATTGATATCGCGGATCTTACGCTCATCTATTTTATTCGTCGGAAAATGTTTTCCTACTTTTTATACGGATATACGCAGAACCCAAGTCTACAACAATCCATTACGTATGAAGTAGATGTGTATACTTCCCAGGAAGAATTGCTTACGCTAAAAGCCTATCTTTATATCAAAGCAAAAATATAAACTTACCTCGCCAGGATTAAGAATTCAGTACGACGGTTCCTGGCACGCCCCTCTTCGCTTGTATTAGCGGCGACCGGTTTGTTTGGACCATATCCTTTTGCCGAAATACGTTTTCCATCAACACCCTTTTCTTCCAAAAACGCTTTTACCGTATAGGCACGGTTTGCCGACAAAGCTTCATTCGCTTTCGCAGCTCCCACATTATCAGTGTGTCCTTGAATTTCAATTTGAACAGATGGGTTTTCTGAGAGGTATTCAGCAAATGACTCCAAAACAATAAATGATTCGGGCTTAAGGTCAGCAGAGTTGGTATTGTAATACAGGTTATTCAGCACAAATGAATTTCCTTCAGCTGCCTCGTTCGTCTCAAGATCAACAGGTTTTGGTTTGTTATCAAAACTTGCATCCTTAACGCTTACAATTTTTGAAGAAAAGGCATAATTGTCTTTTTTTACAGTTACCAATAAATCGTCTTTTTTCTTAAGGTTAACCGCTACCATGTATGTACCACTTGTGGAATCAACCACTGCAAGTGACTTTTCTTTAGTTACAGTATTAGTTATTTCCACCCTGGCACCTTCAATTTTGTTTCCTTCTTTATCTTTCAGTGCACCTGATAAAAAGGTGGTTTCCTGCGGACGGGCTTCCTTGTACAGTTCGAAAGAATACAGATCATAACGTCCCACGCCCTTGCCTCGCATTTTTCCTTCATCATAAGAAAAGAAATAACCGGTTTTACTATCCGTGCTCACAAAAAAGCCTACATCATCCGCTTCCGTATTTATTGGATAACCGATGTTTTCAGGCTCCATCCATTCGCCCTTTTCATTCTTGCGTACATAAAAAATGTCCATACCACCAAATCCAAAATGGCCATCACTGCTAAAATATAACGTTTCACTATCCGAGTGAATGAAAGGCGTTTTCTCATGTCCGGCTGTATTAATTTGAGGCCCAAGGTTTTTAGCAACACTCCAAACTCCCGTCTTCGGATCTTTTCGGGTTACATATAAGTCAATTCCTCCAAAGCCTCCCGGCCGATCGCTCGCAAAATAGAGAGAATTTCCATCCGCACTAAGCGTGGGTTGCGAATCCCAATAAACAGGATGGTTCACATTGGCTCCTATTTTCACAATATCGGTCCAATACTCCCCTTCATTTTTACTCATATAAATATCACAATTCGGTTGAGCGCCACCTTCCTGTCTGCTCATGGCAAAATATAAAAATTTGTTATCGATGGAAATTGTGCATCCGCCCTGATTATCATCGGTGGTATTAAATGGCGGCGACATGGGTTCGCCTTTATTAAAAAAACCTGTGTTATCCCGTGTTGCTATCATAAACACTTCTTTTTCTCCATCCAATGCTTTTACGGTATTCATGGATTTTAAGGGAACTTTCCTGGTGAAAAAACACAATTTATCATCTGGAGAAATATAGGCGAGGTATTCATCCGTTTTTGTGGAAATACCGGTTACAACCTTTGGATCGAAGGGAACGATTTTCTTTTTTAGTTCGCTTTCCTTTTTCGCGTATTTAATCATTTCCCTGGCCTGGTATAATTGCCCTTCATAATCTTTTGCAAACTTTTTATCGTCATCATCCTTAAACTTGAGAAATTTAGTTAAGTATTTAACCGCAGAATCATTTTTTGTTTCCTCGTAAAAATTAAAACCAATGTAATAATACGGTTCTGAGTGAATTTGAGGACATGCGTTTATTGCCTTCATAAAAAACGGAACAGCCGCAGCAAATGATTTATTTTCAAGTTTACTGTGAACTACAATTTCCCTAGCCATCGCTAAATTTGCTTCCGCGAAATCCGGTTCCATATCAAGCAGTTCCCGAAGAAAGGCAAGTCGTTCTACTTTTTTGAATTTCTTTTTATCAATTGCTTTTTCATAAAGTTTCAATGCTTTTTTATTATCGATCTCTACGCAAAACTTAGAAGCCGCCTCATCCTCATCCTGGGCACGCAAAAACATTGAAAACAAAAATAAAAAGCAAAATAAAATTTTAGAATTCATGCGAATGGATTTTTGAAACATTGAAAGTTACGTATTTGATTAATGGAAAACGGTTTAAAAACTTAAACTTTCTAACCTGGTATATTGAATTACTTCGGCTTGTAAACGGGGGTTTGTTTAGAGGGTTCTGGTTTTTTCACATTATCAGTTTTGTCTTTGTCTTTCCGGATGTCAATTGCAGGCTCATACACCCATTTCCCTTTTTTCATGGATAAGGCATCGAAACTTCCGTCAGGCCCATAATATTGATACTGCCCTTCTATAATTGGGTCAAGGCTATTAGGTGCGAGGTGACTAAAAATAATTTGCTTTCGCGTTTTGTTGTATTTAAGAGACATCGCTACCTCACTGGCATATTCAAACATAATGCGCTTTGCAAACTTACCCGGGAATTTAAAAACATCTTTACCAAATACAGGCGTACCATCCGGTTTGAAGGTGAGGATATCAATGAATTTACGCTGAGTTAACTTATCATTTCCATCCCATGCAAGCAATGTATAAAAATCGTCATCGGACTTTAACAGATCGACATAAAGCATCCCAAACCATTTGGTGTTATCGGAAACATAATTTTCAGGGGTTTTAACACCAGCTGATTTATCCAGTAGGGGAAAAACAGTGTATTCAATCGTTTCTTCTTTTTTGAAAAGTCCCTTTTTTTCTTTCTTTGAATTGTTTACCTGTAAGAACCCAAAATATGCGTGTGTCTGATCTTCTTTGAGAATATTCCAGGTAATAATCCTGAACTTATTGTCCGGAGACATTAACAACGACACATCATTTTTTAAGCTATCGAAAGGATACGCCAAGGACTTCGCATCTTTAAGAACATCGTTCCACAATGCAATAAACTGCTTATTGGCTTCAAATCGGTTTAATTCCTTTTTACTAAGAAAAACGCGTTGAGAAATGCTCTGAAGAGAATCTTCCAATTCAATATAGCGGAGCTTTTCGTTTTCGCTTAACTGAGCAATTCCTGCTGAACAAAAAAACAGAATAAAACAAAAGTGTAGGTTAAAACGCATGATTGTATAACTGTTTAGAGCAGGAAAGTTACAGAAATTCTGGTTTTAAAATTCCGACATTTTATTAAATGTAAATCCTCCAAGTATTTAGATAACCAGCAGGATTCAATACTTATACTTTTGCTAACGAACCGTACAATTTCAAACGCTGCTCTTTTACATTCTCATTTGCCAGGTATTCATCATAGGTCATCTTTTTATCAATGATGCCGTTTGGTGTCAATTCAATGATTCTGTTAGCTACAGTCTGCATTAACTCATGGTCATGAGAGGTTAATAGAACCACGCCGGTATAATCTTTTAAGGCATCGTTATAAGCGATGATACTTTCCAAATCCAAGTGGTTTGTAGGCTCATCGAGGATTAACATGTTTGGATTTAACTGCATCATTCGGCTTGTCATGCACCTTACTTTTTCACCACCCGATAACACCGAACATTTTTTTAAAACTTCTTCGCCACTAAATAACATTTTACCCAAAAATCCGCGTACATAACTTTCATCTTTGTTTGAAGAATACTGGCGCAGCCAATCCATCAGGTTCATATCACCTTTAAAATACTTGGCGTTGTCATTCGGTAAATATGCTTTATGAATCGTGGTTCCGAATTTATATTCGCCACTGTCTGCCGTATCTTCTTCATTGATAATATCAAACAGTGCAGTTATAGCCAGGTGATTTTTTGCAATGAACGCAATTTTATCGCCTTTGGAAACATTTATGTTTACATTCTTAAACAACACGCCATCTGCATTTGATTTTGACAGATTCTCGATATGTAGAATTTGGTCGCCTACTTCACGCTCCTGCTTGAATATAATGCCTGGGTATTTACGGGTACTGGCAGGGATTTCATCTATCACTAATTTATCAAGTAACTTTTTACGAGAGGTTGCCTGACTGGATTTACTGGCATTCGCGCTAAACCGGCGAACGAAATCCTGCAATTCGGCTCGTTTATCTTCCATTTTTTTATTAGCGTCGCTACGTTGTTTCAGCGCTAATTGACTCATTTGATACCAGAAACTGTAGTTACCGGTATACGTTTTTAATTTATTATAATCGATATCACAGATATGCGTACAAACCGCATCTAAAAAGTGACGGTCGTGGCTAATTACAATTACGGTATTCTCAAAATCGGCAAGGTAATTCTCGAGCCATGTGATTGTTTCTACGTCAAGGTCGTTGGTTGGCTCATCCAACAGCAAAATATCAGGATTATCAAAAATAGCTTGCGTTAGCAGGATCTTCACTTTGTCCTTTCCTGTTAAATCTTTCATTAATTTTGAATGCGATTCTACGGGAATTCCCACGTTTGTTAAAAGTGTAGCTGCGTCGCTTTCTGCATTCCATCCATTCATTTCTCCAAATTCTGCTTCCAATTCTGCTGCTTTATTCCCATCCTCTTCACTGAAATCCGGTTTAGCGTAAATTGCATCCTTTTCTTTCATGATGTCATACAAACGCTTATTGCCCATCATCACGGTATCCAACACACTGTATTCGTCAAATTCAAAGTGATTTTGTCTCAAAACGCTCATCCGCATTCCTGGCAAAATATTCACCTGGCCTTTGTTTGGTTCAATCTCACCCGACAATATTTTCATAAAAGTCGATTTCCCGGCACCGTTTGCACCAATTAAACCATAGCAGTTACCAGGAGTAAACTTTACATTTACTTCATCAAATAAAATACGTTTGCCATACTGCAAACTCACATTAGAAACAGAAATCATTAAACAAAAATTTAGTCGGCAAAGATAGTGAATTTTTGGCAATGTTAAGTGTGCTTGTAAATGAGCAAAATCACCATTTGGGTGAGTTTAAAACGGATACCATTTAATTCATTTGTCTACCTTTAAAAAGCAAAACCCGCATTATGAAATATTATAAATCAATTTGGATTGCTCTGTTTTTTGTGCATGTGAGCCCTGTTTTAATTAGCCAGGTCCATTCACATCAAAACAGCATTCATTCCTCAGAAGTAAAACACCTGGTTTTACCTTTTGATTCAGATTCCCTTTCGGGTTATAATGAAGAAGATGCAAAACAACACGCCAATATGGCCAATGTGTTAGGACTAGCCCTTGAAGATTTTTTAAATTACACAAAGAGAAATTACATCAATAAGAAATATAATTTAGGGCGGTATTCGGCAAAAGCAGGAAGTCCAAATCCTACACCTCAGGCTCCTTGTACCAATATCGATTTTGAGACAGGTACCACTACTGGCTGGACCGTTTCCGGTGACGTAACAGTAACAAGCGGGGCAACTTTAGATCCTTATGGAAATTTTCCTGAAGTTTGTCCGGGTGGAAGTTTTTCCCTTAAACTGGGTAACGATGTTACCGCGAATAGCAGTATTGCCAAGCAAACATTTATGGTAACTGCAACCAATTCCTACTACCTCTTAAAGATGGCGATGGTCATTTTAAATTATCCTCATACCGACACTGATGCTGCCAAAGTTTATATCCGGTTTAAAGACGCTTCGAACAACGTAATTGCGTGCCCGTATTTTGAATGCTATTATGCAGATAACAGCGGTGGAGGCGGTAGTTCCTTTGGTTTAAGTGGGTTTCAAACCGGAGCCAATGGAGTAAATATTGGATCACAAAGTTACCCTACAACGTATATTCCATGGACAAATGTGGGATTCGATTTAACACCCTATATTGGAACGAATATAACAGTTGAAATTGAAAACGACTGGTGCATTTATGATTACGACTGGGCCTACACTTACATTGATGGAGAATGTTCGCAACTCGTTACCAACGTTGCCGGCGGTTGTTCTTCACCAACCGGAACATTAACCGCTCCAAGTGGAATGACATCTTATTCCTGGACCGGCCCGCCAACCAGTACGGTAAGTGCAGCCAACACGCAAATAGTTAATTCTTCTGTTGGCGGAATTTATACTGTACAATGCACACCTTATTCATCCTGTGGAACCGCTGTATATACTTTTACTGCCAATCTACCTGTAGGTGTTAGTCCTTTGGCTGATTTTACGTTTACTACCGTTCCATGCCAAAGCACATTCAGCGTTCCTTTTTCAAACACGAGTTCTGCAAATGGTGGGCCTCCTGTAATCAATTATTACTGGGATTTTGAAAACGATGGCCTTGTTGACGATATAACACAAAATCCGGTAAATACATACAGTGCGGTGGGTTCCTATACAGCAGAACTTAAAGTAAATAATGGTAGCTGCATGGACAGTATCACAAAAGTAATCACGATCAGTCCTGGGCCTGTAGCCGATTTTACAGTGGCAAATGCCTGTAAAAACGCTGTAATGAATTTTAGTGGTTCCGCAACTCCTTCGGTAAACATAAGCGCACATCAATGGAATTTTGGCGACGGGTCCTCGATCACTTCCGGAACAAATCCGACGCATTGGTATACTACTTCCGGGCAAAAAATAGTTACCTATACTGTAACAAACACTTCAGGATGCCAAGGGGTTGCCACTAAAACCGTTACCGTTTTTCCATCTCCTTTAACAGCTATTTCAGCCAACTCCGTTTGTATTGGTTCGCCTACCACCTTTGGCAATACATCGAGTGTCATTGCTCCGGCAAGTATAAATTCGTGGGCCTGGGATTTTAATAATGATGGCACGGTAGATAACACAACACAG
>JAQZBQ010000021.1 GCA_029237825.1 Bacteroidota bacterium | reverse complement strand
ATTCAGATGTACTCTCTTTTATTTTTAGAGTTACCTGCTACATTTTTTGGTTTCAATTTTTTCAAAGAACTCGACCAGTTTGCACCAGCCTAATATTTTATTAAGTCTCTCAGGCTTTACCCTAATCTAACTCTCAAATCTCTTAATGAACGTCCGCTATTTTCATTTGCGGGTTGCAAAAGTACTAACTCTTTTTCTCTCCACCAAATTTATTTTTAATTTTCTTAAAAATATTTTTAGCTCCTCTTCTCTCTACTTCAACAACCTTATCAAATAACGGGCTGCAAATTTAATCACTTTTTCCTTATCAGCAAGACAATTTTTAAAGTTTTTTTCAGTTTTTGCCGAACTACCTTATTTTATAGATGTAAGTCGTTTGATTGTCGTTCAGGGGATTCAGGAAATGTACCGTTTTATCAATAAAACTGGGCTCAATGGTGGCTTCATAATGTAGCGTAGGAAAACGCTTTCTCAGAGAGTCCACGCGGCCGACAATATTTTCTGCCTGCATGAAAACGACGTAATTCGGACGCTCATCCGCCGGGGTTCTGTTATAATACATCAACATACTATCCGGGGTAAAAAATTTTGTAATTCCAAAAACAGATTTCCAGTTTTGCAAATAGTATTGTGGCGGCATGGTAAAATCATTCTCGCGGTTTGAATCTTCAATAATTAACCTTACACAATCCTTCTTTTTCGCTATATAGCACATTGCCTCAACCCGGTTGCGTTTTGAATACGAAAAAGTAAGTACAGGCAGTAATATTAAATTTAAAATCACACAAAACAAGATCGCGCCTTTAAACCACTTCTTTTCCCGCAGGTGAAACTGCATTACTATCTGATAGGCTCCAATACAGCCCAGAATAATAATAAAGGGCAAAATTGGCAGTACAAACCGCTCTTGTTTATTGGGGAAATAGGTGTGAAACGCAAAAAAGAACAGTGAAGGCCAAAACAATAACGGTTCCTTTCTCCAGCTTTTAAGAAATCCACAAAACAATAAAATACTTAAGGGGGGAATGAGCAAGCCCAAAACAATGGAAAAATACATGTGCCATACATCAACGCCGTAAACCGTGGCATTATCGATGTTATACTGAACATAGGCCCAGAATTCAACGAATGGTGTGCCCCAAACGTATATATCAAGTAATCCCAGGGTTAAAAATGCGGTTACTACAAACCCAACGAAAATTAGTACAAGAAATTTAAATGGTGTTCTCATTAATAAGAGGGCTAAACCAAAACCTGCTGAAAAAATAATGGTTTGGAATCGAAATGAAAAAGCCAATGCCAGCATGCACCCAATATAAAAAGCACTCTTTCCTGTAAGTTTACCATCACTTTTTATCACTAGCCAGGTAGCGATAACCAGTGGCGGAATACAGGCAACTTCAACTAAATTCCTCACACTTAAAAACGGGAAAAACCAATACAGGGCCAATGCCAAACCAACGTAAGAAGCTACTGTCAAATTGGATTTTTTGTAAGCAATTTTAAACCCAAAATATACAACCAACAACGACCAAATGGCATGCAATAAACGAATCAGGTAAAGTTTTCCCTGTGGGTCGGTAATACCCACCATCGTTTGAATTTTCAGTAAAATATAGTGAATACCGACATAAAAGTAAGGGTGTCCTTGTGGTTGCCTTGAAGGATCGAGTTCACTTGGCAACCAATAATTATAATCAGTGCCATCAACCCATGATTGAGCTGCTTCAAGAATCAGAAAATGGTCATCAAAAAATCCGAAGCCTTTTGAAAAAACGGTAGCAAGTAATCTAAAAATTAGACCTGCAAATACTGAAAAACGCAGGGGATGTAATAAAAAATACTGTCTCAAGGAAGCAATCATTATTGCTGAGCTTTTTTAAATAAATAGAATGCAACAAAGGAAAATAAGATATTGGGAATCCAGACAGCTATTAAAGGCTGCGCTAAACCTGAAGTGGCAAATGTAGTGGACACGTGCATAAAAAGGATGTAAATGCAACTGAGGACAAGCCCAACGGCAATCTGCAAACCAACACCTCCACGGATTTTACGCGAGGATAACGACACGCCAATAATGGTAAGGATAAATGTAGCGAAAGGGAAAGCAGTGCGCTTATACATCTCAACTTCAAAAAATTCAATCCGGCTCGACCCTTTCTGCTTTTCTTTAATGATAAAATCTTTTAATTCAAAAAAAGGTAAAACTTCTATTTTACTTTGAAACCGAATCATATCTTTTGGGGAAAAATCGATTTTGATTTTTTTTGTCGGTGAGAATTTATGCACTTCTTTGAATATGTGCCTGGGCATTCCTGGCTTTACCGAATCCAGTGGCGAATATATTATTTCACGTTCAAAAACATTCTGCAAATTCCACGTTCCGTCTACACTATCCCATTTCATGTTATCGGCTTTTAAAATACCGGTTTGCTTATTATTTGCGATTTTTTCAATGGATACATTGTTGGCATTGTTGGAAAAATTATCATAATCTGACATATAAAGAACTGTTCCCGGCGCAATTTGCTTATGGATATTCCGCTCATCTGTATTATACCCGTTATTGATGTATTTATCCTCAAATCCTATTCGTACACGATTAGATTTTGGAATGATAAAATGGTTTAATACTAATGAAAGCACCGTAATTAAAGTCGCACCAATCATGTACGGTCTTAAAATCCTTTTAAAACTTGTACCACTCGATAAAATAGCGACAAACTCAGTCTTGGCAGCCATTTTTGACGTAAAAAAAATTACTGAAATGAAAGTAAAGAGGGGGCTGAATAAGTTACCGTAGTACGGTATAAAGTTCAAATAGTGATCGAAAATAATATCTCGGAGGGGTACTTTGCTGGAAACAAAATCCTGGAGCTTTTCGGAAATATCGAATACAATAAAAATGCATAACATAAGCGATATAGAAAAGAAAAATGTTCCTATAAACCTTCTGAGTATGTAGCGATCCAATATTTTTAACATTACAACCTTTGGCCTAACTGTTTAACCATTTTGCTTTTCCATTCATAAAATGTCCCATCTAAAATGCGTGTCCTGGCTTCTGTAACCAACCATAAATAAAAGGCCAGGTTATGGACGCTTGCAATTTGCGCCGCCAGCAACTCGCCACAGATTAACAGATGCCTCAAATATGCTTTTGAGTACTCACGGTCTACATAACTGGTTCCATTTTCATCCAATGGAGAAAAGTCATTCTTCCATTTTTCATTTTTAATGTTGATGATGCCATTTTGCGTAAATAATAAACCATGTCGTGCATTCCTGGTGGGCATCACACAATCAAACATGTCAACTCCTAACGCAATACTTTCAAGAATATTCACCGGCGTCCCAACTCCCATGAGGTATCTGGGTTTTTCCACTGGTAAAATATTACATACAACTTCCGTCATTGCATACATCTCTTCAGCCGGTTCTCCTACGGATAAGCCCCCGATGGCGTTACCTTCCGCATTTTTCGAAGCAACGTATTCGGCCGATTGCATCCGCAAATCCTTATAAACTGAGCCCTGAACAATTGGGAAAAGTGCCTGCGAATAACCATACTTCGGTTCCGTTTCATTGAACCGTGTAAAACATCTATCCAACCAGCGATGGGTTAATGCGAGCGAATTTTTCGCGTAACGGTAATCGCATGGATACGGCGTACATTCATCAAATGCCATCATAATATCCGCTCCTATGGTGCGCTCAATATCCATCACCCTTTCTGGTGTAAATAAATGTTTGCTGCCGTCAATATGTGATTTAAACGTAGCGCCTTCTTCTGTAAGTTTTCTTGAATTGGCTAAAGAAAATACCTGGTAACCGCCACTATCCGTTAATATGGGTCTGTCCCAGCCATTAAATTTATGAAGACCGCCAGCAGATTCTAAAACGTTAAGACCTGGCCGTAAATATAAATGGTAGGTGTTTCCTAATATAATTTGGGCTTTAATGTCATCTCTTAACTCCCTTTGATGAACAGCTTTTACAGTTGCCGCTGTGCCCACTGGCATAAATATAGGGGTTTGGATTGTGCCATGATCGGTTTCGATAAGACCAACGCGGGCTTTTGTTTGATTATCTTTATGGAGCAGTGAAAATTTCAATACGTAAATTTTTTAAGAGCATAAAGATACATTTTTTTAATTCTTTGCCTGGCAATCAAAATTACACCATTTTACCAGTTATCAGCCAAAAACAACCAGTTACAAAGTGTAAATGTAAACATCTGTTAAAAGTTTAGGTTTGGCATATCCCTTGAAAAGCAACTACCTAAACACTTCATTTTATGAAAACTTCAATTCACTTAATTTTGGTTACAACAGGTTTGATGGCTTGTTTAACCTCTCACGCTCAAAGGAATCACGCCGGAACACAAAATCCCTCTCATCCAAATAACAGTTCAACCAGTGCCAATTCTGGCTCTAAACATGGATGGCCATCAAATACCTATCATGGACCCAATGGCGGAGGCAACGTTATCGTTCACTTTGGAGGTTATCCAAACCCGAATTATAATCCTTATGGCTATAACAATTTTTACAACGTACGGAAAGCATCCCGGAATAGCATTCGTCAATCTGCAAGCATCATTCGACAGGCGTTACAATTTGGTGACTGGCATGATATCTATTCACCGTGGTTAGCAAAAGCTATCCGCCACCAACACTACGCAAAACAACTGTATTTTTGGGGTGACTATGCCGGTGCATTGAACCATGCTGAACGCGCAGGTTTCTTAGCCTGGAATACTCTGGATTACTTCAATCATTCATATAACTTCTCGTACAACAACTACCCGGATCCTTATAGCAATCCAAATAATCCTTATTACAGGCCAGGATCTTCAAACGTTCCAAACACTGATCCAGCAGAGGATGATATGAGTTTCAGGAAGGGAACAACCGAAAAAAATTCTAACGGCTCCAAAACAGAAACCGGAAAATTAAAAAATGAGAATCCGAATGCGAATCATGATATTGAACTTGATCACACTCTGCCTCAGAATAAAATGAGTGACCGAGAAATTTTAAAAACAAATACAAAGGAACTCGACATCGAATAATGAAACCCTTTTTTTGAAAGTCTGTTTGCGCCCGCAAACAGACTTTTTTGCTATATTTAGCCGATGTTTTATAAAATTCCCAATGTTGTTCTTGCAATATTAAGCGGTCTGTTATTTAGTGCTGGGTGGTTTTCACCTTTTACGATTTTATTATTTATTGCCTGGATTCCTTTATTTATCATTGAAGACCGTATTTCAGGTAATATTGATCTAAACAGAAAAAAAACTAAAATTATCTGGCTTAGCTACTTAGCTTTTTTTGTCTGGAATGTTTGCGTTACATGGTGGATTTACTATGCCTCGCTAGAAGGAGCCATTTTAGCCATTGTTTGTAATCCCGTATTTATGTGCATGGCGTTTATGATCTGGCATAACTTAAAACGCCGAATCAATAAACCATGGGCTTTATGGCTGTTTATTCCAATCTGGTTAGGTTATGAATACGGGCATACTTTGTGGGACCTCACCTGGAGTTGGTTAATTTTAGGAAATGCATTTGCATTCAGTCATAATTGGATACAATGGTATGAACTTACCGGAACATCCGGTGGTAGCCTTTGGGTTCTTGTAGTTAATATTTTATTTTATTCCGCTTTAAAACAAAATCGTTATTCGCTCTTAGGAATTGCTAAGCCGCTCCTGGCCTTGGTGATTCCGATCATCTTCTCTTACTCCATTTTAAATTTTTCAGATCGAAACTCATCTGATACCCCATCATATAAAACACTGGTAGTTCAACCCAATGTGGATCCTTACAACGATAAATTTTATTTCGAACCAGCAGTACAACTTCATAATTTACTGATTCAATTAAAGGGCAAACTGGATTCCAGCGTTCACTTCTTGGTTCTTCCTGAAACGTATTTAACCGAAGAAATCATCGAGGGTCAGGAAAATAAATCCTACTCATTATTGTTTTTAAGGGATAGTATTTTATCGCAGTTTCCAAAACTGACAATTATTACCGGAGCCACCACATTTTATGTTTACCCATCTCACGAAAAACCAAGTTCAACTGCGAGGCAAGATCATGCTTCGGCAAATTATTATGACATTTTTAATTCGGGTATTCAGCTAAATTCTTCCGGGATTTCATATTACCATAAGTCGAAACTGGTGCCAGGAGTAGAACGTATGCCGTTCCCCGCGCTTTTTAAACCATTGGAGAGTTATGCCATTAACCTTGGAGGAACCATGGGAAGCCTTGGAACCCAGGAAGAGCGCAGTGTATTTTGGAGCCATGCAAACAAAGTTGGCATTGCACCGGTAATATGTTATGAAAGCGCATATTCTGACTATTCCGGCGATTACATAAGGAATGGCGCGAATTTAATTTTTATCATCACCAATGATGGATGGTGGAGCAATTCGCCGGGTCATAAACAACATTTGGCATACGCACGGTTAAGAGCCATTGAAACACGGCGTGAGATTACACGCTGTGCAAATACCGGAATTTCCTGTTTTGTTACACCCTTTGGAGAAATTGAACAAGCTACGCGATATTGGGAGGAAGCTGTTATTCAAAAAAACATAACACCTAATAATGAGAAAACCTTTTTCGTAAAAACCGGTGATATTATTTCCTATTCATCATCACTTCTCGCTATTCTTCTATTTATCTGGAGTCAGATATTACGTTTTAGGAAGTCTTAATTATTCGTAAATTTAAACCGTTGTTTTAAACACCATTAAAAATTACATATGGAAAAATTTGATGTTACCATAATTGGCTCGGGCCCGGGAGGGTATGTAGCTGCAATTCGTTGCGCGCAATTAGGCATGAAAACCGCTTTGATTGAAAAATATGAAACTTTAGGAGGAACATGTTTAAATGTTGGCTGTATCCCATCCAAAGCCATGTTGGATTCATCTGAACATTATTTTAACGCCGTACATCGTTTTGAAGAACATGGCATTGAAGTTAAATCACCAAAGGTGAACATCAAACAGATGGTAGAACGTAAGCGTGGCGTTGTAAAAATGACCTGCGATGGTATCAACTTTTTGATGAAAAAAAATAAAATTACTGTATACCATGGAACTGGCAGTTTTGAATCGAAAACCCTTATAAATATCACGAATTCCGACGGCAAAAAAGAACAGATAGAGTCAGCGAAAACTATCATTGCAACCGGGTCAAAACCATCGTCGTTGCCTGGCATCGACATCGATAAAAAACGGGTGATTTCTTCCACAGAAGCCCTCGAATTACAAGAAATTCCAAAACATTTAATTGTAATTGGCGGCGGAGTAATTGGACTTGAGTTAGGAAGCGTTTATGCACGTCTAGGATCAAAAGTTTCGGTTGTAGAGTTCATGGACCGCTTGATTCCAGGAATGGACGCAGGCTTAGGTAAAGAATTGCAACGTGTTATGAAAAAGGATCTGAAAGTTGAATTTTTCATGAAACACAAGGTGGAAAGTGTCGTCTCAAAAGGAAAGGAAGTAACCGTAACCGCAGATAATGGCAAAGGAGAAAAAATCGAAATAAAAGGTGATTACGTGTTGATGGCTGTTGGCCGCAAACCATATACGGAAGGATTAAATTTAGAAAAAGCAGGCGTGAAGCTGGATTCCCGCGGCCGAGTTGAAGTAGATAAACATTTAAAAACCAGTACAGATAACATTTACGCGATTGGTGATGTCGTAGTTGGCGCAATGCTAGCACATAAAGCTGAAGAAGAAGGGGTATTTGTTGCAGAAACACTTGCCGGACAGAAACCTCACATAGATTACAATTTAATTCCCGGTGTGGTTTATACCTGGCCCGAAGTTGCTGCGGTTGGTTTAACTGAAGAGCAATTGAAAGAAAAAGGCATTAAATATAAAGTTGGATCGTTTCCTTTTAAAGCAAGCGGACGTGCACGCGCCAGTATGGATACCGATGGATTTGTGAAAGTGTTGGCTCATGAAACAACCGACGAAGTACTTGGAGTACATATGATTGGTCCACGCACGGCCGATATGATTGCGGAAGCTGTTGTTGCTATGGAATATCGTGCAAGTGCAGAAGATATCTCAAGAATTTGTCATGCGCATCCAACATTCACGGAAAGCCTTAAAGAAGCTGCCCTCGACGCAACTGGAAAAAGAGCTTTACATATTTAATTAACAATCAATACTTCTTAAGATTAAAGTATTACGGGATGATCTTTCCCTCTAAAATACTTTAATCTTTTTTGCTTCTAACAATTTAAACGATGACTGAAGAATTAGATCCAAAAACATATCCCATCGGCAAAGCACAAAACCGAGTATTCACTAAAGAAGTTTTGTATCAATCCATTTTAATGGTCGAATCTGCCCCACTCAGATTACGACAAAGAATTGCAACCCTCAATGGACCTGAACTGGAATTAAGTTATCGAAATGGCGGCTGGAGCATAAGGCAAATAATTCACCACCTTGCTGATTCACATATGAAAATGTGGATCCGGTTTAAACATACGATGGCCGAAAACAACCCAACTATTCAACCCTATGATCAGGATAAATGGACCAATTCGGCGGATTATCAATCAGCTCCGATTGAAAGTTCATTAATGATTTTTGAAGGAATCCAATCCAGGTTTTCAAATCTCTTAAAAAACATGAGCGAATCTGATTTTAAACGGATTTATACACACCCTGAATTCAACAAAAAATTCACTTTAGGTGAAGCCACGCAATTATATGCCTGGCACGGCTTGCATCACGTAGCCCAGATTGAGGGAGTTTTTAAATAATCGAAGGAACTTCAATTAAATTCTATCGTTCTATTTCAGGAATGTATCAATGGAATAAATATGTGATACGGGAATATATTCAATTAAATTCCAAAGCTGGCGCTCATCCGTTGCAAAAATTTCAGTAGCCGGAATAAACTTAATTCGTCCTTCATGTTCACCATTGATAATGGTCCCGTATTTTCTGATTCCATTCGTTAAAATGATCATTGCCTGAGTCGTATTCATAATTCCAGCATTTTTCTGTTATAACTCAAACATAATGCCACAAAGCAAAGTTCAAGTTATATAAATATTAAAAATGGGATAAATTATCCGGACAAATTCCGACAGGAATAAAAATGCCCTTCCTGAAGTATCAGAAAGGGCATAACATCATTTACCAGGATATTAAATATGTGCGTCCAGTTTACCTGCTAAAACATTTTTAGCTGCTACTCCCACATGCTTTTCAACAACCTCACCATTCTTAAAAAATAACAAAGTAGGAATATTCCTGATGCCATATTTTGCAGAAATCTCCGAATTATTATCTACGTTCACTTTTCCTACAACGGCTTTTCCCGCATATTCAGTGGAAAGTTCTTCTACAACCGGACCAACCATGCGGCAAGGACCACACCATTCTGCCCAAAAATCCACTAAAACCGGTTTGTCTGATTTTAAAACTAATTCTTCAAAGTTCGCATCTGTTATTTCTAGTGCCATATTTTTTTTGTTTTAAGTTTATAATTTATTATTACTAAGATAACTGTGTTCGCTAACTAAATCAAACTTTAAACCAAATAGTTTTCCATGCCTTTTTGACATCATTTAAGAAGCGTAACGTGGCCAATCATGCTGTGTCTTTCTTTTAAAACATCCACTACCTCAGCTTTCCACACATACACATCCGATTTCGTTGATTCAGCGTCACCTTTTCCATTCACACTGCCATCCCATCCCTTGTTAATGTCGTCACTTTCAAAAATTAATTTTCCCCAGCGGTCAAAAATCTGTAATTTAAATTGCGCAATACCAATTCCCACAGCCTTAAAGCCATCATTTAACCCGTCATTATTTGGAGTAAACGCATTTGGAATGTAAATGGTGTAGGCTTCTTTAATGATTACCATTTTAATAATGGAGTCTTTACATCCATGAGAATTACTCACAGTCTGCATAATTGCTATATTGCGCGACTCGCTTCCCTTAAACAAATGAGAGAAATCCCTTGTAGTCTTAATAGTTCCATCATCAAAAAGGTATTTTACCGTGCTTGCTCCTGTCGATCGATCTTCCACTTCTATTAAGGGAGTAGTTAATTCAATTTCATTTGGAGAAATATTGAAATTTGCTACGGGAACAGAATACACGTTTACGAGATTTGGAAGTGTTGAGCTGCTGATGCATCCACTATCAGAAACAACCTTTAAGGTAACATTGTAATTCCCGGTTGAATAACAATGCGATGGGTTTTTTGTGTAATCGGGATTACTGTTGTCACCAAAAATCCATTGATTGGTTACAATAGATCCGGAACCAATGGTTGATTGATTCAGGAATTTAACACAAAGGCTTGGGCAGCCTGTATTATTTTGTGCGGAAAAAATGGCTGAAGGCGTAGCGTTAACATAAACCGAATTTAAAATCGAATTCACGCATCCATACTCGGTTTGCACTTCGAGCTTCACTCCATAATTGCCCACAGAGGTGTAGATATAATTTGGATCCTGAAGATTATTATCAAAAATATTATCTCCGTTAAAATCCCAAGCATACGAAGTAATTGCACCATCATTGCTCGTTGAGGCATTATGAAATTGGGTACCTGCAGGAATGCAGGTGGAAGGTGCCGAAAAATTTGCTATGGGATTAAAATGCACAATAACCGGATTTATATTTTGATTGATACAGTTGTTGTTGGAAACGGCAACCAGACGACTCTGCTGTGTTCCAGCGGTTGGATAAATAAACAGCGGATTTGCTGTAGAATCATCGATTGAACCATTATTCTCAAAATCCCAGCGGTACTTGACGATTGAACCCGAACTAATATTACTTTGGTTGCTGAATTGAGTGGCCTGATTTAAGCAGGTAATAGTGGATTGAAAATTAACGTTAGGTTTTGGATGGACTACCACCATTTGAGTAAAGGAACTGGTACAACTATTACCGGTATGTACGGTTAAGGTAACTGGAAATGTACCGGGATTAACATATTGGTGAGTAGAGTTATAGCCTGTACCAACACTATTATCCCCATAGGTCCATGAAGAGAGTGATATTGTACCGGAAGAGACCGTTGAGAGATTTGTGAAACTGGAAACGACCCCTAGACATACCGGTGCCGCACTAAATTGTACTATTGGCTTTGGATGCACTGTAACAGCGATTGTATTGCTTGCAGAACAGTTCAGATTTGAAATCGCCATTAATTGAGTTATATAAGTTCCTGCTGAACTAAACAAAACGCTGGTATGTTGTGAAGTATTATCAGCAATGCCATCGGAAGTGAAATCCCATATAAAATTTGTAATTGTACCTCCTGATATGGACGATTGGTTAAGATAATTCGTTGCAATACCCTCACAAACATTGTTTCCTATAAACGATACTACAGGCAACGGATTTACCGTGACAGGTTGGGTAATGCTAGCTGTACAATTCGAATTGGTTGTAACCGTTAACGTAACACTGTATGTGCCGGCGTTTGAATATTGATAGCCTGGCTGTGCAATAGTTGATTGGTTCCCATCACCAAACTGCCATTGGAAAAATGCGATATTACCAGATGAAACCTGAGATGAGTTTGTAAAAGTAGTTTGATTATTCAGGCACACATTATTGGCTGAAAATGCCGCAATAGGCAAAGGACTTATGGTTACCGGATAATCCACAGAATCAGAACAACCCATATCACTGATGGTAATAAGCTGAATCACATACGTACCGCTGCCGGCAAAAACGTGAATGCCATTTTGATTAGTTGATGTGGCACCATCGCCGAAGTCCCACGAATTGGCAACAATGTTTCCCATTGATATGTTGCTTGTGTTGGTAAGACCAACCGTAAATGAACAATTTGATGTTTGTGTTGTGATAAAATTCGCAATTGGCTTTGGTGATATAGCAATGGTTTGAGAGGCTATGGATGTACACCCGAAATTACTTGTAATAGCCAATGTAACCGTATATATTCCCGGTAAGCTGTATACATGATTAGGCGTTTGGCCGGATCCGCTTAAACCGTCACCAAATGCCCACTGCCATTGATTCACATTTCCCTGAAGAATATTACTGTTTCCTGAAAATGATATAGGGGAAAGCTGACACCCGTTATTAAATGTAAAACTCGCTGATGGCTGAGGATGTACAGTTACGGTTAATTCAGTAGTATCATAACACCCCTGATCAGACCCGGCAATTAAACTTACCGTGTACGTACCCGGATTGGCATACGTGTGGGTAGGACTCTCCAGACTTGAAGAAACACCGTCACCAAAATTCCAGTAATAAGTTGTGAGCGTTCCTGAAGACATGCTCGATGTATTATTAAACGACACAGTTAAACCGCAATTGCTATTACTATTCCCGGTATTAAAATTAGCATTAGGCGTTGGCCGGTTATGAAGCTGATAATTAAATACAGGACCAGGGCAACCTGTTACCTGTGTGGTTTGAACAGAATAATTTCCTGGATTGGTTGCTACTACACATTGCGCGGTTTGTCCATCAACAGATGAGCCATTCCATAAATACGATGCATATCCGGATGGTGCACACATCGTTTTTGTTGAACCATTACAAATTGTATCGTTGATGGTTTGCTGAAGTTCAGTACAACTGCCGTCAATGTAGGCATAGGCATAATGTCCGCCGAGAGAACAATCGAAGGTGGTGAACCGTATCGTCACATTTTGTCCCATATAAGAAGTTAAATCAACACTCACATTGGTCCATGGTTTATACATGACATTTGCGCAAGAGGCAGAAGGCATAAAGCCCGGAATATTTTGGCCCGCTGCCACATTATAATAGGTGCATGGGATTTGAAGGCCATTTGAATCCAGCATTTCAATCTCAAACTTAGGCTGATCCGCAAGTCCGTGACCCGGATCTTCAAATACTACCGCGTAACGGTAAGTAAAATTAGCATTTGTGGGAGTTACCAAAAAGGTTTGTTCGAGCCTATCAGCAAGGCCACCGGTACCATTATCTCCTATTTTCACAGAGAAACTTCCTCCCGGAGCAACAACTGGGAACCCACCACAACCATCAGATCCTGTTCCGGAGGTTACCGCTTGGGCACCTCCCGTGTTTTGGCAACAACCCGCTGAATTATAAAGCGGGTTAAACCCGGATGTTGAATTCCATCCGGAAAGATTTCCCGACTCAAAGTCGATGTTAGTGCAGGCTTGTTGAATAACTGGAATTGGCGCGGCGATACGTTGTGTAGGGAAGTACGTATCTTTGATGAAGTTTCTTTGATGCGCCTCAATGAATTCTGACAATTCATTTGGGTTAGAGTGATGAGAACGGTAAAATTCGGTCCACTGTTGTTGATCAAATTGAGCCAAACTATCAATCGGAGAACTGGAATTGCCTGTTTGGGCAAGTGCAGACGCTACGAACAGGGCGGCAAGCGTAACTGCGGTTAGTAATAGTTTTTTCATAACGGGTAGGTTTTGTAGTAGTTTTAATTGATTTCATAAATGCTTTTTGATGTTTCTATTCTTTGAATTTTGATCACCTTCCCAAAGCCTTGATTGGCGCATGGTTTCAGAGATTGATGTATTGTACGTGAATTTTTTATAAAAGTTTTGTTTTGCATTCATTATTTACCAACTATAATTATTTTTCTATCTTCGTTTAAAAAAATATGGAAGACACAAATTTTTCAAATCAAAATCCGCAACAATCTCAAGGTTTCATTCCGCAATATGGCCAAATCCCGCTGCCTAATTCCAGTGCAGTATTAACCCTGGGAATTATTTCAATTGCGTTATGCTGGTGTTACGGAGTGATCGCGCTCACCTGCGGGATTATTGCTTTGGTTTTGGGCAACAAGTCTTTGGTGATCTATAAAGCTAACCCAGGAAACTACACAATCTCTTCTTATAATAATTTAAAAGCCGGACGAGTTTGTGCAATCATCGGCCTCTGCCTTTCTGCCCTTATGGTATTATATGTAATCATCGTATTCGCTTTTATTGGTGCTGCTTTTAGCGCCATGCCGTGGGAGATGATGGGAAGAGGCTAAATAAAATATTTAATGAACAAAAAATGCCTTTGAAACAATTCAAAGGCATTTTTAATTTTTTTAATCATGATCCACTGGCTCGAAAATAATTTGCTGACTTGCTATTTCAAAGCGTATTTGGGAATTAACTGCCCAGGCTGTGGTATGCAGAGAAGCCTGATCGCACTTTTAAAAGGTGAAGTCCTCGAATCGCTTCACCTCCATGCCGCTTTAATTCCTTCCTTAATAACACTTACATTGCTCGTCTTTCAATTGATACTGAAGTACCCTAACGGCGCTAAATGGGTGATGTGGTCTTTTATCATTACTGTATCCATCACTTTTATCCAATTTATTATCAGGAATATTATATTATTTGGCTACCTGTAATTTGATGGTTTTATTTGAATTCGCTCCTGTCGCATTCAAGAAATAAACCCCCGAGTTAAGGTTATTAAGTTTCAATGGTAACTTAATAACGTTTGAAAATAAATTGCCGTAATCGGTAACAAGCTTTCCAAATCCATCATATAATTTAAATGACACCTCGTAGTTCCCACCTAACGACCCGTCCAATACAAATTCGTTTTCACCCAGATTTTTCAACACAAGGGTTTCACCCTGAATGCCTGGAATTCCAGTCACCAGCATACCACCTAAAACCACAATTGATTTTGAAGTTGTATCAAGGCAACCACTGTTACTGCCGGTTACTAGTGTAACCGTATAGTGTCCTGCCGTTAAATAATTATAGGCTGGGTTAACAGCCAAAGACATCCCGAAGCCGTCTCCAAAGTTCCATGAATTTTGCGTTGCATTCACTGATTGGTTTGTAAATTGAATAGCACCATTATTAGAGATGTAAACCGTATCTGCCGAATAAAATTGTGCGGTTGGAACAATCATTTCATCAATAGTAAACACAGAATCTTTGTGATCGCATTGTCCAACGGTACTGATATCTAAGGAATAATTACCTCCCGCTAAATTAGTGAGCGTATCCGCTCCATATTTATTTAATGATGTTTTAACTGTAATTCCGTTTTCATCTTTCCATAAATAATTCCAGGGACCGGCATTATTTCCTTTCGCACTGATAAATCCGGCCTGAGGGTGCACGCAATCAGGCTGTGTCATCTGACTAGTGATCTCAAGCGGATTGATTGTGATATGAAGCGTGAAACGCGATGTTATTGTAGAAGAACTTAATGAAAAAACATAATTTGTTGTTCTTAAGTCGGTAACAGAAGAAGTTAAAGCATCATGCAAGGATATGCAGGCACCGGAAGGAAAAGATCCACAATTAGCAGCGCTGATCGTGTATGTACCGTTGTAGCCTGATGTTATTTTAAGTGGCATTGAAAAAGTAGATGAAATAGGCCCTACTCCATTCACTTGAAATTCATCCAATCCAGATTTCAGCATAATTAAAGGCGCATTTGGATCCTGTCCCACCATTTTAATGGCATCAAATTCAGAATCAAATTGATTGGAAGCTCCAGACTGCGTATACAATACAGTTTCATCATTAAAATTCATTGGTCCTTTTAAGTAAATTCTTAGCAACTGCTGAGATGCCGCCACCGACGAACCCTGATTACTCTTTAAAAATGTTGGGTTTCCGGATACTTTATGATTTTCAAGAGCTGTTAAGGAAGTTGCAGCTGTGCAATGAACCTGAAATCCCTGACACATCGGAATTGTGTCGCTGATGCCGCCTGCACCAATAGCCGGGCTACTTATACCATTAACGTATGCAACCGTTCCTCCTGCCCCGCCATTTAAATCTGCATTGTAGCCATAAATTGCATTATCTACATTGGGATTATTATTTCGTAACGAGCTCCATTTGATTGCCGAAGGATAAGGATTGTGAATTAAATTCCAACCATCATCACCCGCCACACCGGTATTTGTTTTACTTAACGGAATTACATTAGTAAACTTACGGACAGTACCTGTAACATCGATGGTAATGGGAGCTGTTAACGTTTGTCCTGTTCCTAAATAAACCCAATACCCTTTATTTGGAGTAATCGGGTTAGTAATAGAAGATATAGGTACGTAAGCCGCAGAGGCAGAATAACTTCCTGTCGCTGTTTCATCATAAGAATAAATTGAAAGAAAACCTGCCGCGCTTCCGTCAGGACAGCTGTTACAGCTGATTGGCATATCATCATCCCAATCCTGGAACGTTAGTGCACTCGCGATAGGCGTACCCAATAATGCCCAGCCGGTATAACCACCAGGGGCATACCGTTGTACAGTTACGTTTCCAATAATATCGGCACCCGTATTAATCGGACCAATTCTAGCAGTATTGGTTGCGGTTGAAACCATTGTAAATACCTTCCCATTTGTATTAAATACGCCACTTGTCAATGTCAGGGTATTAATTAAATTTTGTGCGTTTGTAAGTGAAGCGCCATTACTATTAATCAATGAAAGATTATAAAAATTCGTCGTACTAGACCCTCCTATATTTTGTAATACAGTTCCATTCAATAAAACCAATCCTCTTTGAGCGTTGAAAGTACCATTGTTTAAAAAATCCCCTTTCACATTCATCTGATAATTTGCTGTGCTCACATCTACTGTTGACCCTGATTGAATAACCACGTTACTAGCTGTAATTGCACTAGCCAGCATTTTTGCTCCGCTATTCGAAAATGAAATGTTATTAAAAATTTCACCACCCGCTTTCAAAATGGTTTGAGCCGAAAGCCCGGTAAAAAGAGTTGTGTTTTGTCCGGGAATATATAAGCCACCATTATTTGTCCAGTTTCCGGTAAGAGAAACATTGTAGGCATTTGTAGTGAGGGAACCTGCCGTAATGGTTAAATCGTTTGCATTTATGCTGCTGAGCAAACTCTTATTTCCTGCTCCGGAAAAGATCAGGTTATTAAACGTTTCACCGCCTGATTTGAAAATGGCTTGAACAATTGAATTTGTAAAGGTTACGGTGCTCGTTCCCGGAACAAAAGTCCCACCGTTATTTATCCAGCTTCCTGATAAAAAAACACTAAATGTGTTAGCTGAAAAAGATCCGGATTGAATTGTTAATGTGTTAACCGTTATAGAACTAAACAATTGTTTATTGCCCGCGTTTGAAAAAGAAACATTATTAAAAACTTCTCCGCTTGCCTTATAAATACTTTGAGAAGAAGTCCCGGTAAAAGACACTAACCCGGTTCCAGGTAAAAACATACCTGTATTGTTATTCCAGTTTCCGCCAAGCGAAATTGTTTGACTGGTTGCGGAAAGCGTACCTGACGTTATGGTAACGTGTCCGTTAACACTGAGTGAATTTGTTGTTACAGATGCCGTTACATTGGCACTAGATACCAATAAATTACCAATAGAACCGATAGAATTGATTTTAATGATTTGTGTGGCCGGACTAGTAACCGTGCCTATCTGAAGCGTACCGCCAGTTATGCTCCCGCTTCCTGTCACCGTATTAACAAATCCTAAATCCTGAGCGCCTGATCCACCTTCCCTTGGAATGATAATTGATCCTCCGCTCATTATAAACTGGGAACCTGCGCTTGATATCTGGAAAGGCGCTGTGGTAATATGGGTTGATCCAAAAGCCGGTACAATTACATTGCCTCCAGACATCATAAAATTGGAAGGACTACTTGTAGAAAACGGATAGTATTTACCCGCAATATTAATTGTTCCATTACTTACGGACAGCGTCCCTCCATTGGCAATTAGGTCTTCGTTGGCTATATCCCCAACATTCAAAATGCCATTAGATACAGTGAGATTACCCTTTAATGTTACGGAACCGGAAAAGTTAATGGTTGAAGCAGCTGAGTTAAGCCAGATACCGCCTGTAGAAGGGATAGTAGTCGCAATACTATACGGCGTAATTGAAGATGCCCCGGTTGTAGATAATTTAAACGTACCGTTCACGAGTGATAAAAAATCCCGAGGCGCAGTAAAATTATGAGTTTGAATATCCAACACATTGGATGATGAAGTTCCAAGACTTAGGTAAATTGTATTAAAGTTGGTTACGCTGCCACTTCCTGAAACATTCAGACTTCCGTTACTTAAAAAGAAAACATTACATAAGCTATTTGCGTCCGGAGCAAGATTTAAAGTACCGTTATTGATCACATTATTCGTGAGTGTTAAACTATGAACGGCAGTTGGTCCGGCATTCACCAAAAATGATCCCCCGCTGCTAATGGTTAAAAGTCCATTTACACGTGTAACACGAGGCACAGTAGTATTTCCAATACGAAGGATTCCACTTGTTCCCTGACCCACCGTTAAGTTATTACACAGCGCATTCATATCTATTGTCACCTGATGTCCATTAGCAATAGTTACATTGTCGTAAAGAGTGGGCACGCCTACCGGCAACCAGGTATTTGGGTTGCTCCAGTTCCCTGTCGTCACAGAAATCTTATTTCCTGCTGGTAAAGTTGTTGCGCTACCCGTAATGGATGAGCTAATGCACCCTTCGGTGACGGCGAATACTTTCCAAAAATATGTAGTAGAAGGCAAAAGGCCGCTGACCGCTGCACTGACAGCGTTGGCAGTTGTTTGCGCCGCAAAAGAAAAATTAATATTATCGGTAGAATTGTAAATAACATAGCCCACTTCATTGGTAGCCCAATTAGGCCAATTAAGTGTCATCGAACTTTGCATGATTCCTGAAAACGTAAGCAACCCTGTTGCCGCCGCTGGAACAGGCGGTGTAAAAATGTACTGCGAGCCGGAAGCTGGAATTATACTTAAATTATTTGTCGGTGTGAATGTAAAATTATTCGTATTAGGCGTTTGCAAAGTTTTCAATTGAGCAGCGCTGGGGATCGGGTCCATTGGCACACTGTTTAAACCCATGGAATATGAAAAGCCGTTGGTGCCGGCGTTCATGGTGCCGTAATTCATAGTAATAATTCCCGTAGTTTCAGCAAGTACTACCTGAAAACTTAAATTAGGAGTGGTGTTTCCATTCACACACATGTTACTCCATTCAACAGTTAAAGAACGATTTGGTGCGGTGCCCGATATTTTATATTGAATACTGGAACCTAACGCTAATGTTCCGCCCTGGGTGGCAAGGTCATCGTAAAAAGGAGCTATTGCCGTTGCCGTCAACTGATTAATGTTATTGCCCGTGAAAGCCACATTACTGGCACCAAACGCATTTCCCCCAGTGCCATCAAGTGTTGATGTGGAAAAATCAATGTAACCGTTGGTTGAAACAGAGAACTGCGTGTATCTTACCCCATCGTACCAGAAATCAAAGCCAATATTCACAAATTCTGACCGGTTATCGTTTGTTACACCGGTCCCATTATTCCTCCAGGAACTAACTGCTGTGCCTGATCCCATAATGGTGGTGTAGCTGACACCGCTGTTTCTAACACTTGAATAGTTGGCCAGCGATTGCCCAAATAAATTTGAAAATAAAATTAAAATTGAAAAGGATACTAAATGGATAAAGTAAGGTAAACGCATGTAACTAATTTGTTATAAAAATATAACTATTTATTACATGTGTAAGGATTTTAACAATTTTGTTCGATAAAGGCGACACCTTTTTAGATTAATTAATATGGTGGCAATAACATCATTTTGCATCTCTAATCAAATTTATGTCACCAGAAAATTTAAATAAATCCAGAAACCGCAAGCCGTTTTCTTTCATAAAATAAATGACCAATATAAGCGATGCTACAAAATAAGAAAGGCATGCGGCATAACATGCGCCCAGCAGTTGATCTCTGGAAATCAGAAAATAACTTGTACTGATGGTAGTGAGAAGTCCTGCGCTGTTTGCAATTAGAAGGATGCGTTGCTTCCCCAGGCCTGCGAAATAGTGACTTATAATAGTGGCGAAACTAATGCATAATATTCCAGGAGAAAGGTATAACATCACGGTTTTCACGTGAATAAAATCCTCCCCTAGAATAAACACGAAAAAATCTTTCGGGATAAAATATAAAACTACTATACAAAGGAAACTCAATAAAAAACAGATTTTTGCCAATAGCAGAGTAATTCTTCCATTATTAGCAGGATCGCGGTCGTTGGCTATAAACGTGAGGATAATTGGCGAAACGCTTCCACTGATAATCCAAACAGACTCTATGAGTGAAGTTGCGCTCGAGTAAATTCCCACCAGAATTGTATTTCCAAGAAGATAAAAATTGTATCGGTTGCTTAAAATATGGCATAAATTTGCCAGCTGATTGTAAAACCCCTTTTCAATAATGGTTTTAGGCCTAAAATCCGACTGGCCACCTTTCTCAACCTTTAAAATTCCAATAAGTTGGCTGCTTGAAATTACAATGGCTATCAAAAAAGAAATGTAAAGCGCGATGATGTAACTAACCGCACGCCGTTCATTAAAAACAAAAATAACTACCACGAGCGCCAGTAGTAAGAGTGCAGGTTGGAAAAAATTCAGATAATTATAGGCTTTAATTCGTTCTTTAGCTAAAATAAACACCATGTGGAGGGAATGTAAAATGATGATGAAAGACAATGCAATCATATGAAACCAGTGATCTGCAGCTCCAATATCGAACACCTTGAAAAGAACATACATAACCATTGCGCACAAAAAGGTGCATCCAACGGTCCAGAAAAGGCCAAAAAAATAAACCTTCTTTATTGAATACTTAGGAATAAAGTAGACCAATACGTATCCTGTATAAATCTCGTTTATGATCTGGATAATGGCAATATTAAAAATAAGCAAACTTACCTGCCCCCGTACATCGCTTCCTAATTGTTTACAGGAAACCAGTAAAATAGCAAGGTTGATAAGGGCTACAAAACCCTTTGTAAATAAAGTGGATATTATGTTCTTCAGCAAAAATCAAAAAAAATGAACAGTCTAAAAATATGAAAAATTAATTGCCCAGGCTCATAACCATAAATATTAGCTTTATATTGTATGCAGTTTAAAAACAGGCGTGAGGCAATTCATCAAAAACATACTGTTAACATGCGCTCCTTCTTTTATTAAAAAAAGAGTGTTTTTGCCTTACCAATCATTAAGTTGGAAAAGCCTGGCTCAGTCAGACTTTGATGCAGAACTTCTACTCATTGAATTTTTGATAACACAAAACACGGTTTTTTTTGATATTGGAAGCAATAAGGGTGAATATGCTTTTTTTGCAGAGAAGTTAATGCCGTCAAAAAACATTTATTTGTTTGAGCCTGAAAAAAAATTATTCCGGCAGCTTCAGCGAATGTTCCCCAAAAGTAATGTCTTTGATATAGCCATTTCAGATTCTACCGGGACACGCCAATTTAAAATTCCGGAAATAAACGGTGTTATAGACAATTGCCTGAGTTCATTAGAAGTTGAACGGACAGAAGTAAACGAAACTCAATCTACACGCTACGACGTAAATACCGATACACTTGATAATTTCACTAAGCGGCATCGCGTTCGACCGAGTTTGATAAAAATAGATGTGGAGGGGCATGAACTATCAGTACTGGATGGTGCAATAAACTATATTAACCGCGAGCACCCCACTTTTATTATAGAAATTGAACAAAGGCATCATGAACAAGATATTAATTTCGTTTTCGATGATTTTAAAAAGCAAGGATATAACTGTTACTATTACTCAAAAGAAAAAGCGCAACTACTCCCTTATAACGATAAATCGTACCTGACAAATTCCATTGCTTACTTTGGGACAAAAGACTACGTTAATAATTATATTTTTATCCACGAAAGCAATGGTTTGCTTAAAAGAATTGCTAACGTCAATACCGAAATCCATTCTAAAATTAATTCGTGACTAACAACGAGAATAAAAGAGCACTTATTTTTTTCTCCGCTGGAGTGGGTGACACCATTTTATTAGTACCATTAGTAAATGAATTAATTAAAAACGGATACCATGTTACGGGCCTATTTACATCCCCTTTCAACTGCGAAAGCATATTTACCCATACTCAACTCTTTCACAAAATTGTAGTCAAAACCTCTAAACTAGAACTCCTTCTATATTCGGTAACACATATTAACAGATATGATCGCGTTTTTTTGAATCATTTTGCTTTCAGCTATACTCATGCAAAACTTGCCAGGTTAATGGGAAAGGCCGTGTACTCGAACCACCTTGGAATCCTTCAGCATGGGGCCAAAATGCACTTTGTTGAGCCAAAAGATAGCACCCATGATGCCCTTCAAAATCTTTTCTTGTATGAATCACGAAAAACAATGGCCGATCTGGATTTTAATTTAAGTTACAAGCCTACGAACAAAAATAAATTCAATTTACCTCAACAATACATCTGTGTTCAAATCAGTTCTGCAAACTCAAAAGCACCATATAAAAACTGGCCGCTTGATAACTGGATTCAAACCTTTAACTTTATCAACACTAGGTTTCCCCAAACTTCTCTAGTTATTCTGGGTGATTACACTGAGAAAGATTTATCTGATTTACTCGTTTCACACAAACTGAACAACGTTGTTTTGCTAATAGGGGAAACGACCCTCACCGAAGCTACGGAGGTAATTTACCACTCCGTGTTTTACCTTGGCCTGGATAGCGGGTTAATGCATATTGCAGTCGCGCTAAACAAACCTACATTTACCATTTGGGGTGCAACCGATAAAAAATTGTATGGCTATAATTGGATGGGGCAAGCGCATCTAACGCTGTCACTTGACGTATGGTGTGCACCATGCAGTGCCTGGATTAATCCGAATCGAAAACGCGTGTCTGATCCTCTAATGTGCCCGGATTTCCAATGCATCAAAAACATATCATCGGAACAAGTAAATTCTTCGCTTGAAAAATTCATGAATGCTAATTCAATTCTTTTTTCATCAGAAAATGCTCAATGATATCCCAAAGTTTAAATGAAGGACCCAGATTCGTGTACCCATTCTTTAAATAAAATTCCAAAGCATTTTTGCGTGCCTGAAGTTCCACTGTATGAAGGTGAATTTCGTTTGCTTTGGCTTCAAGCGCCTCAAGGATGATTTTTCCTAACCCTTTTCCCTGCTTACCGGGATGAACAGCCATATACCGGATTTGACCTACGCCCTGGCCATTATCCTGCAGGCGTCCGCAAGCCATTACTTTCCCATCTTCTTCAATAAAGGCATTAACCGAAGATTGCTCCAAATTATCTGTCGCCGAATCTAGAGGTTGATTCCATGGCTCCCGCAACACGAGGTAACGAAGCTCAATGATTTTTTTAAGCTCTACTTCTTTATTTGCGAATTTAATTTCCATACGGTTTATACATTGGATGGGGATGAGAAAGGAATAAAAAAATCCTACCCAAAATATGAGTAGGACTTAAATGAAATCACCAAACTACATTCTAACGGCCTGGACAGATACAATTTCAGGTACTGCGCGCTTAATCGTTTCTTCGATCCCGGCTTTCATGGTCATATGGCTCATACTACAGGTACTGCAGGCTCCCTTTAATTCAAGCATAGCCGTATCGCCACCTGTAACTTCCAACAACTCAACATCTCCACCATCTGCCTCAAGATAGGGGCGTATGGTTTTCAATGCGGCTTCTACCCTATTAAATAATTCCTCGTCCATTTTTTTATTTTCCTAATTTCTTCTTTAAGTTAGAATCTATTGCATCTAAAAACTCTTCAGTATACAAATAGTGCTCCCCGTGCTTCACGTTGTTTCCATGTGCACATACTGCTAAATCCTTGGTCATCTTACCGCTTTCAACGGTTTCAACACATACTTGTTCGAGTGCATGGCAGAAATTAATCAACTCCTGGTTTTTATCCAATTTACCGCGGAATTCCAGGCCGCGTGTCCATGCGAAAATAGAAGCAATTGGGTTAGTAGATGTTGGTTTTCCGTTTTGGTGATCACGGTAGTGACGTGTAACAGTTCCATGAGCAGCTTCCGCCTCCATGATTGTACCGTCTGGAGTAATTAACACCGATGTCATAAGTCCTAATGAACCAAATCCCTGAGCAACAGAGTCAGATTGAACATCACCGTCATAATTTTTACATGCCCAAACAAAATTACCATTCCACTTTAATGCTGAAGCAACCATGTCATCAATTAAACGGTGCTCATAAACAATTCCTGCAGCTTCAAATTTCGATTTATAATCTGCCTGGTAAATTTCTTCGAAAATATCTTTGAAACGACCGTCGTATTTTTTCAGGATCGTGTTTTTTGTAGATAAGTATAAAGGCCATTTTTTGCTCAATGCCACGTTAAAACATGAATGTGCGAAACCACGGATGGATTCTTCCACGTTATACATACCCATTGCCACACCGGCACCTTTGAAATTAAAAATTTCGTGCTCAATCACCTTTCCGTCCTCACCTTCAAATTTCATGGTTAATTTACCTTTTCCCGGAATTACCATATCCGTAGCACGGTATTGATCGCCAAACGCATGACGACCTACAATAATCGGAGCGGTCCAGTTAGAAACCAAACGAGGTACATTTTTACAAACAATTGGCTCACGAAAAACAGTCCCATCTAAAATATTACGAATCGTTCCATTAGGAGACTTCCACATTTGCTTTAAATTAAACTCTTTTACACGAGCCTCATCAGGTGTGATGGTTGCACATTTAATACCAACACCATATTTTTTAATCGCTTCCGCTGCGTCAATGGTAACCTGGTCGTTTGTTTCATCCCGGTATTCCATCCCTAAATCATAGTATTTAATGTCCACATCCAGATACGGAATAATCAATTTATCTTTAATAAATTTCCAGATGATGCGGGTCATTTCATCTCCGTCTAATTCTACTACCGGATTAGCTACTTTAATTTTGCTCATAATATTTCTTGAAATAGGGGTTAAAAAAGTTAGCCAAATTTAAAAATATAATGTCGTTGAGCAAACTATTGTTTTAAATTATTTTAGGTATATTTAATAAATTATCCTAAATAAAATTATGAAGAATTTTTTTTCACTTGTCCTGTTTTTACTGTCTTTTTCAGGGTTCTCGCAAGACCAATTGTTTAAAAAAGATAACACCAAAATTGAGGTTAAGATACTTGAAATAAACCCATCTGAAATCAAATACAAACTTTTCACTTATCAGGATGGTCCCACCATTACAATATCAAAGAAGGATGTAGCACTTATTATTTATCAAAACGGTGTTCATGAAGTATTATCTGCACCAGTTGAGACGCCGGTTGTTGTAACTGAAGCCCCGATGGTAATTTACAATTCCACGCCTACTTCCCGTATTAATCGCGACAGTTTGGAAAAGGCCGAATTTAAAGAATTGGTATCCAAAAAAAATCTTATTATGCTCAACATCCTCGATCCGTTAAACGGCTCGTTTAACTTAACCTACCTACGTGAATTTGCCGACAATTACCTTCACATTTATATTCCGGCTTCTGTAGGTTTTGCTGCCCCATATTTCACACAAGCCGTAACCACAATGTTTTCCGGAAGCAACTATAACTATAATTACAACACCAATTACATAATGATTTCAGATTACCGTTATACTACAAAAAACTATGACATTGGCCTGGGCATTCATTTTCAGTCGAGCGGTAAAAGTGCGGTAACACATTTCGTAGGTCCTTACGTAGGGACATCTCAATTTACAGGGACCTATACACTCAATGAAACTATGTATGATCCAACTTATGGATATAATACCTATCAAACACGTAACGGCTCATTTACATTGAACCGAATACACGTGATGCTTGATAATGGAATCTTATTCCGCGTTACTAAACATTTCAATATCATGATGCTGGCATCCTTCGGCTATAACGTGGATACATTTACTGCTCCTGATAATATCACCAAAGCATATAATTTCAACAAAAACCGTTTTCCGATAAACGCGTTCAAATCAGGGCTTTCTTTTGGATACAGGTTTTAAACAACACACCCAATATTCACGTTTTTTATTTGTTTGATATCCTTACATTTGTACAACTTTAGAAATGTATGAAAATTACCGAACATCTTAAATCTGCGAAAGACACCTTATTTTCAATAGAAATTTTACCGCCACTTAAAGGCAAGAGTATTCAGTCCATTTTTGACGGGATTGACCCTCTGATGGAATTTAAACCTGCTTTTGTAGATGTAACTTACCACCGCGAAGAATACCTCTATAAAAAAAGAGAAGGTGGGTATCTTGAAAAAGTAAGTATCCGTAAAAGGCCCGGAACGGTTGGAATTTGTGCCGCCATCATGAATAAATATGATGTGGAGGCTGTTCCACACATTATATGTGGCGGTTTTACGCGTGAAGAAACAGAAAACGCTTTAATTGACCTACAATTCTTAGGTATTGATAATGTATTAGCCATTCGTGGAGACAGTATCAAAACCGAATCGCATTTTGTGCCAGAGCCAGGCGGACATAATTACGCGATCGATTTAGTTAAGCAGATCAAGGATATGAATGCCGGAATATATCTGGATGATGAAATGAAAGACGCCTCTCCTACCAATTTCTGTATGGGTGTAGCTGGCTATCCTGAAAAACATTTTGAAGCGCCTAACTTATACAGCGACATGAAATGGCTTAAAGCCAAAGTAGATGCGGGTGCTGATTACATTGTGACACAAATGTTTTTCGACAATAAAAAATATTTTGATTTTGTGGATATTTGCCGCAAAAATGATATACATATTCCAATCATTCCCGGATTGAAAATCCTTACCTCAAAATCCCAGCTGGTTGCCCTACCAAAAATTTTTCATATCGACCTGCCTCAGGATATGTACGTGGAACTGGAAAAATGCAAAGATGACAAAGCGGTAAAAGAAGTTGGTATTAAATGGTGTATAGAGCAAAGTAAGGAATTGAAGAAAGCCGGCGTTCCCTGCCTGCATTACTACACGATGGGAACTTCCGATAGTACCAAACGGGTGGCAAGGGAAGTGTTTTAGCCTTATAAATTAATCAAGAGAAAAAGCGTTCTAATATAGAACGCTTTTTTTATGGAATCACTTATAGGTTAAAAGCTACCAGTTGTCAAATAAACGGGAGCGGTTACCAATCTCACTAACGCCAGTGGTTGTTATCCATTAGTTTTACTGAAAGATAACAAACTATTGTCTATGAAAAAATTAATTATACTTCTGGCTGTAATTCTAAGCGCTTCAGTCTTAAAAGCACAAAATTATGTTACTATTAATGACACAAGCTTTGCAGCCTGGCTACAAACAAATATCCCATCCGCAATGTTAGGGAACCAAATGGATACAACAAATATTGACGTCACCACAAGGAAAAGAATTATTATTCAAAACCGGCATATACAAAATTTAGATGGCATACAATTTTTTGATTCGTTAAAAACACTTGATTGCAGCGATTATATTTTTGATACGATCAACATTAGTTTAACCACTATTCCCGGTTTGCCGCCTTTGTTAGATAGCCTTATCTGCGATGGAAATACACTTGATAGTTTACCTTTTTTACCAAATAATCTCCTTTACCTTACCTGTTCGAGGAATTCAATTGACAGCTTACCTCCACTTCCAAACTCATTAAAATTTCTAGAGTGTTTAAGTAATCAATTAACCCGGTTACCAACCCTTTCAGATTCACTTAAATATTTAAACTGTAGTGAAAACCTAATTGATTCAATATTCGCATTGCCCTCAGAATTAACGAACTTAATATGCAATAACAATAAATTAAAACATTTACCGGTTTTACCTGGCTCTTTAACAAAACTGAAATGTTCTACAAATTTATTAGGCCAACTTCCATCACTTCCTTCGGGATTGACAGATCTTAATTGCAATAACAATCCACATTTAACGAACCTTCCTACGTTACCGGGATCCCTTATAAATTTATCCTGCAATTCGGACAGTTTATCAGCGTTGCCATCACTTCCTAATTCTCTTACCTTCCTAGATTGCTCATCAAATCATATTAATAATTTGACTGCGCTGCCTAATGCCTTGTACAAAATGGATTGCAGTTCAAACCCCCTCTTCAATTTGCCGGCACTTCCTGGTTCCTTATCAATTCTTTTTTGTAACAATGATCAACTTTCAAATCTTCCTTCCTTACCCGCATCTTTAGTGGAATTATATTGTACACACAATGCACTAAGTGCTTTGCCGGCACTTCCTGGTTCATTAAATGTCTTATGCTGTGGTCACAACCAGATAACTTCATTACCAGCCTTGCCTTCGGGCTTAGCATCCTTACAATGCGAATACAATCAACTCAATACACTACCATCATTACCAAACTCATTGGTTCATTTAAACTGCTACTTCAATCTACTAAATAGTTTACCCCCATTATCACAAAACCTGCAGAATTTAAACTGTTCATCGAATCAAATCGGAGTTTTACCTCAGTTACCAGGCAACCTTCATTATTTTTATTGCAGCAATAATTCAATCTCAGCTTTACCAACACTTCCTTACAATTTACACATTCTTGATTGCAGTAATAATGACATCCACTGCTTTGATGTTTTCAGAAATATCCCAGGCTACCTAAATATTTCAAACAATCCGTTTACTTGCCTTCCTAATTATATTCCGTCTATGGATTCTCTTACATTGCTATATCCACTATGTGCGGCCGGAAATCCTTTTAACTGCGCCTCATCATTTGGCATTGTAGGATTTACGTATAAAGACAACAATTCCACCTGCATTAAAGATAGTGCCGACACAGGCTTAAAAAATATTCCCCTTAAAATATATGACTCTTCACAAAATCTTTTAAGCAGCACGTATACCGCCATGAACGGAGTTTACCAGTTCATGGATTCTGCAAACACTTATGAAGTATTGGTAGATAATACAAATAAACCTTTTATTGAGGAATGTCCAAATCCTGGTCTTGACAGTACAGTAACGGTAGCAGTACTTGATACGAATATTAACTTCGCTCTAAGGTGCAGAAATGGTTTCGACCTAGGAATTCAGTCTATTTCAACCTGCGGAATAGTGTTCCCGGGGCAAACCCATCAACTCAGAATCAATGCGGGAGACATCTCAAAATGGTATAATTTAAACTGCGCGTCGGGGATCAGCGGCATAGTTTCTTTCGCTGTCTCGGGACCGGTTAATTACATTGGTACTGCACTAAATTCGTTGACACCAAATGTCTCTGGAAATATATTCACATACACTATTTCAGATTTTGCGACGGTAAATAATCAAACTGACTTTCGGGTTTTATTACAACCATTCACAACTGCCCAGGCTGGTGATCAGATATGTATTACCGCCAAAATAACTCCCTTCAATGGCGATAACTTGTTAGCCAACAACCAATTAACAATGTGTTATAGTGTTGTAAATTCTTATGATCCAAATATAAAAGAAGTATATCCTGTAGATGTAGCACCGGGATTTAATGACTGGCTTACCTATACCATTCACTTTCAAAACACAGGAAATGCTCCGGCTTTTAATATCCTATTAAAGGACACTTTAGATAATCAACTGGATCTATCCAGCTTTGAAGTAACAGATTATAGCCACGAAAATTCAACTGTATTAACTGGAAAAAATTTAAGTGTTTACTTTCCTAACATTCAATTACCCGACAGTACAACTGATGCGCAAGGCTCAATCGGATTTATTCAATATCGGATAAAACCGAAACACGGGTGGGTGATGCCTTACAAAATCAAAAATACTGCGTACATCTATTTTGATTTTAATGCCCCAATTATAACAAATACAACTTATAATTCAATCCTTGATATAGCGACTAATTTGGATGAAAACACTGAGGACTACCTCACGATCTATCCTAACCCAACGAATAACGCTTTAAGAATAGAAACTTCCTCTGACAAAAAACAAATCATGATGATATTTGATCTTACTGGCAATATGGTCTTATCACAAAGCCTTGAACAAGGCAAAACCGAGGTTAACGTCAGCCATTTAGCTGTAGGTATTTATACGATGCAAGTCAAGGGTGAGTCTCATGCATCCACTAAAAAATTAGTGATCGTGAGATAGAAGAGTCAGGCATCAACAATCAGTTAATGTTGTGTTATTACCAAGTTAAAAAGTCAAAATGTAGTTTGGGCTTTTTCTTCTATCTTTGAGCCTTATTCGCTCAAACAATGTCAGATTTAAAATACAATTTACGCGGTGTTTCTGCATCCAAGGAAGATGTTCATAATGCCATTTCCAATATTGATAAAGGTCTGTTTCCTCAGGCTTTTTGTAAAATCGTACCCGATCACTTAACCGGAAGCGACGATCATTGCATTATTATGCACGCAGATGGCGCCGGAACGAAATCGTCCCTTGCTTATGCGTATTGGAAAGAAACCGGCGACCTCAGCGTTTGGAAAGGAATAGCACAGGATGCCGTGATTATGAACGTAGATGATTTGATTTGCGTTGGCGCTACAAATAATATTTTATTGTCATCAACAATTGGCCGAAACAAAGGGTTAATTCCTGGAGAAGTGATTTCCGCAATTATTAACGGAACGGAGGAAGTTCTTCAGAATTTACGCGACAATGGTATCGACATTCGTTCCACAGGTGGAGAAACAGCTGACGTTGGCGATTTAGTGAGAACATTGATAGTTGATAGTACCGTTGTTTGCCGTATGAAAAAATCCGATGTCATATCTAATCATCGCATCAACGCAGGCGATGTAATTGTTGGGTTATCGTCTTCAGGCAAGGCTACTTACGAATCAGAATACAATGGAGGCATGGGCAGCAACGGACTTACCAGCGCCCGTCACGATGTGTTTAATAAAACGGTTTCAGAAAAATATCCCGAGTCGTATGACAACGCCTTACCAAAAGAAGTTACGTATTGCGGCAAATTAAATCTCACTGATACAATAGAAGTTAGCTATACCGATATTAAAGGTGACACGATAAAAGAACAGGTAACGGCCGGGAAACTGGTTTTATCGCCTACCCGTACATATGCTCCCATAGTAAAAAAATTATTGGCAACCCTCGGAACTAAAATAAACGGCATTGTACATTGCAGTGGAGGTGCGCAAACCAAAGTACTTCATTTTGTTGATGGCGTTCATATTATTAAAAATAATTTGTTCCCTTTACCGCCCCTGTTCAAAATTATACACGAGCAAAGCCTCACAGATTACAAAGAGATGTATAAAGTATTTAACATGGGGCACCGATTGGAAGTATATTTACCACAGGAATTAGCACAAAAGGTTATTGAGATTTCTAAGTCCTTTAATGTGGATGCTCAGATTATTGGAAGGGTTGAAAAATTCGAAGGAAAAAGAGTGACTGTGGAATCAGAGTTTGGAAAATTTGAATATTAATTCAATCCCATTAACATTCTAAGGTTTTGGCAGTTCACTGCAACTGATGGATGATTGGTTTATCAGAAGGGCATAGTATTTTCCATTCCGATATAAATCGCTCACCAACGGTTTTAAGCTTGCTCCGGGTAAAAATGATATTAATTCCCCTGAACCCGACAGCACATCTACTTTTTCTCGTTTCTTATCAAATGCTATTAACCATTTTTGATTGTTGATTACAACAACCTGTGCATGGTCATACTCAGCTCCTTCACTGTTGAATTTTAAAAGCTTTCCTCCAAATAAATCATATACACACACACCGCCTTTCCCCGTTAGAAGAATGTCTGGCTGGTTATCGTCATTCCAAATCCCAAATGTAGATTTGAATCCATGTAATTCCTCATCAATTTTCGTGAGTTCATTTCTATCACTCAATGAAATTTTATTCAAAACCCTATTATCTCCATCTACGAATACAAGTTTCGTGTGGTCAATGGTAGTGCCAGCAAGCACCAATACATTACCTACATCCTTTATCACCCTATTTTTAAAATCAATCCGGCCTTCACCTTTCCTACTGAATGCATAAATTTTTCCATTACGGTCAATCGCCACTAAATAATCGCTCGCGCCCACCTTCACATAATGAATTGGAGAATTTACTTCAGCTTCGGTTTTTACAGGAGTAAATCCTTCTGTTCTTATACCATATAGAGAAAAATTATAAATACGTCGGTCGGCGCAAGCTATAAACAACCTGTAGTCCTTTGAATTGTCATAATCCAGAACTGTTAAATCCGAAGTAACTTTAGCGGGCAGTTTGCCCGGAAACCCTTGCACATAATTTCCGTTACGGTCAATGAGATGTAAATAGTTCTCTGAATTGAAGAGCAACTGCAACTTTCCGTTTTTGAAAATATCTACCGTGAATATTTCAGATTGAATGGTTTCTGAAATTTTCTTTTTCCAAATGAGATTACCTGTGGAACTGATCAGGTAAATCTGTTTAGCGTTATCCTGAAAACATACTTCATTTTCAAGCGTGAGGTGATTTTTAAAAATATAAGCCGGCGAGTTAATTGCTGAATCCGCTTGAAATGACCAAAGGAGGTTTTGTTGTGGATTATCTCTCCGATTAATATTTGGAGCATGACTTGCATTTAAACGGACCTGCACTTCATCACCTGCATTTTTTGCAGTAAGTGAAATTTGAGATGTGGGGTTTTCGGCGGCCCATAACACCTCTGAATTAATTAAAGAATTCAGGTTATGGGTTTTTAGTAATTCAGAGTCTTCATAGTATAGGTAGTTACACTCAAGTGATAAATGCTCTTTTGCATAAGAAGTGAAGTGTGGATCATTGATAAGCAATTGGCCATTAGCCTTACAGGACAAATAAAAACGTAATAGATTTCTATCGGAAAACAGGATCATAAAATCCCCTGAAATATAACCATACCTCATTTGAAGATCCGACTCAGAATACAGGAACACATCTGATAGTTCGGAATTTAGCCTGAATTCTCCGCCTGTTTCAACACTATCGCTCATTAATTTTAAAAATACCTTTCCTTTTTCGGGATCCTCAATTCTTAAACACATCATTTCATATAAAGTGTCGTTTAATGAATAACGAGCGGATAACACTTCGCCATCTAAATTTTCGTAAACTTCTTTCCTAATGTCGTACATCGCACTGTCGTTTAATTGACGCCAGGCATTTTCATTTTTCTGCGCAAGTTTTTCAGGTAACATCTCTGTAACCTCTTCGTAAAATTTGAATGGATCTGAAAGTAATACTCCCTGAATTGAGACCGCCTTTTGAGGCAGGTTATTTACATCTTTAAATTTTGACGCTTTCTGAAGTTTCAGACAATGGAACAATGACAAGCTATCATCCTGAGTATTGCCTGTTAAAGTTATCGCATTCAATTGGACTTTCGAGCCGAACAGGGAGCGTTTAGAAAATAAGTTCCGCGGAAATAACGCAGATTGTGTATGATCGAGATATAGCAATGTTTCTTGTTCTCCATTCGAGTCCATCAATTGAAGGTAATGCGGGTTAAATGCAATTGATTCACTTTTTTTAAGTTCCATGGCGTTTTGCAAAACAAGTAAATCAGACGACAGATACACTATTCCATCTTTATAACAGACTATCCATTTTTGCTTATTATTAGTAAAGTAAAACGCATCAAAGGATGAAATGGCAGGATCCTTAGAAAAAGAAGTTGTGAAAAAATCTTTGAACAAATCTTTTTCGCTCGTTTCTTTAACCTT
>JAQZBQ010000009.1 GCA_029237825.1 Bacteroidota bacterium | reverse complement strand
ATTCAGATGTACTCTCTTTTATTTTTAGAGTTACCTGCTACATTTTTTGGTTTCAATTTTTTCAAAGAACTCGACCAGTTTGCACCAGCCTAATATTTTCTTAAGTCTCTCAGGTTTTAGCCTGATCTAACTCTCAAATCTCTTAATGAACGTCCGCTATTTTCATTTGCGGGTTGCAAAAGTACTAACTCTTTTTCTCTCCACCAAATTTATTTTTAAATTTCTTAAAAATATTTTTAGCTCCTCTTCTCTCTACTTCAACAACCTTATCAAATAACGGGCTGCAAATTTAATCACTTTTTCTTTATCAGCAAGACAATTTTTAAAGTTTTTTTTAAGAAATTAATTATTTACTGTAAACCATTGATTTAGTGCACATTATTTTTACAAAATTTCCTTTTATTAACGATGAAAAAGATGCCGACTTCTCTTGCTTCAGGAAGCGAGCGCTACTATTTCATATTTATGAATTGTAAAGGAACTTCATAATCTCCCTTCCTGCACAAGGCAATTACTGCTTGTAAATCATTTATACTTTTACTGGAGACTCGAATGATATCATCCATCACCTGCGCGGTTACCTTGATTTTACTATCTTTTATATCTTTTAAAATTTTTTTCGATGTCTCCTTTTCAATTCCCTGACGGATTTTAATTTCTTTTTTTATCACCATCCCCGATGGATAATGCGGTTTACTTTCGTCTAAGCATCGTGGGTCCAACCCCTGTTTTATCATACGGCTATGAATGGCATCAACTATAGCTGTTAAACGCATATCATGTTCGGTCACAATACTAATAACTAAATCTTTCTTATTCAATTCAACTTCACTCTTGGAATCGCGGAAATCAAAACGGTTTAATATTTCCTTTTTTGCTACGTTGATTGCATTGTCAAGGGTTTGAGGATCTGCTTTACTTGTGATATCAAATGATGGCATAATTCGCTTTTTGTAAGTTTGAATTCAAAAATACAAAAATAAGAACACGATGGGACGATTGAGAAAAATCGTTAAAGCGTAAGAACATTGTTTGTAAAATGTGTAACAGTTATGGATTTCAATCGATATATTTGAATATTAACATCGTTTTTTCATGATCAAAAAAATTGCTTTAGCCTTCTTGTTCCTTTTTGTTGTAACGGCAGCAAATGCTCAAAAATTAAACCAGTTCAGTTCAGATTCAGTAAAATATATCAAGGAACTGAATGAATATTTTTATGATTTTTCAGCCAATAAAAAGGACGCGGAAGAATATGTTTTAAACTTTCAAAAGGTGTGGAAATCGCCTGACTTTTCAAGCAAATACAGAGCGGCGGTTTATAAAACCAGTAATGTTATGCTTCAGCGAAAACTGAAGCCTTACCCTTATTTTATCAGCTATTTAAATGCCGTCGTAAATTTTATTAATTCGAAACAAAATCCGGAAGTGTTCGATAACTGGCAGTTATGCATTGAAAAAATCTTTAATTCTAAAAACCTTAAGAACTTTGGTGAATACCTCGAAATGAGTGAAAATATTTTCGCTAATAACGTCTTCTATAAATCACCCACATATAGTTACCGAAGCGTGGAAACCAATTACAAATTTGAATTTGACTCTCTGCCCAAAGTAGTATTTCCTAAATTTACCCTAGTAGGCGCAAGCCCGCGCGGAGATTCCATTTCGATAGAAAACATCCAGGGAATTTATTATCCATCCTGGGGAAGATTTGTTGGCAAAGGCGGTCGGCTTAGCTGGAAACGTACAGGTGTAGGCGATGATGTTTATGCAGATTTAATTAGGGTGTCTTTAGATTGCAAAACCGGTGGATACACTTCAGATTCAGCAACATTTGTTGGAAAGCAATATTTCGATGTGCCACAAAAAGGTCGAATTACCGACAAAATTGTTACGGAAAACAGAGAACCTACCTATCCAAGATTCGATTCTTACAGTAAACGTTTGGTTGTTAAAAATATTTATCCTGATGTTGATTATGATGGTGGATTTGGAATGCGTGGTAATAAATTCGTGGGATCGGGAAATGCAACCAATCCTGCTAAAATCATATTCAGGCGAAATAACGTAAAATTTTTAGAATTGTCTGCCCGTTCTTTCTCTATGACAAAAGACAAAATAAACGCCAAGCCTGCAGCGGTGAAATTCTATTTGGAAAAAGATTCCATCATTCATCCAGGCCTAAGTTTTGTATATCAGGTCGAACAAAAAACTGTAACCCTGTTAAGAACCGACGACGGGCTTGAAAAGTCGCCATATTTCAATACATTTCACAAGGTTGACATGTATTTTGAACAGTTAGTATGGAAAATTGACGAACCTAAAATGCAATTTAATTTTCTCCCTAACAACACACAGGGTGAAGCATTTTTTGAATCGCAGGATTTCTTCTCCAGTGGACGTTTAGAAGCCATTAAGGGATCTGAAAACGTGAGTCCGGTTACCAAAATGAGCGACTATTATAATAATAATGGAAATCAACTCACCTTCACCACTGTAGATTTCGCCAAATACATTAAGTACCTCGCTGTAGATTTGAGGCCAATCATTTTTAAAATGGCAATCTTCGGTTTAATTTATTACGAGCCTGAAACAGATATTATAACTATACGCCCACGTTTATTTGATTATACTAAGAACCTGAAGCACCAAAAGGATTATGACATCATCACTATTCATTCGGTTTTTCCTAATAACAATAACGCAACAATGAGCTTGCTCAATAATACTTATGACATAACAATTCGTGGCGTAGAAAATATTTTGTTAAGCGATACTCAAAAGGTTTTTATTTTCCCAAAACGAAATGAACTTGTTTTAAAGAAAAACAGAACCATTGAATTTTCCGGAACTGTAGCATCCGGTAAATTTGAATTCCACGGAAAAGATTTTGTGTTTGATTACGATATGTTTAAAGTTAAAATGAAAACGATTGACTCATGTCGAATTTACGTTGTCTCAAAGGAACCTGATGTTAATGGTAACTACCTTTTTAAGCGAGTGCAAACTGTTATTGAAAATTTAAACGGGGAATTGCGCATTGATGCGCCAAAAAATCATAGTGGTTATGGAAAGGCGCCAACTTTCCCACAATTTCAAAGCTTCAAAGAAAGTTACACGTTCTATGATAAGAAATCGATTTTTAAAGGCGTATATGATCGAGATAAATTTTATTACAAACTCGATCCCTTTACAATGGACAGTTTAGATAACTTCCGAAATGAAGGCTTGGTCTTTGAAGGGGAATTTTCATCGGCCGATATTTTCCCAACTTTTAGGGAACAATTGTCATTGCAACCTGATTATTCACTAGGATTTGTCAGAAAAACCCCACCGGGAGGGTTTCAGGTGTATGGTGGAAAAGCCAAATTTGAAAATGAAATTAAATTAAGTAACAAAGGTTTGAGGGCCGACGGCGATTTAAATTATGTGACGTCAACTACAAAGTCAAAGGATTTTATTTTCTTCCCTGATAGCATGAACACCATGGCAAATTCTTATGATATTAAAGAGCAAATTGATCCGATTGAATTTCCGCAAGTCCATGGTGATACTGTTTACGTACACTGGATGCCATATAAAGATTTCATGAACGCCACAAATAAAGCCAGTCCATTTAAAACTTATAATAATACCTGCACATTTAAAGGAAAATATACTTTAAGTCCTCAGGAACTTCATGGGAATGGTACAGTGGATATGGTTAAAGCCGATTTGGTAGCGACTAACATCTTATTCAAGCAACATCAATATTTTTCAGACACCGCTGACTTTCACCTAAAAGCGATTGATGAAGAAGGAATCACTTTTGCTTCAAAAAATGTGAATGCAAAAATGGACCTTCAGAAACGCGTTGGTGATTTCGTTGCAAATGGAGATGCGACCATTGTTGAGTTTGTAAAAAACCAATACATAGCCTACATGGAGCGTTTTAAGTGGTTCATGGATTCGGAAGAAATTCAGTTAGGGGATGAAACTAAAAAACTTAATGGCAGCGCAGAAAATGCGCTTGATTTGGAAGGGCCACAATTCATATCGGTTCACCCAAAACAGGATTCATTGAGGTTTTTAGCGCCTGCCGCGAAATACAACCTCAGGAAATGCATCATAAGTTGTATTAACGTGCCTTTTATCAATGTTGCCGATGCCAGGCTTTACCCTGATTCGGGTAAGGTTACCATCTTTAGAAACGCTGTGATGGATACTTTAAAAAATACCGTGATTTTAGCTAATACGGTTACTAAATACCATACCATCCGTAATGTAACAGCAAATATTTTTGGATTAAGGAGTTACATTGCAACAGGCGATTATCAGTACCTTGATGAAAATAACAAACCTTATCTGATTAAGTTCAACACCATTAAGCCCGATACATCAGGTCAAACAGTTTCGGAAGGAGATATCTCGGAGGAAGCCAAATTCCAATTTAATGACTATTTCAGCTTTGCAGGAAAAGTATACCTTTTTGCCTCAAATAAGTTTTTGACATATGACGGGGGAACTAAAATTGTTCATGCCTGCGGAAAAATCAGTAAAGCGTATTTAAAATTTAATGGTGAAATCGATCCGAAAGAAATATTAATTCCCTTGCCGGCGAAAACTACTGATATGAATGGAAAACCAGTTGGGTCCGCTATTATTTATGGTCAGGATACAAACATGGTTTATTCATCATTCGTATCCTTAAGGGGCGGCCGGAAAGATGTGGATGTAATCGGTGCCGATGGATATTTAGGCTTTGACAAAGAATCACGCGAATACCGTATTACGAATAAAGAAAAATTTGTGGAACAGTCGTTACCAGGAAACTACATCAGTTTAAATACCGACAACTGTAAAGTATACGCTGAGGGAAAGATGGACCTGGGTGCTGATCTGGGGCAAGTACAGTTCAATACAATTGGCATTGCCACTCACAGTTCCATAAATGATTCAGCAACATTTGAGTTAATGAGTACAATTGATTTCTTTTTTGATAAAGGAGCATTGAAGAAAATGATTAAAGATGTGGAAGTGTATAATAATACGCTTCAACCTATTGATTTCAGTAATAAAGTGTTTAATAAAGGAATTACCGAGATCCTGGGTAAGGAAAAAGGCGACAAAGTAATTTCGGATTTGAATCTAAACGGTTCCATCAAAAGATTTCCTGATGAATTCGAAAAAACGTTTTTGATTACCAATACTGAAATGCGGTACGATAAAACAAGCCGGTCATTTATTTCTACCGGCCCTATTGGATTAGGGGCGATCAATAAAACAGAAATTTACCGTCAGGTTCCTGGGTACATTCAAATTCAAAGAAAAAAAGGCGGGGATAATTTCACACTGTATTTCGAGCTTGATCCGCAAACCTGGTATTACTTTTACTATTTTAAAGGGGTTATGAGTGTTGTAAGCAGCAGCGCGGAATTTAATAACGCAATAAAAGAGTTAAAATCGAAAGACAAAAAACAGGATGTGAAAAGCGGACCGAGCTTTCAGTTTACTACTGCAAGCCCAAGCAAAAGGGATATGTTTCTCAGAAAAATGAAACAAGCGAATGCAACTGTTGAAGATTAAAAGAAGATTAAAATCCAGATAAACATCTGGATTTTAATCTCTTTAATAAAGCATCACCGTATTTTTTGAATTAAATAAAAACTAATGGGGCAACAGTTCCGAAAACGCTATCTAAATTTGATAGCCGAAATTTCTCAGATTAGAATCGTTATTCCGCCAATCTTTTGCAACTTTTACGAATAATTCCAGGAACACCTTTTTAGCGAAAAAAGTTTCTGCATCAATTCTCGCACGTGTGCCTACTTTCTTCAAAGCTTCACCTTTATGTCCGATGATAATTGCTTTCTGGCTTTCACGTTCAACAATAATATCTGCCTGAATTTTTAATATCTTTTCCTCATCTTTAAACGAATTGATGACTACTTCAACACTATAGGGAATTTCTTTTTTATACTGAAGTAAAATTTTTTCACGAATAATTTCAGACACGAAAAATTTTTCAGGTTTATCTGTTAACGTATCCTTATCATAAAACGCTTCTCCTACGGGCAACAACTGCGTAATGCGATACATCACATTCTCCAGGTTAAATTTTTTCAAAGCTGAAATAGGTATAATTTCAGCGTTAGGGAGTTTTTCTTTCCATTCCGCGAGCTTGGTGTCCAGAACTTCCTGGGTAGCCATGTCTATTTTGTTGAGGAGAAGTAAAACGGGGGTTGTCGTTTTCTTTAGCTTTTCGAGGTATTTTTCATCTAACACGATATCCTCATAAATATCCACGATTAATAGAAATACATCAGCATCGCTAAACGCAGAAACCACGTACTCCATCATTTTTTCCTGCAGCTTGTAATTAGGCTTAAGGATTCCAGGTGTATCAGAAAAAACAATTTGGTAATCGTCGCCACTCACGATTCCCATAATCCGATGCCGTGTGGTTTGCGCTTTGGAAGTGATAATGCTTAATCGCTCACCTACGAGTACGTTCATAAGTGTAGATTTACCTACATTAGGACATCCAATAATACTTACAAAGCCTGATTTATGCGGTTTAGAAGACAATTTTTTTTAATTTATCTGTCAAAAGTAATTAAAAAAACAGTGCATTGTGTTTTAAGAACTATTTAAAACGAAAAAGCCTCAGTGTTTACTGAGGCTTTTTCAAAGTAGACCTAAGAACTCGCAAATATAACCAATTTCCTGAAATTTTGTGTTCAAAAGACACAGAAAATTGTCATAAAAGTGAACTATTGGTAAAATTAGAGAAGGACTTGATTTCTATACAAAATTTCTTTGACTGTTTTATATTATAACCAAAGCAAGTTTAAAATTTTGAAATTTGCTTTAAAATAGCTCAGTTAAATAGTAAGGCTAAGATGAAATAAAGAGAAAGATTAAGTTTTGGATCCCAAATAAAAAAGTCCTTGAATTTCAAGAACTTTTTTTGTGTGTCTTAGAGACACAAAGTAGACCTAAACTTACACAAATATAACCAATTTTCAGAAGTTTTGGGCTCAAAAGACACAAAAAATTGGCATAAAAGTGAACTATTGGTAAAATTAGAGAAGGACTTGATTTCTATACAAAATTTCTTTGACTGTTTTATATTATAACCAAAACAAGTTTAAAATTTTGAAATTTGTTTTAAAATCGCTCAATTAAATAGTAAGGCTAAGATGAAATAAAGGGAAATTACTGTTCTTAATCCAGAATTTTTGATTTTCCATGCAGTGATTTATTTTAGTAGTACGCTCCTTAACTTCCCAAATATGTCCTCGGTTTCGTTCCAGAATTATAACACCAAAATACACGTCCATCTGTAATCCAAAAATGACTCAGACAACCATCATTTTGCCAGACGGAAGGATAAAGAGTTGGCCTCTCTTTTTTTGATTTTCTTATAGTCCAAAAGTTTTGCTGCCCCTTTTGTAAGGAAAGTGAGATAACATATCCGCAGCCACATGGACATTTGAATAATGCCCAATATTGCTTATTCTTAAATTTAACAACTATAAAATCACCTTCTTTAATATCTTGATTATTTGGGGTTCGTTCAGTGTAAGATATGGAATTGAAGTATATTTTGCTCTCTTCCTTATCTACGTATCGGACTTTATTTTCATCGTGTAGCTTGTAATGTTCATTTTTAAATTCTCCCAAAGTTGGGGTGTCCAAACGATATTTTTTTTCTGGCTTTAACAGCAAATATCTATTACCACAATGGATGCATTCAGAATCCTCGAAAGGCAAATTGCTGTAAAGAGCCAAATGAATAAAATCAATCCAAATATTGTCTTCCCGTAGATCTGTTGGAACATCCCGATATGGTCTTATCAAATTCATCAAGGTTGCTATTCCTAAATCAGCAGTTGAGCTTGTAAAAGGACCCACACCAGGAGAACGTACCCCACCACCTCGTATATAGAATTCTTTTTCCAGAGTTTCTGAATCTAACTCTGCAAGTTGAGGGTTAGCCTTTATTGCCTGTTCATATCTCAACATTTCTTCAGTTATCACCCTTTGACAACGAAGACATGCGCCAGATTCAGGAAATATGCAACTTATTCGTCCTCTTTGGTCTCTTAAATATGGATGCCCGTCAGTATGCGTATTAACCGAACCAGCTAAACCAACATCAATAAGTACAAGGGCATAATAATATAGTGCCTGATTTACTAAGTCACGACCACTCGCATCATCAGTACATCCGAAAACTATGTCTGCAGATGAAATAGCGTCGATAGCATCTCCTGAATCACCTAAATAAGATGGATAGAAAGTTACTGTGGTATTTAAACCGAGTCCATCAATAAACTTTTTCAGCGTTTCAGCTTTATTTTTTCCTTCATCATTTGAAGTGTATCCCCGGACTCTGTTCAGATTGCTAATATCCAAAGCATCCCCATCAATTAAAATTAGCTCTCCGATTCCACATCTAGCTAAAAGGGTTGCAGTCGGCGAACCGGTACCGCCCAAACCTATAACGGCCACACGAAGAGACTGGAGCTTCTCGTTAAATGGCTTCCCAAAAGCAGCCTCTTGTCGAGCCAAACTTTCAACTGAATCGTCCGATTGTCCAATACCGAAAACTTTTATTTTATTTGTTAAAACAGTAATGTGCCGCACAGGTAATTCAATAACGGGATCTGTTCCTTGCCTTATTCTCCCAATCCACTTCCCGTCAATAAGTATTAAGGCTATTAAAAAGCTAAAAGGAGAATTACAACCACTCAGTCCATGCAAAATATTCCTTTCATTGATTTCATCTCTTGGTGAAAAGTCATCGTATCCAGTTGGATGATTATGTACAAAACCTAGTTCGAGATTCTCCTTCTCACATCTTAAATACAATTCAGGCAGTCGACGCATATTAATTACAAAATGTGTCTCAGAACTTTCCAAAATCCAGTCTCCATCCATCAGTATAACATCTACTGCAACAAACCGGTCAGAACGAGGAAGCCCTTTTACCTTCCGTCCGAAACGTTTGAAAAGAACTATAGCGCCACGTTCGTGTTGCAGGGGGTGACTATTGAGCCACTCTCGTAGCTTTTTATCAATGCTTCCTAAGAGGGTAATTCTATGCAGGTTTTCCATCAGGATTTCTTAAAGCCCATTCTATTCGGCTCAATATTTTTTCTACTGTGTCAACTTTTCCTTTCCATGATTCAGCAGAAAAATGCCTTGACCAACGGCAATATTCTTTTTCAATAAAAAACCTGTTGTCTCCACCACCAAATGGTGATATTGCTGGAATTGGTATTCCATCCGCTCGTTCTATTGGTAAATCAGTCCAAAACATATCACCACCGCTCATATTATAATTTTCTGGAATTATTACAAGAACACCAACTTCAGTTAAGGGTTTGCCTCCAAATATATATTGCCCTTTCTGGAGAGGATAATTGTTAATTACAAGAAATCTCTGGTCGAAATCCTCTTGATACTTTAGACCACTTTCGTCTAGAAGCTTGTAGTCATCATCGAAAAGTAGTTTCATTTATTTTCCTGGCGTTGATGTTGCTTCTTGCGAGTAAAATTTTTCAATTCCACTTTCCTCGCTTATATCTACTTTATCATCATTTTTGATAAGTCGTCCAGGCTTCCCTTTTTCTTTTAGAAACAAATCCATGTTTTCAGGAATACCTGGAGCGATTCCTCTAACTTCTGAACCTGTAATAATTTGATTTGGCCACTCATGAGTGGTGTTTTCAATTTTAAATTTGTACTTTTTTGACATGATATATTAGATATTAGTTTTAAATTTATATGTGCCCGATTGTTGTAATAACTTTTCCTTGAATCAAAAAATCACTTGATAAGACAATCGGTTTTTGGTTTTTATCTGTAGATTTTGGTTTCAACAGAATTGTATTACCATTATGATGAAATTCTTTAATAGTTGCCCCATCATCTATTAGTGAAACGATAATATCTCCATTTTCAGCAACTGCTGTTGTCGCACAAGAACTAGATCACCGTTATTGATTCCAGCCTCATTCATTGAATTCCCTTTTGCTCTTAATATAAATGACGATGATTAGGTGGGGCGAGTTTAGTTGAACTAATAATTTGTGTTTCATAGGTTTTATTTTTAAAGTATTATTGTTTTTAGTTATTTAAAAGTTTGAAAGATATAGTAGTTATTTGCTATTGCAAATAGGTATAAGTACCTGTTTTTGTACTAGGTATTAGTACTTAGTTTGCACTAAGTAGCACTACTTGGTTTTATCCCTAAAATCGTTCGCGAAGACAAATGATTTTTAGTTTTAACCTCTATACTATCTAGATCTTGTATAAAATTCGTTTGGTTCAAACTATTTTCCCAACTATTATCCTTCTCGTTATCTTCGTTTAGATTGTTTGGAGGCTTATTCATAAAACTCAAGTTTTTTCTTTAGCACTGTGATTCCATCACCGATGGTATGTGAAGATTGCATCATTGATATGAAATTCTTGTTCTGAGGTTTTATATCCGTTATCTTACTGGTCTGATTCATTCCAGTACAAGTTTTTGCGTACTGCTGATTTCTATTGTCTTCCACGGATATTGAAAGTCAGCAGTTGTTACAGGACCATTCACAGTTACAAATGTTTGAGGATTCAATGCATTCTTCTGACTGGCATCTTCAGCTATATTAAGCAATCTATCTTATCTCTCGATACCTTTACAAAAGAACTGACTACATTCATTGAGAATTTAAAACATGAAAATGATAATAAAAAGTGATCACGATAATCGTTTTTTTTGAATTCTAGATAAGCCGCGGTACAATCTTAGCAATATGAAAAACTAAGTTTAGTTTAATCTATCTACAGCTTTTCAATCTGGAATGGCTTTTCTAAATATTTCAATCCAAGGCTTGCAGCCTTTTTGCGGTCTAGTGGTTTGATACTGGCAGTAAGGATGCTGATTTGTCCGTGTATTTTATTCAATAATAATTTATTAAAATGCTCGATTAAGCTGAAGCCATCCATGCCTAGCATGTAAATATCTACCATAATATAATCGTATTTAATCTTTGTTTGTATTAAATGTTCCAATGCTGCATTTGCAGATAGGAAAGCTCTACATTTAAATTTCCCGTATTGTTCAAATATTTTTCTATTGATATAGTTGTCTATTTCACTATCGTCTACAAGCAATATGTTTAACACATTATTCGCCAATGTGTGATTATTATTTCCAGAATAAATTTCCTCATTATTTTCTCTTTCGTTCATCTCTTTTATTTTAAATAATTGAATACAACTATCTCTTTTAAAAATAGCGTTGTTGGTAATACATAATGTTACCGAATTAGGCAGTTTATAGGGCTTTTTATTGTACTTAAAGCAATGAAAAATAATATTATTGTGTTTTGTGCAATCTTTAGGACTCAACATCAACTATTTTAAACTCGTAAATATTAAGTATTTATACCTAATAAACTAAGTATAAATACTGATATAAATCATCATTTTATAGTAAATGTATAGTCCATTAGTAAGTTTATATTAAAAACCTTCCCTATGGCCAAAATTTCGCACCCAAACTTTGTTGATACAATTAACGATGTATTATTTGAGGCAAAAAAAAGAGAAGTTATTCTTCTTGAATCTAAGAATAGAAAGTGGTTAGGTAATTTCCTTACAATTAACAATAAAGATTTAGTGAATTTCGGTACCTGCGGATATTTAGGATTAGAAACCCATCCAAAGATTATTGCAAAATCAATAGAGTATGCGCAAAAATTCGGAACACAATTTTCTATTTCACGAAGTTATGTCATAAGTCAACAAAATATACTACTTGAAAATTTACTATCACAAATATTTAATAATAAACCTGTCATCGTATTTACATCTACAACACTAACTCATATTGGAATTTTACCTATCGTTGTAGGTCATAACGATGCTATTATACTCGATCAACAATCTCACATCAGTATTCAAAATGCGGCTCAATTAATGGCAGCAAGGGGGTTGCCTATTGAAATTATCAGACATAGTAATATGGAGATGTTGGAATATAAACTAAAATCATGTTACGATAAATGCGATAAAATTTGGTATATGATTGATGGTGTTTATTCTATGTACGGTGATATAGCACCTATAGAAGAGATTAATGCGCTAATGCTAAAATATCCTAAACTCCATTTGTATGTTGACGATGCACATGGTATGAGTTGGTATGGAAAAAATGGTTGTGGAAGAATATTTGAACAATGCGAATTAAACGAAAGAACTATTTATGTGAGTACCCTGGCTAAAGGTTTTGGAACCATGGGTGGATTGGTTGTATTTCCAAATGACAATTGGTATAAAAAAGTAAGTATGCATGGCGGTCCATTAGCATATTCACATCCTATTCCCCCACCAATGATGGGCGCTTCTATTGCCTCCTGCGAAATTCATTTAAGTTCAGAAATTTATGATTTACAAAAAAGCTTAAAAGATAAGTTAGATTTTGCAAAGTCTATATTTGAAAACAGCAAATTACCTTTAATTTCAAACCCGGAAACACCTATCTTTTTTGTGGGAACAGGGCAGCCAACTGTAGGTTATAATTTAAATAATAAAATTATAAAAGACGGTTATTATGTTAATATTGGTTTATTTCCAGCTGTACCTATAAAAAATACTGGACTACGTTTTACGATAAATAACCACTTAACCAAAGAAGAAATTAAAAATTTTATAGACTCTTTACATTATCATTACCCGAAAGCATTATCAGAAGAAGGAAAAACGATGAATGATGTGTTACGTGCATTTAAATTACCATTAATTGGAGAGACAATGCAACATATAGAACAATCTAGTATTCATTTAACCGAATATGAAAGTATTAATAAAATTGATAAAGATTTATGGAACACTTATTTTTTGAATAAAGGAAATTTTGATTGGGATGCTTTATTACTTATTGAAACAGCCTTTAAAGACAACGAAAAGCTCGAGGATAATTGGAAATTTTATTACATAATCATTCAAGACGAAAAAAACGAAGTGATCTTAGCAACTTTTTTTACTAAAGCGATATTTAAAGATGATATGCTATCTCCTGCAAATATTTCTATGCAAATAGAAGCCGAACGTCTTGTAAATCCATATTACTTATGTAGTCAAACCTTAAGTATGGGTTGCTTATTTACAGAGGGGGAGCATCTATTTTATAACAAAGTCCATCCGCAAGCAGAAAAAGCATTAAAAAAAATGATGGATTGGGTTTTGGCAAAACAAGAACAAGTAAACGCAAATGCTTTAATCATGAGGGATTTTGAGAAAACAGATTCATTCTTTTCTGGAAAATTTCATGAAGAAAGTTTTTTTAAAATAGATATGCCTAATAGCAATGTGTTAGACATCAGTGGCTATAATACAATTGAAGATTTAATTTCAAATTTGTCAGTAAAAAATAAAAAAAACTATAAGCAAGAGGTTCAAAAACATTCTTTAGAATTTGAAGTGGAATTCAAAAAGAGTATTGATAGTTCAAAAATTGATACTTATTATAATCTATATTTAAATGTTACCAAAAGAAATCAATCACTAAATATTTTCCCGTATCCAAAAAAACTGATAAAACTCATAAGCGAAAGTTCAAGTTGGGAAACTATAGGTTTATATATAAAAACAGATAGCTCGCCTAAACAATTAATTGCTATTTGTTTTTGTCATTTATCAAATACAAGCTATAATCCAATCTTTTTGGGAATAAATTATACTATTGAGACAGATCTTAAAGTATACAAACAATTATTGTATCAAATTGCAAAACGCGCTATTGTATTAGGTAAAAAAACCTTACACTTAGGGCTATCTGCCGATACTGATAAGAAAAAAATTGGTGCCAAGCAGTTAGCAAAAAGTGCATACATCTCAGTAAAAGATAATTTCAATATGGAAATTTTAAACAATATATTTACCTTACAAATTAAAACTAATAATGTTAGATAATAAGTATGTAAAAATAGAACTCATAAACGGCGTTTTGGAAGCTGAATACAAACCCATATATATTGACATTAAAGTTGCTAAAGATGTTTTAGTTTCAAGAAACCAATTTACTAAAAATAAGGCGTTACCAATGTTGTTAAATGGCATAGGCATTAAAGGAATAGATAAAGAAGCGAGGGATTATTTTTCCGAACCTCAAGGAAGTGAAGGCTTAACCGCCACTGCCATTTTAGTGAAATCTCGCTTAGATACTTTTTTTGCGAATTTTTTATTAAAAGTAAATTTATATAAATCTAACCTTCCTATAAAGGTCTTTAATAATTATGAAGACGCCTTAAAATGGTTAGAAAATTACAAATGAATAGTGAGATTGTAAATGTAGATGAAATTGAAGAAATCATCATTGCCTACGCAAATGGAGATTTAAGCAGGCGTTTAGATATTTCTGATAACCGGGATGATCGCGATACGATTATTGCTGGAATTAATATGCTTGGGGAAGAATTAGAAAGAACAATGATTTCTCGAGACTATTTTATGAATATTTATAATTCCGTCTCAGAAATTCTACTTTTTTTAAATGTAGAAGGTAAAATTACAGGGCTCAACCATGCCGCAGAAAGAGTATTAAACAAAACCCTTTCTGATCTTATGGGATCTGAACTTAAGTCTATCATCAGCGATCGTTTCCTGCAAATTGAGAATGACATTAGAAGCGCGATTATGTTAGGCGAACATTATCTATCTTTTGAGGCAGCTCTAAAAACTAGTAATTCAAATGAAATCCCAATTTCTTGTACTTTATCTCGCGTTGTAGATAAATTTAATAGCTTAAATGGTTACCTTTTTATTGCTAAAGATATTACAGAGCAAAAGAACAAAGAGATAAATGATTTACGAATTGCTATATCAAGTCAGGAGAAGGAACGGAAGCGGTTGGCATATGATTTGCACGATTCGCTGGGACAAGAGTTGAACGCGGTAAAGATGTATATTAATTCTTTGGTTTTGATGGATACCTCTTCTGAAACTTTTATTGAAACATTTGAGTCATGTAAGTCCATTCTTGATAATTCTCTAGATACAATTAGGAATATCTCATTCGATTTGATGCCTAAAGCGCTAGAGCATGGGGGACTGATCCAGGCCATCAGTGAATTTGTGAAACGGTTAAGTCTTATTGCTGAAATTGAATATAATTTTCCCAAGTTAAAAATTTATCTTAGTCCTGAAAGTCAAATCAATCTTTTCAGAATAATCCAGGAGTTTGTTAATAATAGTTTGAAGCATGCTAACAGGTCCAAAATTAAAATACATCTTATCAGAAGAAAAAAAAATATCATACTCTCGATTACTGATTACGGAAAAGGATTTAAAATGTCTGAGAAAAAAGATGGTAACGGGATATTTAACATAAAGACCAGGCTTCATGCATTAAACGCGGAGTACAATTTCGGTAGTGATATAAATAAGGGAACTTACTTAAAATTATTAATTGAAGATAAATGATAAAGAAAATTAGAATTTTATTAGCAGATGATCATGAAGTTGTTCGAAATGGACTTAAATTGATGTTATCTCAGCAAAAAGCATTTCTTCCTGTGATTGATGAAGCTAGTGATGGAGAAGAAGTGCTCCAGATTTTAAGTCAGAAAAGTTTTGACATTATCTTGCTTGATATTAGCTTACCTAAGCAAAATGGAATTGACATCACTAAACTTCTCATGAAAAGAAATGCAAGTACGAAAATTCTCGCTTTAACCATGCATAAGGAAGAGTATATTATAAAGCAAATGATTTCCGCCGGCGCATTAGGCTACTTATTGAAAAACACCGGTGTAGACGAATTGACTAAAGCTATCTTGACAGTTTCCTCATCAAACCGCTATTATTGTAATGAAGCTTCTCAGGTTTTAATCAGCAATTCTAAAAATGATTTACCAATATTAAATAAAAAGTTCGAGTTAAACTTGAATCAAAAAAATGTATTATCGACCAGGGAGCGGGAAGTGATGTTTCTTATTGTTAAGGAACTAAGCAGTGCTCAAATTGCAGAAAAATTGTTTATTAGTAAAAGAACGGTAGATTCCCACAGAAAAAATATTATTTCTAAATTAAACCTTAAAAATACTGCCGGTTTAGTTAAGTACGCTCTTCAGCATAATTTGTTAAATGAAAATCTCACAAACTAATAAAGACCTTTTATTCGCATTGATTCTGCGCTCTAGAGCATCCTATTAGTTTCCCTCAGAATAAGTTGGGCCTTATTGAAAACGTGCTAAAAACCCGTTTAACGGTAGTATTCAAAATTAATTAATAGTCTATTTTTAACTATTTAAATTAAAAGAATTTAAAGAGAGTTAGATGATTTAATTATTTTTTATGTTTTCGGAAAAAGTTATCAATGTACTATATGTGGATGATGAACATTATAATGTGCATTCGTTTACTTCAAGCTTTAGAAGGATTTTTAACGTTTATACTGCCTCTTCAATCAGCGACGCAGAAACCATCCTAACTGTGCAAGACATTCATGTAATGATAGTAGAGCAACACATGTCCACTATGGCTGGTCTTAAATTTCTTATGGAGTCATTAAGCAAGTATCCGAACGTTGTAAGAATTTTACTTACGACATTATGCGACAAGCAAGACCTTATTGATGCGATAAATAAAGCACAAGTGTTTCGCTATGTAGAAAAACCTTGGGATAGTGATGAATTGCAAAAGTTTATTACAGAAGGATACGCATTTTATAAAGGACACATTATACGAGTTTCCAGCTGCTAACTCTTTCACTAATGATACATTTGGTTTTGGGGTAATCGTAGTCATTTAATCACTATTGGAAAGGTTACTATAAGTGATGGAATTAGTCTACCCATACTTTCATTGCTCAGATATGTACTGATTTCAATCAGTAGAAATACTTATTTTGTGTGTATTATTTTGACATAGTTGTTCCATCCATGTAATTTTACTTTAATATTTAGATTGATTTATAGATTTGAATCAGCTAAATAACCTAATTGTAAAACCTATGCAGAAAAAGCTTATAATATACTTTAATGATGAGACTGAGAGTACCATTAGTCCTGTTTATCCTTTAATTGATGTATCAACTGAGGACTATATTAAATTTGAATTTGGTGATGCATATGCTAATAGTTATTTTGATGTTAGGGTAACGTTTAAATCAATTGTGGAAGGTGAGTATATACAAGTTATATTGCCGGCTATGGCAAATAGCGTATACGAGTTCTATATTAAAGATCGGTTGGCGGATGAGAGTAGCCAAAATCACATAAAAAGCGAAGTGGCATATATAGAGTGTGCCCCTGTAAAAGCAAAATTTAGAATTACCGTATATGAAGCAGAGTAAATGTTTGTAAATTTTAAGTTTGCTGATTCTGAATGGAAATTATAAACCGCTTTTGCAAATGCTTGCTATATTCCAGCATCACAACTAACGGCGGTTAGGTGCAGTTTTGTTTAGCTGCTAATTTTTTTCAGAATATCAGGAATTTCCTCAAATGAAGTAAACCAAATTATTGAAACGCCCAGTTCTTTCATTATTTCTTCATTTAATTTATGATGTCGGTTTAAAAATTCTTCTGCCCCCTTGACATTATTGACCCATTGATGTTTTTTACCATCTAGTTCTGAGTAAGCAAAGTTGTCAATGGGTAGTCTTCTCATAAAAGCATAGTGTCTCTGTCTTTCTATATTTCTTGCAGAAATGTCAAGTAGTCTGCGCAAGTTTGGGTCAGTTAATGACAAACCAACCATTAAGCAATTGTTTTCCCGTAAACTTGTCAACTGAACTAAGTTAGACCAATGATATGCATCTGTATATATTTGATGATAACCTTCCTCTGAAAAAACTAAGGTGCTCTTTTCTAGCCCCTCGTATTTATTTGTGTCTTCAGGAAGAAAGCCATGAACGTGATAGATTGGAAGTTCATCAGGATCAAATGCTTCATTATCATTGTAAATACTATGATGTTGAATTGACTTTAAACTTAATTGCCTCTCTATTAAATCGTCAAAATTATAAGTAATTACTGTTCTCACTTTTGCCCCAGTTCTTCTAGGCATACATAAATTGGAAATAGCAGTAATTAAGTCTGAACTTAAACTCATTTTTATATCACGTAATTTATAGAGATTGTCAGTAATCGTTTTTGTAAATTCTTTTATTTCGGTTGTCTGCTTAGAAAGTCCTTTTCTAAGATACCGAGCAGCCATTAAAGCTGAAGGTTCGTCAATTGCATTTAATCTTTCTACTATTTGCTTAATATCTTCATCTGATATATTTGTCTGTTGAGTAAATTCCTTGGTCAAGTATGATACAAATAGTGAATTTAGCAAAGTGTTCCAGTCGGGCATTCCCGCACTACTAGAAACTCCAGCCCCCAAGAACATTGAGAATTGCCCCCTTTCATAACATTCTTTTAAAAGTTCAACTTTTTCATCCCTTTCCTTTTCCCAGTCTCCAGCTTCTTTTGTTACAGCATTTTCTAGTCTTAATGAGAATAAGTTATTTGCGATCTCAGCTGCTTTCTTTTTATGTTTATTAGCCAGTTTTGTTATGTCATCAGGATCCCAAATCGTAATTTTTATTTCAGGATTTATTAATGAAATTTCTTCAAGCATTTTCGAAACAATTCGAGATGGAACCGAATGAAAATTTATTATTAGCAGATTTGAGAATAACGGTTGCTTGTCAAGTCTTGACAAACGGTGAATGTACTGGTCTGTTACCATTCTAGATGGCATTCTGTGCAAGCTATATTTAACATCAATAATAGTGTGGCCTTTGAAGTTGTCAAATCCATTTTCTGCATAAGCGTCTCCAAAACCTCGATGACTTTCAGCTAAGGCGAATTTTTTGTCTTGATTTTCAATGTGATATTTCAGCAGATTTAAAATGAAGGTCTCAAACGAGAAGAAATCTCTTTGTCCTCCATTTGCAAATTTTAAAAAAATGTCTTCTACGTTCATGTTGTCAAAATATTATAATTTCATTGCACCTAACGTTTTGCAGATTTGCGATGGGCGGGATTTTTACTACAAATGGTTATGCGGAGCACAAAAATTTCGGCTACCACTAAACTGTCCGAGGAGCACGAAACCCCGCCTATTTCAAATGTGCTGTTAGCTGTAGTTTTTTATCTAAACCGCTTTCCAATCACCATGTATTTTGTCTCCCCCAATACTTATTTTAATTTTGTCAGAATTAGGGAAGTCTGCAAGTGTCATACAGGCAAAAAATGCTGTTTGAAATGCTGCTAAGGCTGCACTTTTACTACCAGTTATTGCAATTGCAGAGGCTGCCACTGCCCCTTGTTTTGCACAATTTTCGACATGTTTAATAATTAGGTCTGTGGGATAGCATATTTCAGCAAAAATTACATAGGTTACACTTCGTCTATAAAGTCGTGGACGCACTTTGTCTTTATAGCACCCTACGATTGGAACGCAAATTTCTATCCAATCCCATTCTGTTTTGGTTTGAAATGGATGCTCCATTTTTGTTATTGTCTGCTTAAAACAAACCATATTTTGGTCTAATGCCTGCATTTTTAATGCAGTGTTGTTGTCATTGAAATGCTCGTTAAAAAACTTGTCAAATTCAATGTTTGAAATCTCGAAACCAACTTCACCAGTTTCTTTAATTTCAACTTTACCAGCCTCAAGTCCTTGAGCTGAAAAATTTTCAATTTTAATTGTGTCCATTTGTATTTATGTTTATTTTTTGCCTACTCTGAAACAGTTTTCGGCTTCCCTGTTTTTAGAAATAATTTTTAGCCAAGTATTTCAATGTTAACAGTCAATGATGCGTCTAAACTGTATCTAAGAGTAACTTGGCTAAAGGTTTTTGCAATTTGTTCAGAGTTCTCATAATTGAAAGCCTTTGGAGTTCCTTTCATTGGTCCATTACCTTCAATCACTTTAAGGTCAAGAACCAAGATTGATGAATTAATTCCCTGCGGTTCGGCTTTTGTAATAGTTACCTTGTCGTCTGCACGATAGGTCATAATTGAACCGTGAACATAAAGTGTTTGTGGCGTCTCTTTCAAGTTCATGATGGCATTTGCAGTAATGTTTCTCATCTTTTTATATTTTTTAAATTTTTGCTTACTCTTATAGGTTTTCAGCTTCCCCGTTTATTTGAATTTTGTCAATGATAAGATTTTTCCTGTGTCGTTGTCGGCGCGTTAAAATTACAGCTACTACCTTATAGACTTATGTTTTATAAGGTAATCATGTTGCTTTAGCGATATTAGGTTAGCTTTTATAATCTTTCCGATTCTAACAAAATTAGCCAACTTAATATCCTTTTCTTTTAGGTCCATGTCAAGATAATCTTCAATGTATATTAAAACTCAGTCCAATTTCAGAAAAATGATGCCAGCGATTAGCAAGATTTATATTGTAACTGTTTGGATTCGATGTTTTTGTACTCTGTAATTTTGTTTCAGGACTGAAAGCAAACCAATTATAAAAAAGAGTACCATATCTAGTCGTATAGGACAAAGTAACATTTGCAGTATAAATCAGCCGTTTAACCTGTTCCTTTTCTAACACATAAACGCTTATCGGTACCAGTTTATCTGTAGTATAAAACATCCCATATCCTTCTAGCATAGTATTATGACACACACCAGTAGCTTTAAATGAAATATTATACATGACGTGATCTAAGAAATTATAAACTCCTTGTTTATGGGTTTTCCGTTGACTCTTTATCGTTATTAATAAATTATAAACTCCTAACAATCCGGGTGTAGAGATTCCAGAAAATAACTCGAAAGGCTTCATTTCTATTCTTTTATAATTTTCATAGATCTAGCTATCAGCTCACTGGTAGAATTTATACTTTCTCAACCTAATTGCTGATCTTTTATTATCTTCGCTCTGTAATTCAATACCAATAAAATCACTTATACTATCTAAATTTTCTTTATAAATGAAATGGCTTTTTAAAAGACAGAAACTTCAACTAAAATAGATCGTATTCTATTCCAAATCATCTTTTCGTTTATTTTTAAGTATAAATACGTATTTAAATCAGCGTTTGTACTGAAAAAAAGAATCACTTTTTGAAAGGTAAGCTAGTGATTGATAAATTTGAAAATCACTGGACTCACTCACATAGGTAGAAAAAAAGTATTATATGGCTCGTTTGTAAATGGAACATCCAAAAATCAGTATTTATACTGATATCTATTTTACCAAATTATATTAGGTTTACCAACACCCTTAACGGAATCAATTCAAAGAGAAAACGAAAAATTCATGAATTGCTTTGTTATTTAAATTATGGTCAAAATCGGACAGCAGATGTGAAAAACTTCAAAATGTGCTAAAAACTGCTTTAACGGTAGGAGGATTTACAAAAATACCCTGTAATTTTACGCACATTAAACTACTTACAACCTTGTCCAGTACTGAATAAAGAAATGGAACTTATTTATCAAAAGGATGCGGGAACTCAAAGTAATGTAACCGAACACAAAACATTACCCTATTCTAGTCCAGAATCTGCAGGCAATGACCACAACGTTTTTCACAGTGGCGTAGAAAAACAAGACATCTATAGTAAAAAATTAAAACGACTAAGACTTAACCATTTACTTTGTCAAAAAGAAATGGCTGACAAGTTCAGCATAAGTCAGCAATCATATGCCAAATTGGAAGCAGGAAAGACGATCTTTACAGTAAAAAAGATTGAAAAAATATGTAAAATTTTCAATATTTCTTTTAATGAATTTATAACTATTTCTGACAATGAAAAGATTTGTGCTTCGGCTATTGAATCTTATAATACTAAAGTTTTAAAAGCCCATTATGAAGGATTACTTCTTCAAAAGGACATTAGGATAAATGAATTGGAAATTAAATTTTTACAAAAGAGAAAACATTTGAAAAAATAAGTTAATCAAATGATAATTGTTCTAATTGTAACTTTTGATAGCTTGAACCCTGGATCATTATTCTTATAAAATTATTGCAAATAATACCTAAATCACGTATTTTTAATTTTTTATCATAAAATGCGTCTAACTTTCCTTTTTTTATTTGTATTGGGTTTTTTTATTAAAGGAACATCCCAAAGTTTTATCGAACCCGATAAAATGAAATCCTTTAATGTGACCGTCAATTACTCAGAATATACGGTTAAGACTCAAATGTTAAAGGACCAAAAAAAAATGACCCCAGATGTTAATCTCACTTACCACTGGTATACTGCCCAAAAAATTATGGAAACCAAAGGTGGTTTTGATGGAAAACTACTTCATGGCTATTACCATTCCTTTTATTTAACAGATCAATTATTTGAAAGCGGTCAGTTCAAATACGGAGTCAAGAACGGTGAATGGAAAAACTGGTATCCAGACGGGAAGATCAAAGAAATTACCTGTTGGAAGAACGGACGAAAAAATGGGAAATATGCCCTTTACAATGAATTCGGAATCTTAATGGCTACCGGTAAATTTAAAAAGGATGAACTAACCGGAGAGTTTAAAACCTATGATAATTTTGGAAAAGTTTCATCAGTAAGAAAATACAAAAACGGAAAAGAGATCCTTAAGAAAGACAAAGTAAAAAAAGCTAAGGCAGAAAAAATACAGAAGGAAGAAAAAAAGCCCGAAAATTTTCCTGAACCTAAAAAAGAAAAGAAAAGACTGTTTGGCAAAAAAAAGGATTTTGATATTGTGAATCCTGAAAAAGAAAAAGAATCTGAAAAAAAGGCTAAAACAGAAACCAAGTCCAAAAAAGAAAAGTCAAAACCAGGTAGTTCAGAATCTTCTAAAACTGAAAATAAATCATTAGGCCAAAAATTAAAATCCTTTTTTAAAAAGAAGCCAAAAAAAACTGAAGAGAAACAGAAAACCTCTAAAAAAACAACTATTAATACCTGATGATAAGGATAAAGTTGAAAGGTGGAGCATTGTATGTAGCTGTTATTATCTCTATCCTAATCTCCATCATTTTAAGCTTATTTATAGTTGTAGCATATTTCAACATCCAATCGATACAATCACAGAACTCCTTCCTGCAATTGCATTTAAGTATGGAGAGTGGCTTTGAAATAGCTCAATCCGATTTCTATAACACTAACTCTGGCACTACCTGGCAAAAAATGCCTTATAATAACGACTCCATCATGGTCAAAAAAATGGCCTGGGGATGCTTTACGCTGGTGGACGTAAAAGCAAAGAATACGCATTTTAAAACTCATAAAACAGGTTTGTTCGGTGCCGCCTCTTCATTGGATACAGCATTAATGGTAGCAGAACAAAACAAGCCGATTGGACTGGCAGGAAAAATAAAATTCAAAGCAGCCTGCTATTTACCAAAGGCAGGCGTGAAATCAGCATATATTGCAGGGACTAGTTTTTCAGACCTTAATTCTGTGAGGCCTTTTATCAAACAGGCGCCAGGTTATATTCCTGAAATTGATGAAAATTATTTAAAGAGTATCGAACAGTCTCAATCCGAATTAAATCCATATACCGATAGCCTGATCTCCTTTATCCCTGATGTCATCAACCAGTCCTTCCAACAAAAAACGGCTGTTATACAACAGGGCTCCGTTAATTTAAATAAACAGGTGCTTTCCAATAATATTAAAATTATTGTCTCCGACCTGATCACGGTTGAGAATACTTGTCAGCTTAATAATATACTGTTGATTGCACGCAAAGTGATCTTTAAAAAAGGCTTTAAAGGAACGGTCCATGTTATTGCAAGAGATTCAATCATTACTGAAGACGAATGTGAATTTAATTACCCCTCTTCATTCTGCGTTTATTCCACTTCATCTTCATCAACTACTAATCCGGTTGTGCGAGGTATTTTCTTTGGAACTCAATGTAAATTTAAGGGTGGTTTATTGGCTGCCAATATCAAATCGCAGTCATCCCGAATGATGATTAGGTTAAACAAACAATTTGAATTGATCGGTAATCTATATAGCTCCGATTATGCAGATGCACAAGGCAACCTGTATGGCTCTTTTTTTTGTCGCACCCTGTTATTGCAAACACCTTCCGGTGTATATGAGAACCATTTACTGAACTGCCTCATCGACCCTAAACGGTATGGCGCCAATTTAACCGTGCCTCATTGGTTCACAGAAAAGAACAAACATAGCTCCTGCGCACAATGGTTTTAAACAAAAAATTTAAAGGTAATACGCTACCAGAAGTTTTAATAGCCATTGTTATTATTTCTTTCACTTCTGCACTGGGCGTGACTATCTATATCAATATTCAACAAAACACGCAACCTTTCTTAAAATTAAAGGCTAATGAAATTGCCAACCATTACCTGGTGGAAAGTGAACGGACACATGATTATTTCGACAAGAGCTTCAAAGAAGAAGAATTCACTGTCAAAAAAACATCCACGGTCTCCGAGGCTTATCCTGATTGTGTGCTTCTGAAAATTTCAATATCAGGCAAAACAGAAAAAAAAATATGTGAAATTCAAAAACTGGTGCATGCCAATTAAACAAAAGATAAAAGCCTTTACCATGATCGAGTTATTGATCACGATGACGCTTACCGGCATCCTGGTGGTATTTGCTTTTATGGGCTTTAACCAGATTCAGCAATTGTTTATTAATTACTCCGATCAGAGTGAATTCATTTCGGACTACAATCAATTGAACAAAGCCCTCTTTATTATTGCAGACCGGTCACAAACCATTGAAAAAACAGGAGAACATACCCTTGCCTTTAAAACCGATTCCAACTTCGTTGAATTAGAACTGGCGGAAAAAAAGATGCTTTTGAAATTCAAATCGCATACGGACACTTTTAATCTTGGATCACAAAAACCGAAGTTTGATTTCCTGAAAACAGGAACCGGAACAGCCTCTTCTTTAATCCAAAATTTTGAATGCGAGGTCCTGTTCCAGACTCAGAAATTTCGTGTATCTTTCCATAAAGAATATGACGCATTCAGTACCTTAAATGCGACTTTAGTTTTATTACCACCTGATGAGCAGTATTGATCTATCCAAATACAAGCAAAAGCCAGAAAAGAAAGCGCCTGTGAACCGGGAGGCCGAAAACTCTATGGTAGAGAAATTATCCGATTCACTGAATAAGGACATTTCTCTGTTTGAAAAAAAATTCGGGCAAACCCAAAAGGAGGCTTTTTATTCTGAACTTGGCTTATTATTGTCATCCGGAATTGATATTAAAACTGCTTTAGAGATCATTGAAGATCAGCTCAAGGTTAAAAAACACAAGGCCATACTATCACAGATCAAAGACGATATCATTTCAGGTCAGGGCGTTTGGGAAGCCATTCATAAACATCCAAAAACATTTTCTGTATATGAATACCAGAGCATTAAGATCGGGGAAGAATCAGGAAAGTTACCGGAGGTCTTAATTGAACTTGGGAAATTTTATACCAGTGCTATTAAATTAAAAAGGCAGGTGATCAGCACCCTCACCTACCCTGTTGTGGTTTTAACCATGAGCGTATTGATCGTACAATTTATGTTGTCGTTTGTGGTACCAATGTTCACAGATATTTTCAAGCACACAGGAGCAGAGTTGCCAATGACCACTCAACTATTAATTAAGGTAAGTGCAAAATCAGGACTTATATTTTACAGTTTGATCATACTGGTTATTGCAGGAATTATTTTTCATAAAACGCAACAGCAAAAACTCTGGTTCCGAAAATACACATCTTGGTTTTTCTTAAGAGTACCTGTGGTCAATGAACTGATCAAAAAGATCTACCTGGCACGCTTTTGTCAGTCGATGAAATTACTGCTAGGCTCTAAGGTCTTATTGATCGATGCGCTCGACCTGGTAAAAAACATGATCGGTTATTATCCAATAGAATTTGCTTTGGATACCGTAATCAAAGATGTGTATTCGGGCAAGCAACTACATGAAAGCTTAGCGCAACATACTATTTTTCCTAAAAAGCTGGTTTCACTCATCAAAGTATCAGAAGAAGTGAATGCTCCTGAAGTGATCTTTGAAAAACTCAACCAGCAGTATGCCGAAGAAATAGAACACCAACAGCTAGTGATTGGAAAAATTATCGAACCTCTATTTTTAGTGATCCTGGGTGGTTTAGTTGGATTTATCCTGATATCCATGTACACGCCGTTGTTTAAAATGAGTTCAGGATTGGAGGGAATGTAATATGCGGATCACCAAACAAACCAAATATCTAACAACCGATCAATTCTTTGAATTGTACGCAAAATTAATTAAAGATACCGGTAAAGGCACACGAATTAAGAAAGACGGTAAGCGTATTAGGTCATCCACCATTGATAATTATATTTATATACAAAAACAGTTACGGGAATTTGTAACAGAAACTAATTATGGCCTAAAGCTTTTTCTCATCAACAATTTAACAACCAAAGAAAAAGAACAGGCTGCCAAATACTATAAAAAATTCTTTGCCGATTTTACAGATTACCTATATACTAAAAAGGATTTTTATGATAATTACGTAGGCTTAATCGTAAAGGGACTTCGAACTTTTTTTAATTATTTGAATACCGAACTTAACATCCAGGTTGGCGATTATCACAAAAAATTCTATATTCCTACTGAGGAGGTGGATATTGTTGTGCTTACACCTGAACAACTCAATTACCTGATCTACGATCCAAATCTGAACACCAAATTACCTGACTATTTACTAAAAGTAAAAGATATTTTTATTTTCGGATGCACGGTGGCTTTGCGTTTTTCGGATCTAATGAAGCTGAAAGCCGAAAATTTGCAGTTTTATAATAATACCCATTATTTAAAAGTAACTTCTATAAAGACAAATACCAATACCACCATTAAGTTGCCAGCCTATGCGGTGGATATTTTAATGAAACACCACAAAAAACAAAAAACCTTATTGCCGCTTCAAAGTAATGCCTGGCTCAATAAATGCCTCAAAGAACTTGCAAAATACCTGGATTTTACTGAGCCCTTAATTAAATACCGTACAAAGCGGGGTGTAAAATGTGTGGTATATAAAAACAAGGCTAAACGACAGCATTATACATTGGCAGACCACATCACCACCCATACCATGCGAAGAACTGCCATTACCACCATGCTGCGTTTGGGTATGCCCGATCAGGTGGTAAGGAAGATCTCAGGACATTCGGCCAACAGTAAAGAGTTTTTCAGGTATGTGGAGTTTGCCCAAAGTTATGTAGACGAACACACTGACATGGTATTTGAAAAAATAAGCAATATGGAAGTTCAAAAAAGTGTTTTTGCTTAGGTAAAAAAGTGGTATCTTGACAAAAATCGTTCTTTAAAATCCTATAAGTAACTGAATTTAAGCAGACATCCCTATCCGTTTGGTAGCCCAATGTATGAACGTAGTTTTAATACTCCAGAGTACAAATATGGGATGAATGGGCAAGAGAAGGATGACGAGATTTTCCAAGGGGCTATGACGGCCGAATATTGGGAGTATGATAGTAGGTTAGGTCGTAGATGGAATCCTGACCCCGTCGTTAAATCTGGGCAAAGTCCTTATGCTTGTTTTAATAATAATCCTATCTATTTTGCAGACCCATCAGGTGCGGATGGTGAACCACCTATAAAAAAAGGTCAAAGTGTTGATTTAGGAAATGGTCAATCATACACATCGTCAGCAGACGAAGTTGAAGTTAGTGCATGCATAACATGTGATGGCAAAACAACAGGTAATCCTTTAGCTGCGGCAACAACATATGGAGGTGCAAACGTAAGTCCTAAAATGCATAATCCTAGTTTTGATATGTGGGGTGTTTCTGTAGCTGGTAGTGGGGGTACGGGGCTCGTGGGCGGTACTGTAAGCTATAAGACATATGTATGGCCTCAAAATCCAAATAATATTAATACCTTTAAAAAAGATTTTGTCGTGACAGCAATGGAAATTGATATCGAAGGAGGTGCTGGAGAGGGTCTCAGTGGTAGTGTATCTTATTTTGATGGTACGATGATAGGTGTGGGACAATATAGTAATCAGATGGACATCATAATAAATAGCAATAGTAATTTCGATGTAAATGCTAGTTTCAATCCAGTGTCAATTGGCGGTAGTTTTGCAACCGACAATAAAAATCAATATACTTATGGTTCAATTGGATTGGCTTATGGTGGAAGTGTAGCGTATCAAAATAGAATGAACTCGTTATTCCAAGGCTTTCCTAAGGTTAGATTGCCCCTTAACAAGTCTACGTCAAAATCTATTGGATTATCGTTGAGTAACGGGGTTTTTAGACTGATAATGAGTATGCCAATACCTTCGACATCTGACTCGGTGGACTTTGCGAAAGGAAAATCTGATTCAATTAGTAATAATATTAATAAAAGGAATGGTGCAATGAGAAGTTTCAATCCTTTTAAGAAACAATAAGTAATTTTTAATAGCAAAACCTATGTTCGACCATAAAATAATTTGTTTTTTGTTTTTATCGTTTGTTTTTTTTTCGTGTGATGAAAATTCAAAGGATGAACAGGCTAAAGATAATGTTCTAAGTCAAATTAAAGTCTGTGATTCTATCCTGAATAAACAATATTATCCATCAAAAGTATTTGTTAGTAATGATACTGTTCTTAATATTGAAATGGAACTGCCTGAATTAGAATTTTATAGCCAGACTAAAATGAAAATAATTAGAGAAATGGCTTTGTGTTCTATAATTAGTCAATTGGAGGGAATTAAAGGAGTAGTATTTGTAAACTATAATAATAAGCATAAAGGTGAAAGTAAATATTATTCAAAAAAATATTTACCAAAAAGCTCTTTAGAATGGTTACAAAATTTAGCTACTGAAAACAAAACACTGTTTGATTTTAAAAGTTATATAGTAAAAAACATTAGAGGTGATAAGTTATATGAATTTGATGGAGTAGTGAAAGGCATTTACCAATTGCATAGCGGACAAAAAATCACGAACGATGATTATGAAGACTATTTTGAGATTTTAGAACAGTATTCACTAGAATGTCAAGGAAAACTAGAAGGAAATCATTATAGGGAATTTTTGCAAAGAATCAAATTCTTAGCCAGCGACCCAGCTAATTTTCCCGATTTTGATGTGAACGATGTGAATTACTTTCTTTATTATAATAATGAATATTATAAGAAAAACAACCTCTTAATCAAGGATACTGTTTTTTACTAATAAGTTAAGAGAGCCTAAAAAACTCTCTTTTATTTTGGTAAAATATATCTTGTAATCCATCAATAATCCCGCTGAAATCGGCTCAATCAGCCTGAATGGCTACAAAATTTGGTCTATATGCTGTTCTGAATGAAAAACTTCGGTGTATCGAAGTTTTTCATTCAGAACAGAACGGCTTTAATGGAAAGAAAACGATAAAGAAATTAGTGAAGGAGGTCAAGACTTCGGCACTAGAATTTAGGATCGTAGATTAGGTAAGATGTTATCTCCAAGATCCACATTCAAAAAGTTATCCTGCTGATTGGTTTTGTATTACAGGCTATCGCCATATTTTTAAATGTGGCTACTAAATAGAAACCGCCAAGCTTTAAGCCTGGCGGTTTTTTATAACGGTCGTATTTAAAACAATCCACAATTTTATTTAAAACCTCTTTTAAAGGTCGGATCACTTAGTTCGTCAATAAAAAGAACACACTTTTCATTCACAACATATGCAACTATTTTTCCATTCCAATTATTGTGGAAGTCTTGGAATACTTTATTAGGAACTGCGCTATTAAAATATGCAGCATATTGAGCTTCGCCTCTAAGTGGCATACCAATCTTTACTCTGATTAAACTATCTTTTTCTTGTAATTCGAAACCATTAATACTCCATAACTCTTTAGCGTTGTATTCTTGAAGCGTTTTTGAAGTATTCGCCTTAACATTTTCAGGAGAATATGTCAATAAACCTATCCTTTTTATATAGGACTGTAGTTCATTATTAGAACCTGAAAGTACTAAATAACTATGCCTCGGATATATGTAATCATAACTGAAGCTATTTGTTTCAAAAGATTCGATCTTTATACTCTTCGTCAGACTATCTATTAATAGTGGATAATTCTTTATCTTACTTTCATCTACTGAATTTATTTCACAACTGAAAAACAAAAAAACAAGGATATAGAAGGAAAACTTCGTATTTTTAATTTGTTTCATCATTATATTTAGAATTTACTTTAGTATCTCTATTACCTTCACCTCCCTCTTTTTTCCCATTAAACCAGTCAAAAGATTTATCCTTACTTGTCTGTTTTATATCAACAACTTTACTCAAAACTCCAAAGGGTTTCCCTGGTAAGTGATCGGCAGCGAATTCAGTTTGGCGCTTTCCATTATCACTTCGAGCTCGACCCGTTTGTTCGACCCTGCTTTTTTCTTCTTCAGGAGTTTCCTTATTAAAATCCCAAACATCCATAAATATCATTTTACCAGTGAATGACCAGCCTCCACTTTCATCTGAAGTAAAAGTTCCCTCACCATGAATTGTGAACTGACCTAACGTACCAGAAGTACCAGCAACACCATCATCAGCAGTGAAGCTTATTTTTCTGGATTCTCCCGGCAGAATACCTTCAATTTGTGGATTAACCTGTTGTCCTATTTTGCCTGATCCCAACCCCACATGAGTAACATTTAAACCAGCCATTTCTGTTTCATTTAAAGTAACTAGCGTGCTATTTCCATACGCATAGTGTTCAACAAATTTTTTAGGCAGCTCTTCTGAGAAGCCGACTTTAAATGCACTTACTGTAACTCGTTTATTAATTTCATTTGCTTGTTCGACGCTTATAACCATACCATGTCCATTAGCACCGGTCGCTACAAAACCCTCTAAACCATCAACATCAATTGAACAAATAGGACTGTTACCAGCAAATTGATATGGCGTGTAAAATGGATATTTGCTTGTTAAAGGGTCGACGCTCAAGAACTTACCTAAAGCAGGATTATATATCCTGAACCCATAGTCCTGCGTCCCGCCACCAGTACCAACGGTCTCTACATCCGACTCTTTCCCGTTGAAAGTGTAGCGGTATCGGTTGGCGCTGCTGCTATACGACCTTCCAGGCATTGGGCTACCAAACGGATAGTAATCTGTTGCCGAAATTATGTCTGCTTCATAATGATCAACGACACCCGAACCCAGTGTTCCTTCAACTGGTAATTTCCGGTCAGATACAACTGTGATAACATTTCCTAAATGGTTGCCAAGCTCAAACTGCTTTCTTCCTGATTCAATATTAAGGGTATATACTGGAGTACTTGTATTGTATTTGGAAGAAGATGCCGTTAAATTGTCATTATCGTTATGATATGTAGACATGCCTAACCTTGAGCTTCCGTATAACGAATGATCCTGTAAGGTTAATATACGAGGAGCTGTTGGCCCGGTGGATACCTGTTTGTAATCATAAGTCGCCATGACATTTCCCTGGGCATCACGTACGTAATAGGTTGTAACATGTTCATCAGGGGGTGCTCCGTTCGCAAATGATGTTTTAGCAACCCTGTTACCACTTGCATCATAGGCAAATTCCATATTTTTTTCAGATCCCGCGGTAGCAGATCGTGTGATGGACTTTATTTTACCATAAACGGTCCAGTCTATATTGTCTATTTTTTCAGAAGCATCTTTTTTCAGGTTCCCTAACTCATCATAAGCATAGTTATTTAATTGGTTTACCTGCCCTAAACCAACCCCACTCACCGGGCCGTTAACAAATTGAGGCTGATCAAGTACACCCGCAATAAGAGGAGCCACATCATCGACGCTGTATAAACGGTTCGCTACTTTTTTTCCGGTCACATCCGTCTGGTAGTTATATGTTAAGTCTTCCGTCAATGCACCAAGCTCATTACGTTGTTTTTGTGTAGTGATATTGCCGTTGGCATCATATTCAAATTCCTGGGCGTACTGTAAACCTGATGTTGTACCCTGCCACATATTTCCTGCAATATTTTTATAAGCAGCCATCGTTTTTATTCGATTAAGCTGGTCATATTTATATGCAGTGAGCATTGGAACAGTATTTAAACCGCTCACACTATTGCCCTCTTTAATTGCAGTGACCATGGATGAAATATTACCGTTATACAAATTATTAGCAGTATTTGATGCAAAAGGATTATTAGTAATATCGCTATTAAACATTAGAGCAGATGTATTTTTAGAACCATCACCTGCCACATAATCATTTGTATAATAATTTAATGCAAATGCTGCGGCATCATAAGATACAAAGCCATTTACGCCCAAAGAATTATGATCATATTGAATTGACGCACCTGTTCCTACCCCATCTTTACCAATATCATTCGATTTATCCAATATGGCACTATTGACACCTTTGATCCATCCCTGTAAAGTATAGGCATAATCCATACCCTGCACTTTTTCATGCCCAAATTCAGTTCTGGCTAGCGGCCCATGGAGATAATAAAAATACTTCGCATCCTGCTGCCAGATAATCCCATCCTTACTTGTATTTACATTAGTAAGCCTGTTATCAGCGTCATAACTATATTCGTGATAAAAAGCATCCAACTCACCTTTTTGATATGAAACTTTATTCACTTTCCCACTAATCAGGTCATACTGGTAATCAATTTTTTTACAGGTATGCCCGGTAGGCATGGCCGGATTTTCCTGTAATAGTGATTTTACATTTCCATGTATATCGTATGAGTAATACGAGGCGTACAAGTAACCGTTCGTTAAATTATCATCGCTGTCGAGATAAGTAGCCGCTACACGCTTTCTTAAATTATCCTGGACGAATCCACAGGTATTTGCTACAGCTGCATCATATTTCGTTGATGTGACTTCGGTTTTTGCTCCCATCAATAACCAGCTATTGTATGAACTAATAGGGATAATTCCATGGTTAACTATAGTTAACGTGGCAGGATCCGCCAAAGTGGCCCCGGCAATTTCGCCGACGTCGGTAATACGTCCCAGCCCATCATATTTGGTATAACTATATGCATGTGGAATTTTATTATACTGTTTGGCATTCTGTGAAATAATAAGTCGACCTAACTCGTCATAAAAAAAGCGCGAAGAATGATCGTTTGATTGATCGGTAATCTTTTGGAGATTAGGGCTCCCTGTTCCGGAAGTTAAAACGTTACCGCTTCCAAAATTATAAACACTTGTTACATTACTTCCCGAAGCTAGCGTTTTGGTTACCCAGGTAATACCACCGTCATTGGTTAAATACAATGTATTGTTATCTCCAAATATATAACCTCTAAACTGATCAGTAAACGAAACGTCTGTGAAATTAGCCGCAGAAATCGGCGCGGTAGCGAATGCTGCAAAAGTATTACCAGCATTGGTGGATTTCAAAACTAGGCCGTTGTTGCCAACCGCAAATACATCGGTATTTGATGCAAAAGCTATTTTGTTAACGGGTGACCCTGTATTATTATACGGATCAGTTGTAAAGCCGACAGGTATAGGCGATATATTATATTGTTTGATAATCGAGTTACTTCCATCATTTCCCGCTAATAATATCTGGTTAATATTGTTTGGTTTTTTGATAACATGATAATACGTTTCAGTAACCCCTGTATTTTTTGGCGTAATTAAGTTAGTCAAAGGATCCATAACACCAACATAACCATTATCACCCACAATCCACACACCATTCGTTGCCGAAACATATTCCACAGATTTTAAATTGGAATTGATAATTGTGTTGTCATAAATTTGCCATAAGGCACCGTTGTTGTTTGAATAAATAATGGTTCCATTATCTCCAACGGCATATATTCTGCCCGAACCGTCCTTGGCTGTCGCTATGGATTTTAAAGGAGCAAGGATAATGTTGCTCGCGGATGATGACGTTGTTGTGCTTCCATTATGATCAAATTTCAGGATCGTTCCGTCACCCACAATTAAACCACTGGTTGTAACTACATTGTTAGGGTCTATTACCAGCCTGTTGAGAACTGAGGAGTTTACTACGCCTGGCGACACATTCAGTGTAATAGGGGCCAAGGCCGTATTAGTTGTTACAACTGCTTTTAACAATTTGCCAGTATCAAAACAACCAAACAACACCGCATTTGAGTTTGCTGTAGAGCCTGTAATTTTTATATCGTTAAGTTGTGTTGTAGAAGTAACTCCTGTTAAAGGAATTTGTGTTATTACTGGAGCTGAGGCCGGAACACTATGAATTTTATATAATACCGGGCCTACCCCTGCGGATAATCCTGCTATATAATGATCCTGTGTGTATGTTGTTCCAGCGAGATAATAGTCGGAAGCAATTGCACCAAACTTACTACCGTTATTATTTAATAATTGTAACGAGGAAAGAGTTGTAGTATTATTGTGAATATCGTTTAATATATAAGATACACCACTAGTAGCAACACCGGCATGTAATTCACCTGTAATTAACGCATTAATTTCCACTGCTGTGCCATTGTTAGTTTGGATAATCTCAACATCGTTAACGTTTATCTGGCCGGCCAGGTAGCTTTTGTCGACCCAGGAGTTTGGATCTTCAGCATCCAAGCTGTAAATCACTGTTCCTGTTTTTCCAACAACAACACCGATCCATTTATTGGTTGGGGCGTCAAGTTTAAAGTCCAGATTATTTAAATCATATTGTACACCATCTAAACTAATTGGATTAGACCATGTTAACCCTGCGTCTAGTGTGTAGATACACATACCTGTTTTCCCGATAATATATCCCACACCCGTGACACCAACAAATTCAATATTCGTAAAACTCATGGTATTGTTTCCTGGTAAAATAATTGGCTGCCAACTAGGGTTTGTCGCAGAGTAATTTATGGATTTTAAAATCAGACCGTCTGACGTCACAGCAAAAGCAGTAGTACCAGTAATTTCAATGTCGGTGATAGTTCCTAACCCAAATGCCGAAGTTGGCGTCCACGTATTTCCACCATCATTGGTTGAATAGATCTTTCCATCTGCCCCAATATTACCAACCATAAAGCCTTGTGTGCCATTTGTGAAATCCATATCCTGTGACAGAAAAGATGGTGGAATTCCTGCATTAACAGATGAATAAAAAAGATCAAGGTTTTCATTATCAGGAGTATGCTGTCTTATCAATTGATTTAAAGAGTTGTATTCATAACGGGTAGCCATGCGGTGCGTGGTAAAAAAAGTATGAGTTTTGTTAGCCCTGTCATTTTCAATTAACTCACCGTAAGTTAATGATCCTCCTGTAGGAGTATCTGTTAATTTAATTTCTTCGACACCTTCAGGTGGAACTGTTTTAATTAAGTTGCCGGCCTGATCATAATAATATAAAGTATAATGATGTTCGGACGTTCTTGAAGTACCTTTTAGGATCTCAAGAGTTTCATAACATTTTTTACGATAACTGTCTTTGAAGTTTTCTTTTACGGTATTTATATAATAAGCATAAGCCTGCGTTGCGTTAGATAAGGCGATATTCATTAATTGATCAGCACAATCATTATTAGGTGGCTCTGAAGGCAATGTGTAGAATGGAGTTTGATTACAGGTTCTTTCTTTTACTGTAACATCATCAAAAAATACAAGCTCCATATTAAGACTCGTATTACCACCGGGAGTTAATTCTCTAGGCGTTGTTCTTATTTTAATTTGTATATTAGAAGAATTCGCGAGCCACGTGCCTTTAATATTCTTCCAGCCTGAAAACCCGACTATTCCTGATGGAATATTTAAATCAGCGCTTGTTAAAATAAAATCCTGAACACCATCATTAACAACCAATTCAATTTTTCCATCAATTCCTTTATAGAGATTATAGAATGCGGAAATTTCGTATGATTTCCCCACTGTTGTACTAATAGTTGCAGTATTACTAGGTGTTACAATTTTATTTTGCCACAATGTTTTGCTAACGTTTGAATTAAAAGGGTAATACCCTATATAACTGGCTAATACATTCCTTGAAGAAACTAAACTGCCTGTGTGGTCTAATAAGCCTTGAAAGCTACAATTACCAGTCGAAAATATATTAAATTCCTGAGTTCCTAAAGCTAAAGGGGAACATCCATAAACCTGGCTACCTGGAACAGCTGTTGTTGCTGGGGGAATCAAGTATTCTGTTTCAAATCCCAATGGCACGGAATTAGCAACTCCAGCAGCATTTGTATAAGCTTCAAAGTCTTCTTTGTAAATAGTTTCTCCTATGCATGCACTGCAATTTTCCATATCCAAACAAGAAGCATTGCCTTTAAATTCGAATCTAGTGCCATATTTTGGTTCTGTTCCTACCGCACCAAAAACACCAGAAAATGGTGATAGAATACTAATTTCCGAAAATGAATAACCATTTAAATTTACTGGTGGAGGACCCGAAAGTTGACCAGACTGATCAAGTTTGAGAACTATAGAACAATTAGTAACTGTAGGATTTACGCTTGTGTTCTGAAACAAATATGTGTATATATTAGTACTTATATTAGTTGCTCCATCATAAGTGCTTGAATAAAGTGCAGATACATTATTCGTGCTCGTACCGATTTGACTAGCAAGTAAAGTAGTATAGCTGGTTAAATTAGAAGTAGGAACTGTTGTGCTAAAATCAATAGTTACCAATTCTTCCAATAAATTTTCGAGTTGAACCGCTGTGTTGTATCCATCTGTGTTACATTGTTGAGGAATATATTCAGTACATGTAGAGAGTTTGTAAATTCTGCAAGAACTTGAGGGATGATCCCCACATTTACTACAACCGCCATAATTGAATGAAACAATCGCTTTTTTTGAAGGTGCAGGATTATTGTATAGAACAGTTACAGTAAATTGGTTAGGTGTCAAAGGATCAACTTTTATATTTGAAAACCCTACTGCGCCTGCCAATATTGCACCTGTAGAAGGAGCTAAAACACTAAAATCGAAATTAATATTGATGCCATTTGGACAGTCTATTGAGGCACCAATGTTTTGACCTTGCAATTGAATTTGTTCAGCTAAAGGATTTATGGTGACACTATGCGAGATAGGAGATTGCGTGACCGGGGTATTACCAAAAGGATACCTTACCAAACCACTGAAGAGCTGAGAGCTGCTATTTAAAGGATCACCAAGGTTAAATGTATTCGTAACTTGTGACGAATAATTATAATCTGTCATCGCTGCACTTAAAAAATTCTGTAGCTCTGTAGCTTGCTGAGTAGGTTTACAGATTTCTGCAGCAGGTGGAACGCAATTATTTTGGATGCAGGTAGTGCCATTAAATAAAACATTTGTATAAGCAACATTTGGGTTAGGTTGTAATATAGCCTTTATACCAAATGCACTTTGTGTGCCACTTCCTGAAACTATTGTTCCATTATAATTAATATTTGAAAACATTTTGATATCGTTCCAATTCACAATAGAACTTGGCGTTAGTAATATATCAGCATTTAAGGGTATATGTGATGAAGGATTAGAAATATCATAAAATTTTAATAATAGATTGCCACCAAAAATAGAAGGTTTTAAGCCAATTTGATGCCACTCATTAATAGGCATGGGGAAGCCATGACATTCAAGAATTGCATTATACAAGTCTTGTGTAAAAGACGGCTCAGTTACAAGGGGAATTGTATTACCAAAGCTAAATAAGGATCCATTTCCAGCTAAAACAGAAAGAAATGTTTCTAGTTTTTTAAAGATGGCGCACTGTCCAGTTTGAAAATAAATAGCATTATTTGCAGCTGTTTCAAGCTCTGATGGATCACTGGAGCCTCCGCCTACTGCGTTATAAAGTTCCTGTACATCTGGAAAACGTTTTATTTTACTTGAATATTTTGAACTGTGATAAATAGATGAAGGGCTACCAAAATCAAAATGTCCTGTTGAGAAGGGGGGTTGAAATGCATCATCGCCATTACTACCATGATCGCCAGAGGTATAATCTGGCCATAAAAAAGGTGTTGTATAAATATGCCAAGGTGGAATGAGACCAGTGTAATTAGGGAAAATATTAAAGCCATAATTTGTGTATGACTGTATATGGGAGAAATTAGAGTTGCCAATAGCGCCGTTATAATAATTATTCATAAACCCATTTATACTATAAGTTCTATTAGCAATATAATGTGATTGCTCTGCTATTAATTTTTGTTTTTCAGACAAATACATTTCTCGATATGATTGCCATTGTTTGTTAAGATTGTCATTGGAAATTTGATAGGTAACATTTGTACCACCAACATTCGAAAGACATGTTACATTATCAGCTCCAAATACAGCATTAGCACATCCGCTATAATACATATTATTAACATAATACATTTCAGCTACTACCTGTTTTAATGTTTTACCTGTACCTTGATAATTTTGCAATCGAGTACTCAAAAGAGCTTTAAGATTAAAATAAGGACCAACAGCTGGAAATGTATTGGCACTTGATTTAAAATAAGGATCAGATTCAACTAAATCATTAATTGTATTATCCATATTTAAAGTCCAGTGTGGACTAACGGATGCCGTTGCGATAGAAGATTCAGCTCTCAAATCCCTGTCAAAATCATCACTAGTGTATCCGATAGGTGCGGTAGTATATAATACTGGATTTCCCTGACGATCGCAATCTAAAAAATAATTAAATTCAGGATGATTTTTTACCAATGAAAAAGCCCAATAAGGATTGGCATTATAGGCATTAATAAAATCGGTTAAGTTTGTTAAATTTTGAGCGTATGTCCATAAACCTTGCGCATCAGATTTTAACCATGTACTAGTATTAATATCTATTTGAGGGTAATAAGCACCTGATGATAATTGAGTAATCCTTACTTTTGTAACACTCCCATCTGGGTTAAAGAAATTTGTATTACTTTCTCCTACCGCAGGATTTAAGAAATCAACAGATGTTGGTAAAGTGAAACTATGTTGATACTTATTGTAAAATTCAGGATTTTTCCAAAAACCCTGTTTTGTCATGTCATAGTTCACGCCAAACGGGTTTCCGGCATTTGCATTAGGAAATGAGGTACCTCCATGGTTTGCACCATATAAGGAATTTATTCTCAGGTAATTATTAGGGTTAAATACAGATAGCTCATGAGTTGAGGCATTGAAAACACCTGCGGCATTATCATATTGTGCATATTGACCATAAGGTTTCACATCTGTTAACATCGTTTCAAACTGTACAGAACACAAAGAAATAGGATCGCAGGGTTCGTTACATTTCTTTATGGCAATTTCTTTTTGGTGCTGACTCATGTATATATATGTTGGATCATATGCAGGTTTTGTAGGATCTGCTTTATCAGGATCATTATGTAAAGGATAATATGCCGCAACTTTATCGACACATTCTGCGCATGTTTGTCCACATCCGCTTTGATCCATATCTAGCAATTCTTTATCCTTAAAAAAGTTAATGTCTTTTACACAGGCCGAACTACTATTAGCTATATAATGATTCAAATAGTCATTCATTGACGGCTCATTTAAACGTAAGGTTTTAGTTAAAAAATACTCTTTACCTGCTAAAAGACTTACATTAAATGGAGGCGAAAAACTTGGTGTTTGACTTGTATAATGAATCGGGGCACCGCAGGTATAATCCCTTATCCCTGTTGGTAAGCCTACTGGATCTGTTTTATTATAAATCACGTTTTGGCATTCATCCATAATAGTTATATCCAAATCGTAGATACAATCATAACAGAAACTTGGGATACAAATATCATTAAACTGGGGGATAGTTAGGTCATATGTAAATGTATATATATCATCAATAGTTGGAACCAACTTATACCGGAATATTAGTGCACCATTTTCTACACCGTTTACAGACGTATAATTTTGACTATGATGATCAAGATATGTTTTGTCGATTACCGTTGGAGTAAAATCACCAACCTCAATAACATTGCCAGGACTATTTCCTGCCAATGCGGTTGCAACAACTTTTCCCTCTGTGTTCAAATAAGAAACGCTAATTTGTCCGTTAGGATCAATTACATAATTTTTTTTATAACGTTCCTTGTAACCAGCTTCTGATCCGAATAATTTATCCAAATCTTCCTGATCCGCGTCACCATAAAGATATTTAGATTCATGTCCGCTGCCTATTTTATGATCAGGCCCTACACCAGATTGATATTTAATTTTACCCGTGTTATCCGGCGTATAAATTGTGGTACTGAAAGGTATTTCCTGTGCATCAGGAATATAAGCTTCCTGATTATCTTTTTTGTCATTTTTTGTTGAATAATAAACTCCTGCGCCATTAGCTAATACATTATTTGTATTAGTTAAAACCGGCCCTGGCGAATAAGGACATGATCCGGCACTAACCGGAGGAATCAAATCGTTTTTTCCATAAGGAAGGTTAATTCCACTAATAATGACATTTTTACTAACGTTAAAATTTTCATAGAAATCAAGTTTGGAGGTATAATCCCTGGAGGGCGCGGGCAAAAACTGTACTGTTGCCCTTCCTATCTGGTCATAAATAGTTTCTGCAAAAATGGCAACATTTTCTGTGTTGGTTTTTGTAACGGTTTGCCTGCTTTTTAATGAACCGTCAAAATATCCAATTATGTCTTTCTTCTTGCCATCTTCGGCAAATGTTGCTGTATATTGCCAGTTTTTATCCTCTTGATGCCCAACTAAAATTTCGTAAAAGTCGTTGGTGCCTAACGATGCTACTGTAAGCACTGGAATTGTATTTGACTGATCAATAGACCAATTTCCGATGGTTTCATAATTAATATCACTTTTATCTTTACCAATAGCTCTGATTCTATAAACTATTAAACCCCTTTCATAGTTTAAAGGTATTTTGAAACTGTTTTTCGAAGTTCGGATCCTTGTTGCGTTTTCCTGGAAAGTAAATTCCAGACCTGCATAAGCTAAATTAGTTATAGAAGATGGGATTGGAGTAGCAGATAAAGGATTGTAATCGTAAGCTGTAGATGAACTTGAAAAACTATTTACATAGGTCCACTCTAATTCATACTCTTCACCGCCGGTAACAGAATTCCAATATACTTCCAATTCATTTGAAGCAGTAAGATAGTTGTGATTCAGAGTAGGTATGTCGGCGACATTAAGTTCATAATAACGTTCTGTTTCAATTTCTGCTTCAAGATATAAGTTTGAAGGTAATTGAGAAGGTAATACTGCTGCTCCGTTTTTCTTTACATAAGATATACTAGCTGTTAGTATATGTGCATCTTTAAATATCGCAATATTTTTATCTACTGTAAATGGTGAACTTGTAGTATTTTGGTGATTTATTGATAATTCAAGAGTTTTATAAGAAGTTACACCGGCTGTAGTAACATACACTACATTGAGGCCGACCTTTATGTCAAAATTAGTTGTCCCTGTACTTGTATTTAAATAATCTAAACTATTAGCATAATTGTCTAAACCAAGAGTTATTTTCCCATTAGAACCCACAACTACAGCCGTGTTGGATACATTGATGTTTGGATATTTATTATCCATAACAGCTATCGATCCACCAATTGTAATTTGGTTCTTATTAATCCGTGTATTGCTTTTTTCCTTCGCAGCATAACTAAACGAAGCAGAAAGCAAAAATAGTAAAGAGTAAATTATCAGAAGTTTATTTTTCATAAAATAATTATTAAATGTTTTCTTTGATATTATAGTTTTTGAAATTTGATGATGGCATTATTTTGCCATGTAATTTTGAATAATAATACTGATCACTAAACTCATTAAGATTAAAAAGTTTTTTGTCATTAATCTCAGTAAACAAAATGTCTAATCTTGGCACTTCTGTACCTTCAACTTTATAATTTTCATCTTTTTCCAATTTTCTTGAATAGAACAAAGTCATTTTGATAATATAAGACTTCGTTTTGTCGATAACTACTTCATACTTTGATAGTCCAGTTATGTTATTTCTTTTTAGTTCTACAGAATAATATAATACATTATTGTCAGAACTATTAAGCAAAGAAATTTTCTCTATGTGTTTTTTGTAAGTATCAAACTGTGCTAAAAATTCGGGAGTTTTAGCATATGATTCTTTAGTATTTTTAAGAATACTTATTCTCTTTTCCGCATGATTAATTGAAATTATTTTAGTACCCGAAGTTAAAGTCGAATTTTCATCGAAAACACTTAGTGTCTTATTATCAAATTTCACATACTTGCCAACCGATTGGCTCACAATACGTGAATTAATGTTATGGTTTTCATGTAATATATATTTAACATTAAATCCAAAGTTTTTAAACGACTTATATGTATTGTAAACTTTATCCATGTCTTTTGCAAAATCCTGTGAAACAGCAATACGACAAATAAAAATAAATATATATATCCAAAACTTCATTACTATTTCTTTTTGCTCGACTCTCTACTTTCCTGAACAGTCATAATACCTTTTTCTGTTTCCTTTTTCACGCGAATCAATTTCCCTTCCTCATCATATTCATAAAAAGTGGCATAATTATTTTCATCGAGAGTGGCCGATAATCTTAAAGTGACAGGGTCGTAAACGTAAGTTTTCATTTGACCGTCAACTGGCAAAATTCTGATGTCGTCAAAATATACATCATCGCTTGTGGACAGATTTACTAATTCCAAATTAATATCTAAAGCACTGGCAGGTATTGCTATTACCTCTTCAATTCTTTGCCAGCCCTCAATGATTTTATTTTTTGTTCCATCAGTTCCATAGAGTGTCCCTGGACCTGGCACACCGGTAAACGATACTTTTATTTTCGGGTTATTATATGTCTTGGGGATAGTGGTTACGTCTTCTCGTACCCAGGCACTTAAAATATAGTTACCCGGATCAGGTTGAAAAGAACCAATGCAATCTTTACATTCAACTTTTGTACATGCTTTTATTACTATTGGTTTTGTAATAACGATATCTGCCACGCCTGGCTGCGAAATCGTAACAGTAATTATATAGTTTCCTGTCCCATGATAAGCATGACTAACCTGTAAGCCGGTTCCAAAAGTCCCATCACCAAAAGCCCAACTATATGATGCAGAAGGATTAAAACAATCCAAAACACTTAGGTTAACCAATGCATCAACACAGTTGCCTTCTCTGTATGAAATTTGTCCTGTTGTACAAGGCCCAGGAGTACCGGATGTAAAACCGCCGGTAACGTTTGGACAGCCTGGATATGCTGGGTCTATTATATAAGTCACATTTTGTGGACTCGATGATGGATATGTATGGTTAATGTTTAAAAGATCAGTGTTTTGGTCTATTATTTTTACTTCACTCGTCCCGTCACCATAATCGAAAGTTACTGTGGTTGAAAAATTGCTATAGTATATAACGTCACTGTTACAGACTACAAAATCAGCATTTAAAGTATTGCCACTTAAGGGGATATTATTGAGATCAGCAAGATTGATAACAGCATCCTTAATGGGACTATTTTCATCAACAACTCCTGTTATACTGCAGCAACAATCTATTATGAAAATATCTTTCGGATTCCATGAATAGTAACAAGTTCCGGGAAGGGTAACAGTGTAATACAATGGAGATGTTTTCCCGGATGTGTATATGTGACTGAATGTTGGATTGGATACTAGATGTGTTTCCTGAGTGCCATCACCATAATTTATCGTAATAGTTGATAAAGGATCAATTTGACAAGCAGTTGTATTCCCGAAAAATGGATCATCAACCCGTGTATTATAAGAAAAATTAAATTCAACCGGTTGTTGCTGACAAAAAACACTCTGCGCCTCACCATATGCTCCAATTGATGAAGAAAACAATGGAGTAAGACCCGCTACCGCAGGACCACAGCAATTACTCACCTGAATCTCAGTCGCAATAAATTCCGATGTATTACCTGAAATATCTGTCGCTGTTGCTGAAATAAATATACCTGAGTTATGATTATAAATAGCCTGTAGTCCACTTATATTTAGACCGCTTATTGTAGCAACATAATTTCCACTGGCATCGGCGGTTGTTGTGGTAAGCAAATTTATAGCATCTTGCCCCGTGCTATTGGATATGTAAATTTCAATATAATCATTTGGAGCAGAAGTTCCCGTCACAATTGTATTATAGCCATTATATGAAGTTGAAATTGTAGGAGCGGACTTACCTTGGTTTCCGGGTAGCACAGGAGGCGTAATATTTAATATATCTATGTTCTTAGATGATTTCGAAAAAACATTACTTGTTATTTTGTTAAAATCCGCACTGCCGTTCATACCATATATTTTTATATAAGGATAATTCACTAAAATTGGGGAGTGAAAGTTATTCCCATCACCTGACACACTACCCCCAATTTGGTTTGAATTAGCATCTATAACTAATATACAGGAGGCATAATCTGTTATTACAGAAAAGTCATTTGCCTTAATTATATTTGAATTTGATTCGTGTAAAAAAAGAAATCCTCCTGCGCCGCTAAACAAATTTCCTTGTAAAGTAACCGTATTTGCCTGATAAATGTATATTGCGTAAGAGTATTGTGATCTCCAATCAAATGTTAAATTCTTTATCACTGAATTATCACTTCCATTTGGTAAATAAAACAAATTATTGCCTGAAAATGTTGCTGGATTAGCTATAAGTGTGATTTTTGGCGCAGTTCCAGTATATCCTGATAAACTTTGAGTGTTTCCATCAATTGTAATTTCGTCTGAAATTGTTATGCTGGAATAAAGATCAATAGAAATAGGGGAACTATATGTCCCTGTTATATTGAAAGAAATATTATCATGGCCAGGATGAGCATTAGCCTGATCTATAGCATAACGAAGTTCTCCCGATACTGTACTAGCAGGGTTTACTGGATCATTGACTGATGTTACTATGTAAGTGTTTTGGGCATAAAATATGCATGGCACTATACAAAGTATAAATATTGAAATGTATTTTATCATAAATTTTTTTTTAACCTATTTTACGTTTGCAAAATCAGTAAATATTTAATTTCATAAACAGAATTTCTATTGACAAGGAGTTAATTGTTTAGTTATAATAATGGCAGGGTCTGTATTTCCGTGTTTTACTTTAATGCTTCTTTTCCCGGTATGCGAATACTTTTGAACTTTAGCAACCTGTGCTGCAGATTGAGTCATGTATGTATAACTGCTATACTGATTGAATCCAAAATGATTATCAGCACAAAAATTAAGATCATTATATTCAAAATTCTCATTCGCCATTTGTTTAAATTTAGAATTATTAGATATGGCCACAGGTAGAGTTTGCTGATAACCATACAAAGCACTGGAATACCTGTATAACGGATCTACATTCTCCAGCTCTAAACCGTATGGATTATTTTTTGTAACAGATGATGCCCACTGCCAGTTAGCTGTATTAGGCACCCAGTCATTAGCTCCTGAAGGTGTGAAAAATGGACTGAATGTCTGGAATGTACCATCTACCCTGATGTTAGAATTGTTATTTACCTTTTCCTGTTTACGTGTTGTTAAATAGGTGTAGTTTTTCAAAACTTTATAGTTTCCTTCGGTTCCTTGCAAATAACCATTATATGCATCACCTGGTATGAAAGGATTATCGCTACATCCACAATAGGTGCCAAATTTGTTTCCTAACTCAACAGATGTTGCATTTAGGATGCCATAGCTTTGATTAAAAGCTGGCCAATAATTTGGTGTGTTATACAAAGGATTTGTAAATGTTGTAATAGCACCAACATTCATATCCTGTAAGTTTCTCCTTCCTGATCTGATAACTTTTATTTTAGAAACAGAGGCCAACTGAAAGGCAGCTTTTGTTTGAACAACTCCTGAGGCATTAATAATAAAGTATTGAGCCCCAATTTTTTCAATCCAACCTTTTTGTATGCCGCCGGAAGTGGTATAGATAGCTAGTTCGTCTCCGGGATGCAATAATTTTTTATAGTTTACATCACTTACCTGGCCAGATGCAAGAAAACCATAAGTACCGGGATTGTTTATTTCAAAACCTATATTTTTATAGCCACCACCGGTACCTTCATAGGCCCAATGAGATGGATATTTTAGTGTGTAAATAGGATCTTCAAATTCGGTATTCGTCTCTGTTAGTAAAACGTGCCCCGTCTCTGAGTCCCATAATAGATTCTGAGTAGTCATTGTGTTGGCATTATCGGTTGTTTCAACTCTATCTAAAATACCATATTTGTATATTACTTTGTTTGTTACTGCTGTTCTAAGCTCTATTTCCTCTTCGTGTCGGGTTGGTAACATAACAGGAATAATGATGGGCGCTCCGGAATACCACATCGCTACATTTATATTAACACCTAAAGCCTCTGTTCTTGATTTATTTTGCCTGAAGTCTGCGTAAAAATCGAAATCAACACCAATTCTAGTATTATAATTAATACTTCCATTTTTTCCGACTGTTGTCACCTTATTATCTAAGCGATTCCCCGTGGATTTATAAAAATATTTATTTGATTTTGAAGAGGATGCCATACCTTCCTCATATAAGTGAATTGCCTTAGGTTTTCCATGCATATCATTAACCTCTATTGAGTATCCTTGCGATCCCGAAAACCGGTCATACGCTAAGAAAGAAAATAATTTAGCTATTGGCTTTGGTTTCTGTCTTTTCGCCTCCATTCCTAAACTATGAACAATGGTTGGAAAGTCCCTGGCGGTATAAAATTCGTTAACAGTTTTACCAGTTCCCTGGTATAGATTAGTGGTAGTAACCCTTGAATAAATAATTGTTGCAGGTGGAAAAAATGACTCTCCCATAGGTTCTTCAACATACATATCATTATCCGGTGCAAGCAAAGCTTCCTCTTTATGCATATCCATAAAAACAGGTTGCCTGAAGGGGTTTTCATCAGCACCAAAGCTAGGTTCATATCCGGCTACACCCGAACTTATTACTTTTCCTTCTTCTTCAACAGTATAATTATATGACTGACCATATTGAAACCCTTGAAATTGAGCTGCTGGACCATTTAACATCTTGTCCCACTGATCCCGGATAGTAATTTGTTTTACCCTTGATCCTCCTGCCAATTTTATTTTATCCGGCGAATTTAATCGGATCCAGGATTCATCTACTTTACACTTTTCTCCTACATGGTTAGCTTTAAGAGCGCCATTTGCACCCTCATAAAACTGAATCACATTTTTCATAAAATCAGCATCAGCAATGGCTGTTAATAAACTGGCCGGGTCATTAGTTCCACTAGCAGGATCTGACGCATTAGCAGGATCAATAGAATATGCCTGCTTTGGTTTATATAATCTATCAAACTGCCAGGTAGCTTTAGAAATTGGGTTTTCAGTAGTACTTACGCTTAGTTTATCACCTCTTCTGACATTATTAACTTTAATATAACCATATTGCTTGTTGCCAGCTTGAAAATATCCGGAATGCTGCTTGTTGATGTCGCAATAACCATGAATGTATTCGAAGGCTGTACTGTTTGATGTGTAATTCAGTACATTCACTTTACAATTGAAATACAGTTTGTCAATTTCAGAAAAATAACTGGAAATATCTTGAATAGGAGTAATGTTATCTTTTAGTTCAAATAATAAAACAATCTCATCGCTTGCGGTTAAGTTCCAAAATAACGTATTGTTACCAATCTCACTGGCGTAACTTGTTGCCGAAGAGCTAATATATTTAGCGATACCTGCCAATTTAAACATTTCACAGGCCTGTTTGTTTTGAACATAGGCATAGTCATCTGCTTCTAATTCCAGTTCCAGCAATCCACCGGAAGGTAATTGGATGCTATTAAGATTCCAGAGTCTTGAATATTCGTCTTGTAAATATTTATCTTTTATAGTATAAGGAAATCTTGAATTTGGTAAAGATGTATCGTTTGGCTTGTATCCTCCCCATCTGTCTATGCTTGCAGGATCGTAATAAACATCAGCGCCTATGACTTTATTATTGTAATTAAATTTATACGGACTTAATTTACCTTTGTTGGATTTGCCATAAGTGAAATACAGTTCCTTTAAGGTTAATTTTCCTTCCTGGTTAACGGGATTAGCGGCATCAGTGCCATGTTGGTTGTTATATACACCAGGGCATAATTCATAATCATATGTAAAATGTACCTGTTTCATCACAAATGGGTCATAAGAAGGGTAGGTTGTTTTCAATTGATAATCAGGCTTAGAGTATAAAGTAATAAGATCCAGTTTTTGCTGGGTGTCTGTAGTACTTAATCCTCCACTTGTACCATCTGCTCCGTGCGCGTCTCTTCTGTCGGAATAGGAGAATAGGGCGATATGGTTTTTGGTTTCAATATTATCCAGGTAATAAATTTCTTTGGTACCATATACATAACTGCCTTTGTCATCATAGTCATCTGTTAATAAACCTTCTTCATGATTAGCTGCATCCCGGATTTGTGTGCCTCCGCTTTTTATACAATATGGACCTCTCCACTGATAATTACTTTCATGTTTTTTGTAATTAAACAGTGTATAGTTACCAAGATCATCTTTTGTAGGCCCATTTCCTGTTCTATCAACATAATCTGCCGATAGAACAGCTGTTAACATATAACCATAAGCATAAGCCGGCATTTCTGTAGACGTAAAAAAATTGTTTACACCCTTTTGATTTAGCGGCGTGTCATCAACACCACTTTCATATTCTATTAAAGTACCATGTTTTTTAGCTGCATCGTCGGTAGGGTTATAATTTAAACTAAAGCTTGCTTCCAGTTGACTGTTATTATAAGCGGGTAAACCATAAACATATCGTGCCCCGTCTGTTTTAGTCGTTGTAATTTCAGCAATATGATTTTCTCGGGCATTTGAACTAACAAGTGGAACTGGGTGTCCTATTTGTGCTTCATAAAGATGTTTTTGAAGCCCAAAATTTTTAGCATCTGATAAAGTCAGATAAGAAAACAGTTGATTTCGTTTAACTCTTTTCGTTCTTCTGTGTTTTGAATTTATAATAAACTCAACTGAGTTTTCGTTAATTAGATTTTCTGATAATTGTGCCGGTGATTCCAGGTCATTCAGGCGATATCGAACAGCTTTTTCTTCATGTATGTTTGCCCAAAGAGCATCATCATCCACACTCATTTCTCCCATTTCTTTAAAGTAAGCAGCTTCATAATCAAGACTTCCTGTACCTGAATGCGAAAAACCTATTTGAGGCGCAGCAGTATTTTTGTCAACCCAAACTCCTGATCTTCCGGTTATATTGGTTTGAGTTACATCAGTCCCAAGGGTAAAAATACTGCCTATACCTGCTTCGGTATTGGCACTCGTGCTCTCACTGTTATTGGTTGTTTCAGGATCGTACACATAACCAACATCACTTCGGTGAGGCCTGAAAGCACCCCCCACGCCTTGACCAGCCACTGAGAAATTATCATAAGTTAAATTTGGAATAGCGAGGTTAGTTGTGGCTTCTGAAAAGTTGCCGTCTTTCTCCCTGTTAAAATCAAGGATGGCATCAGTAGCGGTTTGTCCATTCTGTAAATTAAGATAACCATACGCTTTTTTATGCGTTTCTTTGGTTACCAATGATTCCTTAGACCAGTTAACCGCCGCTTCCCCATGTAAATCGAGTCCAAAAACGGCGCCACCTATTTTTACAGAACCTGCGTATGCCTTAGTATGTGTAGACATGTTAATAATAGGCGCATAACTCGGCGAACCAAATGTAATACTTGAATGAGTAGAGGCTTGTGCAATGGTAGTACCATTTGGAGAATATTCGGTGTGTGTTGATGTTGTTCCGTCTTCATTTATTGTTTCAACTGCTTTTCCTTCTTTTACCGACATCGAAAGCCCTGCACTTAAACTTACTTCCTTAATTCCTACCCTTGAATTATAAGATGTTCCTAAGGTAACCGAACCTCCTACATTTGTCGACTTTGATAAATTTAACAGTGTTACCTGGTATGAAATACTAGGACTGATTGTTAACCCATCTCCGCTTGATGCTACGCCTAGTCCAACACCAACGCCACCACCCAGATTTGCGTTAAACCCGCTTTTTTGAGTAAAGCCGTAACCTGTATAGGTATTATAGGTGATTGTTTGCGCATAGCTTGCCTGAATTGGATCAACACCGAAAAGCTCTCCGCCAACACCAATAGTTACCGCCGCAGATTCATTTTCTTTCAAATTCATTTTTTTAATTATTTCCTCTCCATCAAAATCATCGGGTATACCTCTTAAGTTTCTGTTGATAGAGCCAATATTTAACGTCCAACCCAATCCAACATTTGAAGCTTCCTGGTCCATTCCAATGCCGGACTTGTAACTGATATTTACAGGGTACCCATCAATATCCATCAATGGGATATTGTAGGAGAAATCCCCGGTTGATGGATCAACCATATCGGCAACACTTATAGGTTGAAAGTTATGCACCTCAGGCTGCGTGGGTCCGCTGGTTAAAGCCCATGTGGCAGTTGGAAAAAAGACGTTTGTTACAAAAGTCAACAAAAAGAAAAACGAGATGTGTCTTTTATATTTTGCTATTATACTATTCATAAATTATATTTTTTAATTTCAGGATTGTTGAATACTGATATGATTTCTGGTTCCAATTGAAATTTTATCTTTCCGCTGTTGAATATTTTATCTTCATATATGAAAGTTAAGTGTTTAAAATTTTCAGCTTTCTTTCTTTCAAAAACAACTGTCATATTAATTATTGGAGCTACGTCAAAGGTTCTTTCGAAATTGACAAAAGGAGAACGAAGTGTATCACCATCTTCAATTAAGATGAAATCTTTTTGGCAATTATCTGTATAATATAGTATTCTATCAGTGTACTCTTGCTCTGAGGAAATATTATATTTTAATAATTCGGAATGCAAGGTTTTATTTGATATCTGAAAAGTGAAATAATGTAACTTATCGAATTGTGCGATTTCACTTTTTAGCAGATCCTTTTTGTTTCCATAGATTAAAGAATCCAAATTATTTACTGCTAATGAAAAATGGGTTTTATACAATAATTCGAATTCAAAAGCATCGATTTGTTTTTTTTGAACGAAGTGTGTTCTATATAATTTATAATATTCAATCAGTTTATTTAATGGATCGGGCGCTTTTAAAATAATTTGTTTAATAGTTCGTATTTCTTCAGTAGATACATAAGGCATTTCAACAGAACTTGATTTCTCGTGATCGCACGAGCTTACACCAAATACTGATAATAAAATTATACATATATAAATTTTGAACATTTTATTTTACTCCTTTGTACTTATTATTTATGTAAATAATTACCTGTTTTGAAATATCACTTGTTGTATCAGAATACATGATATTTCCGTCTGAAGTGGCTCCTAAAATAAATTTGTAGCTATTAGATTTTCCATACTCTTTAACGTAACTATTTAATTGCTTTATGATCTTTTCGTCAAATTGTTTTACCATAGCGATCTCCTCATCTTCAATCAGTGATTTTTTTTCTAAATAGATCTCTTTGGTAACGTTAAACTCTATTACTAAATCTTTATTGGTTTTATCAATGTTATACCTTTTAGAAATTATCTTCAAATTTGTCTCTAAACTGTCTAAAATGTATTTTCGATTGTTACGAATCGAGTTCAATTCTTTTTCCAACTCTTTTTTATACTCAAACTCATTGAACAACGCTTGAATATTGACGTAAGCAATTTTATCTTGAGTACATGACACCAATCCAAGAAAGATTATTCCTGCAATAAAATATTTCATAATTAAATTTTAAACTTTAAATAGAATTTTTCCTTTTTATCATTTACTATTTCTAATAAATAATATTTTGAGCTAACTAAGGTACCACATGAAGTTATATCTATATAGTAACGATTATCTCCGATTGACTTTGCATTATTAACTATGCCGGTAGAGGCATTGTATAGGCCACAAGTTAACTGGTTTACCGGATTGCCAAGTGTCGTTACATTGTAGTCATATATCGTGTAATTTAAAATAGAAGTTCTGTATTCTTCCTCGAACATAAAATAAACTCTATTGCTAATAGCGTTATAATATCCTGCACCAATGATTTTCGAAGGTACTGCAAAGGAAATAATGCCAGTCGCATTTGTTATTAAAACTTCGTCAGTTCCAGTACATAAATTTCCATCTGTTACAGTAAGGGTATATGTTGTTGAACCAATTGGTGCTACATCGGGATTAGGTATCGTATTTGAATTTCCAGTTAAAAAGCCTGTGTTTGGCAACCATTGGTAGTTATATGAAGGTACACCCCCACTAGCCGCCGGTACACCTCCTAATGATACACTTCCTGAAGTAAATATTTGATCCGGCCCAGCGTTTGCAATTAAACCGCTGCTAACGTTTATTGTGATGACATTGGAAGTTGATGAACATAAATTAGTGTTTGTAACCTTAACATCATATGTGCCTGCTAGACCTGCAGAGTGAGTTGATATATTCGTTCCAATAGGCCCTGAATTGTAATGCCATTCATATGAATTTCCAGTTGCCGGGGTTACATTTGCAGTCAAGAGAACATCGGAACCGGCACATATATTAGTTATAGGAGCGGTTACATTTACAATTGGGCTTTCCAAAACAGTTAAAATATTTGAATTTGAAGAACATCCGGAGGAGTTTACAACCTGTAAATAATAATTGCCAGCCGCTAGCGGATTATACACTTCAGTCGTTGCGCCAATAATCGGAGATGCGGCTAAAAACCATTTGTATGTGGCTCCCGTAATTACTGGCGAAGACAATATCACGCCTGATCCCAAACATATAGGGTTCATATTAGCTGAAATAGTAACCGCTGGAACAGGCAATACAACTACCGGAACAGGTTTTTTTAGAGTGCAGCCATTAATAGTCACATTCAATGTATATATCTGAGATGAAAAGATGGGGAACGCAGGCGGTGCTTGGCCCGGTAAATTTCCAGGTACCCATTCATATGAGGGAGTAATATTACCAATTATTTGTCCCGTAAGGCTAATGTTCAATCCGGCACAAATAGGATTAGGCGAGGCAGACGCCACAATTGGGTATAATAAGGAATAAATTAAACATTTATTAAATGGTGGTGGTGGTGGCCCAATAACAACAGGAAGTTTAACCTTTAAACCAGACATGGTACCACCAGCACTTCTCATAACCAACTTTGCCATAAAACCTGTTGTAGCATTAAGCGATGAAATGTTTGCTTGCGTTACCTCTACTTCGTTTTTATAATAGGTGATTTTACCTGCAACAAAGTTCGTCCTTAATGAGAAATAGTCTCCTGATAAAAAAGTGCTGTTAAAAATGCTGCTGTTTTGAACAATAACATCATACGTTCCATTACCATTAAATCTAAAAAGAGTCTTGTTGCTTACATCAGGTGTATCCACACTTAAAGCGAACGCTTGTTCAAATATACCTGCATCTGAGGTAACGGTGTTATCAGGCATTACAAAACTGATCTCATTAGTTGTGGCTAAGTTAATTACTGTAGAAGGAATTGCCTTATGGTTGCCATTAGAGAAAATACCTTCCTGAGTAATAGAAGTTCCCTTCCCATAAAAATAATTTATGTTTCCAACGGTTATGCTATTGATAGTATTAGTGGATGTGGTAACTCCTTGGGCAAAGGCCCATGCGTTTATTTTTGAACCTACAGAGATACTTAATATAACAGAGTCGTTGGTTTGATCATATATCACTGCCGAATTGGTACTTGGCTGCAAGCCATCAAATACAGTGCGCTGCCTTAAACTATCAATAAAGTGGATAAATTGAATGGAATCCATCGCTACTCCAGATAAAGAATCCTTTAATAATGAGTAAGCAACAGAAGGTAAAGGAATCTTTACACCATTCCAGGCAATATTGTAAGGTGGAATTCCTGCGGTAATGTTAAGGATAGCTTTTCCTTTAATTGACTCATTCTCATAATCTGAAATAGTTGCTGTAGCCGACATTTTATTTGCTACCAATACCGTAGAACTTGCCACACATCCATTAGTAGGGTTTGTAGCCGATAAAGTATAAACGCCTGTGGAAGAAACTACTGTGGTCGAATTTGTTGGTGTACTACCTCCGGGCGTCCATGAATATGTTACCCCTGCTGTTGTTGAGCTTCCAGATAAAGTGGCAGTTGGCATAGAGGAAGTAATAATTTGGCCCGCACCAGCATTCACATTCGGTAATGTATTATCAGCAACAACCTGGATAGTTGCAGTAATGGAAACGTTATTAGAGTTGGTAGCAACCAAGGTATAAACTCCAACTGCGGAGACAATAGTTAGCGACGAAGTTGGTGATGTCCCTGCCGGTGTGCCAGAAGATGGGCCGGTCCAATTATAACTAATATTACTGCTCGCTGTAGTTCCTGTTAATGTAGCTGTTGAAATACTACAGGTTATTGTTTGTGTATTACATATTGCCACTGAAAACAAAAATTCTTCTGCTCCAATAAAAGGCGGATTCAAACGCATTGTATTATATATGTCACTTGTAATACCACTAATGGATACCCCTGATGCGGCAGCCGGTGAAGAAGCAGTAACATCCAGGTTGTTTTGAGAAAAATTGATATAAAGTGGGTTTCCGTAAATGGAATTTTCATCCCCTTTTGGTGTTTCATCTGCATGGTCAATTGCTTGCCAATTAGTTAATGTTGAATAATTTATTCCATTAAAACTCCCCACAGATGCACCATTAGATGCATAGTACAGGTTGTTGTTACACGCAACAAAAGTCATCGCATTAGCAACTTTTAAACACGCGTTAGAAGCCGTATTATTAGAATTATATAGTATGTTGTTTTTAATTTTCCAATAAGCAGAAGCGCTTGATACAAAATAAACGTTACCTGTTGAATTATAAAATGAATTGAAATATAATTCTCCAATCGAGCTGGTGGAAGATGATACATACAAACCATAACTATTATTACTTACATAGTTATTATAGATTTTTTCATAGTTAACTCCTGAAGAAAGATAAATTCCGTTTTTTCCACCTGCCAATCTGTTATTAAATATTAAACTTTGTTCAGCGGAAGAATTACCAACAGAGCCCAACCAAATTGCAGCACCATCGGTTAAAGAATTACTTGTTATCTCAATATTATTGCTTGATATCGTATAGCTCGCAATCGGAAAATCAGGGCCCGACAAGATCACACCATAATTTTGTGCTGTGATCGTATTTTGATCAATTGCGCCAAAAGCCGGGTAATATATATCATTGGATATTTTTGTGGAAGAAATTAATATACCAGCAAGAGAACCTGTATTTGTAATAGTATTTCCACGGATAGCTAAGCTATCACAATTACCTACAACTGCAACACCATAACCTGAAGTGGAGCTATTATTAATTTGATTATTCAAAAATTCATTCCTATTAGCTCTAATCGATGTTCCAACCATGTAAATATTAGACGAGGTGCTATGAACTAATTTGTTATTAGAAACTATGTTAGCATTCGCTTGCTGGATCTTAATATTGTTGTAGGTACTTTGAGTGCTATTCATAGTGAATTTCTCAATTTTCACTTTGTTTGCCTGGTTGATAAATATGTTATTTTTACTTGCAGGAGCGTTTAGAATAGAAACATCAATCCCTGCACCTTCAATTACCATATAGCCGTTTCCATTTCCGGCATCCGCCGAAGTAATATTTACTTCTTCAGTGTAACTCCCTTTATCTACATAAATCGTGTCGCAAGAGGTAAGTGAATATGTTGCTAATACATCACTGATGGATGATTTTGGTTTTGAAGGACTTCTCCCATCATTGGAAGAATTTCCAATAGCACTAGTATAAATGTCCCCCATTGTACTATTATCATTTACGTAGTAATTATTGTTCGTTTGGTAAAAAACAGAAGATGAGATAGCAGCACAACTTCCGTTTGTTGATTGTGCCCTGAAATAGGTAGATGTATTAACCTGGGTTGAATAGCTGGAAGACGTACCTCCGGTCAGATCATTATAGGTATTATCGTCATAGGAATATTGCCATTTTACAAAAGTGCTTAATGCTCTGTCTATTGTGAACTTTACATTAGGCGTATTAGAAAAGGTTGCACAGTTTACACACGCGCTGGGGAAAGATGCATCCTGGTAATCTCTTTTAACACGGCTTGATGAAACTACAGAATATCTAAAAGTTGGAAATCCTGTAGCGTATGTTGCATCTCGGTTTTCAAACAAAAATTCCAGATTATCAGTGCCATTGTATGAATAAGGGGTGGTAAAAGTAATTTCTTTCCATCCTGAACCATTATAAGTAATGGATCCGCTAAAGACCTGCGTAAATCCCGAAGTTCCGGGATAATTACTATTGGTAAATGAAGAAGCAGAAGTATTTCTAATATATATCAACTGATTATTCATCACATAGTTAGAAGGGGCATTATCTACATAAAAAGATATTTTACTAATGTTTCCACTTGCTCCTATATCGCTTTGTGTATAAATGGCATCAGACCAACTATAGTTATAATACCCATTAAACGGATATTTTTCAATGTTTAAGGTTCCTGTTCCAATAGCTACTGCTTGTTTACTATCAAGCGATAAAGTGACCTGGCTATTATTGCAAATATTACCCGAACCGGTTGTTATTGCTGTTCCAGCATTAATGTTTGAAACAGAAACTGTTGATGTTATCATGCCGCTACAACCATTACTGGTGCCAATAATAGTATAAATTGTTGTAGAGGACGGATTAGCGTTTACTGTTGAAGAGTTTGTTGAACTCAATCCACTGGATGGTGTCCAGGTATAAGCAGATGCTCCCGATGCCGTTAGGCTGGCAACTCCACCATTACATATTGTTGTTGATCCTGGGCTTATATTTAAAACAGGAACCGAATAAACAGTTACCGCAACTGTTTTCGTGTTTATACAATTGTTACTATTGCTTCCCGTTATTGAATAGGTGGTTGTTACAGTTGGATTAGCAATTACAGAAGAAGAGGTAGTTGAATTTAATCCTGTTGAAGGGCTCCAGGTATAATTAGTTGCTCCGGTTGCTGTTAATGTGGTACTGGATCCAATACAAACAGATGGTGTATTTGGAGTAATGGTTAAATTTGGTAAAGCTAAAACAGTAAGGGACAACGTTTTTGTCTGGCTACAACTGTTGGCATCCAAACCGGTAATCGTGTAAATTGTAGAGGCAGTTGGTGTGGCAATAACGCTGGCATCATTGGATGCATTTAAACTGGCAGAAGGCAGCCATGTATAGGCACTTGCCCCACTGGCGCTTAATGTTGCACTTGTTCCACTGCAAACAGATGCTGAACTTGCCGTTAGCGTCATGTTACTGGCGCATTGTTTTGTAAGCTGGATATTTAATATGCTATTTAAGGCTAAACAATTTGCACAGGATGTTGGGAAGCTTGGGTCATTGTAATCTCTTCTCATACGGTTGCTTCCTGTTGAAGTGGTATAGGCAAAATAAGGGAAGCCTGTGGCATAAGTTGCATCTCTGTTTTCAAATAGAAACTCAAGGTTTGAAGTACCATCATAACTAAAGGGTGTGCTTAATGTTATTGTTTTCCAGCCACCTCCGTTGTATGTAATTGTACCGTTAAACACTTGTGTAAAACCTGAAGTACCCGGATAATTTGCGTTTGTAAAACTTGTAGCACTCGTATTCCTCACATAAATTAATTGATTATTCATAGTATAGTTCGAAGGGGTATTAACCACATAAAACGACACCTTAGTAATTTGTCCTGCGGATCCAGCCTCACTATTCAGGTAAAGCATATTTGACCAGCTATAGTTATAATATCCATTAAAAGGATATCGCTCCGAATACATGGTTGTATTAATATCGCCAATAGTTACAGTTGTTTGCGATTTAGTTTTAATACTGATTAGCATTAAAAAAATCAAACAAAAGCTGAGTAGTTTAACTCTACTTTTTATCATACAAAATGAATATTAAAAATTTAATAGATTATTCAGTTTCCGGTTCTCTTGTATATTTACATGAAGCCGGCAAAGCATCATAAACGGATTGCTTAGCTCTTAATTCTGAGGTGTCGTAACCAGCCATTGCTAAAAAAGAATGTAAATCAGAATTTTTTATTTGAGCCGCTTTAAAAACTACTGTCATTTGTTTTGTGCCAGAATCCCAAACTGCACTGATAACTCCTGTTTGCGAAGTTAGTGTCGTCTCAATATTAGTTTTACAAGTAGAATTACCATTCACCATAAAAGTGCAGGTTAAAGTATCATTGTTTACACCTTTTTTAAGTGAAAAACTAAAATTGTTCGCACCCAAGGACGTTAATGTTAAAAAAAACAGTGTTAAGCTTAAAAATGTTGTAAGTTTCTTCATAAAATTGAATTTTTCTGCGAATTAAGAAAAATTAACACTATCATGCAAGTTGTAAAATACAACCAAACAACGCATTGTTGATAAGTACAGTAATTGTCGCGACAATTCTCACTTCTAAAAACTAAAGTGTACCATAAAACACTGGTATCTTTTGCTTCAAGACACAAAACTAGCCCCCCTGCCCTGACAAATGCTTGTTAATAACTATTTGTTTAATCTATGATTTTTGTAATATAAAAATGAATTTGTTTTTGAAATCATAAAACAAAATCATTTCAAAAGGTATTTTTAAGAAAAAAAATAATCCTTTAAAGTATATTCCGATAGGCGAAAATGAATGTTTATTTAGTAATTATAAGAAGTTCTTTTCCCTTTTTAAGCTTAACGGTTACTGGAGATACTTCCAAGATAGTATAGCCCTCCATCACATCATTTACTTTAACAAAAGACGATTTCCCATTTATGGTCATCATAGCGGTTGAAGTTCCCTTTTCGTTATTTCTAACCAATCCGACGTATTTTATATCTAAAAATGCTTGGGGCGACACCACTGGTGCAGGCTTAATAACAGGAACAGGTTTTTCAGTTCTGGGAGAAGAAGAGTGAACCCCAGAATTATTTATTTTGGAAAAGTTACCTCCTTTTAGAAAAGGATCCGGATAATTTAATAGCAAAATCACACTATCTTTTTTATTGATTTCTACTATTTTTTTTATTTCCGGTCTTTCAAGGTTTAGATCCTTCTCATCATCACCTTGAAGCGCCTTATAGATTTTATAGCCTACATAACCCCAGGATAAAATAATTATAACAATAAGAAGATATGTCTTGGCTTTTTTACTCATTAATTCATTAGCTTAAACTTAAATACGGCTGATGGAGCGGAAACATTCCCAACCGAATCTATAGATTTTACCTTCCACCAATAATAATTGGAGGAAGTAAGCGTGTTCGTTGGAGATGCCAAAGTAGGCTTGATACTAAATGTACTTGTGTTGGTTGCTGCCCGCGGAACAACAATTATGATTGGATTTGTGAGTGTACTATCAGGATAAGTACCTATGAATAGACTATCAAATTTTATATCCGAAAAAATCCCTGAATAATTCCATCTAAAGGCCCCGGAATCTTTTACGGTAGTAACATTAACCGGATAAGCTAAAGAAGGAAAAGAAGGAGATTTGTGATCAATCCTGAAAGATCGTGGCAAATTGTTTTGTGTTTGACTAAATGAATTATAAGCTTTTACTTTCCAGCTGAATTTCTCCTCCACTCCCGAAGAAACAGGAAAAATGTAAGAATAACTCGTGGTAGGAATATTGGAAACAGTCGTAACTGACCCTGTAGAACTGGTAATTAATAACTCATAGTAAGTAGTCGCCGGCAGTTGATTCCAGGAAAAAATAACATTATTATTTGCAAGAACAGTATTACTGGCAGGTGCAATCATAGCAACCGAAACCAGGTTCAGGTTACTTGTAGTATCAATTATTAATGTCCTCGTAGTATAAACAGTACTCCCACCTCCGTTTATTGCTTTAATACGCCATTGATAAGTTCCCGGTGTAAACGTGTAAGAAAATTTATTTTTGGTAATGGTTGTGTCAACATATAACTGCGAAATAGAATTAAAATTTGGCTTTACAATTTGAAGATTATATTTTTCAGCACCATCCAGTTCATCCCACCAAAAAGTAATGTTGTTATTGGGTGTACTTAAATTATCCGCGGGCGCAATGATACTCACTGTCTCGTTTTTGATATCTTTTAAAATAAAATCTTTTGTGCAGGCTACGATTAAGCCTAAGCATAAGATTAAATTTGCGTAATTAAGTATTTTTTTCATGTTGCCTGAATGATTGAGTTATAAGTGTTAAATATAAGTTTGTTCGTTTGGTTTGAAGATCTTTAACGCTGTGAAATTTCGCCGATACTACTTTGGCAGTATAATTATAATGACTTTCAACATTCAACATTAATTGCAACAAAGATTTAAAATCTCCTTTAACAACAAATTTATTGGTTTGGATATTCAACTGGGAACTTGAATAAAAAGATTTTTGCGGAATCTCAGTCACAACACAACCATTTTCTTCAGCATATTCTGATATAAAAGCCGTCAGTTGATCCCTGATAGAGCTCGAATCGGAAGAGTTATAAGCCTTATCCAATAAAGCCATCTGCGATTGCAAAGCCGGTATTTCTTTTTCTTTTTCCATCAGCCAGGCTAATTTCTCCTGTTTAATCTTTGTTTCCTTAAATAACTTTATTGTTTTTGAAAATGAAAGCGAATAGGCCAAAAGTAAAAACAGGACAAAGCCTCCAAAAATGGTATATACTTTTTTAGAATATGTAAGACTTTGCCACATGCTTATTGGGTATCAACTTCTAAAACAAAATTCGGTAAATGCCCTTCGGAGTTATAAATAAAGGTCTCCAGGTTCACCGTTTTCACAAAACTCTGGCTTTTCAAAATATTGATCCATTCGTTTACCAGGGAACTTTTACTGCAATTTCCTTTAATGATCAATTGGTTTTCTGAAAAGTTGGTAAGACTGTCTTCTTCCGTTTCCCCCTCCTCCGGGTTAAAATATAATTCTCTCAATAAAATTTCATTCGGTATACTGGCAGCAATTTTATCGGCATACACTGACATTTTTTTGTCATCAAAGATCCCAGCCTGCTCTATGAGATTCTTCTTTTTCTGATAACTCTCCAGTAACTGTGTGATCTGTGCATTCTTGGATTCGTATAGGTTCAATTCCGCTTCCATGGTACTGCTCTCATCAAACTTTTGGAAAAACAATACAGAATTAACCGCGCTTACTAAAAATGCAACAATGATCAATACAGTCAGTAAAAATTTCGTTTTTATTTTTTCAGTATGTCGTTCCGGCAATGAATTCAATTCGGCATTATCCGATTGATAATTAGTTTGTTTTGTAAAATATCCAAATCCAGAAGCAAAGGAGACCATTTTTGAAGATGGAATTTTCAAGTCATCAATGGTCAAATTTTCTTCTTCAGAGTTACCTGATTGAATAGAATCTATAAAACCATTGACCAACTCTAAACGATGAGTACTTGTAGCCAAACGGTTATAAGAAGAAGCAACGAGGGCAAGCGAATTACAGACCAAAGGACCAATAAATACATTTATCAATTCAGTTTTATCTTTTGCAAATAAATTGATCAGGTCATTTACCTGTGCCTTCCGGCAAAGAGCCACGTGCCCGGTATGATCAGCGTTTTTATAGAACTGTACATAAAAGTCATTAACATTAAGAGCGGCCAGGTGCTGTGCTAACAGGTCTTTTAATTCTAGTGAGTCATTTTCACTAAAGATAATTTTCTTTATGATTACTCCTTTTCCATTAATAGCTAAGGTAATCGGTGAAGAATATTTTTTTGCCAGGGTTAAAATCTCAGGAGGATCTGTTGAACTCCCTTCCGAAACAATTTCGATTTTCTTTTTTTTAACTTGTAAAATGGAGTATTCAAATGAGGTGCCTGTATCACCAACAACACATTCAACACCACAGACAGTGCTTTTCGTTAAGTACGATTCAGGTATCCATCGTTCCCACCACATTCTCAAATTAACTGTAAATTATGGTTGGTTTAATAAAGATGGTCAGTTTGTTTTCTGATTTGCTTCTTATCCTGTTTCCAAAGATCCATTTCAATACAGGTACTCTAGAGATCAATGGTAAGCCTGTTCCTGAATTACTGGTGGAATTTTCTTCCAGTCCGCCTAGCATGATCATTTCACCGTTTTTCACTCGAACCAAAGATTGAAAATCCCTGTTTAATTTACCCGGCGGCGCTGTTTCTTTGATTCTTTCTGTAAAGGATGACTGAGTTACACCAATAGACATTGTTATTTGCTCGTCTCCAGAAACCTGCGGATTGATAGTAATAGAAAGATCAGCATCTAAAGACTTATACTGTTGGCTTTGGGAAACTGTCGTATTTCCAACATTATTGATCAGGTTATTCTGTACCTCTAAATAATATACAGTGCTTCCCACTTTTAATTTTGCTTCGTGCCCATTCAATGTGGCAATTTGAGGAGTGGAACGAATCTTTAATGCACCTTGCTCTTCCAAAGCTTTCAGGGTTAAATAGAAATTTGGCGTAACGCTTCCCAGATTAACAACACCAAATCCATTAATACCGCTAATCAAATTATTGATAGCTGTAGCATTTAAAGACAGGTCAATTTGAGGAACTAAACCCCCATTGGTTGCAGCTGCTGGTTTTGTACCTATACCGGCGGAAATTCCGGTTGAAATTGTATTGCTTTTTCGTACGTCGGCGATAATCACTTCAATATGAACCAAAGGCACAACAAGATCAATCTGTCTCAAAAAAGCTTCCAGTTCGTTAATGCGTGGCTGAGAGCCGCTCACTATTAAACCATTCATGTCAGCAAACGTTTTAATATCCACGCCCTTCTTTAAATCAGCCGGAATGAACTCTAAAACCTTATCAATGGTCCTGTTCTTAAGTGTAATCAATTTACTTTGACGAAGTCCTTCAAGGTTTCTGTCTCCCAGCAAATAAATTTCTCCTTCTTTTTTAAAGGTGAAATCTGTACCGTTAAATAATAACCTTAAAAAGTCATCATAAGTAGCATCAACTATTTTTAAGCTTGTATTTCCTTTTAATTCATTAAAGAGAAAATATTCTTTATTTAACTCCTTAGAAGCTGAATTTACGAGATCACTAATCGCAATATTTTGCGCGTCTATGGAAATAAAACCATCCTTTACCGTCAAGCCTGTCGAATTTTTTGAATTTGAATTCGTCAATCCGAAATTAGAGTTAGCCTGGTTTTTTGGGTCTATGACAGGAACTTTCTTTTCGAAAATGTAAAAATTATCCGGTGTCACAGAAACCTTCATATCATTCGCAAAGGCAAGTTTTTCCAAGGCACTGTTCATCGGAGAGCTTTGAACATACCCATTCACAATTTTACCTGCCAAATCAGGTGAGAAAATAATATTCTTTCCACTTTGCTTCGTGATTTCCTTTGTTGCTGATGAAAGTGTGTCGTTTTGCAGATCAAAACTTAGTAAACCGGCTGTTTGTTCATAGGTAACATTTATTTTCTTTGCAGCAATCGCTTTGATCGGTGCTACAGGCGGTATATACTTAACAAAGGACATAATGGGTCCTACAAAATTGATATCCAGGTTATAACTTTTACATAAGAACAGGAACACATCCTGTGCTGTTACTTTGGAAAAATTATTAACGATCTTGGCGTCAATCGTTGGATCCACATTCACATTCAGGTTATTATTCACACCAATGGCCCTAATAAATTCCTGGATAGTAGCCCCATTAATGGATAGATCAACTTTTTCATTTAAACCGGGATTAGTTTTCCCAAGGTCGATTAATTTTTGCTCTAAAATAGCAAAACGATCCTGCGATTTTGCGACAAAACAAAAACTCAGAAAAAAAGACAATATGATTATTTTAATTTTCATGGATCAAATACGGATAAATTTCTTCTAAACTGGTTTCTCCATTTTCAAAAAGAGTTAACACATTTTCGGCTAAAGTACTGATTTTATTTAATTTGCAGTAGTCACTTATAGTAGATTTTTGTTCCTTTATATATTCTGCCAATTCTTTAGTGATGTTGATCACTTCATAAACTGCTTTCCGTCCTTTATAACCTGTAAAATAACACTGGTTACAACCAACAGCTTTAAACTGTTTTGTTATAGCAGCAGTTTGAAATGCTTTAGGTAATTCCAGGCTATTAAAAGCTTCCTGTTTCTTGCAATGCTGGCATAACATCCTCACCAGACGTTGTGCTACTGATAAATTAATTGTATTTGCCAACAAGTACGGTGGTACTCCCATATCAATTAAACGCGAAATCGTTCCCCAGGCAGAATTAGTATGGATTGTTGATAATACCATATGCCCGGTCAAGGCTGCCCTTATTGCCATCTGTGCAGTATCCGCATCTCTGATTTCACCCAGCATTATCACATCAGGATCCTGTCTTAAAAAGGTTCTTAAAGCTTCTGAATACGTTAAACCAATATCATCTTTTAGTTGTACCTGATTAACACCATCCAATGTATATTCAATAGGATCCTCAATCGTTAAAATATTGGATTTGGATTTGTTCAATAATTTAAGGGTTGCATACAAGGTCGTTGTTTTACCCGAACCGGTTGGGCCTGATATTAAAATAATACCATGTGTTTTTTGAATGGCCATTTGGTATCGTTCCAACTCCTCCTTGGTAAAGCCCAATTTTAAAATATCGATATGAGTAGCGTCGTTTCCTAATAAACGCAATACAACTTTCTCTCCATGCAAGGTTGGCAATATGGAAACCCTTATGTCAATTTTTGAATTATTCACCGTGAACCGGATTCTTCCGTCTTGTGGTAAACGTTTTTCAGCAATATCACATTTCGCTTCAATCTTGATCTTATTAATCAATGTTGGATACTCAGATTTATTGACCTTATGACGTTCGATTAATTGTCCATCAACCCTAAAACGGATCCGGCATTTATCATCATAAACTTCAATGTGAATATCACTGCTTCTCAGGTTCTGTGCTTCCCTAACTAAACTCTCCAGGAAATTACCATCTTTAATGCTCAATTGTACAGCTGCCACTTCATTAACATTCTGATAGGCTTTTGGATAATTAATATTTAAAGACTTTTCAATTTGGTCAAAAGAAACAGGCGTTAATTGAATAGTTTTACCCAAAACAATTTCCAGTTCGTTTTGTATATCCGTAATAGATTGTTTTTCATCTATAAACAAATGGAGCCCTTTAGCATCCGATTTTTCAGGGACAATTTTATAGGCCCAGGCTTGTTCGATAGTGAGCAAATGTTTTATGTCTGGAGATAAAGCGGATAAGAAAGTCATATCATTATAAAACTACAATCAATTAGAGGATTGAGGGGTATCAAATTTAAGATAATTAATGATATGACATAAAAAAAAACAAGCAACCCGGCTAAAGGAATACTTTGACGATCATTATCCTTTTTTAGAAAAGAATAAACCAGGAAAATTAATAAAGAGAAGACGAAACCGAAACAAAAGAAAAATACCATTCCTACTGTATTAAAAGTAAGACCGATAAAGAAAATGACTAAAACATCTGCCAGCCCCAATTGCTCGTCAAGAATCGTTTTGTTCTTTTTGAATTTGATAAACAAATATAGCTTCAAAACCAACCAGATAAAGCCTCCGTAAAGAATAATACCTAATCCATTATAAAAGAGCGTCTCTTTATCTCTAAAAAATAATACCGAAGAAATAGCAACCGCTCCAAAAATCAATAAAACCCAAAGAGAAACCTGCCTTTCTTTAAAATCCTGGTAAAGAATAATAAGGGAACTCAAAATAAGTACCGTAAAGAAAACAATACTTAATAAGATCATTAATCAGGAGTTACTTCTTTTAATTTTTCGTCAGCAGTAATTTGCCAAACGTTGAATTGCCCGTCCCCATCAAAATCCGCAACAGCAGTCGCTCTTGCCGTGAAACTATTAACCGAAGCGTCTGTTATTTCAATTTTGTAATTAGCATTGCCATCAGCTGTTACCAATTTAGCTTGTTCAAAGCCAATATCCTCTAAATTAGTGGTGTATTTTGAATCCACATAAAAATACTGTTTTTCAAGCATCAAAACATGACGGAGTTGCAATTTAGCCTCTTGCGCTTTAGATTTACCTATCAAGGGCAAAAACTCAGGAACAGCCAAAGCTGATAATATTCCTATAATGGCCATTGCCACTAAAAGCTCAAACATCGTAAATGCATCAAGCTTTTTGTTTTTAAATCTTTTTATGTTTTTATTAAAAATCATTAGGGAAACAAATTTAATGAATTTGTTTGAACTTTATTTGTTAAAAGTATATTTTGAAACCGACTATTGAGAAAATTCAGGGACTTATTTCAATTTTAGGCTCTTAAATTGGACAAATCAATAAAGCTTGCTCAAAAAGATAAGTGACCTAATTTGAAAAAATACCCCAGTAGAACTATTATCTGTCAACAATTAAAAGCAGAGCATGAAACTTCTTCGCAAAGACATTTTAATTATCTATAAGCATAATCTATACTCTTACTGAAATTTGGGGATTGATTATCAGTTACCTAATCTTTCTGCTTTAAAAAATTCTATTCTTGACAAGTGGGTACTAACCACATAGAAAAATTCCTTTGGAGTTTTTGTTTACCAATTCACTACCGCGGCAATTTACAGTCAACTGAATCAGTTTTCTAAAATTTTATATCTTTATATTATTATCCAATAAAGGATAACTAAATATTATCAGAGATGAACAGTATTATTAAACCATTTACTTTTGCAGACGACGGAAATAATAAACGAGAAAAGGAAAATTTTCAAGACTTTCTGTTTAGCAAACTCGATATGAGCGATAGGAAGTCCCCTATTTCTTTTTATCGGAGTGATTTTAGAGGCGCAAAGTTTCAAGATGTGTTGTTTAAGGGTAATAATTTCTCTAATTCAGATTTTATTGATAGTTCTGTTATAAACACGACATTTGAAAATTCGAAATTTAATTTCTCGGAGATATACAATTCATACTTTGAAAAATCTTTTTTTACTAATTCCACATTTAGTTCAACATCATTAATTAAACTGGTTTATAAAAATTGTGTGATAGAGAACACGAAGTTTGATGTTAATACGTTTCGTGAATGCAAATTTTATAACTGTAAAATTTCAAACAGTGTTTTTGAGAAAAATTCTATGGATGAAGTGGAGTTTGAAAAAACTTCATTTAAGAATATTGATCTGTCAAACATGACTGCAATAAATCTCTTTTTTAGCGATTGCAAATTTGAAAATGTGATTATTGACGCTGATTATTTAGGTTCATACTTCTTTAAAGGCAAATTTTTCGATAACCTTAAATTAAAATACAGAGGAAAAGTGTTTGATCTAGATATAAGTCAATCAGATTTATTAGACAATCTTTTCAAGTTATTAATGCAGAAGGGAAGATATTATGAGGCTATAAACATAGTAATTCAAAAGAACCTGCTTCATAACGAAAAGAAATCTGTTTTTTCTCTGGTAAAAATGGCATCGGAGCGACTATTTAAAGAGAAGAGTCAACTAAAAAGAACCTATCAATTTGACAAAATTTTCAGGCTTCTCGAATACTATATTAACACGGGATATGTATCCTTATCCGATTATTTTAGGATTATAGGTTATTTTGAGAGCCTTGAATTATCGAATCTGGATTTCCTGGATGAGATTTCTTTTATAGAAAAACTTAACCGGTTAAAGGCACTTATTGAAAGGATGGATTTAACAATGAATTTTATAGAAAATTCTATTGATACAAGGCAAATATTAATGGAGATCACTATTGATGAAAGTGATAAAAGGAAATTTGACAAGTATTTTGAATCAATAATGGATGATATTGGAAAACAGCTTTCTGTTAAAGGAATTCCGTATCAGGTGGTTGGCACGAGAAAGGGATCTTTGATATACGAAATTGTTGCGTATACAGGTGCAGCTCTGATACTTATGAAAATGCTATTAGCGTTTGTTAAAGTAACGAGACAGACTATACATGAATCCATTCACTTGGCAATAGATTACAGAATAGATACCAAAGCATTACTCCTTAGCAAAAAGTTAGGTGGAAGAGATCAAATTGAAAAAATGAAGGATTTAAAGGAATATCAACTTCTTTCAAAAAAAGCGCTAGGGAAAACATCTGATGTGACATCTGAAGATATTGAGAAACTTTTACCTCTTATAAAATCGGCTGTAATCTATCCCAATGCATTGCCTAATAGGAAAGATTAAATCCTCCTTTTTTTTATTCAGGTTTATCCTGAATCCAAATCTGTTTTCCTGAAAATAGGTAAATCGATCTTTACAAATGGCCAATATATTACATTCTTTCAATAAAGTTAGTGAAAACTCCTTTGTATCTATGTCTTGAAGACTGATTTTTTTATGATTTATCAGTGAAAAATATCCGCTGTTAGTCTCAGCTAATTCAAACTGAGTCCCTAAAAGCAATGAATTAATTTGTCTATATGTTTCTTTCGTGGCTTCAATATTTCTTTTACACATTAATGTAATAAGCCATTGATTTTCCTTCATATAAAGTTTATTTATTAGAAAACATTGGGCGGCACTTAATCCACCATAAACGATTTCTGATATTCTATCAATCCTGTCAACTATATCTTCATCTCCTATAATTACTGAAAATTTAATCCCGTTCATTAGAAGCCTCTTAGATAGCGTATCAATAAATAGAAATTTTCTATTTTTCTTCAGAATTTTAAGTTTATCTGTATTTAACACAAACATATTTTCCTCATTCCAGTTAAGACCGCCTAAGGAATAATCAACAGCGAAGTAGAGATCATTTTTATTACATATTTCAGAAAGTTGAGTGTATGTTTCAAGATTAAATTCAATTCCGGCACTGTAAACTGGGTCAGTAAGTACAATCCCCTGAATGTATTGTTGTTCTATTAAGGATTCTATTTCATTTAAGTCCAATTGCAAGTTGTGATCGTCTTTGAGATGGTAATAAAAAACATGACAACCGGCTTTATCAAATGATTCATGTGTTGAAAAATACGCCGGTGTGATAATCAGAATCCTTTTTATATCTAGAGCAGCTAGTGCCTGCGCACATAGATATAGAGAAATTGTAGCTGATGGTGTAATGGTAATTTCGGTTTCCAGTAATTTTAATGACTGATCTGTATTTGCAAATTCTAATATCTGATTCTTTAAGGAAAATTGCTCATATGCGTAATTGTATTTTAATGAGCTTACACTTGAATCATTATAAACTTGACTCAAAAGACTACTAAATTCAATAGGGCTTTCACCTTTAACATCCCAATCAGATAGAAATTGTACATCACGGGTGTTTTCTCTTTTGATCTTGTAAACTTCTTCAAATAACCATTCAATATCGTGGTCCATTAACTGATAATATTTAGTTATCCTTTATTCAAAACAGAATTAATTAATATCCGGGGATGATTAAGTGCTAAAATCTCGCGTTGCTTGCGATTATTAATGTGAGTATAAATTTGAGTCGTAGAAATTGAACTATGACCCAGAATTACCTGGATATACTTTATATCCACGTTCTGTTCTAACATAAGTGTTGCAAATGAATGTCTAAAAGTATGAGGGGTTATTTTCTTATTAATTTTAGCTTTAGAAGAATAGTTTTTAATCATTATACGTATTGATTGTTCTGATAATCTGGTCCCCAACCTATTAACAAAAAAATAACCTTTCTTAATTAATTTTTTTGATAGTCTAGAACGGTATAGTTTTAAAATTTCAAGAACATCCGGATGACATACTTGAACAATTCGTTGCCTGCTCCCCTTTCCCATTATTCTAATTGTACCAGTAACTAAATCTACGTCCTCTATTTTTAAGTTACAAATCTCCGATACTCTTGTTCCTGTTGCAAAAAGCAATTCAAGTACTGTCAGGTGTCTCAATTTCTCAAAGTAAGTATACGTTTTAGGTTTACATAAAGTAATTTCATTTGAAGCAATAAGTAGAACCTTCTCTACTTCTAAAAGTGACATAACTGATGGTAAAACAATACATTCTTTAATATTAACTTTCATCTTTCTAAAAGGATTGATCAAAATTTCATCCTCATACTCCAAGAAATTGAACATAGCCTTCAATGTCGCTATTTTTCTTTTTAATGTTTTAGGTTTTAATTCTTTCAGGTGATAGAAGAATAATTTTAAAATATCTTTATTAATATCGGTAATGAATGTCTCATGTTTAAATTTACTTTTTACAAATGATTTAAATTGTATACAATCTGTTTCATAAGCTTTAATAGTTTTGGAGCTCAATTTTTTCTCATATTTACAATGGAAAATAAAGGCATCATAGGCCTCTTTAGAAGTTTTCATATTTAATTTTAAATTTAATAATTAGAAAGATATACTTCTTTTAATACTAAGAGAAAGGAAGTTCTATTTTGCAGAAAAATCTCTGGTTAAATATTTTATTAAAAATTGATGTATATGTTAAGGCCCCGTGGGCTATGGCAAAAAACTTCACTGGTGTTTTTTTTATATATTTCTTTTTATCACTAAAAAAACATTATACTGTCAAATCCATTCAGGATATTAGTTTTGCGTCTAACCTCATAAAAACATATTCCGAAAAAGACGTTAAGACGATTCAAAAAATCGACATTCTTTCCTGGGTAAATGAGTCAAGAACATACTTACCCTTCGTCCCCGATTACGACGGCCACGACATAAACGTTACCTACATCCAAAAAAGCGACCCAATAATCAAAAAACAACTATCTTGCGCCAGATTACGCCTCGCCACGATTTTAGAAACCAAATTTTTGAAGTAACTTAACAGCCCAATAATGGAAAAAGCAAAACTAATAATCGACCTCATTGGAATGTTAATATGGCCAACTGTCGTTATGACTATAGTATTAATATTCAGAAAACAAATAATCATTCGACTCAAAGATATAAAGGAAGTTGAATTCGGAGGATTTAAGGCAAAACTTAATGAAATAAAAGTTGAAGCTTTGACAGAAGAAACTACCGATGCACTTAAAAATATCGACAGTGAAAAAAATATTAGTGATGGAGAAAAAGAGATCCTAAAGAAACAATATATATCTGACCAGTTAAAAAGGATAACACATCAAATAGAAGAGCCAAGAGAGAAAAAAGTTTCTTCAGAAAATATTGACATTAAAGAAACTACACTGCTGGCTTTTACAGCTAATACATCTCGACAAGAAAATTTAAAATATAATTTGTACTATGATCCTACATCCCGAAACCATAACTCACCATTTAAATATATTGGGCTTTATGCCAGCGGTGAAATATTTGCAGTTGGTACTGTAAAAAAAATTGCGTATTGTGATTATAAAAATGGAGAGCTGATTGGCACATATGGGTTTGACATTTCCACTTTAACTACTGATGAATATAACAGAATAAAAGGTGTTATTGAAAATACAAAGTATTATAATCTTGATGAAGGGCATAAGTTTTTCTTAGTTGATGAGTTTAATCAAACCCACTACATTAAAAGTTCAGATTACGCATTAAGATCTAAAAAGTATTTCTGGCTTGACGATATTCCTGCTTATAAAAAAGGCATGTCCTCAAAACAAATTGCAGAATTATTAAATGGAAAAACCTGGGAATAATACCAGGTAAAATGGTGAATTTATATTTGAAAACTCCTCATTTTTAGGTAATTATTTTAGTTTAGAATATTGTATCTTGCATTAGCTCAAAATGAACAATATTATTTATTTAGATAATAATTCAACAACTCCCATTGACCCAAGAGTTTTGGATGAAATGATGCCTTTTCTTAAGGATCAGTTCGCTAATGCGTCAAGTAATCATATTTTAGGAGTCCAGGTAAAAAAAGAAATAGATATAGCCAAATTGAAAGTCGCTGATTTAATTAATGCAAATCCAAAACGTGTTGTTTTTACTTCAGGAGCCACAGAAGCAATTAATCTTGCTTTAAAAAGTTTCATTTCTAGCTCTGAACCAAAAAAACACATTATTACCCTCCAAACCGAACATAAAGCAATCCTAGATACATGTAAATATTTGGAGAGTGTTGGTTTCGAAATAACATATTTGGCCGTTCAAAAGGACGGTATACTTGAATTGGACCTATTAAAACAAACAATAAGAGCAGATACATTATTAATTAGCGTAATGTGGGTAAATAATGAAACTGGTGTTATTCAAAATATCGAAGCCATAAGCGAAATTTGCGAGAAAGCAGATGTTTTATTTATGACAGATGCTACACAAGCAGTTGGCAAAATTTCAATAAATGTATCAGAATTAAAAATAGATATTTTGACTCTTTCCGGACACAAATTTTATGCTCCAAAAGGAATTGGAGCTTTATATTATTCCCAAAAAGCTTCACATTATATATCTCCTCAAATTCACGGTGGTGGGCATGAAAATGGATTACGAAGTGGGACATTAAATACAGCTGCAATAGTTGGGATAGGAAGAGCATCAGAAATTGCATTAGAAGAACTCAATGAGAATTCTAATAAAATAAAGTCACTTAGAGATAAACTGGAAAAAGAATTATTGAAACTTGAAGGCGCCACCATTAATGGAAATGCTGAAAGAAGAATCTACAACGTTTCTAATATATATTTTCCAAATTTAGATTCTGACGTTTTAATAGGTAAATTAAAGACTGTTGCTGTCAGTAATGGATCAGCGTGCACCACTTCTTTAATAGAACCTTCTCATGTATTAAAAGCAATGGACTTAGAAAGTAATAAAGCAAATGGTTCTATTCGCCTAAGCCTGGGCAAGTTTAACACTTTTGAAGATATTGATAAATCAATTTCTGAACTTACTATTCAAATAAAAAGCTTGCAGCTTATTCATTAAAAATGAAAAAAGAAGCTGAAAATATTTGGTTAACCAGCCGAGAAACGATGAAAGAACTAAAAATATCTGACTGTGACCTCGCACATTTCCGTATTGCAGGAAAACTTGAATTTAAAAAGGAAAGAAACGCTTATTTCTATTCAAAAAAAAGTATTCTAAAATTAATTATTCTCAAATAGGAAGTATCTAAAGTTAATCACTTACGAAGACGCTTTAATAAATTCTAAACATTCAGTTATTTCTGCATGCGTCCCAGAATCATTTTTATATGTTATAGTATGTATTTTAAAATCTTCTAAATATCTTCTAATTATAGTTTGAGGTATATTAGACTCTTCTAACAAAACATAATGCTCAGGCCCACCTCCATGATAAGATTCATGTAAAAAATCCATTAGCTGTATAAATTCAGGATCATTTAAAGAAACTCCAATAAAAAAAATTGATTTGGATGTAAAAATCGTTTGTAATAAACTTCTATAACCAGCTTCTCGATACAAAGTTTTTCGATAATCTTTTTGTGATAAAATTAATCCAAGGGGATTTTTAGATGCATCGCCATGAGCTTTTAATATAAAAAATTCCTGTTTCCAAAATAGATTTGCAGCTTGCCTACTATCCTCTTGCGTGTATGTATATACTCTAGGAAAATGTCCTTTAACTTGACTATATGCATTTTCAATCAACCTATCATAATTAATTGTCAATACTAAATCGGAAGGAACACTTACCAGAAGCTCGTGATTCTTTGTCGGTTGCGCATCAGGTTTCCCAAACCATTCGCCTAATAAATCATTAAACTTTCCACCTAATTCACTTTTAAGATCTTCCGCTAAAAATAAAAACTTGGTTTGATCATTTGCCAATTGTTTATACTCAGCTACTTTATCCTTATTATACCATGGTAGGTTTTCAACCTCGACAATTAATTTATTAATAAGCCCTGTCCATGATGGAAATCCTGCGCCAATTGATAAACCAGCGCCAACAAAAAAACAGGCTTGCTTCTTTTTAAAATTTTCTATAGCCTCCTTTGGAAACTTACTATTATCAAATCCCATTACGCTAATAAATATTTGCTGAATTTCTTCCCAAAAATAACATTTCTTTTCTCAATACTGCTAGTTCTTGCGCCTTCATAACGATAAGCCATAATATATTCATATAAATCTTTATCTGCCGCTTTCCCTGTTCGAAGCAATGCATCTGATGATTTATAATTAACTAAGCGGTTTGTTTCTAATTCGTCATATTTGCTGGCAAATTGATCAACGTCAACACTTGAATAACCATCATATTTTTTATACAAAAACCAAAATATATCTATGAAACTAAATTTATTTATAATTCGCTTTTTAGAACTTTGATCTATTTCTTTCATGATATTTAACACATCAACTATACATTTTATAGTTTTTTGTGTCCATTTAAACTCATCATTTAAATACAGTTTTTGTAATAGTTCAGCTTTCAAATCCGAAGTGTTTTGATAACATATAAGAGCAAATATATGAGCTAAATAATCCTGGCGATTATATCTTTCATCTTTGATTTTACTTTGGCTAAAAAAATCATGGGTCAAAGCCATTAAATCAATATGATCCCCAACAATACTAATTAATGAATTTCTTTTTTCTGCCGGTTTTAATGTCTCTCCCAATTGCAACCTGCCAAATAAAGTTCTAATTTCAGAATTACTTGCCTCTTCAATAATTGCAACAGTAACATGATAATTATCAAATTTTTCTTGATAATTTTTCCTTAATTGAGAGTAAGTCGATCCTCCAAGCTTAGCCCCGTTTATAAGATTTAAATCTAATCCCCATACACTGTCTTCTCTTAATGGTAATTTATCCTTCTTAAATTTGATTATAGCATCCATCCTTTGTTGCCCATCAGCAACTTCATATGTAAATGCACCTCTACTTTTTTTATGCAAATAAAATTTAGGAAGATCAATCCCTCTCAACATAGAATCAATTAATAAACTTCTTTTAGCATCTTTCCAAACAGCTCCTCTTTGATATTTAGGTTGTTTATTAATGTTTTCAATATTATCAAACAAGTCCTGGACAGTCCAAATTTCTACATTTGCTTTCATATTTTATTTCAATATTACAGTTTATACTTTATTTTACGCTGCCCTTCTTAAAAGGTCAAGTTGGATAATTTTCAGTAGTTTAATGACCTCCTCAATATCCTTATATCTTCTATACTTAGAATGATTTAGCATTGTTCTAAATATAGAATAAAGACGAGAATCTTTACATAAAAAATCATTCTCACGTATAGAACCAATTGGTGCATTATGCTGGAAAATGTACCAAAAAACCTTACCTAATTGGAATATGTCAGATTGATGATCAATTATGCAACTGTGATCATAAACAAAATCATTCTCTTCACATAGATATTTGTTCATTGCTTCTGGTGACAACCAACCGATAGGGCCAACTCGTTCTGATATCTTGTCTATCTCATTTACGTTATTTCTGTCTCCAATTAACCCCAAGTCACCAATCTTCCAATAATCATCAATCATGAAAATATTATCAGGCTTTATGTCTCTATGATAATACCCAAGGGAAAATAATTCTTTTAATCCTTCACAAAGACTGATGCATAAATTAACCTTTTCATTTATACTTAAATTATGGTGATTGGCTTCAATATAGCTCTTCAAATCACATTCTGCATACTCCATAGTATAAAACAGATGCTCATCGTACCTGGTGTTTTTTTGATTTTTTACTTTACATACACCAGAATGAAATATTTTTATTACGTTCTGAAAATTTTGGTTATTACAGGCTTTTAAAGCTTCAATTTCTTTTAAGAATCTTTTCTCTTTCTGATTTATAAATTCAGGGTTTTGAGATTTCTTATACTTTGATACTTTTAAAATTAAGTCTGGAATACCATATTCCAATTCTTCAATCTCAATACTCTGGCTTGCATAAAGATTTAAAATAATTGAATGTCCTCCTTTATTACCTGGATCAGCCCCATTTAAATATGTAAAATAATAACTTGTGCCGTCAATTTCTATAAGGTTATCCAAAGGATTGAGGATATCTATAGGTTCGTAATTTGGCCAAATATTTAATCTGTTTTGAATTGTACCTTCCGATACAATTTTGTTATCAGGGAAATTGAAATTCATACACAAATTACTTTAGTCGTTCTACATCAAGTAATTCAAACTCATCAATCTTTTTAAGCTTGACTTTCTCATTACCCAATAATAAAGAAAGATAACCAAGAACATCTGAGAAAGTCTCATTGTTTGCAGTTGATTTATTTTTTAGGATCGAATTGAAAAAATTCAATCTATTTTCCCTAGCTTTCTTAGAATTTGATTGTGTTATACAATTATTAGCATATTCTTTTAATGCAGCACTGTCTTCATTAGATGGTCTAATAATCTGCCTTCCCTCATTATCAACACCATCTAGTACTAATAAAATACGATATTGATATTTTAAAGTATTGATATCTTCATTAAGATTTTCATTAATAAATGAAAAGAGAGTAAAGAAATCATTTTTTTGTTTATATCTTGTTTGTGAAAGAGGTTCTATAGAGTTAAGTATTTCAATCTTATCAATTATTTGTTTGAACTTAGAATCTAACAGTCTATATTCTTCTTCCGAAATATCATCCTTAAATACTACTTCCACAGATTTCTTTTTATCTTTTACTCCTGAAATTAAATAGGCTAACAATTCTTCAATAAAAGCCCTGTCGTTCATCCTTCTTGAAGTAGATTCAGAAAATAGATTTAGATTTATTAAGTTCTGGTATGATAACAAATCGCTTGATAATTTTAAAAAATTTGTATCATGAAATTCCGATTTGTTTACTTCCGCAGGATTCAGATGTACTCCTTTTTTATTTATTAATACGTAAAACTCCTTTAATGAATCTTCTGTAGCTAATTTTGTGATTTCTATAACTGGGATGTTATATTCAAGAAACTTCTTTTGGTCAATATCTTTAAAATTAATTTTATTAAAAGCTTTAGAAGAGGTTATCAAACCTTGTATGAATCTATAAATTGTGGTGGTCCTTTGTTGTCCATCCACCATTTCAAATTTCCCATCGGGCTTCTTATATAAAAAAAAGCTTGGTAATGGATATCCTTTTAAAATTGTATCGATGAGTTCATTTTGATTATCAGGAGACCAAATAAAGTTTCGTTGATATGAAGGATTCAAATCAATTTGTTTATTTTCTACTAAATCATAAATTTCCTTAATAGAATACTCTTTAAAAATATAATCCATAACTAATTATTTAAATAAAACAAGCCGCACATCCCTCTCCTTCAGAATCAGATAGAATGTCTAATAAGTATGATGATTTTTTTGTCTTGTTATTTTTTTCTGATCGTTTAATATAGTCCTCTTTAATTTTTAGTATTCTTTCAGGCTTCATTAATTCAGCAAGTGGTTCCTCACTCCAGGTATAACCATCTTTCTCATATTCAAGCGCTTTTAAGAATAGATCATTATGCTGTTCAAACAACCACACCCATTCTATCTTCTGTTGAAAGAAACAAAAGAAGCAACCTGATCGGCTACGAGCATAAGTAGCTTTTTTTCCGTTAACTTCAAATTCAATTGGTTTATAATAAGCAGGAATACCAACACCACTTTTTTCAAGAAGTTTAAAAATATCGGCCCTAACTAAGATTTGATCATTTTCAATCAAAGGAAATTCATCAACTTTTGACAAAGGATAATCTGTAGTTTTAAGGAAACGAAAAATTAATCTATTAAAAACTTTTATATCAGTATCTAAAAGTAAATTCATTTTAGTTTGCTGATTATGGCTACCTGTAAGGGGTTGCAATAACAATTCTTCAAATCTTTCCTTTTTATTATTAGTATCAATTTCAGATAGATAATTAATAAGATTAGGAATGTTTGCATTAGCAAGAGCCTTAACAATAACATCTTCACTCCATATATTTTTCCGAAAGGGAAAAATAGATTGAATATTACTCTTTCGGGAAATATAACCTTCTCTTTCTTCATCCCCTCTAATCCCCACATAAGAAACAACAGGATCATTGCCTACATAATCTTCAAAAGGTTCTAATTTTAATTTTTTTGTACACCAGCGAGCCATTGATGAAGGTAAATAACCTCCGTATATTTTTAAGAAATGATCGAAAGGTAATTCAGGACTATTCTTTGTCCCTTTTTGTAATGCAATTTTCTTCCCTAAATAATTTTCCAAATTATCAATCAGATCATATGTTTCTTGTAATTCTTTTCCGGTATCACAGGTATAATAATCTAGTTCTAATTGAGGATAATTTTCAAACATATATATAGCTAAAGCCGCACTATCCTTGCCGCCAGAAATACCTAATACATGTCTTATTTTTTCCATTACTTAAATAACTCTTTTAAAACATTAGTTAAAGCAACAATATTTACAGATTTGTCACCGGTCATTTTTTGCTTTATTAACTCTTCCAAAGATTTTACATCTTTCCTTTTGTTTTTTGGAAGGCGTACAATTTTTTTATTTACTCCCTCACTAAAAGTACTAATCTCCAACCCAATTACATCTTCTCTTTCTTCTACAAAATCTGATTTGGAAAGGGCTGTTAAACTATCAAGTTCTAAAATAAAACTTTTAAATCTATCAAAAAGCGCAGGTTCCTCTTCGTCTTTCAGCTTTTTAAGGGTATTACCTATAGTAGCTTGTGCAATTGAATCCAGCCATAGTTTGCGATCATCTAAGGCAGAATTTAATCGTAATATGAAGGTTTTTTGTTGGGGCAATAATAAATGTACACGAAGTTTTTTATACCTTTCTTGAAGTGCCTCTTTATATTCATCGAATGGAATTTCTTCACCAATAATATCATCTTGAATAAAGCTTTCAAATCTCCTTATCAATTCTTCGTATGAGGTTCTAAGCTCTTTGATGGCCTTCTGTAATTTCTTAGTATACGCAGCCAAATTTTCCTTTGATTCCTGTAATTTACTAACAGAATATCCTAACGCTTGAGGAAAGTCTTCAAAAAATATGTGTTCAGGATCTTTAGCGTGAGAAATAGCTTCTCTAATGGCTAATGCTTCTTTACTAAGCCTTTTGGTGTTTTTAGAATATTCCGGTAAATCACGATAAAACGTTATAAAAGGCTTTATGGTCTCAATAAATGTTTGATTACTTACTTTCCCCTTAGATGGTTGATCTAATAAAACTCTGTATGAATTAAATACGTCTAATTTTACTCCTTCAACATCAAAAGTTTTTATTTCATATTCCTCTGGCTCTTTTGGAATAAGTTCCAAGGTTTCATCTTCTATATCAGGAATATACCCATTGGTATTATTGAATAAAGCAAAATCGTCACGTTTTATAAAAAGGAAGCTTGGTATCCAAAAATCTATTAATCCCTGTTTTAATTTAAAAGGGCGTTTTGATAACAGTTCTACGAATTCGGAAATACTTCTACGATTTGTTTTTGCACTATTTAAAAATTCAATTGAGGCGTCCCACAATGGTCTAAAAGTACTATCTGCTGGAACTTGAGGATTAAAGTTTACTTGATTTGGCTCCGGTTGCAGTCCATTTTGTTTAAGTAATGCCAGGTAAATTGTTTTTTCAGCGGGAAAATTTTCAGTGCTAAACCCTAAATCAGATTGTCCCCAATTCTGAGTAAGAGCAACAAAATATTTCTTTTTTGCATTATGAATAGACGGTGATATTTTATGTCTATTAACATGCTCGTGATTAAATGCCGGGGCTAAAGAATAAATTTTATTACTTATCTCTGAAAGAAAACTATTAAACGAGCGCTTACTAATAATTTTATCTGTGACATCCTTTCCTTTAAAGTACCAAAGAATTTCATTTCCATTTGAATAGAAATTATTGTGTAATTTATGGTTCAAAAGATTTTTTTGGTGCTGTAAAATGTTTGTTAATTCTCTTTTTGCAACTTTATCATCCAAGTTCTCCTCAATTACTTTTTGAGTTTTTTCAATTTCAAAAAGTAACTCTTTAATTACTTTAGTGTTTTTATAAAATCCAAATAGTATAGCCTCCTTACACAATTTAGATTTTTTCTCAATTTCTTCTTTTATATTCTTTTCATTAAAGATTAAATTAATAAAGCCATCTATTTCATCCCTTGGCTCAATGTCGATAGCCATATCAGAAACATGATATTCAAATAACCTAGGAGCACCTTTTTTGTATGCATGCTCCTTTGCCATTACAGGAGGCAAATCAATATATTTTTTAAGTAAAGTAGTAATATCAGTAATATCATTTACTTTATTTCCTGCAGCAATTAAAGCCGCAGGGATATCTAAATCCGTTCCTCCAAAAAGAGCAAATCGTTTATCATATTTTCTATAAATGATAAGTTTATGGGATTCTAAATCATCAATAAACTCACCAGGTTTAGAAATACCTAAACATACTTTTGCGTAATTTTCTACAAAAGCTCTATCCAAGTTTGCACCCTTCGAAGCAAAAATATTTAACAGTCCAATAGTTTTGATTAATTTGACATAACCAGACAAATTCTTTTGAAAAATACTATCAACATTTTCTAAAACTGAGGTAATGGAAGACCATGCATTATAATCTTCATTATTCTTTGAGTTCAAAAATGAATAAAAATTATATATCAAATAATCATAAACATTAGAAATATTATAAAATGGGTTTTCTTTTGAGTTAAATACAGCTATCCCAGTATGATCAGTAGACTCCAAAAAAGAAAACAACGATCTCTCATTTTGGCCATAACGCTGTAATGCTAATGTAAGGATGTTTACTGCTGTTAAATCCAACGGATACAATTTCTCTGCAATACTTTCCACATAACGTTCAGTTATATTAAACGCTTTCGTTTTCGTGAAAATATCTATTGACTTATTAAAGTCCTTTTCATTGATTTTTTCTAGTTTACTTTCTTCAATGTGTTTCGCTGCCAGAAATAATAATTGCTCCACTGGCTCATTGAAGGTAATTTCTCTAAAACGTCCTTTTACTTTGGTCCATTCTGATTTCTGCTCTTTTGATAATGAACTTGAATAGGCATCAAAATTTTGATGAACTGTTGTAAGTAATATTATGTTGTGATCATCATTATTCGCAAATTCAGATAATTGCTGAATAAAATATAATTCTTCTTCAGGATTATGTTGTGAAGCATATTCCAAAAATTTACCAAACTCATCAATTACAATAACTAAAAGCGGATTTTTTTTTCCTAAATCATGGTAACGATTATATACTTCTGATAAAATATTTTGGGCTAGGTTTCTATTAACTTTTACGCTAAACTCATCAGCAAAAACTTCTCGAATAGAGTCGTAAGAGCCTACAATATTTATAAAATCTACTTTAGGGTTAACTAATAAATTAACATCAAATACTTTCTTCTTTTTATTTAAACTTTGCTGTAATGCCCATAGAAAAGAAGATTTTCCAGTACCATATGAACCAACGATAGTAAATGACCTAGTCCCTTTCTTGAAATCATTCGATATTTGATTAATTACCTGATTCGCATTAGGTGTAGGGATATAATGAATATCCCTGTTAGCATCACGCTGTATGTTTACGGAGACATTATACTTAGTTTGCATAGTATCTTTCTAAAATGGTTAATGGATCGGGTTTTGTTTTAAATTGTAATTCTCGAACTCCTGCATGATCTGAAAAATGCATTTCTTTCTTAAACTTCTCAGTAATTCCTTCTATTTTATTAAATAGCCCCGAACGGTTTATGGCAAATATTGAACCGACACTATCATATTCTTGCTCAATGGAACTAAGATTTAGTGAAGATTCAAAATTTCCATTTTCCAAAATACAATACAAAATTATTTCATCAGGAATTTCTGGACGTTCAGAATTTTCAATTACAAAATATTTATTTTCCCCACGGCCAATACTTTGAACAAATTCAAGTTCCGATAATATACCGGAATATGAATCATCCCTATCTTTGGACTGGGAGTCTGGGCGTAAATACATTTTAAGAAACACATCAAAATCATCTCTTATTGTATTTTTATTAATTGCAAAACCTATTTCATCAGATTTGCGTTGTACATAATTTTCAAAATTGATTCTCGTGAATTCTATTTTTTCTTTACGAAATTCATTAAAAATCATATTGTAAGTTGATGCGTGACTCTTCTTTACCAAATGATAATGTAATAACCATAAAGTTGCTTCATCTTCAATATATTTATCCCAACCATTTCGATCATTAAATAACCTATTTGCCAAAGGAGTAATACTGTCTTTTTCATCTAAAATGTTAAATGCCTTCATCCAAAACCGAATAGAGTTAACCATATTCTTACCAACTCCTAATTCTAAAACAGCCGATTCATCTGAGAATGATTTCCCATTATTTATAAAATCATACCCCTTTTTAAGCCATAAATGTCTGCAATGAAATGATTCGTGCCCTGAAAAGCTATAACGCATAAAAAACAATAATTTTAAATAGTTAAAATTCTTAAAAATAATACAAGCAAAGTACGACTTTTTTTCGGGAGTCTATGCCCACAGTTCTTAATTTAAATAAGAAATCATCAAACACTAAATTATTAAAAATGTGATGATTAGGTAAAAAATTAAAATAGTTCCATTTCGGACGTTCCTTTCGGGCGGGCTTTCCGCTGCTTTCTTTTTATAAAAAATAAAAAGGATATCCGATACATTTCCTAACGCAAATTACTACGAAACAATATTAGGATTCAAAGGCTTTAAGTCCTTATTCTTGATCTCTTTATACAATTTTCTTAATGCCGCTGTATCTCTTAAAGGATAGTCAAAACCTAAATTATTATAATAGATTCCATCATCTTTAATCATTATATCTATACCATCCCGTGTCATTATTTTAATAATATGACGATTGGCTACATGTGGTTTTTCTATAAAACCATATTCCTTTAATAGATCTTCGCTAAGCAACTTCATTAATTGTGTTTAAGAACAAATCTAAATTAAAAAAACTAACAATCTTGCTACGTTTTGTAGCTTCCCACCTATCTAATGAAAATTCCTTCCATATAAAAAACATCATCTTGCTCAGCTTTTAATATCTTTTCTGCTCCAGGATATCTGCTCATTTGCCCTATGTGTTAGTTATTACAGAGAAAGGTAGAAGAGTTGTTAAGGCTGTAAATGCACTAACGCAAGAAAAAGGAATAGGTGTTAATATGGTACTAGCAGACTGCAAGGCTTTGTTATGATCTTACAGGATTATTAATCCTCTTGACAATCCAGAAGCGAGGGCTTCGGAAGACCAATCAGAGGATCATGATATTCCTTTAGTTCGGGTTGTCTGCGTAACAATCTGTCAGTAACCAAATGAGGAAACCATATCACCACCATCCTTCTGCTCATGTCTAACCCATTTGTCGTTCATCAATTTCTTGTATTTGTTCAGGCAATATATATTCTAGTCTCTTTGGAGACCATTCTACCTGCCAGTTTCCAGTCTTACCATTTCTTACTTTTAATAATTGTACATCCCACCTAGAAAATCCAACGCCTGGCACATCACCTAACACACTTGTAATGGAGCTTTTTTTCCATCGGCTCACACAGGCTACAGCATTTTCTGTCTTTGGTCTAAAGATGTATAAACCCCGTAACATGACTTTTCTCTACAGCCAATTGCAATCTTCTTGAATCATTAAAACTGAGTTCTGTAATTTCTCCTACAACAGCAATAAGTGCATCACATTTTAATGCTTATTCAATAGCCCACAAAGTTTCTTTAGTTTTGCCGGCATCTACAAATAAAATACGTCCAGGATCTATACCAAATCCTCTTAAAGAAGATGAAAAAATACTACGTCTTGGTACTGTACTTATCCAAAGACAATAACCGGTATTTCGCATTAGCTTCCTAGAACAACAGAAATAAAACCACTGGTGCAGGTAGCTTCTTCAGCAGTATTACTGATCAGTTCATGGACAACGCCTTTTGGAAATATCTCTCCGGGAAAAACTGATTCAATTTTTCCAAGGCCAATACTTAACTGTTCATCCGTTTGTTTTTGGTTTCCTTGTAAATGAAGCATCTTTTGGTTGCAACTCCTCTATAATCTCCTGGCGCTTCATTTTTCATATATTTGGGATATAAAGTTAACTACAAATAATAGTATTTATTTGCTACAAATCGTAGCAAAACAAATGTTTTAACATTTATCCACCTACCACTTGTTAATAACTCCAACCTGAGATCCACTTTCGTAGTGTTCATTTACAACAAGTTAATCCAAATTACTAAAAAAAAGAGCGCCATAATTTGGGGTTAACAACTTGATTCTACTGATGGTTCAGACGATTTTAAAATTTTATAAATTTGTATAATAAAAGATCAAAATGGAATTTGTGCTTATTGAAAAAAAAGAATGGAACAACTTATTGATAAGATTGAGAACATTCATGTTTCAATGTTTTCACAAAGATACATTAAAAATAAATCAAAACAAAAAACGTTGACCGATAAAATAGATATTGACATTGAAATTTCAAACTGGATCACTTTGAAGCAGGCTTGGGACTGTATGCAAATAAGTAGGTTAAAGTGGTACAGAAAATTTCAGCATGTAATCAAACATAAAAACTATGGTGGCGATGTTTGGGTGTATAAGCCTTCGATTTATGAGTTTTTTACGAAGGATAATATTAATTAGGCAGCCTATCTTAAAATGTCCTGAAAGAACTTGCAGAATTTAAGCAACGAACGAGAAATTGGTTTCCTTCGAGAAGACCAGAGAACGAAAAGTCACATACTGGCATGAGCATCTTCTTGCTTACCTAGTAGCACATGAACTTAAAACAAAAAAATAAACCTTCGGCAAAAAAACTATGGAAAAATCCAACCTTATCACAGAGATTTACAAAAAAGTACTTGAAAAATTCGACTCGATTCAGTTGGAACTGGCAAATAATAACTTTGCCGATGTCATGACTGATGAAGGAAGTCAAAATATGGGCTTAAGAAAGTTTTGTACTGATCTTGAACCATTTATACATAAACACGGTAGCGACCCTGCAATGATGTTAAATCTTTTTACTAGGAATAAAACGGCGTGTAAAAAAAATCGCAATGAAGCCATAAGCGCAGGTGACAATTATGCTGTAAAAAAATATCAGCGGGCAATCGACGAAGTTTTAGATCCTTTAATGGATTCGTTTAATAAAGTTATTGAAAGGCAGCTAAGAGCGAATTTGTTGAATCCAGACAAAATTGCTTCAGATTTAACGAAGAAAGTGGAAGTTGAGCTGTCGTTGTCTGGAGATATGGCTAAAAAATGTTTACCGAGTTTCAAGCAAATTCATTGCAATGCTACAGAAAAAGAGATTTTGGACTTTTTTATGATACTTTTCAAAACCATACATCATGTAAATGGCAAACCCCTAATGGAAGAAAACGATGTGATTGATTTTGTACATAACAACTTTGCGATATTTGGCAAGTCATATAGTCAGAAATATTATTCCATTAATATTGTTTCAAAAGCGGCCCTTACTTATTTTCTATACCAGTTCTATCAGAAATATGACTACAACAACACAAACAACAAAATAAAGTATGCGGGTCTTCTAATTATGAATTTTGAACAATTCGCAAAAGAAAATCCCAGGACTTTATGCTCGAATATGAGCAGCTCAAAACGGCCAAAAAATGGTCATAATTTAATAGATGTCGAGCAATATTTGAGTGCGTTCAAAGGATAATTCCAGCTCGCAATTTTTAATATTACTTCATTTACTCGTCTTACTTTTTACAAGAAAAGTAAGGTAGTTTTCTTACTTTTCTTACGCAACCCGTTCCTTCCAGATCATTGACAAATGCTTACTTCTTCTTACTTTTTACTTAATGGCTTACTTTCTTTTTCACTTTCATTCTTACTTCATTTTCAACAGCTTTTATCCATACGTACATTGCAAAAAACGAGCAATTAAACTACATACAAAATGAAAAAGATAACACTTAATCAACTTCAAATTCTTCATCAAAACACTCAGTGTGCGGGAAAAAAATGCAGTTTGCCTGGCTGCGTCAATTGTCTATGTGGCAAAAGAATTGATGCTGCATATTGCTCTAATGAGCATAAAGCACTTCATAATAATTATCTGATGGCTAAGGAAGATTTTCAATACCTGCAGCGAAAAAAAATCAACAAAAAAAATACGGATATTATAGTTGATCTGTATCAAAGAGGATATCGAAAGCTGGATTATCCTGCCCTGAAATTGGCTGGCTTCGATTTTTCAGTTTCGCCTTTGGGTGGTATGGTGAATGGACGAAAAGTCGCTCTATACGGGCAAATTGCCCTTTGGCCCGATTCAGATAGAATGTTAAACCTTGTAAAAATTTAAAACATGAATATAGAAAACGAGAATTTTTTTGATTTTTTTGGTCTAAACGATGAAGAATTAAGATCACTTTACGCAATCAGTGGAGAAATATTGCAGACAGCAGAAATACATGTCCCTATTCCTAAAGCACCGGTTCCTGAAAATGGCCTGAATGCAATGGGGACCGAAGTCATAACTTTTGACAAGCGAAACGAAGATTGGATCGATATTATTTTAATTGTTGCGATCATTGTTTTGGTGGGCCTAATTGTTTGGCGAGTTTACATTTGGTACAATAAAGAGCCAGAGGATGAGCGGACCATCTTAGAAAATCCGGAAACTGAAGAATAAACTCGTCCTGGCATGAGATCTAAATGCACGCAATAAGGTGGTCTCAATTATCGACGCCAATAATTCAGTTTTATCGATTTTTTTCAGAATACAAAAAAATAGACGAATAATACCGACTCAAAACAACTGAATTAGCGTTGAATTGCATTAAAATGACTTAAGGCGTATTAAAACGAGTCAATTCGTTTTAATTCGAATTATGACGGATTTGACTCTTTTTTACCATTTCAGAGTAACTTTAGTCGTTTTCGATCACGCCCAAAATTTGAATTTTTTTCAATTTCCAGGGAAAATACCGTCTTCTGATTAATTATACTAGCCCCGGTTAATAACGCCTGTGCGTTTTAATCTTGAGCAAAAGTAAGAAAAGTAAGTGTTGCAGTAAAAATTGCCCAAAATCGTTCTGCGTGTATTTAAAGAAATTGACTACTTTAGTATTAAATAAAACATGTCAATGAACTAATTGAAATAATAAATTAATATTAGCGTTTGCTAATCGACCTGTAGCTGAAAAGTCGAAAATTCAATATACAACAGGGAAGGTTTAAGCATACGCTCACGAAAAGCGTGAGCGTTGCTTTACTTTGTTGTATAGGGCTTCGACTCCCTCGGCTACGAGTAATTGCAACTGTCTCACGCTGATTTTTTATATAAATGCCATTCTGGGACATAGTGGTATAAAAATCACTAACGTGGAATCATTTTCTTTTGTCTTTTTTATAAAAATCTTTATTGAGCATTGTTTGTTCCTGAAACAAAAAGAGTGGAAAGATGGTTTCTGCTATCGCGCTATAATTAGCAAGTTTTTAACCATTAGCTCTCTTCAATTATAAACCTATAATTCAATTCTATAAACCAAATAAAACCTAAACTAAATGAAAACTACAATCATTATCGCAACTTTTCTTTTATCAGCTTTTTCTAATTTTTGTGAAGGACAAACAATTTTGAAACAAATATTAACTGCTCTACAGTCTGAAGGAAATAGCCCTGGAACTAATCCGGTAATTGTTAAAGATGTGACTACACAAACTTTAATCGTAAACTCATCTTCCAACGCAAGGATTTCAGGTGGTAAAACAAGAGGAGTTGTAAAAGTAAACTTACCTGCTGGTACAAAAAAATGGTACTATAGAGTAACGGTGCTCGACGCAGAAAGAGAATACAAGTATCAAAATAATGAGACTTTTTATTATTTACTGAACAATAATAAGTTTTTTGAAACCTACTCTCCTACGACTGAAGCCATAGACTTTTATATTTTAGGCCATTCAGGTGATAGGGAGTCTTTTCTTGAAACAGGTAATAATAATTTTAAATCTTTTTCAGCATATACCAAAATAGGAATTGGATCTTTCATTGGGGAATGTAATATATCTCAGGAAAATTTGTGGATTGGTATCAAAAACCTAAACACCATGGTTGGTTTAAAGGTGATTGTTGAAGTTGTTGCTTACGGAAATTTTAACTAATGCGAGCATTTATTTGATTTACGTATATATCGACTATGAATGATAAAAATCGAGTTTCATTTCTTGTTAAATACAGTACTTTAATAACTATGGTTCTAACCGGACTTACAATAGTTTCCCAGGATAACAATTACTGGAATCAAATGCCAGGTTCGAGAAGTGCTTTATTAGGTGGTGCAGTTGTTGGCGGTGTTAGGGATAATAGTGCTATTTTTTATAATCCTGGTGCCTTGAGTTTCATAGACAGTTCTTCTATATCAATCACCGCAAATTCATTTCAATATGAGACTGCAAAAGTTATTAATGGTGGTGGAACAGGAGTTGATTACTTATCCAAACAATTTCAGACAATTCCATTAGTGTCAGTCAGTAGCACCTTTAAGATAAAGCGTTTTCCAAAATCGACACTCGGAATTATGGTTTTTACTAAAAATCAGACTTCAAATGTATTTTCAAAACGGGTTGACGATTCATTAAGCAAAGATATATTGGGGACATATGATGAATGTTATTACTATTCAAAAAACCCGAAGATTGGATACATAGGTGATTTTAACATGCGAACCGGGTTGAACGAAACATGGATAGGTTTTGGATACTCTCATAAGCTAAATAAATATTTTTCATTAGGATTGACGCCATTCGTTGCATATCGAACGCAATATTACAGTAAGTCTTTTGTCTCTCGTGTGATGCTTGACAAATATTCAAATTATGCGCAGGGACAGGTTACATCAGAAGGATATAGCGATATATCAAACATTGCCAGCTCAAGTATAAGACTTTTGGGTAAATTCGGACTAAGCATTGATCTTGGTAATTTAAAAATAGGCTCAAGTTTTACATCATCAAGTTATAATCTTGGCGGGAAAGCACTGATCAGCAGAGATATTACTTATAACGGTGGACTAGCGGATCCTTATTCTTCAATTCAACCTTTTTTTGGTCCGCCAAAGGATACTGTCATTTACGCGTACATGTATAACTTAAATGATAAACAAGAAGTTATTAAAACTACATTTAAGAGCCCTGCTTCTTTAGCACTTGGATTAGAGTATCGTTTAAAGAACACAACGTTTGCTTTTTCAGGGGAATATTTTTGGAAGGTTGATCCTTATAATTTTATAACGCCTGACTCCAATAATTTCTACCGCTCTGGTAATATTGCGCCTTCAGCTTCTTCACCGACTACTATTAATTCTGCAAAGAGTAATAAATATTTGAAAATTATCGAAGCAAATAGAGCAGTTTTCAATTATGGTTTTGCGATTGAGCAAAGCTTATCTTCCACGGTAATTTCGTATTTAAATTCAATTAAATTAAAGAATTTGAATCTCGAAGGCATAACCATTTGTTTGAGCTACAGAACTGATAAAACCTCCTTTAAGAAAAATAGTAATGATTTTTGGGTATATAAATATGGATATGGCGATACGACTTATACAGTAGGACAAAGAATGAGCTTTTCTGAAAATGACATTCACCACTTAAACTTTGGACTTACATTTCAACGTCAAAAATCAGACTTACATATTGGTTTTCTCTATAGTTATGGAACAAACAACCAATTCGAGGCGCTTAATAACATTTCAGATCCGAAGGATAATGTTATCAGTAATAATTTAGGGGCTGTGCCGAATTTTTCTAATAATGCGGAATATGTCTATAAATCCTATTCTATTTTATTGGGATATACATACCACTTAAAATAGGTAATAATTTTGTTGAATAGTTCTTTGTCATCATTAGGAAAATCAAGAACAAAGTGCATGGGTTATCTTACTGACTATCAATTTTGAGAGACTCCCGGATTTTTATCATTTAAAGACAGCTAATTGACATTTTTAAACATTTTCACTTTAATTTCTTTTTGAACATTCTAGAAAAGATAGGAATAGTCTACCTATCTTTTTATGACCTTTAAACTAAATAATCATGATTATGGAAACATTACCAAAATGGGTTGAAGAAAGGAACAGCGACTCCCGAACAAGGCCGCTTGTAGATGATGATTTTACAGCAAGATTAATTGCTAATGCAAATGACCATAAATGTGAATTAAGATAATAAATACCCAAAAACACCAGAATTACTCTTCAACCATTTCATACAATGGATAAATGACATGCCAGGAGCGTGTTAAATTTCTTTAAAGTCAAAAAGCCAAAGTTTTCTGTCTTCGGGAATTTCACTATCAAGCTCTTTGACGACAGGTTGAATCATCAGTTGAAGGATGTTTTTTTCATTTAGATCTAGTAAGGAAATATAACTTATTATATTGTTCAAGTTTTCCTTATTACCCATGTAGTTTTCTTTCAAAATGCCGATACATCTGTTTTTAATATAAGGAGCCAGAGCAAATTTAATGATACCTTTTGAATTACGATATATCTTTGTGAGATATGGGAAAATATTGATAATTTGAATTAAAGAAATTTCACGTTCCTGATTTTGCTTAATTAGTCCTAGAATTGCTATTAATTGAAGACTTTTTTTATCGGTAGCCGCGAAGTTATTTGACATTTGAACAAGATCTGACATAGTTATTTTATCAAATAGTATTGCGTCTATGAGATTATAAGTTGTTTCCCATAAAGATTTGTTGGAAGCCTCATACGAGTAGTCGCGAATGGAACCCAAAAGCTCCTGTGCTTGTTCCAGTTTATTATCTTTATTTTCCATAAAAGAATTTAGTACGATAACAAAAAGTGGTGTAATGGCATAGGATATGGTTATGTCTTCTGCTGCATCCCATTTTTCTGATGGTTTTTTTGCAATTAATTCTTCAATTTTTACCGTTTCAAGCTCCTGATGTCTATTACCTGATTCTCCCTGTAAATGTGTTGATGCAGCAGAGAACAATAAATAAGATTCAAGCGCTTCCTTTACTTTAAAATCAATTACTGAATATTGTGCGCAGAGACCGGATACCATTAAAAATATTTTCTGATTTCCATTTTTCCTGGCTAAATCGAATGCTTTAAGTGTCCAATAGTAAGCTTTTGAAGATTCTCCAGCAGCATCTGCAAGAGTTGCCGTTATTGCTAAAAGAAAGGGAAGATTCTCTTCTTTATACAAATCAGAAAGATCTTTTGTGTTAAAAGAAAAGAATCCTACGTAGGGTTTTGTGTAAATTACACCATCGGAAGTGTGCGTTGGTAATCTATCTTTTGTAGCGGCTGATGTTATGTATCCATATGCATGACCAGCCCAAGCATGAAGTCTAATCCAATGTGGACCAAATAGTTCTTCTTTTACCCTAAGTAGTCTCTCAACAAAATCTTCAAAAGCTTTATAGCAATCTGAAATTTGATCATTATTCCAATAAGCAAGTGACAATTCTCCTAACACTTGTATATAGTCTAGCTCAGTATATGTTTTGCTTGTTTTGGCAAGTTCTAAAGCGCGTTCACAATATTCAACTGCCTTACCTGCATTTTTGTCGCTATTAATTGCGGCTGCATAAATGAGTGTGTCGATATAATATAAATATTTGCCATTACCTAATTCAACTGCGTTTATTAAGTATTTTTCAGCTTTATCTTTTTGTCCACTCCGGGAGTAAAGTTTACCAATTAATTCATTTAAGTGATATTTTGATTCATTATTACTACAAAGCGCAAGTTCTTTTGTTGCTATTTCCTCTGCGTTTTTTTGATTTAAAAAAACATTAAAATGAATTGTGATTATTTCCTTTAAAGGAATTACTGAAAGTGTTTCAAGATTTCTCTTTTTGAAATATTCTATTAAAATCTTAAGTGTATCAATAGCTTCATCCCAATTACGTTCACTCTCAGCTTTTAGATTTTGCAAATTAACAATACCATCTGATAAAACAGCAATAGAACTCGTATACACGTTATCATCAAATAAGTTGATCGAAAATTCGGTTTCAATCCGATCAATCACTTCTATCCAGGTCAATACGTCTTCCTTTGTTTGAATTTTTCTAATAGGAAACCATACTAATCCAATAAACATCTGTGGAGAAAATGCTTCATAAAACATTTTATCAATATTTTTCCAGTTTGATAGAATGTATCTGAGACTATCCCAATAAGCACTGATGTTTTCAATATAAAGGTGAGATACACTGAAACAATGTGCTAATACTTTTTGAGAGACAGTTAATCCATCTTCATGTGGATAAAGTGTTAAACGATTTGCCGCTTTACTAACATCTTTTTTTAGCAATCTGTATACTTTCATTTGCTCTACTGTGATGTAAGATCTGAGCGTAACTTCAATTTGTTTTGGGATACCTTCTAATTCATCCCAATAGGAGGTATAACCCCAACTATCTATTTGTTTAGCTTCTTCAGGTGTTTTGACAGATTGAAAAACAGTTAAAAGTATAAAACCTGCACTATTAAAGTCTTCACCTTTTATGAAAGAAAGAATACCCCTTGAGGCGCTAATATAATCTAACTCTTTACCATCTAAGATTGATTTGCCAATTGCAAGATGAATTTTCTTTATGGTGTCTTTAGAAAGATTGTTTTCTCCAATGCCATTTATTAATGGTGAAATTTGATATGTATCATTATTTTGTTGAATCCATATATTTATTAAACCATCTAACTTTTCATTAGGATGCTGTATTTTTTCTTCGACTTCGCTTATGATCTTTACATCATTTATTCTAAAATTCCAATTTAGAAAGCTTAAGCGGTATAATAGTTCTTTTGTTCCAATATCTGCTATATGATTTTTAATTAACGACTGAGTATCTGAAATTACAGCCGATGAAAATTCTTTCTTTAATATTGCATCAAAAAGAACGCTTGAATTTTTACCCCAATTTATTGATTTCAGATAATGAATAATAGTTGCAACTAATTGAGGGTTTCGTTCAGAAATTACCGCAATTAGATTAACATAGCCTATTACTGTTTTTTCTGCCCCCTGGTTAACTAATATTTCAATTATTTCCTCATCAGTAAAATTTAGATCGTAGTATTCAAGAAAATGATCAGACTCTATATTTTGGAATAGATCAGGAGATATTTTGAAGTTGGATGTGCTAAGTAGTTTTATTGAACTATTTGATATTGTTGTTGCAAGTAATGCCAGCAAATTAAATAGATCAGAGTTTTTTTCAACCTTTGGAAGGTCATTGATTATGATAAGGGAATTTCCCGGAAGTCTTTTCAACGCATTAGATAACCAATGAGCTTTATTATTTGTAATAGGGCAATCACAAATAATAGATAAGAATTTTTCCAATACGATTCCAATTTTATCTTTTTCGTTGTGAAAGGTTCTTAGATCTATCCACCAAACTTTTGAATATCGAGAGCTAACAAGTGCTGTCAGTTGTGTTTTGCCTGTTCCATTAATTCCCTGAATATTTACCCAAGAATGTTTTGAAAGCAATCCTATTATCGTTTCAACTTTTTCTTTTCTTAATGATCCATTTTTAATAGGAGCTGGGATATTTACTGAAATGCTATCTAATCTATAGTTAAAAACTGCTTCCGTATCTTTAATTGAACCTACTTCACTAACTAATTTAGCTATTTGACTTGAATGTAAATTTACTTTACTTTCAATTGAATTAACCCTCTCTGTTATCTGTGAAATGATTGATGTTAATTTTAGATCATTTGGTTCTGAAATGATTGTTTTGGACTGAGTAATAAAACTCTCCCGGGTAAGACTCTTTTCCCCTTTGTTACTCAAAGATTTGAAAACATAAAGAAAGAGCTTAGAATATATGAGTGAGGTAGATTCAGCATTACTGGAAATATTTAGTTCGGCTATTTTACTCTTTACTAAATCTCCCAGCTCTTTATGGTCTTCATTCTGTAAACTCCAGTCAAATTTTTTAATGAAATCAGCAAGTTTTTTATTATCCTCAATATACTCTTTGAATCCTTCCCACTTTAGTAATTCAGGATTTTCTTCTGCATTTTCTTTTGAGGATAGCTTCGCAATATTTCCATCTATTCTTTTGATCAGATGTTTTTTTATTAAAAGAAAATTGGAATCATTTTCATCTACAGTTTCCTGATTTGCCAATTTGACCCATGTTTCAATTGCACTTTCGCCTGAAGGGATAATAGAAGGTCTTTCGGTGACATAATTTGTATTAGTAACAAACCTAAAGAGAATGTTTTTTGATGGGTTTGAGCTACAGTGTATATAAAAATTAAGTAGTATTTCTATAATACTTTCCTGATTTAAAGAAATACTGTCTTCCCGATATTTTACTTGTTCCAGTTGCCTTGAAATTTCTTCGCTCTCAAGACCTGTGGTAATTATATCAATATCTTCACCCTTTTCAAGCTCTAAAATCTCATTCTCGGAAAGTTGAATCCAACGTAAAATAGTTGTGTCCACTTGGTACACAAATCCGCGTATTGTACTCCACGCATCACGATTTTGGATTTCCTGAAACAAAGGTATTTAGTATCTTGTTAGATTAAAATTACAAATTTAATACTAGAGCAGACTTGCTGTAATTAGAAGTTATTAAAAGGTTTTTTATAGACAAAATACTATCTATAAAACCTATTTTCTTGGATATTCATTAATTATTCTCATTAGTCTTTTGTAGAAATCTATCTGCTCTTTTGAATATGTATTCTTAGAAGAAGGAAAGATACAAAATGACGGATTGCAGATTGTTTTTTCGAAAGTATACTTAATTATCTTTTTACTGAATTCATCAGCTTTGTTGTTAAGAGCATAACCTACAGTCGAAGCGAAAATGTCTGCGATTTCTAACCCAGGTTCTTCTTTTGATTTAGCAAGAGAAATTTCTTTTGTTAGTTCAAACCCGATCACATCATCTAACAACTCCGCCGTTTTACCAGATAAACCCATGCTATTTAAGGGCAGAAGTATATCTCCATTTTTTAAAAGGTTAGATTCGTCGCAAACAACTTCAAGCTTTCCATGTGTTTTGCTCCAATCTGTCAATATACTAAAAGTGCGGTTGATATTAAGTCTAAAACCCAGCCATCTTACATCATCTTTTGAAATTGATTTATAAAAATTGTCGGGGTTTGATTTTACAATATCAAACATCCATGATACAGCGTCATTCTCAATATTTGAATGATCAATACTGAAAATAGTTCTTTTCTTTATTCCTCTTAACTCTTCAAGAAATGTCGTAAATATTGTTTCCGCTTCTGTGCTTGTCTTTGTGAAGTAATCATACATCTTATCTGCGATGTATATATTGAACTTTGTTTTATATATTAATCCATTACTCAACAAATTTGGTTCAATAGCATACTCAAATATCTTAGACGCAAGAGCTAATTTTTTATCAAAAAACACAATTCTTGCCAAATGGCCATATTTTTCGAATATATGTAGTAATACTTTTGTGCCTTTCTCGTTTTTCACAAGATGTTTCCCCTTTATTTCACTCTGTACAGGATAATTAGCTTTAATGTATTGTGATATTTCATTTGTAGTTTCAGCAGATAGTCTAACTCCAGAATAAACAAAATAGGGTTGTTTTTCTTCTAATAAACCAACACCTGTGTAACCGGACTCATCACAAAATATTTTATAATCTTCATCTTCCATATAAGTGATTAAAACAATTTAAACTGAATATGCAAGTTTCATAAATGCTTTGTCTTGGTCGGACAATTCAGTATTCCAACCCACACTAAATCTATTTGTAGTAAAATCTTCTGGAATTGGATAAATCATAATTGATTTAGCATCAAACGCTGAATTGGTAATTGTCGTGTTAGAAAGCTTATTAAGGATATTATGCCTTACTTTATCTTCATCCCAGCCTTGGAGCTTGAGCGTTCTGATTACAACAGCTTCATTCCATTGAATATTACCTGCAGGTGATTGATGCTCATGCATGCATCCCAATGCGTGACCAAATTCATGGATAATTGGCCGTCTAATAAATTCTTGAAGTGTTTGTCCACCAATTCCTAAGTTCATTGTTGGTTGATTTTTTGAAGAGAAATTGATTGAGTCTGTTCCAATTTGAGAAGAGTGTATACCATTCCCATTAAGTTGAATTATAATATCTGCAGGTAATGCATTTACAAAAACGAATTTAATTCCACTATAAGGAACCCACTCATTTGAAAAAACTTCAATTGTTTTATCTATATTTGGATCAAAAGTATGAGGCAAAATATGTACTTTCAATTCAGTATATCCCAACCACATAGATGACTTAATTAGTGCTAGCTCATTAAGCTTTTTTAGATTGCCTGGGTTCATACCAAATATTCGGCTTTGATCTTTATCTTTCGTATATGTTTTAATTACCTCATAACATTCTGTAGGTATTAATTTACTACCAAGTTCTGTTTCGTTTATTTTGTCTAATCCTTCTAGAGAAATTAGGTCATTATTAAGTAATTCATTTAACGCTGTTCTAGGCGTTTTATCTATTGTACAACAAATCCCACACATGACTAAAGATTTTTCATTAAAGTTATTCAAATTTATATATGTTACATACATTAAATTAGCTAACTTATAACAGGTACATTTCTAGAACCCCATTATGGGTTTTACCCTTTTGTTTATTTAATAGTAGTCGAAAATATTATTAACAATAAATCTGTTTTTACTATGTTTAAACGAAGATTTCTCAAACTTGTTAAGCTTTTGTATATCAGTTCGATAAAAACAAATATCGAAACTTCGCTCGAGAATCCAATCAGTCCATCTTCGGACTTTAGTATCAGGGCTTTCCGAGAGGTGTAAATGTGCTCCCACCTGGAATAATTTCCTAACTGTTATACAGTCCCAAATAGTTCCAAATAGTCCCAAGATGTCTATTAATAGTGGTTTATACCGATTATAACATCCTAAATAATTTCGTTCAGTTTCACCTAATTCCACATTTCGTTACTCAATTTCGAAATTCGAATTTCTTTCTGCAATAGTGAATTATTTAGAGGACAAGGATGGAATTGGATTTAAAATTCTTTCAATTACCTTCGAATTATTATCGATAATTCTTCTTATCCCAGTTTTTTTTATAGCAGGGCCAATTGACTATATTAAAGACAGATTTTCTAAACGGAATATTCCGAAACAATTTCAAATTCATGAATAAAGCCATTTAATTGCAGTTGCCTTCATGAGAGATTGTCAAAATCCACTTTAGTTAGAATTAAGTCTGATTTTAACAATTAAATGGGGAGGTATCTGTCAACATCAAATTAATTTATGTATTTAGTTAAGCTTTTGATGAAAGGTGAAAAATTATAATTCGATGAATCTGACGTTTTTTCTCATGGAAGATTTACTTGGTAATTTTTATTATTGACTCCATAGACCCTTTTTAACACTACAAAAAAGCGTATGCTTGCGTATTTAACTGTCTATTACCATACTGAATGTATAAATCTGTTTCTATCCGCCTTTAAAAGATGAATCTCTTTAATTAATGAAGCTATTTCTGCTTCTTCAAATTTATTTTCTTTACTCAAGGTGCTAAGTAGCTTTAAATTTTTAGTAAGTATATTCTTTTCCATCACTAATCGCGAAGAATATTGGTTACCACCCATTAATCCTGAACACATGAGCATAATCATTTGCTCCATCCGAGCAAATTGATTAGATAACAAGCCTAAATGGGCATAAAATTTAGTTTCAATTTCAGTCATTTTTCCTATGTAATTTATGTAAGTATAAGGTGAAAGAAATCCTCTTCCTCTTTATATTTTATAATTGAATAATATTGATTAGGTAACCTCTTAATATTAAAATCAATAGCTCCAAGAATAAGTAAAATTGCAAACTCCTCAGATGTATCTGCAATCTCATCCAAAGAACGAAGATCTTTCGGGCTGGGTTGAGGATGAGTTTGAGGGTGTGTATGCCATTCTCCTAAATACACGTTTTTGCCGTCCGAATTTGCAAATTCCATGTCAATTATCATATCGACATAATTCGGATCAGCCTGAAAGAAAAATTCTTTATGAGTAGCATTGGGGCCGCCATTGGTAGCCTTTTCAATTATTGCTACGCCATCCTGAATTCTGCCAATTAAAACACCGCCGGTTTCGATTCGACCATATTTTTCTATTTCAGACGCAAAAATGCCTAAGGCTTGCTCACTAAATTTAATTCCTGTTATTACAGATTTCACATTCACCATGTTTTTCAATGTTTTTAATTTCCCAAGTAAAAGGTTTTTGTTTTGCGGAACCATGAGGACCATGCCAATAGAACTGCTGCCCCTGTATTTTTGCATAATTCGATTTTGAATTAGCAAGCAAAAGTTGCAGAGATATTCTACTAACTTGCAAAGCAATTTCTTTAGTATCGACTTCCGAACCCGGGAATGCAGGCGTAGAACAACTGCCATATTCCGGTGGCAGCTCCTTAAATTCTGCTTTTGTTTTTGGTTGTGGTAAGGTATCAGCAGAATGAAGTCTCAGACAATTTAAACATGCTGAATCTTTAAAATTAACGATTTGTATAGATCCTGATAAACCACCACTCGATACACGTGCAAATACAAAAGGAATTTTAATTCTAGCTGCATAATATTCATTGATTAAATAATCAACCTGCTCTTCAGCAGTTAAAACAATGCAAAGATCAGATTCAAATAAAGAAGATTCCAATAAACCTTCATCGTCCAAAACATTTACATTATAAGTATTAACTAAAATATTGGGATTTGACCGTATTATAAGCTGCTTAACAACTGACGTTTTACTTTCTCCAATATAAAAGAGATCAGCAGCATGACGCACAGAGTTGCCAATTTCAAAAGTATCATTATCAAAGAGATTAAAAGTACCTACGCCATTACGCGCTATCGAACGGCCTACTTCACTACCCAAAGCACCTAATCCTATAATTGTAACTTTCTTTGCATTAAGTATTTGATCATCGAAAACATCATGTGTCCGTAGGTAAAGATCTCTGTCTACAATTCGCGATATATAGTATGCGATGTTTAAATTAGCGGTGTTATTACTTAGTTTTTGAATCTGTAATTTAAAAAAATACCAACGATTTGAATCATCAGGAAAATAAAGTGCTACATTCTGGTTATGAGTGCCATCAGCTATATTGATACCAAAATGACTTCTAAACGCATCGACAAAGGTGTTTCCTGTAATTGCAGGAATAATTGATTGCAATGTTGTTCCACTAGGGAAGCGGTACCATCTGAATGTTTCTTTGCCAAGGTTAAGTGTGAAAACATGATTGGGAATTACATTATCTTCCATAATATAATGATTCGGCTTAAACTGTGTAAGAATCAAATCGCCAGTTTTGGCATCAGGCGGTATATATTCTTTTGGCAAAATTACCTGACCGGTATGAGGAAGATGCGCTGGGTTTTCCAGCACTACTTTATCTTTAGGGAAACCGCCCGGGCTATTAGCAAATGTTAGCCATTCCTGAGCTCTCCTTAAGCACCAACCAATATTATGCTCATTTCGATTCCATTGGTCACCACGTAAAAGACACATTGCACCATCATTATATTGATTGCCTTTATTAAAAAGTTTCGGAGGAAGCTGTTGAAAAGCCAGTGCTGACATAGGTGCATGCACAGGAATTACTTTTGGGCAACTATATGGATAACGGGTTGGGAAAATAATTTTGATTTCTGATGATTGGGTTTCCGCAAACTTTAATGTTCCTAAGACACCTAATCTTCCGCTATTATCTTTAGGATCAACTATTTTTGTAAGGGTAAAATCTCCGCCAAGACCTCTTTCAAGTATCCCGATCTCGGTACTAAATAGGTTCTCCAAAGGTTTTTCTTTATGCCAGCCTGCGGAAGCCTGCAGGGCAAATCCTTTGTCCCTGTCAGGCTTTACAGCTTTCTTAAAAAAACGAAGTACTTCACCATCACGAAGTCCCACTTCTGCAATGGTTAGATTCAAATCAAGAAGTGGAGTTCCATCTTCTCTCTTTAATTCGCGACCATCTGCGGTAATTTGTAATTTCGCCAAAGTTTTGTTGACAATCACGTTTAATTTTTGATTATCATTATACTCTTCGGTAAAAATTTTATCTCCTTCAATCATCACGGAGATATTTAATTTTTTGTCGTTTCCCTTCTCTTTATCAGGGCCATTTTCTTTTTCTTTCATTTTATATTATTTTAATAGTTTATGGAGTCAAAAGTAGTGATTATTACAAATATGTAAAGTCAAAAGTTAAATATATTTTATATCTTTGTAAAGAATAACCAACATTATGTTTGGTATATCCAACAAATATTTATACATTTGTGTAATGCAGGAATCGGATAAGCGACAATTTTATGAATTGGTGGGTAAAAAGATCAAACGTGAGAGATCGATAAACGGAATCAATCAGGCTGCCTTAGGCGATAAAATTGGGATTAGCCGAGTTTCCATTGTAAATATTGAAAAAGGTAAGCAAATGCCACCTGTTCATGTAATATGGAAGATTGCGTCTGTCTTAAATGTTCCAATGGAAAATCTTTTTCCTTTACCTGGTGCAAGTTTTTCAACATCTGAGTTGGAAAAAAATGTAAAATTAAACGGAAGCGATGTCGTACCTGATAGTTTAAAAAGTATTTTTAGCCAATTAGAACCTAAATCACATGAATAGAAAAGACATTGAAAAAGTAGCCGAAGACTTAATTCAAGAGTTCGGGATTACTACACGGCCAGTGCCAGTTCATATAATAGCGAATAATAAAGGATGTGTTGTTAAAGAATTTGACGATGACAAAAACGGCGTATCAGGTGTATTTATGGTTAACGATAATGTACCAACAATTGGTTTCAACGTTAACCAATCTAAAGTACGGCAAAGATTTACAATCGCACATGAATTAGGGCATTTTATGCTACATAGTATTAATGATCCGAACGAGGTATTTGTTGACAATAATGCATTTGCCCCGTTGTTCAGGGATGAAAACTCTTCAACAGGTACTCATATCCTGGAACAGCAGGCTAACGCTTTTGCTGCTGCACTTCTTATGCCTGAAAAGTTTGTTGTAGAGGAAATTAAAAATATGAACCTTGATTTGTCAGATGATGAACCGAACGGACTTAAAGAATTAGCATCAAAATTTAATGTAAGCGAATTAGCGATGTCTTTTCGACTTGTCAACCTACACTTAGTGCAAAATAACAATATCAATAAACGGAAAGCAGACACTTTTAAAAATTTTAATTTTAATCTTTAAGATAGAGTTCGCATTGAAACAAAAAAGGGAGGCAGATTAACCTCCTTTTTATTTAACAACCTTAATAATTACCTTGCAATAATCATTTTCTTATTTACACTCTGGCCTTTGGAATTGATCAGAGATAATAAGTAAACGCCGTTTGCATATTGCCTATAGTCTACATCCACTTTGTTAGAACCTGAATTGATCCTGATGCGATCCACTACTTTACCATAGCTGTCTGTGACAATTAAATCTCCCTGGTTGCCTTCTCCTAAATTGAAATAAATTGCGGCGAAGCCGGAATTTGGATTTGGCTCAGTATATAGTTCTATGGCATTAGCAGATTTATTGCTTAAAGGATTAAGAGAGGTAGCTAATGGTGAGCCGTTATATTTAGCTATAAAGCCGGATGATGATACACCATTTGACAAGAGATGATTATCAAGGTAAGCGTTGCCCTGATAATGCCCAGTGACGATAACTGAACTATCCATTATATTGGATAAATGTTCCGGGTAGATTTCATGCTCAATGCCATTTACAAATTGATAATTTCCCTGATGGTCTATTTTCAAAAAAAACATTTTACCTGCACTTTGCAGCGAATCAGATCCCATTAAAAAGCCGCCGGAATAATTACCAATTACATAGGAAAAATTGTCTGTAGATGCAAGATCAATAGGTGTAATAGATGGTGATGGAGGATTGCTGTAAGAGCCTCCTGCCCCGTAACTGTAAGCCCAATGAGCAAAGCCCGACGGGCCGAATTTTCTTATGTGCATTCCATTAACACAGTGATTGCAGCCATAGAGGGTAACCAATGCAATAAAATAACTACCATTGTAATGAGAGGAAATATTTAATAAATTACTGTAGTAGCTACCAAGGCCAGTAATAGTATTAACCAACGTGCCGTTAGAATCAAATTCAAAAATATTTTCAGAGCCAGGCGTATTGTACATTACGACCATTGTATCTACGTAACCAATTTGAACGGTGTCCATAAACGTTCCGTAAATGTAAAAATTGCCAGTAGCGCCTGCTTTGATCCCTGTTATATATGAGTTACCCTGATTTGTTCTAATGCTCTTTAAAAGGATTAAATTTTCTGAAGATGAATAGCGGGCACAAAATGTTTGTATGACCGGATCATAAGCTAAGTTGTTACCTGAAAAGGTTGCTCCTTGTTGATACCGCCCTGTTATAAATAGTTCACCATTTTTTACCGATAAATCTTCGAGGATTTCATATCCTGTACCACCTTCCTTTTTGTAATAAACTACACTTCCAGAAGATGTGAGGCACATGATGAATATATCTGAACTGATTGCTGTATCAATGATTGCACCAGTCATGCGACCCCAAAAGTCTCCGGCAATAAATACATTGTTATTTTCTGTAGCCATGGCATTCAGGCTAACTATACCAAAGAATAGTTTTGACCAAAGCGGTGTACCGGAACCTGATAGCTTTAATAATAAAGAGTTTTGGCTACCAGTGCCAGTAAACACCTGGTTATTTATTTTACAAGAATCCTGAAAATTTCCAATAATATAAATGCTTCCGTCATCAGCAATAACACTTTCCTTAATATTAAATTTTTCAGTTTTTAAAGCCCATTCCCAATTTTGAGACTTGACTTCAATGAATATTAATAGGAGAGAGATTAAAAGGTAAACTTGTTTCATTTGGGTAAATTTTACCAAAATTACTTTGCAGAAATTCTCTGTATTCTAAATTTCGGTAGGAGGACGTTTTTTCTAGCCAGTAAACTTGCATAAAAAAAGGGAGGCTGCTTATCCTCCCTTTCTAATAAATATCAACTTTTATTTAGCAATAATCATCTTCTTATTTACATTTTCACCATTTGAGTTTGTAAGAGACAACAAGTAAACACCGTTTGCATATTGGCTATAGTCAACATCAACTTTATTAGAACCTGAATTGATTCTGATGCGGTCTACTACCTTACCGTAGATATCTGTGACAATTAAGTCTCCCAGGTTGCCCTCTCCCAAATTGAAATAAATTGCGGCGAAGCCGGAATTTGGATTAGGCACTGCATAGATATTCAATTTACTAGAAGAAATCGCTTCCGTAATTGTTTGTGCTTCTTCTGTTTGATTCATCATTCTTGCACTATTACCTGTAGAAGTGGTATCAAAGGTATATGCATAACACGTCCTATCTAAAGTTGAAGAAAGAATAGTTACATTCATTCCAGATGTGATGGGATTGGCAGGATCGTAATAGTACTTCGCTGAATTTCCATTAGTATGCTTCAATTTATTATTAGGTAAAACTGAAGCTGATTGAAATTCATTACCAGCACCTTCATAAAGTGTTCCTTGATCTTTCAAGGTAGTTTTATCACTTAATATTGCATATTCTGCATAAATGAAACGATTACATTTTACATCAAGCTTTTGATGCTTGTCATCATCAAAGAATAACGCTACCCTTACGTTCTCAAAAATATTCTTCTCAATTACCGACTTAACATTTGCCATGTCTGACTTATAAGTCTGGATTCCTGTATCGAAGGTATTAAAGGTATTTTCATAGATTTCAAAATCTTTAGCCTTATCTAACGATATAGCTATTCCAGTTCCATCACCAATAAATGCTGTACCAACAATTAAAGCATTGTTTGCTTTCTCAATAAACAACGGATTGCCTGCATCTGCTATTGTGGATTTGATAATGCTTATTGGAAGTTGAATACTTGGATTTCCTTTAATAAAAATACCACCCCATTTCTTGCCTTTACATGCAGATATCAGGTTAGCGTGGTTTAAAGCTAATGAGCCTCCTGCTAAAACTCTAATAGTTGCATTTTCAGCAATCATTACGGTTAAATCAGTCAATTGTAATTTTGCTCCTGCTGGGATTACCACATTTCCTGTTATCAGCAATGAATCTTTTTTGTACTCCTTTACACCTGAAATTGTTCCGTTAAGAACCGCTGAAGTTGTATAACATTCCTTAATTGGATTATAATGCTTTTTGATCTGGTAGCGTTCGCCTCCCATAGGAATAGACTTTTCGCTATAATCAAGAGCGTTATACTGGACTACATCAAAATCAAAATACTCATTACCAGTGTGTACCATTTGCTTGTAAGGAATCAACTGAATTGCCAATCCTTCTTCTTCTCTATAACGTAAAAAGATATTATCCATATAAGCTTTTTCACTTTTTATTTCAAGAACTGAATCATTTAAAGCGACAATTCCTTCTCCACGTCTGCCCCCTTCATACCAACGTTTCATTAATCCCTTAGAAACATGAATACAGATATGTGAATAATCTAATATAGTTTCTTCTACATTATCTTTACGTGGAATAAAATTAAGTTTGATAAAATTAGACTTCTCATCTATATTACGAACTATAATACCACCTGTAGGACCCGGATGAATGTTCATAAGATCTTCATTCACAATCTGCATGTTTTTCCATGCTACATTGTTGTACAAATATGACGTTGCCCATACTGGCTGCGAACCAAAGGTTGGGAGCGCATCAGCAGAAGTTCCGTTCCAATGAGCAAGCACACAAAAATGTCCTTGATCTGCGGCAGGGAAATTTGGAGGACAATTGTAATTAGCTGGATTTGGAGGACACCAAGGAACAGGAACGATCATTTCTGAGTTAGGGTTTACGGTTATATTAGCTTTTGTTTCAGATGTAGAGGAGGTGGCGAATAAATGATCTGAACACTGAGCCGTACAACCTGAAACATAGGCACTACAACTTCCACCAGCAATCCAATCCGCTGGCCATTGTAAGCCTGTTCCAGCTTTTGACCAATATACATCAAGATTACCAGTTACACTTACACAACTTCTATTAGTTAATCTTACATACATGGTATTAGTTGCTCCGGTAGGCGGTGATCCAGCCGCGCATGAATTTTTAAACTCTGGATTTTGGTGAAACAATAAATTATCCCCTGTCTGGCGATTCCAAACATCATTACTCAACCAAAACATACCAAGGGTTGAACTTGTTTGAAAGTTTGGTTCAGCACCAATGTCCTCCTTAGAATCTCTAATAAATACATCAGCTGAAGTACTAACAGGTTGAGTGAAAGTCGCAAAATCTTCTGCTACACAAGTCCCATCAGTTGCTTCCATTTGATAAACACTTGCTGAAGGATTTACAGTACCATCAGCAAAACTTGTAGAACTGGTAACATCGCTTGGATTCCAAGAATAAGTGATCCCATAAGTGGTTGCATCTGGAAGAGTAGCATCCCCAACAGTTATTGCAGTACTTGGGCAGAAGGTTTTATCTGGCCCTGCATTTACTAATGGTGCTTTCTGATGAATAGAAAACGCAGTAGTTGAAACTCCGCAAGAACCTGAGCCTGTAAACTTAACTTCATATTGCCCTGCTAATAATCCAGAGCTTTGCACGTTTGATGTACCGCTTAATGGCACATTGCTCGGAAGTTTAGACCAACTATATGCGGTTGATGAAACTAAATTTCCAGTTGCTGTCGCAGAAGTGTTGTCGCTTGTGCATTTGCCATTGTTAGTTAAACTAACAGTTAAATTATTAGTAGGAATTGAACCAAAGGAACGAGGTGTTAACCGTAAATGGTAGTTTGAGAGTTGGTTAGTACCCGCTGCATCTGTCCAATCAATTTGATCGGCCTCGCTATATTCATAATGTCCTAAATATACACCCGAACAACTGAAAAATAATAGATAGGTTGATTTCTCTGTAATAGAAGTAGGAAGACCTGTGCCGGATGCATTTCCTCCACCACTCATGTTAAATGCGAAATTAGCAGCACCAGATGTTGTTTGAGGAGTTCCGCTAAAATTAAAAGTCATATTTTGGCTTGTGCCTGGATCATTATAATTCACCACCATTACAGCTGTGTAATTTGCTGTTTTACATGCATAAGCTCTTACACCAGATGGTGTGGCATTGGTATTGTTAAAAAAAGTTCCCTGAAAATGCTTTGCCAGCATCCAGTAATGCCAATAGGTTGATTTTGGATAGGCTGTGGCACTATGCAATATACCAAATGCACGCATACCTTCTTCAGTAGCCCAAACATTACAAGTTGTAACGAGGGGGTTTCCTGATCCATCGGTTGCAGCCATCATACCAGTCATTTTTTCTGCAAGTAATTGGCCGCTGATAAAGCTGTTAGCGTTACCTTTTGAAACATCTTGAATATGAGTTAAGTTTGATATTTGAGAGCTTGATACTGTTGTAGTATGGTCAACACTAAACTCATCCACCATTAATTTTATAGGTGTTCCAGAAAGATAGGTGGTGTAAAAACTCGTATATGAATTCTGAACTGAAGCACCTTCTGTAATAAATGCTGAACGTGAAGTTAATACCGGACTGAATCCACTGTAAGTATGGACTGAAATGTAGTCAAGATATTGAAGACCAGCAGCCGGACTTGTGGTTTCATTATTATACACACCCGGAATAGTTCCCTTAATGTTATCTGGACCAGAACCAAATAAAATTGCAAGTAGTGTTGAGTTCGACCACTCCAATTCTGGAGCAATAATTTTAATTGACGGATCAATCCGTTTCATTGCAATACTGAACTCTTTCACATAACGGGATATTACTGAAGCATCATAAGGTATAGCCGGATCACCACTACCATCATACATGTTGTAATTACCTCCCGGTTCATTAGCAATGATCCAATATTTTACATTCCTTTTGTTAGATTGATTCACAAGGCGTACAATTTCTGCGGCTTTAGCGGCATACTCGTGAATCTTATCCATAATTTGTAAATCACTACTTGCACCGCTAAAACCGTCTAACGGAACAGTAATCATGGGTTCCATCCCTTGCTCTCGAATGTGGTCTACAGCATCTACATAATAAACCGGATCGATTGGCTTCTCACTACCAATATTAAAATTTGTCCCTCCAAATCGCATCATTGTCATGCCAGTTGCTTTGAGTCGCGTCCATTGTGAGGAGTTAATAAGATCGTAATTAGGACGAGCGGAATAATCTGCATACCAGATGCTTCCTCCATAGAAAGTGCTACTTATAGGCACCTGACTCCATGCGATGGTTGTCCATAGACAACAGAGAGTTAAGATTTTCTTCATTGTTTAAGTTTTGGTTTAGCCAAATCTATAACTAATGGCGACAAAAGCAAAGTATTCATCGATATTTTAACAAATCGCTAATTCAGAAATCGGGAAATATTTGCCCAAATTCATTTACTAATCTCTAATTGAAGTGCAAAAAACATAACAAGAAATTGCTAAACCACTCGAATAGCCTTTAAAAACCTTCTTTCACCTAATATGTTGGAATTAACCCTCACTCGGAATTAAATTAGTATACAGTATTTTAAATAATCTAACCAATGAAGAACACATACCTCCACAAACGTTTAGCAATTTTCGCTTTAGCTCTGCTAACTTACTCAACGGGTTTCGGTCAAAATTTACAATGGAGCAATCAACTTTCTCTAAATAAAAAAACTTTATCAGGAGGCGTAATTTGTGACACGCTTAATAATATTTATGTTGGGGGTTCTCATATCTCAGATTATACTGGCAGTGTACATAGCGGGTTTTATCGAGCAAAAATAGATCAAAGTGGAAATGTGATCTGGTCTGATACGACAAAATTTAATAGTTGGTTATTTAATACAAGTTTTAATGGCGATAAAGCGGGCAATACCTATATAGGTGGAGAATGTTATGTTAATTTTAAAGTAGCCGATAGTTTACTTACATACGCTTCAAATGGGAGCAACGGGTACTTTGTAAAATTTAATCCTGCGGGAGATATTAGTTGGACACAAGCCCTATATCGCGCAGTCCCAAGAACTATATCTTTAGTTAATAATGGTAATATCGTTTATATAGCGGGACACGCTGGAGAACCAACCCAAATTGATGACATTAATGTACCAACTGGTGGGTTCGTTGCTAAATTCAATTCAACAGGTATTTGCCAAAAAGTAATTCATGTAGGTTCAAAAGGAGCTTTCTTTAGTGGTATTGATAGTCTAAACAATTTCTATGTACAAATCGGAAAGCCTACTGAAACTAAGACATTGAATAAATATAGTAGTAATGATTCGTTACTTTGGTCCATACCAATTACAGGAACTTCTATATTCGGAATGACAGTAGATAAAGCTGGTAACACTTATATAACGGGTGAAACTCCTGCCGGTTCATTCACATATAAAATCAATTCGCAAGGCCAATTGCTTTGGAATAACTCACACGTATCTTATTTGCCCCTCGGATATATTTATCCAAATTTAACTCAAAATGTTTACTGTAGTGTGGAAGCATTAACCACAGGCGAGGATTCCGTTGAAAATTACCTGAACACCTATAATTCGGCTAACGGAATTCTTGTTAGTTCACATCTAATACCACTTATTAACCCATTGGCTCCCAGTTGCAAACTTAGGAAGGGTCGCATGATGTTTGATAAAAACATGGATCTTATTGTAACAGGTGAACAAACTTATGACAAGGTTTCACTAAATATTTATAAGTATTCATTGGGAAACGCAACTTCGGTGAAAGTAAATAAAAAGGAAACACACAGTTTTGTTCTTTATCCTAATCCTACACAAAGTAAAATTCAAATCAGTTATACGACTGATAAGCGATCCATAATAGAAGTATGCGTTATAGATTCAAAAGGACTGGTTGTTTTCCAAAGCGGAAAAGAAACCGCCATTGGTGTTTTTTCAAAAGAAATAGATTTATCTAGATTCTCAAAGGGCACATATTTAGTGGAACTATTTGTTGATGATAAAAGGATGATTCAAAAAGTAATAGTGAATTAAATATAAGTCTCTTTTGACTAGACATATATGTTTGTTTGAACTTAAATACACTAAATAACAATCCTTAGACAATAATTTTGTTAAGAGAAAAGACAACCTCTAACATGAAAGCATTTTTATTTCGACAAAAACATGTCATAAATGTCTCGAAGCGACGTATTTTTCCCGGCTTAAAATGCAAAACTAACTGTGATTAGTTAATAAGTTACTCAATGTTACTCAGTCATTCAAGAAAACAAGGTAATTTCAATGATGATCTATCAAGTTTCTGATATAAAGATTTAAAAGGACTAAGCGGTGGAGGAATTTGGCTGTCTGTGGAGGGGAAAAAGCCCGGAACCTTTAATTACATTTTGGTTGGAATTATGATCGAAGAGAGAATTGATAGAGGCTTTGTAATAGGGACTAAAATTGACCTCATAGAAAGAGTTATCGGATAAAAGGGAAAGAACGTACCGAAAGGTGAGCTTAGAAAGCGAGTAAATTAGTTGTCAGGACGGTTTTATCCGTCAAAATATCGCTTTTAGCCGAGCGATTTTTAGCATATCTTTGCACAGGCGACTTCGACATTTTAACCCTCCGCCTGAGACTATATTGAAGTAGAGATTAAAAAAAACTCAGATATACTAAATATCAAAATGCCAACATTTCTGTAAGAGGAATTTCTAAGGCATTTGAAATTTCATACAAAAGGAAAGCTGTTGGATTTATGCTTCCTGCCTCCAATCGATTAATATTTTGCTTTGGCTTTTTGCATAGTTTAGCCAATTCTACCTGGGTTATTTTTTTTTCTTCTCTAAGCATAACAATGTGATTGCCTAGCTTTTTTGTGAAAGTTTTCTTTTCCATATAGTTGTCAGCACAAAGTTAACAATTTATTTAAAAAATAGTAACCATTTAAGGTTACTTTGTGGTAAATTTCTTACCTTTGTTTTTATAAAGAGTTAGTAGCTCTGGAAGCCTTGGTATTAAAGGCCTATAAAAAAGGTTTATTTCTTTATATTAAACTCAGAAAAATATGAATACATCTTATGATTGTGCAAATAAGTATAAAGACGACATTTTAGCTATTTTATTATTGCTTTTTTGTTATATGGGTTCTTTTTCACTGAAACAGAAAATTTCCAAAGAAAAAAAAACTGATTTGAATAGCATCGAAAATTGGGATCAATTTGGATTAGTAAGGAAAATTTCAGTTGAACAACTTCGTTCTTGCGATGGTTTTAATGAAGTTCCTGATAAACAAGCTTCTGAAATCATAGAATCATTATATCAGCTGTCAATCTTAAGTTTTAATATCTATAAAAATGAAAAATGCTTTTTAGTAATTGAAGAAGAATCAAATGTTAAATAAATAAAAAAATATCCTGTATGAATTTAAATAAATTTGCATCGTTTACGAAGAAAGTAAAAAAGGTTGAGGTTTTCAATCCAGTTTTGTGGCTATACACTAGAGTTTCAAGTAAAGACCAGGAATTAAACAGAAGTCTTGAAAGTCAAAAAGACGCTGCACACAAATATGCGCATGAAAATGGATATACTTTAGGAATGACATTCGGGTCAACATATGAGAGTGCTAGTGGTGACTTCACTAGAAAAGAGTTTATGAAATTGATTAATGAGGTGCGAAGCGCAAGGAAAAAACCATTTGCAATACTCATAAATACAATTTCACGATTTTCACGAAGTGGTGGCGGAGGTATTACATTAGCTCATGAGCTTGTCGAGAAACTAGGAGTACATATCATTGAAGTATCATCAGCTAAAAATACGATGACCGAAGAAGGTAAACTTGAAATCTATACAGGCCTGATTCAATCCAGAAGAGATAATTTAGATAGATTAAAGATAACTATTCCTGGTATGGTTAAGATGTTAGAGAATGGTCATGCGTTGGGAAGGACACCCGTAGGATATGTTCATTATGGTCCAAGAGTAAAGGATCATCGCTTTTACAGTCCCACTCAAAGAATTGAAAAAAGTCCTGATGCACCATTGGTAAGAAAAGCATGGGAATACAAATTAAAAGGTGTATCTGATAATTTAATAGTAATTAATCTAGATAAAATTGGCTTAAAAGTCACCAAACAACAACTGAGTAAAATGTGGCGTAACCCGTTTTACTGCGGGGTGAATGTGAACTCGCTATTGGGAGATAAAATAGTAAAAGGAAATTGGGAGCCTATAGTAAGTGACAAAGAATTTTTCAGTGTACAAAATCTATTAAGATCCAATCGATATGGATATAAAAATGAATTATCAAATTCAGATCGTCCTTTAATGGGATTTATTCTTTGTGATGAATGTGGAGGCAAAATGACCGGATATGAAGTTAACAAAAAAAATTTACACTACTATAAATGCCAGAAGTGCAAGGACAAAACAATTAATGCCGAAACAACTAAGAGCTCAAAAGGAATAGGTGCTCATCAAATATTCACTGATTTTCTTAAATGCTACGAATTACCTTCAATATACCTTACCCCTTTTTTAAACCAATTAAAACTGACCTACGAATGCTTGGAGAATGAAAAACAAAGTGAACAACCAATGTTAGAAAAAGAGCATGAAAGACTAGTAAATGACTTAAAAAAGTTGCAACGTAAATATGCATTTGATGATTTAGATTTGGAACTGTATCAAGAGTTTAAAACTGAAATAGAGATAAAAATTAATGACATTTCGGAAAAACTGGATAAATCTCGCTAACCAAAAAAGTAAACACTGTTTTTAGCTTGATTCCCCATTTGCAAAGGCTTGCAGAGGGTGGAAACGAAAACAGCCATGAAAATAATTCATGGCTGTCTCCTTTGGTAGCGGGAGAGTGAAACACCTATCCCATTTATTATTGTGTTAAAGCCTTGATTATTAAGGTCTTCTTATTTCAGTGAACGTCTTGATAATTCAACCGATTAGCGGTTTTGGTATCAGTTTTGGTATCAGTTTAAACCGATGTTTTTTGTTAATGTTTTCAGTGCCTCTGCACTGTGCGTCATGTCTATGCTACTTCTTTTTATTATTAATGTGAGTAAATCAATTACCTTTTGCTGTGCCTGTATCGTTTGTGCCTGGTTCTTTGATGTTTGTTGCGCTAGTTTCATTAAATAGCAGTCCATATTACATTTCATAAAAGAAAGCTTAAGCTTTTGTCTTTTTTGTTGTGGGTAAAGGAATTTGTTTTTCCAATTGTTGGTTTAATGTATTAATAGCGTGATTCAGTGCCTTTATGGTTTCCTGATTATTCAAATTTTGTTCTCTTAAAATGGCAACTGTATGGCGCAATTCTGCACAATCCCCATCACCGTATTTTACTTCGGGTTCGTTGGCAAAATTCTTCGTTTTCGTAGCCTCAGCGCTCGAAAAAAAGAACGAAACAGGAACGTCGAGTTTTTCCGATATTTTTAATAAGGTCGAAACTTTGATGCTTTCATCCGACAAATTATAAACAGTGTCGCGATTTACCCCTATAAGTTCTGCAAACGCTGTCTTAGTAAGCTTTTTAGCCTCTCTTAACTCGTTTATTTTATATGAAATTGAAGCCATAAAACAGCGCACTGTTAATAACTTGTCGGATTTTTCCGATAAAGTGTAACGGATAATTCCGACAATTGCATTATCAAATTAATACTTTTTTCTCATTTAAAGAATAAATTATGAGCCAAACTATTAAGCCAAAAGCCAAAAAACGTGAAAACTGGTTGCAAGCTGCTTTTAATAACTGCAAAAAAGGAGAGGTAAACGCAAAAATCGCCATCATCCTTGATAAGTGCGAAATCTCTTTAAACACTTTTTACCGCTGGAAAGCAAGCGGCTTTGTTCCTAAGCAAAGGGATGTTTTAATCATCTGCGAAATCCTAAACATAAACCCGGAAACTAAAAAATAACCATGGTGTTCACAAACTTTCAATTCATCACCGATAATTGGCGCGCCCTTTTGGCTTTTGGGGGCGCGGCTATAGCTATTTATGTAACAGCGCGCTTTTTATTTAAAACACTTGATGAGGCAGAAAAAGCAGAGCGCGAACAGGATGATAATATTTACCCAAATCATTAAACCCCAAAACCCCTATATAAACATGAAAAACACAATCACACACAAAGCAGCCGAAATAATTGGCGCACACGTTAAAGCGGCTACAAGCCATTTACCGGAAAATCAAAAAACATCCTTTGATAAAAACATGATAAAGCAACACGCTTTAGCAACTTTAGATGTAATAGAATCACACGGTGGCAGTGGCCATGGCTCGCTAAACAACCTGCGTTCCCTTATAAAAATGGCTGAGATTTCAACCTCAGATGATTTAGAGGAAACCTTTACCAAAGAGTGTTTAAGAGAAAAAGTTGAACCGACACAGCAAACGAAGCTTCATGAAAACCTTTTAAAAGACGCTGATGCGCTTGTTTTGGCGTGCAAAAAAGCCGGTATAGACGTAACGATTGGCATTAAAAACCCAACGGAAAAAAAATTTATCCTAACCGGCGCTTGTACAGATGGGTTCGCACTAGATGTAGCTGAAAAGTTGATTTACAACGCGAAACCAAATCTCAAAAATAGCCCGCTTTCCTTACTGCTTAACCTAAGTTAATTAACCCTTGCCCGGCGGGTTCTTGCCTGCCGGGTTTAATTATACCTTTTTTATGAGTAACACACTTACCGCATTAAAACTATGGTACAACCGTTTAACATCAGTAGCCCGCACAAAGTTTAAAGAAACAATCTGTAACGAATGCGGCATTGATGATAGCACATTTTACCGCCACCTATCTAAAGAGCCACCAAAGCTAATTAAGGAAAAATTTGCAGAAAAAACAGGCTTAGACATTAACGACTTATACCGCACGGCATGAATAACAAAGAGAAAATACAAGACTACTGCGAAGATCAGGCAATGATATTGCACGGCCTTAAACTGCTTAAGGAAAAATACCAGCGCTGTAAAAATATGACTAATGATGAAACGCTAAAAAAATACTATGCAGATAGCGTTCCCCGCATTGATGCACTCATTAAAGAAACTCAATTAAACCTTACACATGGTAAACCAAACCGATCAGGAGACGCGCCCGCCCGGCCATCGCTCCAATAGCATTAAAGCCGCACTGCACATTTTAGAACACAGCAATGCCGATCCCATTGAAAAAATAAAAGCCGCGCTTATTGGCCTTTATCCGGAGGATATAGAGGCCGCGCAAAAAGCACTACTTCAAACCCTTAACACGCTTAATCAAAAAACATGAATGAGTTGGAGTTTAAAGCCAAATCTATCAACTGGGTAAATCACAAAATTGTTTTATCCTATAAAAGCAACTGGTACAAACTCCCGTGGCGTAAAGCTGCGATGATTAAGGTTAACGATGCGTTTGCAATGGTTCTACGCAAAGGTGCAAAATTCAGCATCGGGCAGCTGGCTGTTTTGATCACAAAAAATAAAGAGTTGCTGCATGCCGTGCTTCCTGATCCCACAAATGCCAGCTATCAAACACAGGTTTACATACTGGATGCTTTAATCAATGAAGCTGAAATAATCAAACAAAAATATAATCTATAAACATGTTTTTTTTAGTAATTGATAATTGTTTTCCAACTGTTCACAAAACAATTAAGGAAATGAAAGCATATAGAAAGCACCTTGTAGATGATTATAAAGAGCCGCTTACTGCAATGTATTGCAAATACACACCTAAGAGTTTTGAAAATGGTTTTAGTAATGAAAAATGGTATTTACTTAAGTAACAATGCTCAACTACTCAAACGAAAGCAGGAAGCTAAACGATAGCTTAAGTGATATGCAAAAGCAGATCGATTCGTTAAAGAATGATTTGGATTATTACCGCCAAAACCCGAAAGCAAACGCAAAAGTGGCTTTTTTTAAAGAGCAACAAATAAAAATTTTTGCTCACATACTCGAAAGCTTCTACGAATTTAAAGACAACACCGATATATTAATCCAACAGCAACAAAAAGAAAATGCGATCCTGGCAGATGAAAAATTTAAACTGGAGGGTGTATGCTTAATTCATGGTATTAGCAATCTGCCTTATTATATGCGAATGAAAACAGCGGCATTGATAAAGTTAGTACAGCAGGCATTTAATGAAAACTGGCGGCAAACACCATTTGAAATTAAACCCCATTCTACACCGCAAGAAAGATTAGAGATACTACCATATAATGATTTAATAAAAAGAACATCGAACTCACATGGCGAAAACTAAAACTAAAAAAGAAACCAATAATCCTGATAATTTCAGCACCAACGGCGAACTGTTAGATAATCCTGATACACGCCCGGATGATACAGGCAGGCGAAGCAAAAGCCAGGATGTAGAAAAATGGCTTAACGCCGTTTATGATTTTCGCTACAACACCATAAAGCAAAAGCCCGAATACAGACAAAAAGGCGTTAAGGATGCCGCTTATTTACCAATGGATAAATACACCCTCCTAAGTATGAAACGTGCGTTGGATGGCGCAGGATTAATTATTTCAAAGGATGGCTTAATGGATATACTTTGCTCTTCGTTTTCCCCGGCGATAAATCCAATTAAGGACTATTTTAAAAATATTTTTCCGTGGGATGAGGTAACAGATCACATCGCCGAACTGTGCGCCACCGTTAAATGTAAAAACGCTGATCACTGGCAAACGTATTTAAAAAAGTGGCTTATTGCTTGTGTTGCAAATGTTTTCATTGATGAAAAATGCGCAAACCACACCATGCTTGTATTAACCGGTGGGCAGGGAAAATTTAAAACAACCTGGATCGAAAACCTTTGTCCGAAAACATTAACCAGTTACCTGTACACCGGAAAACTAAATCTTGAAAGTAAAGATTGCTTAACCCTGATAGCTGAATACTTTATTATCAATATTGATGATCAGTTAAAGCAGCTGCATAAAAAGGATGAAAACGAATTGAAAAACCTGATCACCATTAACAGCGTAAAGTATCGCAGGCCCTATGATCCTATTATTACCGAATACCCGCACACGGCAAACTTTGCAGGATCGGTTAACGGTAATGAGTTTTTAAATGACCCAACCGGTAGCCGCCGTTTTCTTCCTTTCGAGGTTGAAAGCATCGATATAAAAGCGGCGCAGGCTTTAAATATGGAATTGGTATGGGCGCAGGCTTACCATTTATTTAAACAGCGTTTCCGTTATTGGTTTGAAGATGCAGAGATAGACGAACTGAACGCGCGCAATAGTGAATTTGCAATGTTAAGCCAGGAAGAGGAGTTGTTACAATACTATTTCAGCACCTCTGCACCCGCAGGCAGCGTTACCGGGCTCAAATTTTTACCAACCTCAATTATTTTATCAAAACTCGAACTGCAAAGCAAGTTAAGGTTAAGCGCTAAAAAATTGGGCGAAGCACTAACAAAAGCTGGTTTTCATAAAAAGCAGAAAATGATAGAAGGCAAAATTACCTGGGGTTGGACGGTGTACGAAAAAGAAACCGCCGAAATAAACGCGCAGAATGCAGATAGTAACCAAGTAGCAGCAACATTATGAAGACCTTTTGCGAACAATACAAAAAAGCCAAAGCCGGGCGCTTGCGGTTAATATACGATGCAGTGCTTAACCGGTATTTAGTTACGGATAAAACGCACTGGCAAACATGGCCAAAGCACAAACTACTTAAAAAATTTTAAACCCAAAATTGTATGACAAACCCATCAACTAAGAAACCACAGGACACAGTAATTATTCAAAAGGATATTAATAATCCGAGTGTTCAACTAAAAGAAGTCGAAACCCCAATAAAAGAAATGTGCGGCGGCTATTCAAAAGAGAATAACGGCATCGATTATGTAACTGTATATTTTAACGATGATTTCATTCTAAGAATGAACATACAGGATGCAATTAACTTACAGCGAATGATAACAAGATCACTTAAAGAAATTATTAGTAATCCATAATCAAAATAAAGCAACAATGATATTAGGATTTTCACAGGTAATCAATAAAAAGCCAAGCTATTTTGTTGAGAAAATAAGTAAAGGCATTGCAGGATTTACACCGGCAGTTGCTGATTTAGCGATTAAAGCCGCTTACTCATTCAATTGGGATGTTTACAGCGAGTGCAGCCCAAAAATACACACAGCCCGAGAGGATAAAGCCGCGCGCTGGCGCGCTGGTATGAATATACAGGCCGTTATTCATAACCGTACTAGCCGCCGCTGTCAGTTTATACCAAATAAACCTTGTGTAACTACACAGCGCATGAAAGTTCATTATTGGTACAATTCAGCAACCGAATTATTTGATGTTCCCGCTGTTTACATCGATGGCCGCGAACTTACCAGTACTGAAATTGATACACTCGCTGTAAATGATGGTTTTGCCAACCGCGGCGAGTTTTTCGAGTACTTCAACACCGATTGGCTTGGCACATTAATTCACTGGACAAATTTAAAGTATTAGCATTATGGATAGAGTACTAATAGGGCTTTCGGGTGGAATTAACAGTATGGCTGTTTTGTGTTGGCTTTCAGAACAGCCAGTTAAGCCAAAAGAAGTTCATTTATTCTACGCTCATTTTAAAGAGCATTCGCCTGACACGTTCCAATTTGTAGCAGATGGAATTAGGTTTGCCAGGAAACATTTTGAAGTTGTAAAAGTCAGAATTACCAAAAACAGCATACTAGACTTTTTCAGAAAAGAAAAGATAATTCCCCATCCTGCAAATTCACCATGTACTAAAAGGCTCAAGATTGATGAAATCAACGCTTATGCTTTTGAAAATGATATTAAAATAGATTTGGTAGGATATGTAAGGCACGAACTTAAGAGACGGTCGGAACGGCAAAAAAAAAATATATCAGTCGATCTTTTTTCGCTCCAAAAACTTTATCCTATTGGAGAATTTAACGATGAGTGGTGTTTTCAAATTGTAGAAAGACTTATAGGCTGGTTTCCTGAGATTTATAAAATACTTGATGAAAATGGTAATCGTGTGTTTAAACACAATAATTGTTTGCCCTGCAAGAATATGGATCCTGAAGATATTCTAGCTGTGAAAAAATATTATCCTAAATATTTTATGCTTGCGATGAAATTAAGTTCAGAGCTTACTCGCTATTGGGGAAGAGATGAGGCAACATTCTACACAACTTTTGGTCGAGATTTAGGCCAAGAAAACACTTGTAATTACTGTAAATTTTAATACATGATAGATTTCTACTTTATAATCCGCTGGATCAGAGAAAATTTATTTGCGCTCGTTATTTTAGCTTTAATGGCCGCCGGCTTGCATTTTTATTGGGATCGTATTATTTACCTATGGGAAGCCGAAAGGGGAAAAGAAAATTTTTACCATCAATATTATAAATGAAAACTAAAGGCTACACAGGAAACAAAAGCCCGACCGGCCTGTTTCCTAAAATTATAAATACATTCCCGCCACACAAGGTATACATTGAGGGCTTCGCCGGATCTTACCAAATTGGCCGTAAGAAAAAACCGGCAAAACTGAATATTGCAGTTGAACTTTCATCTACCTTGGCCGGGGCTGATAAAAACAACTACCCGTCCGGCGTAGTAGTTGTTAACGACTGTATGATATCGCTGCTGGATGATTTTAAACACTGCAGTAAAGATACTTTGATCTACCTGGACCCGCCGTATATCATTAATGATCGTTTGGGCAAAAAGGCGCTTTATGAATATGAATTAACAGATGATCAGCACCGCCAGTTATTAAATAAATTAAAGGAGTGCAGATCTCACGTAGCCATATCCCACTACCGCAGCTGCTTGTACGATGAAATTTTACACGACTGGTACCGGATAGATATGCAAGTATCCTACCACGGAAAAATAGTAACAGAATGCCTGTATATGAATTACCCGCCTGCAGTAAAGCTACACGAAACTACCTACACCGGTAAAAATAAAACCGATAGGCAGCGTATAAAGCGCAAAGCAGACCGTTGGGTTAAAATGCTTAAGAAAATGCCACCGCACGAACGCCAGCACGTATTAGAAACTATTATTGAGCAGCTGGGGTAGATGTGGAACACTTCGCTACCTTGGTACCGAAGCTTTTTGTGGCTACAAAGTACTGATCATCTGTAGTCAAACCAAATTACCATATATCTTTAAAAGCCCAGGCACACTGCCGGGGCTTTTTTGTTAATGCTATAATTCATAGCACTACCCCACTTTCTACTTATGTAAATTTGGGTATGGTAATTACTTGCACACTCTTTCATGTCCTACCCGATAAAAAACCACCGTTTTTAGGCGTGGTACATAATTACGAGGCGCAATTAATTGCAGGCAGCACCCATAAAAATTTAATACACGTAACATCGCCCATTGATATGCAAATTGAAATGGCGCAGGATTTAAATATTAAATTACTCGTTAGCGGCATGCTGTATATCTACAGCTATAACAATGTGTTGTATAACCGCGATGCCTTTTTAAAATGGGTAAAAGAAGCCGCAAAACATAAAACAATCAATTTTGGGATGCTTTACGATAAAAACGGCACTCCTACCCTTGTAAATGTAGAAGACACCACCACGCCTTTCTTTTTCCCCATACGCAGCGTTTTAATTATTGAAGCCAGCGCCAAACTATTCAGGTATGTAGCACCTTAAACGCCCCGGATCACCGCCGGGGCTTTTTTTTGCAGCCAACCAAAGGCTTTTGCGCGGTTTTTCGCAAAAATGCACCTTTTACACCCTGTTTTTATATAATTATTAAATGTTTCTAAAATAAGTAGTTAAAGTAGTTAAGTAAGCTATAAGGCACACTATTACTACAATGCGGGTTAACTACTTCTAAAATAGCAAAGTAGTTAACAAGTAGTGAACCTGTTAAACTTAACTACTTTAACACCCATTCACTACTTAATAACAGGATCACAGTAAAACATGTAGTTAAGCTGTAAGGCAGTACTGTAAAGGCATAGCGAAATAATTAACTACTTCACTACTTAAAACCGCCAAACTTTTGGGTGTATGGTTTTCGTGTTTTCACTATCCGTTTTCGCATTTTGCAACTAATCGCATTTTGCAATTCATAAAATTTCGCCTCTGCTTATTGTTTTCAGACGTTTGCACAAATGAAAACAACATCCAATGGCAGAAACCACTAAAGCGGCAGCTAAGAAAACCGCACCAAAGAAAGCAGCTACTAAGAAAACAGCTACTACCGGCGAAGCTAAAAAGCCAGCACCTAAAAAAGAAGCTGTAAAAAAAGCTGAAACCGAAAACACAGCATTCAAGTGGACTAAAAAGCGAAAACAACAAGCGCATGATGCCTTACTTGTTGCTTACAACCGCAATGAGCCTGAAAAGAAAAAGAAACTTACTGTTAATTACAAAGATGATGGCACAGCAACTTGCGGTGGGCGTGTTCGCACCAGCTACAAACACAGGTTCTAAAATCTGTAGTGTTTTCCCCATGTTAACACCAATGCTTTACAGTGAGTTACTCGAAAAACTCACTGTAAACAATTACCTGAGAGTTCACAACCCACGCATGCAGCCTAGCTACAACAAAAAACGTAAGCGTAAAAAATGATTGAAAACAACGATTTAACCGAAAACCAAAGCCAGCCGGTTAACCCCGATACCGAAACCACACCCGAAAACACAAAGCCAGGTGCAACCGTTCAGTTTTCAGGCCGTGTTTTCCCAATCGATAAGGCTGTAGTTACCGATATTATTAAACAGTTCCCCTCGTTTGCTGCCGGGTTTAGTGAGGTAGTAAGGCGCTTGTTACAGGCCGAAAACGTGCCGCCAGCAAGCGTACCTGTTTTAGAACCAAATCAATTTGTGATTGAATTGCAGCCCGAATTACTGCTATTGCTTACTAAACTTCGCCGTTTTCTTAAGTCAAAGGGTGAATGGCCTAAAGAGTGTACCGAAACTGATTTTATTCAACAGTTTATGGAACACTCATTGAAAACATACATTGAAAAAAAATACAGCCATTTAATTTAGAAATGAGTTGCTACAAACGCGGATATACAAGTGAACGCGAAGCCCGGGAGGTTTTAAATTCTGTGAAAACATACCGAATACAGGATAAATACAGCAACACCCGCAGAAATAAATTAATAGGCAAAAAAGATAAACGGCCTAAACGCACCTACCGCTGCCCTGAATGCGACCTTTTCCATTTAACAAGCGAACCAAAAAAATATAAGAATGAAAAAAGGGCAAAATACTAATCACGAAAAAACATATTTCCAAACTGGACTTGGTGGCAAGTTTGGTAGCTGGAAAACATGGATACTTGACCAAAACCCACACCAAAAAGCAAAAAACATTGCACGTAAAAAAAAGAAAAGAAAATGAGCGAAACCAACGAAAACAAGACACTGACAGAACTCGAAAACAGCGAGTTAATTATTTTAATTGAAGATTACCAAGCCAAGGAAAACCGCATTAAAGAAGTGTTTACAGAGCTTGCAACTAATTTAGGTTTTATCGATCCTGCCACTGGTAGCTTCAAAGCAGAGTTAAAAAAAGAAGATTTAGGATTTTCCGATATTCTAAAAATCATGGGCATCAAAATGTCCTCTCTGCCAATGATCCTTTTAAACGATGATCGCCGGGATGAGTTTTTCAGTCGTTTCTCAGCCATTAAAAAACTAGCACCAATACTCGAAAGCTATGCAACAAAACAACAATAACAACGAAAACACCGCTAATACAAGCGGTACAGAATTGTTTTCGGAACTCGAAAAAACCACCGAAACAAAATCAGCATCTAGCGAGGTACTGCCTAAGTTTAATTTTGGTACTGAAGAGGAAACGCCAAAAGCTACCGTGGATCCCAAACCTACCACGCCCGAAAACACACCGGAAACAACAAAGCCAGGTGCAAAAAAACTCACTAAAGAGGACTTTCAGTTATCAGGAGAAACGGCAGCTGCCAGCCTCGACACAATGACGAACTTTTTGTTCACCCTTGGCTTAAAACTTCAAACCAAATATAAGTTTACAGAGGAACAGCGCGAAATCATTGATACAACGGATATTTTAGACCGTAAGGATAGCGATTTAAGTGAGGAACATTTGAAGTTAAAAAACTTTTGGGAGCGCACTATGAAATCACAGCGCCGCAAATTTGAAAAACTCGAAGCCTCTTCCGATGAACAATCGGAGGCACGCCGTGCAAAAATCCTTACCAAATATTTTGAGGCCACAAATACTGAAATTGGTCCAGGTTGGATGCTGATAATGGCTCTAATTGAAGATATCGGCGGCAAAGCCGAGGCAATATTTTTAGAAGTATAAGCGATGATAGAACGGTTTAATAAAATTTTTACCATCATTGGCGCGCGCGGTACAGGCAAAACCACGATTGTAAAAGGCGACGCAAAATTAAAACTTCGTGGCCTTATTGACATTTACCTAAAAAAAGGCATTAAGGTTTTAATTGTAGATACTGATGATCACCCGGCGTACAGGGACGTTCCTATCCTTACAATGGAAAGCTTTAAAAACTTTAAAACTGGTGTAGCCCGCATCCTGATTGATCCGGAGGATATAAATAGTTTCTGCCGCTGGTTTACAGATAGTAACAACCACTGGAACACATTTCTAATTTTCGAGGATGCACGTAAACATAGTGAAAAAAGCATCTGCAAAGAGTTGAACCGTTTAATGGGTAACAGTAAGCAACAAAACATTGATATCTGCTTTATGTACCACTCCTTTGGTGAAACACCGCTGGACCTGTATCGAAAAATTGATTACATCGAACTTTGTAAAACACTCGATACACCGCTTGTACGAAAGGAAAGTTTAAGCGCCTGCTTTGATAAAGTAATGAAAGCATTCAACACGCTACAGGCTAGCACCGACCGATTTAAACACATAACCATATCAACCATTGACGAAATACGCTAATGCAGGATAACTTTAAACCGCCAAATAGCGCAAAGGAATTGCGGCTACTCTACGAAATAAGCCGCACTACATGGTGGGCTAACCTTAAAACACTAGTAACATCCGGAAAGGTAAGGAAGTTTGCAAAGGTTTACAGTCCAAAAGAATTAGAATATATAGTTGAACACTTAGGAGCGCCATAAAAAACGCTCCTTTTTTTTATCAAAATTACAATAGTGTTTAATAGTGTTAAGTAGCGTTAAGCACTGTAAAGAAGCGTTAAAGCGCGGTTTTGTGTTGCTGCAATTTTGTACTCATAAAACAAAAAAACCCATGATCACAACTACTCGCAACTTAAGTAACTTACCAGCACAAAGCATCGAAAAAATTTCTGTTTCTGTAGCTGATGCTATCAATAACAAGTCAGGTGTATACCAATACCCACAAGACGCAACAATTGAAAAATTTGGTAAACCTAAAAGCACGTTAATTACTTCCCGTGGTCGTAATGCTGCTAATGATGCGAATGCAGAAAACACAGTTTATGCTTTCAACACGGCAGACTTTAACGTTTCCACCGGTTTAGTTCCAACTTTTAATGATGGATTTGGAGGCAAAAACATCAATAAGTATGTGAACATTGCCAACGCAGGCCGTGGTTTGCGTGGAAAATCAATCACATTTACTGCGGTAGATGCTGATGGTAATCAGTCTTTATCAGCTTTAGAGGGTTTAGAATTTGCAATTCTTTCTTACTCTGCAACTGGTGGGCGTGAATTACCGGAAGTATTAGACCTTTCAGAAGCTATCCGTAACACACAGGTTCAACAAGGTGTTTTAACCATCGCTGTAGATTTCTGGGTAAACGGTGTAACTCAATTGTCTTGGGTAGTGCCTGCAGGGTTCACAGTAACAGCTAACATCAGCTGGGCTTAATCAATCCATAAAAATCACATTATAAAAACGCTTGCTTGTAGTCAGGCAAGCGTTTTTTTAAAACATTAATCCGATGAATTTAAAAGAAATCGCAGCGCGGGTACAAGCAAAACAACCAGTAACGCCGGATGAGTTCGCATACTTAATTACAAATGATCGTGCGGCCTTTTTCGCTTTTCTTATTGCGAACAATCCCGGATCGATGAACCACATTTTGCGCCACAAACTTGGTTACTCTCACGAACTCGGCTGGTCACCTGATCCAAAAAAGATACAGCGCATCTGCCAAATTATTTTAGAGCGTAACAACCTCGAAGAAATCCAAACCATTCTTAACTCATTTGCTTTAAATCCTGCCGGGCTAAGCCCAAAGCTTATTAAAGCAATCAAATCAATTCAATAACCAATGAACGATTTTGCAGCGGGCGCAAGCCAAATAGGAAGCGGTATAGCAGGGTTTTTAAATCCAATTATTGGAGGTACAAACACCAGCACAACCACAACCACACCAGCAAAAAACAACACCATGCTTTTCGCTGGGTTAGCAGTAATAACATTAATAGCAGCGGTATTGCTGTGGCCAAAAAAATAAAATCCAATGAAACCATTTATAAAAACACTTTTAATCATTTCAGCTATAGTGCTGGTTTTATCTGCCGCGGCATACTTCACTTATACAACTTTTTTCCAGTTCAACCAACAGGATATAAAAGACTATATCAATGAAGAGGCTGCAAAATACGATACAGATAAAAACCCGGCTGTATACAAGATCATTAAAGATGGTGTAGAACACATTTTAAGCGAAACCAATTTGCGCCAACAAGTTATGCAGGCCGCTAAAATGAACGGTACAACACCCGAGCAAGAACTTGTACACGCGGCGGTTATGTACTCAAAAGCTTTCGGTTATATCAACTAAAATTTTAACGCAATGAAACTAAACCCAATAGTAATAATTCTTTTAATCGGCGGCGGTTTAGCTGCACTCTACTTCTTTACAAAAGGCGGTGGCGGTGGCTCTGCAACACCAAACGCAAATGTTACCACAACTAACAGTAGCAATTTTGGATTAGCGGCCTTATTTAACACCGATGCGTTTGGTGCTTTATTCGGTAAAGTTAGTGGCGGCGGTTCATCATCTGCCTCTGTTAGCGAACCAACTACAACAGCAAACCTATCACCAAGAAACTAAGCAATTGAAAACACTGGTTAAAATATACAACGATGCACCGCCAATTGGTAAAATTTTACTGATCCTTTTAGGATGTGTGTTGCTGTATCTTATTTACAATGCTATTTCAGGTTTATTGGCAAAAAAGGATTCAAACGTTAACACGGTAAATACCGCCCAGGGAGAATTAAACCAATTGGCGCAATCGGGTGTGGTAACTACTTACACGCCTAACCAGTTTGCCGCGTTTGCAGATACACTGGAACAGGCAATGAGTGGCCAAGGTACGGATGAGGATAGCGTAAGCGATGTGTTTAAATACATGCAGAATAAAGCAGATGTATTGCAACTCATTAAATCGTTTGGCGTCCGCGACTATACCGATGATAAACTATTCATGTGGAACATTAAGCCGTTCAACCTTGTGCAGTGGATTACAGCCGATATGCCTAACCCAGCCGAAAGGGATGAGTATATCAACGATCAGTTAAAAGCACGTTCAATCGATTACAAATTTTAAAATGAAACTCACACCAAAAGCTAAAAAAAATATTCTCATCATGGCCGCAATAGCCTTGGTTCTTTTCCTTGTTTGGAAATTTACCAGTAAGCCTGCCAGCCAGTCTACAGACAAAACAGCGGATGAGTTTTTTAATATACAGGATGCAGCACCGGTTGCAAACGATACTTTACCATTAAAGGTTGGTAGTCGTGGCGAAAATGTAAAAACCCTGCAAATTGCTTTAAACAAGATCAACGAAAAAGCCGGTAACAAAATTTTACCGTTGGTAGTTGATAACAGTTTTGGCGAAAAAACAAAATCCATGCTTTTGGCATTGATGGGAACTGCCTATTACCCGGTAACAGAAACCGGATTTACAACAATTATTCAAAACTCAACTTTTGTGCCTGTATTAACCAGCGCGCCAACTTTTACAACTATATAAAAACAAACCAATGAAAACTTCAACAAAAATAATCTTAGGAATTGTGGTATTATCAGCAATCGCAGGCGCTTTCTTTTTTGGCCGCAGCGTTGGTAAAAAATCAGTAAAAACAACTTTACCAGCACCAACACCAATTTTATCAAAACCAGTACTGGAAACCGTAAAACAAGCCATGCAAAAAGTGGATATGGTTGCAGCTGAAATTATCGAATAATCTAAATCAACACCATGAAAACCAAAACCATCATTTTACTATCAGTTTCAGCCGCAATCCTAATAGGTGGCGGCGGGTTCTACTTCTTTTATCTAAAACCAAAAATGGATAAAAAAGCAGAGGAAAAACGTTTAAAAGAGGCCGCATTACTTGCAGGCGCAGTAACAAACACAGTGGTTTCAAGCCCTGAAACAACACTTGTTGAAGAGGAGCCAAGCGCAATTGTAGGATTAGGCGGCGCAGTAGCAGAGTAAACAGCAATGGAAACTAAATCTACATTATTTGATGTATTAAGCGGTAACGAAAGCGTTAAAGCAGAGGTAGGTATTAGTACAGAAACCATTATTGGCCTCTCGCTCGCTGTTATCACCATCATCATTTTCACCACTCTTTTTTTTAAAAAATTCAGCTAAACACAATGGCAGACAATACTACAACCACAACAAGTTCAAGCGCACTGGATGCGCTTGTTGTTAGTTTAACCGCAAGCATATCTACCTTATCCGATGCAGTTACGCGCACCTATGCTGCAGTAGTTTTAAAGGAACAAAAATTTAATGCAGCGGTTGCGTATGAAGCGGAGATAGACCGCCAACGCATGGAAAAAATTAACGATGGCGATGCTTACAACGCTGATAAGTTAAGCGACTTACTTAGAAACACGGTAAGGCCTGCTACTCAAATTGCAGCCAATGAATTAAACGCAGCACGCGCAGCGTATGAAGCCGCCAAAACAGCTTTAACAACTGAAAAAAGCAAGTTAAGCACAGTAGAGCAAGATTTATTGGCCGCTAAAATTGCAGAGGCTACAGCCGCAGCCCAGGTATCAATTGCAAATTCAAATGCAGAGGTTGCAAGTATCAACTCTCAATCGCAGGCTGCAACACAAAAAGCAGCTTTAGAAACCGAAACTGTAAAAGGTAAGTTGTTCACACAAAAAAGCGTTCAAATTGTTACGCTTATTGTTGTTACTGCGGTTCTGTTTATTGGTGGTGTAGTTGCTTATCACAAATACATAAAAAAGTAATGAAGCAACAAGAGTTTTTTGCAAAGTACGCACCTTATGCTATTGATACCCATGTGAAATATGGTGTACCAGCATCTATAACTTTAGCGCAGGCCGCTTTAGAAAGTGGATGGGGCGAAAGCAGCTTAACAAAAAACGCTTTTAATTTTTTCGGCATTAAAGATCATCCAAACGATGAATGGCATGCAGAAAATTACACTGCTTATACTAAAGAATGGAATGGCAGCGCATACTATTCACTGCCTCAACCGTTCCGGAAGTACAAAACGCCACAAGGCAGCTTTAATGATCACGCATTGTTTTTAATTAAGAACAAACGTTATGCGGGCTTGTTTAATGATACCAATTATGTGAACTGGGCTAACGAGCTAAAACAGTACGGGTATGCCACCGATCCCAGCTACAGCAGTAAGTTAATTAACATGGTTAAAACTTACAATTTAGAAGCCTTTGATGTAAAGGCAGAGCAAAAAAAAAAATTAAAGTAGTGTTTATCCTGTTACTGCTAATCGTATTAGTAGGAACAATTTACACACAGTTTTACAAAGATAAATAAGCAACAATGGGACCTTACAAAAGCGAAGATATCAGGCAGATGGTAACTGATCTTATTGCAGCACTCACCAGCATAACACCCGGGCAGGGTATTGGTGTTGGAGGTGTTGACACAAAGGCTTATAAAACCACGGTAAACGATGGCGAACTTGAACTCACTGATGTTCTTTCTTTTTGCGTTTCAAACAGTGGTACAGAGCCGGGATATTTTACACATGATCTTTTAGATAATCCTGCAAACCGCCAGGTAATTGATGTTGATGATAATTTACCTTTTGGCGGTTCAATCAATTTTTTTTCTTATATAAAATTTAGTGCTACAAACCTTGCCACTGAGCTAACTGTTACATACATAAAACGCGCTTAAACAAAAACCAATGAAAAAAATATACTCACTTTTAGCGATGTCGCTTTTTTGCGTTTCCGTTAATTTCGCACAAACAAGCCAGCCTGTAAAACTCCCATCACAAAGCGGTAAGGCCGGGCAGTATTTAAAAACTAACGGTTCAAAGTTAAGTTGGGCAAACGTTACATCGGGTTTATCTGGTTCGTTAACTCCTAATTATATTCCGTATGCTGTTAGTGGTTCTAGTTTAGGAAGTTCACCGCTTTTATTTAATACATCGGCAAATAATCCTGTTTTTACAGTCGGCACAAACACAACAACTTCTGCCACGTTTGCTTTAAATGGTGACGCACCTACGTTTAATTTAAATTATCAAGGTTCCTTAAAACAGCAAATGTCTTGTGGCGCTTTCGGAAGCACATACAATGACATGTATAGCAATCATACTATAAGGTTATTCAATTCCGCTCCTTACAATAATAGTGATTATCGTTTAATGAGTAATAATATAGATGCTTTATTTGTAGCACACACAACCGCGCGCGTTGGAATAGGCACAATCTCGCCAAGCGCGAAATTAAACGTTGTTGGTAGCGGTACAACAAGCGCAACATATGCGGCAAAATTCCAAGATAGTTTAGGACAGGATATTTTAACTATTAGGGATGATAGGCGTGTTGATATTAGAGGCAGTGTATTTACTAATACCAGCATAAATTTAACGGGAGACTCCCGAACATATCCCGGTGAAATTTACGCGGCAGGATTATGGGCACCCTCTATTGGTGTCGGACAAATTCTTTTTCATGCGAGCGGTTTTAGTAGAATTTGGGAGAGTGGTAGTTATGGCATTAATATAGTAACGGGCGGTGGTGAATACTTGGATTTAGTAGAAGGACGGTTAAAAATTTCAACAATAGCTACGACAAAGCCAGCCGTTGTGGGCGCGGTTTGGGATTCGTTAGGATATTTAAAAATCGTTCGCTAATGAAATCATTCCTTTACAAATACAGCGCAAAGCTGTTCTTATATATAACTGTTGTATTTACGCCTATACTTTCAACATTATTATGGTTAGGTGTTTTTATTGCCTGTGATCTCGTTACCGGGATCATTAAAGCCCGCAAAACAAGCAAGCCAATAACAAGCCGCGCAATGAGCCAAACGGCCACAAAAACGCTGCTATACTTCTTACTGGTTATTTGCAGCCATATTTTAGATACGCAGTTTTTAAACGTGGATTTTTTACCGGTAAAAATTACACAATTGGCTGCGGGCTTTTTGGCTGTTACCGAGTTTAAAAGCGTTGCAGAAAACATGGGCGAAATTTTAGGCATGCCAATTTGGGAGTTTCTTAAAAACAAAATGTATCGCAAAGATGCTTAGACTATTTTTTTTCTTCTTTATTATATTCCTGTTAACCGCTTGCAACCCGCAAAAGCGGCTTAACCGGTTAATTAAAAACCATCCCGAATTAGCCAAAACCGATACAATCTACAGTTCAAAAATTGTTAGCGCACCTGGCTATACATTAGATACTTCTTTTAAAGCTTCAAACAATGTTAGCGGCCTTACTGAGTTAATAGATACCTATAAGGATTTTTTAGACAGCATTAGGCGCGTTAAATTAACCAGCGAAATAAAAACATACATACTGGATAGAAACTGCTTGCAGGACACGTTTAAAGTAGCTTTAAACAATGGGGGCTTTTGTAAGTTTTGGCAACATAAAGGAGTTTTCTATTACCAGCTGCACCAACCCCCAAAAAAATATAAAGTAACTGTGCCGGTACAATACCAAAAATTTAACGTTACCACAAAATACAACTGGGTAATGTTTTGGGCTGGCATATCCGCAATTCTTTTACTGGAAATGACTGTAGTTATTATTCTTAAATGGCTTAAACCATGAAACCACCGATCCCAAACATTATTGCTCACTATTCTGAGTCGGAAAGCAATTTTATTATGCCGTTAATTGTCGCAGTGGCAATTATCGGTTTATCCCTTTACCTCTATTTCACTTCAAAGGATGATTCAAAAGCTAGTTGATACAACCGTTTCCAAAGGTCGCGCAGAAAGGGAACTGGATTTAAGTCCACGTTTTGAAAAATTTCTGCGTAAAAAATTTAAGGAAACCGAAATTAAACAAATTGATCTTGAGGCACTCATTAAAAAATACCACCTCAAAGGTGTTGTTTTTGGTAATTATATGAGCCAAGAAGAAAGGTACTTTTACTGTTTTAAAACCTTTAAGCAGATAGAATGCCTTGCAAAGCTAAAAGGCAGCAATGATATCGGCGCAGGCATACTTATTTTATCGATTGGTGCGCACGGTATAGGTGGTAATGTGTTAGCGCATTTTAGTCCGCGCGAAAACATCATTAATTTATCGCGAGGCCGCAAAGATGATTACAGCGACTTTATGAAAGGTGAAAACTCTTTTGTGCATGAGTACGGCCACTTTATAGACTTCTATCAGGGCCGGATGAAAGACAAAACATTAATGCACAATTTTGCCAGCGAAAACAAAAACCCGGACTGGAAAAACCAAATTACTACCGGCTTTTCTGCGCCGGTTATTGAGGTTAAAAGTGATGAAAGCTACACAAAACACCTGCGCACACCTTACCTGAAAAGCAATATTGAAGTATTTGCCCGTTTGTTTGAGGCAGCTATTACACACTACGTGCATGCGCACGCACCAGCATACAACGCTTTTTTTCCTCGAACATACACCGAGGGCATATACTACCCTAAATCAAAAATCTTGAAAAAGGGCTACGACAAAAAAATAGTTTCTGTTTTGCGAAGTAGCCTATAAAAAGAAAGCCAACCCCGTAAGGTTGGCTTTTTTGATTTTTCAGATCCAGCGTAGTTAAATTTGAATATACTGCAGGGTGGCTGCTTTTATCTACCACGTCCGAGGTAGATAAAATTATTCACTACCGATTATTTTAATCGATCTTGCAATTCAGGTACAATATCCTTGTACTTCTTTAAAATTCTATCCCAGGGTTTAAATGATTCATCATTTTTCACGTTGATATCTTCGCCATCTGAATACTCAGAAACCAGTTTCACTTTATAACTTGCCTTACTATCACTGCTTGCGCCCTTAATTATAACGCGCGTTCTTATAGTTTTTCCCCCAATGTTTTGAACATTCCAAGATGTTCTAATATACCCTGTTGATTTATCACTTACCTCTAAAATATCGAAATGATTAGTAACGACTTCGCTAATCACTTTCCAAGCCTTATCCTCTGCTTTCTCAGTATTTATAGTGATATTTTCATTTGCTACATTGGCGCCTGGTATAGAGTTCTCATACGCCTCATCAGGAAATAACTCTATAGTGTAGAACTTATCTAATTTCGGGTGTTCCGAATCATTATAATAGGTAACCTCTCTTTTGCGAAAACCCTCCATTTTAACCTCCACTTTTACTGAACCGTAAGCTGGCACTTTAATTTTTGCGCTACCCTGCCCCACTTCGCGGCCATTGACATAAATCTTTGCTTGTGGTTGGCTCGCAGTTACTGTAAATTCTTTGTCTTTGGCGTGAATTGTTATTGACAGCGCCATTAATAAGGTTAAAATAAATTGTTTCATAGTTTCTGATTTTAAGTAAAAGTAAAATTATTTTTTTATTGATTAAATACCGGCATTTTTTCACGAAAAACATTCCCGGGCTTGTTTCGAAACTTATTCAAGTAACGCTGCGTTTGGTCAAGGGAATGATGTCGGTTTTGCAATTGAATATCGCGAGTATCAATGCCGCTATCCAGTGCCGCGCCATTACCGGTAGGTTTAAGATCGTAAATGTTCTTTGTAAAGCCATATGGTTTTTTGAATTGTTCGCGCCAAGCATCAGCAATACGGGTAGGCGCTATTTCGCGAGGTCCCGGCTTTAAAAGTTTGGATGTGCCAAACACATAGTAATCCGACGGAAATGCGTTCAAGTTCATTTTTTCAATGATCTTTATTAATTCCTGATGCATGATAACAACCTGATTACAGCCATTTTTACTTTGGCTGGCTTTCACTAATATTTGTCCTTTTACTAAATCCAAATCCTGAATTTTTAGGCGCACAATTTCTGCCGGTCTTAAATAACAATAGTAAATAAGCATTGCAGCCGCATATAGCTGGTAATTCACTACCGGTACTATTTCGGCAACCCTTTTACATTCAGCTGCTGTAAATGCCGTTATATCAGCTTCTTTAACCTTAAGCTTTTTTAATTTTTTCCATACGTTAAAATCTATGGCCTCGCGTTCCAGTAAAACTTCAAAAATGGTTCGTAAACAAACCAGGTAATTATTATAGGTTCGGTTACTGACTTTCTTGTCAATTAACAGATAATCCAAAAACCTTTGCGCAAGTGCTTTGTTAATCTCTTCTGGCTTAACCGTAGAAAGATTGTTTTTTTCAATCCAATTAAGGAACAACCCGCCTATACTTTTGTAGGTAATTTTGGCACGTTTACCGCATGTAACGGCTTTTAATTCCAAAACTGAGGTAATACAGTCTTTTAGGGTTCTTTGTCGCTCTACAGCCTCAAATGGTGAAAAACCACTTTTTAATTTTAAGTTAATGGATGCTTTGAGGGCTGTGGCTTTCTGGTATCTACCGGAACGGGTAGTTATTTTTGCACTGATCCACTCCCGAAACTTAACAAATTTGCCCGTTTCAGGGTGTTTATACTTGTATTCTACGAACCAGCGGGCGGTTAAGTCGCCGCCGCGATCCACAATTTTTGCTAGTTGATAGTTTTCCATGTTTTTGGGTTTTCCCCAAAACCCCTAAAACGATGGTATCAAAACAGTATCAATTTCAATAAAAAAGCCTTGAAAGTGTTGCTAATCAAGGCTTTTTATTTAATAAGTAGCGGGAGAGTGATTCGAACACCCGACCTTTGGGTTATGAGCCCAACGAGCTACCCCTGCTCTATCCCGCAATATGTAATAATAAAAGAACTTTCTAACTTTTAAAAACAACAATGTTATTTTCGAGGTGCAAAGATATGTTTAATTTCTTAACTCACAAATAAATCTCTTAAAAATATCCTTTTTTCTTTGTGTACTCCACCAATCGCACTTGTACTTGGGATCTGTTACGCTACTTTAAGAGAATATACCTAATAACTTATAATACGTTATTACAGAAAGTAAATTTCAATATTTCTATTTCACTTTTTAACGTATGTCATGCGTGTAAACACTTCATTTTATGATAGGTCTTCGCCTGAATCGTATAAGGCCAGCTCTGGTTAAATGAAGTAACTTTATATTCTAAAACAAACGCAAATGAAATCCGGAAAAAACAAAGAAAGTGGGGAATGGATGAGTTGCACCACACAAGTATTTTGGGGCGAAATTGCTCCCTATGATCATCTTGTTCAAATTTACGAAAGTAAAGCAGCGTTCCTCGATTTATTAGAGGGATATGTACTTGATGGATTCAGAGCCGGTGACTGTGTAGTCATCATTGCCACTACTGAACACCTTAAAGCCCTAAATAAACGATTGAAAAAAAACGGGTGCAACCTGGGCACGCTCATTTCAGATCACCAATATATACCGTTAGACGCCGCTGAAACGTTATCCACCTTTATGAAAAATGGCTGGCCAGATGAAACACTTTTCATGGCAACGGTTAACAGTATCATCAGTAAAGCAAAAGCACGTAGTCGGCAGGTAAGGGCATTTGGCGAAATGGTAGCGCTATTATGGGAGCAAGGTCACAATGGAGCAACGGTGCAACTGGAACACCTTTGGAGTCGCTTTTGCCAAACTGAATCCTTATGCCTTTTCTGTGCCTATCCTAAAGCTGGATTCACGCAGAATCCTGACGATTCATTGCAAAATATATGCTGTTCGCATTCAAAAATCATTGCCGGCACGCGAAAATCTGCTTTTGAAGTGTTTTATAAAATTGTTGATCCCAAACGCAAACCAGACTAAGCCTGAATCTTCCGGATTTACATCATGTAAAATGTTTAACTTTTTTGATAAAGAACATAATATGTTCCAATGCCTGGCAATCGATCTTTGTATCACAAAATAAAACTTTAAAATATGAGAAATTCAGATTCCGGCAACAGCAATTCTCGTCATGGAGGAAGAGATTCCAGAGGTCACTCAAACGACGGGTACCACGGACGTAATAAGCAGCCTCGCTTCACCAACAATGATGGTCATAACTATAGGCACCGTCATGACGATGAAGATTACACTACTAAAAAAAGAAGCCGTTTTCATGACGACGATCTGAACAATCCTTCCCAACACCGGGATGATTTTGATTTCGAAGATCGGGAGCATCATAACGATAACCATAAAAGTTACGATGAAACCGTAAGGGAAGAATACTATAAACCTTCAAAATTTGGCGGACGCTTTTCGCACGGGCACAGGGACGATGAATATTATGAGGCAGATGAACACCGTCGAAATCATGCAGAAAGAAATAATGAGAGGGAATTTGAATCTAAAGACCAGGAGGAGCACAGGAACCGCTTTAATAGGCGGAGAGGAAGCGAAAATCACAGGGAAGAGGAACGGTATACTCGTAACGAAAATGAATCTCGTGAAAATCGTCCAAGTCGGTACGGAGGAAGGGATTTTAGTACAAAAGAAGGACGAGAACAACGCGGAAGTAAAAGTGAAACCCGAAAATTAACGCACTCAAGGCAACCATCTACACGCGAACAAAGAGCTTCTTCGGGGTCGAATCATCAGGGGCAAAACAAACGAGGGTTTGCGTCAATGAGCAAAGAAGATGTTCAACGCATTGCAAGTATGGGCGGAAGAGCCCATGCCAAAAATGGAACTTCCACGCGAAGGTCAAAAAACGGCGGCTCCGGTAGAAACGGTGATTCCCGCTCACCAAGACGGTAATAATTTGAAATAAAAAAAGCGGGTAAAAACCCGCTTTTTTTATTCCCTAAAAATTTATTTAATCCAGGCTGTCTTCTATATCAATCAGCGGCTCTTCGATAATTTCTTTTTTAATTGATTTTCGGTGAATAGATAGCAAAATCGCCGGCAACAAAATGATATTGGTGAACATCGAAATTAATAGTGTAATGGAAACCAAAACCCCCAACGCTACAGTGCCTCCAAAACTGGACGCTGCAAAAATAGAAAATCCTGAAAATAAAATAATGGAAGTATAAACCATACTGAGGCCCGTATCCTTAATGGCTGCAGAAATAGCCTCAGCGGCCCCTGTATTTTTCTTTTTTAATTCCTGTCTATATTTGGTTAAGAAATAAATGGTGCCGTCGGACGATATCCCGAACGCTATACTGAAAATTAAAATGGTGGAGGGTTTAAAACGAATGTCTAAAAAACCCATTATACCCGCAGTAATTACAAGTGGAATCAGACACGGCAGTTTTGATAAAATAATGATCCGGACAGAACGGAACAATGCGATACCAACGATTGCGATCAGGATGATTTCAATAACCAGGCTTTCTAACAGATTGGATAAAAGGTAGTCGTTGTTTTTTAAGAATACAAGACTATGTCCCGTCATGCTGACCTTATATTCTGATGGACTAAAAATTGAATCAATTTTGGGTCTTAGTACAGCCATTAGTTCTTTCATTTTTTTAGAACCAATATCGGCAACCTGGTAACTTACACGGGTCGTTTGTTTTGTGCTATCAATAAATTTAGACAACTTGTTATTCTGCCCTTTCAAAGAACCCGAATATTCTGACAAGGTTTTTAAATCCGTAACGCCTGGAAAACGGTAATATTTAGGGTTTCCTTCATTATATGCCTGGTAGGAAAATTTTATCGCTTCAACAACTGATAATGGTTTTGAAAATATTGGATATCCTTCAAAAACTTTTTGCATCGCCTTGATTTTATATAAAGCTTTCGCGTTATTTTCAAATAAACCATTTTCCTTCTTCGTATCAACCGCTATCTCAAATGGTAACACGCCGTTGAAATTTTCCTCAAAAAAATGAAGGTCTGTATAAATCGGATCTTTTTTTGGAAGATCATCCACTACATAGCCATTCATATCAATAAAAGTCATCCCCCAGAAACAGATAGCCGTTAAAACTGCAGAAGTAATATAAATAGCCATTCGCTGCTTTTGCACCAGGTAGTCAACAATATTTAAAGCTTTGTTGATTGTTTTTCCCTCCTGATGTTTTGTATGTTTTGCTTTAGGTGTTGGAAGCAAATTTAATATCACAGGAACCAAGATCAAGGTGATAAAGTACGTTGCCATAACACTGATGGAAGCGACAATTCCAAATTCTACCAGCATTAAACTCTTTGTAAAATACAAAACACCAAATCCAATGGCTGTTGTTATATTAGCAAGAAAAAGCGAAACACCAATGGTTTGAATACTCCGTGTAATAGCTTTAATTTTATTACCATGTAATACAAACTCACTTTGGTATTTATTAATAAGAAATATACAGTTTGGCAGACCAATTACCATAATTAATGGTGGTATTAAACCTGAGAGGATGGTAATTTTGTAGCTAAATAACTGCATTATTCCCATCGACCATAAAACGCCGATACCGGTTATAATCAGCGAAAAGAACACCACATTTACGGAACGAAAGAATGCCCACAAAATTAAAGCCGTAACGAGTATTGCTAAAATAAGGAACAAAGTCATTTCATGAGAAACTTTAGTCATCACCTGCGACCGGATGAATGGCATCCCAGAATAATGCATTTCAACATGATGCTTTTGAGCGAATTCATCAGCAAGATCCTTAATTTCCGCTACAATTTCTAACCTCCGTTTAGAATTAAGGTCTTTTTTTGTAAAGGTGATGGCCATTACGTTTGCACCTGTCTCCTTATTGTAAATGATGCCTTCATAAAACGGAAGCGCCATGAAATCGGATTTAATACTATCAACATCCTGTTGGTTTCTGATAGGTTTGGATATCAGAGGCACAAAATCAAATTTTTCAAGGCTGTCGTTTTTAATAAATTTAAAAACTGTTGGCACCGACATAAGATCTTTAATGCCTTGAATACCTTTTATCTTTTGACTCAGGTCATGCCAGTCTTTAAACTTCTCATACTCGAACAGGTTTTTGTCGGCAAAACCCATCACCATCACATTTCCATCCTCACCAAATAGTTTTTTAAAATTTTGATATTCGATAAATGTGCTGTCAGTGTCAGGAAGAATCTGTGCAAAATCATACGACAGCTCTACTTTCGATGTTTTATAGCCCATGAAGGCTGTAATCAAAAGTACAACAGTTGTAAAAGCAATTTTATTTCTTAATAAGACTCTCGAAAAATATTTCCACATAGTTACCGGATTTTAAAGTTCGCGAAGATTCTAACACTTCCGTTAGCTTCGCCCTCAAGAGGCTAAAAATAACGATAAATGAAAATATATAAAAAAAATCTTTTACAATAACACCGCCCGGGGTATATATTATAAAAATGCGAGTTTTGTGAAAGCTTTCCTAAGTCAAAACCTTAATGTCCGGCTTTTTTAACCCGTTTAAGATTGAGCAAATTCATTGGATTTGTGGTAAAATCTTTTATGTTTTTATTTACAAGCCTGATTACCTGGTCATAGTAAAGTGGCACAATTGGAGCGTCATCTATCAACATCTGGTCCATTTGCTGATAAAGCGCGTTTTTCACCTCGCGGTTCTGTTCTTTTATCACTTTTTCAAACAACACATCAAATTCAGGATTTTTATAGTGGGTATAATTAGATCCTACAGGAGCAAAATTTTTGCTGTAAAATAGGCTCATAAAATTTTCCTCATCCGCGTAATCGCCTACCCATGATTTTTTAAATAAATTATACTCACAACTCGCTACCGCCTGTCTTAAAACTACTGGCTTATCAACACTGATGTTGACTTTGATATTGTTATCCGCCAACTGAGATTGAACAAATTCAGTTTGCTCTGAATAGTTATCCGTAGTGTGCAGAGTAATTTCCGGCAAGCCCTTCCCATCCGGAAAACCAGCTTCAATCAGCAACTGCCTTACTTTCTCAGGATCATAGGTATATCCTTTAACAATTTTCTCATTAAAAGAAGGCAGGCCGTTCGGTATAAAGCCCGCTGTTGCCGGATACCCGATATTGTTTCTGAAAAATTTCACCATTTTTACCCGGTCAAATCCATAATTGATGGCCTTACGTAAGGCTTTAATCCGCAATGGTGATTTTTTAACGATATCAATATTTTCATCTACCAGTATCCCAAGGTAATCTGTTTTAAGAAAAGTTTGTTTTTGCATGTTAAACTTCTCGGCATAAACTGGCTGCAAATTTCCATTTTTGTCTAACACTTCGTTTATATTAAAGGCGTCGGCCCCACTGAGCATGTCATACTTACCATTCAATAACTCCATAAAAGCGGTCTCACGGTCCTTCACAAATGAAATGGTCACTGCATCCAGGTATGGCAATCGGTGCGCGCCGTCAAACTCGAAATAATTTTCATTTTTAAGAAGTACCAGTTTCGTTCCTTCTTCCCACAACTTAAACTTAAAAGGACCTGTACCTACCGGATTCCTTCTGAAATCCTGGCCATAAAAATCAGCAGCTTCATAGGGTATTACAGAAAAATATTTCATGGTAAGCACACTAAGAAACGCACTGAAAGGCTCTTTCAGGTAAACAACAAACGTAGAATCGTTTAATGCGGAAAATCCCTTGTACCCTGTTTTTTCTGTTCGATCAATATTTGCCAGTAACGAAACCGCACTACTTACGCGAGCATCATATAAACGGTTAAATGAAATCACAAAATCCCTCGCCGTAACTTTCCGACCTTTGCCATCTTCAAAACACTGGTTATCATGAAAGTACACATCGTCCCGCAACGTGAAAGTGTAGGTTAATCCATCATCGCTAATGAACCATTTTTTTGCGATGCAAGGTTGCACTATTAACGAGTCGTTTAACTGAACAAGTCCGTTATATACCTGGTTTACCCCCCAGATATCCTCTGTATTGTTAGCCGAAGCCGGATCCAGACTACTGATACCTGCCATTTCATTGTAATTAAAAACAGTGCGCGAGTCTTTTTCATCGCTCGAATCGGAACAGGTGACAAATACCACAAACGATAGGCACAGTATAACTGATCTGAAATAGTGGAAAGTAGTCATAGTTAAATGTTTAGAATGCTTGAATATAATATTAAACAAATTGAATTTTCAATTTCCAAAGTATTTCAACAGTTTTTCACATTAAGGTGTCAATTCTCGTAAATTGTATAAATTAGTATGCTTATATTTTAAAAATTTCAAAAATGAAAAAATCAATTTTATTATTTGCGCTCTCCTGTTTAACATTAGTGCATCAGGCGCAAGACGAAGGAGTTACAAAAGTTACTCCTGAAGTGGCAGCTAATAAAATGAAGATGGGAAATTATGAAGATGCACTTGTAGATTATCTGCAACTATTGAATGAAGATCCGAGAAATGAATCCTATAATTATAATATCGGGGTGTGTTACCTGAATAATAACACGAACAAAAGTAAAGCGGTACCTTACCTTGAAATAGTAACGCGCAAGGATAAGCATGATCCAAACGCCGAATACCTTTTAGGACGTGCGTATCAGTATGCGAGCAGATTTGATGATGCCATGGCAATTTTTAAAAAATTCAAGCAGGAGGGTAAAGGTTCAGCCTTTAACCTTACGGATGCCGACCTGCAAATACAGCACTGTATCAATGCTAAAGAGTTGATGAAGTTCCCGGTGGATGTGGTTTTCAAAAATCTGGGATCAAACATTAATTCGGAATACAGCGATTATTATCCCTTTGTAACCGCTAACGAATCATTTATTTTATATAATACCAAACGTCCAGAAAAAAACGCGGAACGACTTGATAATGGAACTTATTATAACTCGATATATATTTCCAGGGTTGTGAATGGTGAATATATGAAAGCCAGTCCGATTGGTGCCCCTTTAAATGCCGGAAATGGTGGCATGGAAGTGATTGGTTTAAGCGAAAGTGGCAACATCATTTTACTTTATCAGCCTGAAGGTTCAGGAAAAGGTAATATTTATATGAGTAAACTGGATGCTCAGGGAAACTATTCCAAGCCTGAGAAACTTGATGCAAAAATAAATAGTGGCGGTGATGAAATTGCAGCGTCTGTATCATCCGACGGCAATACTCTTTTTTTTGCAAGCAGCAGAAAGGGCGGCTTAGGAGGTACCGACATTTATATCTGTAAAAAAGTGGGAAATAAATGGTCTGATCCAAAGAACGCTGGTCCTGAAATTAATACGCCGCACGACGAAGATTTCCCAAATATTTCACCCGATGGTAAAATCCTGTATTTTTCATCCAAAGGACACACCAGTATGGGCGGCTATGATATTTTTCAGTCTTCCTATGATGAAGCAAATTCAACTTTTACCAGCCCGAAAAATATCGGTTACCCCATCAATACTACAGATGACGACATGAATTTTCGAATTTCAAAAAATGGGAAATACGGATATATTGCCTCGGCAAAAAACGGAGGTCAGGGAGATTTTGATATTTACCGTGTAACTTTTAATGAGGTAGCAAATGATTATTCTGTTGTTATTGGTGAGTTCACAACAAAAAATAATGAAGCCATCAATTACGGGGATGTATTTATTTCTGTAAATGACAATATTACCAAAGAACTGGTGGGGAATTATTTGCCAAATCCGTCATCAGGAAGATTCGTTGTTATTCTTCCTCCAGGAAAATACCAAATGAACATTGATGCACCAGGTTTTAAAACCGTAAATAAAAACATTGAAGTACTGGATAAAGTCTCTTACCAGGCCGAAATAAACATGAATATTGAATTAACCAAGTAAGTTCTAAATTAAGTACTCAGTGGAATTTACATCAAAATTAATTGAACAGGCTGTCGGCCATTTTGCAAGCTTGCCCGGTGTAGGAAAAAAATCGGCTTTACGGTATGTGCTTCATATCATTAAACAGGACGAGCAGGATGTTACCAATTTTTCCGAAATCATCCGGGCATTAAAACATGATTTGAAATTCTGTAAGAACTGCCACACCATTTCGGATCATGATGTTTGTGAAGTTTGCGCCAATCCCGTTCGGAATCAGCAACTCGTATGTGTTGTTCAGGATTACCGGGACGTGATGGCCATTGAAAATACAGGATTGTATAAAGGCGTTTACCATGTACTAGGCGGCTTAATTTCACCTATGGAAGGAATTGGTCCTGGTAACCTCACCGTTGATTCGCTGATCGAAAAAGTGTCAAGGCAGGAAGTGAAAGAAATTATATTAGCACTCAATGCAACCATGGAAGGTGAGACCACGAGCTTTTTCATATTTAAAAAATTAGCTGCTTTTGATCTCACATTATCAGCAATTGCCCGAGGTATTGCTGTTGGTGATGAACTGGAATATACCGATGAAGTTACATTGGGGCGTTCTATTGTGAATCGAATTCCATTTAACAGCAGTTTAAACAGATAATTCAAATTGTATATGTTGGGTTTTTCACGCCACAGCGAGACAAGGCTTCCTATTATAAACTTTTGTTCAATACCTTGCAAAAAAATACTTCGCCGGTAATTATCAGAATTACGCAGTATAAAATCAACTAAGGAAATTAAAAATCCTAATGAAAAGTGCGTGAAGGATAGAGTATAAATCCTTTTGCCGTTCTTCTGCAAAAAGGTTGAAGCGATAACCTAACCTTGCCTTTTCCAGCACGACCGTGCCCCCAAAAAAAATAATTTAAAATGATTTATGGAATCTTGCAGAACTCTTCATCCAAATAGAAATCCTAAAACTCCATATTATGAAAACGCTTATTTTATTTCTTGCATGTTTTATCTTCTATAAAGCATATTCAGCCGACAATGAAAAGGTTATTAAATCTAAACCCGAAAAAATAATAGTGTATATGCAGGGTGCACAGGTTCACCGAACTTCCTCGCTAAATTTAGTTGCCGGCCAGAACACACTTATTTTTTCAGGACTTGAAAACTGCATTAACACATCAGCAATTCAGGCTTCAGGAAATGGAAATTTTATCATTGCAGAAATTCAGCATGAAGTGCGCTATCCTGAATTAGATAAGGCTAAATTAAATGGCGATGTACGATATAAAAAATTATTAAAGCATGTGAACGACAGTTTACAGGCAATCAATTATTTGTTAGAAGAAATATCAGCGAAAACAGAAGCGCTTTCAACAGAGAAAAATGTGTTACTGAATTACAGTTTATATAAGGGACAATCCAAAAGAGACAGCATTGCATCATTGAAAGACGGATTAAATTATCTACGTGAAAAACTATTTAACATCAACGCAGAACTACTAAAATTAAAACGCGAACGCGAAAAACTGGAAGCAAAAAAAATAGCTTTAAATGAACGTTTGATATCTGTGAGCAATGAATTAGCAAACCAGAATAACGGCGGTGACGTTGAAAAAGTAGATTACAGAATTTTAGTTCATGTAATTGCTGATCAGGCCACGCAAGCAACAATCAATATAAACTATTACATCACAAACGCAGGCTGGACGCCTCTGTATGATCTGAGAGCCGTGTCAAATGAACAGAATATTAAACTAACATACAAGGCACAGATTCACCAAAATTCAGGAAATGATTGGGGAAATGTAAAGTTAGTTCTCTCCACAGCTAACCCGAACCGTTCATACAATTTGCCAGAATTGTCGCCATGGTACCTTGGATATAACTATCCTGTGTACAAGAATAAAAAACAGTTTTCAGAAGCGAGTCCGGCAAGTACGGCTATGAGCGAAAAAATGGTTGATAGTAAAGCAGGATATTCGTCCGTAGATCAAGAAGAACTAAACCTGGCAAAAAGTGCCTATGATTATACATCCGTTAGCGAAAACGTGATAGAAACCGAATATGAAATTAAACTTAACTATAGCATTCCGAGCGATGGAAAACATCATTTTGCAGCCATCCTTGTTAAAGACCTTAAGACCAGCTACCGTTATAAAGCCATTCCAAAAATAAATAATAACGTCTACCTAACTGCTGTTCTCCCTGACTGGGAAGATGCCATTACAATGGCCGGGGAAGCGTCTATTTATTTTGATGGCTCATTTGTTGGGGAAACCAACCTGACACCTGGTGGAACGGAAGATACAATTCAACTCTCACTTGGTATCGATAAAAATATCGCCATCAACCGCCAAAAAATAAAAGACAAGTGTTCACAAAAAATGCTTGATAATGATATTTTACATCAATATACCTTTGAAATTACAATGAAAAATTCACGTGCTTCCAAAATTGAAATTGAAGTACTGGATCAGTTACCACTGGCGCAAGACAAAACCGTTACCATTGAACGTAAAGAATTATCCGGCGCGCGGTATGATGAAGTTACAGGAATTTTAAAATGGCGTTCATCTATACAACCAAAAGATAGTAAAAAACTTACTTTAACCTATCAGATCAAAGCACCCAAGCATATGCCAATAGCCAGCAATTAAAGTAAACATCTCAAGGAAGACTCCGATGTTAACCACCGGAGTTTTTTTTGATTACACTTCATAGTTGTATTCCCAGGCTGATTTGTAAAACCCATTTGCTTCACAATATTCTATAAATGATTTATAAAAAGGGTGGTTACCAACAGTTGCTGTATCCATAATCACCACTAATTTTTTCTTTGCCCTGGTTAAGGCCACGTTCATTCTTCGAATGTCAGATAAAAATCCGATTTCTGAATCCGTGTTGCTACGCACTAATGAAATATAAATAACATCCCGCTCTTCACCCTGGAAGCCATCAATTGTTTTCACCGCGAGGTCCTTTACCGGATAAGGAGCATAGTCAAATTCTGACAACTTTTCTTTTAACAATTCAATTTGCTCTTTGTATGGTGAAATTATGCCAATACTCATCCTGAATGTTTCACCCGAGCTAATATATTGCTGTAGTAATAACTCTAAATGTTTAAACAGCAAATCAGCCTCGCCTTTGTTCGACAGACTTAAGGATTCCGGATTCTGAATTTCATCAAAACTACAACCCGCGGTATCTATTAATTCAATTGGTAAATTTAAAATTTCAATCTCTTCATTACGCGATAACACTGAATCCTTAACAGTAGCATCTGCTTCAAGTTGATTGTTGTAAAAATACGCATTACTGAAAGCCATGATCTGATGGTGCATGCGATACTGGTGCGTTAACAAGGATGATATGGATTCATGTTGAATACACCGGTCGAGCATAGTTTTGTCCAATCCTTCCTGTTTTGCTTTTATACTTTTTACAACAGGAGGCAATTGAAAATGATCACCACTTAAAATAACCCGGTTACATTTCAATAATGGAATCCATGACATTGCCTCAAGCGCCTGAGAGGCTTCGTCGAAAAAGAGTGTATTGAACTTTTTCTTTGCTAAGGCTCTATTTGTAGAAGTAACGGGTGTACAACAAATAACCTGAGCTTGCTCAAACAAGGAATCAACAATAAAATCTTCCAGCAACCGTGATTCCTTTATACAATTGCGCGCTTCCGTATAATACAGTGCGCGCTGTCTGGCATCGTCCTTACCAAACACACGCTTAAATTTAGAAGCCATCTTGAAATACTCTTCTGCATTTCTTCTAAGGTTCTTAATTTCCTTGTAATTTGTATGAGATTGTATTTGACCGTCAACCGTAGTTCGTTGGAGTTCTTCTGAAACCCTTGCAGGATGCCCAACACGTAATACGCTTACGCCCTGCTCCATCAGTTTTTCAGTTAAAAGATCAACTGCTGTATTCGTAGGCGCGCAAACCAGGATTTGCTTTTCGGTTTGTAATACAAGACGAATCGCCTGAACTATAGTTGTGGTTTTTCCCGTTCCCGGAGGGCCATGAACAACCGCGATATCGTTAGCAGCTAAAATATGCCGTACTGCCCTGTTTTGAGACAAATTCAATTGTGGAATAACAATGCTTTCATTAACGGTATCAAATGATGGTTTTTCATTACCATCAATCATTTCTCTCAACTCTGCTACCCGATTATGTTTCGCAGATACAACTTCGTCCAATGCTTTCTGCATTTCTATGTAGCTGTTGTCGTCAAATTGAATGTTTACACCTAATTTCCCTTCGTAACACCATTCCGGTAACTCATCCGTATGGAGGATGATCTTCATTTTATTTTTGCCAGATTGCTTAATTGTTCCGGAAATTTCCTGCAGTTCATCGGGATTTTTATTTGAAAACAGGGTTACATTCTTTCCTGAACTGAACTGATGAGGCATATCGAGGTTGTTGGTTCGTTCGATTTCTATATGTATAAAATCCGCATAACCCAACTCCTCAGACAATATTTGAATGGGATACCACGTTACGCCGTTCTTTTTTCTCTGTTCAATTCCAGCTCGTAAAAATTGTTCCCTATACTGTGCAAAATCCTCCTCCCTTTCAATAAGCAGAAGTTCTTTTAATTTCTTAATTCTTTCTATACTTCTTTCCATATGTTTCATCAAGACGGGATAGCATTACGTACTCACCGCCAGGAATTCGCTATTTTTTTCTTTCGAGTTCATAAGCGTACATTTGCCGTCCCAGCTCCGCAAGAAACGGTAAGCCAACCGTTTTATATTCGTATTTCCCGTCATTAATAATTTCATCTTCATTTGTGTAAATTACAGCACTTAGCATAAACTCAACCTTCTCTATTTCATTATGAATGTAGGCACAGTCAATCATAAACCCATACGATTGACCTACAATATTTGTGATTTTGAGATCGCGGTTCGTTATATTTTTTCGGCTATCACCATAAATGAAGTACTTCTTATAGCTATCATGATATGATTTGTTGTAGGATGGATTGATGCTTTCGGAGGGAAAGATTGTCAATTGTTCAATTAAAAATAAGCGGTCGTCTTCCATCATTTTAAATCGCATACTTTCAGGCATTTCATTATTAAAAATCAATCTCCTGAGCATTGAATGGGTGTTCTCCAGCGACATATAATTCATCTTCGAAAAATCTTTTGGACCGTCGACTTTTCTATTTTCCGAATTTAAATGTGCCTTTCCAATTTTTACATCCCCTAAAGGATGACGGTAATCACTGGAAGCTTCTTGTTGTGGTAAGGATGTAATGGGAGTTAAATCGTTTTTCAGAAAAGTAATTGGGTTGGTTAAAGTCTGTTCCGGTCCGTAACAATTTCCACCGAATCGATGAACAATACGCATGTTTTTATATCCCATTTCATTTAATCGGGTATGTATTTCATCCACACCAAGAAACTCAAAAATTCGGTCGTATGCTGCATTATCACTCACTACTGCCATGCGTTTAACATATTGTGCAACACTAGGAAACCCGTTAATAGATGTGGGGTCTTTCTTAACCGTGTGATGGCATTGACTTGAGCTATCCGTAAACATAATGGTATTACTATAAAGGTGTAAGCGCTTGGTTTTTTCAAATGCAAGAATCGAACAAGGCAATTTCACCAGACTAGCACAATAAAAATAATTAGAAGAATCTACATTGTACATGAAGTCATTAAACGCGGGCTTTCCATCCTTGTCGCGCGTTATTTGTGTATAGATAATTTGCAGCCGGTATTTTTTTAGATCATTTTTTACCAGTTTTAATATAGGTTTAGCGTTCAAAATTGAATCAAACACTAATTTAGACTGACTGGTACCGTTTTTGAAACAACCGATCAGGCTAAGAAACAGGAAAATTAATCTAAGCTGCTTTATGAAACCTTTCATGACCTGAGACATTTATTGATAATGTCAAATATAGGGATTATCAACCCTTTTTGATCCACTCACAAAAACGTACAACATGGTTTAAATTTAACAACCCAGTTGGTTTTACAAATTCATACTTTTGTACCTTCGTTGATCATTGAGCAAAAATTCACATACAGAAATTTCCACTGCCAGTTTAACGGAAAAAAGCTTTGAGAGTTTACTTCCTGCGAAGCTGCGCACCGCATCTCGGTTGTTTTTCACACCGATAGAAGTAGCTAAAACCGCCGCTGAATGGCTCTCCGAAGATGATTCAGAAAAAATACTGGATATTGGTGCAGGTGTCGGAAAATTCTGCATCGCGGGAGCGTCTTATACGCGCGCGCATTTTTATGGAATGGAACACCGGGAAAGTTTAGTTTCGATAGGAAGTCAGATTGCCAACCACTTTGGCTTAACCAATGTTTCGTTAACGCATAAAAACATTATCGATTGTACCTTTTCTGATTTTGATGCCTTTTATCTTTTCAACCCTTTTTACGAAAATTTAGAATATGTAAAACGATTGAATGATGAAGTAAGTTTATACCCCGACTTATACCAACTTTATTTAAACTATACAGAAAAACAACTAGATAGTCTGCGAAAAGGTACACGCCTGGTAACGTATCATGGTAATAATTTTGAAGTACCTGATTCTTATGAGAAAATAAGGGAAGCTTTTAACGGAACGTTAAAATTATGGCTGAAACAAAAATAAGTAACCAAAATAAAAAGCCGGTGAATCCTTTTCAAAAAGGCAGGAAATTGTACAGTATCCTGCTCCTGAAGTGCCCGAGGTGCCACGAAGGTGACTTGTTCCTGAATAAAAATCCGTACCGCCTGAAAGACCTCGATAAAATGCCGAAAAATTGTCCGGTATGTAGTGAAGATTTTTACCGTGAAACGGGGTTTTATTATGGCGCCATGATGATTAGTCACGCAACAACTACTGTAATCGCTGTAATCGTACACGCAACAGTTTTTTACTTTTATGGCTGTGCTATTGCGCCAAACCTAATTTCTTTGCTAACGATATTAATTATTTCTTTTCCTTTGGTGTTCAGAAGTTCAAGGGCAATCTGGATTAACTTTTTTGTAAACTACAACCCGCCTAAAAAATGATCAGCGTACCTTTGTTGCAATCATAAAATTGCTGTTCCTGTCTTTAAAATTGTAACCAATTCCAAATCCGATTGGCTTCGATCCCTGATGTTTGTACAAAGAATCCAGATCTTTTTGATAAAAGGCAGCAAACATTGGGATTGGTTTTAAATACTGCCCAAAAAATGCGTATTGCCATTGATGATCATCTTCAAGAAAATAGTGAAGGGCTATTCCGCTATCGTCCTGAATCACATGATTGCTCTGATCTAAAATCACATTCCGAATAGTTGAGAAATAATTTTTATGCATTAAGTAAGAAGCACCTTTTAAATACGTATTTATGGTACCCATTTTATTTAAATAACTAACAAAACCTTTATTGGACCTTAATCCCGCGTCAGCGGCATTCACAGAGAAATAACAAAGGGTTTTAAGCTTTATACCGTTATCAATAAATTTAATTTCAACACCACGTGTATTGCTTTTTAATTTCTTCAATTCGGGAAATGAATTCACATACTTTAGTTCGCCAAGACTGTCAACAGTTACGGGTTTGACTGAAACCAACTGATTACCAGTTCTCTTTAAAAACAAAACCAACAGATGCAAAGTGCCATCAACTTCTTCATTTTTCAAATCATTTTTCATACTCTGAGTTCGGAAGAAACTGAATTTTAAAATAGCATTTAATGACGTATTTACTTTTTCGAAATAGTTCTCAAGTGAATCCGACCCGTCCTTTTTAAAATCTGGCAAACTTCCTACGGGCTCCAGTCCAATTAACACATACCGATCGGCATCAGGAAAAAATGCCTGAGCATGAAGAATATCCGGTCCCGAAAACGGGTAAAACAATGTGGACTGCTTCTCCACGATCTTGGCGATTTCATCCCCTCTGAATTTTCTTAAATTCATGAGCCTTGTTGAATCAAAGGTATTCCATCGCTTATTAAAATTCTTACTGAAAGCCCGAAAATCAGTAGAATTTTGAATGTATTGATAAATTAAACCCGTATCAGAAATTCCGGCGATTACATTCGCAAGCGCATTCAGTGTATCATTGGTCGCTACATCCCTCAACTGATCAGTTTCAATAGAATCGTTCCGTTCCTTTTCTATCACTACCTCAGGGCGCGTAGTGTCTGTGGTCAATTCACCCGTCTTTTCAGTCGCAGTCGGCGAGCAGGCCGAAATCATTAATCCAAGGATACAAACGATGTGTAATTCTTTAAACATATTTTCTGTGTTTTTTGTCTGATATTAATTTTCCAATCAAATAAATAGTGCCCCCAATAGCCACATTCAGTAATCCCAAAAGGGATTCTACCGGCTTCATCTCTAAAACTTTATAAATCGTAAAACCATTTAAAGCTAAAAACAGTAGCGGCGTTATCGGGTAAGCCCACGTTTTATAAGTGAATGAACCCAGGTTACGGTGTCTTAATATGAAAACACTACTAACGGTAAGGAAAGTAAAAATACTTAAACTAAATCCCACAAATGTTAATACGGATTCAAACTGAGCCGTTACAATCAGAATTACCGTAATCATTGATTGCATGATTACAGCCATATAGGGGACATTGTTCGTATTCGTCTTAGCCAGTATCTTTAACATTGGAAGATCTTCACCCATTGATTTAATAATGCGGGGACCAGCCATAATCATCGCGCTAATTGAGGAGAGCAATAAAAAGGCGATAACCAGACTCATCATACTTCCAAAAAAATCGCCAAAAATATGGGCTGCACTCACATGCCCTATCTCTAAAACACCGGTAAGTTCTGAAACCGGCGCGCTATATAAAAAAACGAAATTAAGTAGAACATAAAATACAGTCACAATGAGGGTGCCCAATAGTAAAGCCTTTGGCAAATTCTTCTGAGGTTCGTACATGTCCCCTGCTAAATAAGAGGCCGCGTTCCAACCACTATATGCATAGGAAACGTACATAAGAGAAACCCAAAACCCCGCACTCATAAATTCCTTTAGCGTGCCGGGCTGCGGAAGAATTGTGATTGTGTGGTCAGACGTATGAATGAAGCCCGCAATGATAAAAAAAACAATAACTCCTACTTTCAAGGCTGTCAGAACTTTCTGTAAATTACTTCCTGCTTTAAGATCAAGTGCATGAATAAACGTAATGATAGCAACAACGGTTAATGCGCAAATTGTAATACTAACCCCAGGAAAAATTTTATTCACGTATGTTCCTAAAGCCATCGAAGCAAGTGCAACAGGAGCTGCAAAACCTACTGTGGAGGAAACCCATCCAGATAGAAACCCAACAGATGGATGAATTAATTTTGAAAGGTAAATATATTCGCCTCCACTTCGTGGGATAGCGGCCCCTAATTCTGCATACACCAATGCTCCGCAAAATGAAATAATGCCTCCTAATAACCATAACACCATAATACCAAATACGGAGTGCACCTCAAACAGTTGAAAACCAAGGCTTGTAAAAACCCCGGTGCCTATCATATTAGCAATAACCAACGAAATTGCGGTGTAAAATCCAATCTTATACGTTGATGCCATTAATCGAACGATTGCGTAGATTTTGATGACATTTCCAACATAATCTGGTATTGTTCAGGAGAAAGATCATTATAATAAAAATTAATCGGATTAACTTTCTCTCCATTCTTAATTACTTCATAATGCACATGTGGCCCTGTACTTAAACCGGTACTTCCTACGTAACCAATTAAATCTCCGCGTTTAACTTTAGCCCCGGCCTTTGTTGCCATTTTACTCATGTGTGCGTAAAGTGTCCTGTAGCCAAATCCATGATTAATAACCACATGGTTTCCATAGCCCTGTGCCGATGCATCAGCAGCATCAACTACGCCATCCCCGGTTGCATAAATTGGCGTTCCCTGTTCAGCTGTAAAATCCATCCCCGGGTGGAACTCCTGTGTTTTATAGATGGGGTGGGTACGCCATCCAAATCCGCTTGGGGCATGCTTTAAATTTTTGTTGTTAAGAGGCATAATTGCAGGAATAGAAGCAATTAGTTTTTCCTTTCCTTTTGCCATTTTTACTACTTCGTCAAAAGATTTCGATTGTATATAAATTTGCTTTGTGATGCGGTCTAAACGTTCAGTAACCTCCTTCATTAAAGCGGTATTATCATACCCTTCCAGATCTTTATAACGGTCACTTCCTCCAAAACCTGCCTGACGGATGGAATTTGGGATAGGTTCAGCTTCAAAAATGACGCGGTAAATATTATCATCCCGGTCCTGTAGATCATTTAATACAGTTTGAACCTGATTCATTTTTTTATTCAATAGTTCATACTGAAGTTTAACAACCTCCAACTCCCGTTTTTGTTTCTTCTGCATCGGCGAGGGTAAAAACCGATATCCCAACAAAATGGTAACTGCCGCAAAAACGATCCCAATACCCAAGTAAGAAAGGATCTGAAGCAACCTTTCCCGAAATGTAACCTTTACTTTTTCGTAGGTTAAAGATTTGGTATTAAACTTATACTTAACTTTTGACATGTTCCTTAAAAAGGCAAACAAATATACTAAAATGAGATTTAACAGCAGCCGGCTACGTAAAGTAAATTAATATCGCGCCTGTCAAACTTACAGTGCGTTCTGAAGTTTCCGTCAAGATTATACAACCGCAAATACTCCTTAAAAAGTGAATAATTTATGAGTAACGATGTATGCGATTTCAGTATATTCGTGACTTCTTAAAACACTATGGAATCAAACAAAGTACGCCAGACATTTTTAGATTTTTTCAAATCCAAAGGGCATGAAATCGTTCCTTCAGCCCCAATGGTAGTAAAGGGGGATCCAACGCTGATGTTTATTAACTCAGGTATGGCGCCTTTCAAAGATATATTTCTGGGAAATGCTCCTATAAAATTCCCACGGGTAGCTGATACACAAAAGTGTCTTCGCGTTAGTGGAAAGCATAACGATCTTGAAGAAGTTGGCGTAGACACCTACCACCACACCATGTTTGAAATGCTTGGTAACTGGAGTTTTGGCGACTACTTTAAAAAAGAGGCGATTGCCTGGGCATGGGAACTCTTAACAGAGGTATATAAAATCGATAAAAGTCGTTTATACGTTACGGTTTTTGAAGGCAGTGCGGAAGAAAATGTCCCTTTCGACCAGGAAGCTTATGACACCTGGAAATTATACATTGAAGAAAAACGGATCTTAAAAGGAAATAAAAAGGATAACTTCTGGGAAATGGGTGACACCGGTCCGTGCGGACCATGCACCGAAATTCATTATGACGGCAGAAGTGATGAAGAACGTGCAAAAATAGATGGCGCTACACTTGTAAATAATGATGACCCAAGAGTAATTGAAGTTTGGAACAATGTTTTCATGGAGTTCATGCGCAAAGCGGATAAGAGCCTTGAAAAGCTACCTGCACAACATGTGGATACCGGAATGGGGTTTGAGCGCCTTGTACGGGTTTTGCAGAATAAACAATCGAATTACGATACGGATGTTTTTACGCCACTGTTAAATAAAATTGAAGAACTAAGTGGGCTACGGTATAAACCCGAGGATGAGGAAGATCATAAAAAACAGCAAATTATTAACATTGCCATGCGTGTAATTGCGGATCATATCCGCACGATCTCCTTCTCAATCGCCGATGGTCAACTTCCAAGTAATACCGGTGCGGGCTACGTGATAAGAAGGATTTTGCGTCGCGCAATACGTTATGGCTACCAGTCTTTGAATATCAAAGAACCTTTCATGTACCGCATCGTTCCTACCCTGGCGCATCAGTTAGGGCAACAGTTTCCTGAACTGACTACTCAAAAAATGTTGATTGAGAAGGTGATAAAGGAAGAAGAAATATCGTTCTATAAAACCTTAGAAATAGGTTTAAAACGTATTGATCAGGTTTGTATTGATCTAACCAATTCAAATTCAGGTAAAGTAATTGATGGTAAAGTGGTTTTTGAACTGTATGATACTTTTGGTTTTCCTTTGGATTTAACCTCTTTAATAGCTCGCGGGTATGATTTAAGCATTGACGAAGAAGAATTCAACCGTTTGTTAACGGAACAAAAAAACCGTTCACGTGCGGCTACAACAGTTGATACCGATGATTGGATTACGATTGAAAAAAATAAAAAAAGTTCGGATAACAGTTTTGCGGAAACAGAATTTGTAGGCTATTCAGAATTAGAATGTGAAGCGCATATCATCCGTTACCGAAAAGTTAAAGCGAAAAACAAAGAACAATTTCAGGTTGTATTGAATAGAACGCCATTCTACGCTGAAAGCGGCGGGCAGGTTGGGGATTCAGGAACCTTATCAAACATTAACGAAACCATTCTAATTAACGATACAAAAAAGGAAAATGGTGTGATTATCCATTTTTGTGATAAGCTTCCTGAAAACATGGAAACCGCCTTCACAGCCAAAGTAAACCTGAACAAGCGTAGGTTCACGGAAAATAACCATAGTGCCACTCATCTCTTACACGCCGCATTACGCCAGGTATTAGGAACACATGTTGAGCAAAAAGGAAGTTTGGTAAATGAAGAGTATTTGCGTTTTGATTTTTCTCATTTTTCTAAAATTACCGATGAGGAACTCAATCAAATTGAAAAGATTGTGAATACAAAAATACGAGAAAACATTGCCAGCAAAATTCAGCAAATGACTATTGACGACGCTAAAAAAACTGGTGCGATGGCTTTGTTTGGAGAAAAATATGGTGATGTAGTTCGCGTTGTAGAATTTGACAAAAACTATTCGATTGAATTATGCGGTGGAACTCACGTTAAGGCCACAGGACAGATTGGTTATTTCAAGATCACTTCTGAAAGTGCTGTAGCCGCTGGAATTCGCCGTATTGAAGCGGTAACTGCTGTTAAAGCAGAGGAATTTTTCAATGATCAAATTTCAACTTTAAATGAAGTCAAAGCTCTATTGAAAAATAATAAAGATGTAATCAAGAGTTTAAGTAATCTGGTAGAAGAGAACAACGATTTGCATAAACAACTTCAATCATTACTAAAAGAAAAAGCTCAAATTATTAAGCAGCAGTTGTTAAGTAAGGTTCAAAACAAAAACGGAATAAATTTTATTGCTGAAAAGATTTCCTTTGACAGTGCTGAAGAAATAAAAAACATTTTATTTGAAATCCGTAATCAGCTGGAAAACTGCGTGTGCGTTATTGGTGCTGAAGTAAAAGGTAAACCCAGTATATCTGTGATAATTGATGATAATTTAGTGAAAGAAAAAAACCTGAATGCAGGAAATATCATTCGTGACCTGGCCAAAGAAATTAATGGTGGCGGGGGTGGCCAGCCATTTTATGCGCAAGCCGGCGGAAGCAAACTGGAAGGGTTAAATACTGCCATGGAAAAAGCGAAAAGTTTATTTTGAACATTAGGTTTTATATTTTCCTAATTTTCTTTGCGCTAAGCATTTTTGGAAAAGCGCAACAGGCAATTATTGATTCATTAAAAGCAGCTTTAAAGTCGGCTAAAAACGACACCACACGCATCAATATTTTAAAGGAATTAATTGACGCTGAAAATGATTCTAAAATCTGGGGCGCTTATAATGACCAAATGCTTAGTTTGAGTGAAAAAGGCCTGGCTTCTTCAAACACAGGAAGTGCATTAAAGTATTTTTATTTAAAAAGTTCTGCATCTGCGTTTAACAACATTGGCTTTATTGCCAATAACCATGGTGATATTACCAAAGCTTTAATGTATTACCAAAAGAGCTTAAAAATACAAGAAGAGATTAAAGACAAATCCGGAATTGCAAACTCCTCAAACAACATCGGTTATGTTTATAATAGTTTGGGTGATATCCCAAAAGCTTTAGACTACTATCATAAAAGTTTGAGAATTTATGAGCAAATGCTTGCGGAAAATAAAAATTCTCCTGACGCCCCTAATTTCAAAAAAGGAATCGCTTACTCATTAAACAACATCGGTCAAATTTATTTGAACCAGGGCGAAATCACAAAATCAATGGACTTTTATAACAGGTCGTTAAAGATCAGGGAAGAGTTAAAAGACATTAAAGGTATCAGTCAATCCCTAAATAACATTGGCTTTGCCCTCTATAATCATGGAGACCCTTCTTGTAAAGAATCTAAAGAAATCTGCATAAAAGAAGGCAGGCTGAAAGCTTTTGAATATTACACCAGGAGTTTAAAATTAAGAGAAGAAGTAAATGATCAAAGAGGAATAGCCATTTCTTTAAGCAATATCGGAGGCGCCTATTCAGACATGGGAGATCCCGAGTGCAAAGCATCCAAAGAGGAATGTTTAAGAGCAGGCAAAAACAAGGCTTTGGAATATTTTCAAAGGAGCCTCACTATTCTGGAAGAATTAAAAGACAAGTGGGGAATTGCAAATTCTTTAAATGATATCGGCACAATATTACTGGAACAACAAAGAATTGTTGAAGCAATGGTTTACGCCAACCGTAGTTTCCAAACATCTAAAGAATTAGGCTATCCAGTGAACATAAAAAAAGCCTCTTCGCTTCTAAAAAGAATATATAAGGAACAAAAAAAATATAAAGAAGCATTAGCAATGTATGAACTTGAAATACAAATGCGCGACAGTATCACGAACGAAGAAACAAAAAAATCTTCCATCAAAAAACAATTTCAATACGAATATGAAAAGAAAGCAGCAGCAGACAGCATAAAAAACACGGAGGAGCAAAAAGTAAAAAACGCTCAACTCACAGCCCAACAAGCTCAGTTAAAACAAGAAAGAACCCAGCGTTTTGCTTTGTATGGAGGATTAATACTGGTGCTGATATTCGCCGCAATTATGTTTAACCGCTATAAAATTACGCAACAACAAAGAAATACAATTGCTCTTCAGAAAACTAAAGTAGATGAAGCATATATAGAACTCAATAAGCAAAATGAAGAAATTGCCACGCAACGCGATGAAATTGGAAAACAAAAACACTCCTTAGAAGCTCATCAGAAAGAGATCATTGATTCTATTACCTACGCCAAACGTTTACAGGAAGCGATTTTACCCTCCAAAGCATTTATTACAGAACATTTCCCTGAAAATTTTATCCTCTACAAACCAAAAGACCTGGTTGCTGGTGATTTTTATTGGGCGGAATTCTACCAGGATAAATTTTTGATTGCTGCTGCTGATAGTACGGGCCACGGTGTTCCTGGAGCTATTGTTTCAGTGGTTTGCAGCAATGCCTTGAATCGATCTTTAAAAGAATTTGGCTTAACAGATCCGGGGTTATTACTAGACAAGACTAGAGAGTTGGTTTTAGAGACATTTGCTAAAAGTTCCAGTGATGTAAAAGATGGCATGGATATTTCGATACTGTGCATTGACAAATACAATAAGAAAGTATCGTGGGCAGGTGCCAATAATCCTTTGTGGTATTTATTCCCTGAAGAGAAAATCCTCTCAGAAATAAAAGCCAATAAGCAACCGATTGGGAAAGCAGATAACCCCATGCCTTTTACGTCACATGAAATAGAATATGAAGAAGGCATACTTTTTTACTTAATCACTGATGGTTATGCAGATCAATTTGGTGGACCAAAAGGAAAAAAATTCAAGTATAAATCGTTAAAGGATTTATTAATAACGCATGCGCCTGCTAGTATGGAAAAACAATCTGAACTTTTGATCAACACCTTCTCAAACTGGAAAGGTAATCTTGAACAAGTAGACGACGTTTGTATTATCGGTATCAGAATATGATAATTGGCTTCCATCAGGTGATTATTTTAATGGAGTTATTAGATTTTCCTAAAATTGGAACGTTTATTGAGTCCACGGAATAACTTTCCTCGGATATTTTCAATTATTTCCTGTATTTCAAACACTATTCACTCACTGAGAAGTTAATTTCACCCAAAATTAACACTCTTTCACTCGGCCAATATGAAAATTCTGCCATTGATAATCAGAGGCTTAACTTTTCGTCTAAGTATATTTACTGCGCGGCTGTAACTATTTGCATGGTTTTGGGTTATAAACCTACAATGCTTTTAAACGCAGTAAATATGGAATTTTCACCACGATATCACCATACCGCCGACATGTTGCTTGACGAGCAAATGATCATCGAGGCTGCGAAACAAAACCCTGAACATTTTGGGCCATTATACGATAAATATTACAAACAGATTTTTGGTTACGTTTACCAGAGAATGGACTGTAAGGATACCGCGTTTGACTTAACGGCCCAGGTTTTTTTAAAAGCATTAACAAATATTGAAAAATACGAATACAAAGGAGTTCCTTTTGCCAGCTGGTTATATCGCATCGCTCACAGTGAAGTTATGCAGTTATTCAGAACAAAAAAGAATTTGAGAACCGTAAATGCTGATATCAGTGATCTCAGGCACATTTGCGAAGAGGTGGAAGAAGAATATATGGAGCAGTATAAAAGTGTGCTCATGACGGTAATTAAGGATTTGCCGGAAGATGAACTTCAATTGATTGAATTACGTTTTTTTGAAAAACGACCATTTAAAGAAATTGCAGAAATTTTAAATCTCACAGAAACCAACTCTAAGGTAAAACTTTACCGCATCCTCGACAGGGTAAAAAAAACGCTTACTAAAACATCCACAAATAATGGGAACTAAATTTAATCTTAACAGACAACCAGTGCCGGATGAAGAAATCAACTCACATAAAGATTTTGGAGAGCTTGTCGATAAATTTAAAAAGCAAAGCATCGAAAAAGCCCGTAGCGACGCTAACTTTCTAAAAAATAAAAAAGCAACCTACACGGCAATTATAGCGGGAGCCACGGTCGTCTGTACCCTCACTTATTTTACAGTTTTTAAAAAACAAACCTCAAAGCAAAACCAGAATGATAAAATAACTACTAACCAAACTCACAACAACCAACCAACCAAAAATTCAGCTAAACCGGTTATCGCACCACCTGTTCCCAAATTAAATGTCGCGTATACGAGTTATAGTGTGAAGGCCGAAGACGGTGCGGTACTCAAACATAAAACCAATTCTAAAATTATTATTCCCAAAAAAGCCTTTGTCAATAAACAAGGGCTTGATATTGTTGGAGATGTTGAAATAAAATACAGGGAATTTCACAATCCGGCTGATATCATTGCAGGTGGAGTCCCAATGACTTACGATAGTGCCGGTATTAAATCAACTTTGGAAAGCGCCGGAATGATTGACATTCGGGGATATCAAAATGGCGAACCTGTATTTATCAATCCCAATAAAACTATTACAGTTGAGTTTCAGTCTGAGTATATTTCAGATCAATACAACATGTATGTTCTGGATACCATGGCAGGAAATTGGGTATATGTAAGCAGAGACAATTCTCTGAAAAATCAGAAAAAAAATGAACCGAAGAAAACTTCTTCTCTGCAAGTGAAATCGGATGTTCCCATGTCGGCAAAGCAAAAAGATATTCAAAAACAAATTGATGCGATTCCACCTAAGATGGAAGCTGAAAAAATTGTCTACTCTAAGAAAATAAATCAGTTGCCAAAAGTGACAACACCTTCCAAACCCATAAAAGCAACAGCGGGACGACCCCAGTTTGAACTTGATGTCAATTATAAAGAATTTCCGGAACTGCAAGCGTTTAAGAATGCAGTGTTTGAAGTGGGTTCAGAAAACAAAAACTACAGTTCTAAATTGGCTGATATTACATGGAGTAGCGCAGAAGTATCTGAAGGACCTGCTAAAGGAAAAAATTACTGGTTGACACTTAAATTACGCGAACGGGTCGAAAAACTCATTGTGTACCCCGCGTTAGCAGGAAGTGATTATGAAAAGGCGCTTAAAAACTATGAAGCAAAGTTTGCTGATTACCAGGATTTATTGGCAAAACGAGAGGCCGATGAAAAGAAATTGAAGGAGGAGTTTGAAGCCAAACAAAAAGCGTATGTCCAGGAACAAGAACGTCTCACTGCTGAAATGATCCGCGAACGGATTAGGATCCAAAAAGAAATTGCAGAAAACATGAACCAACAAATGAAAACAATGAGTTCGGAAGCAAAAGTCACCCGAATCTTTAACGTGAGTAATTTTGGCATCTGTAACTCCGATCGTCCGGTAAGCATGCCACAGGAAGCCAAAATGAATCCTGTATTTATCGTAAATGGCACGAAAACATTTGTTAAAGCGAATTCAACTTACCTGATTTCGAAAAACAGAAACCTCGTATTTAATTTCGGAAGAGAGCCGCTAAGCTATAACCCTGGCGAATCGTATAGTTTGTGCGTAATATCCGATGGGAAAATTTACACCTGTGATTCTGAGTCTTTATCTAAATGCTTTGCGGCAAAACAGAATAAGATTCCTGTTACAGAAGTTACCGCTGAAATAAACGATTCACACGACCTCAAAAAAGTCTTAGGTATCTAATTCTTGATTATAAAAAATCTACCTGTTTTAGTTCTGAGAAAAATCAGTGATGAGGGTGTCGTTCAACAGAGAAAAACGTTTTTGTTCGGCACGGCAATGTTCAAATCATGATATGCTGCTTGTCGAGGAGACGGATTATTAAAGGTGGCCTTAGAAAAAAATCTGAAAAAATGTCGTGTTGATAAGAACAACAAAATCCAAACGCTCTACCTGATTTGGCTTCAGATGTGGGTGCGTGACAACGAAAAAATTGAACGCTAATTTACATGGCTAAATAGTAAGTCCATTTCCTCATGCGTATTAAATGAATGCAAACAAATTCGGATCCGCTCTTTTCCTTCCTTAACAGTTGGGCTTTTAATTGACTTTATGAAAATATTTTGCTTCGCTGCCCTTTCTTCTATTTTCTGAACTGACTCATTTCCTGAAACAAGTTTACAATGAATGGCGCTCTTGCTGTTTATAAAACCCGTGCAATCATTCACTTTCAATTTAAAATAGTCAATATTGGCTTGTAATTTTTTTCGTTCTTGTGTTTTCTTAAGCAACTGATACGCTGCTCGAATGGCCATCAAACTATGTTCAGGCATAGCAGTGGTATAAATAAACGACCGGGAAAAATTCACTAAAAAATCTTTTAATTCGTTGCTTCCAACAACAGCCGCGCCATGACATCCCAGGGCTTTTCCGTAAGTATAAATTCTGGCAAAACAGTTATCCTGGATATTTAATTCCCGGCACAGCCCTTTGCCGTTTTCTCCAAACACACCAATTGAATGAGCTTCGTCTACAATCAAATGAATTTTTTCATTACTGCAAATTTTAGCTAACTCTAACAATGGCGCCTCATCTCCATCCATGGAATACACACTTTCTACTACAACGTAAATGTCATTAAATGCATCCTGATGGCGTGAAATCAATTCTTTTAATGAAATCAGATCATTATGACGGAATTTATAATGCGTCGCAAAACTCAAACGGATTCCATCAATTAAGGAAGCGTGTATCAACTCATCACTTAAAATCAGATCTCCTTTTTGCGGAACGCTGGAAAGCAAACCTAAATTGGCATCGTAACCGGAATTAAAGATCAGGGAGGACTCTGCGTCATGAAATTCAGCTATTGAATTTTCAATTTCCTGAAAAAACATAGAATTACCACTAATTAAGCGGGAGCCTGTGGAGCCAACATAGCCCGATGGGAGCATTGATTTCAGTTCTTCCGCTAATAACCCTTTTGAAGAAAACCCTAAATAATCGTTACTGGAAAAATCGATAGAAGGATAGGAAGAAATAAGAGAGCGCAAACTGCCTATTACGCGACGTTGCTGCAATAAACTAATAATTGAAGCGGGATTTTTTTTACAACCTCCCATTAAGTATTGGGTTTGATGAGTGTCATCGTTCCGTCGGCGTTAGTCGCCCGGATGACACCTCCCTCCTCACAGCTTAATTTATCATACTTTATGTCTACGATAATTTTCCCCTCATTCGTAATAACACCTGACAAACCATTCCTACGGACAATCGCATTTCCACCCTTAAAATGACCGATATAATCATACAGGTTATCAGCAATAACTTTTCCTTCCCTGTTAATTAAACCAACTAACTCTTTTTTACGCGTATATGCAATTCCATCATTCCCGAAAGCAGAAATTTTATCATACTCTGGTTTAATAACTTCTTTACCATCCGTATTAATAACCCCAACAAGGCCATTCTTACGAACAATAGCGACCCCCTTTTCAAACTTACCTATCTTATCATATTTAGCAGAAACTTCTACAGATTGAGCCAACGCCACTTTAAAAGAAAATAAGGTGAACAGGATAATAATCGGTTTCATAAAAAAATTACTAAATAATTAAATTGCAGCCGGCTGACCAACTTCTTCTTTCTTAAGTTTGTCTACAAAGGCTTGTTTGGTTGATAATCCTAAAATCTTAAACATCTCCATATCCTGATTGAACAATGGATTCGCAGTAGTTAATAATTTTTCACCGGCGAAAATGGAATTCGCACCAGCCATAAAACATAAGGCCTGGCCTTCCATACTCATACTTAAACGGCCTGCAGATAACCGCACAGCTGTTCTCGGCAATACAATTCTGGCTGTTGCAATCATACGAACCATGTCCCAGATTGGAACCGGAGGCTGATCTTCCATTGGTGTTCCTTCAACAGCAACCAAGGCATTAATTGGAACAGATTCTGGTTGAGGGCGCAACAAACTTAATGTATACAACATCCCTACCCTATCTTCAACTTTTTCACCCATTCCAATAATCCCACCAGAACATACTGTGAGACCTGCTTTACGCACATTGTTGATGGTATTTAAACGGTCATCAAATTTCCGGGTTGAAATGATGTTTTCGTAATTCTCCTCGCTTGTATCAATATTATGGTTATATGCGTACAATCCGGCTTCAGCAAGACGCTTAGCCTGGTCTTCCGTAACCATTCCTAATGTGGCGCAAACTTCAAGTCCTTTACTGTTAATGGTTTTAACCATATCTAACACTGTATCAAAGTCTCGATTGTCACGTACTTCACGCCATGCTGCCCCCAAACACATTCGGCTGGCACCCCCGGCCTTAGCATTGTTCGCAGCCGCATCAACTTCAGGCACGCTCATCAATTTATGCACTTTTACCTCAGTATGGTATCGTGCTGCCTGAGGGCAATACGAACAATCTTCCGGGCATCCGCCGGTTTTAATAGACAATAAAGAACTAACCTGAACTTCACCAACTGTGTGGTGTTGTTTATGAACTTCTGCTGCTTTGTAAATTAATTCCATTAAAGGTGTATTATACACTTCTAATATTTCTTCTTTGGTCCAGTCTTTTATTGTCATTAGTTTTGTTCTTATTTCCCAAATTTACTATAAAAGGCACAAATCGCAAAACGCTATTTTTAATTTATGTGTTAGTAATTTCCGGTGATGTATAAGTATCTGTTTTAAGATTTATCCGTTATTTGTTTCATGAAAAAACTGGTTTTCTTTAGTTTGTTACTACTCTTTACAGGTCTATTACCATTAAAGGCTCAATTTGAAGAAAGTCCAGAACGGAAAGAGATGTGGCGCCGATCAAAGAGAAAACACAAAGCGCGGGAAGCGTTCAATCCATATCTCGATAAAAAAAAGACCAAGCCAAGCCGCTCACTAGCAAGAGAAAACGCCAGGGAACAGAAGAGGCAACTTAAAGCGGCAAAAAAGCAAAAGAAACGGAGCATGAAAAAGCTTGGTTATAAAGAAACCAAAGTAAAACGGGCAAAATAAATACTGTACCTATTTTTGCTGAGCAAAGTAAATTATCACCCCAATTACAGCTAACACGGTTATTACCATAACAGCAATTTTAGCCGCCGAATAAGGCCGTTCGCCCTGAACTTCACCAGTTCGTGCATTTACTAAAAAACGGTACACCTTGTCCTTGTAACGATAGGAACTTAACCAAACAGGAAGGAGGATATGTTTAAATTTAATATCCTGGTAATTGGTATGTAAGGAAGTAATTTGCTGTTCGTCGCCACCAATGTCGCCGCATACAGCGTTTCGTATCTTGTCCTGCATCCTTGCCTTTGCTTTTTCAAATCCTTCATGCAGGCCAACCTGATAACTTTCCGTCACAAAGCCGCTTATAAATTGATCATCGTAAGAAACTAATCCGTGAAGATCCCACGGCTCGAGTTCATTCGCCAGCTTCTCCGGTAATGATTTGGACGAAGTAACCAACACGTCATCAAATACATTATTTACCTGCCCGGATGTGGCTGTCCAATTGGTTCGCCTTTCCTGACGGGAAACTGTTTTTCCTTCGCTATTGGTAGAAGTTACTGTAACATAATAGTAATCTCCTCTCATTCCGGTATAATTGCTCTCGGTATTGGCATCATAAGTCCAGTAAGGCATGTAGATACCGCTTAACTTTTCTGCGGAATGTTTGGCATAATCTTTAATTTTATCAGGGGCAAACCATAAACTTCCTGCCCAATTCACAAACAGTTCGGTTGACTTCTTACGATCAATTTTAAACGGCAGAAGGTAGGCTGGTTTAATAATGGTTGATGTGGATGCGTCCTGAATAACTAATGGCGTATCGCAATACGGACAATTGCTGGATGTTACGTTTGGTTGAAGGGTTGTTGAAGCGGCACAATTCACACATTTTACTGTGCTGATTTCTTTTTTATCTTCTAAGTGGGCTTTTTCATTTAAAAAACTTTCGAAATCATTCTCAATGATTTCAAGTTGCTGAACGGCGATTTCATTCTTCGCACCGCAATATTCGCAATTAAGATAGGGAGTACCGGCCAGGTATTTTAGGTTGCCACCACAGTCTTTACATTTTATAGAAGTGCCGGTTTCGGCAGTTTTTTCACTAAACTCCTGCATGATATCGAATTTGATATAACTAAATTAATATAAAATCTTAATAATTTAGACTCTTCTAAAAAATGTAGGGGCAACATGAAGATTTTCGGAACCGTTTTTTTGATTATGTTATCATGCTTTCTGTTTTCTCAAAAGGCCAATAGTTTAAGCGGACCGGTTTCGCAATGCAACTGGGATCGGATGAGCTTTTCAAGCAAGTATGTTCCCGATTTTCACGACACGTGTTTGTTTGTAGCAACCATCAGAAATTTTAATTCCGCCAAACATGAATTTGTAGATTACGATTATGACACAACCGGCACTATAAAGTATTTCGCAGTGTATTTTAACGGAAATCGTTGGACAGCAGTACCCTACCCCTCATTGCCCGAATTAATGAATTTAAAATCAGATTACCGCGATTTGGTAATTCTCACGGAAGGCTTAGGGAAAACTTTTACTTCAGGGATTGATCGCGCCACACGCCTTTTACGTATTTATGCTGTCGATGGAGTGTTTTTTGACTGGCCGACTGAACGTCCTTATATGCGAGCAGGTAAAAATATAAAAACCACTTCGAGGCTCGCCCCGCAAGCTGCAAAAGCCTATGCTGTGTTTCTAAATGATTTTCAAACATACAAAAACGCACATAAGGATAAATTCAAATCAGTCACCCTTCTCTTTCATAGTATGGGAAACCTCCTGTTAATGAACAACCTTAAGAATAATACCCTATCCTTCCTTACTCCGTCCGTAATAAATGCTGTGGTTTTAAACGCGGCATGTGTAAATCAAACCAACCATAAACTTTGGCTTGATAAACTTACGTTTACTCAAAATGTTTATGTCACAATAAACGATAAAGATAAGAACTTAAGAGGTGCGCGAATTATTTTTGGCGATCATCAATTAGGTGAGAAACCAAAAAAACAATTCAGTACGAACGCGGCCTATGTAAATTTTTCTCCGGTTTTGGATAAAGAGCATAACTACTATGTTATGCAGCCTCTACTTCGTAAAAAAACTTTCCTTTATGAATTTTACGCTGACATATTTAGTGGAAAGAAACCTCGTACCACTTTTCCGTCATCCGTTGCCGCGGCAACAAAGGACACTAATTAATAGCCTCTATTGTTTTTTTGATAATGGCAACGCATTCCAGGATCTGTGCTTCGGTAATGACTAAAGGTGGTGCGAAACGAATGATGTCGCCATGAGTGGGTTTTGCCAACAAGCCATTCTCAGCAAGTTTTAAACAAACTTCCCAGGCTGAGATGCCATCTTTTTCCTTAATGATAATAGCGTTTAACAACCCTTTACCTCTTACCTTTGTAATGCGATCGGATTGAATCGCTCTCAACTCTTTTCGTAAAAGCTCACCGAGTTTTTCGGCATTGTCTGCAAGATTCTCATCAAACACAACCTCCATTGCGGTCATAGCTATTTTACACCCTAAAGGATTTCCCCCGTAAGTAGAACCGTGTTGCCCTGGTTTTACACAAAGCATCACGTCGTCGTTGGCCAACACCGCTGATACAGGATACATTCCACCGGATAAGGCTTTCCCTAAAATCAACAGATCGGGTTTTACTCCTTCGTGATCGCAGGCTAATAATTTTCCGGTACGCGCTATACCGGTTTGAACTTCATCGGCAATAAACAACACATTGGCGGCTTTGCACATTTCATAACAGGTTTTAATATAACCATCCTGTGGGACGTAAACACCTGCTTCACCCTGAATTGGCTCCACTAAAAAACCAACAACATTTGTATCCTGTAATGCCTCCGATAATGCAGGAATGTCATCGTAGGGAATAGTAACAAAACCCGGTGTAAACGGACCGTAATGATGCCGTGCCTCAGGATCGGTACTCGCCGAAACAATAGAAATTGTACGCCCGTGAAAATTGCCTTCGCAAACAATTATCTTCGCGTCGTTTTCAGTAACACCTTTTTTCTCGTAACCCCATTTACGGGCTAACTTCAAAGCTGTTTCAACGCCTTCAGCACCGGTGTTCATTGGTAATAATCTATCGTAACCAAAAATGCCGGTCATGTATTTTTCATACTCTCCCAGCACACTGTTATAAAAAGCGCGGGAAGTAAGAGCTAATTTCTGTGATTGCTCGATCAGCGTTTTTGTAATGCGTGGGTGACAATGGCCCTGATTTACGGCACTGTATGCTGATAAAAAGTCATAATACTGTTTTCCATCAACATCCCATACATGCACGCCCAAGCCTTTATCAATAACAACAGGTACCGGATGGTAATTGTGTGCTCCGTATTTGTTCTCTAAATCTACTAAATTCTGGGCCTTGGCTGATAAGTTAATTTCTGCGGTCATGATGGAAAATTTTATCCTGCAAAGATAGAAAAACAGGCTCAAACCGCCTAATTCAAAACATAAACAACTACGTTTATTCTTTTATGAACTTTTTTATTTCTGCATTGTATTCATATTTTTAAAAAGTGAAGAACATGCTCTTTAAACTGCGATACACTGTAGACTAACTTTTAATCTTTTTTGGGCTTACTGATTAACATATTTTAACAAGGGCAAAATAGAGCTGGGCCTTACCAATGCTAACTTTGTGACGCTTGTAATTAACAAAACACTTTATGGTTGTAGATATTAGAGAATTGAATGAGCGCATTCAGCGTGAAAGCGCATTTGTTGACATTTTAACTTCCGAAATGGACAAGGTGATTATTGGTCAGCACCACATGGTTGAGCGGTTGTTGATTGGATTACTTAGTAATGGCCATATTTTGTTGGAAGGTGTGCCTGGCCTTGCAAAAACATTGGCAATTAATACATTGGCTACCTGCATCGATGCCAAGTTCAGCCGAATTCAGTTCACTCCCGATTTGCTTCCGGCAGATTTGATCGGGACAATGATTTACAACCAAAAACAGGAACAGTTCTCTATTCGTAAAGGACCGATCTTCGCAAACTTTGTTTTGGCTGACGAAATCAACCGTGCACCGGCAAAGGTTCAGTCCGCATTATTGGAAGCCATGCAGGAAAAACAGGTAACTATAGGCGAAGAAACTTTTAAGTTGCCAAACCCTTTTTTGGTGTTAGCTACTCAAAACCCCGTTGAGCAGGAAGGAACGTATCCATTACCTGAAGCACAGATGGATCGTTTTATGTTGAAAGTGGTAATTACTTACCCAACCCGGGAAGACGAACGAAAAGTAATTGCTGCCAACATTTCCCGCCAGGGGATGCCTAAGGCAAACATCGTTTTAAAACCAGAAGATATTTTGAACGCTCGAAACGTTGTAAAAGACGTTTACATGGATGAAAAAATTGAACGGTATATTGTGGACATTGTTTTTGCAACCCGTTTCCCAAAGGAATATAAACTGGAAAAGTTTGCGCCGCTTATTTCTTACGGAGGCTCTCCTCGTGCAAGTATAAATTTAGCACTGGCAGCAAAAGCTTACGCATTTATCAAGCGGAGAGGCTATGTGATCCCTGAAGATGTACGTGCCGTGTGCCTGGATGTAATGCGCCACCGTATTGGGTTAACGTATGAAGCAGAAGCTGAAAATATTACGACAGAACATATCATTAATGAACTGTTGAACGCTGTAGAGGTTCCATAGCCATTAGCAACAATCAGGATGCAAAAAATTTACCGCTTTTTAATAAAAGAATGGTTTCTGCTGACATTTACAGTGGCGTTGGTGGCGCTGTTCTTTTATAATAAAAACATGTACGATAACCGTTTCAACGGCTATTTGTACACCGACGCGGTAAACTACAACGAACTTTATTTTTCAGATGAAACGTTTCGGATTAAAGGTCTTAAAGTAAAAGACGGCGATTCTCTTTCACTTGTAATTGCGCCTCAACCTGCTCAAAATAAATGGACTGTTCAAAACCCTGATGCAACGTATAATTTAAACGGGGTTGGTATTCCAACGTTAAAGTTGAAATCAGGAATCCACACTTATACCGTTAGTTCAGATCACTCCGATCCGACTCTTAAAAGTAACCACTTTACTATTGAATATAACGCGCAGGATAAATCCATGTTTATCGTGAATTCCACTCTTCCGCTTATTGAACACGGTTTATTTCCTATAAGTCGCTGGACAAATTTCTCCAATACAATCACCGAAGCAGAAATACATGAAGCAAAAAAAATTATTACTGAAAAAACAAAATTAGCGGATTCTCTCCCAACTGTTGAAAAAATAAAACGGATTTCCCAGTTCCTTGTCACCGAATTTGTAAATGCGGAAGGTGCGCCATCCGGTGATATGAAACAACAAACACCTTTATCTCAATTTAAACTGGCGTGTTCCAACCAAAATAAAGTAGACTGCGCCATTTACTCCGACGTTTTTCACCTGTTTGCAAATTGTGCCGGTATTCCCACCAGAAAAATCGGAGTGGCAGGTTGGATGGATTACATTGTAACGTCAGGTCATGTGTTTAATGAATGCTATATCAAAGAACAAGGTAAATGGGCGTTTGTAGACCTTACTTCAAAAAAGGCACTGGTTTTGAACGAACGTAACGAAGTATTAAATTCTGTTGACCTTTTGAATGCAGTGAATGCAAAATCCTTTGAAGGAAAAAAAGCACTTCGCATTCACACCAATAGTTTGGTTGACACCGTCAACTACAATACAGTTAATCAGTCGGAAATTGATTATTTGAAGCCAACCGTTCAATTATACGTGATTAAAGAAAACATCAATGAAAACATGTCTTTTTCAGAGACATTTAAAGAATACCTCGGTGAGGCAAGTCATTACGGGACGTATTATTCCAACACCATTAAAGTTGATAACAGCAAACATTATTATAAATTGTTTGTTTATAAACTTAGTATAGCCCTATTAGGAATATGGTTTTTATGCCTCGTAATCAGATTTGTTTTATTCTTTTATAACCGTTCACAAAAGAACTAATGGAAACAGCCGAGTTACTTAAGAAAGTAAGGAAGATTGAAATCAAAACGAAGGGTTTGAGTAACCAGATTTTTTCCGGTGAGTACCATTCTGCCTTTAAAGGCAGGGGAATGGCTTTTAGTGAAGTGCGTGAATACACTCCCGGAGATGATGTTCGAACGATTGACTGGAATGTAACGGCACGTTTAAGAACTCCTTATGTAAAGGTATTTGAAGAAGAACGCGAGTTAAGTGTGATGATCCTGGTTGATGTAAGCGCCAGTAGTAAATTTGGTACGCAAAAGCAATTCAAACAAGACCTCATCACTGAACTGTGCGCCGTGATTGCTTTTTCGGCCTCACAAAACAACGACAAAATCGGGGTGATCTTTTTCAGCGACAAGATCGAAAAGTTTATTCCACCAAAGAAAGGGAAATCACATATATTACGGATTATCCGTGAGTTAATTAATATTGAACCCTCACACCAAGGAACAAACATTGAACTGGCGCTGAAGTATCTTACGAGCATCATAAAAAAGAAAAGCATTACATTTTTGATTTCGGATTTCCGCGATAAAAATCCGTATGCAGATGCAATGAAAATTGCCAACAGGAAGCATGACCTGGTTGCCCTCAGAATTAATGATATGCATGAAAACACACTTCCTGATGTTGGATTAATTAAATTGAGGGATAATGAAACCGGAAAAATCATGTGGGTGGATACAAGCGATAAAGCCTTCCGAAAACAACTGGAGGTGAACCATTTAAAATTTGAAGCTGAACTTAGGGATACATTTACAAAAAGTGGAGTTGATTTCACAACCATTCACACTCACGAAGGATATATTAAACCATTGATGACTCTTTTTAAAAAGCGATAATTAAAATTATGACGCTAAAAAAATACATACTAATCCTCTTTTCCTTATTGGCTTCCAGTCTGGTAAATGCTCAGGTAGAAGTACATGCGGTACTCGATTCTAACACCATTCGGATTGGCGCGCAAACCAAATTGGATATTTACCTTACGTATGATGCTGCTGAACAAAAAAAACTAGATGTAGTATGGCCAGAGTTTGAAGACACGATCAAAAAAGGAATTGAAATTGTAAATATTACTCAGATTGACACAACCATTCCAAATAAAAATAAACCCACTATTATTCAACAACGCATTCAACTTACAGTTACTTCTTTTGATAGCGGCGCATATTATATCCCACCTTTTAAATTCATTATCAATAAAGACACTGCTAATCCAATTTTTACAGAGCCTTTACACTTATTGGTAAACACGGTTGCCACCGACACTTCTCTAACTAAGGTTAAGGATATCAAACCCCCGTACGATGAACCATTCGACTGGCGGTGGTACCTTCCCTATGTGTACATGGGCTTAGCTATTTTAGCCGCCATTATTTTAATTATTGTTTTAATAAAAAAACTCAGGAAGAAAAAGCCTGTGGAAGTTATTATTGAAAAACCAAAAACACCGGCACACATAACTGCTTTAGAAACACTCGAGAAAATCAAATCTGAGGCAGTGTGGAAAGAGAATAAGATTAAAGAATATTATTCGGCTATTGCTGACACGGTGCGTTTATACATTGAAGAACGTTTTGATATAAACGCTCTTGAATTAACGTCGGACGAAATCATAAGGATTTTCAAAACTCAGGTGGTTGATCCTGAAAGTAAATCAAAATTATCACAAATTTTAACGCTATCGGATTTTGTAAAATTTGCAAAACAGATACCCATTGAGGCAGAACATACCTTAACTTTAAACAATGCCTTCGATTTTGTTAAAGGTACCATGAGAGAAGAAACAGTGAAACAACCACATACACATGCAGGTTCTTAGTTATTTCAGGGACATACAATTTGCCGAGAAGCAATGGTTCTGGTTATTCCTGGTCATCCCGATGATGATTGCGTGGTATGTTTATAAACTAAAAACTTATGAAGGCGAATTAAATTATTCGTCGTTCCATTTATTATCCGGAATAAAATCATCCTTAAAACCTAAATTCCGACATAGTTCATTTATACTCCGTTTAATATGCATATCCTTATTAATCCTTGCCATTGCGCGTCCACAATCCCGAAGCAGCTGGAAAGATACCAAAACAGAAGGAATAGATATTGTAGTGAGCCTTGACGTATCACTATCAATGCTCGCGAAAGACTTTAAACCAAACCGGATAGAAGTTGCAAAAGAGGTCCTGGCAGATTTCATCGATGCGAGGCCGAATGACAAAATCGGACTGGTAATATTTGGTGGTGAAGCGTTTACACAATGCCCATTAACAACAGATCATAAAATCATCAAGAATATGTTTGGCGATATTAAAGCCGGCATGCTTGATCAGGGTACAGCAATTGGGTTAGGTTTAGCGGACGGTGTGGCGCGTGTAAAAGATAGCAAAGCAAAAAGCAAAGTGGTGATTTTGATTTCAGACGGAGTAAGTAACGTCGGTGAAATAGCGCCGCTAACAGCCGCCGAAATCGCAAAAACATTTGGAGTTCGGGTTTATTGTATTGGTGTGGGCAGTAAAGGGAAAGCCCTTCAGCCTGTAGCATTATATCCCAACGGCGAAATGGAATACGATTATGTTGATGTTGATATTGATGATGCTACAATGACCCAAATCAGTAAAATGACCGGCGGTAAATACTTCCGCGCAACGGATAGAGAAAGCCTTGAGAAGACCTATAAAGAAATTGACCTGCTTGAAAAAACCATTATCAGTGAGAAAAGTTTTACGAATAAAGCCGAACACTTTTTGCCTTTGGCCCTGGCCGCTGCCGTGTGTTTACTATTAGAGTTTGTATTGAAACGCTTTGTATTTAATGCCATACCGTAATGTTTAAATTTGAAAATCAAATCTACTTTTATGCCTTTGCAATCATTCCGGTTTGCATAGCAATTTACATTTGGTATATCTACAGTTCCAAAAAGAAACTAAAAAAACTTGGTGAGACTTCTCTTATCGGGCAATTAATGCCTGACGTATCCGTACATAAAAAAACAACAAAATTCATTCTATTCTTATTTGCAATGTCTTTCCTGATTTTAGGCCTTTGCAATTTGCAAACCGGATCAAAGATGCAGGACGTAAAACGTGAAGGGGCAGATATTATGGTTTGCCTGGATGTTTCGAACAGTATGATGGCCCAGGACCTTTCTCCAAACCGTTTAGAACGGGCAAAAATTGCCATTGAAAACATGATTGACAAGCTACAGGGCGACCGTCTTGGTATTGTGGTATTTGCCGGTGAAGCGTATGTGCAATTACCGATTACAACCGATTACACCTCAGCCAAATTATTTTTAGATGGTATTAGTAACAAAATCGTTCCTGTACAGGGAACAAACATTGCTGACGCCATCAATTTGTCGGTTGAAAGTTTTGGTAAAGACGAAGGAAAAAACAAAGCTATTGTTATTATAACTGATGGCGAAAACAACGAAGAGTCCAACGAAAGTGCTGTAGATGCAGCGGAAGAGGCAGCGAAGAAAAATATTGTCATTCACACCATAGGAGTAGGCTCAGAAGCCGGTGTTCCGATTCCGCATGTAATTGATGGTGTTATTAGCGGGTATAAAAAAGACAATGCCGGCAATACAGTTGTGACCAAACTCGATCCTAAAATATTGCAGGACATTTCCGGGGAAACAAACGGTGTGTATGTACAGGCCACTAGCTCAGATATCGGCTTGGATGTGATATTAAATAAAATAGCGGAACTGGATAAAAAGCAACTGGAAAGTAAAATGTTTACAGACTATGAAGATCAGTTCCAGTGGTTCCTGGGAGCAGCTTTGCTATGTTTAGTACTTGAATTTTTCATATCAGAACGAATCAGTAAACTTTGGAAAAAATTAAACCTATTTCAAACATCGGATGTTTAAATTATTATCTCCATATTATTCTTTACTAAACCCGGGCGGAAGTACGACTCTCTCTCAATCTCATCGCCATTCAAATCGTTTTGCTCTGGTAGTTCTTGGCTTGCTTATAATGTTATCAGGATATGCTCAAAAAGAAAAAATGGTTTTGCGCGACGGAAACAATGCCTATTTTGGAGGCAAGCCAATGGAAGCCGCTAACCATTACAAGAACTCATTAAAAGAAAAGCAGGATTACTATAAAGCTAATTTCAATCTCGGCGACGCTTATTATAAAACGGCTGATTTAATTAAAACGGGTAAACTAAAAACACCTAATCCAAAAATGACACCTGACTCGGCAGCTAACATCGTATACGATCAGGCAGCTCAGCAGTTTGAGGTAGTTGCTAAATCCGTTTCCCACGCTGATACCATTCAAAAAGCATGGCATAACTTCGGAAATGCAAAATTAATGCAGAGAAATTATGAAGACGCGATACGGGGATATAAAAAAGCCTTAAAACTGAATCCGAAAGACGAGGATACACGGTATAACCTGGCCTATGCACAGAAAAAACTGGCCGAGCAACAAAAAAACCAAAATAAAAACGACAAGAAAGATCAACAAAAACAAGATCAAAAGCAAGACCAGAAAGATAAACAAGAACAAAAAAAAGAACAGCAAAAACAGGAAGAACAACAGCCTCAGATGAGTAAAGAACAGGCAGAAAAAATGTTGAATGCGCTAAAAAATGATGAAAAGAAAATGCAGGCGCTTCGCAAGAAAAAAGGGGACCCCGGTCAGAAAATAAAAGTAGAAAAAGACTGGTAATGATTGCGTGTGTTTTAAAAATATTAATGAAACAAGATCATAATACATTTAATAGAAAGTGAAAAAGATAATATTCTTAATATTGCTTTTTGCCGGAGGTTTGTCGTTTGCTCAAACACCTACTTTTTATGCGCAGGTGAGCAAAACAAAAGTTACAGTTGGAGAAGCGTTTCAAGTTGCATTTACACTGAATGGCAGTGGAAACAACTTAGTTTACCCTAATTTGAATGAGTTTGACCTTTATTCGGGCCCAAACCAAAGTCAAAGTATGAGTATGGTGAATGGAAGCATTTCCCAATCGACAACTATTTCATTTATACTGGCTGCTAAAAGGGAAGGAAAGTTTACAATTGGTGTCGCTACCGTCATGTCCGGTAATCAAAAGCTGGAATCTAAACCTATAGTCATAGAAGCTGTAAAAGGATCTCCCCAACAACAAGGTCATCCAAATGCACAGGTGCAGCCTAATTCAAACCAAAAAACTGAAAAAAATCAATACGCAAGTGAAATTGGGCATGAAGACCTTTTTGTGCGAACCTTTTTAAGTAAAACGAAATGCTACCTCGGCGAGCAGGTTACCCTGACCCAAAAAGTATATTCACGGGTCGATCTAAGAGGATTTCAAAACGTGAAATTCCCACCCTATAATGGTTTTTGGTCGCAACAGGAAACAGCCAATCAACAAATTAGCTTAAAGCAAGAAAATGTCGATGGTGTTATGTATTATGTAGCGGATTACTCAAAAGTGTTTCTTTTCCCGCAACGAATCGGACAGATCAATATCGATCCGGTGGAATTAGATTGCATTGTTAGGCGCCCTACTCAAAGGCAACCCCGCAATATTTTTGAACAGTTTTTTGGTGCCGGCGGCTATGAAGATGTTGTTGTAAAAGTAAAGAGTAAACCTGTAAAGGTAGAAGTACAAGACCTGCCATCCGACAATAAACCGGATCAATTTTCAGGCGCAGTAGGTGATTTTGGATACAAAACCGAAATTGACAGGGAGAAGGTGAAAGCCAATGAAGCAGTAAATTTAAAGATTACCATAAGCGGTAGAGGAAATATCAAACTTATTGATCCTTTAAAATTAAATCTACCTGAAAGTTTTGAATCCTATGATCCAAAAGTATCAGAAAATATTAAAACCCTCGGCGGTGTATCTGGTACCAAAACGTTTAATTACCTGATCATTCCGCGGGAGAAAGGGGAGTTTGTGTTAAATGACCTCAACTTCAATTTTTTTGACGCTGATAAAAAACGTTATGTTACCATTCCGTCTCCCGACATCAAATTGACCGTTCTGGAAGGCGATCCGGGAGCCGCACAAATTGTGTCCCCTTCTAAAAAAAGTGTAAAGGCTACCGAAAACGACATCCGTTATATTAAAACCGGAGATCTGGGCCTGCAAAAAAACGGGAGAGAATTTTTTGGTTCATTAAATCATTACCTATTGTTGCTTACGCCAGCTCTATTTTTTATTGCGGGCTTATTTTTTGTAAGGCAACACATGAAAGCAAATAGTGATGTGGTTGCGGTAAATGAGCGCAAAGCAGCGGCATTGGCCAAAAAGCAGCTTACTATTGCAGAAAAATACATGTTAAGCAATAGCAAAGACCTTTTCTTCACAGAAATTTTAAACGCAATGAACCGATACATTGGAAATAAATTTGGTTTATCCATTGTCGATTTATCCAAAGATAAAATATCTGAAATGCTTCAAGCGCGACAGGTAACTACTACTACAACTGCAGAGGTAATTGAATTATTGAACACCTGCGAGTATGCAAAGTATGCGCCCAGCGCAGTAACCGGTGACTTAAAAAAGGTTTATACAGATGCCGCTACATTAATTTCAAAGGTTGAAGCGCAAATTAAAAAATAGAAATGAGTCAGTTGAGGTACATACTTTTCGTTTTACTTTTCCTTAGCATACTTCCGCTAAGTGGTGAAAATATTCTCGAACAGAAAGCTGAAAAAGCTTATGCTGAGAAAAATTATAAAGAAGCAATTACCCTGTATGAATCCATTTCTAAAGGTGGCTTCATTTCTTACAAGCTATACTATAATCTTGGAAATGCTTATTATAAAAATAATGAACTTGGAAAAGCGATCTATAATTATGAACTCGCCAACAAACTGCAGCCCAATCATACTGATATAAAAACGAATCTGCGCATAGCCAATGAAAAAACCATAGATAAAATTGAAAGCAAAGAAAATTTTTTTATTGGTGCATTGAAAACAGGCATTGTTTATTCCTTGTCAACAACTGCCTGGGCTTGGTTTAGCATTATAAGCTTATCCGGTGCGTTTATTTTTGCCTTTATATTTTTTATTTCGCGATCATTAATGATTAAACGAATAACTTTCTTTTTGGGGCTTTTATCATTTATTACCTGCGGTATTTCGCTGGCATTTGGATCCGTGTCGCTCAGCAGTAAAGAAGAATTAAAGTTTGCCGTGATCCTTAACCGGGAATCGAAAATTCATGAAGAACCAAATATCATTTCAAAAACAAAATTTAGCCTACACGAAGGATCAAAAGTTGGTGTACTGGAGACGAACCCTGAATGGACAAATATTAAACTGGAAAACGGGAACGAAGGCTGGGTAAAAACTGCTGAAGTGGGACTGTTTTAGTACGTTTCTTATTTCACGTACACCTTATGGCTATACAATTTATTATTCGACGATGCAATTACCGTATAAGTCCCGTTTTCAGGCTTTACTTCATTTTCAGACACGATTAAATTATGGTTTTGATCTACTTTACCTTTAGAAAAACTTTCATCACCTTTTTCATTTCTTAGTACCAATAAAACTTCACTGTTCTCCGCACCCAATAAATCTGAAGGACTTTCCATAATAGTGTTACCAGCATAACTGGCATTTCCGAATTTATTATTCACCGATATTAACCGTGACGACAAAACGTTTCCCTGCATATCAGTTTGCTTTAAACGGTAAAATGAAATTCCGTCGTACGGAGTATAATCCACGTCAAAGTAACTCATGAGGGAACTATAATTTCCAAAGCCCTTCAAGGATGTAACTGTTTCAAAATATACGGCGTCTTTGGATTTTTCAACAATAAAAAAATTATTATTGTTTTCTGTATCCGAAGACCAGGTAAGTTCCACTTTTTTTTCAGTGAGAATCGCATCAAATGACAATAATACAGAATTATTGGTTTTCTCAGCGTGAACCTCAGCTGTTTGCGAGTGAGAGGTTAAGTATGCAGAACAACAAAAAAGGACGAAAAATCGATTCAGTCTATTCATGATTATATATTTGTATACCAAATATATAACTATTTATTTCTATTCAAAACGAACTGAAATTGAGTTACTAACACCATCAAATGATATGTAAAAATTAACCCGTGCTTTTTCAGGAACTAAAAAGAGCAGCCATTTTATGACTGCTCTTTTTAAATTATCGGGATTTTTTTATGCTTTTAAGAATCCCATTATCTTTTCCACACTGTCTTTCGCGTCGCCATACAACATTTCAGAATTTGGCTTATAAAACAACGGGTTGTCTTCGCCAGAATAACCCGCGCTCATTGAACGTTTCATGATAATTACTTTTTCAGCCTTCCATGCCTCAATCACCGGCATTCCGTAAATAGAACTGGCGGGATCATCCTGCGCACTGGGATTCACCACATCATTTGCGCCAATAACCATTACCACGTCTGTATCAGGCATGTCATCATTGATTTCATCCATTTCCAATACAATATCATAGGGAACATTTGCTTCTGCTAATAATACATTCATATGCCCGGGTAAACGGCCTGCAACCGGATGAATTGCAAACCGCACATTTTTTCCCGCTTTCCTTAGGTATTGAACCATATCGTAAATGGGATATTGTGCTTTGGCTACAGCCATTCCGTAACCTGGAACGATAACAACTGATTTGGCTTCCTTCAATAAAGCAGCTACTTCTTCATGATTTAATGCAGTTACTTCTCCTTCAATAGCTTTTGCCTGGCCTTTAGATGCAGGCGCATTACCAAAACCACCTAGAATAACCGAAAAGAAAGAACGGTTCATGGCATGGCACATGTGAATTGAGAGAATTGCCCCTGAGCTCCCAACCAATGCACCGGTAACAATAAGCAAATCATTCCCTAACATAAAACCTGCAGCCGAAGCGGCCCATCCCGAATAGGAATTTAACATCGAAACAACAACCGGCATGTCCCCACCGCCAATCGCCATTACCAACATCACGCCAATAAAGCATGCAATGGCAGTCATAATATATAGGTAAAGCATTCCCTGTGTACCTTCCGCCTGACTAAATAATACACCGAGTACAATACAGATTGTCAGTAAAACAATATTCACAGCGTGACGTCCCGGATAAATTAACGCTTTACTGCGAATCTTGCCTTCCAGTTTACCCCAGGCAACTATGGAACCAGTGAATGTGATGGCCCCAATAAATATTCCGATAAAAACTTCCCACAAATGGATACTATGTGCCGCACCGGTTAGCAATTGCGTGTGTGGATCGAGGTACGAGCCAAAACCAACTAAAACCGCAGCTAATCCTACAAAGCTATGAAGGATTGCCACCAGTTGCGGCATAGCAGTCATTTCTACTTTACGGGCTAACATTAATCCAATTACTGAAGCAATCGCAATTGCCACAATAATATAAACCTGACCTGAAACACCTTCTCCCAAAACTGTGGCGATGATCGCTACAATCATACCAACAATTCCGTAAACTACACCTCTTTTGGCCGATTCCTGCGAGGATAAGCCTCCTAAACTGAGGATGAAAAGGATACTGGCAAATAAATATGCAGCGGTTTGAATTTCTTTGGCTATGAACATAATTTAATTCTTAATATTAATTAGTGATTTCTTTAGAAGCGCTCTACTTCCTATTTCTTAAACATTTTCAACATGCGATGTGTTACAACAAACCCACCAACGATATTGATGCTGGCAACTAAAATAGCAATGAATGCCAGAATGGTCATTGGGTTACTGATGTCATCCGTAGTTTGAAGTAAGCCACCCACGACAATAATTCCGCTAATTGCATTGGTAACAGCCATTAATGGTGTATGTAACGAATGCGCCACATTAGTGATCAATTGCCATCCCACAAATACAGCTAAAACAAACACCGTAAAATGCTGAATGAATTCTGGTGGAGCGAATCTTCCAACAACAAATAATAATGCCCCTACCAGGGCGAGTCTAATAAACATCGAAGTTGTTGCTTTTTTCGATTTTTCAGCATCAGAAATCTTTAACTCTTCTGCAGTGGGTGCCGTTACTTTTTTTGCACCACCACCCGCGGTTGGACTTACAGGTAGCGGCGCAGGCGGCCAATTAATTTTACCGTTATAGGTTACCATTGCCCTTGAAACAACAGCATCCTCCATATCAATTCTCCACTTCTCGGCTTTACCCATATCATCAAGCAAATGACATAAATTGTTACCATACAATTGCGAAGCCTGGCTCGGCAATTGATTTAATTTTCCAACAATGGTAACACCGTTAGAAGTAGTATATACTTCTCCGTTTTTTGTCTGCGAACAGTTTCCGCCTGTAGAGGCGGCTAAATCCACAATCACTGATCCGGGCTTCATAGCCGCTACGTGGTAATCCAACCATAATTTCGGAGCGGCTTTTCCCGGGATTTGCGCGGTAGTAATAACGATATCAACTTCTTTGGCTTGTTCCAGGAACAATTTCATTTCAGCTTCAATAAATTCCTTACTCATTTCTTTTGAGTAACCCGATGAAGTTGCTCCGTCTTCTTCAATCTCCACTGTCAAAAATTCACCTCCCATGGATTGAATCTGTTCAGCAACTTCCTTTCTTGTATCAAAAGCGCGAACAATAGCTCCTAATGAATTAGCTGCGCCCAGTGCCGCGAGTCCGGCCACACCGGCACCAATAACTAATACCTTTGCAGGTTCTACTTTACCGGCAGCTGTGATTTGCCCGTTAAGGAAACGCCCGAAATGAAACGATCCTTCAATAACTGCCCTGTACCCTGCAATGTTTGCCATTGAAGACAAAACATCCATTTTCTGCGCACGCGATATCCGGGGAATAGCGTCCATGGCAATGGCATTCACCTTTTTGTCTGCTAATTTTTGGAGCAAGGGTTGGTTTTGTGCCGGCCATAAATAACTCAGGATTACCAGGCCTTCACGCATTAAATCTACTTCTTCCATAGAAGGTTCCTTCACCTTTAGAACAATGTCGCATTGCCCATAAATCTCAGCCGGTGTGTTAACCAGCTTTGCACCTGCATCTTCAAAGTCTTTATCGGAGAAATTCGCTTTGGCGCCGGCATTGCGCTGTATATATACTTCAAATCCCTGTTTTTGCAATCTCTTCACCGTTTTGGGCGTGGCTGCAACTCTTAACTCATTGGGGGAAATTTCCGATGGTATTCCAACTTTCATAGGTAGGTATTTAAATATGAGTGAATAAAGTTTTTTAGAATTTGAAAATCAGTCGAACAAATAAAGTAAAAAAATATGAGGATTTTTTAAGGGGTTCGTAAAATGTTAATTTCTACGGGAACAAATATGAACTGATCATTCAACCACAGATCTATAAAATAACGTTTTTCCACAATTTTTGATGTATGACCAACAAAAAACCCATTCACCTTTCGATGAATGGGTTAACCTTAAAAAACAAAAAATCAATTATTTCGTTTCAGCTGGTTTTGCTTCAGCTGTTTTTTTGTCTTTGCAGCAAGACTTAGATTCTTTTTTATCTCCGGAACAAGATTTTCCTTCAGCCCCTGCTTTTTCTTTGCAGCAAGATTTAGCTTCTTTTTTGGAATCCTTTTTACCTTTATCCTTATCGTCGAAATTAGTTGACGCAGAAACGCTTCCTACTAATCCAGCGAAAGCTAACATTAAAAATACTTTTTTCATGGTGTGGTTGGGTTAATTATTAATGTAACAAATATATACTATTTTAATTCCAAAAAAGAGGATAATAATCATAATGTTCAACTATTCTGTTAAAAAATGCTATTATCCCTGTGAAGCAAACTCGGGGAAACCCCAATTTTTAAAACAGATTTCTTCGATTTATTAGTCTGTCACTGAACGGTTGTTTTTTTCGAATAAAAGTTTTTTTCTCAAATAATTATTATTAGTTTTGGACATAACAATTTTTAAAAAAATAAAATGAGCACAGGAACAGTAAAATTTTTTAATGAAACCAAAGGTTTTGGCTTTATTAAAGAGGACGAATCAGGAAAAGAGTACTTCGTACACGTAACAGGTTTATCAGACAAAATCAGAGAAAACGACACAGTTACTTTCGATATTCAGGAAGGTAAAAAAGGATTAAATGCGGTAAACGTAAAACTAGCTTAGTTTATATAATACCATTTATAATTTTGTCCCCGGAAATTAAATTCCGGGGATTTTTTTTGCCGTTTTTTTCAAAAAACTGTAGAAAATACAATACGAAAGAAAAAAATGGTATTTTAGACGGCTAATTAATCACTAATCAAACTCATGCAAGCTACTGAACAAAAAACAGGACATCCAAAAGCGTTATACTTATTATTTTTTACCGAAATGTGGGAACGCTTCAGTTATTATGGAATGCGTGGGATATTAATCCTTTACCTTACAAAATCATTTATGGAAGGAGGCCTTGGGATTAATGAGCAATCCGCTTCTTTAATTTACGGGTTTTTCACAGGATTTGTTTATTTCACTCCGCTGATTGGCGGTTGGCTGGCAGATAGATATTTAGGGCAAAGAAACGCGATCACTATCGGTGGTTTAACGATGATGGTTGGACAGTTTGTCTTATTTGGAATCAACACTCAGGGCGGATTATACCTGGGATTATTGTTGTTGATCATCGGTAACGGGTTTTTTAAACCAAATATCTCCACCTTAGTAGGCCGGCTATATGCTGAAGGCGACCCAAAAAGGGATTCTGCTTTTTCTATTTTTTACATGGGGATAAACCTTGGTGCCTTTATTGCCCCATTGGTAATCGGAATTTTTGCCGAAAACCTTTTTGCGACTAAAGATGAAACCGGTAAAATCTTAACATATGGCTATAAATATGGTTTTTTAATCGCAGGAATGGGAATGTTATTAGGCCAGCTCTTATTTAATTCGATGGCCAAAAAATATTTAGGCACAATTGGCGAATCGCCCGCAAAAGCGAAAGCTGCAGCCGCCGCACAAAATCTTGAAGCAAAAGTTGATTTACCTTTAACAAAAGAAGAAAAACAACGTGTAACAGTTATCTTTATTTTAACCGCTTTTGTTATTTTCTTCTGGGCTGGATTTGAACAAGCAGGATCATCCTTAAGCCTGTACACTGATAAATTTATTGATCGTAATGTGTTTGGTTTTGAAATTCCAACTGCATGGTTTCAGTCTGTTAACCCATTATTTATCGTAGCACTGGCTCCACTCTTTTCTATTTTCTGGACAAGCAGAATAGGGCAACGCTTAACAACGCCAGTGAAAATGGGACTGGGAATGATATTGTTAGGTATTGGGTTTTTCTTTATGTTAGGAGCAGTAGCTGAGCGCGGCGGCGACAACCACGATATTACTGTAAAAGCGAGTTTATTCTGGTTGGTAATGACCTATCTCATTCATACGTTAGGAGAATTATGTTTATCACCCGTGGGATTATCTGTAGTAACAAAGTTAGCGCCGGTTAAGTTAGCATCGTTAATGATGGGTGTTTGGATGCTCGCCACATTTGTTGCTAATATCATTGGAGGATTTGTATCTGCTTATGTGGAAGCTTTAGGCGCATTCGCGATTTTTGCTACCATCGCTGGCTTTGTGATTGTTTTGGGAACTGTGATGATTGCTTTAAATAAACCAATTTTAAAAATGATGCACGGTGTAAGGTAATTATACCGCTCACCGATAAAACCTCTCTGATTATTTTAGAGAGGTTTTTTTATTAAAAAAGATTACCCATGGAAAAACATCTGACTATAGAAGAAATACAAAATTTCGAAGGAAAATATCCTAAACAATTGTGGCACCTTTTCTTTAGTGAAATGTGGGAACGCTTCAGTTTTTATGGAATGCGTGGAATGCTGGTATTTTTCATGGTCCACCAGCTTTCCATGAACGAAGTTGTAGCCAATTTACAATATGGTGCCACTCAGGCGTTTGTGTATGCCTTTACTTTTGTGGGCGGATTATTTGCTGATAAAATTTTAGGACTTCGTAAATCTTTATTCTGGGGTGGTTTATTAATGATTGTCGGGAGCGTGATCCTGGCAATCGACCCGAAAGAATTCTTCTTTCTTGGGATAGGGTTTAACATTATTGGTACCGGATTTTTTAAACCTACAATTTCTTCTATTGTTGGAAACCTATATCGAAAAGGTGATCACCGCACCGACGCCGGTTTTTCACTCTTTTATGCCGGGGTAAATTTAGGAGCTTTATTAGGTGGTTATTTATGCATTGCTATTGGAAAAGGGCAATTGTTTCAAAATTTTATTCCGGCAAAAATTGCCTGGAATGTTGCTTTTGGATTAGCTGCGATAGTGATGATTGTGAGTTTACTAACATTCATAAGAACTCAAAAAAGCCTGGGAAATATTGGCATTTCACCATTGCTGGAAAAAGAACCCAGGCAACGAAAAGGCTTGGAACTAATCACCTATGCAGGATCTCTGTTAAGCATTCCTCTGATTATTTTACTGGTTTCTAATTCAGAATACACTGATGTTTTTATGTTTATTATTGGTCCCTGTTCCCTACTCTACCTATTTTTTGAAATGCGCCGGTTTTCGCTCGAAGAAAATAAAAAACTCATTGCCGCGTTAATTTTCATATTATTCTCCATTTTCTTCTGGGCGTTTTTCGAGCAAAGCGGCGGCTCTTTAAGTTTATTTGCAGCGAATAATCTTAGCAGTACCGTTGCCGGTATTCCTCTCGACCCTAATGGCGTAAACAACTCCGCAAACTCATTGTTTGTCATTATTTTTGCCGGGCTTTTAGGACTTTTATGGATTTGGCTAGCAAAACGCCGGCTGGAGCCAAATACCATCGTTAAGTTTGGTTTAGGATTTTTATTCCTGGCAGGAGGCTTTTACGTATTTTATTATACCCGTTTTTTCGCAGATTCAAACGGTATCACCTCGCTGGATCTGTTTACTTTCGGCTGGTTCATCATCACCTTCGGGGAATTATGTTTGTCGCCAATTGGAATGTCAATCATGACGAAATTATCGCCACAAAAAACCCAGGCCGTACTCATGGGCATGTGGTTTTTGGCTAGTGCATACGGCCAGTATTTTGCCGGCTTGTTAGGAGCAAATATCGCTCAGGCATCCGAAAACGCCAGCAACATCGAAAAACTGGTAATTTATGCGGAGGGCTATAAACAATTAGCTCTTTATGCCTGCATCGCGGGAATTGTGCTAATTGTGATTTCTCCTTTAGTAAAAAAACTCATGGGGGAAGTGAAGTAATTATTTTTAACACAGGAAATAGACTAAGCGGTGACGCATTAACAGTTTTTGGCATTACCTTTGCGTAAATTCTGATTCGTGTTCAACTGGAAAGACATATCTATGGCAGGCATTATATTGCTTGCTGTCGCATTCTATACCTGTAAAAAAAGTACCATTCAGGCTTCTATTAATTCACCCGAAAACAGAGTCAGCAATTTTATAAAAAGTGACCAGGCAACCTATGAGCTGGTTTCTGCCAATACCTATACGCAATTAGATGAACGATCACTGGTTAATTGGGTAACTTTTGATGAAGCGTACCGTTTATGTAAAAAAAATCCGCGCCCTATAATGGTAGATATTTATACTACCTGGTGCGGACCCTGTAAACTGATGAGGACACAAACCTTTGGAAATCCACAGATCGCGGAATACATCAATTCAAACTTTTATGCAGTTAAGTTGGATGCAGAGAGTAAAGACAGCGTTAAATTTGATTCCTACGTTTTTGTGAGCACCGACGCAAGTAACCCTAAGGCACCACATCAGTTTGCGGCCTCCATTCTGGATAATCAATTAGCCTATCCTTCGATCGTCTTCTTAAACAACCAGATACAACGCCTGGATATTTTAAAAGGTTTTATGCCTCCTAAAAGCTTTGAACCAATCCTTAACTATTATGGTTCCGGTGAATACCAAAAAACCAAATGGGAAGAATACCAAAAAACATTCGTTTCGCGACTTAACTAAACCTAAGGCTAAAATCCCTTCTCACATTTCTACTATTTTGCCTCAAAAAAATAGTGCTCTTCCATAAAATTTGTATTTTAGGCAGTCTCAAATCTGTCTGTGGCGATTTTAAAACTATATATTGTGGATGACCATCAAATGTTAATTGATGGATTGAAAGCTTTATTGAGTGACGAATCACATATTTCCCTCGTTGGCGAGTCGAACCTTCCAAAGGTAGCTCTTAGGGAAATAGCCGAATACAGGCCTGATATTGTGTTAACAGATATCAATATGCCTGAAATGGACGGCGTTGAGTTAACTCAGGAAATCAAAAAATTAAATTTCAATACAAAAGTTATAGCGCTTTCAATGTTCGGAGAACGAGAAACTATAAGCGACATGCTGAAAGCGGGTGTCAGTGGCTACATCTTAAAAAATACCGGTAAAGCTGAACTACTTGCCGCCATCGAAAAAGTGGCCGACGGACAAACCTACTTTAGTGATGAAGTAAATGACGAAATGTCGAAATCACCACCAGCGTCCGTCGGTAAAGAAGTTAGTTTAACACCCAGGGAAATCGAAGTTATTGAGTTGATTGCCAAAGAATACACAAATGCAAAAATTGCAGAAGCGCTCTTTATCAGTGAACGAACCGTTGAAACCCATCGAAAAAATATTTTCCGAAAAACGGACACAAAAGGCGTTATTGCACTGTTAAAATACTGTGTTGAAAAGCGAATTATCAAACCATTGAAATAACTTCAACATTACTTTAAAAAAAAAGTCTACACTAAATTACCGTAAAGGTCAAAATCGCTCGCCTCTGTAATGGTAACACGGGCAAAATCCCCAATACGAACGTAATTTGTATCTGTGGCTTTTACTAATACTTCATTATCCACATCGGGGCTGTCAAATTCTGTGCGTCCAACAAAATACTCATTTTCCTTACGGTCAAACAATACGTTAAATGTCTTACCTATTTTCTCCTGATTAAGGTTGTAAGAAATTTCTTGCTGAACTTTCATAACAGCGTCTGCCCGCTCCCGTTTCACTTTTTCTTTCACATCATCTTTGAGAAGATGAGCGTGTGTATTTTCTTCATGCGAGTACGTAAAAATTCCAAGCCGTTCAAACTTCGAATCTGAAACCCACTGCAACATTTCTTCATGATCTTTTTGAGTTTCCCCCGGGTAACCGGCAATCAAAGTTGTACGAATTGCAATCCCAGGAACCTTATCCCTGATCTGTTTAACCGTATCAATTGTTTTTTGTTTGGTTATTCCACGACGCATGCTTTTCAACATATTATCTGAAATATGTTGCAACGGCATATCTAAATAATTACACACATTGCTTTTCCTATTCATGACATCCAGAACCTCCATTGGGAAACCGCTTGGAAATGCATAATGTAAACGTATCCAGTCAATACCTTCAACATCACTTAACTGATCAACAAGACTGGCAAGTTCACGCTTTTTATAAATATCCAAACCATAATAAGTGAGGTCCTGCGCAATTAATAATAACTCGCGTGTACCTTTGGATGCCAGCAATTTTGCACGATTAACCAAAGATTCAATGGGCTCAGAAACGTGACTCCCACGCATTAAAGGAATAGCGCAGAAACTACAAGGGCGATCACAACCTTCGCTTATTTTAAAATAAGCATAATGGTTTGGTGTTGTAAGCAATCGCTCCCCTACCAGTTCCTTTTTATAATCAGCTTTTAAAGTCTTTAAAATTTTAGGCAATTCACGTGTTCCGAAATACGCATCCACGTCAGGAATCTCTTTCTCAAGATCAGATTTGTAACGTTCACTCAAACAACCGGTAACATAAAGCTTTTCAATGGAGCCTTCTTTTTTCGCATCCACATACCGAAGGATCGTATCAATACTTTCCTGCTTCGCATTTTCAACAAAACCACACGTATTAATAATCACAATATTATGATCATCCTGGCTGCTTTCATGTTCAACCATAAAATTATTGGCTTTAAGTTGTCCCATTAAAACCTCGCTATCAACAATATTTTTACTGCAACCCAGGGTCACAACATTTACTTTATTTTTTTTTAGGGTCTTAGTTTTCATGCGGCGCAAAGATAGCCAATTAACCATGTTGTTTGTGAGAAAATCGTATTTTTATAGTATAAAAAAACATAAATCACCTATGATCAATTCATTGTTAAGGACATCACTGATTCTCACACTATTTCTCTATAGTTCAGTATTTTGTCAGGATAACAAATACATTGACAGCCTTAAAAAATTAACAGATTCACCCATTGATTCTGTAAGGTTCTCAGCGTACAGCGATCTGGCCTGGGAAATGAAAGAAAAAGATAAAAATGCTGCTCTGGACTTTTCCACAAAGCTTTATAACGAAGCATTAAAAAACAATAATAATAAATGGATTGCACAGGGACTAAACGACATGGGCATTGTTTACTTACGTTCCGGTGACTTCAAAAAAGCACTGACAAACTTTGAACGTTCGCTGGCAATTAGAAGAAAGCTTGGAAACAAAAAAGATATTGCGTCTAGTCTGAGTAAAATAGCCAATATTAAAACCGATAACGGACAGTATGGCGAGGCTCTGGAGTTACAATTACAGACCTTAAGAATTTATGAGGAGCTGAATATACTTCCGTATATGGCGCAAACATATAATAATATTGGTCAGTTATATACTAATCTTAACAATTACAAAATTAGTAACCAGTACCTGCAAAAGGCCTTTGAAATATCAAAATCGTTGAAAGATGTATATACGATGCCGGTTACACTATCAATTATGGGTAGTAATTATGGAGATCTTGGAAAAATTGATTCAGCGATCATTTGCTACACTGAAGCTAAAAAACTTTTCAAAGAAACGGAAGAATTGTCTTATTACGCTGCGGCCTGTAATAATTTAGGGCATTTATACCGCAAACTTGGGGATACAAAAAACGGAGAAACTAGTTATAAAGAAGCGATAGCAATTAGCCGCCAGATAGGTGATTCTTCGGGTTTGGTTTTGTTTGAAAACAACCTTGCAAATGTTTTAATCGATCGGGGAGAATACGCGGAGGCCGAAAAAATGTTACTTAATTCCCGTAAAGTGTCCGAAAAAATGGGCCTGGGCGAAAGTGTTCTAAAAACTACTCAAAGCCTCACTGATTTATACATTCTTTCAGGAGATTCTAAAAAAGGAAAAATAGAATTTGACAGGTATCGCCATTTGCAGGATTCCATTTACTCAAAAGAAAACGCGATACGATTTTCAGAAGCACAGGCAAAATTTGACGTAGAGAAAAAAGATCTTGAGCTTGCCAGAAATAAAGTCGAAATAGAGTCTGAAAGAAATAAAGTATATTTTGTATACGGTGCCCTCGCGTTTTTCATCTTGCTATTTTCAATTAGCATCTGGGCATTCATCCAAAAACGGAGGAACAGTAAAGCTCTGGAAGTAAAAAATTCTCAACTGGAAAGTGCCAATCAGAAGATATATCATCAAAAAGAGGAGTTGGTTCAAAAGCAGAAGGAAATATATGATTCGATGTATTATGCAAAGAAAATTCAAAATGCGTTGCTTGCCAACGAAGAATTATTACTAAACAATCTTGTAAATCACTTTATCCTTTTTAAACCGAAAGATATTGTGAGTGGCGATTTTACGTGGGCAACGCTTAAAGATGATTGTTTTTACCTGGCCTGCTGTGATAGCACCGGGCACGGTGTACCTGGCGCGTTTATGAGTCTTTTAAATATCGGATTTTTAAGCGAAGCGATTAAAGAGAGGAATATTCTTGAACCGGGGCAAATTTTTAATTATGTACGGTCCCGTCTTATAGAAACGATTGGTAATGATGATCAAAAAGACGGGTTCGACGGCATCCTGCTGTGCATGAATTTAAAGTCCAGAGAAATCTCATATGCTTCGGCAAATAATACACCGCTGTTGATCCGAAAAAAAGAATTAATCCATTTAAAGGGAAACAAAATGCCGGTAGGAGATGGGATTAAAACAGATTCATTTGAAACCTTTAGATTAAACTATGAAAAAGGGGATTCGCTTTATCTGTATACCGATGGATATCCTGATCAGTTTGGCGGTTCAAAAGGAAAAAAATTAAAATATAAACAGCTGGAAGAATTACTTGCCATCAATTCCGAGCAGCCAATCCACACTCAAAAAGAAACACTCCTTAACCATTTCGAATCCTGGAGGGGAAGCCTCGAACAGGTGGATGATGTGTGTGTGATTGGCGTTCAACTTTAATAAATTAAAATGACTTTCAAATTTATTTTAACTGTACTATTGTGGTCTTTTTTTCTTCAGGGGAAAACGCAAGACTGTGATACAGCAACTATTAACAAACTAACAACACGTGCCGACCTTGAATTATCTAAGAACGTTCAAGAAGCCTATCAATTGTCATATCTTGCTTTCTCCAGTGCAAAAACCTGTCCACACACGAAGCATTTTTATGAAGCTGCCCTTTCATTAACGAATGCGTATTACCAAAAAGATCAGGGTGATTCGATCATAGCTCTGATTAAGCCTGTTCTCTTGTCGTTGCCTGCAAATACTTCAGTTTACTACAAGGCCAGGCTTAACCACATGTTGGGAAGTGCATACACGATGATCCTGCAGTTTGAAAACGGGTTAAAGCATTCACTGGACGCATTAAAAGGTTATGAAGAAATAAAGGACAGTGCCCATGCCTCTAACATGCTGGTAAATGTGGCTAATATTTACAGTCAGCAACATAATTTTAAGCAAGCCGAAAAATACCTTAAAAGCGCTATCCAGATTGCTTCACGCTTAAGAAAAAAAACCGCTTTAGGAAACGTGTACAATACAATGGGAATTTTGTATGCCGAAAATGGTTTACTGGATTCGGCTGAACGCTTCTTTTTACTATCCACAAAGATACGTGAGTATCTAAAAGATTATACGACCTTAGCATGGAACTATAATAATCTTGGCGGTATATATACCTTAATGAACAAGCCCTCTGACGCAATTATTTTTTTTGAGAAAGCTCTGAAACTTTTTGAGGAAAATAAAAATTACGACGGACAAACTTCTGTAGCAAATAACATAGGAGAACTTTATTTACAAAAGGGAAATATAAAACAAGCATTTCGCTATTTTAATTATTCGCGCGGACTTTATTCTCAAACGAACAACCCCGACAACCTTGAAAATTTATATGGAAATTTGTCGGATTATTATTCTAAAACCGGCGATTTTAAAACTGCAAAATCATACCTCGACTCCTTGTTATATTTGAAAGATTCCTTATCAGGTGATCGTTTGGACCGAAGCATGGCCGAAATGCAGGTTAAATTTGATGTTGAGAAAAAAGACCTTGAAATAGCAAAGAAAAAAGCAGAACTAAAAACAAAAGAAGAGGAAGAATTCATAAAAAACATTATCCTTCTATCTGTTTTTATCTTAGTTGTTTTAATGTTTGCGATAGGTTTCTTGCTTTACCGAAAAAGTCAATTGGAACACCGGGCCAAACTAGATGCCGAGATTGCTTTACAAAAAGAAACACGGACAAAGTCCATTTTAGATGCAGAAGAAAAAGAAAGAAGACGAATTGCACAGGATTTACACGATGGCGTTGGCCAATTATTAAGTGCCGCCAAATTAAATTTAAGCAACCTGGAATCAAAGTTAAATCATCCTTCGGAGGAACAAAGGCAAGCGATGCAAAACGCTTTAGCCTTGGTAGACGATTCGGTTAAAGAAGTTCGAACCGTTTCCCACAATATGATGCCAAATACTTTGATCAAATTAGGTTTAGGCAGCGCAGTGCGGGAATTTATTACAAAATTAGGAAATGCTCCAAATCTTAAAGTTGATCTTGAAATTATTGGTTTGGACAGCCGTTTGGACAATCAGACTGAAACCGTCCTTTACAGGGTAATTCAGGAAATCATAAATAATATTATTAAGCATTCAAAAGCATCACACATCAGTATGCAGCTAATACGCCATGAGACTGAATTAAGCGTTATGATTGAAGATAACGGCATTGGTTTTGAAACGGGTAAAATGGAAACGTTCGAAGGAATCGGTTTAAAAGGAATTATCACAAGAATCGAATTCCTAAACGGTACCGTTCATTTTGATTCAACGATTGGCCGCGGAACAACTGTAGTTATTGATGTTCCTATTGTTTAGCGAATGAATAATTCTTTTGAGGCATTAGATACTTTTTTGAGAGAAGCAACGGTTATTTCTTTCATTGGAGTATTTATTGGATTAACCGCGTTACTCTTAGGTCTGTGTTTTCAGTTCATAATTAAATATTCATTTTTCAAAGGCCTATCCCTTCCGTTAATTATAATGGGTGTTCTTCAAACTTATTGGCATTCAAAAAGTCTGGCCGAAGTATCATACACACATAAACATGCCCAATACTGTTTTAAAAGTGATCCGTCTCAAATTAACAGTGGGGTAATCTCCATTTTGTTAAAAGGGAAATACTGTTCTGTAAGTCATAAAAACCTTGATATAGCCCTTATTACTGCAGGTATAATTTTGATTACCTGTTTTTATCGGTCGAATCAAATTTTCTGGAAAGGCCTGGGATTAGGACTCCTCATTATTTCCGCTATTTTCTTGAGCCTACATTTAGCCAGTGAAAAGCATCTTGAAATATACCTTAGGTCTTTGTACGAACACTGTTAAAATGCTTACTCATGAATTGTTTTTAGTTAAAATATATTTTAGTATTTAAATGCGCTTTTAGCCATTTTTTTGTAATTTTAGACAAAACAGGTTTGTTTCATCGCTCTTTATTTTAAGGGAGGAAAGTCCGGGCAACACAGGGCAATTTGCCATCTGAAAGGGTGGGTATATTTTCAGGAATGAAAATATAACAGATAGTGTCACAGAAAACAAGGTAGCCGTTTATCTTGCATAAGCGGTCATAGTGAAAATGTGAGGTAAGAGCTCACATGTGCAAATGGTAACATTGGTACAGGACAAACCTCAAGTGTTGTAAGGCCATGTAAACCCTGATCTTGTGGCGGCCCGTCACAAAACTTCGGTTTATCAGGGAGGGTAGGCTGCATAGATAAATGATGAAAACCGTTGACCTTGGTTAACGGGACAGAACCCGGCTTATAGAACCTGTTTTTATTTTTTAATAGGACTCATGCTCAAACGCATACTTTACATATTCACTATAGTTTTGATGTCAAAACTCGTGTCTGCTCAATGTCCACAGATATATGACTATTTAGGAAATTTAGCCTCTAGGCCTTACTTTATTGATTGCCAGGGAAGTGGAACTTATAATGTAAATTTCTCTTCCAATTCAGGCTGGGGGGCATATACCCTAGATTGGGGTGATGGTTCTGCTGTAACTTCTGGTTCCTTTTACACGGCCAACGCAATCATTAACCATTCTTATAATTCTGCTTCGCCGGATACATTTGTTGTAACACTAAGCATTCCTTCACTTGGCTGTACACTTACTGGAATTACCGTTATGGAAAAGCCGGTGAATGCATCCATTCAAATACCGATTGGTGGAGTTACAACGGCATGCGCGCCAAAAGTGCTTCAGTTCACCAACTCAAGCACGGATGTTTCTGAAACCACATGGTTTACCTGGAATTTTGGTGATGGCTCACCACAAGAAACTTATAACTATAGTAATTCAGGGCAAACAATTTCACACACCTACAATCCTGGGACCGTAAATTGCCAAACCGCTGTTACACTAAATGCAAAAAATTATTGTACACCAATACCTACCATTGCAAACTTTAACCCAATCCAGATTTATGATAAAGATGACGCAGCGATTACACCTTCCGCGTTTATAAAATGCTGGCCGGATAATGTCTTTACTTTCTCAAATACAACTAACCGCAATTGCGTTCCTCAGGGAAACACTTTTCAAAGGCAGGAAAAATGGAACCTTGGCAATTATTGGGGCCTCGGCCATGATTCCATCATCGGATGGAGACCATGGCCACCAACTTCGCCGCTTACAGTAACCTTCCCGTCTATTGGTACATATACGGTTCAGTTACAAGATAGTAACCTTTGCGGTGTTGATGTCCAGGTTCAATCGGTCACTATTTTAAACCCACCTGTTGCCGGAATTACTGCACCCAGCGGCCCCTTTTGCCAGGGCGCAAGCGTTACCTTTACAAATTCCAGCGCTACCGGATATTCTTATAAATGGAATTTCGGAACCGGAGGTGGATTTGTGACTAAGCCATTTGGAGTACAGTCTTTCACATATAATACGCCGGGCACTTATACCATTTCAGTGGTTGCATTAATAGGCGGAGGAGGCCCATCCTGTACAGATACAGCCAAAACGGTTATTATAATTTTACCAAAACCAACTGCTAGTTTTTCTTTAAACGCAAACACTGGCTGTAATTCCATTTTTGGCGTTGTTTTTAGCGACCTATCAACTAACGCAACTTTATGGAACTGGAATTTTGGAAACGGCAATACCTTCACTGGTCAAAATCCGCCCTCGCAAGATTATAACGGTGTTGGCGTTTACTCTGCTTCCCTTACAGTTTCAGCAGCCAATAGTTGTTCCCATACTTTTACTTCTACCATTACAGTATACCAGGTTCCAACAGCTGCGTTCACAGCTTCAAATGCATGCGAAGGTTCTCCGGCAACATTCGTTGATAACTCAACGTCGTTAGCCGGTGACCCAATAATAAACTGGCAATGGAATTTTGGTGACGCCTCGCCCACTTCAACAACTACTGTGCAAAATCCGTCGCACACGTTTTCTGTTCAAAGCACTTATACAACACAACTCATTGTGAAAACAGCACATTGTAGCGATACAGTTTTGCAACCAGTTACCATAAACGTAAAACCCACAGCTGATTTTACCATTTCACCGGTGAGTGGTTGCCCTACCCTTACTGTTGACTTTGTAAATACTTCACAAAACGCCTCATCTTATTCCTGGGATTTCAATAATGGGAACAGTTCCATCAGCAGTTCGCCAACCGAATCTTTTGGAAACTCAACCTCCTTAAACAAAATTTACACCGTCACTTTAACAGCATTTACCGCTTTAGGATGCTCAGATTCCCATACTGTTACCGTAACTGTTTTTCCAAAACCAACAGCATCGTTTGCAGTAAACGCTCCCGCCGGGTGTTCGCCTATTGCAGCCACTTTTACCAACACTTCTTCAGGAGCTGGTTCCTATCAATGGTCTTTTGGAGATGCATCGTTTAGTAATTCTCTTTCTTCCGTCCTATCTCATACCTACATAAATTCAACGTTAATCATTCAAACCTATACGGTTCAATTAACAGCAATCAGCAATAATGGCTGTAAAGACAGCACGTCTCTAACGGTTACCAGCTATCCCCGGCCAACATTCAATTTCAGCATGGTGCCAAACAGCGGGTGTTCGCCCTTAAATATTAATTTTCCACCGGTATTAGGCGCTGTTGCTTATGAATGGGATTTTGGAGATGGAAGTCCTAAAGATTTCACACCAAATCCGTCACATGTTTTTACAAATTCATTGTCTGTGAATAAAACATACACAGTACAGTTAATCGCATCAAATGCTTTTTCCTGCCGAGACACAACCTACGGTTACCCTGTTGTCTTTGCCAAGCCTCAGGCTTCGTTTGTTCATACACCCACTGCAGGATGTTCACCTTTAACTACAACGTTTACCAATGCCAGTACTTCAGGAAATACCTATGAATGGAAATTCGGAGATACGAACACGTCCACATTAGCTAACACCAGCCATATATATACCAATACAAGCTCAACAAGTGATCAAACATTTACATGTTCGTTAGTGGCAATTTCAATTAATAATTGCAGAGATTCCGTTCATAAAACAGTTCTTGTTTATTACAAACCTCAAACAGGTTTTACGATGGATACCCCTGGGTGCATGTCAAAAACGATAACGTTTACAAACACAACTATTGGATCCGCTAACAGCAATTGGAATTTTGGAGATGGAAGTGCTAATTCCGCATCAATGAACCCTTCTCACACCTATACCAATAACAGCATTAACAATGTTACCTATTCTGTTCAATTGATTTCCACAACTAGCAATGGATGTAAGGATACAGCCGAGGCAGTGGCAACTATTTTCGCTAAACCAGTGGCTAACGGCGTGGTAACTCCTACTGCTGGGTGTTCCCCGCTTCAGGTCTCAATGAGTACTACTTCTGCCTTTGCACACAGTCAAATATGGAAATTTGGAGACGGGAATACCTCTTTGTTAGGATCCCCAATTCATACCTACACGAACGCGAGTAACACCACACACCAAACATTTACCTGTACCTTAGTTGCATTAAACAACAATGGATGTAAAGATTCAGTTTCGGTTCCTGTTCTAGCATATTTTAAACCGCAGGCCCTATTTAGTATTGATACTCCAAAATGTGTGTCAAAAACAATCACCTTCACAAACAATACTCTTGGAGTCACGTCAAGTCTTTGGGACTTTGGAGATTTAAGCCCTGTTTCCGCTTTACCAAATCCGGTACACACCTACACGAACAGTTCATCGTCAAACATAACTTACACAGTGCAGCTCATTGTAACCACAGCGAATGGATGCAAAGACACAGCACTGGCATTTCCTGAAATTTTTGCTACACCAGTTGCTGATTTTGTAATGACACAAACCGTTTCCTGCTCACCATTGAATACAAGCATGACGAACACCAGTTTGAACGCAGGGCTTTATACATGGAAATTTGGAGACGGCAATTATGACACCACTGTTAACCCATCCCATACCTACACTAATACAAGTAACACTTCCAATCAATCATACAGTTGTACATTAGTTGCTAAAAATAACAATGGTTGCACCGATTCAATTACGAAAACAGCTTTAGTGCTTTTTAATCCAAAAGCCTCGTTTTTGGTAGATACACCTTCTTGTTCGCCAAAAGTTTTAACGTTTACAAATGCTTCAATCGGAGCGAGTAATTATACATGGGATTTAGGAACTACCACATCAAATAACACGAATGTTTCTACTGCCTTTACAAATACCACAGCAGCAAACATCACCAGAACTGTCCAACTTGTCGCTACATCAATTTCTGGCTGCAAAGACACCATAATTGTTCCTATTACTATACATCCTAAGCCGGAATTTTCAGTCATCGCGCTGCCGGATAGCGGCTGTTCCCCTTTGAATGTTTCTTTTAAAACGAGTCCGGCTGCAACCGTTTACCAATGGAAATTTGGTGATGGAAACATTTCAACGGAGGCCAATCCTAAAAATATTTTTTATAACAATTCACTTTCTACAAAACAGTTCAGCGTCCAGGTAATTGCTACCAATGCATATGGTTGTAGCGATACAAGCTTCAAAAACATCAAAGTGTTTGCTGCTCCCATCGCTTTATTTCAGGCCAATCCAACACGTGTTTTTGTTCCTGGTTCGGCCACACAACTAACCAATCTCTCATCCGGGGCAATCAGTTATTATTGGGATTTTGGTGATGGTAATTCATCTGTTGAATTCAGTCCTTCCTACTCATACCAGAACCCCGGAGAATACGAAGTTTACCTCATTGCAAAAAATGATCATGGTTGCGTTGACACATTTAAATTACCTACAAAAATTATTGCAGAGCTAGAAAGTACAATAGACATTCCAAATGCGTTTACCCCCAACCCAAATAGTGGGAATGGTGGAACATTTAATTCCAGCGACACAAACAACGATGTTTTTCACCCGGTATTGAAAGGGATTGATAAATATGAACTGAACATTTTTTCACGATGGGGAGAATTACTATTTGTTTCAAAAGACATCAATATTGGCTGGGATGGTTACTATAAAGGTAGTTTGTGCACGCAGGATATATATGTTTGGAAAATAAATGCAACGACACTTGACGGTAAAAAAATTAATAAAACAGGGGATTTACTTTTATTGAAATAAAATGAAACTACTTTTATCACTACTATTATTTATGAGCCTGGCAAACATATCGGGCCAGACAAAAATCAATTCCAAACTTTACGCGAAGGACTTAAAGGCAGCAGATCTTTCATTTTATATGGAAGATTACCTAACGGCGATAAATCTTTATAAAAAAGTGCTTGCAATTGATCCAAATCACGAGATGGCCAACTTGAATTCGGTGATAAGCCGTATAAAACTGAACCAGCCAACCGATTCATCGATGGCGCATTTAGTACAGTTAAAGACCAGTAAAAAGCCAGAGGTACAATTCTATTTTGGTAAAATATACCATCTTACCTCCAATTTTGATGAGGCAATTAAATGTTTCACCAATTATAAAAACTTTCCTGCCAATAAAAAAGTGGTTTCAGATGATGAAGTCAACTATAACATTGCGTGCTCAAAAAACGCAATTGATTTAGTAAGTCAACCGCATCGTTCCGTTATAAAAAATCTGGGAAATACCATCAATTCAGAGTATGCCGACTATGTCCCGCTTATTTCACCAGATGAGAATACTTTGTATTTCACATCACGCCGTGAAGGTAGTACAGGAAACCTTAAGGACGCGTATGGCAATTATTACGAAGATGTATATGTTTCAACCAGAACGGAGGATGGAAAATGGAGTGAACCTAAAAATATTGGCCCGCCAATTAATACAAATACACATGATGCCTGTGTTGCATTAAGTTTTGATGGAAACCAAATGATTATTTATCGTACTGCAGCAGATTTACTTACCGGAGATCTGTACCTGACTCGAATGGATTTTAACGGTTGGTCAGAGCCGGTTAAATTTGGTACGGAAATTAACACGCCTTATGTGGAAACGAGTGCTTGCTTCAGCACGGATACAAGTGTAATATTCTTTAGTTCAAATAAGATCGGAGGTTTTGGAGGTAAAGATATTTACAGAATTAAAAAACTGCCTTCCGGAAAATGGTCATTACCAATGAACCTGGGCCCAACTATCAATACTGAAAGAGATGAGGATTCTCCTTTTCTTCATCCGGACGGAACCACTCTTTACTTTAGTTCTAAAGGCCATAATACAATGGGAGATTATGATGTGTTTAAAACAATCCTGAATATTGAAAACAATACATTTTCGTCGCCTGAGAATTTAGGATTTCCGATCAATACAGTAAACAACGACATCTTTTTTGTACTCAACACCAATGGAACACACGGATATTACTCATCCATTAAAGAAGAAACCTACGGCGGATCGGATATTTATCTGATTGATACGCGTTTTGGAGATAATGATCTGAAAGTTAAGCAGGGCAAGGTTGTTTTTGGAAATGAAGCGAAGAAAGCGAAAATAACATTGATTGACATTGAAAGCAAACAAGTGTCAGGGATTTTCAACGCGAATTCCCGTACGGGCAAATTCATTCTGGTAATGAACCCACTCAAGGCATACAAGGCCATCGTTGAAGAAGAGGGCTTTCAAACTATGATTGTTGATATTGAACCGCTTGTTAACGAGTTAATCGAAAAAGAACTGATTTTAAGTCTTACTAAGAAAAACTAACATCAAACATTTTACCAAATATTTTGCTCTTGTTGTGATGAGCATGTTGTATTCAAAAATAATGAATGCACAGGACCCTCAATTTACACAGTTCTATGCTGCCCCGGTCTACTTGAATCCTGCATTTACAGGACTGACTTATGAACATCGTTTTGTAGCGAATTACAGAAATCAGTGGCCTGGAATTAGTAAAACCTATCAAACCTATATGGCAGGTTATGATTATAACCTCTCAGATATTAACAGCGGCTTAGGTTTTAACGTTATGCAAGACAGGGCAGGAACAGCGGGATTGACCCATACCCAATTCGGGCTTAATTATGCTTATCATTTCAAAGTCTCAAAATTTGCAGAGATTCGTATGGGAGCCAACCTTTCGTATAATATGAAACGCATTGATTTCAACAAATTGCGTTTTAATGATCAAATCAGCAGCGGCTCATCTTCCTCACTTGAAGCGAGCAGATACGAACAGTTAAATTATATGGATTTTGCGGCAGGAGCATTGTTAAATTCAACTGAGTATTGGTTAGGTTTTAGTGCTAAACACCTTACTCAACCCAACAGCAGTTTAACAGGCGACCAGATTCCTCTGCCTGTAACACTTAGTTTGCACGGCGGTTATCGTTTCATATTAGAACAGAAATCAAAAGATTTGAAGCGTTATATTTCACCTGCCTTTAATTACAGGCATCAGCAAACTTACGACCAGTTAGATATTGGTGTATATTATTATCACCTTCCTTTAAATGTGGGCTTGTGGTACCGCGGACTCCCGTTCAAGAAATATGCGGCAAGTTACGCAAGCCGTGAATCGGTTGCTATATTGGTAGGTTTTGATCTAACAGACTATAATTTACGTGTTGGTTATAGTTATGACTTAACAGTTTCAAAATTAGGTATTAATAACACTATGGGGGCTCATGAAATTTCCCTGATTTACGAAATCGCAAAAAAGAAAAAACGCAATAAAAGAATTTTGGTTAGTTGCCCGAAATTTTAGATGGCCCGGATGCTCAATCAAAACATAATAATTATGTTAATTACTCAATGATTTATGGGATTCACTAAGTATCAGTTACAAACTGTTGGAATTATGTGATTTTTTAATAATTTGGTTTCACTTTCAATTAATCTACTAATTGTTTGAAAAAAACAATTCACATCCAAAGCGAGGAAGCACGAAAAAAAACGATCAATCGTTTTTGCAAACTGATTGCCGCTTCTTCACTACCCTCTGTTCTGATATACCTATACCTGAACATACCAGTGCTGGTTGCAGCAACAGGAATAGTTGCAATTCTATTCCTGTTCTTCGTATATCTGAATCAAAAACATCATTTTAAAATTTCCCGTGCTGCAATCATCGTAACCACCAATCTTGGGCTCCTATTCTTTTCTATATATCTTGGTTACGATAGTGGAATTTATTTATACCTTTTTGTATCGCCTCTTTTAATTTACCTGCTATTCGATTTCCATGAAAAAAAATCCATCGCCGTTTTTCTCCTCATGTATGTATTCACATTTATTCTTATTTATACATTCAGAGACATGCAATTATCAGCAAGGTTAACAGGTAATTACCTAAAGTATATTTACTCGTTTAATTTTTGTTCAGCTTTTATTTTATGTTTTGGATTAATTACACACTTCGCAAATAATAATTACAAGTACATTACCGATTTAAGGAATCAACAAATTACGCTTCAACAAGAAGTAAGACTTAGAAATAAAAGTGAGGATTTGCTAAAAAAAAGCCTGCAGGAACGGGAAGTTCTACTGGCAGAAATACATCACCGTGTAAAAAATAACCTGGCAATTATCTCCGCGCTTCTGAATCTGCAAAAAGATAATCTCAAAGAGGAACATAGCAAACAAATTTTTGAAGAAACACGAAATAGGATTTATGCTATGTCTTTGATACACAATCTGCTTTATGAAAATAATTCCTTTTCAAAAATTGATTTCGGAGAGTATGTTCACAAATTCTGTGAGAATATTTCTCAAAGTTACAATTTATCAGAAGGCATTATCATTGAACATAACATTGAAGAAATTGAAATAGATATTAATACCGCTGTACCCTTAGCGCTAATGCTGAATGAACTTTTAACGAACGCCATCAAGCATGCCTTTGTCAATCAAAAATCAGGTAAAATCTCTGTTGGGCTGGCAAAATCGGAAAACAAAAAGTATAAATTCTGGGTATCTGATTCAGGAATAGGAATGGATGAAAGCAAAATCAATTCTACCGGAATGGGAATGGATCTTATCCATTCATTAGTTGATCAAGTGGACGGATCATTGGAATATATGAAGAATAATGGGAGCCAATTCACCGTAAACCTTCCGATTTTAAATTAACGTCAAAAAAAAATCCTCACCTGAAACAGATGAGGATTAATTGAATCTGATTGATTGACTATTTTAATTTAAAGGCCGCCTTAACTTTTGCTACATAGTCCAACTTCTCCCATGTAAACAATTCTACTTTAAGAGATTTGGCTTTTCCATCCGGTGATTTAAATGTTTTCGTAACGATTTCATTTTTACGTCCCATGTGCCCGTAAGCGGCAGTTTCGCTATACATTGGCGTACGGAGTTTTAATCGCTGTTCAATAAAGTATGGACGCATATCAAATACTTTAGATACAATTTTTGCAATCTCACCATCCGTCATTTTTACTTTAGCAGTTCCATAAGTATCAATGAAAATACCCATTGGCTGAGCAACGCCAATTGCATAAGAAACCTGTACCAATACTTCAGAACAAACACCGGCTGCAACTAGATTTTTAGCGATGTGACGGGTTGCATAAGCTGCAGAACGATCTACCTTACTCGGATCTTTCCCTGAAAAAGCACCTCCACCGTGAGCTCCTTTTCCTCCGTATGTATCAACGATAATTTTACGTCCTGTTAAGCCTGTATCACCGTGTGGCCCACCAATTACAAACTTTCCGGTTGGGTTAATATGATAATTAATCTTGTTATTAAATAAATGCGCATATTTTGGATAATTTTTCTTCACACGTGGAATCAAAATTTCAATAATATCCTTTTTAATTTTTGCTAACATTTTAGGTTCCGAATCAAAATCATCATGCTGGGTTGAAACCACGATGGCATCAATCCGTACAGGAACGTTATCATCGCTGTATTCTAAAGTAACCTGGGATTTTGCATCCGGACGCAAATATTTAATTGCTTTATTCTCTCTTCGTAATGCTGCTAACTCTAACAATATTCCATGTGCCAAATCTAAAGCCAGGGGCATATAGTTAGCGGTTTCGTTGGTTGCATAACCAAACATCATTCCCTGGTCACCTGCACCTTGTTCTTCTTTCTTTTTTCTGTCAACACCCTGATTAATGTCAGCTGATTGTTCATGAATGGCCGATAAAATACCACAGGAATTTGCTTCGAACATGTATTCCGATTTGGTATAACCAATTCTTCGAATTACATCACGTGCAATATCCTGAACATCCAAATACGCTTTAGATTTCACCTCTCCGGCTAACACAACCTGGCCGGTAGTAACTAATGTTTCGCAGGCAACTTTACTTTGCGGATCGAAAGCTAAAAAGTTATCAATTAATGCGTCTGAAATTTGATCGGCAACCTTATCCGGATGGCCTTCTGAAACTGATTCTGAGGTGAAAAGATATCCCATGATTTGTTTTATAATTTATGTTTGTTTAGTTTAAAATTTAGGCTTCACGCAGAGAAAACTCGTACGACTCCATGATTTGGTTACAAAGTAATTTTTTGCATGCTTCATCCACTTTAACTGAAGCTGATGCCTTATCTGCCGCTTCAATTTCGAGCGTTATGTGTTTCCCGATGCGCACATTTTCAATTTCAGGAAGTCCAAGATTTTTCATTGAACCTGTTACTGCTTTACCTTGTGGATCCAACAATGCCTTCATCGGCATTACATTTATCTCTGCTAAATATTTCATGTGTAATTTGTTTTTTGATCTGCTTTTAATTTCAACAATCCTATTTTATAACTGGAATCAGGCGTGAAACATAAATCATATAAGCATCTTTTGTTTGAAGAGCAACAAATTTAAAGTTTTGGATTGGGAATAAAAAAAATGTTTTGAACAATACCCCTGTCAATCATTTTTTAATCAAAAAGAAAAGCCTTACTGAACTTCAGTAAGGCTTCTTTATAATTCCTTTTTAAATTACTTGACTTTAAACATCCAATTATGATTGTCGTCCGCTTTTCCCTTTCGTATGTTCCTTAAAGTTTCATCCACTTTATTTGAGAATTTACGCTCTTCCACAGGAGGAAGAGGATAGTAATTATCAACATGACCAATACCGATAATTTGCGCAATTGTCGCTGCGGTTCCTACACCAAACGCTTCTTTTAATGTACCGGCTTCATGCGCCTCGAGAACTTCGTTTATTGAAATCTTTCTTTCCTCCACTTTCATTCCCCAATCTTTCGCTAATGCTAATACGCTATCCCTTGTGATTCCAGCAAGAATGGTGTCTCCCAATGCTGGTGTTACAACAGAGTCTCCAATTACAAACATTAAATTCATTGTGCCTGATTCCTCGAGGTAAGAATGCGTGGCTCCATCTGTCCAAATAACCTGTTGGTAACCTTTTTGCTGGGCAAGTTTGGTAGGATATAAACTTCTGCCATAATTGCCAGCAGCTTTTACAAATCCTACTCCACCTTGAACGGCACGAATATAATTTGTTTCAATCAACACTTTAATTGGCTCTGAATAATATTTTCCCGCCGGGCAGGTTATAATCACAAATTTATAGGTATCGCTGGCTTTAACACCAATTGCTTCATCGGTGGCTATAAGAAATGGACGGATATACAGTGAACCAGTTTCTGATGTAGGAACCCAGGCAGCATCCAATTTAAGTAATTCAATCAGTCCTCCCATAAAAATCTCTTCCGGAACCTCGGGCATAGCCATACGTATGGCTGACTTGTTCATTCGTTTAAAATTTTCTAATGGTCTGAAAATACTAACCTCCCCACTTTCCGATTTATAGGCTTTCATCCCCTCAAAAATTGCCTGCCCATAATGAAGTGCCGACATTGCATAGCTCATTGGAATATCGCGGTAAGGAGTGATATATGATTTCTCCCATTTACCATTTGCGTACTCAGCAACGAACATGTGATCAGAAAAACATTTTCCAAATGGAACATCATTTACATCATAATCCTTTACCCTACTATGAGCAGTTTTCTCGATTTTAATATCAGCGTTTGCAATCATTATTTCTTATTGTATTAAACAAATTAGCACATAATTTTTGTTAGTACAAACAAATTGGTCGATTATTTTATTGATTCGCACAAAAATCATTTTTCGATAATTGGTACAGAAAATTCATATTTAATTTAATTTTATTATTTTCGTAACACTAAGCAAATTTTGAAGTTCATAATCCATATCGTATGGTTATTCCTCCTTTCTCCCTTTGTTCTACTGGCAGATGGTGAACCAAAAAAAGACACGACACGACTGAAGTATAGTGTCGCGCCCTCGAACACCCATGAACATATTACAATTACAAAAGCACAACTGGTTATTCTGGTAGATTCGCTTTTAGATCTCCCGGTGATTGAAGAAAGAGAAATTGAGCTGATCAGCTACTACAACAGTATTTTAAATTCCAATGAAACACACTTTAGTATACCAATACACAATAACCTACCTGCAACGAGCTTCTACCATGATTTTGACGAGAGCACTGTGTTTAGTGTGACTCCCGACATAGAGTTTCCTGAAACCCAGGTAATTAAAATTGAAAGTGATTCGCTGGGTGAATACCATCATCCAATAATCGGGCAAGTGAATTCAAAATTTGGCTGGCGGGATGGCAGAATGCACAAAGGAATTGACATTAACCTAAACAAGGGCGATGCTATCGTAGCGGCTTTTGACGGGATGGTTAGGATTGCTCAGGCCAAGGGGGCATACGGTAATGTCATTATCATCCGACACTACAATGGATTGGAAACGGTTTATGCACACCTGTCGAAGCTGAAGGTAAAGCCTGGTGAGGTTGTAGTGGCTGGTCAGCTAATTGGTTTAGGAGGAAGCACAGGCAGAAGCAGCGGTCCGCATTTGCACTTCGAAGTAAGATTTAAAGGACAGGCACTCAATCCATCCTCAATAATCTCTTTCTCGGAAAACAAAACTTTGAACGATTCAATAATCATAAAGCACTCAAAATATGGCATTTGCGCATTCCCCAGTAACGCGGTATTGCACACAATTGAACGAGGCGACACCTGGTACGAAGTTGCCAAACGCTACGGTTTAACAATGAAAGAACTATGTGTTTTAAATGGAATTGACAAACGCTACTATTTAAAAATAGGACAAAAATTAAGAGTAAATTAACCCACCCATAAAACAACTATGCAAATAAATCCAATAACCCTTAAAGAAATATCAGCACTCATTGAAGCAACTTACGTTGGAAACGACAACCACATCATCACCGGACTCAATGAAATTCATCGCGTTACACCGGGTGACATAGTTTTTGTTGATCATCCTAAATATTACGACAAAGCCTTACAGTCAGCGGCCACAACTATTATCATCAATAAAGACGTGGAATGTCCGGTAGGAAAAGCACTGCTCATTCATCCGGAACCTTTTACTGCTTTTAATAAACTTACTCAACATTTTAAACCTAAACAATACTCGTCCGTTTTTAATAGTCCATCAGCATCCCTTGGTGTAAATACCGTTGTGATGCCGGGCGCTTTTATTGGCAATAATGTTTCAATTGGAAATAATTGCATTATCCATCCAAATGTAATTATTTACGACAACTGCCAGATTGGCGACAATGTGATCATTCATGCGGGTACGATTATTGGTTCAGACGCCTTTTATTTTAAAAACAGAAAAACGCATTTCGAACAACTACAAACCTGCGGGAATGTTATTATTCAGGATAACGTTCATATTGGAGCGAACTGTGCAATTGATAAAGGCGTTTCGTCTGATACGATAATTGGAAAAGGATCCATTATCGATAATCTTGTTCATATAGCACACGATGTGGTAATTGGAGAGATGTGTTTGTTCGCTGCCGGCATTGCCATTGCGGGTTGTTGTAATATTGGTAACAGGGTAACCATGTGGGGCCAGGTTGGCGTATCAAGCGGATTAACTATTGGCGACGGTGCTGTGATTCAGGCTCAAAGTGGTGTGGGCGAGGATGTACCGGCAGGAATGGTTGTTTTTGGAACGCCGGCTACAGAATCAAAAGCAAAAATGAGAGAAATTTTCGCGCTAAAACAGTTGCCTTCACTCATACAGAAATTATACGATAAATAGTTTTGAAAACTTCTAAAGTAAATAGCCGCGCGGCCGCGAGTTCTGTAAAAGATTTGAAATTGAACTCTCTGCTTGTTATGACTAAGGCTATTAACAATAATGTTAATACTGCTCAGTTACTGGATATTTATCAGGATATTTTAGAAAATAAATTAAAAGTAGGGAAGCTTGTATTGTTTAGTTATTCCAACGAATGGACATGTATATTAAAATATGGAGTAGATAAGGAATACAATCATTTAATTTTTGAACCAGAACTTCTGGACATTAAAGAAATTGAAACCATTTCCTACTCCAAGGGCAATCTGAGTAAACGCTTTGAAATTGTTATACCTGTATATCATAAACACATTCCCTTAGCCTTTGTGTTATTAGGCGACATTGATGAACGGAAAATTGAGATGAGTTCTGCCATAAAACACCTCCCCTTTATTCAGACGTTAACAAATGTGATGATTGTTGCGATAGAAAATAAGAAGTTATACAAATCATCAATTCAGAAAGCAGCAATTCAGAAAGAACTCGAATTGGCCCAGGGAATGCAAAAGCTGTTGTTTCCATCATCCCTGCCTAATATTAAAGAATTAGAGATGAACGCTTTGTATCTTCCTCACCAGCAAATTGGAGGAGATTATTATGACGTGATTTGGATCAACGATTCTGAGCTGGTATTTTGTCTTGCTGATGTTTCCGGTAAAGGAGTGGCTGCTGCCTTACTGATGAGTAACCTTCAGGCTGCGTTACGTGTTCTATTAAAATACACCCAAAGCCTGGCGGAGATTGTTATTGACATTAACCAACTGATATGCGACAACGCAAAAAGTGAAAAATTTATTTCTCTCTTTATTGCTAAATATAATATTGAGACCAGAAAACTTTCCTACATCAATGCCGGTCATAACGCACCAATTCTTATTAATAAAAACAAATGTGCATTTTTAGATAAAGGATGTACCCTATTAGGAATTACCAACCCTTTACTCGAGCTTGAACCGGAGACAATTCTGGTGCCTCCAAACTCGGTGCTATTTGCTTATACGGATGGATTAACCGACACAATAAATAATGCTCAGGAATCTTTAACGGTTGAAGAAATAAAAAAAATTCTTATAAGTAACCAAAAATCTGATTCTGCTTTTATCAATAAAGCAATGTTATTTTATTTAGAGGAATTTAAAGGTGAAATGCCCTTTATCGATGATATTGCGATGCTTTCCTGTAAGTTTAATTAATCCTAAGGATCAGCGTATCCTGCCTATTAAATAAATCCAATCAACGATTTAAAATAAATTATCGCTTAGGATGCAATAATTTTATAAATACGATGAATATTGAATCGCTGGAATACTATTTTGAAAAGTTTTACTACAAGTAAAAAAACAAAATAAGGTTAGGAATTTTTAAATTAAGTATAAAAAATAGCAGGATGAACGTATTACGATTCGTATTGGCTTATTATTTATCAGTTGCCATACTGCTCAGTGTGCCTGTTTATTCCCAATCTCTAAAATCCATCATATATGATTTTGAAGGATTTGACCTGAATTCGAGCTTTCTTCCTGAAGGAGATTACAATTATGGTGATTTGGTTCACTCAGTTGCAGCAAACCCACTTTCACCATCAGGCATTTTGGGAGATCGCGTATTGCAAATGAAGATTAACTGGAATGCGGGATACGGTGCGTTTGGACGGGGAATTTCAAGGTATATTGAATTAAATGCGTCAAAAGATATCCTTAACTTTTATTTCTATAATCCTCCTTCGAACGGCCAGCCCGCTGTATGCAATTTAAAAATAGCGGATGATGATAATCAATCCAATGCGTATGAAAGCAACTCCGACGATAACTGGGAAAAACAAATCACTATTCATACAAGCCCGAACTGGCAATTAATTTCAGTGCCACTTAACGATTTTTCGGATGGAAACTCAGGCGGAAATGGCGTTTTTGACATCGCTTACTCTCAAAACAAAGGGATGCTTCTACTGTTAGAATTCAGATTCAACAAAAATAGTACTTCGCCTCCCCTGGCAACGTACTATCTGGATATGATTTGCATTTCGGATGGTCAATTACCAACGGGTACTACAATTCTTGATTTACCTGCAAGAAATGCTACAGATTATTGTTTGCTTGGCGCGCACCGTAATGAACTACCTGGAGAATATTTCAAGATACCTGAACATTTTGAAGGAATGTTTCCTGCTACTCCAGTTAGAAAAATAAAATACGCGCACACTTATATGCCATGGGGAACAAATGGAACTGCTAATGGCCACGCGCTTCCAGGAATTGGTCTTCAAACCTTAATAAACAATGGTTATACTCCAATACTTACATGGGAACCCCGGTTCAATGGTTTTGGAATGTTAGACCTGCAGCAACCAAGCCTGGATGATATCATTAATGGAAATTTTAATTCCTACCTCGATAATTTTGGTGATAAAATGAAAACCTATACTGATACCATTATTGTTCGATTGATGCATGAATTTGATGGCGACTGGTATCCCTGGTCTATTTCACAAAATAATTATGATGGCGCTAAGTTCGCATTGGCCTTTAAAACTATCGTTCAACGGGTCCGGTCAAGAGGCGGTACAAAAATCAAATGGATGTGGTGTCCAAATAATTACTCTAGCCCATCGGCTTGGAATAACTGGATTGTATCAGCCTATCCCGGTGACAACTATGTAGACATCGTTGGCACCGACGTATATAATGCCCATTACCCTTTATCGATTCCGTGGTGGCGTTCTTTTAGATGGCAAACGGCAGAAGTATATTATTACGTCACCACACATTTCCCAAATAAACCCTTATTTATATGCGAGATGGCCAGTCGCGAACGGTATTCAAATGAACCAGCAACTTCTGAATCGAAAGGCGAATGGCTGGATAAAACAGATAAAGAACTTCAGTCTTTTTTTAGTAAATCACGTGCTCTGATATTCTTTGATGAGAATAAAAATTTTCAGTGGCATGTAAATTCTTCGCCCGAGGCTTTACAATCTTTACAAGATAATTTCTGGAACGATGATTACTATTTTGAGATTCCGCTTCATACTGGGATTGGAAATACTCCGACCGATAAAGATATTTGGGTTTACCCAAACCCTTCTCAAGGAGAATTTAAAATTAAAAATAAGTCGACAGAAAAGGCAGATGTTACAATCACGGACGTGCTCGGGAAGCTAATTTGCAAAAAAAACCTGTCTCCAGGATCAGCCGTTGATGTGAGGGTTCAAGTTTCGGCCGGGCTTTACTTTATTCATATATCATTAGAAAACCGCAATGAAATCATTAAAATGGTGGTGGAATAAAATTGAAAGGATTTCAATGATTGATTTGGTATAACTTCCTGTATTATGAATTCCATATTTCCCAAGCCTTATCCGCCTGAAGTTTTAACATATTCAGACCATTGATTGTGACAGCCCCATGTTCTTTCCCTTTGGATAAAAACATAGTTTCTTCGGGATTATAAATCAGGTCATACAATAAATGTTCTTCAGTAAGTAGATGATAGGGAATATCTGGACAAGATTCAACAAGTGGAAACATGCCCAGCGGAGTGCAATTAACTATCAGTTTAAAGGCTTTTAAGACATATTCATTTAAGTCCTGGTATTGAAAATAATTTGAAGCTTTTTTAAGCCCGGATGTAACATAAAAATAATCAACACCAACATTCTTAAGAGCATACGCAACCGCTTTTGAAGCACCGCCAGTCCCTAAGATTAATGCTTTTTGATGAAGTGGTTCTAAAAACGGTTTGATACTCTGTGCAAATCCGTAGTAATCTGTATTGTAACCCCTCAGATGAGGGCTGCCGCCTATATACTTTATTTTCACACAATTCACCGCACCTATTTCTTTTGCAGTGGAATCCACTTCGTTTAATAAGGGAATAATAGTCTCTTTATACGGTTTTGTAACATTTAAACCAGATAGGCGATGTGATGAAATAATTTCAAGAAGGTTATCCAGATTATCGAGGTCAAAATTTGTGTAGAGGAAATCAGGATTACCTTCTTTAATAAATTTTGCTTCTAAATATGATTTAGAGAAAGAATGGGACAAAGATTTTCCGATAAGTCCAAAATGCATACCTGCTACAGATCTCTTTCGTCTGTGATTTGATCGGCTTTAAACGGCTTTACATCAAACACAAACATATTATCTGCAATTTCGGCATTCGGCTTAAATGTTTTAATATCATAGGTTTGGGTTGTTCCATCTTTCATCATCATCATAAGACGGGCAACCTGCTTTTTTGTTTTATCCACAAATATTTTCACGGTATGAAATTTCTTTTTTTCTGGCTTGACAGAAGGATAAAGAATAATGACATGACAGTTTGCAGTTCCTACCTTTTCTTCCTTTTCATATTTATATTTAAAGCCATTTTCATACATCGTAAAAATCTTAGAAGGATTTAACTGATCTTCATTATTGGCATCAAAATTTTTAATAGTAACCTCATTTGCATCTTTATTATGGGCCCAAATTGTTTTCCCATCACAAACAATGGTATTGCCGGGAATTTCGAGCTTAAACTTTGAACCTTTTACAAATACCTTCCCGGTTTGTTTTTCAGTTTGCTTTTTGTCTTTATTTAAAATAGTGAAGATGTATTCAGAAGTAATCGTCTTATACGCTTTTGTAACCTTGCTAAGATCATCAAGAATAGTTTTTGCTTTTGGATCCTGATCCTGAGCAAAGACAGATGAAAAAATTAAGGCGAATGCAGCTATAAGAAATGTTATTTTTTTCATTGTGTTAATTTAGAAATTTATTTGGTAATACTTTAAGACATTGAATGGTAAATCAACCAATGTGCCAAAAGATGAATAATTATACCTTGTGTTGTTTAATTCTGTTAATTTCATTTATATGTGCATTATAATTTACACATATTTAATTTCAAATGAAAAAGCCCACAATTAAGTGGGCTTTTTGCGGTCCGGACGGGACTCGAACCCGCGACCTCCGCCGTGACAGGGCGGCATTCTAACCAGCTGAACTACCGGACCAACACCATTCTTTCGAATTGGGAGTGCAAATTTATCATTTATTTCTTAATCACAAAAATAAAATTAAATATTTTTTAATTATTTTTTTGAAAACGCATCAAAGCAACGAAACTATTTACTCTGTACCACCTAAAATCATTTCTTTAATTGTGTAATATTGTTTCATCTTTAATGTCTTCTCTCGCCTCCACCCACTGGAAACATTGATATCAAACAATTCTGCCACCTCTTTATAATTTAAATGATTTAAGAAAGCTTTAACGTATTCGTAATCTTTAAGTTTCCATGAATCAAGATAATCTTCATAAATTAAAAATAAATTATTGAGGTATAAACTCACCTTCTCATTGTTGGTTGCGATTAAAAACCGGCTGTCCGTTTTCTTAATCAAATCAAGCCGTTGACGCGCATCGATCAAGCCAAATCCAAGCCGTTCATATGCGCTATGCTTGCTTTGAACCGTTTCGATCGTGTCGTGGTATAACACATGTTTTAATTTAAAATCAAGATTATTCTCGATCAGACATTCCTCAATGTCAAAAATCATCTCCAGTGAACCAAGCAAACTATTGGTTATACCCTGAAATTCAAAAGGCATCACCATATCTAGGTTAGTAATAAAATGCTTTTTATGAAGCCGATTGATCACCGAGATTACTTTTTTCAGTTCAGCCGGGATAAGCTCCTTTGGTAAAGAACCCCTTTGACGAAGAGCCGACATTAGAATAAAATGCTCCATTAATATTATTAGATGCTTTTTAACGAATAGACACTTTTGCGTAAATAGCGCAAAAATAAAAAATTAATAGAGAATCAGGAAGAATTATTTTGCCACTTATAATAAATGCTCTATATTTGCCGCCCAATTTAGAATTAATTAAAACAAAAAGAAGTGGACGCATTAAGTTATAAAACAAAATTTGTCAACAAGGCAAACTCAGAGAAAGAGTGGTTATTGGTTGACGCAGAGAATGAAGTAGTAGGTCGTTTAGCCTCTAAATTAGCGTATTTAATTCGCGGAAAACATAAAACAAACTTCACCCCACATTCAGATTGTGGTGCTAATATCGTTGTGATAAACGCCGATAAAGTTCGTTTTACTGGCGCGAAAATGGAAGAAAAGGAATACGTTCGTTACACGGGTCACCCGGGTGGACAGCGTTTTGCTACTCCTAAAGAAATGTTAGCTAAAAAGCCTGAAGAAGTAATTAAACATGCGGTGCATGGAATGTTACCTAAAGGACGTTTAGGAAGAGCAATCAATACAAATTTATTTGTATTCGCAGGTGCTGAGCATGATCATGCTGCACAACAACCAAAGAAAGTAGATTTATCAACAATTATTGCATAATATAAATGGAAGTAATAAACACATCAGGTCGCAGAAAATGTTCGGTAGCTCGTGCTTATGTATCTAAAGGTACAGGAGTAATTACTATCAACAAAAGAGAT
>JAQZBQ010000008.1 GCA_029237825.1 Bacteroidota bacterium | reverse complement strand
CGGTAAGGGAATTGGAATTGCCGAATACGAAATGTGGATCTTTGACCGCTGGGGTGAGCGGGTGTACTATACCAACGATATTGAAAAAGGTTGGGATGGTCGCGTGCAGGGCAAATCGGGAGATGAGAAACAAGACGTATACATCTGGAAAGTAAAACTCAAAGACGTACTGGGCAAGAAACATGATTACATCGGCCATGTGACCCTGCTGAGATAGAATAAGGTTTTCGAAAAAACCTTCCTCTTAGAAAAAATAGTTTTAACGTTTTCGTGCAGGTAAAAAATAGTAACTTTACTCACCAAAATTTAAACTATGCCTAAAGGAATCTATAAAGTGCCGGTTGCGGTCAATGAGCCAATAAAAAGCTACTCAGCTGGAAGCGCGGAGAGAAAAGAATTGCAGGCGATGCTTGCAGAACTTAGAAGCAAAGAAATAAATATCCCAATGTACATTGGTGGAAAAGAAGTTGAAAGCCATGTTCTTTCGCGTATTCATCCTCCGCACGACCACAAACATGTATTAGGTCATTTTCATAAAAGTGATAAAAGCCACGTAGAAGCCGCAATAAAAGCAGCCCTGGCAGCTAAAGAAAAATGGGCGAACCTTCCATGGGAACACAGAGCCAGTATTTTTCTAAAAGCAGCGGAACTGATCGCGGGTCCATACAGGGCCAAACTCAATGCTGCTACAATGCTGGGCCAAAGTAAGAACGCTTTTCAAGCCGAAATTGATAGCGCCTGTGAAATTATTGACTTCCTGCGTTTTAATGTTCAGTATATGACTGAAATATATGCCGAACAGCCAATCTCTTCTCCCGGTATTTGGAACCGCTTAGAATGGCGCCCTCTGGAAGGATTTATTTACGCGTTGACGCCATTTAATTTTACTGCCATTGCGGGAAATTTACCGACGAGCTGCGCGATGATGGGAAACGTTGTTGTATGGAAGCCTAGTAACACGCAGGTTTACAGTGCTAATGTACTGATGGAAATCTTCATAAAAGCAGGTGTTCCCGACGGCGTAATTAACTTAATTTATCCAAGCGGCCCTGATGCAGCGGAAGTAATTTTTAATCATCGGGATTTTGCTGGCATACATTTTACAGGAAGTACAGAGGTTTTTCAAAACATCTGGCAAACCATTGGTAACAACATACATAAATACAGATCCTATCCCCGCATCGTAGGAGAAACAGGCGGTAAGGATTTTATCATGGCTCATAAATCGGCAGAAAGTAAGTCTCTTGCCGTAGCCATATCACGTGGTGCGTTTGAATACCAGGGTCAAAAATGTTCCGCAGCCTCCAGAGCCTACATTCCATCGAATTTATGGGAAGAGGTAAAGAAATACGTCTTGGCCGATTTAAAAGACATGAAGATGGGGCCCACAGAAGACTTCACAAACTTTATCAATGCTGTTATTGATGAAAAGAGTTTTGATAAGCTGGCAAAATATATTGATGCCGCTAAAAAAGACGTGAATGTGGAAATTATTGCCGGAGGAAATTATGATAAATCGAAAGGTTATTTCATTGAACCAACCATAATAGTTGCCAAAGATCCGAAATATGTAACCATGTGCGAAGAATTGTTTGGACCCGTACTAACTGTTTTTGTATATGATGCTGACAAATTTGAAGAAACACTCGAACTCGTAGATTCAACCTCCATTTATGCACTCACTGGTGCAATATTAGGACAAGACCGCTATGCATTGGAATTAGCTACCCGTAAGTTAAGTAATGCCGCGGGTAATTTTTACATCAATGATAAATGTACAGGAGCAGTTGTTGGTCAGCAGCCATTTGGCGGCGCACGGGGAAGCGGAACCAATGATAAAGCAGGTGCAAAAATCAACCTGCTCAGGTGGGTTTCTCCAAGAACGATCAAAGAGACGTTTACACCTCCTACAGATTATAAATATCCATTTTTACAAGCAGATTAACATAAAAACAAATCCTCCTCTAAAACCGGGGGATTTTTTTTGGAATTCACCGAAAAAAATTAGAAAATGTAGTAAAAGAATGTATATTTAAGTATCGGCCTTGAAATAACCATTGAATAACCATGGTAAGCTCTTCAAATAAAATAACAACTCACAACTTTGAACTTGAGGTTCATCAGGATGGATATTATTTGGTAACCGTTTTCGGTGATGATGAGTTTACCGTAGATGACCTCAGCATACTAGTGAAAGGTCAAAAAGATTTAGGAGCGCGGGTACTGCCTGTTCTGGTATTGTGTGCCGAACAAGCGTCGACTAATATTGATTTATTAAATACTTTATCTAAAAAGGCTTTTAATCCATATTCTTCCGCTGATGCATTTGTATTAAAGTCGATGTCACAAAAGATACTTGCTAATTTCTATTTAAAAATTAATAAGCCTGAACGTCCCACAAAATTTTTTAATGATTCTGAAACTGCACTGACCTGGCTGAAAAAATTTATTGAAACTTAATCTGTAGCGTTTGCCGACATCCATTTCAAATAAAAAATTCACCCTTCTTCTTCATGAAAAAGGCTATTATGAACTGACCATTAACGAATGGGTTGAAATAGATATTGCGGATATTAAAGAAATTGTTTCCGCGCAACGGATGGTTAGCGGAAAAGTTCTTCCGGTGATGGTTATTGGCGGACAGTTTTCCAGCACGAACATCGAAACTTTAAAATACCTCGCCAAAAACTCAAATATGCCATTTTCAAAAGCCTCGGCATTTATCCTTAAATCCACACCTCAGCGTTTGTTTGGAGATTTTTATCTGAAATTTTACAAACCCGAACGACCAACCCGATTTTTTAAAAACAGGGAAGAAGCAGAAAAATGGGTCATCCAATTCGTTTAGTTTAGTATCTTTAAAATGTTTTGAAAACAAGCTTACTTATATTGATTTTAATACCATTCGCGTTCGCTGCCCAGGAACAAATCCCTACCGTTAAAGATGGTCCTGCGTTCCATCTGCTTTTTACGGCTGGCGTTTCCCCCTCTCAGGTTCATGGTGATTCATACAGCGGATTTCACAAACTAGGCGCTATGGGAGGAATTGGTGTTGAGACGGTATTTACTGAAAAAGCAAGCATGAGTTTATCCTTTCAATTCATTCAAAAAGGAGCACAAAAAAATCAAAACCTTACAAAAAACGACCTTACTGCATACTATCTGAATTTAAACTATCTTGAAGTTCCATTACTTGTAACCTATACACAGCAAAAATTCATTTTTGACGCTGGCTTATCAACAGCCTACCTTTTAAACTATTACGAAGCCGATCAAAATATGGTTTACACCGGCGTATTTCCATTCCAAAAGTTTGATTACTCTGTCAAAGTAGGCTTAGGGTATAACATTAACCCAAAATGGTTTGTCAACTTCCGAAGCAGCAATTCCTTTATTACCATTCGACCTAACCGAATCAGACAAGCCTTATATTATAATAATATTATCGCAAGAACATTCAATAAAGGATATTACAATAACATTTTGGAATTTACGTTAGGATACAGATTTATACCGAAAAAATAGTGGTACATAAACATAAAATAATCGTAGCCGTTACGGGAGCCAGCGGCAGCATCTATGCAAAAGTATTATTTGACAAATTAATGCAATGTATGCCCCAAATTGATCAGATTGGTGTTGTGATGAGTGATAACGCAAAATCGGTATGGAAACACGAACTGGGTAATGAATCTTATTTAAATTATGATCAATTCACCTTTTATGATAAAAATAATTTTTATGCACCCTTTGCTTCGGGTTCAGCAAAATACAACACAATGATCATTTGCCCATGCAGTATGGGGACATTGTCACGTATTGCAAGCGGAATTAGCAACGACCTTACTACGCGTGCCGCGGATGTAATTTTAAAAGAGCGGAGAAAATTAATATTAATGATCCGCGACACCCCTTATAGCCTTATTCACATCAATGCTATGCAATTAGTGACTCAAGCCGGTGGAATCATCTGTCCTGCCTCACCTTCATTCTATAGCAAACCTTCAACTTTTGAAGAACTCGCCTCCACAGTAGTTGACAGAGCACTTGATTTAGCCGGCCTGGATATTACAAGTTTCCGGTGGTCTGAATAATTAACAAAACAGTTAAACGAGGAATTATAATTCGCAACGATTAAGTAATTCGCTTTTGAATTGGTGTGCTTATTCCATTTTTTTCGAAAACCTTGTTTGCTATTTGAATTACATCCGAGTTAATGGATGAATGGTTAGAGGATAAACCATAAGGTTTGATAGAAAGGGTTACCGCATTATCCGCGATTTTTACCGCTGATATTTCTGGCTTCGGATTTTTTAAAATTAACGGATGTTGTGCAATAGCCTCCATAAGCAGCAGTTTTACACGGTCGATATCATGAGACGCGGCAACAGATACTTGTATATCGCCTCTGAGCATACCATTTTTTGAATAATTGATGATTGTGCCATTAGAAACTGCGCCATTAGGTAAAATAATGGTTTTCAAATCACCGGTTAAAAGGATGGTATTAAAAATTTGTATTTCGGTAACGGTTCCGGTCTGCCCCTGAGCCTCAATTGTGTCTCCCACAGTGAACGGTTTAAAAATTAAAACAAGTACTCCTCCGGCGAAATTTGATAACGAACCTTGGAGTGCAAGACCAACGGCCAGGCCAGCCGCCCCAAGGATAGTAACAAAAGAGGTAGTTCCAATTCCAATCATTCCGGCAACGGTAACAATTAAAATCACCTTTAACCCAATCGAAATCAGGCTTTTTAAAAACGTGCGAAGAGAAACATCAAGATCGCGGCGCTCCATCGACCGCGATGCCAACCTCGACAAACGTTGAATTAACCACAAACCCACGAAAAGCACAATAAAAGCACCAATGACTTTTGGGGTGTATTCAGTTAAAATGAATACTATACGATCAATGTATTTGTCAAAGTTAGGAGCCTTAATTTCCATTCTTACTTATATTTAAACTTCGAAGTTAATTATTTATGCGGGTTCTTTTGCTCCGTATGATTGGTCTTATTCTTTAACCTTTGCCTTAAAATGATAGCGTGAATGTGAAACTAAATCTTATTGATCGATTCAGCATTTTTATTCAATTTATCTCCACAAACTATTCAGCGGTAATATTAAAAAAATTCAAAGGTAAACGTGTGTAATCGAATACCTGAAGTTTATCCGTAATAATCTTAGCGAGTTAAAACTTAAGATGCTTAACCGAAATTCCCGCCTTTTGAAGTTCTTTCAGGGAGTTAATTCCAATCTGCAAATGATCTGTCACAAAATCCGAGGTCACCTTTTTATCGCTCTCTTCAGTCTTAACGCCTTCCGGTATCATTGGCTGGTCGCTTACCAACAGTAGCGCTCCCACAGGAATTTCATTGTGAAAACCAACACTGAAAATCGTAGCTGTTTCCATGTCAATGGCCATAGCACGAATCACACGCAGGTATTCTTTAAAAGCCTCATCATGTTCCCACACCCTGCGGTTGGTCGTATAAACCGTTCCGGTCCAGTAATCGCGACCACTCAGCCGGATGGTGTATGAAATTGCTTTTTGCAAGTTAAAGGAAGGCAAAGCCGGCACTTCGTTTGGGAAATAATCATTCGATGTTCCTTCGCCACGAATCGCAGCAATTGGCAGAATCAAATCACCAATCTGGTTTTTCTTTTTTAAACCCCCGCATTTTCCTAAAAACAGTACTGCTTTCGGCTCAATTGCAGTTAAAAGATCCATGATGGTTGCAGCCATTGCGCTACCCATACTAAAATTTATAATTGTAATTCCGTCGAAAGTTGCGGTTTGCATGGGTCTGTCAATCCCCTCGACTTCTACTCCATTCCACTCAGCAAACATTTTCACATACCCACCAAAATTTGTAAGCAAAATATACTGACCAAATTCGTCGAGTTTCTTTCCCGTATACCGTGGCAACCAGTTATTTACAATTTCTGCTTTCGTCTTCATCTATCAATTTTTTAAGTGTGTGAAGGTACAAAAGAATTTCTCCAAGTCACATTATTATTAATTCAATTTTGTTATCACCTGGGGGCGTTCCTGCAAAGAAACAGCAGGAACCGGGCTGTTGCTGCAATCTTCTTTTGGTGTTCAAAAAAGGATTTTCGCCTGCATCCCTCGCCAGGTCTAAATTAAAGGAAGAATAATCCCGAAAAGTTCATAACCACCAAGCAATCTGGATGATTTATGTAAAAAGACCCGACAAGCGATTTTCACCTAAGGGGAACATGGCCCAACCCTGGGGAAAACAAACCTACAAATTAAATCGGTTAAAAAGCTAACGACAATTTCTTCTATCTTTGATACAATGAATCTTCCTGCACTTAATTTCCCCAAATTTGAATTCCGCTTCCAAAAAAATAAAAAAGGAACTGTTCAGATTTTTGATTGCATTCGTAAAAAATTTGTTGACTTAACGCCGGAAGAGTGGGTTCGACAACACCTGGTTCATTTTTTAATTTCTCATAAAAATGTTCCACCTTCCATGGTAGCAATTGAGAGGCAATTGTTTCTAAATCAAACAAAGCGGCGAACAGACGTTGTGGTTTTCAATTCAGTTTTAAAACCCTTGCTCCTTATCGAATGCAAAGCACCATCAGTAGACATTAACCAGCTAACCATAGATCAATCCTTACGGTATAATCTTGAACTCAATGTTCCCGCCATTTACCTTTGTAATGGCTTTAAACATGTTTTCATTAAAATTGAACCTGCCGGCCCGATACTTATCAAGGAAATTCCTTTATATGAACATCTCCAGACTTTTTAGGTATTTTATTTTAATTGTAACCTTTCCCAGAATAATTTAGTTAAATGATGTGAAGGATGCAACATTTTGAAATTTGTTAATAACTATCAGGCTATTAACAGCAATTAACACTTGCATTTATCAAAAAAACCAACATATTTGCAAATCTTGAAATTTTACAACAGTCGTGAGCCTCAAAAAAATACCCGTTTTAGTGATCCTGATGTCCGCATCATTGATCCTGAGCGCGTTTTCACCGGCTGTTGAATACCCCCATTTAAATAATTTTGGCACTTTAGCATCAATTTACTTTATTCCGGACGAAAAACCGATAAAAGATGATGGTAAGAAAAAAGTTACAAAGCGCGATGATACTACGCGGATTTCTATAAATCCAGCTGTGTTAGCGCTTTTGTCCGGTGATGAGGAAGATCATGAAAATGAAGAAGTTGACTCATTATTAGCTTTCCCGTCGAATGATTTGTATTCTTCCTGGGATACGGCGGTGATTCATCCCTATTCTTTTGCTGAAAGTTTTAAACACGATTCCGCGATGATTCGTTTAACTGAACCTACAGATTGCGGATTTGTTCTTCCGTTTACAGGTAACGTGACTTCTGAATTTGGTTGGAGAAAAAGAAGGCCGCATTATGGAACTGATATTGATTTAGAAACCGGTGATACCGTAATGGCGGCATTTGATGGGATGATAAGAATCGCGAAACTCAATCGTAGTTATGGAAACGTGGTAATTATACGTCACAAAAACGGATTGGAAACAGTTTACGCGCATTTATCCAAAATACTGGTTGAACCGGGCCAAATGGTGGAAGCCGGGCACATGATTGGATTAGGGGGCAACACCGGCCATTCTTTCGGATCACACCTGCATTTTGAAATGCGGTACTTAGGTCAGGCGATTGATGCTGAAGATTTTATTGACTTTGCTTCGGGAACCCTAAGGAAAAACGAATGCCTGATCACAAAATCGGATGTAGAGAACAAGTACGATTTACGCGCTTTACATAATCGACACAAAAAAGATTTGAATGTGTCACATGCGTCGGGTTCCAAATCCAAACATGGAAAAACAATTACTGTAAGGAAAGGTGACACCCTCGGGCGCATTGCTCAACGTAACCATACTACCATTAAAGCCATTTGCAAGAAGAACGGCATCAAACAAACCAAAGTGCTTCGGCCTGGTCAGAAATTAAAAATTTAATTCAACGATAAAAGCCCCTTATTTAGGGGCTTTTATCGTTGACGTCTTTTTTCTCAAGCTTCTAATCACCTGCATCACCTAATTCCAGCAACTTAATGTCGCCAATGGCATTTCCGGCAATTCCCTTAACGGAACCGTAAAAGTTTGTCGTATTAAGCAATACTTTTTCCAATTGCTTTTCACGCTCTTTCCATATTTTCTGCATCGCGTTTTTCTCGCGCTGGATTCCATACTGGAGTTCCGTAAAACCTTCAACAATCGCCTCAATTTGCTGCCGAAATTCGGTCCCTGTTAAATAAGAATACAACAAACTCATTTTATCACCTTTGTTCTCCTGACTGGAATGCGCAGCATGAATTTTAATTAAACTATCGCGCAACACAAAAGCCAATGATTTAATTTCGGTGAAATCACACACCCAAACACCGTCCTTCATTCCAAAACGTGTCATTTCCCTTGGCATTGTTTCAGTAACAATCACGGCTATATCTGCCTGCGAAGCGCGCATATCATGTTTTAATTTATCAATCCAGTCACCACCAAAAGCTTTCGTGTTTTTACTTTCGTAGATAATTTTTCCGCATATTTGCCCTAAAGGATTGCGCACTGTATGAATAGCATCGGCGCCTTTCACGCCTTTTCCTACTTCATCAATGGAATCAAAGGGAAAAGCCGTTTTCAGCAATTCTTCCAGAGCAAGTTCATGCACTTCACCCTGCATTTGCATGGAACCCTGTCCCTGCTTTCTCACCATTTCCTCCGTTAATTTTTTCTGGTCTTCAAGCTGTTTTTTCAATTCCATCAGCTTAATCTCGTGATCCTTTTCTTTGATGGCGCTTTTTTCATGTTCCTGTTTACGTATCTGTTCGGCTAATTGCTCTCGCTCAGCCTGGAGTTTCTTCTGAAGGGTGAGTTCAAATTCTTCTTCTTTTGTTTTTAATGCTTTTTCTTTGAGAATAAATTCAAGCTCTTTCGCCTGGCTTTCTTTCAATTTCTGTTCTTTTTCCACAAGTTGCTTATGAATCATCTCCATCTGGAGTTGCATTTCTCCCGCTGCTTTTTTTATAGCCTCCTGTTCCAAAACGGCTTTCTGCAATTTCACTTTTTCGGCAATGATACGCTCCTGCTCTTCCTGCTGTTTTTTAAATTGCTCCATTTGCAATTCAAATTGGCGTTCTTTCTCAGCAAGGTCTTTTTGGTCTTTATTAAACCGCTCAACATAGCGGGCTTTAATTTTTGCCTCTATTTCACCCGAAATAGCGTCTCCCAACTGAAACTCTGTTTTACAATTAGGACATTTAACAGTTGCAGTGTTATTCATTTTACGTGGAAAAAAATGTGATTATGCAGTTTGCTTAAGTGTATCCATTAAAATTTTCATGCCCTCAACGGCTGTGGCTTTGATCACTTTCAGATTTTTTATATAATCCAGATTAAATTCACCTGGATCGATAAGGTATTTTGGCACATGGTGATGAACTACGTGTATTAGATTTGCAGCCGGATAAACATTCAATGAAGTTCCAATAGTAATGAATATTTCTGCTTCTTCACTAAGGGCAGTTGCTCTTTCCATTTCGGGCACAGCCTCTCCAAACCAAACAATATGAGGCCTGATCTGGGATCCAACTTCGCAAACGTCGCCCGCTTTTATTTCCCAGCTTTTAAGAGGATATATTAAATCTGGCCGGGCTGTACTTCTTCCTTTCATGATCTCACCATGTAAATGCAATACATTTTTGCTTCCCGCCCTTTCATGCAAATCATCAATATTTTGCGTAATCACCTGAACATCAAAATGGTTTTGGAGGTCGGCCACCAGGTGGTGTGCCTTGTTTGGTTTTGCCTGCATCACCTGCCTGCGTCTCTGGTTGTAGAAATCCAAAACAAGCTCCCGGTTTCGCTCCCAGGCATCAAATGTTGCAACATCTTCTATCCTATATTCTTCCCATAAGCCTCCCGAATCTCTGAAAGTTTTTATTCCACTTTCAGCACTAATGCCGGCGCCACTAAAAACAACAATCTTCTTTTTCCGCATTCAGGGATGAAAATAAACTTTAAACAATCTGCAAACAAGCGTAAAAATTAATTTAGCTTATCCTAAATTTACAAAAAATATAACTACTATGAAATTTTTTATTGATACCGCAAATTTAGCACAAATCAAGGAAGCGCAGGATCTTGGCGTTTTAGATGGAGTGACCACAAATCCCTCTCTCATGGCCAAAGAAGGCATTAAAGGACAAGATAACATCATGAAGCATTATGTTGACATTTGTAACATTACAACAGGTGATGTAAGTGCTGAAGTAATTGCCACTGATTTTGACGGAATGGTTCGTGAAGGTGAAATGCTGGCAGAACTTCATCCACGCATTGTTGTAAAAATCCCGATGATAAAAGAAGGTTTAAAAGCAATTAAATATTTCAGCGACAAAGGCATTAAAACCAACTGTACACTAGTGTTTTCAGCCGGACAGGCATTATTGGCAGCAAAAGCGGGAGCAACCTATGTTTCTCCGTTTGTTGGTCGTTTAGACGATATTAGTCAGGATGGAATGGACTTAATTGATGATATCAGGACCATTTATGATAATTACGGCTATGAGACAGAAATTTTAGCTGCATCTATCCGTCATCCATTACACATAGTACAATGCGCTAAAATTGCTGCAGATGTGATTACTGCTCCGTTAAGCGCCATAACGGCACTATTGAACCATCCTTTGACAGATAAAGGTTTAGCTCAGTTTTTAGCAGACGCTAAGAAGTAATTTTTTAATATGATTTTAGGTAATAGCCTCTGCATTTTGTGGAGGCTTTTACTTTACACATAGCCGGTAAGGTTTGCGGAAGGGATGACCTGAATCCTTTTGCCTGTACCTATAAAAGATGGAAGGGGAATAAAATTACAACTTGTAGTAAACAACTTTTTTAGTATCAAAAAATTCTTCTTCAAAATAATTTTTGAGATCATAAAAAACTGCTTTATCATAATGATCCCCAAACTCCTCCCTGAGATCGCCACCTTTCAGGTATAAAATCCCGTTAGGTAGTTCATTAAAATTCTCCTTTAATATTTTTTTATGAATCCAGTTGTAAAACTCAGGAAATGCAGTAACGGCACGGCTTATGATAAAGTGGTATTTATCGCTTATCTTTTCGGCGCGTTCATGTTCGGCCGTTAAATTCGTTAAACCAATCCCTGCAGCGACCTCATTCACCACCTTTATTTTTTTCCCGATAGAGTCGACCAGATGAAATGAAGATTCCGGAAACAGAATGGCTAACGGAATTCCGGGAAATCCGCCTCCGCAACCCACATCTAATACTTTTGTTCCTGGTTTAAATTGCATGACTTTGGCAATCCCCAGCGAATGCAAAACATGACGTTCATATAACAAGTCACTGTCTTTCCTTGAAATCACATTTATTTGCGCATTCCAATGCATATACAAATCATACAATTGTTCAAATTGCTGCTTTTGATGTGCGGTAATATTGGGGAAATATTTAAGGATGATGTCGGATTTCACAAAAATTATTTATTGTCAGTTCGAGCGAAGTCGAGAACATTTTGCATCTCGCTGCCCTTCGACTCCGTTCAGGGTGACAGCTCGACTTAACAAAATTCTACATTTTACTTTCCTGGTTCTTCAGAATGTTGTATAAAAAATCGCGTGCACGGAATAGCTGAGCCTTTACGGTTCCAACTGGCAAGTTCAATTTTACTGCGATCTCCTCGTAGCTGAGTTCTTCATAATAACGCATTTTCACCAGCTCTTTATATCGGGGTTTCAGTTTCTCAACCACATCATGAAGCATTTCAACTTTTTGTTTTTTAATGATATGCTCTTCTGGATCAAGCGTTGGAGAAATGATGTTCTTTGAAAATTCTTGCCCTTCATCATTTTCCATTTTCGTATCTAATGATAACGCTGTATTTTTTTTCTTGTTCCTTAAAAAATCAATGGCATTGTTAGAAGCAATCTTAAATAACCATGTACTGAACGCATACGTTGGTGTATATTGCTCAAGGCGTTTGAACGCCCTGCCAAAGGCCTCAATTGTTAAATCATCTGCGTCGTCTTTGTTGTTACACATCCGTAACATGGTAAAATAAACCGATTCCCTGTACCGCTGAAGGAGCTCGGCATACGCTTTCTGATCGCCATTTTTCAAAGCTCTCTGAATAAGCTTATAATCATATACAGCTTTCGTGGTTAGGTTTTCAGACGGATCTAACTCTTCCATTTATTTGGTTTATGAAATAATTTACTGATATGAATAACAGGATACACGACTAATAATATAATTTCATAGAAAAACGACCAGGCCCATAAATCCGATTCATTCAGTTTTTTAGAAGCCTTTTTAAAGATAATCATTTGAAAACATATCTTTAAAATAAATCCGACCAATGCTGAAATTAGAGTTGTTTTATACAATAAAACGCTCAGGAAAGATAAATGAAATGTATATTGAAGAATGTAACCTGTCATTATCCGGGTTTTACTTCCGGAACTGTAATACGGTGCGGTGGTGAGATGGCGCTGCTTTTGACGTTTCCAATCTGTAAAACTGCTTTTAGCGATGGAATAAGTGATGGCATTATGTGAAACGGCAACATTTGTATTTTCGTCGCTACAGGCCTGGTTCACAAATAAATCATCATCCCCCGATAAAATGTGGTAATGGGTAGAAAACCCTTTTTGCTTATAGAATAATTTTTTTGTGTATGCCAGATTCCGTCCCACCCCCATGTAAGGTTTCCCTTTGATGGCAGCCGATAAATAATTTGCTGCAATGAGAAATGTATCAAAACGGATGAGTTTATTAAGAAATCCTTTTTCTTTTTTATAGGCTCCGTACCCAAGTACAATTTCGCGACGGTTTACAAAGCCCGCGCTCATATCCCTCAGCCATTGGTCGTTCGCCGGATAACAATCTGCATCAGTGAATAACAAATTATCATGCTTAGCCCCTTTAATGCCGATAACAACCGCCAATTTTTTACCATGTTTATAGTAGTCGTCTTCCTTAATGGTTACCTTTTTCAGGTTTGGGAAAATTTTGGCGAATTCATCAATAACATTCTCCGTGTTATCGATGGAACAATCGTTCACCACTACCACTTCAAATTCGGGATAATCCTGAACCAGAATTTTAGGTAGGAACTCAGCGAGGTTATCGTCTTCGTTTCGCGCACAAATAATTACGGAAACGGGTTCAGGTTTAGTACTGGCTTCCAGTGAAATTGTTTTTAAAACGCCTAGAGGTAATACATTGGTTAAATAATGAATTAGTATGCCAAGCAACGACACAAAAAAAGCAACCAACAAGAGTTCGTCTGCCCCTATCTCAACAAAGTCAGGAAAATACATGGCGTAAAAATACCATCGTTACTGCCAGATAAATGGCTTATCTTTGCATTTATTAAACAAAGAAATTAACAATGTTTTCAGATATAAAAGCGGTAATTTTTGATATGGACGGTGTGATCATTGATTCCGAACCCTTATGGCGACAGGCGATGATTCGCAGCTTTTGCGAGATTGGCATTCCTTTTAGCGACGAACATTGCAGAATTACTACCGGACTCAGGTTTAAAGAGGTTGCCGAATACTGGTTTAAAAAACACAATATTACACATATTACAGTTGATGAGTTTGATGAGCTCGTTATTGAAAGGTTATGCGAACTGATTCACATTGAAGGTAAAACTATGTCGGGCGTAGAAGAAGCCCTTCGTTTCTTTAAAGAAAAGGGAATGAAAATAGGCATTGGCACATCTTCAAATACCAAACTCATGAACACAGTAGTGGATGTTTTAAATCTTCGTAGTTATTTCGATGTGTTGTGTTCTGCTGAACATATGGATTACGGGAAACCTCATCCACAGGTGTATCTTACGTGCTCAAATGAATTGAAGGTACTCCCAATGCATTGCCTGGTAATAGAAGATTCGGTCAATGGCATCGTTGCCGGGAAAGCCGCTCAGATGAAAGTTTTAGCAATACCTGAAGAAATCAATAAAAACAATCCAAAATTCATGATCGCCGATTACCAAATGGGATCTCTGATGGATGTGATTCAATAATCATTCGGTTGCTTTTCGTAAAAACTGGTTCAGCGGATAAATTGCTTTAAAAACCTTTGCGGCATAGACTGGAAAATCCTTGTCAAGAACTTCACTATCCTTAAGCGGAATTTCAACAATAAAATGTCTATGCTGAAGGAGGTGCAGATCAGGATGATCTTTGGGATAACCTTTTGGGGCCGTTTTCAGCTTACCATCCTGTGACAAATCCTTGAAATACGCCTTAAAATTTTTTGAACTTAAGATTTTCTTAAAATCCGCAGTGTGGTAATCAATTTCCTGACGAATCTTTGACAATGCATTGGCGTCAGGCATATAACAGCCTCCCGCTAAAAACGATTTTCCTGGTTCAATATGAATGTAATACCCGGATCCCATTTCCTTTTTGCCACCAGAATTGATACTGGCGCCCATATTCAATTTATAAGGCGATTTGTCTTTACTAAAACGAACATCGCGGTTGATGCGAAACATACATTTCCTGGCTTCCAGGCCCATCAGACTACGATCAAAATCAACACATTTTTCAATAATTGTTTTGATTATGTCCTCGAATTCAGATTTTGCAATATCGTAGTGCATCCTATTGGCATCAAACCATTCCTTCTGATTATTTTTTGCCAGTTGTTTAAGAAATTTTAAAGTGGATTCCATAGCAGATGTGTCTCGCGCTAAGATACGATTTTCGTATCGTAGGTATTTATCTATTTCCAATTAATCTGTTGCTTTCGCCGATTAGACTATAAATGTAAATCAAATTCAAAACACGATTAACGCTTATTGCTTATATTTGAATACCGTTTTAGTATTTTCGTTATGATACCAAAGAACAAGATACCGCACATTAACAGAGAAATCAGCTGGCTTTCATTTAATGAACGCGTTCTTCAGGAAGCATCGGATCCGTCGACCCCATTAATTGAACGTTTAAAATTCCTGGGTATCTTCAGTAATAACCGTGATGAATTTTACCGGGTTCGTGTGGCAACTATCAACCGCTTAACCAAACTCGGAAAAAAAGCCATCGCGATTTACGGTGATGACCCAAAAGAACTTTTGCAAAAACTTCAGCGCAAAGTAATTGAACAACAACAACGCTTTGAAGAAATATACCAGGAACTGTTGCACGAACTAGCCAAGGAAAACGTATTCATTATTAACGAAAAACAACTGAGCCCCGAGCAACAAACCTATGTTAAAGGCTATTTTCAAAGGGAAGTGGTTAACATGCTCTTTCCAATCATGGTAGATGAGAACAAACCTTTTCCTTACATGAAGGATAAATCAGGCTACCTGTTTGTTCGGCTAATCTCCACTTCGCAAAAACAAAAGAACAAATATGCCCTTATAGAAATTCCATCCAGAGTTACAAGCAGGTTTATAGTTTTACCGCAGGAAAAAAACAAAAAGTACATCATCCTCCTGGATGACATTATAAGGTTTAATGTACATGAAATGTTTGCTGTATTTGGCTACACTACCAAAGAAGCTATAAACATAAAACTTACACGTGATGCTGAATTAGATATTGACCAGGATGTAAGTAAAAGTATGCTCGAAAAAATTTCCAAGAGCGTGAAAGACCGGAAGAAAGGCCAACCTGTACGATTTGTTTATGACAATACCATGAGCCGGGAAATGCTTTCGTTTATTATGAAAAAACTAGGGATGGACAAAAAAGATAACGCTATTCCCGGCGGGCGATACCACAACTTTAAAGATTTCATCGGGTTTCCCAATATCGGAGAAAAAAAACTTGTCTATGACCATCCGCCGGCACTGAATCACAAGTACCTTAACAACATCAATACAAGCATCCTGAGCGTTATAAAACAAAAAGACATTCTATTGCATTATCCCTACCACACGTTTGATCATATCATTAGGCTTTTGCGGGAGGCTTCCATTGATCCTGTGGTTGAATCGATAAAAATTACATTATACCGCGTTGCAGACTCTTCAAAGATTGCCAATGCACTGATAAACGCTATTAAAAACGGAAAAAAAGTTACCGTGTTGGTTGAATTGCAAGCCCGTTTTGATGAAGAGAACAATATTTACTGGGCAAACAAATTACAGGAAGAAGGGGCCACCGTTATTTATGGGGTTCCGGGATTAAAAGTACACAGCAAACTATTCCTCATTACTACGCGGGAAAATGGCAAGGAAGTGCAGTACGCCCATATTGGTACTGGTAATTTTAATGAAAAAACTGCGCGTATTTACACCGATTTCAGCTTGCTAACTGCCGATAAAAACATCACACAGGAAATTGGGAACATTTTTGACTTCTATGCAAATAATTTCAAAACAGGTTCCTATAAACACCTTGCCGTTGCACCATTTTTCATGCGCCAGACGTTTGTGAATTTAATTGACAGGGAAATTGCCAATGCTAAAGCAAAGAAAAAAGCTTACATGATCCTAAAAATGAACAGCCTGGTGGATAAGGACATGATTGGGAAATTATATGAAGCTTCGCGGGCGGGTGTTCAAATTACTCTGATCGTACGAGGAATCTGCTCATTAGTTACAGAAATTGAAGGTTTCAGTGATAACATTAAAGCATATAGCATTGTAGACAAATATCTGGAACACGCACGCGTTTTTATTTTCGGAAACAATGGGGATGAAAAAGTTTACATTACCTCGGCTGACTGGATGAGCCGAAACCTGGACAGTCGCAGCGAAGTGGCCGTTTCGATTAATGACCCGGAAGTTAAAAAGCAAATTAAAGACATCATTAATATTCAGTTGAGCGGCAATACAAAAGTCAGGATACTTGATAAGTTACAACAAAACATTTATAAGAAAGCTAAACCGGGTGAACGCAAAATTCGTGTGCAAGATGAAACTTACAATTATTTAAAAAACGACAAGGAAATGCATTTGAAAACCAGAAAAAATAACCCTGTATCCAGTTTATGATTTTTGCAGCAGTAGATATAGGAAGTAACGCCATGCGCTTACTATTTTGTCGTGCCTATGAAGTGCATGGAAAACCGCATTTCAGTAAGGAAGAATTAATTCGGTTACCGATCCGTTTGGGAGAGGATGTTTTCCAGAATGGCAAAATCTCTGACCGAAAAGCCGAGAAGTTAATCACAGCTATGCGCGGTTTCAGGGAACTGATTAAAGTTTACGAGGTTGACGGGTATCGGGCTGTTGCCACCAGCGCGATGAGAGATGCAAGCAACAGTAGCGAAATCATTACCCGCATTAAAAACGAAGCAGATTTAGATGTGGAAATTATTGATGGAAAATTGGAAGGGCAATTGGTTTTTTCCAATCACATTGAAGAAATGCTCAATCCAAAACACTCGTATTTATACATTGACGTAGGTGGCGGAAGCACAGAATTAACACTATATAGCCGTCATAGAGTAATAGCATCCAAGTCCTTTAACATTGGAACAGTTCGTATGCTGTTGGATAAGGTTGATAAAGACGAATGGGAAAATATGAAAGAGTGGATAAAAAAATCCACATTAGGTTACAGCCCTTTACACGCGATTGGATCGGGCGGTAATATTAATAAGATCTATAAAATGACTAAAAAAGACAATAAGAATATCAGTTACAGTAAACTGAAAAGCATTAATGATATGCTGAATTCTTATACTTACGAGGAGCGCGTGGAAGTCCTTGGTCTAAAACCTGATCGCGCCGATGTTATTGTCAACGCATCCAAAATTTTCATCACGATTATGAAAACCGCAAACATCGATGATATTTTTGTACCACAAATTGGTTTATCTGACGGAATCATTCACGATTTGTATGACCGCCTTAAAAAAGCCTGATTTTACTTTTCAGCAAGGTAAATAGCAGCGAGCCCTAAGCCTACAGAACTGAACGAGGTATTTTTATATCCAACCTTATCCAGTATTGCAGTAAAACGTTCATTATCGGGAAATGCCTTAATGGATTCAGGTAAATACGTATAGGCTCGCGTATCTTTAGAAAACAGTTTCCCTAAAGTTGGTGTGATGTATTTAAAATGAAATTTATAAAATTGTTTTATCGGAAAATGTTGGGGTGACGAAAATTCAAGTACACATAATTGCCCACCCGGTTTTAGAATCCGCAACATGTTAGAAAGGCCTTTTTCGAGGTTTTCAAAATTTCTAACACCGAAGCCAACGGTGATTGCATCCATCGAATTATCTGGCAGTTCACAGGTTTCCGCATCTCCGTATTGCAACGAAATAACGTTTTCAAGCTGTAGCTTCTGAATTTTTTCACGGCCAAATTTCAACATGCCTTCACTAATGTCAATCCCGATAATTTTTTCAGGCCTAAGCTTCATCGCAGCAATGGCAAAATCGCCGGTACCGGTTGCCACATCTAAAATGTGTTTTGGCTTTTTTGATGAAATCAAACGAATGCATTTTTTGCGCCAGCCTTTATGGATGCCTAATGACAATAGTGAATTTAAAAAATCATAACGGAAAGCAATATTGTCGAACATTTGAGCAACCTGCTCTTTCTTTGACTCGGAACTGTTATAAGGCGTTACTGGTTTCATATTATTCAGCCGCTGTTACAACCAGGGCACATACATTTAAATTACCGCTGTTTTAAAAACTCCGCGGTACGATTACTATTTTACAAAATCCAGTTTTAAGGCTTCTTCCAATAATTGCTCTTTTTTTACGGGAACTACGCCTATTTGTTCACACACCAAGCCGCCGGCAAGATTTGAAATGGCAGCCATTACAATTGGATTAACATGTAAAGCAACTAACAATGCCGCAACGCTGATTACCGTGTCGCCTGCCCCGCTTACATCAGCAATACTTCTGATGTGCGCAGGTGTATGATTTTTTTCGGAACGTGAATTGATTAATACGCCTTTTTCAGCGAGTGTTACCAATGCGGTATCAAATTTTTGCTTCACCCTGAAACTGCTAATGGCGCGCTGAAGTTCGTTGATATTATCGGTATTGATATCGAGTTTTAATCCTTCACGTAATTCTTTCAAATTTGGTTTAAATAAAGTAACGCCCTTATAAGCATTGAAGTTCTTGGTTTTAGGATCCACACAGGTTGGAATGCCTTTACTTTTGGCAAGTTCCACCACTTTGCTGATCAGTTTGGGAGTTATCAAACCTTTGTTGTAATCCTCAAACAAAATTACGTCGATCTTATCATGCTGAATGATATAAGAAATCAATGTAATTAACTGTTGCGTTTCAGCCGGTGCAATGTCTTCTTCAATTTCCTCGTCGATGCGCAATAATTGGTGGTTATTACCAATAACCCGCGTCTTCTCAGTGGTTATCCTGTCGCGGGACTTTAAAATCCCTTTCTGACTGAGTTTTTGTGCTTTGAGCAGATCTAAAAAGGCCTGTCCTTCATAATCAATTCCAATTACCGAACACAAAATTGGATTTGCACCCATGGCCTGAATATTTAAGGCAACATTGGCCGCACCACCCAATCGCTTTTCTTTTTTATTAACTGATATAATTGGTACCGGAGCTTCAGGAGAAATTCGGTTAACTTTGCCCCACATGTAACTATCAATCATTACATCGCCAATAATTAAAACGTTCAGGTTATTGAACGACTTAAACATTTCGCGAATGTGCTCTTTCTTTACAGATAATTTTTTCATGAACTAATTTAATTTCTCAATCGCTTCTTTCATTCTTCTCAATGCCTCGATCAGTTTATCCTCTGACGTAGCATAGGAAAAACGAATGTAACGATCGTCGCCAAACGCAGCGCCAGGCACTAAGGCTACATGTGCAACATCCAATAAGAACATTGACAGATCGGTTGCATTTTCTATTTTAAATCCATTGTATGACTTCCCAAATAACGCCGATACTTCGGGATAGACATAAAATGCTCCCTGCGGAACATTCGTTTTTAATCCAGGAATATCTTTCATCAATTCGAGAACCAAATTTCTTCTTTTCAAAAATGCATCGCGCATAAAATGCGTGCTTTCTGCAGGAAGGTCCATTGCCGCATGCATCGCTTTTTGCGTAATACTGCATGTTCCCGAAGTAAATTGACCCTGCATTTTATCACATGCCTGTGCAATCCAGCGCGGTGCAGCCATAATTCCTCCCCTCCAGCCTGTCATAGCAAATCCTTTTGAAACTCCGTTTATCGTTATAACTCGATCTTTGATATCGGGAAACTGAGCCATGCTTTCATGCCCACCAACAAAATTTATGTGCTCATAAATTTCATCACTCATGATATACAGTTCATCATGCTTCTTTACCACATCAGCAATTGCCCTTAATTCAGATTTACTGTATACGGATCCTGTAGGATTGCAGGGTGTACTGAACATCATCATCCTGGTTTTTGGCGTGATATGTTTTTCGAGTTCCTTTGCTGTAATTTTAAAATCGTTTTCAATAGTGGTATCAATTACAACCGGAACGCCACCGGCTAGTTTCAAAATTTCAAGATAACTTACCCAGAATGGTGCAGGAATAATTACTTCATCACCCGGGTTGATCAAACACAGAACCGCGTTGGCGATACTTTGCTTTGCACCGGTAGAAACTACAATATCATCCGGCGTATAGTCTAGGTCATTGTCTCGTTTAAACTTTCGTGCAATTGCCTGACGCAGTTCAACGTAACCACTCACATGTGTGTAATAGGTAAAATCATCGTTTATTGCATCAATGGCTGCTTGTTTAACCACATCAGGAGTCTTAAAATCTGGCTCACCCAAACTCAAACTAATGATATCTACGCCTTGGGCTTTTAATTCACGGCTTTTCCTAGCCATGGCAATTGTTTGAGATTCGGAAATAAGATTAATTCTATCTGATAAATGTGCCATTTACTTCTTATTAAAATGCGTAACAAATCTAGCAAATCCTGCAACAATACAAACCTATTTACATTAAATTATTGGACGAAATGTTATGAAATTCTTTTGCTGATTTGTGGCGTAATGGCTAATTTTCAGTTATAATACAATACCCGTTTATGAATTACTGGCTTATAAAATCTGAACCTTTTAAATACAGTTGGGAGCAATTTAAAAAAGACAAGGTTGCGTCATGGGACGGCGTGAGAAATTACGCTGCGCGCAATAACCTTCGTGCAATGAAAAAAGGCGACCTCGCGTTATTTTATCACAGTAACGAAGGCTTGTGTGTCGTAGGCATTGCAAAAGTTTCAAAGGAATATTATCCTGACCCAACCAGCAAGGAAGACGCATGGGTTGCGGTAGATTTTAAACCGTTTAAAACGCTGAAACAACCTGTAACTCTGGCACAGATAAAAGCCGATGAATATTTAAAAGATATGCAGCTTATAAAGTTGCAGCGCTTATCAGTTAGTTGTGTCAAACCTGAAGAGTTTGATCGGATATGTATGCTTGGAGGAATGGACTAATAACTAAAAAATTAAATTTAATGAAAACGATCATCACATCTTTATTTATTGTTTTGTCACTGGGACTTGTAGCACAATCCAAAGAAAATTTCCCAGCGTTAACTGGCCATTCACTGGATGGTAACGCGGTTACACTTCCCATTTCAGAAACCAAAAAATATACTGTAGTTGGTATTTGTTACAAACGTAGCGCGGAAGAAGATCTCAAAACCTGGATTCAGCCCATGTATGACGTATTTGTTGCCAAGGCAAGCGGTACCGACTATTTTGATGTTGGAAACTATTATGATGTAAATTATTTTTTCATTCCACTGATCAGTGGATTTAAAAAAGCGGCGGCGGATTTTAAAGCAAGTACACAGCCCGACCTTTGGAAAAATGTGATTGACTGTGACACGGATATTACCCTTTTAAAAAGTCAATTAAAGCCATCTAACGACGGCATACCGTACTTTTACGTGATTGATACCAACGGAAAAATTGTGGAAGTGGTATCAGGAAAATACACCGAAAATAAAATGGAAAAAATACAGGATGCTATCGAGTAATGCCTTGTAATTTTCACCTTAAAACGGGTTTAAAATTTCGTGTTATTTGTAATATGATCAGGCGCATTGTACCTTAGTTCATCAAGCCAATTTATGATAAAAGCCTGTCTCAATTATTTTAAATTCTGCTTCTTCATTTTCCTGTATTCTGTGTCGCACGCCCAGGAAGACCCTGTTTACATCCTATCCAATTATCTAAAAATAAGAAGCATCTCTGGTCAGGAAAAGGAAGCGGGCCTTTACCTCAAAAACCTGTGTGAAAAATTCGGGTTAGAAACAACCGTGCTTTCTGACTCAGATTCGACTTATAATTTTTGTGCTTCGATTTGGCCGTTAAATAAAAAACTTCCTGCCGTTGTAATGATTAACCACATGGACGTGGTGCCCGCTAATGAAGCCAGTACATGGAAATACCCACCCTTTTCGGGAACGATATCAAATGATACGTTGTATGGACGTGGTGCAATTGATATGAAGAGCCTGGCAATCATGCAGATATTTGCCTTAAAAAACATTAAGGAAACCATTCAGAAAGAATTCATTCCTAAAAATTTCATTATAGTCTTTGTTTCGGGTGAAGAAACAGGCGGAATAAACGGAGCTAAAATTACCATTCGTCCTGAAATTATAAGCCTTCTGAATCCGCTTGTTATTTTTGGGGAAGGCGGAGGCGGGTTAAGAAACGTGATCGATGGAAAAGAAAATGAATTGTGTTTCTTTGTTTCTAATGCCGAGAAAAAAAGCCTCTGGCTAAAGCTTGAAGCCACTGTTAAATCAGGAGGACATGGTTCTATTCCATCAGGCAAAACCGCAAATAAACTTCTATTAAAAGCAATTCAAAAAATAGAAGAAACCGAAGAACGCATTGTGGTTGACCGAAACGCAAAACAAACCCTGAAGGCTCTTGGAAACCTCATGGGTGGATTTAAAGGATTCGTTTTAAAGCACCTCAACTGGTGGATTTTTAAACCATTCCGGAAGAAAATTATCCATTCCAACGAAGCCCTTCAAACACTTGTTACCAACTCTTATCAGTTAACGAGGATACAGAATCCAACAGGATCAGTAAACCAGGTCTCCCAAACCGCAACAGCGTATTACGATTGTCGCTTATTACCCAATAAATCGGAAAGACCATTGTTAATGAAACTTTTGTTCAGAATCGTAGACCCAAGAATTAAAATTTCTGTTATTGATGAATCTCCGGAAGCTGAACCTTCAAGGCTTGATATACATTACGAGGTGATGAAAGCCTCCATATTGAAAGTGTTTCCGAAGGCACACGTTATTCCCCTGCTATTTCCAGCAACTACTGACAACAGTTATTATAGAAGTATTGGCTTACCAGCATTTGGTGTGCTTCCCTTTGAGTTGAATAAATCCATGATAGAAAGCGTTCATGCAAACAACGAAAAAATTCCAGTTAAAGCTATCAGTGACGGAATTGCCGTGTATACCGAACTTTTAAAGAGTTACACCACGAAAATTACCCGATGAGAATCGGGCAACGCTTTAAAAAAAAATTAAATCTGATTGGTTACTGAAGATAAATAAATGGCTTGCGATCGATAAATCCGCCCCCCACTAAATCATCCCCTTCATAAATAACCGCACTTTGCCCGGGAGCAATACCGGTTGCTGCTTCATGAAATACAATGTTCAATTTATTATCTACGGCATTAATCGTACTCAAGCGGCCAGCATCTTTATATCGTATTTTTGTGAGCGCCACATAATCTTCAGGTAAAGATTCATATTTAATGAGGTTGTAATCCCTTACATTAATTTCCATTTCTTTTAAATCCTCTAAATCCCCAAGAATTACAGTGTTTGTTTCAGGAATAATTTCCTTCACAAAAACAGGATCGCCCATGGCTATATCCAAACCTTTACGTTGCCCGATAGTGTAAAAAGGGTAACCGCGGTGAGTTCCAACTTTTTTGCCTTTAAAAATATAGTCGCCGCCTTCCACACTCTCCGCCAAATCTGGCAAGCGGTGTTTTAAAAATGCGCGGTAATCATTGTCGGGCACAAAACAAATATCATAACTCTCACTTTTGTTTGCTAAATCAATAAACCCGGCATCTTTTGCCATTGCTTTTATTTCAGGCTTTTTATACCCGCCAAGAGGAAACATCGTGCGATTTAAACTCTCCTGTCCAAGGCCCCACAATACATAGGTTTGATCCTTTGTTTGATCCACACCTTTAAAAATTACCTTACGGTTATTCTCTTCTCTTAACCGCGCATAATGGCCAGTTGCAATAAATTCGCAATCCAGCATATCGGCACGCTTCAATAAAGCCTCCCATTTTATGTGTGTATTACAAAGAACGCAAGGATTCGGAGTACGACCTGCAAGGTATTCTTCAACAAAATTATTAATGATATGGTCACCAAATTCGCCACGGATATCCAGAATGTAATGTGGGAATCCAAATGTTACAGCCATCGATCGGGCATCATTGATACTGTCTAAACTGCAACATCCGGTTTCTTTCTTTGTACTACCTGAGGATTCGTAATCCCAGGTTTTCATAGTGATACCAATCACTTCGTAACCCTGTTCATGCAACATCATCGCCGCTACGGAACTATCAATTCCACCACTCATTGCCACCAGTACTTTTCCGTTTTTGCTCATGGTTTTGTTTTATTTTTTTCCAGACGTTTTTACTGTTGTTTTTGAACCACTTTGAACAGCTTTAGATTTTCCTGGAGTTACCGTTTTACTCTCAGTAGTCTTAGGAGTTTCATCGACTGTCTTATTTTTATTAAAAAATGCCTCTGTTTCTTTTTTATCGGCCAACTCCCCGTTTTGTTTATACAGCTCCTTTTCTTTTACTTTCCCTGTTTTATCGCGGTAAATCCAAGGCCCTGTTTTTACACCATTTTTATAGTATCCAACGGCCGCAGTAACTCCGTTTGGAAAATAAAACACATTTTTTCCATCGAGTTTCCCATTAAGATATACGCCTTCCGTTTTCACAAGTGCCTTATCATAATACAATTTATAAGGGCCATCCATCAAACCGGCTTTGTATTTTCTCTCTTCACTTACAACCCCATCCGGAAAATACACATACTCCATTCCGTCTTTTTTTCCTTTAAGATACGTTTCCTTCGAAATCAGGATTGCCTGTTCATCATAATAAGTCCACACGGAGTCCTTATCCTCGCCAATATATTTTCCATAAGCCATTTTCTTTCCTGTGGGATGGAACATTGTGGAATAAGCAATTTTTCCATCCTGTTTAAAATTCATAATGGCTTTTATCGTATCATGGGGATAATAATATTTAAAAATGCCTTGCGGTTTATCATCTTTAAAAAGACCTTCGTAAATGAGTTTAAAAGTTTTGTCGTCTTTCTTTCTCCAGTAACCTTGCTTCTTTCCGTTGGCGTCTACAGGCGTTTGGGCTTTAACTACCAGAACAAAAAAAACAGAAAGGATCACGAAAACTGTCTTATTCATAAAATGGGTTTTAGGTATAACTTTTAATACATGCAAAGTTACATTATCCACACTAAAAAAAGGGTTTAAAATGTTCTTTTTCTCATATTTTAGGAGGAATGCATGTTTTGGAAAAATCGCCAGTGACATTTGTACAACCGAAAATAAAAAATCCATCACACAGGTAAGTGCGATGGATTTTCTAAACAAAAATCTTAAATCAATCAGGCATTCGCAGCTTCTTCTGCGAGTACAGCAATGATTTTATCTTCAATTTCCTGCGCAAGATCAGGGTTTTCGGCAAACAAAGCTTTCACCGCATCCCTTCCCTGGCCTAATTTAGTATCTTCATAACTAAACCATGAACCACTCTTCTTAATGATGTTCTTTTCAACACCAATGTCAATGATTTCCCCAACTTTACTGATTCCTTCCCCAAAAACAATATCAAACTCGGACATTCTGAAAGGGGGTGCCAATTTGTTTTTAATAACTTTTACACGTGTACGGTTGCCGGTAACAACATCACCGTCTTTAATCTGGCTAATTCTACGGATATCTAACCTTACAGAGGCATAAAACTTAAGGGCATTACCTCCAGTTGTGGTTTCAGGATTTCCAAACATAACACCAATTTTTTCCCTTAACTGGTTAATGAAAATACAGCAACAACCAGTCTTATTGATTGTACCGGTTAACTTACGCAATGCCTGACTCATTAAACGTGCCTGAAGACCCATTCTGCTGTCCCCCATTTCACCTTCAATTTCTGCTTTTGGAGTTAATGCAGCAACCGAATCAATAACAACCAAATCCACAGCGCCTGAACGAATAAGATTATCCGCAATTTCAAGGGCCTGTTCTCCATTATCCGGCTGTGAAATCAATAAACTTTTTGTATCAACACCTAATTTTTCGGCATAAAAACGATCAAACGCGTGTTCCGCATCAATGATTGCAGCAATACCGCCTGACTTTTGTACACTTGCGATAGCATGAATAGCCAGCGTTGTTTTACCGGAAGATTCCGGACCATAAATCTCAACAATTCGCCCTCTTGGTAAACCACCAATTCCTAAAGCAATATTTAATCCCAATGATCCGGTAGAAATTGAATCCATAGGCTCTACGACATTATCACCAAGCTTCATTATTGTTCCTTTACCATAAGTTTTTTCTAACTTATCCAAAGTCAATTGCAATGCTTTTAATTTTTCACTTCCCACTGCTTTTCTGTCAACAGCTTCAATGGTTTCTTCAGTTTTCTTTGCCATGATATATTTTATAGTTTTAAGTTACGGTTTTAATTTTGATCGCCATTAACAACTTGATAACAATCTCAAATTCTTTACAAATCTAAACCAACTATCTGGCAAGTTGTTGCTATAAATTGTAGCATTGTTAAAAATACCAGTGTTTTCAATGCCTTCAGACTAAAAATAAATACCTGTCTTCATCACATTATATTTTCAAAAAAAATAAGATTTAACAATATGCTATGTTTTATAGTATATAAATACTATAATTTGTAGTTAATTTTGCCGCATAAATAAACCATCATGAAGCGGCAGGAGATCATTGAGCAGTTGCAACAACGCATTCTAAGTCTACAGGGAAATTATAAACATCAGGAAGCGACTCTAAACCTAGGGCTCGGAGCTATTGAAACGGCTTTTCCTGGAAAAAGCTTTCCTTTAGGCGCCATCCACGAATTAGTGAGCTTTACACCAGACGCTTCATCGGCAACCAATGGCTTTCTGTCTATGTTACTGGGAAAACTCACTAAAGAAAGAACTACTTGCGTATGGATTAGTAATAAGCGGAAAATTTATCCACCAGCCCTGAAAGCTTTCGGCATCAATCCAGAACAAATTTTATTTGTAGATGTATGGAAAGTAAAAGATACTTTGTGGGCATTGGAAGAAGCCCTGAAATGCGAAGCTTTAACAGGGGTTGTAGGAGAAATTGGTGAACTGAGTTTTAATGATTCGAGACGTTTGCAATTGGCAGTTGAAAAAAGCAATGTTACTGGGTTTATTCACCGTCACCAACCCAAAAACGTTCATCCATTAGCAAGTGTAGCAAGGTGGAAAATTACACCCATACCAAGTGTGTTACCGGGTAAAATGCCTGGTGTAGGATTCCCGCAATGGGAAATTGAATTATTAAAAGTAAAAAATGGTAATCCACAAAAATGGAGGGTGCAATGGTCGCCGGCTGGATTGGAATATTTGCCTGGCGATCTTTTATCGGTTCCAAAGTCCACTCTTAAAAGCGCATAATCATGGAGAAGCGAATAGTGGTAATATGGTTTCCATTTTTAATGACCGATTGGATGATCAGGAAACAGCCTGAACTAAAAGATATCCCCTTTGCAATGGCCTGTAATGAAAAAGGCAGGCGGGTCGTAAAAAGTGTAAATGCTGTTGCTCATGAAAAAGGAATTTATGTAGATATGGTTGTTGCAGACTGCACAGCGCTTGCACCCGAATTAAAAATCTACGAATACAACCCACTTGAGGAACAAAAATTATTAAAGGATCTTTCGGAATGGTGCCTGCGTTTTACTCCTATCGTAGCAATTTATGAATCTAATGTATTAATTCTTGATGCGGGCGGATGCACCCATTTATGGGGAAACGACCAATTGTATGTAAAAGAAATACATAAACGTTTCTCATCCATTGGATATTCGGTAAGGTTAGCAATGGCTGATACTGTTGGGTGCGCCTGGGCAATTTGCCATTATGGAAAAAATGGTTCGGTCGTATCCTTAAAGGCTCATTTGCCAAGTATTTTTCATATGCCACCGGCTTCACTCAGGATTGAAAAGTGTGTGTGTGATAAACTTGAAAAATTAGGGTTAAAAACTGTAGGTGATTTTATCAACATGCCACGCACTGCTTTGCGAAGAAGATTCGGACAAGGATTGCTTTCAAGAATTGATCAGGCATTAGGATTTGAAATAGAAATGATTACTCCCATAAAGCCGCCGGCTGTATATGAAGAGCGTTTACCGAGCCTGGAACCTATTCGCACTGCATCAGGAATAGAAATTGCCATTAAAGCTATGCTTGAAAAAATGTGCTCGCGATTATGTAAAGAAGGAAAGGGTTTGCGTTCCTGTCAACTACGGTGCTACCGCGTTGATGGAAATGTTCAAACCATTAATATTGGCACACATAAACCATCACGAAATGCACTTCACCTGTTTCAATTATTTGAAATTAAAATTCCCCACATTCAACCCGATCTTGGTATTGAACTTTTTATTCTTGAAGTGCCTATCGTTGAAGATCTGGTTCCCCCTCAGGACTCCATGTGGACGACAAGTTACGTAAACGAAACCGCTGTTGCTGAATTAATGGATAAACTTGCCGGTAAAATTGGAAGCCAGGCCATTCATCGGTTTTTACCATCCGAAAATTATTGGCCTGAAATGTCGGTTAAAAATTCCACATCACTCACAGAGAAACCAAGCACAAAATGGAGGAATGATTTACCAAGGCCTCTCCATTTGCTTTCCAAACCTGAACCGATAGAAGTAAGTGTCCCCGTTCCGGATTATCCACCACTATTATTCCGTTACCTTGGAGCACTTCATACCGTAAAAAAAGCCGATGGCCCTGAACGCATTGAACAGGAATGGTGGATACAGGAAGGGCTTTACAGGGATTATTATTGCGTGGAAGATGAACAGGGCGCAAGATATTGGCTCTTCAGATCAGGAAATTATGAAAGTAGCAACGCGGAATGGTTTATCCATGGTTTTTTTGCCTAAGAAAAATGAAGTATACGGAATTACAAATAACAAGCAACTTTAGTTTTTTAAAAGGGGGATCGCATCCAGAAGAAATAGTGAATCAGGCTTTGGCACTGGGATATTCTGAAATTGCTATTACCGATCATAATACTTTAGCAGGAATTGTTAGAGCTTACACCGCAACCAAACAGAAACCTATCCGCGTTATCCCTGCCTGCCGATTAGATTTTGAGGATGGCCCCTCTTTATTAGCCTATCCTACAAACAAAGAAGCCTACGCGCGACTGTCTGGTTTATTAACAGAAGGGAATTTAAGAACAGAAAAGGGAAAATGTCTTTTAGAAAAAAAAGACGTCTACGTGTATAAAGAAGGTATAAAATTCATTGTGGTTCCACCTGCTTCCCTGAATTCCTTATTTGATTTTGATTCTGATTTTTTAAATGCTGTAAAGGAATATAAAATACAATTTGGAGATGAAGTCTACCTTGGCGCAATACGGTCATACCAGGCCAACGATTCAAAAAAAATTTACAGGCTTTCCGAAATATCTAATCAGGCTCAAATGCCATTGGTAGCCATAAATGATGTCTACTACCATTCACCTGAACGACGCGAATTACAGGATGTGCTTACATGTATCCGGGAAAAATGCACAATACAAAACGCCGGATACAAACTTTACCAAAATGCAGAGCGTTATTTAAAAGCTTCCGAAGAAATGATCCGTTTGTTTTCTGCTTATCCTGAAGCAATTGAAAACACACAAAAAATTGCAAAAGCCTGTACTTTTTGTTTAAGTGAATTAAAATATGAATATCCCAAAGAAATTACAAAGGAAGGCAGAACTCCTCAGGAAGAATTAGTTTTCCTTACATGGAAAGGAGCCCATGAAAAATTTAATAATTCCATTCCTGAAAAGATAAAATCATGTATCCAATTCGAACTGGAGTTCATTGCCCGGAAAAATTATGCCTCTTATTTCTTAACTGTTTTTGATTTCGTTCAGTTTGCGCGTGAACAGGACATTTTATGCCAGGGACGAGGCTCTGCAGCTAATTCAACAGTATGCTATTGTCTTGGCATAACATCCGTGGATCCGTCAAAATTTAATTTATTGTTCAGCCGCTTTATGTCTGATGCCCGTGATGAACCACCAGATATAGATGTTGATTTTGAACATGAACGGCGGGAAGAAGTGATTCAATACATCTATGAAAAGTATGGCAGGCACCGGGCTGCAATTGTGGCAACAGTTACCCAACAACATTTTAAAGGTGCAGTGCGCGACGTGGCAAAAGCAATGGGGTTATCACAGGATGCTGTAAATAAGTTATCATCATCGGGTTGGGAATTTACCGACGAATGGAGGCATTCCAAGGGAATTACGTCTACGGGATTCAATGCAAATGATCCCCATTTACTAAAAGTATTGCAGCTCACAGAACAATACATCGGGTTCCCTCGTCAATTAGGACAACATACAGGTGGGTTTGTAATTACAGAGAGTAAACTCTCGGATTTATGTCCGGTAATGAACGCACGCATGAAAAACAGAATTAATATTGAATGGAACAAAGATGACATCGAATCGCTTGGTTTCTTAAAAGTAGATGTCTTGGCACTTGGTATGTTAACCTGTATCCGAAAAGCATTCGACCTTGCGAAACTACATTATAACTTAAACCTCACGCTTGCCAACATCCCACAAGATGATCTGCGAGTATTTGAAATGGTAAGCCATGCCGACACCATTGGTGTTTTTCAAATTGAAAGCCGTGCTCAGATGTCGATGCTACCCAGATTAAAACCAAGGTGCTTTTATGATTTGGTTATTGAAGTGGCCATTGTAAGACCAGGACCTATTCAGGGCGATATGGTACATCCCTATCTTCGAAGGCGAAATAATGAGGAAACGGTTGAATACCCATCGGAGGAACTCAAAAGAATTTTAGAAAGGACATTAGGTGTTCCATTGTTCCAGGAGCAGGCAATGGAAATTGCCATTGTTGCTGCGGGATTTACTGGTGCTGAAGCAGATCAGTTGCGAAGAAGTATGGCTACTTTTAAAGCAAATGGCCAGGTAAGCGCCTTCGAAAAAAAACTTATAACCGGAATGGTTGCAAAAGGCTATACCGAAGAATTTGCACGACGCGTCTTTCGCCAACTGGAAGGTTTTGGAAGTTATGGTTTTCCTGAAAGCCATGCAGTTAGTTTTGCATTATTAGTCTACGTTTCTTCCTGGATCAAGTGCTATTATCCTGAAATTTTTGCTGTGGCTTTGTTGAATAGTCAGCCCATGGGATTTTACCAACCGGCACAAATTATATCAGATGCCATTAAACACCATGTGAAAGTAAAAAGTGTGGATATTAATTTTTCTAACTGGGATAATACCCTTGAGGAAAAAGATGGTAAGTATCATGCCATTCGATTAGGATTCAGGCAGGTGAATGGTGTTAAGGAAAATGACATGCAACTTTTAATCGCTGCCAGATCAGATCGCTATACAAATATTTCTCAATTGCGGGATCTGGGAATATCCATAGCATCACTCGAAAAACTGGCAGAAGCTGATGCCTTTAGATCAATAGGACTAGATAGACGAAAAGCGCTTTGGGAAACCTCAGCGCTCAAAGATCACTTAACTGGATTATTCGCGGGTTTGAATGAATGCGATATTAACGAGCAAAGCATTCATCTCCCGGAAATGAATTTATATGAACATGTGATAGAAGATTACAAAACACTTTCTTTATCCCTTAAAGCGCATCCCATTTACTTTGTAAGACCAAAATTATCTCTGCTAAAAGTAATCCAGAATAAGAAGCTTTGTAATTGCAGCAACGGAATGGTAGTTAGGGTAGCTGGCTTGGTCCTTGTGCGCCAAAGACCGGGAACTGCAAGCGGAATTTGCTTTATCACGCTGGAAGATGAAACCGGGACTTCAAATTTGGTTGTCTTTAAAAATCTTTTTCATCAATACCGAAAGGAAATCGTTCATTCACACTTATTAATGGCAGAAGGAAAAGTTCAAATAGAGGGCGAAGTTATTCATGTAATTGTAACAAAGTGCTACGACCTTTCATCTCACTTAACATCTGAAATTAATAATGAAGCACGCGCATCCGAAGACCAAAGCATTGATGGCAATGACTTGCAGGAGAAACCAAAAAAGAATAGGACTAATCAAACACACATTTTTCATGGCGGAAGAAATTTTCATTAAGAAATACATAGGATATAAAACAAAAAAAGAGCCTGTTAGGCTCTTTTTGTCGGGGTGGCCAGATTCGAACTGACGGCCTCCACGTCCCAAACGTGGCGCGATACCGGGCTACGCTACACCCCGCTTTTAAATAAAATATTTATAAAAAACACCTTATAAAAAATTAGAGTGCAAAGATATAATTTTTTTTATTCAAAAAAAGAAAATCGTGATTAAAAAAGCAACCTTTTTAGGAAAGGATTAAAACTACTTACTTAAAGTAAATTTTTTAGTAACGGAAGTGTTATCAATTTTAACCTGATAGAAATACATACCTGCGCTTAGGCTTGTAAGATCTACATCAACCAAATTGCTTCCTTTAACACCGGAAACATTACTTGAATAAAGTATTTGTCCAACCGTATTTAAAACGGCAATTTCCATTTTAGCATCTTGTTTTAAAACAACATTGATTGTTGCGTTTGTTGAAGCAGGGTTAGGATATAAAGATAAGGTGTTCACTAAAGCGTTTTCATTTTTAACTGATGTTGGAATCGGGTTAGAAATATCACTAACTGGTAACTTCACATAAACGATATCACTTGACATATCTACATTCTCAGGATCAGGATCCGCACCACTTGTAGGAGGAACGCTATAACCTGGAAAATAATCCCTTTGATAAATCAAGTGAACATTTCCATCCACTTTTTTCGCTAAAGAGGGATACATCCCTTCGTATTCTGCTCCTGGCGAAGGAGGAACAACGTCGTAAGGCGCTGACCAGCTTAAACCCTGATCCAATGATTTCATAACATATACATGTCTAACCAATTTAGGATCGTCTGTAAATGCTAATAACCCATCAACCACTGAACTATAACTCACATACATAATGTTATTAGCATCAAAGGCCATACTACTAAACGAAGTTAACGAAGCTCCATAGCTTCCGAAAGCAAGCAAACCTGCTGTTGGAGTTGGAAAATCAATTACTCCTTGCGTTCCTAAATCTTCAATTCCTGCAATAATATTACCAGTTCCATTTGTGAATGGAGCCATTGTTTCATTCCATAAATACAAGCCATCCGTATATGGAAAATAATTATAACCCTGAGCTGAAGGAGAACTGTTTAATAAACGGTAGGCACCATAGGTTACATAAGCCATACCATTATTATCCAATGCTATACCGAAACTTCCATCATTTGTCTCAATGGTATCTGGCACGGCATCATTATCCCAATCCGAAGTCATTGTTGTATAATCCCACATTGGAATTGGAAATTGGTAAACTGTTTTATACGTCCAGGTTACACCCCCATCAGTGGATTTAACCAATCCCACGTCTGAATCAGAATCACCTGCTACAATTGCAACAGTGCTTCCTTTTGCGGCAATAGCATATGCATCACCTCCAAATCCAAGAAAATTTGCGGAAGTAAAGCCTGTAGGCTGTTGGTTCACGATATCCCATGTTTGGCCGCCATCCTTAGAGCGGGAAAATAATAAAGCACCATCCAAACCGTTATATGCAGTACCACCGTTTGCTACAGGGTAGCTGATTGATATTGAATAAATGGTATCGCCACCGCCAGGGGATGAAGTAACCATTCTTGGCCACCAGTTTCCTCCACTCACGTTGGAAATAAAACTTGTGCTGTTTGACCAGGCACCAGAACCTTTCGTTGCGCGGGAAGCTCTATGGAGTTTCTCCGCTGTCCCATTATGAGAAATAATCAATTCTTTACCCGAACGCGTGTTCGCAATATTTCCCCAACCTACACGAGCATTCTCAACCCTCGAAGTTGGCGGTGTAGACCAAGCAGTTCCGTTAAAATAGGCATAGCCAGTACCACGGCTTGCATAGGTGCCGCCATCTGCTGTTCCTTCAAAAGTCCAGCAGGCCGCAATTGTCCCGTCTTCATTTACAACGATACGATCTCCAACACTACTGTTAGTTTGCATATCATAATAAGTATTTCCGATGATTGCTTCTGTTAACGCAAAAGTTTTGTTAGCACTAACTATCTGAGATGGTGCTTTAACTGGAAGACCTGGATTAATAATTTTATCATCAATTCTTTGTGTTTTTGAAATTGCAATATTAGCAAGATGTGACGGTACCTTAGTTGCTCTACTTGCAACCTGCGCACTCAACAGTCCCGTAATGAAAATGCTAGTGGTAAATAGTAACTGTTTTTTCATGGTCTTTTTGGTTTTTTTAATTAAACAACATACACAAACTTAATGATTAAAAAATGCAATAGCGAATTAATTAACAGAAAAATTGCTACAGAAAATCTACAACTTTTTCCAGCTTCATTCCTCTGGAACCCTTGATTAATATGTTAGAGCTATTTATTTTTTCGTCTTTTAAAAAAGTAATTACCTCAGAAGTAGAACGAAAAAATCGGAAATTAGTGAACTGATTCTGCAATGAAAAAAAATGTTCTCCGACTAAAATAGGTTTGATGTTACCTAGAGCATTTAATTGATTTAAAACTTTTAAATGCTCCTGTTCACTATAATCGCCAAGCTCAAACATATCTCCTAAGATCACTATTTTATCGCTTAATAACTGTTTTGAGAAATTATCAATCGCTAATTGCATGCTACTTGGATTAGCATTATAAGCATCTAAAATAACCGTGTTTTTCTCCGTACGAACCATCTGGGATCGGTTCATTTCAGGATGGTATGTTTGTAAAGCCAAATTGATGTCTTCTTGCGGAACGTCAAAATAATTTCCAATACAGGCGGCACACAATAAATTGATGAAATTGTAATGGCCGAACATTTGCGTCTTAACGAGAGGCGCATCGTTAAGTGACTTCCCCTTCACACTCCATTTGAATTCTACAAACTCACTATTTGAATGAAACTCGCCATGCACATCCGCACTGCATTTTTCTCCATAGCTATACTTGCCGATGCCCTCACTTAGTTCCATCAGTACGGGATCATCACAATTTACAAACACTTTTCCGTTTGTTTTCCTTATATAATTAAATAGCTCACCTTTTCCTTTTTTTACGCCTTCTTCGCCTCCAAAACCTTCAAGGTGCGCCTTTCCTATGTTCGTAATCAATCCGAAATCGGGTTGAGCTATAGAAGACAATTCTGCTATTTCTCCCTGATGATTGGCACCCATTTCAACAATGGCCATTTCATGCTCACTGGTAATTGAAAGCAAGGTCAATGGGACGCCAATATGGTTATTTAAATTTCCCAACGTAGCATAGGTGTTATACTTTTTAGATAAAACAGCGTGAATCAATTCTTTATTTGTTGTTTTGCCATTACTGCCGGTGATACCAATCACAGGAATATTCAATTTCTCCCGGTGAAACTTAGAAAGGTCCTGAAGTGCTTTTAAAGTGTCTTTAACCAACAGTACGTTCTTAAACGCGGCAAACTCAGGCTCATCAACAATAGCCCAACTGCAGCCTTCTTCGATGGCCTTGACTGCAAAATTATTTCCATTAAAGTTTGCTCCTTTAAGTGCAAAGAAAATTGATCCTCCTTTTAAATTCCGTGTATCCGTTGATATACTCTGGTTGCTATCAAGAAATACTTTATACAATTCTTCCGTACTTGTAAATTCGTTCATGATCTAAAATTAAAAAGCCCCTTATCACAAGATAAGGGGCTCACTATTTAGTTTTCAACAAATTTATTTTCCTAATCCAACCGGGCTACCAACACGAACCATCGCGCAACGGAACCCGATATAAGCAGTCGCCTGACGCTGATCTAAATAACGACGCGTTCCGGGATTCAACCAATACGCTCTGTCTCTCCAGCTACCGCCTTTATATACACGGGCTTTATCATTAATCAATGATGTTTTCGCGTATTCATACATTAAACTATTTGCTTTTTCACCATACGCTTCTTCACCTTCTAAGTAATATAAACTTGAATTTACATCACCATCTAAATAACTGATATAATCGGATGTTTTATAGTTTCTTCTCTCATCCAAATTATCAGAAGATATTGCTGAAGTCACTTCCCTCCATTTCACACGGCCCGGTATATCCGATTTGCCATCAGAAGGCGCATTCTTGTATTCCTGAGCATCCTGAGTTAAAACAGTTAAAACACTATCCGTTACTTCTGCTGTTTCCTGGCTCACACCATGAGCAGAAGGAGGATTCACTTTATGCTTAAACTTCTGAAACACCGGTCCGTCAACGTTTGTTGCGATAGTTCCATCCGTACTATCTTTCACCTGTGTAACAAATACGTTACCACGGAAAGGTCTGAACTCATCAGCATCCTGTGCTGTACTTGCTCTGTAAACGTCCATAACCCATTCAGAAACGTTACCAGCCATGTTATACAAACCGTAATCATTTGGCCAATAAGAATAAACCGGCGCCGTTACATCGGCATTATCATTCAAAAAGCCAGCTGTTCCCATCATGTCGCCATTTCCACGAACGAAGTTCGCTGCAATCTGTCCGATATACTTTTCATCGGAATTACGAACGCCGTGCCCGTTCCACGGGTAAATCCTGCGGTCAGTAATACGTTCACCAATTGTATTTCCAATTAAACCGTAAGCAGCATATTCCCACTCAGCTTCTGTCGGTAAACGGTATTTTGGTAGGAAAATCCCATCTTCCATTTTCACATCCCTCTCAGGGTTTTGTTCATCAAAAGATGGTAATTTTTGTTTTAACTGTCCTTGCCATTTTCCCGATAAATATGCCTCGGTACTGAAATAATCCTGATCTGAAGGATTTGGAACATGATCTAATAAACCTTCACGTATCAAAATGAATTCGTTAACACGGTCTGTTCTCCATGCACAAAATTCATTTGCCTGCAGCCAGTTAATTCCAACAACCGGGTAATCCCTATAAGAAGGGTGACGCAGGTAATACTCAACATAAGGCTCATTGTAAGCCAATTTTTCTCTCCAAACTAATGTATCAGGGAGTGCCTTGTAATAAATATCCGGAAAAGTAGGACCGAAAACACGGCTGGTCCACCATAAATATTCCAAATACGAGAAATTACTGACTTCAGTTTCATCCATGTAAAATGAAGATACCGTTACACGACGCGGTACATTGTTCCACTCGTAAGTAACGTCTGTTTCATTACGTCCCATAGAAAAAGAACCACCTTCAATTAAAACCAATCCTGGTCCTGTTTCCTGTTCTTCATATGGCATTTTTTCAAACCCACCATTGTCGGGATCATTGTATGACCAACCTGTCACCGGAGAACGTTCCATACCACATGAAACAGCAAAAACCGAAAGGATAATTGCGAGCGATTTTCGACTTTTAATGAAATTAAACTTCATATTTGTATTTTTATTTAAGGCTATAACGGTTAATTAACAAAAAGGTTACAAAGTATTTTAGAATGACGGACAACTAATTGTTCTGTATTTTTTCTTTTTCGGACGGCATTCAAATTGAATCTGCAATGAAACCTCATGAGAACCGGCAGTATTACTGGAGAGTTTGGATACGGTAACATCATAACTATACCCAACTTTCAAATGGTCTGTCTGTAATCCTACTAATACAATAAAAGCGTCGGAATTCCTGTACCATAAACCACCTACAAAACTTCCCTTAACAAAATACAATCCTAAATTCAATTGAGTAAAATTTTGCTGTTGCTGGAACAATACATTTGGTGAGATATACGACTCGTTCCCTTTCTCCAATGGGATGATCGCACCGGCATGGCCTGTTATTTTCATTGGTAATTTGGAGGGGCCTTGCAATCCTTCATCTGGCTGAGTAATATGGTGCGCCGCGAAACCAACAAAATAACGCTTGCTGTATCCTAATAAACCGGCTGAAAAATCAAGATTCGTCTTATTTTGCGCGGGAATAATTTCATTGGTATTCCACACGAATCCTCTTCTGGCATCAATCATATCACCAAAATTTAATTTAGTGCGGTCTAAAGACTTTTGGAAAAAACCTGCCTGCAGACCTGCCTTTATCGAAAATTCACGCGTAACCGGTAATAAATAGGAGTACATTAAACTGGCATTGGTAGATTTCAAAGTCCCATGTGCCTGGTCATCCTGAGTAACAATTAACCCTAAACCGCCGCTAATTGCATCAATGTGTTGATCATAAGAAGCGCTATATGTAACATAAGTACCTGATAAATTAGGCCACTGATTTCTGTAATTCATGCAAATTCTGGGACATCTTGCAGTACCAGCAAAAGCAGGGTTTAAATATAAGGGATTTGCGTAAAACTGTGTAAACTGAGGATCCTGCGCTTGTACTTCTTGCCAAACACCCGTTCCGCAAACAATTGTAAGTAATAAAATCAGTTTTTTCGCCATGTATAGTTTAGTTTACTTAATCTATTCTTAATCACAAATATAAACTCTAATTTCAAAAATAAAAACTTTTATGCAACAATATTTTATTTTCTTTGCCGTTTTAAGGTATTATATTTACTAAATGATCAAGCAAATGGCGTATACCAGGAAGTCCAATCTAATTATTTTAGTTTTCGTTTTTTCATGTCGTTTTTTAAGTTTTTCTCAGGTTCCAAAAAACGTATCACAAAATGCCCTTCCTAAAACTCAAATGTTAAATGTTTCAACCGAACAGGTAACCTTTCTTGAAAACACGCAACGGGATCTACGCCGCAATAAATTACCCTACCACTTAAAAAATTATCTTATTGAGGGAAATGTGGTTCCCTCTTTTCAAATCAATAATCCGATCATTCGCGAATTGTCTTCAAAAGAACTTGAGGAAATTGCCGAATATAAAAAACACATTACATCTAAATTTGAAGTAACGACTTCTTTCGGAAGATCAGCGCAGGATCAAATGGTTTACGCTAAAATTGTTCCGTTGCGCATAAATGAAACTACCGGTAAATATGAGCTCCTGGAATCGTTCACGGCTTTTTGGGATAAAAACAATGCTTCCACTACACTTCCCGAAACTTTTTCAAAACCTAACAAAGTTAACACGGCCACATCTTCTGTATTATCAAGTGGAAAATGGTATAAGATAGGCGTTACAAGGGACGGCGTTTATAAAATCACACGGAGTTTTCTATCAGGCCTTGGCTTAGACGTAGCCTCAGTGAATCCACAAAACATAAGGATCTATGGAAATGGGGGAAAATTATTACCGGAACGTAATGCGGATTTCAGGTTTGATGATTTATTGGAGAACGCCATTTCAGTAGTTGGCGAAAGCGATGGAACTTTTGATGCTAATGACTATATTCTTTTTTACGGACAAAGCACCGACCGGTGGAAAAACGTACCTGGCTCATCTATCGTTTTTGATTACCAACCGCATTACTTTAGCGATACCTCCTACTATTTTATTACTGCTGACCTAGGTCCGGGGAAACGTGTGATGAATCAGAACTCCCTTCCAAACACTCCTAATGTTACTACCTCGTCGCAGGATTATATGGGAATTCATGAATTAAATCTTGTGAATGTAGTTAAAAGTGGTCGCGAATTTTACGGGGAAAAATTCGATCTTACTACTTCGTATACCTTTCCTTTCTCCATTCCAAATGCGGTAATTGGGGATAGCGTATATGTTAAGGCTGCGGCTTTATCTAGAAGTGCGCTCTCATCGGTGTACTCAGTGAATTTTAACTCCGGGGCCTTTACTTTCACCTGTGATCCAACAAATTTAGATTACCATTTGGCTAATGTTGGGTATCATGGAGAAGGTGCGGGAGGAGGAATATTGAACTCATCAACTTTAAATGTTACAGTAAACAAATTGACTACTCAGGCAACAGGTTGGCTTGACAAAATAATTTACAACAGCAGGCGAAAACTGGTGTATGTTCAATCCCAATTTAATTTCCGGGATCACCGGACAGTTTCCGGGCCTAATTCATTTGCCAATTATGTTCTAACCAATAATAGCGGTTCCTCACCGCTTATTTGGGATGTTACCGACCCTTTCAATATAAAGTTACAGACGTTTAATTCAAATGGATCAACACTTGATTTTACCGCTACTTCTGATTCATTGAGAGAGTTTTGCATTTTTTCCAATACCCAAGCATTCGTCCCAACTGCATATGGAACCGTCCCAAATCAAAATTTGCATTCCATTATGCAGGCTGACTATGTGATAGTAACCCATCCCAATTTTCTAGCTGAAGCGCAGCGTCTTGCATTACTTCATCAAACGTTTGACACTTTATCGTATGCTGTAGCTACAACACAGGAAGTGTACAATGAGTTTTCGTCTGGCACTCCAGATATCGGGGCCATCAGGGATTTTGTGAAAATGCTTTATAAACGGCCTTTAGACCCTACAAAAAAAACAAAATACCTCTTACTACTAGGAGACGGTTCCTATAAAAACAAGAGCATTAATGCAAGCGGAAACACGGCGCTAATTCCAACTTTCGAAACTCAAAACTCCTATTCCTTTATAGATTCTTATGTAACCGATGACTATTTTGGTTTAATGGATGACAATGAAGGAGATTTGCTTTTTAACGGTCCAGACCTGGTAGATATTGGCGTGGGAAGGTTTCCCGTAAAAAATAAAGCGGAAGCAATTGCGGTAACAAACAAGGTTGAACATTACTATAAAAAGAATTATAGTTTTGACGTAAATGCAATTGAATCATCCTGCACTACCGCTGAAAACGACTACCCACAAGGCGACTGGAGAAACTGGATATGCTTCGTAGCTGATGATGAAGATAGAAACGAACATCTAAATCAGGCTCAAATTGTAGCAAATAAAGTTTATACGAGTGACAAAAATTATAATGTGGATAAAATTTACCTGGACGCCTATGTGCAAATTTCCACACCAGGAGGTGACCGTTACCCGGATGCGACGAACGATTTGAATAAGCGTATGGAAAAAGGCGCTCTGATAGTAAATTATACAGGACATGGAGGCGAACTTGGATTAACAGAAGAACGCACTGTTGAGGTGTCGCAAATATTAAACTGGCAAAACCGAAATAACTTACCTTTAATGGTAACAGCAACCTGTGAATTCAGCAGGTTTGACGATCCGGACAGAACCTCTGCCGGGGAATATTGTTTATTGAATGAACAAGGCGGCGCCATTGCTTTAATGACCACTGTTCGTGTTGCATTCTCAGGACTGAATTCCATACTAAACCAATCATTTTTTGACTACGCACTTACGCCCATGACAAATGGTAAAATGCCACATATTGGTGATATCTACCGGTTAACAAAACGCGCTATTGGCACAAATGAACTATTTAGAAACTTTGTAATTCTTGGCGATCCTGCTTTGAAATTATCTTACCCGGAACAAAAAGTTTTCACCTCATCAATAAATTCCCAGGTTGTCTCCGCTACTTCATCCGATACATTAAAAGCCCTTTCGCTGGTAAATATTAGCGGCTACGTTGGTGACAAAAATGGAAATAAACTTACCAATTTTAATGGTGTGGTGTACCCGACTGTTTTTGACAAAGAAGTAACCGTTTACACATTAGCAAATGATCCGCTTGCAACGAGCGCACAGGGATCATTTGTAACTCCTTTTGTATTGCAAAAAAACATTATTTATAAAGGTAAATCTGAAGTGACAAATGGCGATTTCACATTTTCATTTCTGGTTCCAAAGGATATCAGCTATAATTTTGGGAAAGGTAAAATCAGCTATTACGCTCATAACGGTGTAAATGACGCTAACGGTTATTATGATAAAGTTGTGGTAGGCGGATCGAATCCTAATGCCATTGCCGACAACCAGGGACCGGTTGTAAATTTGTATATGAATGATAAAAAATTTGTTTCAGGAGGAACTACAAATGAAAACCCTAAAGTGTATGCGGAAATTACAGACGTCAGTGGTATTAATACGATCGGTACCGGAATTGGGCATGACGTTGTGGCAATACTTGACGAAAATAGCAGTAAACCAATTATATTGAATGATTATTATGTATCTGATCTAAACACTTATCAATCCGGAAAAATAAGATATCCTTTAAACGAACTCAGTGAAGGTAATCATACGTTGAGCTTAAAAGTTTGGGATGTTCAAAACAATTCAACATCTGCTTATACGGATTTTGTTGTTTCAAGTCAGGCAGATTTAGCACTAACCCATATATTAAATTATCCAAATCCATTTACATCTAAAACAAAGTTTTTCATCGAACACAATCAGTGCTGTGTTTCCTTAAAAGTTCTGATTCAGGTTTATACAATTTCTGGAAAGGTTGTAAAATCCATTAACAAAACAATAAACAACGAAGGCTTCCGTTTTGATGGAATAGAATGGGATGGCAAAGATGAATTTGGTGATAAATTAGCAAGAGGAGTATATATTTACAGAGTTTCAGTAACCGATGGTGCCAAGAAAAAAGCTGATAAAATTGAAAAGTTAGTAATTCTAAATTAATGATATCTTTGGTGCCTTCTTAAAAAAAAGACAAGACAATGCAAAAACTTTTAATAGGAACAGTGGGAACAGGAGTTATTTTGTCTTCACAGGCATTAGCTCAAAATGGCACCTCGTCAAAAGCGCTAACCACACAGGAATTAAGCGGACGAGTAAATACGATTACAACGGCTGTGCCATTTTTAATGATTTGTCCAGATTCCAAACAAGGTGGTATGGGCGAAGTTGGGGCAGCCACCCCGGCTGATGGAAATAGTATCCACTGGAATGTGGCTAAAATGATTTTTGCGGAAAAGAAAGGTGGTGCGGCCATTTCTGTTACTCCGTGGTTAAAGCAACTTGTGCCGGATATTTATTTATATTATGTTGCTGGATATGGCAAAATAAGCAAAACACAAGCGATAGGAGCTTCTCTCCGCTATTTTTCTTTGGGTAACATCACGTTTACTGATATCGTTGGGAACACCACGGGACAATTCAGACCCAATGAATTTGCACTAGACCTTGCCTATTCTCAAAAGTTGTCTAAAACATTTTCTGCTGGATTGGCGGCCAGATACGTAAGATCTAACTTAACAGGAAATTATACATTGAGTAACGGTCAGCCTACAAAACCAGGAACTTCAACCGCGGTGGATGTTGGTTTATATTATCAATCCCAGAAATTAAAAATCAATGAAAAAGATGCGATTGCTAGTTTGGGTTTAGTAATCAGTAACATCGGCTCTAAATTATCTTACTCAGTAAAAAAAGACTTTATTCCGATTAATTTGCGTTTGGGTGGTGGTCTTAAATTTGAAGTAGACGAAACCAATACGTTTGGTATTTATGGCGATATTAATAAATTATTGGTGCCAACACAACCTGTTTATCAGAAAGCACTTGACTCCTTAGGAAATGAAACGCCTTATGATGCAATTGATCCTTCTACCGGAGAAAAAGTGATCGCTGCTGGTAAAAATCCTGAAGTGGGCGTGGCAAAAGGAATGCTTCAATCGTTTAGCGATGCTCCAGGTGGAGGAAGGGAAGAATTAAATGAAATCAATTACAGTATTGGTTTTGAATATTGGTACGCAAAGACCTTCGCAGTGCGCGCGGGATACTTTAATGAAGCAAAAACGAAAGGAAACCGGAAATTTTTTACCGCGGGTATAGGTTTACGCTATAATGTTTTTGGTTTGGATATGGCGTATTTAATTCCAGTCACTCAGCGAAATCCGCTGCAAAACACGTTACGGTTTACCTTAACTTTTGATTTTGACGCCTTTAAAGAACAAAATAAAGAAGCACCAAAACCTACAGAATAATAATAATAATAATAATAATAAAAATCCCGGTTAAAAACCGGGATTTTTTATTTTTTACGTCTTAGTTTTTCTTTCATGATTAAACTGAGTTCCCTGCCGGTTTGTCCTTTAACAGAGGTGTTTTCCTGTGCCCTTCTGATGAGATAAGGCAGAACTTCTTTCACCGGACCGTAAGGAACATATTTAGCAACATTATAACCATCAAGAGCCAGGTTGTAACTGATATGATCACTCATTCCCAATAACTGCGAAAAATATACGCGTTCATCCGACTTTGCAACACCGTACTTATCCATTAATTCAATTAAAAACAAACTGCTTCTTTCGTTGTGGGTACCCGCACACAATCCTATTACGTTAATATTTTTAATACACTCATCAAGAGCGGCATTATAATCAATATCCGATTTTTCTTTTGAATCCTGAATAGGAGAAGGATATTTCATTTCAATTGCCCTGGCCCTTTCTTTCTCCATGTATGCTCCACGTACTAACTTAGCACCAATATGAAAACCGTTAGTTTTACCCTTAGCGATCGTTGCCTTTAAAAAATCCAGGCGGTCTTTTCTGTATAACTGAAATGTATTGTAAACGATTGCTTTATCCTTGTTAAAGAGCGCCATGTTCTCATCTGCCAACGCATCAATTGCAGGTTGAATCCAGCTTTCTTCAGCATCAATAAACAATGGTTGATTAGCAACATGTGCTTCTTTACAAATCTGATAAACCCTTTTTTTTACCCGATCAAACTCTGCAACCTCGGAATCTGTTAACTGTGCGTTTGAACTTACTTTTTCCAAAAGATTAAACCTCGCCAAACCAGTTACTTTAAAAACACAAAACGGAATGAATTTTTCGTGTTTAGCTTTATGAATGGTTTCAATTGTTTCCTTACAACAGGCATCAAAATCATTTTCACTTTCTTTTCCTTCAACACTATAATCGAGTATGGTCCCAATTCCGTATTTACCAAGGTCAGCAATGGTACGGTCACACTCAGAAATAGATTCGCCTCCAACAAATTGTTTAAAAATTGTATTTTTGATAAGTCCCTTAAATCCTAACGCCAGTCCGATTGGAGCCACTTTGGCACCGAACTTAACCAGTGAAGGATTACTTACCATTTTAAATAACCAGTAAGAACGGCTTAAATCCCTATTGGATTTAGCTTTAAAAGCATTTTCAGTATTGTCAAATGATACCATAATATATTGACGTCAAATATAACGGTTTTTACAATAATTTATGGGCAATTATCGCATCCATAGCGATTCATCCCGTCAAATTCTCATTTATAAATTGTATTTTTGCATTATGCTTGTAGCCGATCTTATTACTGATGAAATTCCTCCTTTAAAACATACCGACACGGTTGAAATGGCTTTAGACTGGATGGAACAGTTTAAAGTTTCACATTTAGCTGTTGTGAAAGATCGTGAATTAGTGGGACTTGTTTCCGAACACGATTTAATGGATTACAATCATCCGGAAGAAAAAATTGAAGATTTAAAAACACCTTTACTTAAGCCCATCATTCATAATTACCAACACACCTATGATTTATTAAAACTGATGATGTCTTTTAACCTGACGTTAATTCCGGTATTGGATGATAAAGAACTATATAAAGGATGTATCACGTTGAAAGGGTTATTGCAAAACATATCCTCGATGGCGTCGGTACAGAATCTTGGTGGTGTAATTGTATTGGAAGTAAATCAGGCTGACTATTCGCTCACGCAGATTGCGAATATTATTGAAGGGAACGATGCTAAAATATTAAGCGCTCACGTTTCATCAATTCCGGATAGTACAAAAGTAGAAGTTACCATAAAAGTGAATAAAGAAGACCTTTCACGAATTCTGCAGACCTTTTATAGGTATAATTATGTTGTAAAAGCGTCTTTTCAAAACAGTGATTTCGAAAGCGGAATGAAAAATAAATTAGATGAATTTTTACACTTCTTAAACATCTAATTTTACACAACGATGACGATAGCGGTTTATGCAAGAAATACAAAGGAAAATTTCCCATACTATTTAGAGCATTTACTGGCCATATCTGTTAAAGAAAACTTTAGCCTCATCGTTTACAAACCTTACCTTGAGTTTCTAACCCATACGCTTAATAAAACTTTTGCGATTTCCTCATTTTCAAATTCCGAGGAACTTGTGGCAAAGGCTGATTGTGTAATTTCTTTAGGCGGCGATGGAACGATGTTGGAAACACTGGAGTTTGTAAGGCGATCGGGAATTCCTGTTCTGGGTGTAAATACCGGAAGGTTGGGTTTTTTAGCAACGGTTTATAAAGAGGATTTCGAGAAAGCCATTCAATTATTAATTAATAAAAAATTTACATTGGATCAGAGGGAGCTGATTGAATTGGATCAAACTTCTTATTTCAACGATGTAAATTATGCGTTGAATGAATTTACAATACATAAAAAGGAGTCGAGCGCAATGATTAATATCGACACTTACGTGAACGGAATTTTTTTAAACTCATATTTCGCAGATGGTTTGATTGTTTCCACTCCAACCGGTTCCACGGCATATTCACTGAGCTGTGGTGGGCCTATTATGGTTCCGGATTCTGATAACTTTATCATTACACCCATTGCGCCGCATAACCTCAATGTAAGGCCAATTGTGATATCCAATAAAAAGGTCGTCAGTTTCAAAGTAAGCGGACGAAGCGACTGTTTTAATATCTCTTTGGATTCACGATCTCAAACAGTCAGTAATTCATCCGAACTGGTTGTAAAGAAAGCTAACTTTAGCTTTAATTTAATTAACCTCGAAGGACAGCATTTTTTTGAAACCTTACGTAATAAACTGTTGTGGGGAATTGATAAAAGACACTGATCCCAATGGAAGTCCGTATTTATTTTTCGGTCATTTTAAAACTTTATTTATTTTTACATCGAACATTAATTCACTAATCTCACTCTTATGTCATTTATTCACACCGTAGTAGCCCGCCAGATTTTAGATTCACGCGGCAATCCAACCATTGAAGTAGACGTTGTTACCGATCAGGGGGTCTTAGGGCGCGCTGCTGTGCCGTCCGGAGCTTCTACTGGGATGCATGAAGCTGTAGAACTACGCGATAACGATAAAACACAATTTCTTGGTAAAGGCGTGTTGAAAGCTGTAAACAATGTGAATACTTCTATTTCCGAACGCTTAAAGGGAATGTACATCTTCGATCAAAGCGCCATTGATCATGCCATGATTGAATTAGATGGAAGCACCAATAAAGGTAACCTCGGAGCCAACGCAATTCTTGGCGTTTCTCTTGCCGTAGCACGTGCTGCTTCTGAAGAATGCAGGCAACCGCTGTATCGGTATGTGGGTGGAGTAAATTCAAATATCCTCCCGATTCCGATGATGAATATTTTAAATGGTGGTTCACATGCTGATAACGGTATCGATTTTCAGGAATTCATGATCATGCCAATTGGTGCCGATAGTTTCAGTGAAGGGTTAAGAATGGGTACAGAAATTTTCCATCATTTGAAAGCCGTTCTTAAATCACAGGGTCTTGCTACAAATGTAGGCGATGAGGGCGGATTCGCTCCAAACTTTAAAAATAACGAAGAAGCTATTAAAGCGGTTATGCAAGCTATTGACAAGGCTGGTTATAAAGCCGGAGAAGATGTTTATATAGCGATGGATGCTGCTTCATCTGAGTTTTATAATGCCGATGAAAAAGTTTATCACTTCAAAAAATCAACAGGTGATAAACTTACATCTTCTCAAATGGTTGATTTTTGGGCAGACTGGAGAAAAAAATACCCGATTATTTCAATTGAAGATGGTTTTGCTGAAGAAGACTGGGACGGCTGGAAACTGATGACTGACAAATTAGGTTCATCAACTCAATTAGTTGGCGATGATTTATTTGTTACCAATGTAGAGTTTTTGCAAAAAGGAATTGAAATGGGAGTGGCCAATTCCATTCTGGTTAAAGTTAACCAGATAGGAACCTTAACGGAAACCATTAACGCCGTTCAACTGGCCCACACAAACAGCTATACCTCTGTTATGAGTCACAGAAGCGGGGAAACGGAAGACACAACGATTGCAGACCTTTCTGTAGCATTGAACTGTGGGCAGATTAAAACAGGCTCCGCTTCCCGCAGTGACCGGATCGCTAAATACAACCAATTATTACGTATTGAAGAACAACTGGGTAATAATGCACGGTACATCGGAAAAAATTTCAAATTCCTAAAAACCAAATAAAAATTCCGGGAACAAAAAAAGGGCTATTCAATGAATAGCCTTTTCAATTTATCCAATATAAAGTGTCTTAACTGTGTTTACTACAATTAGAACTTGGCCCGGATTTTACGAACTTTTCCGCGCTTACGGTGATTAAAAAAGTGGCCGTATCTGCCACGGTAAAAGCTCGACTTCCCGCGCAATACATAACTATAACTTAAGCTCATTGTCATATATCCATCTTTATGCGAAACGTCTCCGCGTTTTTGGCCCCAATCGTGAGAATAATAAAGCCCTTTGTCTTCAAATGCAGCTTCGCCTCCTAATTCATCAATTCTTCTCGTTAAACTAGGATCCCCTGATTCACTCGGGTCATTCGGATAGATATCACTGATGTCATCCAGGTAATCCGTAAATGTGGTTCGATAATTCAATTCATAACCAATTCGGTGCTTTTTATGAATGGTGAAATAAAAACCTACACCAGCCGGTATATTAAGCCCAATTGCAGAATAGGATTTCCCTTCTGTATGTAAGGGGCGCAATTTCACCCATTCTCCATCCTTATTGGCTTTCGGGTTCGAATAAAACCCTCCTATCCCAGCAAAGAAATATGCTCTGAATCCATTTTTATAACGGTAAGTATTTCCTAAATCATTATCCTCATAAAAAAACACTTGCCCGGTAACTCCAAGGTCAAACATATCGTTCCTGAAATTAAGGTTCCGCGCATTTCTTGCCGGATTAGTGGATAGTTTATCATCCCCTTCAATTCTCAGATAATCCAGGGCTAATTTTACGGATAGTTTTGGATGAACTTTATAACGGGCAAAACCACCAACATTCCAGCGGGTTTTTGCCATTTTCATATCAGCCACAAAATCACGACGAGTCTTCTCTTTTCCCCCAATGTCGCCCAAATAATTGGAAACTCCTACCGAGAATCCATAATCCCATAACCATTGCGCTTTTGAAATGGTAGTGGCTGATAAAATAAAAATGATAATAAATATATTTTTCATCAATGCAATTTGGATTAAGTATACAAAAATAATAAAATCTTTAACTTTACCACAAAAATATTGGTATATGCACAAGATTCAGCGATTATTTAACATACAGTATCCTATCATTCAGGCTGGTATGATCTGGTGCAGCGGGTGGGAACTGGCCTCGGCGGTATCAAACGCCGGTGGCCTGGGATTAATCGGCTCAGGATCTATGTACCCCGACATTTTAAAAGATCAGATACAAAAATGCAAGAAAGCAACTTCCCAACCATTTGGCGTAAATGTTCCCTTGCTGTATCCAAATATTGAAGAACATATTAAGATACTAATTGACGAGAAAGTAAAAATCGTATTCACATCGGCGGGAAATCCCAAAACCTGGACCAGCCATTTGAAACAGCACGGCATAACAGTTGTTCATGTTGTATCAAACGTGAAGTTTGCATTGAAATGCCAGGAAGCTGGAGTAGATGCGGTGGTTGCGGAAGGTTTTGAAGCTGGTGGCCACAACGGACGTGAAGAGACAACAACACTTGTTTTAATTCCTGAGGTAAGAAAGGCAATTACATTGCCATTAATTGCTGCTGGCGGTATTAGTTCTGGTATGGCAATGGCAGCGGTATTCGCATTGGGAGCAGACGGCGCACAAATTGGAAGTCGTTTTGTTGCCACTCACGAATCGTCGGCGCATATTAATTTCAAAAACGCAATCGTGAATGCTAAAGAAGGTGATACACGGTTATCGTTAAAACAACTCACACCTGTTCGTCTGTTAAAAAATTCATTTGCTGATAAAGTAAATGAACTCGAGAAAAACGGAGCAACTACTGACGAATTATCAAATCTTCTGGGACGGGGCCGCGCTAAGAAAGGTATGTTTGAAGGTGACATGGAACAAGGCGAACTGGAAATCGGGCAAGTTTCTTCAGGCATCACTAAAATCCAATCAGCAAAAGAAGTCGTTGATGAATTAATTGCAGAATACAATTCTGTTATTAAGAGCTTTGAGAATAAATTCCTCTAATCATTAATTAGTGTTTGCTTTCTCTCCCATCTTCATTTTTGCTATTTCTTTCAAAACAGCTCTTGCGCGTGACTTTATACCAGCGCTTTCTTCTGTTTCTATTATTTTTGATAAGAGCACATACAGTTCATTCAATAATTCCGGATAGGGCTTTGAAATATTAAAAATGACTGTCATAGCAAAAACCCTTACTGCAATGGCCTGTGTTGAATTCTGAACATATTCAAAACATTTTTCCAGCAAGAACGTTTCTACTTGTTTAGGTATGTCTTGGTACTGAAAAATATGCAAAATGCTTCGGATAATACCACTATGAATTCCCTCATTTTTCAAATGGTTCACCAACGTAATATGAAAAGATCTGATACGTTTGGGTTCAATCTCGGCGCAATGGGCTAAAACCCACATGGCACGGTTACCAACAATTTGATCACTTCCAAGCGCAATACTAACTAACTCTTTTTCTTTTCCCTGTTCAAGTATTTTTTTGGCCAATGACGGGGCATGAAAATCCCTATTACTAAAATCAAGCTTTAACGAACCTTTACCGACATTTTTCATTTGAAATTAAAAATAAATATATGCAATTATTAAGATAGCTTTGCCCTTAATCAAATAATATGTAAACTCGTAAGAAAATTTAAGGTTAATGAGCGCGCTTTATCCTGAAATACAAACACTTTCACCCTCGGAGGTAAAGGAATTACAAGAGCGGAAATTACAGGAACTTATTTCCTATGTAAATACCAATTCACGTTTTTACAAAGAAAGGTTCGCACAATTCGGCATTGATTATTCAGAGATTAAAACGTTACATGATCTTCAAAAAATACCGGTAACCACTAAAGATGACCTATACCAACGCAACAACGATTTTATTTGTGTTGATCCGGAAAAAATAATAGACTATGTAACCACAAGTGGAACACTTGGCGATCCGGTAACATTTGTACTCACTGATAAGGATTTAGAACGGCTGGCGTATAATGAACACATGTCGTTAGCTTGCGCAGAAGGCAGCAACAAAGAAATTTATCAACTCATGACAACCATTGACCGGCGATTCATGGCAGGTATGGCGTATTTTTTAGGACTGAAACGCATGGGCGCGGGAGTAATACGTGTGGGAAACGGCATGCCTGAATTTCAGTGGGATACTATCAAACGGCTTAAGCCAACGGTTGCCATTGCCGTACCGTCATTTTTATTAAAACTCATTGAATTTGCAGAACATAACGGGATTGATTACAGAGAAAGCAGTTTACGTAAAGTAATTTGTATTGGCGAACCGATACGAAATGAAGATTTTAGTTATAACACTTTAGGAAAAAGGATATCCGAAAAATGGCCACTGAAACTGTTTAGCACCTACGCGTCTACAGAGATGGGCGCAGCTTTTACAGAATGCAGTGAAGGAAAAGGCGGCCATCACAATCCCGAATTACTAATCACAGAATTTCTCGATGATCAAAATTTGCCGGTAAAACAAGGAGAAGCCGGTGAACTAACAGTTACAACCTTAGGTGTTGAAGGCATGCCCTTAATTCGGTTTAAAACCGGAGATATATGCAAGGCTATTCACGAACCATGCTCTTGCGGGCGAATAACTATGCGCCTGAGCCCGATTTTAGGGCGGAAACAACAAATGATCAAATTTAAGGGGACAACCTTATACCCACCCGCCTTATATGATATTCTGAACACCATCCCTCATATCAAAAATTACATTGTAGAAGTTTTTACTAACGATATCGGCACTGACGAAATACTTATCAATATTGGGGCTGTTAGTCCTCCTGCTAATTTCGAGAAAGACCTGAAAGATCATTTCCGCGCCAAACTACGGGTGGCTCCCAGTATTGTAATTGAATTGCCTGAAACGATCGCTAAACGACAATTGCCAGAGATGAGCCGTAAACCAATAACCTTTATTGACCGAAGAATTAAATAATGAAACCATATATTTCTCAAGCACCTAAACAAGTAAGCAGCTTTGCCAAAGAATTTAATTTTGAAAACCTGCGTCCCTATTACGACACTGAAACCGGAGAGGTCATGAAACGCCTTGCTTATTATGAAACCTATTATAAAGCAATGGCATTTTTATGGCCTGATATGACCAGGGAACAAATGATTGAAAAAGCATTGAGCACCAAGACGCCCTACGAATTTCAAACGGGCTATATGAGGGATGCGATATGGAAAATTGTGAATGCTACTTCTACAGGATTAACATGGAGTGGAATTGAAAATATAGACAGGAATAAAGCATACTTATACGTTGCTAACCACCGGGACATTCTCCTGGATAGCGCCATCCTTCAAATCATTTTAGATAAAGAAGATTTTGAAACTTCGGAAATTACTTTTGGATCAAACCTGATGGAAGAAGGATTTATAACCGACTTTGGCAGAATGAACCGAATGTTTACGGTTAAGCGGGAAGGAACCGTAAAAGAGTTGTACGATATTTCAAGGCAGCTAAGCGCATATATCAGGCATGTAATCGTGGATAAAAACACGAGCGTATGGATTGCCCAGCGGAATGGCCGGACAAAAGACGGTAGTGATATTACTCAAACGGGTTTATTGAAAATGCTAAATCTTAGCGGAACCAGCGATTTTATACAAAGTTTTTCGGATCTCAATATCGTTCCATTGACCATTAGCTTTGAATATGAACCCTGTGATAATTTAAAAGTTCAGGAGTTGTATTTATCTTCACTTCATACTAAATATGTTAAAGCTCCTGGCGAAGATCTAAACAGTATACTTACCGGAATAAAACAGCCTAAAGGGAAAATACATGTTGCTTTTGGAAAACCAATTAAAGAAGAGCTAATCGAAATTGACAAAACGAGTAATGAAAACGAGAAAATCAAATTACTTGCCGCCCATATTGACAAATGCATTTACCAAAGTTACAAACTGAATCCGGTAAACTACATCGCATATGATCTTATTAATAAAACGAATGCATTTGATAAGCATTACCGGTTAGAGGATAAAGAAAAATTTCTGACCTACATTGATGGAAAAACCGAAAATATGACGGGAGAAAAGGGCATGCTAAAAAATTTGTTTTTGACGATGTACGCCAATCCTGTGGTAAATTCACTTAAGTAAACAGTTTTCTCCCTTGTAATTTCATTGAATAAAAAACCCTTTTGGAATAAATTCCAAAAGGGATTAATACACTTATTTGTTTAAACTATTCAAATTTTATTTTGGCAAACCGATCTTGTCCTCGGTCTTCAGTATAAATAAATATTTCGTTATTCTTACTTGGAACGAAAATTTCACAGTCAGACGGAGGGATAAATTGTGGGTTACGTTCTTGTATTGGCGCAAAACAAAAATCTTCATTCTTCATTAAAATTTGCCTGTTGCTAATCGATCCATCCTTTAACGACATAACATTACAAACGAAATTCGAACCATGTATCCCGCGAACAGTTTTTAAGTCTTTCGGTTCAAAATCTGCTTTTTGGTAACGCTCTATGTTCTTTGGATGATCATCGTTTAAAATATATAAATTCTTATCTGTAGCAACAGCAATATACTGTTTAAAGACATGAGCAATGTTGCCTAATTCTACAACCTGACGTAAAGGAGAATTTTTGATCCATTCAAATTCGCCCTTAGAGTTTAATTTTCCTACGATCACATCCATATATTCATAAACCCATTTTCCGTTATTTCCAGACATGGCGCCCATAGAATTACTACTGTTTTGAATCCATTGTTCACTATACTGTTCACCCACATAATAAGTTGCATCTCCAACAGGCAATATATAATCCAGTTTGTACTTAAAATATCTCGAACGACGTGGGTTTGATTCTAGAGCCAATAACATGTTGTCATCAAAAAATTTAAAAGATTTGTTTACAACGGTATTGTTGCTAACATTCACCTTGAAACTAAAAATTCCACATTTTACAAGATCTCTTCCCTTCCGCTCAATAACGTCTTTGATAAAACCTCCCATAACAATTTCATTTTCATTGTTTTTAGAAAATTCAATATCACTAACCAAATAGTCATCATCAAATGTTAACTCAAGATCCTTCTCTTTTTGTTCATTGGCATTTAATGTATATAAGTGCAAACGGTAACGCTTTTCTTTTTCTGTTGCACTTTTAGCTAATCCGTTGAAACCCCAATATAAGTTATCCTTGTTATCTAATAATAATCCCAGGAAACCAACACCCTCTGCTTCAGATCTTATTCCTCCACCGAACATTGCAGTCATAGCTACTGCACCAAAGCTAACACCTCCCCCACTGAATAATTTTTGCTCAACTGTCTTAGTCCACATTTTTTTCATTGCAACAGCGTCCATTAAAATAAAATCAGTTTTATAAGTATCCGCTTTATTTGCCTTGTGTGACGACTTGATGATCAATTTTGTCTGTGCTGGATTTGGGTAAATGTCGAAATCAACAAACTCATAGTGATCTGAAACAACTGTTGTAACCTCTTTTAAATCATTAGAAACCACGCCCGAGGAAGAAACGGTCTGGAAAAATAACGTCATTCTATCAGCTTTTTTATCATACTGTCTTCTAAAAACAAAAACATTTCCCTGAGCATACTCAACATCTTCAATCTTTGTATTCCCTTCATCTCCCAAATTAATCTCTTTTGAAAACACAGGCTTCAACGACTTCTTATCATACTTTTCAACAAAAAAAGAAGTTCCTTTTCCTTTACTTCTAATTCTGTATGCATAAAAACTATTATCGTCGCCACCAAGCATACGATTCATTTTGTTATCCCGATCATTTTCCAATGCGGGTCCGTTTGACAAAGTCGCCTGGGAAAAAGCCAAACCACTTAAACATGAGCAAAAAACTGCTGCTAAAAAATTAATTTTCATTATTGTTTAGGTTAATTGTTATAAACTAAAGGTAGTTTTATAAATGATGTAATCAGTATTACTCTTCTTATTTAAGAAATTGACTTTCAATCACTTAAAAACAAAATCACCAATTAGTAAATTAAAATACCGTCTGTTGGGTACGTTCAGAAAAAACTGGCATTGTATTATTGTAAAGAAAACGATTAAGTACATAAAGCCATTTTAATAGCCCATGAAAAAAATAATTTTACTTGCCTCAATCATTAATTTCGGAATACATACAGCATTAGCCCAGGTTCCCATCCTTGAAAAAACCTATGAAGTTTCCCGTAAAGCCAAAAATGGTTATCTCGGGAATATTGAAATGAATAAGGAGAAAGAAACAATAGATATGATCTATATATTGCCTTCCCTCCTTCCGCGTAAGGTAAAGACTGAGATTTACACCTACGACAAAGATCTTAACTTGCTTAACACTGTGCGCGAAGAGGAATGGGCAGAAAAACTTAAAACACGTTGGAAATGGTTTAACTACAAAGGAGATGTTTACTCCACAATCAATCTTGCCGCATCAGTAGACTTAACAGGCGGGGTGGTTTTCAGACAGAAACAGATTACCTATTACTATAACTGGTACTACGGTCGCTATACCAAAAAAGTGAAACAGCTCGAAAAAATCAAAGCCAAAACAGAAACTGACTCTAAGTATGCATATAAAGCATCTTATGAAGTGGAAGCAGATAGCAACCTTCTTGTTCTGGCCGGACGAACCGAAAAGAAGACGCATAGAGCCTTTACGCATTTTGATGTTTTAAGTTGTGATAATAAAATTAATATAAAAACAACGAATACTCTGGAGTTTAAAAACCCGCAGGTAGTAGTTTTCTCTGCACCGCTTAAAGATGACAATGAAGCTTTGAGCAATGATGATTTTCCACGCGATTGGATTTTGGTATTTGCACCTATGGGAACATTTAAAGATGACAGAGATCCCAACCCAACGAACTATTCGTATGTGCGATTAACTCCACAGGGACAAATTGTTGAGCGCTTCAATTTTGATTCCCCTTCCAATGGCTGGAGAATACTAGGTGCCTACGAAAAAGATGGTTCAGTTTTCCTATATGGATCTGCAATTACAAAAGATCCAAAGGAAAAATATTTTGAAAAAGTATTGCCATTCCAAATGGTGCCTACAACCTCAGCATCACAGGAAGAAAAAGATTTAGCTGCTACTGCACCAAGTGGCGTACCTTTTGGAGGGTTTGCTGCTATGGGCTCCACAGATTATGGCGCAACTCAGGAAGCGCTAGATGTTCCGTTGGATGAATTAAAATACACCAACTTTCAGATTGGCAAAATTACCGATGGTAAATTTGATTTTATCAGCTCTCCAAATATTGAAGAATTTGAGAAAAAGAAAGCTAAACCCGCCGACCAGAAAAAGTATGTAGCGTTTGATGGAAAGAAATTTGTGGTGAATGGCATTTCTTTTACTAGTTCAGGCGACGTGTTTATCAGCGGACAGGACTTTGTAAAGAAAGATAATAAAAAGATTTACAAAGGAGTATATATGTTCCAGTTTGAACCTAAGGGAAATTTGAAGAAAAACTATGGCGTTTTTATTGATCAAAGTAAAAAGAAAGGCTTTATGAGCAATAAACTTTTAACCTCTGATATGATTATGGCGGATAATTCTATCTTTGAATCAAGCGACGGGAAAAGTCTTTACTGGTTAATGAGGTCAGCTAAAACAGTAGTGTGCCACACTGAAACCTCAGGTGGTTATAAAACAGAAACCTGCACGCCTTTATTCGGTTTCGATTATGGAAGCATTAACATCGCAAATGGAGAGCTTTCTGAATTCAAATCTTTCGGCGATGATGAGAAAAGAGAATATTATCTTTATGCTAACACATCTTCTTACAAAATGGGACATAATTTGTTCTTCTTCAGTGAAACAAAAAAAGGAGACAAGATATTGTTAACCCGAATGGACCTCACAAAATAAAAAACTCATGTACAACATTTGCCTCAAATTAAATTTTAGTTTGAGGCATTTTTTTATGGTCATATGAAAACTAAATTCGTACACTTTGCCATTATTTTAATCCATAGTATTACCTTCAAGGGACAAGATACTTATGCGCCTGTGAATCTCGGGCCCGCCATTAATTCAAAAAATGGTGAAGGACAATCAGTTGTGTCGGCCGATGGAAAAGAAATTTATTTCTGGCGGGATCTTTACCGGCAATCCGTCGGCGAAACCGTACAAAGCGCCTGGTACTCCAAACAAGACAGCACTGGAAAATGGCTTCCAGCAAAATACATGGGAAAACCATTTAATACAGGCATGGTGAATTCCGGTATCTATAATGTTTCACCTGATAATAATACCATCTTACTTAGAGGTTATTTTAAAAACGGCGAACGTATAAAAGGCGGTTTTTCATTGGTTACCCGTGGTGTAAGGGGCTGGAACGACCCAGTTGGTTTAGAAGTACCGGATTATAATGAAATGGCAAAAGGAAAATATTCAGGAGGCTTTTTAATGCCCGATGGTAAAGGCCTAATCATGTATTTAAGTGAAACGCCTGGGAGTACAATTTCGGATTTGTATGTGTCGTTTAAAAAGGAGGATGGGACCTTTACACGACCTGCTTATATCACCGGATTGAATACAACCAATACGGAGTCAACTCCGTTCATTGCGTCGGATAACAAGACACTGTACTTCTCCAGCGACAGGCCGGGAGGATTAGGAAATAATGACATTTGGAAAGCAACGCGTTTAGATGATACATGGATGAACTGGTCTACTCCGCAAAACCTTGGGCCAACAATTAATTCGGCCGACTGGGATGCGTATTTTTCGCTGGATGCCAAAGGTGAATTTGCATACATGACGAGTTCACAGAATAGCATGGGAAGCAGTGATATTGTAAAGATAAAACTCGCCGTTGAAAATAAACCTGAGCCGGTTGTTTTAGTTCGAGGAAAGGTTCTAAACAAAAATACCAATCAACCAATTGAAGCAAAAATTAGCTATGAAAACCTGGCTACCGCTAACAATCAGGGAGTTGCTATCAGTAACCCTTCAACAGGCGAATACCAGATAGCACTTCCTTACGGACTTAATTACGGATTCAACGCTACGGCAACAGGGTTTGTTTCCATTTCAGACAACATCGATTTGACAGCTATTTCTGAATACAAAGAACTAACACGTGATCTTTATCTTGTTCCTTTGGAAACGGGTCAGGTAATCCGTATCAACAACATATTTTTTGAATTTGCAAAAGCCGATCTCAAACAAGAATCGTTTTCAGAATTAAACAGGCTCGTTAAATTAATGGAACAAAACCCCACAATGGAAATTGCTTTAGGTGGACATACTGATAACGTAGGTTCTGAAGAATCTAATGTGAAATTGTCAAGCGATCGTGCCAAAGCAGTTTTAAATTACCTGGTTTTAAAAGGCATTTCGCAAAGTCGTATCACTTCCAATGGATATGGAAAGTCGAAACCGGTTGTTGAAAATGATACGGAAGAAAACCGGGCACTTAACAGGCGCGTAGAATTTACGATCCTAAAAATTTAATACTATAAAATCCAGTGAGCGCTTAATAGGTTGGAATTATTTCCTGCACATATATAATAACTCTCCTTTAGGAAGTCGGTAACGCTCTACTAACACCGCTGGAATTTCTTTTGTGTAATCTTCAACCGTAACTTTAAAACCCGCGGCTTCTAGTTTGTCTTTATAATCTAAGCCAAACAACCGAACATGATCCTTTTGCCAGAAATGTATTTCACGGTCTTTTTCGCTGGTTATGGTTTTATCTTCATAAGTTTTTTCACGGTTCACATCCTGGGGAATCTGGAATATTCCAAAGCCTCCTGGCTTCATCATCCGGTATAATTCCCTCATGCACTGATCGGCATCCTCAACATGTTCCAGCACATGGTGGCAAAAAATCACATCAAATGAATTATCCGGAAACGGTGCTTTGTGCAAGTCAAAATGGTGGTCGGCAATAGGGGAATTATAATCACCGGTAACATAATCCAGATTAGGCATTGCTTTAAATAACTTATAAAAACATTGCTCAGGAGCGATGTGCAATAATTTATGTTTTGCGGTAAAAAAATTGGTCTTATTCTTTAAATACAACCACAATAAGCGATGTCTTTCCAACGACAGACTTCCCGGACATAACACATTTTCACGCTTGGCTCGCCCACTGTAACCATAGGGCAAAAATTTTCGGTAGGTTTTTCCACTAATGGGATCTTCGTACTTATTGCCATAATAAACAATCGGCGCAATTTTACTGAATACTAAACTGAGTTTAATTAAAATTGGCCTGGGAATAGTGCGAAGAAGAAAATGAAACATTTATTTTTTATTTATTTCTATTATAATCGGTACAAGGCTTTTTTCAGAAACATTCGCTTCGAAACCAATCTTCGAACTCATATTAAAATTAATATTTGAGATTGCATCTTCTGCGATAATTTCATTAATTCGTTTCTGAAAATCCTTATTCTTATCGGCATTAAATTTATCATTTAATGACTTAAAATCAAGTGCCTTTTTAGAAACCAGCACACAAATATAATCTTTAGTTCCAATTTCATCTGGGATCATGCTTTTATCTCTCGGAAAAACTCGCGTTCCTGTAACGCCGCAGTACGCACTATGTTTTGGCGTGTAGGGAAATAAAATATAGGAACCGTTATCGGTTTCTTTTCCAAAAATATAGACGTAGCATTCTATATTATTAGTTAACTCAACTTTGAACGGAGTGCCGGGCTTCATTGGTGAGATTGTTGAAAATACATTATTCCCTTTATTTGCTAACGGTATAGACTTTTTTGTTTCTTTCTCTATAAGTGAGATACTACAATTTAATTTACTTTGATTTGTTCTGTTTGGCATGGGGTAAATTCCATACGCTTCATTCACAAAGTACACAAAGTCTTTATAATTAATCCATGCCCTGCCATTATTACCCCATTTTGGCCCCCAGGAATTTTGAATCAAAAACGAGCCCTCATCCTTATAATCATCGTAACCCAGTACACACATGCAATGACCTCCAAAACCATTCCGGTCATAATCATGATTGGAAGGAACCCAGGTATCTTTCCCTTCCATATCTTTCATGAATGTTCCTCCAACACTCATCCCTATAACTACAGGAGCATTGTGAGCCAGATTTTCGCGAATGGCATTAACATCCACGGTATAATCATCGCCACTGATTGATAAACGGTGAGCGCCTTTCATTTTGAATTGCGACGCTTCTCTTAATACATAAGTATCTGGTTGTTTGGAGCAGGAATTTTCATCGTAGGGAAACTTTTCATATGGAACAGAACCTTCCGAAGTCATTAAATCCATTGCCCGGTCAATATAAGTGCCCTGGCAATCTCTCATACCAATCTGGTTATAGGTAAACGCCGGACTAAAGGCTATTTGATTAGGATCACGTCCCGTGTTCACGGATTCAAGAATGGTTCGGGCAGCATACGTACTCCCCCACCCTACACATGAACCCTGCTGCCCCTGATCTTGCGCATCCGGAGCAAATCTCTCCAAAGACACCCGTTCTGGTAATTGTTCATCTGGACTGAGCGACGCATACACATCTGTACTATCATAAACCCGAGGATCGAGAGTGGCCCCGGTTCCATACGAACTACGGTTCTCAGTAGCTGCCTCTCCGGAACAACCTCCACGAAAAAAATAAAATGCCCCACCAATAAGCAGTATTGGAATAACTAACTTAGGATACCGGAACAGAAAAGGAAGAATCATCATCAGGATGTTTCCGCCACCGCCCCTGCCTCCGCCAGGCCTGTGCCCTCCCTGGTTACCACTATACCCTTTCCCGGCGTCGTTATCATCTGTCATTCGAATTGGCATAATCAAATAAATTAGAGTTCAACATAAAAATAAGAATATTTGGAGCGATTGATATGTGAGGCTGGCTGATTTAATTTGCTAATTTTGCATGATTCAGTTACATAATTATGAGTAAATCACAATCGACAAAAGCTTCCACCGCAACTCTGACTGGTTCGAACAATGTGTTTGATAAAATAGAAAAGTGGGGGGTAAAAAATGATAGCAAACTTCTTTTTACTTTCCTTACTCTGACTTTGATCCTTTCTGTTATGCATTTTAACGCGAGGATTAGCGAAGCACACGATGATGCACTTTATCTGGAAGGTGGCTGGCGCTATGTAAACGAATTTCCAAACTATTTCTACACACAAAATGCCCCGTTGTACGTTTTATTTTTGGGATTATTAACCAAATTATTTGGGTTTAAACTTTTACTTTTTAAACTATTCAACGTTGTTTTTAACTTCTTTGCAGTTTTTTTCTTTTTCAAAGCATTTCATAAACGCATACCCTATATCGTATTGATTCCCGTAATGGTATTTGTCAGCTGTAACCATCTTATCCAATATTACGCCAGCATGACATTCACCGAAGCTTTCTATTTATTTCTTCAGTCTTTATTTTTCTATTCGTTTTTTAAATTATACGATGCCTTGCAAATTGAATCTAACGGTAGAAAACATTTAAAGTTATTTTTAATGTTAGGGCTTTTCACTTTTTTAATTGCTACATGTAAGAGCGGTGCCATCGTTGCTGTTCCAGTCGTTATTCTGTTTTTCGCACTTGAGAAACAATGGTTAAATGCGGCACTGGCTTTTGCAGGTTATTTAGCCGTTAAAATTCCGTACGAGATCCTCGTTAAACTGATTTGGGGATCCCAAAATCAATTTAGCGGCCAGGGGAAAATTCTCTTGCAAAAAGATCCCTATGATAAGTCTTTGGGTAATGAAGACCTCGCTGGATTCATCGGACGATTTTTTGATAATTGCAATTTGTATCTGGGAAAGCGGTTTTACGAATTGTTGGGCCTACGCGAAGAATTAACCCGCTCCTTACAGTCGCAGGAAGAAGCGGATAAGTTGACAAAAGAATATAAATACCTGGCGTTTTTCCTGGTTGCCATTTTATTGCTGTCTCTTTATAAAGTATTTAAACAAAAAAATAAACCCATGATTTTCTTTGGTTTGTTTACAGCAGCTCAACTGTTTCTTTCATTTGTGATTCTCCAGGCGCGGTGGGACCAACCACGGATAGTTTTAATAAGTATGCCGGTGATGCTTATTCTGATTTACCTGTTATTCTTTAATTCGGTTAAAAAATCAGGCATGGGACAAAATTTATATCTTGCAATTGCTTTGATGTTAAGTTTATCCGTATTTCTCTCTTCCTTTAAAAGAGGGGCAGCCAATGTGCCAATTGTAAAGAAAAATCTCTCCGGAAATATTTATTATGGATATACTCCGGATTGGCAAAACTTTTTAAGATGCAGTGCATGGTGCGCGGATAGCCTGCCGCAGAATTCCCTTGTAGCAAGCCGGAAAGCGCCGATGAGCTTTGTATACGGGAAGGGCAAAAAATTCTTTCCTATATACAGTGTGATCATGAAAGACTCATTGACCCAACAATCGAATCCAGACAGTGCGCTGGCACATTTTGCGTCAAAAGGTGTAACCCACATTATGGTGGGAAGTTTACGCATAAATCCAAAAGAAAATACTGGCCAGGTGATTAACACAGTTCATAATATTGTGCAGCCTATCATGGAAAAATATCCCAATAAACTTAAATTAATACACACTGAAGGGTTATCCGAACAATCGTATTTATTTGAAATTACAAAGTGATACACACATATGGCATCATCATTTAGTATATTCCTCGGTAATTTCTTGTATAAGAACTGTTTTCCTTTATACAAACTTACCTACCGTGCTTTTAAAGAAAAACAAGACGCCTTCGAAATCTCATTGATGAAGAAATACATTCATAAGGGAGATACCGTTTTAGACATCGGTGCAAACATCGGATTTTATGCCGAAGTACTTTCCCGTATTGTTGGCACAAATGGAACAGTACATTGTTTTGAACCCGATGCAACCAATTTCAGGCATCTGCAAAAGCGCTGTCAACCTATAAAAAATATCATTATTAATAAAAAAGCGGTTTCCGAGAAAAAAGAAACGCTAAAGATCTATACTTCAAAAAAGTTAAATGTTGACCATCGCACATATAAACCTGACACATTTGATGCGGAACTGGAAATTGAAGCGATCTCCATTGATGAATATATTCAATCGGGCCAAATTAGTTCTTACTCTAATGTAAATTTTATAAAGATGGATATTCAGGGGTTTGAAATGAGTGCCGCGAAAGGAATGCAGGCAACCCTGCAAGTAAGTGACGTTAAATTGCTTTCTGAATTCTGGCCATATGGCATGAAAAAAGCAGGCTCAAGCGTATTGGAGTATTTCCGGTTTTTAAAAGCATCCGGTTTTTACGTTTATTTAATTCAGGAACAACAATTGGTAGAACTTAATGAAGAAAAAGTTGCGACGTTTTTAGATCTCCCGGAAACCACATACATGAACATATTTGCAATTAAAACACGTGTTTAAAAAATATACCATTCCCTACCAATTAGATGATCCAAAAGCCACATTGGCTCATCGTGACATTATTTTACAAAAACCATTTTTGAAAAAACTTTATAAAGACTGGTACAAAATTTTTATTGAAAAGAGTAAGGAAGTCGGAAAAGGTGTTTTTCTTGAAATTGGCTCGGGCGGAGGTTTTTTGAAAGAGGAATTTCCTGAAGTTGTTACATCAGATATTTTAGACCTGCCAACGGTTGACAAAATTTTTAGTGCTGAAGAAATGCCATTTAAGGACAGTGAATTAGGCTGTATCATGATGCTTAACGTTTTTCATCATATTCCAAAGCCATACTTGTTTTTAAAAGAAGCAGAAAGAACTTTAATAAAAGGCGGCAAAATTATAATGATAGAACCAGCCAATTCCAATTTGGGAAGATTTATCTATAAAAAATTTCATCACGAACCATTTGATGAAAATGGTCCAAGGGAAATCAAATCAGGAAACCCATTAAGTAATTCTAACCAGGCCTTACCGTTTATCTATTTTGAAAGAGACCTGAATCAATTTGCTAAAGATTTTCCGAAACTGAAAATTAATAAAATCTCGTATCACACACCCTTGATGTATGTTATAAGCGGCGGCGTTTCGAGAAGCGCGATGCTTCCTTATTTCATGTATAGTGTAGTTAAAGGAGTTGAACGGTTACTTAAACCACTAAGCAAACAATTAGGATTATTCTGTACGATCGAGATTGAGAAGGTGTGAAGAATTTGCAGTTTTTTTTATGAGCAGCATTCCCAAAACCGTTATACCTGCGTTAATTATTATTAACTCATTACCTATTTCATAAGTCGTCATGGCTTTAACCACATAGTTAGCCAAAATGTAGGTAACAACAGGGGAAACCACGCAAATTACTGGTACAAAACGATCATTTAAATTCCACTTCGTAAACAATCCAATAGCAAACAAACCCAAAAGGGGTCCATAGGTATAACCGGCAAGCATAAGAATGGTATCAATGATCGCCCGTTCATTCAGAATATCAAATACGATGATTACCAGCCATAATACCATTGCGAAACCCACATGAATAAAGGTTCTACGCTGAGATTTTTGCTTTCCCGAAAGAAATTCATTTTTGTCATATTCCAAAATATCCACATAAATGGACGTGGTGAGTGTGGTTAATACACTATCGGCACTACTAAACGTTGCAGCTGTTAATCCAATGATAAAGATCAATCCGGCAAAAATCCCAAGATGATTTAATGCAAGGTTAGGGAAAATTTTATCTGTAATTACCTTTCCGGTATCGGCATTCATTGGCAGATCAATAAAGGCGTGCGAATAATACTGTAAGAGCAATACACCAAGTGATAGAAAAAAGATGTTTACAATGACCATTACCACGCTAAACCAGAAAATATTTTTTTGTGCATCGGCGAGCGATTTACAACTCAGGTTTTTTTGCATCATATTCTGATCAAGTCCTGTCATTGCCACGGCAATAAAAACACCTCCTATAAACTCCTTGACAAAAAAATTCGATTTATGCCAGTCCCAGAAAAACGTTTTAGAATATCCCGATGATACGATATTAGATACAGCTTGACCAAAGCCGATATCCATCTTATGTATAATCACCGCTATGGAAACTACCACACCTAAAATCAGAAACAGTGATTGAAATGTGTCAGTCCAAACAAGTGTTTTAATACCGCCTTTATAAGTATATAATAACATGAGCGCAAGTATGACAGAAACACTCAGCCAAAACGGGACATGGACACTTTCGATACGATCAAAAACAAAAAACTGGATAACGCCGGCGGCAAGATACAATCGTCCGGAAGCTCCTAAAACCCTTGATATGATAAAGAAAAAAGCACCGGCTTTTTGGGTACGTTTACCGAACCGAGTTTCCAAATAGGTATAAATTGAAATTAAATTCATCTTATAATAAATGGGAAGCAAGATTTTAGAAATGATAAAATACCCAACAAAATAGCCCAATACCAATTGGAGATAGGAAAAATTTGCTGAGCCAACTTTCCCTGGGACAGATATATAGGTTACGCCACTAAGCGAGTCGCCAATCATACCAAATGCTACTGCATACCATGGAGATGCGTGATTCCCCGAAAAATAACTTTCAGCGGTTGAATTTTTTGAAGTGATGTAAGCAATAAGCAACAAACCGCCAAAATACAAAGCGATGCAAACAATGATGAGTGAAGGCGACATGAGATAAAAATAGCTCAAAATAGCTGGCACTTTTCTCACACCCACTCTTATTTTACATAGCCAAAAGTTAATATCTTTTAACAGCCGGAAAAAAATACCAAATTGCTCGCAATTGCCATTTTTTGTTACCTTGTAGCCATCAATTATTATGGAAGATATTATAGCAAAAATACCCCGTGAAGCGATTTTGAGTGAGCTGACAAGGGATCGCTACATCCGGAAAACAAATAATGGTGATAATGAAATTTACATCATTACGCATCATAATTCTCCAAATACAATGAAAGAAATTGGACGGCTGAGAGAAGTGACCTTTCGTCATGCCGGAGGCGGAACCGGACTTGCGTGCGACCTGGATGAATTTGATACAGGGCCTCATCCCTACCAACAGTTGCTGGTTTGGAACCCCGAAGATCAGGAAATTGTAGGCGCCTACCGTTTCATTTTATGCAGGGACGCAGAATACGAAAACGGAAAGGTGTTGCTTGCAACAACCGAACTTTTTAATTTTTCGTCTGAATTTTACCGCGATTATCTGCCTTACACTATTGAGCTGGGGCGATCATTTATACAACCACAATACCAACCCTCCGAACAATTCAGAAAAGGGTTATTCAGTCTTGATAATTTATGGGACGGATTAGGTGCCATTGTGGTAGATAATCCTGATATGAAATATTATTATGGGAAGGTTACGATGTACACCGATTTTAATGTAGAAGCCCGTGACTTGATCCTAGCTTTCCTCAAATATTATTTTCCCGACCCTAAAAAACTCGTAACTCCTATTCATCCGGTTGAAATAAAAACAGATGTGACCGGTTTTTTAAAAGAGATTGAAGGCAAAAATTATAAAGAAGGTCATGCCATTTTAAATAAACACGTTAGGGCTTTGGGTGAAAACATTCCACCTATGGTAAATGCATACAGTAATTTATCCAGCACAATGCTTTCATTTGGAACCGCAATTAATCCCACTTTTGGGGGCGTGGAAGAAACCGGCATCCTTGTTACCATTGCCGACATTTATAAAAGCAAGTCCGACAGACATATTGAAACGTATCATAAAGAAATCAGGGAAAGAAAATAAACTGAAAGGTTTGTTGCTGTAACAAATTGACAAGAAAGAACTAATTTAAAAATCACCACACGTCGCTATAGCAATATTGGCCATTAGTTTTTAAGTCTGTAAATGAAATGGAAATAAAAAAAGCAAAGTTTTTAAAAAGCAGTTCCAACAATAAAAACTGCCCACCACCAGATAAACCTGAGTTTGCGTTTATTGGGAGAAGTAACGTAGGGAAGTCGTCGTTGATCAACATGTTGTGCAACGAAAAAAACCTTGCAAAAACATCTTCCAAGCCCGGAAAAACTCAATTGATCAATCATTTTATCATTGATGACAAGTGGTACCTTGTTGATTTACCAGGCTACGGCTATGCCAAGACGAGCAAAACCAATCTGGATAAGTTTGAAGAATTGATTAGTAATTACATCACCAAGCGTAAAAACTTAATCTGTGTGATCATATTAATTGATAGCAGGCTTGAATTACAACCCATTGATGGTCAATTTATGGATTGGTGTACAGAACACGAAATCCCGTTTTGTCTTGCTTTTACAAAAATTGATAAACTTGGAAAAAATCAATGGGCAAGTAATTTCGCCAAATATAAAAAGCGCCTGATGGATTACTGGGGCGAATTGCCGGAGATGTTTGAAACCAGCGCTGAAAAAAAACAAGGAAAAGAGGCTATTTTGAATTACATTGGAGAAAATATGCAGTATTTTATTCCACCACCGAAGGGCATAAAGCCACTGAACGAAGAAGACGTAGAAGACGAAGAAGAAAATGACTAAGATAGTTTCTGAGTGGCAACACTTACAAAATAAACTCAAAGAACGTTTTGGCTCAGAAATGGACCACGATGCCCTCCTTTTTATGATTGGATTACAGGAATTAGACAAACCCTACCGCAAATATAAAAAAGATGAAAAACTGGAAGTGATGCACATTGGCGTTTGCACTGTTTTGGCACCATATGGATTCTACGAATACAAAGGCAGAGACGATGACGATTGGCCACACTGGGAATTAAAAGAAGCGCTCCCATATCTGGATGCTAAACACCAAAACAAACTCATGAACGATGCACTCATAGAGTATTTTAAAAAAACAGGTTTCCTGGAGTGAGAAGAAATTCGTGACAGGAACAATACATCCCTAAAATCAATTGAACTATATTAAAATTAAAAAACAATGCTTATGAAACACTTATCCTTACTTACCGCTGCAGCTGTAATTTCGCTTTCAGCGTTGGCACAAGTGAAACAACCAGCCAAAGCACCTGTTACGAAACATTCGGTTCAAACAGGAGCCCTACCAAAACTAGTTGAATCCGTTGATAAAGTTGGGAATGAAATTGTAATTCCTTATAAAAAATACGTGCTGGCTAACGGTTTAACCATTGTGGTTCACGAAGACCATTCTGACCCTATTGCATACGTTGATGTAACCTACCACGTGGGATCAAACCGTGAGCAGCAAGGAAGATCCGGCTTCGCCCATTTCTTTGAACACATGATGTTCCAGGGTTCAAAACATGTAGCGGACGAACAACATTTTAAAATCATTACCGAAGCCGGCGGCACTTTAAATGGCTCAACTAATTCAGACAGGACCAATTATTTTGAAACGGTTCCTTCTAACCAACTTGAAAAAATGCTTTGGCTGGAAGCAGACCGGATGGGATTTCTCCTGGATTCTGTAACACAACAAAAATTCGAAGTTCAACGCGCCACCGTTAAAAACGAACGTGGACAGAATTATGACAATCGTCCCTATGGTTTGGTTGGAGAAAAAACAGGCGAAGCCCTATTCCCTAAAGGTCATCCGTATTCCTGGACAACAATTGGGTATATTGAAGATTTAAACCGCGTGGATGTGGGCGATTTGAAACGGTTTTACATGCGATGGTACGGACCAAACAATGCTGTGTTAACGGTGGCAGGAGATGTGAATACTGAACAAGTTGTAAAGCTCGCCAATAAATACTTCGGTTCCATTCCAAGGGGGCCTGAGGTAAAGAACATGAATAAAATGCCGGCTGTATTAACAGAGAACCGTTACATTTCTTATGAAGATAACGTTAAGTTTCCCTTATATAAAGTCACCTACCCAACTGTGCCTTCCATGGATAAGGATGAAGCTTCGTTAACCGTATTAGGTGAAATCTTATCGTCTTCAAAAAGCTCTCCGCTGTACAATACTTTTATCAAATCTCAAAAAGCGGTATCAGCTAATGCATATAATTATGGGCGCGAATTAGCGGGTCAATTTGAAATTGTTATTCGTGCAAATGCAGGAACAAAATTATCGGACATTGAAGCGATGCTGAACCAATGCCTCGCGGAATGGGAGAAAACCGGCGCGACAGAAGACGATCTTAAAAAATATAAAGCTAATTACCAAAGTAGCCTTTATGATGGATTAACAACGGTACAGGGAAAAGGCCGCCAATTGGCTGCATACCAAACGTACGCAAATAACCCTAATTATTTAAAAACAGAAATCGCTAATAATTTAATTGTCACCAAAGCAGATGTGATGCGCGTATATAACACCTACATTAAAGGCAAATTTGGTGTGATCCTAAGCTGTGTTCCAAAAGGGAAAACCGATTTAATTGCAAAAGAAGATTCCTGGAAGATGTATGAACGAACTATTGAGGAGGAAAGTGCCGAGTATAAAAATCTGACTTATACAGAACCCAAAGATAATTTTACAAGAAAGAACATTCCGGCCGCATCCTCTTCTAAGCTGGTTCCTCTACCGGATTTCTGGACCGCATCATTTAAAAATGGCATTAAAGCTATAGGGATTACCGGTAACGACATTCCGAAGGTGAACATTTCATTTAGCATGCCAATCGGTCACCGCTTTGAATCGAAGGCTGGAACAGCCGTACTTTTATCATCACTCCTCGAGGAATCTACTCAAATCCATTCGTCCGAAGAAATCGGCAACATGCTTAACCGACTCGGCAGTTCTGTTTCGTTCTCAGCCAGCGATAATGAGATAACGATGTATATTTCGTCATTAAAACAAAATCTCGACTCAACTTTAAAAATTGCCGAAGAAATGCTGTTCAAACCCAAATTCGATCAGGCCGATTTTGACCTTGTTAAAAAAGAACAACTCGATGCAATTGCAAATTCCTTAACGCAAGCCACATCTATCGCTAATAACGTTTACGCCAGGTTATTGTATGGTGATAACTCCACGCTTTCAATACCGGCGAATGGGAACACCGAAACTGTTACATCCATAACATTAGATGACGTAAAAAATTATTATAAAAATTTTTCAGGGTTTAATTCGGTATTAGCTATTAGTGGAGACATTGAACAACATGCAGCCATATCCAAATTGGAGTTTTTGCACAAATTACAATCTACAAGCACTGTGGCTTTAACAAAAGCTAAAACACCAGAAATAGAAAAAACACGGTTATATTTCGTTGATAAAAAAGGAGCTCCGCAATCTGAAATCAGGATTGGCAACCTATCCTTGCCTTATGATGCAACTGATGAATTTTTTAAATCAAATATCATGAATTATTCGTTCGCAGGTGCGTTTAACAGCCGCATCAACACAATTTTGCGTGAAGTGAAAGGATTTACTTATGGCGCCAGAGGAAACTTTGGAGGAAATAAGTATGTAGGTCCGTACACGCTGAGCGCGGGAGTAAGAGCAAACGCGACAGACAGCTCTGTGGTTATATTTATGGAAGAACTAAAAAGATACAATGAAGACGGCATTAACGCAGATGAGCTTGAATTTACCCGTAATGCGATGGCTCAATCTGATGCTCTAAAATATGAATCACCACAACAAAAGTTAGGATTTGTAAAGCGAATCATTGATTTTAATCTGGACAAGTCCTATGTGGCTAAACAAAGTGAAATATTAAAATCCATCACCAAAGCAGAAATAGATTCACTTGCGAAAAAAAATCTTGACTACACGAAAATGGTCATCCTTGTGGTGGGTGACAAAGCAACTAATTATGACAAACTTGCTAAGCTTGGTTATGAAATGATTGAATTAGATGTGAACGGGAAGAAAATAAAATAAATCTTTCGCGAATTGGATTTTGTCCTTCATTTTGTTGTCAAATACCTTCCTTTGATACATTGCACTGAGTTATAAAATTTACCAGACTGAATATGAATATTGGAATCGTTTGTTATCCTACATTTGGCGGAAGTGGCGTTGTGGCTACTGAATTAGGAATTGCCCTTGCAGATAAAGGTCATAAAGTACATTTCATTACCTACTCACAGCCATTCCGGTTAAATCAATTCAACGAAAATTTATTTTACCATGAGGTTAATGTAAATGACTATCCCTTGTTTGATTACCAACCTTATGAAAGTGTTTTAGCGAGTAAAATAGTAGATGTTGCGATTTATGAGCGACTGGACATACTTCATGTGCACTATGCGATCCCACATGCCTCTGTAGCATATTTAGCACAACAGATTTTAAAATCGCGTAAAATTAGCTTACCCTATGTTACTACCCTGCACGGTACCGATATTACACTTGTAGGACAAGATCCTTCTTTTGAACCCGTAATTTTCTTTTCGCTTAACAACAGCAATGCCATAACTTCAGTGTCTGAAAGTCTGAGAAAGGATACATTAAAAACGTTTAAAATTGCCAATGATGTACGGGTCATTCCAAATTTTATTAAAGTCTCCGATTACGAAAACAACCACGGCTCCTGCCATCGTAAAAACTTTGCACAGCCTCATGAGAAAATTTTGATCCATATCTCAAATTTCAGGAAAGTAAAACGTGTGGAAGATGTGCTACGGGTGTTTGATATCGTTAGGAACCGTTTACCTTGTAAACTCATACTGGTGGGAGATGGCCCAGAACGTCCAGCAATTGATAAGTTATGCCGGGAACTTAATACTTGTAGCGACATCATATCCGTTGGTAAAATTGCAAATCCGAAAGAAGTACTGGCCATTGCTGATCTGTTTATCCTTCCTTCGGAAACCGAAAGCTTCGGATTATCCGCTTTAGAAGCAATGGCAATGAAAGTGCCTGTTATTTCCAGTAACACTGGTGGAATTCCAGAACTGAATATTCATGGCAAGACTGGTTATATGAGTAACGTGGGAGATGTGGAAGATATGGCCAAAAATGCTTTGGCTCTTCTCGACGATGAAGCTAAATTTCGGGAATTTAAAACAAATGCCTTTGAGCAGGCAAAGCGTTTTGACATAGAAACTATTTTACCTATGTACGAGCAAGTGTATCATGAGGTAATTGCTAAAGGAATTCAATAGTAAGATTCATTCTAATGAACAACTATTTTTCTCGTAAGGCTTCTTCCACCCTTGACGACTTTGACATAATAAACACCTTTGGGATAATTGGAAAGATCAACCGTGTACCTATGCTGTTTTGAGGTTTGAGTAGAAAATACCCTGCTTCCTAATACATTGAACACCTCCAAATGCTGTTCTTCCCTGTTTCCGTTTACCTGAACCGAAAAAACGCCATTTGAGGGATTAGGAAAAATTTCAAGATCATCTTCTGAATCAAGAGTTTCTGTTATACCTGTGGCAAATGTTACGCTCACATCATCTAACCAAAGCGTACTTCCTGGCTTTGGATACTTATCCAACGAAGAAGAACTGTACAATACCCACATGGTATCTGGTGTTACCGAACTTACATACGTCATGGTAACAACTGCCTGCTGCCAGCCTGAGGAGCCGGTAGCTACATGTGTTTTAAAAACACCTCCTGCAACTGGCACTCTTTGTTTTACTAGCAGTACCCGGCAAATTGCTGTATCAATTCCCGCCGGACGGTATTGGTAATAAAATCGAAAATCACTGAATTTTTGAGTATAGGGAATCCCAGGCACGTAAGTTTGCGAGTTTACGCTGGCATTTCCGTTAAATAAAATACCCAGTGTATCATTATAGGGATGGCCAATAAAAGGTGTCCCCCACGCATTAAAATAACCCCAGGATGTTGGTGTATATACCTTTGATTGTAGCCGAACCGAATAACTCCCCGAGTGAACGGTATCAGTACATCGTGTAACTGAAACCGGGCTGCTTCCCAGGACTGGACTATTGAAGTAATTAAAGTCCCACCAACCTGTAGTTCCATCACCACTGTTTGGATTCATCGCTGAAGGAACCAGCGCGTCATTTGTCCACGTTTCAAAACCGGGATTGATTAACTGCGCTTTAATCGAAAAAACCAGAAATAATAATGCGGAAATGAATATGCTTTTTTTCATAATCGAAAGTGTAAAATATTTGCTTATCAAAGTTATACAAAATATAATAACCGGAATATGAATAAAATCGCCTTTAGCTCCATTTAAATATTAATTACATCACCGTATATTAAAAAAAGCCTGTCTACGTAGTAAACAGGCTTTTTAAAATCTTTTATAAAAATTACTTAATTTGTTGTGCTTCTAAAGTAAATTCAACATGGGCAGTGCCGTCCATGTCAATACCAAAGTCTTTACACACAACTTTAAACTCACCTTCGAAACCGGAAACATTCACTTTGATTTCCTTGCCTGTTTCATCGTAAGCGGTTTGTTCTTGTAATCCAACATAATTAAATAAAAGATCTACATCCTTTGCAACACCTTTAATTGTTAGTTTACCTTTAGCTGTATAAGTATATTCGCCAGCCTCAGTATTTTTAACGATTTCAGATGCTTCAAACGTTGCGGTTTTGAATTTCGCAACATTAAATAAATTCTCTTTATCCCGCAAATGACTGTCACGCATGCTGTTTTGAGTATTGATCGTTGTCATATCCAATTGAATAAAAACTTTAGGACCATTTGCCGCATCCATGTTCACCATTCCACTATCGATACTAATTGAACCTTTCGTATTAGTTACAATGTGTCGGATACTAAAATCAACTGATGAATGCGCTCCATCTACTTCATACATCCCTTTTAATTCAGCAATGTCCTTTTTATTAGCATTCATAATGCTATCGCATTGTGCCTTACTGCTGCATGTAAATTCCTGTCCATTAATGTTGCATTTAATCACCTCTTCAGTGAGCATTCCATTTTCACAGCAAGCATCATCATTACCAACCACTGCGATATATGGCGCAATTACTAAAGAAACAATTGACATTAATTTAATCAAGATGTTCATGGAAGGTCCTGAAGTATCTTTGAATGGATCGCCAACTGTATCACCGGTTACTGATGCTTTATGAGGCTCAGATTTTTTGTAAAACATCTCACCATTAATTAAAACACCTTTTTCAAAAGATTTTTTTGCGTTATCCCATGCTCCACCAGCGTTTGACTGGAAAATACCCATTAATACACCTGACACAGTAACACCCGCCAATAATCCACCCAATACTTCTGGTCCAAATACAAACCCAACAATTAATGGTGTAATTAAAGCAATTGCGCCCGGCATCATCATTTCGCGGATAGAAGCTTTTGTAGAAATAGCTACACATTTTTCATATTCAGGTTTTGCTTTGTATTCCATGATACCCGGAATTTCGCGGAACTGACGGCGAACTTCCTGTACCATGTCCATAGCTGCTTTTCCAACAGCCTGAATACATAATGCCGAAAAAATGAATGGGATCATACCACCTACGAACAAACCAGCTAAAACTGGTGCTTTATAAATATCGATTGCTTCTATTCCTGCAATCCCTACAAAGGCTGCAAATAAAGCCAAAGAAGTTAAAGCAGCAGATGCAATGGCAAAACCTTTGCCCGTAGCAGCTGTGGTGTTCCCTACGGCGTCTAAATTATCTGTACGTTCACGGACTTCAGGAGGTAATTGGCTCATCTCCGCAATACCACCTGCGTTATCCGCAATTGGACCAAAAGCGTCGATCGCTAACTGCATGGCTGTAGTTGCCATCATACCCGCTGCGGCAATAGCTACACCGTATAGACCTGCGCAGTAATATGAACCCATGATACCGCCAGCCAATGTTAAAATAGGAATGACAGTTGATTTCATACCAACGGATAATCCACCGATGATATTCGTTGCGTGTCCGGTAGAGGATTGTTGTATGATTGATAAAACCGGACCTTTTCCCATTGCTGTATAATATTCTGTTACGATACTCATGATTGCTCCAACAACGGTTCCAACAACAATTGCTAAGAAAACATTTAATTTAGAGAACTCGTATCCACGTAAATTCAATGTGTCTGGTAACATCCAGTTTACAATGAAATAAGAAGCAACAACCGTTAAAATCATTGAAGCCCAGTTACCAAGGTTCAACGCATTCTGAACATTAGATTTTTCATCTTTAATAGTAACGAACCATGTCCCAACAATAGAAAATAAAATACCTAAACCGCAAATTACCATTGGTAACAAGATTGGAGACATCCCACCAAAATGATCATTAGAAGCGTCAATTTCCTGACCTAAAACCATGGTTGCTAAAATGGTTGCAACATACGATCCGAATAAATCCGCGCCCATACCTGCAACATCCCCTACGTTATCACCTACGTTATCGGCAATGGTAGCTGGATTACGCACATCGTCTTCAGGAATTCCCGCTTCAACTTTACCAACCAAATCAGCACCAACGTCAGCTGCTTTCGTATAAATACCTCCGCCTACGCGTGCAAATAAAGCAATTGACTCAGCTCCTAATGAGAAACCGGTTAAAACTTCAATAGCTGTTTTTACTGTATTTTCGCCTAAATCACCAAAGATTCCTAAGAAAACGATGAATAAACCTCCTAAACCTAATATTGCCAAACCGGCAACACCTAAGCCCATTACTGTACCACCGGTGAATGAAACTTTTAAAGCTTGCTTTAAGCTAGTACGAGCCGCTTGCGTTGTACGTACATTGGCTTTTGTAGCAACTTTCATCCCGATATATCCTGCAGTTGCAGAAAAAACTGCACCTATGATAAAAGCGATGGAAATGATCCAGCTTGAATGGATTTCTTTTCCGTTAATTACATGTATAGTACCTGAATAAGCCAGTAACGCGGCAGCGAACACTACAAAAATACTTAATACCTTCCACTCTGCTTTTAAGAAGGCCATTGCACCATCGGCAATATAACCTGCCAGTTCCTGCATGTTCTTATCGCCGGCATCCTGCTTGCTAACCCAGGCAGATTTGATTGCCATTACCACTAAACCTAAAACTCCCAGTACCGGGATCATGTAAATCACTAACTCGTTCATATGTTATATAAATTAAAGGGTGCAAAAATAAGGATTTATCTCAAATAAGAAAATTATTAATCCTTTGATAATCAACATTTTGAGAATTTTCTATCACTGAGAATAATTTCTTGAGTGATCATCCGGCTTTTGGGACTCAGGAAACAAAAAAACTAGAATAATTGTTTCATGACAATTTTAAACCAGGAAGTATACTTCTCCGGCGCCACAGAAATATCCTTTTTTAAATCGTAAAGAGAAACCCATTTAAAATTCTCCACCTCGGCAGAATTAATCTTTGGTTCACGGTTCGTTTCACCAAACAATACATAATCCAATTCATGTTCTGTGAGTCCGTTTTCAAATGGTGTTTTATATATAAAATTCGATTTGATTTTTAAGTCGCAAATAAGTCCCATTTCCTCAAACAACCTACGGTTTGCAGCATCCTTGACCGTTTCATTTGGTCTTGGATGCGAACAACAGGTATTTGTCCATAATCCGGCACTATGATACTTTGAAAGTGCTCTTTGCTGAAGTAAAAATTCCCCTTTCTCATTAAATATAAATACTGAAAAAGCTCTGTGTAAAGCGCCTTCTCTATGAGCCTGCATTTTTTCCATCACCCCAATTTCATTGTCATGCTCATCTACCAATATAACATATTCCTCTTTTAACATAGGTAATTACAATTGAATGCCAATAATACACACATCATCCACCTGTTCAAGGCTGCCTTTCCACTGTATAAAGATGTCGTCCAGTTTCCTACGCTGCTCATCCATGGTATGAACGGCAACAGATTGAAGATAATTGTTTAACGCCTTATATTTAAATTTCTTACCCTTCGGTCCGCCAAACTGGTCTGCAAATCCATCGGTATAAAGGTACAACATATCTCCAGGCATGTAGTTCAATTGATGCGAAACGAAAGGTTCCCATCGCTCACCTGAACCCACTGGCATTTTATCTTTATTTAAAATTAGGATTTCGTTTCTGCTGATAAGAATAGGTTCATTATTGGCCGCTGCATACACTATTTTTCTATCTACAGAGACATCGGGTTTTAAGTCAATACAAATCAGGATCGCGTCCATCCCATCTTTCTGGCCTTCATTCCCAATGCTGTCTACTAATCGCTTGCGTACATAATTAAAAATCTCATGTGGCTCAGAAATGTTTTTTTCTTTAACGGCTTCGTTTAAGAAACCAATATTTAGCAAACTCATGAAAGCTCCAGGTACGCCATGGCCGGTGCTATCACATACAGCAAGGTAAAATTTATCCTGGTGCTGGGCAGCCCAGTAGAAATCGCCACTAACAATATCTTTTGGTTTAAAGAGAATAAAATTCCTGTGAATGTACCGGTTGATAAAATCTTTATGCGCAAGTAAAGTGTTTTGAATACGCTTGGCATAATGGATGCTGTCGGTTATTTCCTTTTGCTTTTCTTCTATGATGTTTTTCTGTTTTGAAATTTCTTTGTTCCGCACTTCAAGTTCAGTCGCGGTTCTTTTTTTCAGGCGGAAACGGTTAAAGAGAACGAATGACAATAAGCCCAACAACACACTCAAAGCTATGATAGAATAAATCACCACCTGCCTTTTCTTATCACGTTCATTCAGCAGCGAAATTTCCTTTTCCTTTTTCTCGGTCTCATATTTTGTTTGCAGTTCATTGAAAGATTTTTGCATTTCCAGGCTGTTCACACTATCGTTAATGGAAATAAATCGCCAAAGTGATTGGGCACCACCATCGGGGTTTCCTGATTTGATCTGTGCATCGGCCATGATCTTTAAAATTGAGGATGCTGTTTTGGAATTTTTTAATTTCACCGCGATGTCTAAAGCTCGTTGATAATATACAACGGCTTCCTTAAACTGTTTAAAATGATAATGGACATCGGCCAATGCCTGATAGGAACTTGATAGAAACTCCTGATTATTAATTTTTTCTGAAGTTTTAATTGCTTTGTTGGCAAAATACAGCGCCGAATCTTTTTTGGCTTGTTTTGACATGAGGCCGGCCATGTTCGTATAAGAATATACCAAGCCATAATCGTCACCCAGCTTTTCCTTGATGCTTAAAGATTTTCTCTGGTACTCAAGTTCTTTTTCAAAAAGCTTCATTTCGGCATACACCTCTGAAATATTTGTTAGCACATAGGAAATGTAAGCGGAATCTTTTCGTTCCTCGTAAAAAGCAAGTGCCTGTTCATAATACTTTAATGCCAGTTTAGGCGATTTCATACTAGAGTACACATTACCAATTCCCATGATCGAAGAGGTTTCGTCATGTGGGCTTTTCAGTGCTTTAAATATTTCTAAACTTTTGGTATAATAAATAAGTGCTTCTCCATTTCTATTGAGGAGAAAAAGACTATTAGCCTTTGAAGTAAAAACACGTCCTAAATAAATCTGGTTTTGCTGATTCTTTAATAATATAATCGCTCTATCAAAATATTGTAAGGCTGAATCTAATTGCCCGAGGTAGTCGTAAGAAATTCCTAATATCTCGTAAGCCAAACCCAAATTAATTTCTGAGCCTTCCCGTTTGGCCCGTTCAACAGCTTTTTGCGAATAATTAAATGCGAGGTAAGGGTCGATCTGGTAAATTTTTTTGGCTCTAATAATTAAACTATCGGAAGATAGCTGGTCAGCATTTTGACCATTCATGAAAATACAGAACAGCAAGGATGTTATAAGAAATACAGTTCTCATACAGAAACTTGAAAGTAACATTAATTTCAGATTAAAAAAAGTAGTCCCGCAACACCCACTGTTTATTAAAATTAAATGCTTTATTAAAATCAGATGATACATATCAGTTTAAAGCCTAGGTAATTACGTATATTTAAAATATGAAAATTTTACTAAACGCAACTTTTTTATTAGTCGTTTTTATGATTGCATCCTGCAAAAAAGAACAAGAGTCGATGCAGGTGACACTGAATGATCTAACCGAATCGGTATATGCATCCGGGAAAATCAAAGCCATTGATCAGTATTTTGTGTATTCAACGGTGAACGGCATTCTGCAGAATATCCCGGTTAAAATCGGCGATACCATTCGAAAGGATCAGGTATTGTTTGAAATTGAAAATATGACATCCGAACTTAATACCGAAAATGCGCGGCTTGCCCTGGAGATGACAGCTGAAAACAACAGGAAAGGTTCAGATAAACTTGAAGAAATGGAACTGACGGTTCAACTGGCTTCAGAAAAATTAAAACTGGATTCATCCCTTTATTTCAGGCAAAAAAAATTATGGGAACAAAACATCGGGTCAAAACTCGACCTTGAACAAAAAGAATTAGCATTCCTGAATTCTAAAACCAATTACACTACTTCCAATAAAAAACTTGGTCAATTAAAATCCCAATTACAGAATGAGCTAAAACGTGCGTCAATTAATTTTTCTATTAACCAAAAATTAAATGGGGATTATGCAATCAAAAGCGTAATGAACGGAAAAGTGTACGACATCTTAAAAGAAAAAGGAGAGTTGATCAGTCCGCAAACTCCTCTGGCCGTGATCGGCAAAGCAGATTCATTTTTACTTGAAATGGTTGTAGATGAAAACGATGTTATTAAAGTAAATCCGGGCCAACGCGTACTGGTAACAATGGACAGTTATAAAGGAGCTGTTATGGAAGCCTTAATAGACCGGATTTATCCAATTATGAATGAACGTACACGCACATTTATTGTGGAGGGACATTTCATTAAGCAGCCTATAAAACTATTTCCAAATTTGTCATTCGAAGCCAATATACTCATTCAAACCAAAAAAAATGTGATCACCATTCCCAATAATTATATCATTGATGGGAAATATGTATTGGTAGAAGACAAGGAGAAACGTGAAATCAAAACAGGTCTCAGGGATTATGATAAAACGGAAATTGTTGAAGGGCTGTCAGAAAACGAAACCATTTATAAACCCTAAGCCGTGAATACACGATTGATTCTCAACATAGCGGTCAACCTCATGAGAGCCCGGCTCAAACAATCTGTGATTGCTGGTGTCGGTGTAACTTTTGGAATCGCAATGTTTATAACCCTGCTCGGATTTATGAATGGGTTAAACACCTTGCTAGACGGGTTAATGCTTAATCGTACGCCACATGTGCGGTTATACAACGAAATCAAACCCAGTCCGGTCCAGCCATTGTCACTTTCCAAGGATTTTAAAAACCATGTAAATTTCAATCGTTCTGTTAAACCGAAAGACAGAGGAAAAGAGATCTATAACAGCAAGGCAATCATTGCTCAACTCAAAAATGATAAACGCGTCATTGATGTTGCTCCCAAAGTTACAGCGCCGGTATTTTTCAATACAGGTTCCATCGAAATCACCGGAGTAGTTAATGGTATTGATGTAAATGCGGAGGAACATTTATTTAAACTCAGCGACTACATCATTGATGGTAATTTACAAGATTTGAATAATGAGAATAACACCATAATCATCGGAAAAGGACTATCAGAAAAAATGATGGTTAAAAACGGTGATGTTATTCAGATCACGACCCTGAAAGGAGGCATGATAGGCTTGAGGATAGTTGGGATTAGTCAGATCGGAATTGCGGAGTTTGATAATACGATGAGTTATACATCATTACGCACCGCACAGATTTTATTAGGTGAATCTTCAGCCTACATTACCGACATACAGGTGAAATTAACCGATATTAGCGATGCGCCGGCAGCGGCAAAAGAATACAGAGCCAGGTTTGGAACCGACGCAGTTGATGCCCAAACCGCAAACTCTCAGTTTGAAACCGGGAGCAAAGTTCGTTCAATCATTTCCTATGCTGTAGGAATCACATTGTTAATTGTAGCAGGCTTCGGCATTTATAATATTTTAAATATGATGATCTATGAAAAAATGGATTCAATAGCCATTTTAAAAGCAACGGGATTTTCCGGGAATGACGTGAAATGGATTTTTATTTCCTTATCCTTGATTATTGGAATTGTTGGTGGATTGTTTGGTTTATTATTTGGATTTGCCCTAAGCAGTATCATTGATATGATACCCTTTGAAACAGAATCGCTTCCGACAATTAAAACCTACCCGATCGATTACAAATTGATGTATTACATGATTGGAATTACTTTTGCCATAGTAACAACAACAATAGCAGGATTATTCCCCGCACTGAAAGCGAGCAAAATTGATCCGGTTGAAATTATACGAGGAAAATAGCCGATGCCCGAAACGATTTTAAAAACCGTGAATATCAATAAATACTTTTACGATCCTGTAAAGTTTCAGGTGCTTACTGATATTAACATGCAAATTGATAAAGGAGAATTTGTATCTGTTGTAGGTAAGTCGGGTTGCGGCAAATCCACCTTACTTTATATTCTTTCTACAATGGATACTGATTATGAGGGTGAACTGTTCATACATAATTCGAGTCTCACAAATAAAACCGATAAACACCTGGCAGTGATTCGCAATGAACACATTGGATTTGTTTTTCAGTTTCACTACTTACTTGCGGAATATAACGTATTAAGGAATGTGATGCTTCCTGGAATTAAGCGGGGTAAATACAGTATTCATGAAATTGAGTATCGGGCCATGGAACATCTAAAAAACCTGGATATGCAGGACCAGGCGTTGAAATTACCTAATCAGCTGAGTGGCGGACAAAAACAGCGCGTAGCCATTGCGAGGGCTTTGATCAATGATCCGCTAATTATTATGGGTGATGAACCAACAGGTAACCTCGACAAAAAAAACAGCGATATGGTGTTTGAAATCTTTAACAACCTTGTGAGGGAAAGAAATCAAGCGCTGCTCATTGTTACACACGATCCTGAATTTGCCAATAAAACGCACCGCATCATCGAAATGGCCGACGGTAGAATTCTCACTTAATTAACTTAGTGTTTTTCCAATTAGGATTTAATTTTATCAACACGGTAAAAGCCGTAGGCCGAAGTAATCAATAGAAATCCAAGCACCACGAAAGCAACTTTAAAATTTGAAGCGTCGATTAAAGCGGAAAAAATAAATGGTCCAAGCGTATTTCCAAGTCCCCATGAAATAGTATAGAGTCCTGCATATTGTCCGCGATTCTGATCAGTTGTTCGCTGAATCCAAAATGTAGTCATAAAGGGCATTGCAAGGATTTCTCCAAATGAAATAAATAATATCATCACTAACGCTATTAACTTTGGGTTCCCGGGCAACAATAAAGCGAGGTATGAAATCGCGCACATGATAACACCAAGTATAATGTAGGTTCCTCCGCGGTTCTTTTTTTCCAGGGTGTATACCATTACCATTTCAATAGCAACAATAATGATTCCATTAACGGCCATCATCAAGCCAATGTATTTCTCATTCAGGAAAAGGTTATCTCTGAAATATTTTGGAATGGTTGAAAAGAGTTGAACAAAACACAGGGAAAATAAAGTCATGTAAATCAGAAAGGATAAGTAGGTTTTATCTTTGTATGCCGATAGCTTTTCGGGGACTTCGGATGAAGGCCGGATTTTTTTCTTTTGAACAGCAGGCTTCAAAAAAACAAAAAGCAAACCCGCCGCCAGTAAATTTGTTATTCCGTCAACCCAGAATAACAACTGGTAATCATAAGCTGCTATTAATCCACCCATTGAAGCCCCGACCGCCCAACCCAGGTTAATGGAAAGCCTGTTTAAAGAATATGACCGAGTTCTGTTCTCCGCATTACTATAGAAAGCAATTGCCGAAGAATTAGCAGGCCGAAAAGCTTCGTTCACCAGACTTAGTAAAAAGGTAGAAATACAAATTAAGGGATAGGACGTAAGTTGCCCAAGTATCATAAACATCATTCCGCCCCCTAGCAGCGCAATCAATTGCACTTTATAAAACCCTATTTTATCTGAAAATTTTCCTCCGAAATAAGCCCCCACAATTGATCCTAAACCAAAAAGAGCCATTACAAAGCCTGCTTCACTCAAACTCCTGTTCATTTCCTTTCCTGTAAGGTATAATGTCATAAATGGCAGCACCATGGTGCCGCTTCGGTTAATGAGCATTATAAAAGATAAAAGCCATGACTCACGGGAAAGTCCGGTAAAAGACATCTTATATAAAGAAATAGTACGCCCTATCATAATGAATAGACGCGAATTTACTTAAAATAAAGACGTTTGAATTACAGGTTTTGCGTATTTGGAAACTTCCCCAACAGGAGTAGCGAAAATCCGAAACACTTCAGTTTCCTGGTGGCGGGATGCAACTACAACCTTTGTATGGCGGGCGTGTTGCATAAATAATTCTTTTACAAGGATAGGGCAATTATTATCTTTTGACAGGTGAGACAGAATAAGAACACTCATAAACTCGGGCTTATGACACAAGAGTAAATCGAGTGCCTGCTTATTGGACAAATGTCCGCGATTACCCCGGATGCGTTGCTTCAAATAATAGGGATAGAAACCATTTTCCAAAAGAATTTCGTCGTAATTTGCTTCAAGGAAGGCCGCGTGGCATTGCTTAAAGTGCTGAATTACATTTTGGCAAACTGAACCTATATCCGTTAAGACACCAATCTTTACACCGTTACCTTTCACGACAAAACTGTATGGATCAGAGGCATCATGTAATTTTGGAAAAGGTATCACCGCCAACCCGCCAAGTTCAACGGTTTCGTTGGATTGAAAACCGCGAACTAAATCGGGAGACAACACCAGCCTTGAATTTTTTAAAGTGAGGGCTGTAATGTAAACCGGAATAGAATATTTTCTGGAAAGCACTTCTACTCCCTTAATATGATCACTGTGTTCATGGGATATAAAAATTCCTTTTACCTGACTTAGCGAAAGGCCCAGACGAAGCATTCGTTTTTCAACTTCTTTACATGAAATACCAACATCAACCAGCACAGCCTCATTGCCGTTTCCTACAAAATAACAATTTCCGTTACTTCCGGAATTAAGAGAGGCAATTAATAAAGACATATTACAAAGTAACATAATATTCCGTAAACAGTGCAGTCCGTTTATTAAATAGAACCCAAAAACCGTGTACAAATTTGTTAAGGATTTTTTGTTAAATCCGACGAACACCAGATAAACTAACGCTTTAAATGCTTATAAATATCTCCAAAAAGTTAACCGAGGCATACACCAATGACACAAACATCATCTACCTGTTCCAGATGGCCTTTCCATGCTTTAAATTCATTTTCCAGGGTACTTTTCTGATCACTAACATCCCTTCTACAAACTGCAAGGATGATTTCTTCGAGGCGGGCGTATTTTAGTTTTTTTTGTTTGTTTCCGCCAAACTGGTCGGCGTAGCCATCCGTAAATAAATATAACATGTCACCTCTTTCCATTTCAAAAGCATGCGTAGTATAAGGCTCGGGCATCTCATTGTGGCCGATGGCCTGCTTGTTCGCCTTTATCTTTTTTAACTCTGGCTTACCGTTGAGAAAATTCACATACCACAAAGGATTATTGGCACCAGCCCAATAAGCTGTGATTTTTCCGGGCAGTTTTAACTGTTGAATTTCGAAAGCACACAAACTGATATCCATCCCATCTTTCACATCCTTGCCACTTCTCTGAAACGTTTTCAAAACCAACTCTCTTGTCTTGTCAAGAATTTTACCGGGATCTGTAAGATTAAATTCATGAACGCTTCGTGCCAGCGCGTTTGAACAAATAACACTAACAAGTGCTCCCGGAACGCCATGGCCTGTACAATCGGCTGCAGCATAAAACACATGGGATGCAGTTGACTCAAAAAAATAAAAGTCGCCCGCTACAATGTTCTTTGGCTTGTATAATAAAAAACTTTTTGGAAAGAAGGCCAGAACATCTTCTTCTTTCGGCATGATAGCACTTTGAATGCGTTTGGCATAGTTTATACTGTCAATGATCTCTTTTTGCGTCTCTTCCACCCGTTCCTTCTGAAAAATCAATTGATTTTTATACTCATTTAATTTCACAAATGACTTTTGTTTTGCCCTGTATTTGTTTACCGACAAAACCAACACGATAATAAAAAACACCGACGACAAAATCAAAACCCATGTTACCGCCTGCTTTGATCGCAAATTTTGCTCGGCTTCCAATTTCTGGATAGTAAACATGGCCTTTGCGTTCTCCCTGTCAAATTCACTTTTCTGATCGGACAATTCCGTTTTTAACTGGGTATTGATCATGGTATCTTTACCCTCATAATAACGTCGCATATAATAATTAGCTTTCTTAAAGTCACCAGTAGCTTCGTAGTACTTGGCATACGTATTCGACACATCATACATGTCAACTTTTGAACCCAACTCTATTGCCAGGTTCATTGCCAGGTCAAGGTATTGTTTGCAGGACGCATAATCCTTGATGGATAGATAAGTTTCAGCGATGTTTTGATACGGAATGATCAGGTTCGCGGCTTCATTCGCCTTTTTGAAACTTTCTATTTCCATTTTATAATATTTAATAGCTTCCGTATAATTACCTAAACGGTCAGCCTCTGTTCCATAAGTATCATAGCACATCGCTATGCCTGAATAATCATTGACTTTCTTATAATTCATTAACGCAATGTTGGTATAATACAGTGCCGAATCATACATCTCAAGTTTTGAAAATGGGATAGCCATGTTATGATTTGTATTTCCAATCTGTTGGATATCATTCATCCTTTCAAGCATTGTCAGTGCCTTTTTATACATCTGAATGGAGACCTGGTAATTGCCGGTGAGATCATAAATACCCGCCATATTATTGAGGCTATACGCGATCAGCATGGTATCGTTATGTTTCGTTGCCAATTTCAGTGATTGTTTATTGATACTGAAAGCGGAGTCCAGCATATTGAGCTTTTGATAATACGTATCGAAAATGGTATTCAGGCTAATGACATCCTTGTACGAAAAATTTTCATCTTTATTCTGTAATGCCATTTTTGCGTACGAATAGGAAAGATTCCAATCTATATGTTCGTACTTATTTGCCGAATCCACTAAGGATTCGAACTTAGAAATCTTCTGACCCTCACAAATAAACGTAGTAAAACACAAAAAGGCGAATAGTAAGGACCGAGACATAATTTGCATTTATCAAATATAAATATTTCCCGACATTATCCCCGGATTATACTGCTGCCAGCTACTTAATCTTTTTAACGACAAGGTAAAATAAAAAAGTCCTTTACCGGAAAGGCAAAGGACTTGATATATCAAACTGAAAGTTTAGGCATTCACGGCCACTTCCATGTAGGCTTCAATAGGGGCACAGGAACAAACCAGATTTCTGTCGCCAAAAGCATTATCCACCCGTGCCACGCTTGGCCAAAACTTATTATCCCTCACCCAGTTTAGTGGATAAGCTGCTTTTTCACGGTTATACGGCTTATCCCAATTATCATTAACAACGAGCTTACACGTATGAGGCGCGTTCTTAATCACGTTGTTCGTTTTATCGAACTTGCCATTTTCAATTTCCCTGATCTCATTACGGATTGCAATCATTGCTTCGCAAAAACGATCAAGTTCTGCTTTTGATTCGGATTCTGTTGGTTCCACCATTAACGTATTAACTACAGGAAAAGCAACCGTTGGAGCATGGAATCCGTAATCCATTAAGCGCTTGGCCATATCGGCTACTTCAACTCCTGATGCCATTTTAAATTCATTACAATCCAAAATCATTTCATGCGCACAACGTCCGTTTTTACCAGTATACAAAATTTTATAGCTACCTGATAACACTTCCTTCATGTAATTGGCATTTAAAATGGCCATTTCTGTAGCTTGTTTTAAGCCTTCGCCACCTAGCATTTTTATGTAGCCGTAAGAGATCAAAAGGATAAGTGCGCTACCGTAAGGTGCAGCAGAAACTGCCGTGATTCCTTTATCTCCGCTTGTATTCACAATAGTATGAGATGGAAGGAATGGTACTAACTTTTCAACCACACCAATTGGTCCCATGCCGGGGCCACCACCACCATGTGGAATAGCAAATGTTTTGTGTAAATTCAGGTGACAAACATCCGCCCCTATATTTCCCGGAGAAGTTAAACCTACCTGGGCATTCATGTTCGCGCCATCCATGTAAACCAATCCGCCATTATCATGGATCATCTTGGTAATTTCAGTAATTGACTCTTCGTACACACCATGAGTAGAAGGATACGTAACCATTAAACAGGATAAATTATCCTTGTGCATTTCTGCTTTTGCTCGCAGGTCAATTAAATCAATGTTTCCTTTTTCATCACATTTGGTTACAACGATGTGCATTCCAGCCATAGCAGCAGATGCAGGATTGGTTCCGTGGGCAGAAGAAGGAATTAAAGCTACATTCCTATGTGCCCGACCGTTTGCTATGTGATATGCCCGGATAACCATTAACCCGGCATATTCTCCCTGTGCACCGGAATTAGGCTGAAAACTCATGCGGGCAAACCCTGTAATCTCTGAAAGATCTTTGTTCAACTGCTCAATTAATTCTGTATAACCCTGTGCCTGATCCAACGGAACAAAAGGATGAATGTTTGCAAACTCCGGCCAGGTAATCGGTAATAATTCAGATGCCGCGTTTAATTTCATCGTACAGGATCCCAGCGATATCATCGAGTGAACTAATGATAAATCTTTATTTTCCAAGCGTTTGATATAGCGCATCATTTCACTTTCACTGTGATAGGAATTAAAAGTTGGATGCGTTAAAAATGCAGAACTGCGTTTTAAATCTGAAGTTCCAATTAAATTGCAATCCTTGCAATCGGTAGCGCTAAACATATTGTTATTCGCTTCAGCAAAAATGGATATGATATCATTCACATCATTTCCTTCAACAGTTTGGTCTAGTGAAATACCGACATGCTTTCCATCGATGTATCTGAAATTTATTTCCTTACCTTCCGCAATTGATTTTATTTTGCCGGAATCAGCAACTGCTACAACGATGGTATCAAAATACATTTTGGTTTTAACCTCGTAGCCTAATTTTTTTAATTCAGAAACTATGTAGCCTGTTGCGTTATGAACCCCATTAGCAATTGCGCGAATGCCTTCCTGTCCGTGATACACTGCATACATACTGGCCATAATTGCCAATAATGCCTGTGCAGTACAAATATTGGAAGTTGCTTTATCACGCTTAATATGTTGTTCTCGTGTCTGCAAGGCCATACGCAAAGCAGGGTTTCCTTGGGCATCAACCGATACACCAATGATCCGCCCTGGGATCAACCGTTTATACTCTTCCTTACATGCAAAGAATGCAGCATGAGGCCCTCCATATCCTAAAGGAACACCAAAACGCTGCGAATTTCCTATTACACAATCAGCATCCCATTCACCAGGAGGCGTTAATAAAGCCAATGCCAGAAGATCAGTCGCAACTGCAACTTGAATTTCTTTAGTATGCGCGTCCTTCACAAACGATCTGTAATCATTTACTTCCCCGTTCATGTCGGGGTATTGAATCAACGCTCCAAAGAATGAATTGTCAAGCTTTATTGAAGCAGCATCACCAATTACAAGTTCAATGCCATAAGGAACCGCTCGGGTTCGTACCACATCAATGGTTTGTGGAAATACAGTATTGCTTATAAAAAATTTATTACCGCCATTTTTCACTTTGTCCTTACTGCGGTGACTAAAGAACATGAATAATGCCTCAGCGGCAGCTGTTGCTTCATCCAATAGAGATGCGTTGGCAATCGGCATTGCTGTTAAATCCATTACCATGGTCTGGAAATTCAAAATGGCTTCTAATCGCCCTTGTGCAATCTCTGCCTGGTATGGCGTGTAAGCAGTGTACCAACCCGGATTCTCTAAAACATTGCGCTGAATTACAGCGGGTAAAATCGTATTATAGTAACCTAGTCCAATGTACGAACGAAAAACTTTATTTTTTTTGCCTAATGCCTTTAAATGTTTGCTATACTGATACTCGCTCATGGCCGGTGCAACACGCAAAGGTTGTTTCAAGCGAATGCCAGAAGGAACAGTCTGACTGATGAGTTCATCCACAGAGGAGACGCCGATCTTTGCCAGCATTTGTTTGATTTCGGTTTCGCGGGGCCCGTTATGGCGGGACACAAATTTATCAGTGGTCATATACTTAAATTTAGAGGTGCTAATTTACGAAAAAACAGGGGCATTCCCGCCTGATTTTTAAACAGCCTGTTCATAAAGATTATGGTTGATTTTAGGCAGAATCCATAGGATGTTATTTATTGCAGGACCGGGGAGTGCCCCTCCAAGATCAGCCGGGTCAGGCTGACTGCGTCAATCTTTTAAGTCTAATCCCGAGATTGCGGGATCATACCAAAAAAGGGTTTCCGCTCGCATCCTTCACCAGAAATTAAGATTAAAAAAACTCATTTGAAAATGCCAACTTATCATTCACTTTAGCAGCACCGTCGGATTTGATATTAATTTCACTTAGATTGCCGGTAATATCATCAAGGGTATCTCTGTATTGAAAGCCATTTTTTTGGTTTTACTTTCAGAGAATAGCTTTTCAAGCAGGTTACGTTCGCGCGGCAACATTACCAGCAAATCAATTTTATGCCAAGACACAAATTCTTTGAGCCCACGCATGATGTCATTGTCTTCAAGAAAATGATACGTGTGCCCGCGATTTTCAAAATACTTCTCGATGTTCCTTTCAGAAACGGGATCATTTGGCCTGATTGGAGCGCCTTGCTTCACGATATTAATTAATAGCGACGCTGGTTTAAAGAGTGTGTATAAATCCTGTATAGTCGGATGCATTTGCAATTCCTTCTTCATCTCAAAATCAATCCCAAATGCTATTTTCGCAATCGTTTTGAATTTATAATTCTCAGGAACAACAATGATAGGTGTATGCATCTTATTTATCACATCTGTAGCTACACTTCCGAACATAAATTTCCGGAACTTACTGCTAGCTTTCATTCCGGCAACCAGGAGATCCGGAGCTTTCGTATTTTCGAGTTTAATGATTTCACTCGACGCATCACCTTCCGTGAGTAAACCATCAACCAACACACCACTTTTCTTATTCAACAAAATGGTTTCTTCCGCAAGAAGCTTTTTGCAATCAGCCGGGTCATTAACCTCACTTTCTGTTTCCATTACTATAGTGGGATCTGCTGTGGCATGATGCAATAATATTCTGGCCCCGCTTACATTAGCCAGCTCAGCAGCATATAAGGCTGCATTATGCGCTGCCTCCGAAAAATCAGTTGTAACGAGTATTTTTTTCATATGGTTATTCTTTTTAAAATACCGAATAAGGTGATGGGGAAACGTCGGTTGTTCTTATAAAAATAGTTCTGGAAAGATTGGCAAAAAAGATAATTCGGTGAGAACGTCCAGTTTTCGTCTAAACACCCTCGTCCTTGCAATTTCATAACGTATACAAGAAGGAAATTTGTATTGCGAATCAAATCTTTTTACAACATATTTAAATTACTAAAGCCTAATATAAATTTAAAGCTTCGTAATTGCGACGCACTTTAAAATCAATGTGCCCGTGTTAGGGAAATACATCATTCCCTCAAACCTCACCCTATTGGCTCTGTAAAAACTTAAATCATAAGGCGGAAACAACACTAAATACTCAAATTTTTGGAGGCTTACACCGGTTGCATCCAAACCTTTTGGATCCATTGTATGGATTCTGGTACCCTCAAAGTGAAATCGCTGGTGATCTGTTAATTGATAATAATTACGGTAAACACCGTAAAGCTCAGGCGAAGCCCCTACATAATTTGCGCCGATCCTGTCAAGGTAAGTAAACGCTTTTTTTGTATCAGACTGCTGCCAGTAATCAAAACTTCGTCTTAAGCTCAGGGTACTGCAAAAATTTAAAGCTAGTACAACACCACAACCAATAAAAATTACCCGTCGGAGTTTTATGTTTGTAATTATTGCACTCAAAAAACCAACTAAAACCAATGAAAACAAGGGATAAAACATGAGCGCGGTGCGATACGTAGGATACAATACACCAAAAGCCAGTTTCGTTACAAGCGTTAATATAATCATAATCAGCAGTACAGAGCTGGAAAACGCATAAGTCTCGTTCCTGTGTTTACGTGTTAATCGAATTCCGTAAATGCATGCCATACAGATCCCTAAACAAAAAACAAATGCAAACCCATCGATAAGCGACAAATGAATGCCTTCGCGATACACCAGAGTATGTATAAATCCCCGGAAAACTCCAGAAACCAAATCTTCACCACCATATGCACCGATATCGTTGGAACAAACCGTAATGAAATGAAGTGCTTTTAATACCAGTGCTGAAATAAAGAAAACAAATAAAACTTCCCAATAAAACAACGGTTGCTTTAAAAATTGACTTCTTTTCTTGAAATGAAACTGAAAAAAATAGACGATTGAGAAAGCTGCAAAAAAATAAAAGAAATTAAAATTAGCGATGGCAGACATGCCCGCAAGCAACAATGAGAACGTGCCGATGGACCGCTTCCTTTTTTTAATTGAAATAAAGTAGAAAGCGATGCTTAAAGTCTCGAACATAAGCCCCGTTGAATAGCCCCGTGCTAATGACAGATAATCAATTAAAAATGGATTCAGAACAGATACTGCAAAAGCAAAAACTTTTACATGGAAACTGCGAATACTTCGGATCCAATAATAAACAAGCGTTAAAAAAATCCCCGACGATAATAATGTAAACCAACGTAACTGACTTGCTTTTTCGAGCCCGAACAATAGGCAGGTTTTAATCGCAAGGAAATTGAACCAATGGGTATTGCCTGTACACAGAGTTTCTACCCACCAAAAATGTTTCGCGTTGTAAAATGAATAGGCCTCATCATGAGTGATATCCATAAAAACAGCTCGCAATACAACATAAAACATTAATCCATAAACGAGAAAGAAAAATATTGTATTAATAAGAAAGCGGTTCTTGATGCTCTGCATTGAATAAATATACAAAAAGCATTAATTTAAATGATTAATTGGAATCAGGAACTAACAGGTACTTTCGTCACTTTTACAATTAACGCCCCCGTGTCCTGAAAATATTTTACAGGCACGAATGATATCGGGCTAGTTTTATAATACTTTAAATTATACGGAGGCAGCAATAAAAGGTAATCAAAATCCTCTAATTGGTGATCAAATAAATATCGGGGATTTATCCTGTATTCATTAATGGACTCTGCATAAAAATTACAAGTGGTATGCTTGTAATACTTGAGGTATACAAAATACACTTCAACCGCTAAACCAACACGCCTGGCCGGAGTCTCAGCCAGGAATTCAAAATACTGGTTTGTCTTCATGCAGTAAGAATGATCATATCCTGAAACGGCCGAGGCAGTTTTAAAAAAATTAATAATAAGTGACGTGCTAATCAATCCAAATAAACTCTGTTTAACGGAATGTGCCCAGTTAACATCATTGAGAAAAAAAACAGTCACAATAACAGCCACCGGGTAAAACATAAGGGCAGTTCGTTCGGTTGGATAAAGTATGTTGAAGCAGACATGGTTAAACACAACAAGAATCAACATACCAAGCAGCACACATGAAGACATTGTAAATAATTTAATTTGGTGCGATTGAAATTTGAGGATGCCGTAAACGGATCCGCCTAAAACAAGGATGAGCAACACTACGCCAAGTAAATCTTTCACGGATGAAGGGAAATAAAACTGCCCGTAAAACAAGGTATCAAGGTAACTGCCAAAAACGGACCTAATGAGGTTATCTCCCCCAAAGCTTCCGATATCGTTTGAACAGAGTTTAATAAACCACAAAGCACGTAAAACCAGGAACGAAACACCCAGAACAAACAGCATATCAAAATAGAATGCTTTGCTTTTAAAGAGCCAAGATTTATCCTTCAGGTAACAGCTGACAAAATACATCAAGGCAAAAGGAACAAAAAAATAAAAGAAATTGAAATTGGCGATCGCACTTAGTCCGGCAAATAAGAGCGGCACGGAAATTATAATACGCCTTTCAGTTCTACAATAAAAGTAAAAGCTAAGCGCTACAAAACACAATGCGGCAGAATAGCCACGAGCAAGGGTTAAATATTCAACGAGGTAGGGATTGAGGAACAGCAACGAAAATGCAAAAACTTTTACTGCCAAATTGGAGAATGTAATGATCCAGCGATATCCAATGTAAAGAAATACAACTCCCGACAGTAGACTAAACCATCGCAGATGCCAGGTCTTTTCCAATCCTAACATTAGTGCAGTCTTAATCGCCAAAAAATTAAACCAGTGCGTGTTGCCAGAACATAAAACCTCAACCCACCAGAACCGCTTTACATTATAATAAGACCATGCCTCGTCGTCTGTGATATCAACGTAATATGCTCTTACCAAGAGGTAAAAGGACATGCATACCCAAAAAATAAAAAACAGGGTATTCGAATTGAATTTCTTAAGCGTTAACTGCATTAATTTTAAAGATACAGATTTAAAATAATCCCGCTCGCCTGAAAAAACGATGAATTATACCTTGCTCCACAGTTTGGCGCACAATCTTCTTAAATAAAAAAAGCTTCCCGATCGAGAAGCTTTCCTTTTTTAATAAATCAAAATTAGTTTACTTTGATCAATTCCACATCAAACACTAACCATGAATTTGGAGGAATAACTGGTGGATAACCATTTGCACCATAGCCTAATTCTGCAGGAATAATTAACTTTGCTTTGCCACCCGGTTTCAATAACTGTAATCCTTCAGTCCACCCTTTTATAACCTGGTTCAAACCAAACGTTGCTGGTTGTCCGCGGTCAACTGAACTGTCGAATTTACTTCCATTGAGCAGGTAACCCGAATAATGAACAGTAACCTGAGAGGTTGCAGTTGGAGGAGTTCCTTCACCTTCTTTCTCAATGATATAGCGTAAACCGCTAGGTGTCGTTTTAGCGGAGCCATACGTTTCATTTAATACTTTATCCATCTTTTCCTTTTCGGCTTTCGCTTTAGCTTCTGCCTTAGCGCCAGCGTTTGCTTTTTCAAACTCAAACACTTTAGGTGCATCAAATGCTTCTGCTTCTTTTCCTTTTCTTAAAATTACTAGGTGCTTTAATACATCATTCTGCTTAATTGAATCTACTACAGACTGGCCTGTAACCACATGTCCGAAAACCGTGTGCTTTCCATCGAGCCAGTCAGTTTTCACATGCGTAATAAAAAACTGGCTACCGTTAGTACCCGGACCTGCGTTGGCCATTGATAAGATACCAGGTCCCGTATGTTTTAATGTTTCGTCAAATTCATCGCCGAACTTATAACCAGGATCACCGGTTCCTGTTCCAAGCGGACAACCACCCTGAATCATGAAATTTGGAATCACACGGTGAAATTTTAAACTATCATAATAAGGAACACCTTCGCCCTTTGCGGTATTTTTAATTGAACCTTCTGCTAAACCAACAAAATTAGCTACCGTCATTGGTGTTTTTTTATATTCCAATACACAATAAATGTCTCCTTTAGACGTTTCAAATTTGGCATACATGCCATCTTCCTGTTTACTTAAAAATTCTTTATCCATTTTAGTTAATTTAATTTTTTTAGCTTTTTTAGGTTTGTTTTGCGCTACTAATCCCAGGGATACTAAGGCAAACAGCGATGCTAAAATTACTTTTTTCATTTTTTATTTATTTAGTATTGGGTTTTAAGTATCAATTATTTTCCTGCCGATTTAAAATCAACCAATTCTACATCAAACACTAAGGTTGAAAATGGAGGAATTGGTCCGCCGCCTCTCGGGCCATAAGCAAGGTTCGATGGAATGATCAGCTGGGCTTTCCCGCCCTTTGATAACAACTTTAACGCTTCATCCCATCCTTTGATTACCTGACCCTGATCGAGTGCAAATTTAATAGGCTCATACGGTCTTTGAGGATTATATACATTTCCTGCTTTAGCATCTGCTTCAATCGACGTATCAAATATGGTTCCATCTAATAAACGACCAGTATAATTTACAGAAACCTCGTCACCAGCCTGAGGCTTTGCACCAGTTCCCTTTTTCGTTTCAATTACGTACAAACCACTTTCGGTAGGCTTTGCAGTAATTTTATGTTCCGCTAAATACGCGTCCAGTTTTGGCTTCTCCTGTTCAGATAACTGATTCATTTCAGCTTCCTGTTTCTTTTGATTCTCTTCAAGCTCCTTTTTAGATTTAATGTCAACCATCTTAATACTGATGACTAACTTATCTCCGGGTTTAGCAAATTCCGGAAGGGCCTGCATGCGATTTGTCTTAAGAAAAAAAGAATCTGCACTGATGATAAACGCCGCACTATCATTCTTTGCCATCATTGCGATAGCGTCTTCCAAACTTCCTTTAAAGGAAGATTTAGGCAAAATGTACCTTACTGTACCGGAGCCGTCCTCGGAATTTAATTTTGAGTCAAATAAAACTGAATCGGAAGGGTTCTTTTTTAATGCGTAAACAATCTTAATACTTACGCCATCGCCTTCCGTTGCTTTAACTCCGTTTTCATCCGGCGTAAAAAATTTATAATGTAACCCGTTTTCTGCTTTGGTAAAGCCATCAAATTCTGATTTGTTACAGGCAAAAAGTCCTGCTAACAGTGCAGAACCTAATAACATAGAGGTTTTGTTCATTTTTTTTATTTTATATCAATTATTTTAAGTGTGTAGACAAGAGGTGTATAAGGTGGAATAGAACCATTGCTACTTCCTGATTCGCCAAAAGCCAGGCGCGAAGGTACTATTATTTTTGTAGTTTCACCTTTTTTTAATGTGCCAATAACAATATTTAACCCTTTAATAAGCTGATCAGGCGTGCCATACACGTATTCTATCGTTTGTTGTTGGGGATCGATTAACCGCCCATCGATAAAGGATCCCTGGTATGCCAATTTTATTTTTTTTCCCGGTGTAACCTTCCCTAAAGTAGTGTGGGTTCGCTCTAAGGTATAAATGCCATTATGATCAGGGGAAATGCCTTTTCTATCTTGCGACAGGTAACATTCTATCTCCTTTAACTCTTCGAGTTCGGTATCCTCTTCTACTTCCTCTCCCTGCGAATTTTTAATAAGAGCGAGGTATTCAGCCCTTGAAATGATTTGATTTAACTTTACATCCAGCTTCACTAAACTGTCTTTACTACAAAATAGTGGCACAACGGTATCAAAATAACACCTAAAAAAAACAGCGGGTTTCATCATCAAAGAAACACTATCCCCTTCCACCATCTTTAAAAATTGCTTTTGAGACGATCCCCTGAAATTCAGTAAAGACAAATCAACATACAAACCATTTGGTGCGTCATGTTTTGTATCCCAGAATACAGAATCCGAGAGGGTTTTCATCGCTGCGTCAAAAACCAGAATACTTTCCCTTTCCGGACTGAAATTTCCATCTCCCAATCCGATCAACTTATAATAATACCCATCAGTATCTCGGGTATATCCTTTCAGTTTTTCGTTTCTGTTACAAGCAAAACAAAAAAGAATGGAAATAAAAAAAGAAACATACCTCAACCGCATATGGAATTATTTTCGATGACCTTTTTCTACTGAAAGGATTTCAAGATCATACAAGATTGGTGATTGCGGTGGAATTTTCTTTGAATCACCCAAAAGACCGTGCGCAAGGTGCGAGGGAATTAAAATACGGGCTTTATCACCAGATTTTAAAAATAGAACTGCCTTATGCAATCCATTCTCGATGTCTTCCATTCCAACTTTGAATTCTTTCTCTCCATCGTTTTTAGAAGAATAACATTCAGTTCCATCTAAAAGATAGACTGTATAATTAATCCGAATAACATCATCAGTTTTAATGGAGTCGCCTTTCCCCGACGGTGAATACACGTGATACCTAATCCCTGAATTAGTTTTCACAAAGGGCATATTATGGGATTTCTGGTAATAATCCATTTCATCATTTTCTTTCACAACCACCTGCTGGTTTGCTTTTATAAACTGATGTTTAACTTTTTCCTGATCAATGAAAACGGTTTGCTTTTTTTGATCCCGCTCACAGGAAATAAAAAAAAGTAAAGACACAAACAGTAAGAAATTATTAAAAAACTTCATGCCGCCTTTTATTTATTGTCGGAAAGGGTATCCACTTCTTTTTTAACTTCCTGGATATGCTCCTGGATCGTATTGGTGATACCCCCAGTGCTTTTCATTACATCTTTTTGAATGCCATCAGTAGCATCCTTAAATTCCCTGATTCCTTTACCAAGTGCCCGGGCAATATTGGGAATCCCTTTTCCACCAAACATCAATAAAATAACCAGAAGAATTAAAACAACTTCACCACCACCGAGGTTTAAAAACAAAAAAATCAATGAATCCATGAAACAAAAATACAAAATAGGCGCATAAAAAGAAGTGAATTATGTAAGCACTTGCTTATTTTTTGTTAACCGAGACGGTAGGTTTTAAAAATTTAATGTTATATTTTTGTTAGGCAGGCTAAATGCTAAAAACATGAACTTTCATGTAAGCAGCAATTTAAACCTGCGTAAGCGTCACATTAATTCTAAAATTCAACAAGATGAAAAAACGTTACTTTAATTTAAAATCCATACTTGGAATTTTACTGATTTATTTCTGCAACTCCCTTGCTTATTCGCAGGTAACTGTAACTTTAGGGTCGGGAACAAATGTACATGGCACCACTACCGCCGGGCCAATTAATCAGTTTTACCGAAGCCTGCATTGCCAGATTGTATATACGGCAGCTGAATTAAATGCCGTTGGTATCACGGGTGGAACCCTTACGAAACTTGGTTTTTATATTGCAAGTGGAGTAACTAATCCATTGCCGAATTATACCATTAAATTAAAACATACTGCTGCAAATAACGTAGCTGTTTATGATGGAACGGGTCTTACCACAGTATATAACACTCCAAGTTACAACCCTCCTGCCGGCGGTTTTGATATGCTTACCTTATCTACGCCATTTTTATGGAACGGCACCGACAATATTTTGGTGGATGTATGTTTTGATCAGGTTTCAGCTTACACTTCAACAGGTGTGGTAAGAATTTATAGTCCAACTGTACCGAGTGGATTTATTTTTGTCCGTAGCGATTCAAGTCCGCAGTGTGGTGTTGCCTGTTCATCAACTTCATCAAACAAACCGCAGATCCAGTTTGAATTTTTGCCACCGGCACCCCTCGACCTGGGTGTTAGCTCATTTCTGAAACCGCTTAGTACGAAAACATGTTTCGCGAACGACACGATTGTTGTGGCATTGAAAAATTATGGTTCGGCGGTGGCAGACTTTTCTGTAACTCCAGCCATCATCACTGTTAAAACAACAGGTCCGAACCCGGGCACCTATACCGTGGCTGTAAATAGCGGAACTCTTGCCAGCAACGCAACACAGGATTTTACCCTAACTACTAACTATAACCTGTCCAATATCGGCACCTATAAATTAAAAGGTTATGCCACAGTGGTTGGCGACGGATCTGTAATTAATGATACAACGCAAAGAACGATTACCCGTAACCCGGTATTTTCCACAAGCATACTTCCTAATGATAGTGTTTGTTTAGGTGTTCCTGTTCAATTAAATGCCAGTTTCAGTTCAACTAAACTTGTTGGAACGGGAACTATTTCCAATTCCTCCACCTCCTACCCTTCTCCTTACGGTAATTTTTATAAAGGCGCGAGGCACCAATTTTTGTACTTAGCTTCCGAATTAACAGCTGCAGGTTTGGTAGCAGGAAACGTGACATCCATTTCTTTTAATGCAACTAATTTAAACACGGCGGGCGCGTTCATCAATCATAACATTGCCCTTGCCACAACAACTGTTACAAGCCTCACCGCGTTTCAAACAACTGGCTTCACTACCTATTTTTCTTCACCAAGCTATACACCCGTTTTGGGAATTAACACGCACACCTTTTCTACACCATTTGTGTGGGACGGGGTTTCCAATATTATTATAGAAACGTGTTTTAACAATAATCCATTAGCATACACACAAAACGTATCCGTTCTGCAATCTACCACGCCGTTCACATCTTCGGTTTGGTATAATTCAGATGTTGACGCGACGCTTTGTTCAAGTTCAAGCTCTTCCAGTTCAATGAGCCAGAGACCAAATGTGGAGTTTGGACAGCCTGCAACAATTACTTATTCATGGTCGGCACCGGCAGGTTTATCTGCCACCAATATTGCGAATCCAATTGCAAACGTGGGCGCTACTACAACTTTTACGGTGGAAGGAACAATTGGCACTTGCATGACATACGATACGGTAAGAATTTTTATCAAACCAACTCCAACTCCGAACCTCGGACCCGATTCCTTATATTGTAGTTTACCGGTTATCCTAAATGCCAACACAAGCGCGTATTCATTTTTGTGGAATAATGGCTCAATTGCTTCCAGTTTAAATGTGACCACACCAGGGAAATACTGGATACGTGCAACCAATTCAAATGGCTGTATAAATTCCGATACGGCACTCGTTTCATTAGGTACATCACCAATCGTGACTCTCGGTTCAGACACTGCTTTTTGTCAGGGAAGTACAATCAATTTATATGCGGGAGCGGGGTCAGGAAACAGCTATTTATGGAATACCGGTGCAACTTCACCGTCTATTTCCGTTGGAACAGCCGGTACATATTCTGTAACTGTAACGAATACAATAGGATGTAAATCATCTGACCTGATCACTGTTACTTCGAAACCAAAACCATCTGTATCGCTCGTTTTTTCGAGCGCTAAAACATTTTGCGAAAGCGATAATGTGAACCGCGCCTTAACAGAAGGAACTCCTGCTAATGGTACCTATATTGGCGCGGGTGTTACTACAACAACGTTGGGAAGCTACTTTAATCCAACTACAGCTACGCAAGGTTCTCACATCATTTTATATAATTACGTTGGGCCAAACGGATGTTCCAATGTTGCAAAAGATACGCTGGTGGTAAATGCCTGTGTGGCAATTGAGGAATTTACATCGGATATCGGCATCCGCATTTTCCCAAACCCAACATCAGGTATTTTTACTCTGGAAATAAATTCACCGGACGACCTTCATGCACATTTAAACATTATGACAATCGAGGGAAGGATTGTAACTGACGAAGTAATGACAGGAAGCGGGTTGTTGTCAAAAAACGTCAATCTTGAGGAGCTGGCAGACGGCATCTATTATTTAAAGATTGAAACCAAAGAGGGTTCAAAAACCTATAAAGTCATCAAGCAATAGACGTTAAATTCTAATTTAAAAGTCACGCCAACTGCGTGACTTTTTTTGTTACCATTATTAGCAGCAGAAATTCCCAAATAGACTACTAAGATTTAAAAAATTAGAATTCCATAAAACTTCGTTACATTTAAATCTTATTTAAGATCAAAAAATTGCACCTATGGTAATATTAAAATTTGGGGGAACGAGTGTTGGATCGGCCGAGCGAATGAAGGCTTTGGTCAAACTTGTTTCGGGACCGGAAAGAAAGATTGTTGTTCTATCTGCAATGAGCGGAACCACAAATACTCTTGTTTCCATTTGTACTGAGTTGTATAATAAACAACCTCTTAAAGCCGGAGAAATTATTGATCAACTTGAAGTAAAATATAAGGAAGAAATTAATTCGTTGTATAGCAGCGATACTTTTAAAAGAAAAGGTGAAGATTTGATTAAAAACCATTTCAATTACCTGCGTTCGTTTACTTTGGATATGTTTACAGTAAACGAGGAAAAAGCAATATTAGCACAAGGAGAATTACTAAGTACAGCAATGTTTCATTATCACCTCGAAGAAATTGGAATAAATTCAGCGCTGTTACCCGCACTCAACTTTATGCGCATTGATGAAAATGACGAACCACAATTAAACTATATTGAAAAAAACCTGGATGCTGAAATTGCAAAACATTCGTCCATTAACCTTTTCATTACACAAGGCTACATTTGCCGTAACTCATTTGGGGAAATCGACAATTTAAAGCGTGGAGGCAGCGATTACACAGCTTCTATAGTGGGTGCGGCAATTCATGCCAAAGAAGTTCAAATCTGGACCGATATTGATGGCATGCATAATAACGATCCGCGTATTGTTTCCAAAACCCATCCGATACATGAGCTAAGTTTTGATGAAGCAGCGGAGTTAGCATATTTTGGCGCAAAAATCCTTCATCCAACCTGCATTTTGCCCGCACAAAAAAGAAATATTCCGGTGTTGCTGAAAAATACCATGCAGCCTGAAGCCAGGGGAACCCGCATTTCAAATATCGAAGCCTCTGAAGGATTAAAGGCGGTGGCAGCAAAAGACGGAATTTGTGCAATTAATATCCGTAGCGACAGGATGTTACTGGCGCATGGTTTTTTAAGGGCCGTGTTTGAAATATTCGAGCGCTATAAAACGTCCATCGATATGATTACCACCTCGGAAATTGCGGTGTCTCTTACCATTGATAACACCAAACATTTACCCGAAATTACAAAAGAACTGGAGGAGTTTGCGAACGTAGCCATTGATATGGAGCAAACAATCATTTGCATCGTTGGCAATTTGCCAAAAAATAAATCCGGATATGGATTTAAAGTGCTTGAGGCTTTGAAAGATATTCCCTTACGAATGGTGTCCTACGGGGGAAGCGCCAATAACATCAGTGTGCTTGTAAATTCCGTTCACAAAAGAGAAGCATTGATTGCCTTAAACAAAGGCCTTTTTGGCTATTTATAATTATAACAATGCTTAAAGAAAATATTCTTACACAGGTTTCACATAGCAAAACACCGTTTTACTATTATGATCTTAATTTGCTTCAAACAACTTTAGAAACTGTTGTTGCTGAAAGCAGTAAACACAATTACCATGTACATTATGCCTTTAAAGCCAATACAAATCCCCAGATAATTAAGTTAATTTCAAAATCGGGTTTAGGTGCTGATTGTGTGAGCGGGAACGAGGTGAAATGCGCTGTTGAAAATGGTTTCGAACCATCCAAAATCGTTTTTGCCGGCGTTGGAAAGAGCGATGATGAGATTAATTACGCCCTTGATAAAAACATTTTTTGCTTTAACTGCGAAAGCATGCAGGAACTTGAAGTCATCAATGAATTGGCTTCCCAACAAAATAAAATTGCTTCTATTGCACTGCGTATCAATCCCAACGTTGATGCGCACACTCACAAATACATTACAACAGGATTGGAAGAAAATAAATTCGGAATCAATCCGTACGAATTTGAGGAAGTGATTGTAAAATTAAAAAACCTCGAGTACCTCAAATTAATTGGACTTCATTTTCATATTGGCTCTCAGATTACAGACCTTGCTCCGTTTAAAAAATTATGCCTTAAGGTGAATGAGATTAATCAATTTTTCCTGAATAAAGGCTTTGATTTGCCAATAATAAATGTAGGAGGTGGAATTGGAATTAATTACCATGAACCCGACCGTGATAACCTCATTGATTTTGCTTCTTATTTTAAAGTGTTTCATGACTTCATGGAACTCCGAAAAAACCAGGAACTGCATTTTGAGTTAGGAAGGGCAATTGTTGCTCAATGCGGAAACCTAATCAGCAAGGTACTTTATATCAAGAATGGTATCAACACCAATTTTGCGATTCTTGATGCTGGTATGACAGAATTAATCAGACCCGCTCTTTATCAAGCATTCCATAAAATTGAAAACATTTCTTCCAGTTCAAACTCGATCATTAAGTACGATGTGGTGGGGCCAATCTGCGAAAGCAGCGATTGTTTTGGAAAAGCAGTGGAGTTACCTGAAACGCATCGTGGCGACATCATAGTGATTCGTAGTGCAGGTGCTTATGGCGAAGTGATGGCCAGTCGGTATAATTTGCGAGATGAAGTCAGGAGTTATTTTAGCGAATAGTTTTTTCCGCGAGGGATGCAAGCGAAAATCCTTTGCCATGCACTGAGCTTGTTGAAGTGCAGGAAAAGATTGCAGCGACAGCCCGGTTCCTGCCTGTCTCTTCGCAGGAACGCGCCCAAATCTTAAAAACAGAGTCTAAGTCTTTTGTTTCTTCTTCTTAGCTGCAGGGAACAAAATGTTATTTAAAATTAAACGGTAACCCGGTGAATTAGGATGCAAACTTAAATCCGTTGGAGGATCCTCTACCCGATGTTCATAATCTTCCGGATCATGCCCTCCGTAAAACGTCCAGGTTCCTTTTCCGTGATCACCATGAATGTACCTCGCTTCATTGTAAGCTTTCGCTTCGCCAAGAATTAAAATATTTTTTTTAATGTATGTTTTTGTAAAAGCTGTAGTTTGTCCGTAAAACCCTTTTATGGTTTGTTCATGATTTTGACACAGCATGGTGGGTACAGGGTCCCACTTTGCAGAAAATTCAAAAAGTGTAAAAACATCATTATCCTTATTCATCCCGTACTGTCTGCGAGGTGTAGTGGCATCAATTGTAGAAAATTCATACTCGTATGGATTCGTACTTAATTGATATTTCTCAAACGCATAACCTTTATCATAATTGATCTTTTTATTCATAGCTGGATCGGCAGGATCATGATCAAACATGGATTCGCATATATCCACTCCTTCCGCAGCAAGTGCAATATCGTAACTATCGGTAGCGCTACACATCGCAAATAAAAAGCCGCCTGTAAATACATAATCGTTTATTTTTTTTGCCACGGCTAATTTTAAGTGCGATACCTTTGAAAACCCCAATTTTTTAGCGCGCTCTTCATTATCCCTGACTTCGGTTTGATACCATGCAGCCTGGTTAAATCCGGCATAAAACCGTCCGTACTGTCCGGTAAAATCTTCATGGTGTAAATGAAGCCAATCATAATCTGCCAGCTTTTCACTCAAAATTTCCTCATCATAAACAACGTCGTAGGGAATCTCCGCATATTTTAAAACCATGGTTACGGCGTCATCCCAGGGTTGTTTAATTTTTGGAGAATAAACAGCAATTCTTGGCGCTTTTTCAAGTTTAATCGCATCCTGATTAACTTCCGGATTTGAGATTTCGCCCAGAATACCGTTTGATTGCGCATCAGAAATAATTTCGTAACTAATACCCCGAATGGTACATTCTGTAGTGACAGGTTTTGAGTTTGGGATTAAAAAACTTCCGCCACGATAATTTGTTAACCATTGAATTTCGAGTTCACCTTTCAACGCCCAATAAGCAATCCCATATGCCTTCAAATGATTCTTCTGGGTATTATCCATTGGGATCAATATATAACTGCCAAAGCAACGGAATGTTGCAAAGAAGATTAATACAATTAAAACAAATCTTTTCATAGCATGCCTAAGATACTCAATCTCTCTTAAAAATCCAGTTAATAAATCGTAAAAGAACCATTAGCCATGGTAAACGCGTGAAAATTTAATCTTCCCGTTCTCAATGACAAGCACTTCGCCAACAAAAAGTTCTTCCTCTCCATCAACATGTCTCACGTATTCCATAAAAACCTGTTCTTCGTCGGCAGTTAACTTCTTAATCTCATAGCGTAATGAAGGTAAGCGATCAAATGCATCCTGCCACCAAGAGCGTAACGCAGTTTTTCCTTTTATCAAACCATTAGTTTCCGGCATTCTTACTTTCAATTTTGGACTGTAATGTTCCGCCTCATCGGTATATAAGTTAAGCAGATCATCCAGGTTGTGTTCATTAAATGCAAGAAACCATTGTTGGGCAATTTGTTTATTTGTCGTGACGCTCATCTGAAAAAATTAATTTTAAAGTTACTGGCATTTTAACGATCCTCGATAGTAAATAATTATTAATTTTAAATAGATGCGGTTCAAAATGAAATTTCTTAATCCGTTTTTACTCTTAGTATTTTTGCTCTCTTCCACCGTTTTATTTTCAAGGGCTGGCGGTGGTGGCGGAGGAAGCAGCAGTTCTGGCTCTTCCTCCTCGTCACATTCGTCATACTCTTCTTCCTCTCATCATTCGTCGGGGCATGGAACACAGGCACCACCTTGGGTTGTGAAAATTGTTGTCGCACTTGTGCTGGGCGTTGTTCTCTTTTTTATAATTGTTATTGTCAAGGCTATTATATACGCAAAAAGAAATCCTGATCCGCCAGGGGAACAGCGGCCCAAAAAGCTCGCTAATTCTACTGTTGTAGAATCTCTAATAAAATCCAATCCTGGATTTCAAACAGATGCGTTCATTGCCAAGGTTAAGATTGCCTTTTTAGCGATTCAAAAAGCATGGCAGAACCAGGATCTTTCAATGGTACGAAACTGGATTAGTGATGGATTATACCAGCGCTTCATTCTACAGTTTGACATGATGAACCAATTGGGTCAGAAAAATATGCTCACCAATATTTCCATTATAAAAGTTGAGTATATGAAGGCCTATACGGAAGGTTCCTTCAGTGTGATTACTGTAGCAATTTATTTTCAAATGAACGACCAGTTCATTTCCGAAAAAATGCCGGAACTCAATGAAAACTACATTGCAGAACATGGCATGGAATACTGGACGTTCATTAAAAAATCCGGTGCAATTAACAAAAATCTTTACACAGATAACTCCTGTCCGAATTGCGGAAACGAACTTAATACAAACGGAGGCGAAGTCAGTAAATGTCCATCATGTCAAACCATTACTTACCTTGGAGATTATGACTGGTTTCTTTCAGATATTACCCAGGAAGAAGATTATGATGACGACATCAATGAGGATGTAAATAAAGACAACATACTGGCACTTTTTAAAAGCGAGGATGCATGCATGCAAACCCTGGAAGATAAGGCTGCAAAGGCATTCATCCACTATCTGTTTGCCTCCGCATGGAACAAACCCGAATTGTTTAACCGTTTTGGAACGCCAGAAGTTGTTGCTAACCTAAGAAACGAAAACGACAAGCCGTTCATTTACAACCGGTTTTATATAAATCGGGTCACATTTTCAGATAGTGTTTTTGAAGATCACCTGTATCACCTGAGTTTTGAAATCGTTTACACGTCACAACGTGTTAGGTTGCTTAACGGCAAAATAAGAAAGCTCGATAAAGAAATCGAAACACACTGGGGCGAAATCACACTTAGCAGAAAAGAAGGAAAAACACGATCAAAAAGCAGGCTGTGGAGTTATGAATGTGCGCATTGCGGCGCGCCCTATATAGATTCTATAAGCACAGTGTGTACTTACTGCAATGAAAAGATCAACACTTCGGATTACGAGTGGATCGTGACTTCAATAAATAAAGCGTGATTTTATTAGTATCTTTAACCTTGCATTAGGAGCAATTTCATGGGATATAAAAGTTTAAAAGATTGCCTGGTTGATTTAGAGAAAAACAATCACCTTATTAGAATAAAAGAAGAAGTTGATCCTGATCTCGAGATGGCTGCCATCCATTTACGGGTGTATGAAATGGGCGGGCCTGCCCTACTTTATGAAAATGTGAAAGGGACTTCGTTCAAATGCGCTTCTAATGTTTACGGCACATTAGAACGCAGTAAATTTATTTTCAGGGATACCTTTTCGCAAATACAGGAATTGATCGAAATCAAAAACAATCCTTTAAAAGCCTTCAAAAATCCTATTAAATATGCGGGCATTTCCATGACTGCCCTTTCCGCACTGCCGTTAAAAAATCCATTTTCAAAACCAGTACTATTTAAAGAAACTACAATTGACCAGTTGCCTTTAATTAAACATTGGCCAATGGATGGTGGCGCATTTGTAACCCTACCTCAGGTGTATAGTGAAGATGTCGATAAACCAGGTATCATGAATTCTAATTTAGGAATGTATAGGATACAGTTGAACGGCAACGACTATCTCTTAAACAAGGAAATAGGCTTACATTACCAGTTGCACCGGGGTATTGGCGTTCATCAAAGCAAAGCGAACAAGGCAGGAAAACCATTAAAAGTATCTGTATTTATTGGTGGCCCGCCGAGTCATGCCGTTGCAGCTGTTATGCCATTACCGGAAGGATTAAGCGAAATGACCTTTGCAGGATCCCTTGGAAATAGGAGGTTCAGGTATTCCTACGAGAATGGATATTGTGTGAGCACTGATGCCGATTTTGTAATTACGGGAGAAGTGTACCCAAATGAAAATAAACCGGAAGGCCCATTTGGTGATCATCTGGGATATTATAGTTTAAAACATGATTTCCCAATGATGCGGGTTCATAAGGTTTACCATCGGGAAGACGCCATTTGGCCATTTACAGTGGTGGGGCGGCCACCACAGGAAGATACAAGTTTCGGACAAATTATACATGAACTCACCGGTAATGCTATTAAACATGAATTGCCTGGTGTTAAAGAAGTTCATGCCATTGACGCAGCTGGTGTACATCCGTTACTACTTGCTATAGGGAGTGAGCGTTATACACCTTATAATCAGACAAAACAACCAGCAGAATTACTTACAATTGCTAATCATATTTTAGGAAAAGGACAATTGAGTCTGGCAAAATACCTATTTATAACAGCAGAAGAGACACATAGATTGTCGACTCATAATGAATCGGAGTTCTATCAATACATGCTTGAGCGGGTTAATTTAAGACGTGATTTACACTTTTATACCAATACTAGCATTGACACGCTCGATTACAGCGGTACGGGATTGAACAGTGGCAGTAAACTGGTTGTGGCGGCCTATGGCGATAAAATCCGGACTCTTGGAAAAGAAATTCATCCTTCCTTATCAGGACTGAGCACGTTTTCAAATCCCTGCGTGGCGCTTCCCGGGGTATTGGTACTTCAAAGTAATCCATTTGAAAGCTATGAAATAGCAAAACGGGAATTTGAAAATTTTAATGAAGAAGTGAAACAAAAGCAAATTGATCTGAAGGGTTTCCCTATGATCGTACTGACGGATGATGCCACATTCACAGCTGCGACCTTAACTAATTGGTTGTGGGTAACCTTTACACGCTCAAATCCAAGTCATGATATTTATGGCATTAACGAATCAACCGAATTCAAGCATTTTGCATGCGATAATATGATTATGGACGCGCGCATAAAACCTCACCATGCTCCGGTGTTGGAAAAGAATCCTGAAATTGAAAAGCGGGTGGACAAACTCTTTGAAAAAGGCGGCAGCTTACACACTTTGAAATAAGCTACGATCGAGTAATATAAATAACATGCCATAAAAAAACCTCTTGTTTTCACAAGAGGTTTTAAATTTTCGGCTATCATTAGAAATGCCATAAATCATGTTCCCAGCGGAAAATGTCGTTTTTAATCCGATCAGATTCTAACAGTGCATCAATTCCTTTCGAGTAACGTTCGATTGAACGATCATATACATTGGTTTCCTTGATTGCTGTTGAAGAAAACTGTCGCTTCCAGAAAATGTCTTCGAATGTACGTCGCTCAGAATCATTTTTTGCATTATACACTTCGTGTTTTGCAAAAAACGGCCGGCAAGCTGGGAAATAAGTATAAAACAAATTAAATTCTCCTAAGTCAGGCTTTTTTGGATTGATCACATTGAATCCCATAGCCAATATCCTAACTTCTAAAACTGACTTTTGCTTATCAAAAAACCAGTCTTCTTTTAATTCCAAAGAGGAGAAAAATTCAAAGGTCCAGGTAGAATCCACTGCACCCGGCTTTTTTACAAAAAAAGCATTCCCATCTTTGTCGTATTCCTCAACTTCAGCTGAATCTTCACGAATAACCATTTTATCACGGATAAAACCTAATTCCAAAGGCTCTAAAAACTCTTCGTCTTTAAAGGCGATAATCTGCCCGGACAAAACATATTTAGAAATCACCTGCATCAGGGAAATTCTGCTTGTAACAGCCGTAATTGGATAATATAACTGATGATTTTGCTTTTCGCGCATATCCAAACGTCTCCAAACACGCTTTTCCCAATTCACATCTGCCTCACGCAAATGTGTATAGGGTATGAAACGACGATTGGTTGAATTTTCTTTGTCATAAATTCCATCCCTATAATCTCCCGGTTGAAAAACACCTTGTTGAGCATTCGCATTAAAAGCTACTGTATAGAAGATAGCAATTAATAAAATCTGTTTGAAATTTATCATCATTCCTATTTTTAAATTATTATCGTGCAACTTTGATAGCACTTGTCACAGAAGTAACTTTTCCATCCGGACCTTTAATTTTAGCATCAATGTAAACTTTAGAACCCACATCTGCTTTTGAAAGTACACCTTTAGCGGTAGCATCCAGGTTATTACCATTTCCAGCAGAATTCCCTAATTTACCATTTACTTTACCAACAACTTCCCAAGACATAACAACATAATTTGCCTGGAAATCAAATCCGTTCGCCCCTGCACCTAAGCCGCTTATTAAAGAAAGCTCACTTCTTTTTAATTCCTGAGGAGCGAATTTACCGCCTAATTTCAATTCTGGTTTAGGCAAAGGCTTCACACGGAATTTAATTGGCGGACCTTGTGATTTCACACCATCTTTTGTTTTTGCAGATACCGAAACCATACATTCACCGGTTCCGCTGAATGTAAACTCATACTTACCATTTCCTTTAGGAGCAACTTTTACACCAGCTCCGCTCGCACTCACACTTATATCAGCAGGAGAAATACCGGCAGCAGCAGCAGTTACAGGGTTTGGAACACCAGCGTAAAATACGTTCATTTGATCTGCCGAAACTGTTGCAGCAGATTTAGCAACTTTATACGATTGCTGAAACGGATAATACTTAAAAGTACCGTCAGGATTTTTATACTTGATAACTCCTTTGTACTCCTGATCACCTTCTCCGCCAGTACCAACTTCATACTTACCTTCACCGGCAACAATAGGCACTAATGTCCCTTTAGCACCATTTGCAGCAGCTGCAGAGTCAACACCAATGATGATTTCCATATCACCAGCTGCCAACTTGGATGAAGAAGCTGCAAGGAAGATGTCTGCCTGGTATGGTTGTCCTGCCTGAATGTAAGACGAAGGAGCCACAACACGCGCTTTGATCGCGTCAAACTTAATCGCTAATTTACCACTAGCTCCTGAGAAAACTTGCAAGATATCAGCTTCAACATTTTTCAAATCTGCTTGCATCTTATTCAATGTTGTTACAACAGCAGCTTCAGGTAAATGGTAAAAGTTTTTTGCTTCCCAACCAAATTTTACGTTTCCTTCCATAAAAGGAGTTTCATCCGGTTCAATAGACTTCAGTTTTTTCTTTAATGCATCATAATCATCCTGAGGCAATTTAATTTTTGGATCTTTCTGCATGGCATCAACGATTCCAACCAATTTATCATGCAAACCCTTTAGTTTTCCTTTTAATTCGTTAGCTGAATAAGGTCCTGTTTTTGGTGTTGCAGCTTCCGATCCAATTAAAAATCCGCTTGGTGCATCATAGTTGTCGATCTGACCGGTCTTTTCCATCATTTCCAAACGCATGGTGTCAGCAGTCTTTTCATCTTTCTTCTCCGTAAAAGCAATTACTTTGGTTCTAACTTCCCCAATGTATTTGTAAACCTCCATGATTTCTTTTTGAGCAACAATTGCCTTTTCAAGGTAAGGCTTCGCAGCTGCAGTATTACCAGCCATTTCTTCAAATGCTTTGAAAAGACGCTCATTATTTTCGTGCATATTTTCCTTCGCCTTTTCAATACTTTCGTTTACCGCTACATAACCGTGCAAAATTTGTTTTGATACGTTCATTGCCAAAAGAGCAGTCAATACGAGGTACATCATACCGATCATCTTCTGCCTTGGTGTTTCTTTACCGCCTCCCATAATTCAATAATATTTTTTTTTTAAGTTTTAAATAAGTTTATAGGAAATGAATGAAAGGGTTGCTTTCATCCATTTCCGTAGTGGGTTAAATACTATTTATTGAAATTCATTGCACCTAACATGTTACCATAAATGGTATTCAGTGCTGTTAAATTAGTTGATAACTGAGCCATTTCCTGACGGTATTTTTTAGTATCATCAACTGAATCATGAAGATTCTTCATTAGATCAGCTAAACCACCATAAAACTTCTCAGTTGCTTCTAAATGACCACGAGAACCTTGTAACTGCAATTCGTAAGTTGCATTTAAAGCTGATAAGTTTTTAGAAACTGAATTTAAAGATTCACCGATTGAAGAACCAGCATCATTTGATTCAGCTAAACTTGAAATTGAACTCGCTGCTTTACTATATGTATCCGCTAAATGAGAAACGTTTTTAGAAGCTGTTTTAACGCTGTCAACATATTCGTTAGTAGCAACAGTAGCATTGCTGATATCACCAATTTTGCTAGCGCTTTCGCTTAATGAACGCATTCCTGTACCCAAACTTTCAATTAACTCAGGCCCGATTTTAGCTTCAGCTAACATATTATCCAATTGAGTGGAAACTGGTAATCCCGTATCATGGCTATGCTCATCTTCATCATGGCCACCCATACCACCTAACTCAGGGTACGCTAATGTCCAATCGTATTCTTCATGCGGAATATCAACACCAAACAGGATAAATAACACAGCTTCAGTACCAAGACCTGCAATAATTGCGATATCAGAACCTGGCCAGTGCTGAATTTTAAATAATGCTCCAACGATTACGATCGACGCACCAAAGCATGATGCTAAGTGTAAATACTTTTTAAAACCGGTTACTTTAGGAAGTTTGCTCATAGCTGTTTGTTGTTTTGTTTAGTTAGTGATTTTTTGCTGTTGTGTGTTTTATCTTTTGTTTGTGTATGTGTTTGTGTGAAAATTAACTACTAAATTTCATCGCCTTTAGAACGGCCTAAATAAGTCATAACATTACGGAAACCAATGTAGCATTTAGCAGTATCCTGGTATTCGTAAGTTCTTGAACTTACCTGAAGGTAATAACCAACATCTTTCCAGGAACCACCACGAATTACCTTACGTTTTAAAACATTTGCGTCTTTATCCTGAGCTTCATAAACATAATCCGGGTTTAAATCGTGAGCGAAATCGTAAGCGGATTCATCAAACGCATTACTTGTCCACTCAGAAACGTTTCCAGCCATACAATATAAACCATAATCATTTGGATTATAAGAATAAATGTAAACCGAGTGAAATCCACCATCATCAATATAAGACCCTCTCATTGGTTTAAAGTTTCCTAAGAAACATCCGCGTGCATTACGGATGTATGGTCCTCCCCATGGATACGGAGATAAATCATTTCCTCCGCGAGCAGCATATTCCCACTCTGATTCAGTTGGCAAACGGAAATCATTTACGATTGTCATACCGTTACCAATCAAAAAGTTATTTAATAAATTAGAACGCCAGATACTGAATGCCCGAGCCTGCTTCCAGGTTACACCAACAACCGGATAGTCATCATAAGCCGGGTGCCAGAAATACATGTTTGTCATCGGTTCGTTGAATGAATAGGTAAAATCATGTACCCAGGCCAGAGTATCCGGATATACATTAATAACATCTTTCAGGATAAATACAGAACGGTCAACCCCTTTTCTTTCACGCGGTACATAATTTCCCTGACCAACAGAAACCTGATCTTCAACATTGTACGTTCCTAACGTTTTTGGATCTTTTCCAGGATCACCTACCGGAGTGGATGGCTGCCCTGGTACACCAGGAGAAGAACCGTCATTTAAATGCACCCCGTTAATGTACTCCGCTTTTTTGTATTCATGAGAGCCGTCTTGTACATCTAAAGATTTTTGAGGAATGAAGCGGTTTGATTTGGCTGCAGCTAAACGAATATCAATTCTGTAATATTCATAGTTTAACTTACGTGCATCAATTTCCTTACGGTTATAAAAACGCTCGCCTTCCGGTAAATATAATGGTTGTAACGCTAAACGGTAATCCTCTTCGCCATCATCCCATTTAATCTTTTCTTCCCAGTTCATGTATGGCTCCTGAAGGTTATTATCTCCTACGTAAACAGGCCACATAGCGAGGAATTCTTCCTGTGGGATACCATAATCTTCTTCGAAACCGTTGTTCAATAAAAGTTTACGGGCAATAGAATCGCGCACCCAATAAACAAACTGACGGTATTCATTATTCGAAATCTCTGAATCGTCAATATAAAAGGCCTGTACAGAAACCATTTTGGATTTAGCTGTATGAGCCATAGTAATCTCTTCGTCGCTTGGTCCCATATGGTAACTACCCATTGGGATGTAGAGAGTACCGAACGGATCAGGCTGAAACCATTGTTCCCTCCCAGCAACGCCGACTAACTCTCCTGCCTTTTTGTTACATCCTGTAACAACGGCAATAAACGAAGCTAATACAATCAGTTTTTTCATAAGTGCTTTTGTTTAATTTTTAGCTAGTGAATTTTGTGAATTCATTTTGCTTTCTTGTTGTTTATAATCCCTCTGTTTTTAAATAGTGACACTCAACTTTATTAACAAATTATTAACAAAAAATAAAGGTTGTAGGGGACTTAAACGGTGCTTTTTTTAAAAGGTTACAAATTAATCTAAAAATCTTGCGTTTTGGTAAGAAGTTACTTTTTTAGGCTTCTTCACATTGAAACAATATCCTAACATGATTTCATGTGTTCCGGCACTATAACCTTTAATTTTAGACATGGTGACATCATAAGAATAACCTACTTTCAAGCTCTTATCTTTAAGGAAACGGGCACCTAACATAGGAGCAATCGCATCCTGCATACGGTAAGAAACACCTACCCAGAACGTACGGTTATAAATATAGGTTAAGTTAACATCCAGCTGTGTAGAAGCTGCATCCGACTTAATTTTAACGTTAGGGTTAATACCGTGTTTGCCACCCTCTCCTAAATCAAACGTGTATCCACCAACAATGTAATAATGACGTGCCAAGGCATATTTAACCTCTTCATTAGCTTTAATATCTTGAGCAGCTAAGTGGGTTGAAGAAATACCCACATACATTTTATTGGCGATGGAATAAAATGCGCCGAAACCAAAGTCATAACTCAATTTATTTAAACCTGAATTTGTAACAGGTGTTACTCCCGAAGTATGTCCAGGAATAGTAGCATCATACGCTGTAGGACCATCTGGAGTAATCCAATTCCCATTGAATTGCTTCTGTAAAATACCTCCATCAATTCCTAAACCCAATACACCAGCTCCAATACGGCGGTTGTACGATAAAGCCAAACGGGCAAATAACGTTTTGTCAAAACCAATCTGGTCAGTCATCACGTTTAACCCTATTGCCAGTGGCAATTGGCCAATCGGCATGTCAAAACTTAACAAACCTGTCTTAGGTGCACCTGGGAAATTCACCCATTGCTGACGGTATAATACGTTCGCGCAAATTGCTTCGCTGGTTCCCGCATAACCCGGATTGTAAATCAATTTACTGTGCATAAACTGAGTGAATTGCGGATCTTGCTGAGCGAATGAAACGCTAGTGAATGCTGCTAATGCAACAGTTAAGGTGGTAAAGATTTTCTTCATATTATACCAATTTAATTTAGTTTTTGTTAAGGATCGTTAAAATACCTAGGGGACTAAGTTATATCATATTTATTAAAAATCAAACTTTTTCAACTTTTTTTTGTTAAAACTATTGTTTATCCAAAAATTTTACAGAATCTTATTTTGCCTGCGAAAATCAACCTTAATTCCCTATTATACTTTTACAAATATTCTACAAGATTCGAAAAATCCTTTAGAGAGAAAACAGTACATTTAACCTTCCTTAAAATAAATAAATGATTGCTTCCATATTTCATAAAGGCAAAGATTACAAAATTGACATCTATCAACCCATTGACATTTCCATTCCTTTACGTGCCGGCAAAAATAATCCAAGTGCCTGGTATGTTAATCCGATGAAAATTGAACCCGTAATAAACGGCAATTGGATTGGCGATGTAAATCAGGGCGGCTCCGTAAATTTTCGGGATATCACCTTTAACCCGCATGGAAATGGAACCCATACGGAGTGCGTAGGCCATATCAGCAAAGAATTTGTCACAATCAACCAATGTCTGAAACAATTTATGTATTTGGCAGAAGTGATTACAGTTTTACCATTCGAAGTGGAAAACGGTGATTTTGTGATCACTAAAAAACAGCTCGAAGCGGCGCTAGAAAATTCAAAACCGGAAGCTTTAGTGATCAGAACGTTATCAAACGGATTGAATAAATTATCAATGCAATACTCAAATACCAATCCGCCGTATGTGTTAGAGGAAGCCATTCACTTTTTAAATGTAAAAGGAGTAGAACACCTCCTAATTGACATGCCTTCAATTGACCGGGAGAACGACGAAGGAAAACTGCTTGCACACCATGCCTTCTGGCAATATCCAAACAACACTCAGTTTCAAAAAACAATTACCGAATTGATTTATGTACCAAATGAAATCAACGATGGAACATACATCTTAAATTTGCAAATTGCCAGTTTTGAGAATGATGCCAGCCCAAGTAAACCCATTTTATATAAAATATTTTAATGCGTAAAGCAATTAATTAAAGCTTCTGCGAATAACATACAAAGTCATTTTGCCGCTATAAATACATGAACTTATACCTACCCTATTGCAATTCGTTAACGGAATACAAACGATTTAAAACCCGAGAAGTTAAGTGCGGTGACATTGGAATTGGGGGAGACAACCCTATCCGCTTACAGAGCATGACTACCACCGATACGATGGACACCAAAGCAACCGTTGCGCAAAGTATACGCATGATTGAAGCCGGGTGTGAACTGGTACGAATAACCGCTCCTAGTTTAAATGAAGCAAAAAACCTCGAACTCATTAAGAAGGAACTAGTTGCAGCAGGATACAATACGCCTTTGGTTGCGGATATTCACTTTACGCCAAATGCTGCTGAACACGCAGCACGGGTCATTGAAAAAGTACGTGTGAACCCTGGAAATTACGCTGACAAGAAAAAATTTGAAGAAATTGAATATACAGACTCTGCCTATAAACAGGAATTAGAAAGAATCAGACAACGATTTACGCCTTTAGTGAAAATTTGTAAAGAGTATGGAACGGCCATGCGTATTGGCACTAACCACGGTTCTCTGAGTGATCGGATTTTAAGCCGTTACGGCGATACTCCCTTAGGTATGGTGGAATCGGCGTTTGAATTTCTCCGTATTTGTGAAGACCTCAACTACCAGAATATTGTAATTTCCATGAAAGCCAGTAATGCACAAGTCATGGTACAGGCTTATCGTCTGCTTGTGCAAAAAATGATGGAAACTAATAGGAATTACCCCTTACACTTAGGTGTAACTGAGGCAGGTGATGGTGAAGATGGAAGAATTAAATCGGCGGTGGGGATTGGTGCATTACTGGAAGATGGATTGGGTGATACTGTTCGCGTGTCATTAACCGAAGATCCGGAGTTTGAAATACCAGTTGCCAAAGCGTTAGTGGATAGGTATAGCGCTGAGAAAATTAAGCTTCATCAAAACATAGAACCGATTCCAACTGAGAACGGAAAAATAAGATTACCCTATGATCCGTATCATTATAATAAAAGGGAATCGATTGCTGTTTTGAATATTGGAGGCAATAATGTGCCTCGGGTTATTGCCGATTTAAGCGAAAAAGAAAATATTACACCATCCTCTTTCTATCCTCTTGGCTATAATTATTCGATACCACTGGATAAATGGAACATTACTGATCTTGCCTGCGATTACGTGTATGCAGGCGATAAAACGGTTTCCTTTGAAATACCAGGAACCTTGGGAATTATTTATAATTCAAATACATGGAAAGACATCAGCACTCCTGTAAGGCAATTCCCCCTTTTTTGCGGCACTGAATTTTTAGAATCCGAAAAAATACATCCTGAATTAAATTTTGTGGTTGTAACGAAGGATGTTTTAACTACTGACTTTCTTTCCGGAGTAAAAGCCCTTGATAATGTCGTATTGGTTGCAGATAGTTTTAACCCACATGCCATGCCGGAACTGAGAAGACAGTTTATAACCCTGGCAGAACACAACTGCGTCCTTCCGGTTATCATCAAAAGAAATTACAAAAACATATCCGAACAGGATTTCCAGCTAGGTTGCTCCTCTGAAATAGGAGCCTTATTACTAGATGGATTTGGAGATGGTACATGGATAAAACAACAAAATTGTACTTCGCTTCCAATCATTAATTCCACTGCCTTTGGCATTCTTCAGGCAACGCGAACACGAATCAGCAAAACTGAATATATCTCATGTCCGAGTTGTGGAAGAACGTTATTCGACCTTCAGGAAACCACTGCTAAAATCCGTGAACGTACTGATCACTTAAAAGGAATTAAAATTGGTATTATGGGTTGTATTGTAAACGGACCCGGCGAAATGGCAGATGCGGATTATGGATATGTTGGTGTTGGCGTTGGAAAAATTTCATTATATAAAGGCAAAGAGGTGGTTAAGAAAAACGTACCTAGTGAAAACGCCGTTGACGAATTAATTGGATTAATAAAAGAACACGGCGACTGGGTGGAGAAGAATTAGTAATTAATGACAAGGGTTTGTGACTAGTGAATAGTGATCAGGGATTAGGGAATAGAGGTAAGTGAGAATGGATTAGTGATTTGATGAGAGATAGAACATTGATTTTAAAAACTATTATAATTATTTTTTTACTGTCAGGCTTGTTAGGTTTTAGTCAGGAGATCCCTCATGCGCGTAAAATCAAGGAAAACTTTAATAACAAAAATTATCAGCTCACACTGGATGAGATAGCTTCAATAAATTCATCTCACATTCAGGTCGACAGCATTCTCTATATCAAAGCCTATTCTCAAATAAAATTAAATCTCTTGCAGGACGCCAAGGTTACGTTAATTCAATTAGAACAAATTAACCCGAACTTTTATGAAATCTATTTTTTAAAAGGTTTATTATTTGCACTTAAAGAGAAATATGTAGAGGCAATTGATAATTTCAATAAAGTAGTAGAATTAAATCCTCAGCATGAGAAAGCATTTTATAACCGAGCTTTAGCAAAAGGGTTGTTAGAAGACTATTCTAACGCGATTAAAGATCTGGATAAATGCCTTTTAATTAATCCCAGGTATGCAATGGCATATTACAATCGTGGATATTGGCACGAAATTTCAGAAAATTATTCGGATGCCATTACTGATTATAAAAGCGCCTTGGCGCTTGACCATAATTTATCTGAAGCCTATTTAGCTTTGGCTTATGCGTATTCCCAAAATGGTGAAAAAACAAATGCTTGTGAAACCCTTCACAAAGCAAAAGAGGAAGGTGTAGAAGCTGCGAACGACTTAATTCAAAACTTCTGCAAATGAAACAAATCGTTGTCATACTCCTCGTAAGTTTGGTTTCCTGTAAGTTCGTTAAGGCGCAAGGTTTGCAGGTTAATTTAACGAAGTTTGAAACAGTATGCGAATTAGCAGAAGCTTCCGTTCAGATTATTTCCGGATTACCGCCGTTTCAAATTAAATGGAGTAATGGAAAAACCGCTTCTGAAATAACTGATTTAGAACCGGGCTCATATTACGTAAAAATAACGTCAGCCGATAGCCACGATACAACTGTCTATTTCAACATCGAACAATTGCTGTGTCAACCGGAGCCTTCCAATCATTTTACACCAAACGATGATAATTTCAATGACACCTGGTCCATCTCACGTATTCACAAATTTCCCGACTTTGCTTTATTTGTTTATAACAGATGGGGCCAGCAAGTGCATACACAAGTTGGCACCTATTATCCCTGGGATGGAACAAGTTTTGGAATGCCCTTACCTGACGCCACCTATTACTATATTTTGTATCCTGATAAATCAAATCGCAAAAAAATTTTAAAAGGAGAAATCAGCATACTTAGGTAATGAAAACGTTAACCTGCATACTACTGTTTTTTTCACTGGGCTTGGTTTGTCAACAAACCGGACAGTACACCCAATATACTTTTAATAAATACGGTTATAATCCGGCAGCCGCTGGTACAAATATAAACGCTGGTTTAGAAGCAATTGTTGGATTAAGAAAACAATGGATTGGTTTTGAAAACTCTCCTGCATCTAATTTCATCAGTGCAAATTATACGATCAAGCCGGAACGAAGTTATAAGCGATGGCACAATGTGGGAATATATTTATATCAGGAAAAAGCAGGAATTTTTCAGAATGAAAGTTTTTACGCGTCCTACACTTTGCACTTACCTGTAACAAAGCGCCTAAATATGTCGTTTGGTGTATTTGCTGGAGTAAGAAAATTTGGTATAAGAAAGCATTACATTTCGCCGGCAGATCCGGTTTACGCTAAAACATACAATAGTTATTTTTACGCTTATCCTGATTTTATTCCTGGCATACGGATGTACAGTAAAACCACTTTTCTTGACATATCCGTTCAGCAAATCTTTAAAACCCGGCAGGTTCAGGGCGATAAACAAATAGGCAACAAATCTATTTTAGCACCACACCTTTATATTTCATACGGTAAAAAAATTTTCCTTGAAAATGAATTAACACTTGTTCCCGCGCTTAATTTACATTCATCATTTACCGCTATACCGAGCCTGGAAGCAAATATTATGGCCTATTACAAAAAGCGTATTGGCTTAGGGGCAACAATCAGAAATAAGGATTTCATATCCGGTATTTTCCAAATCAGGTTTTTCAAAAATGTGACAGCGGGTTTTGCATATGATTATTCGATAAATCGCTTTAATACATTTGCTCCAAACTCACTTGAATTTATGGTAGGTTTAACACCAATGATGGCTACGATGGGAGCTGAACGGGGAAAACACAGTGTTGCCAAATGCCCGAACTTTGACTTTTAATTTTTATCCGGCTTACTATGAATAGTTCATCTTTTACTTCAATTTTTCTGAGCTATTTGAATTTTTCGCCAACCAGCGATCAAAGCAATCTTATCTCCCTTTTATCCGATTTTATCTCCGGCACTAATTATCGCGAAATCATGATTATAAAAGGTTATGCGGGTACGGGAAAAACAAATATGGTTGCTGCCCTTTCTAAAACATTACCATCGTTTAAGTGGAAAAGTATTTTACTTGCGCCAACGGGTAGGGCAGCAAAAGTGTTATCTAACTATTCGCAAAAACCTGCACAAACTATACATAAAAAAATATTTCGAAAAACTCCAACCCACGACGGCGGTGTAATGTTTACGCTTGGCGAAAATTTACACCGCAACACTGTTTTTATTGTGGACGAAGCCTCTATGATTGGCATGGATAATCCAAACTCCGAGTCGGTTTATGCAAGCTTACTGGAAAGTTTATTTGAATACGTTTATGCCGGTGATAATTGCAAGTTGATTTTAGTTGGTGATACGGCTCAGCTTCCTCCGGTAGGAAGTTCAGAAAGCCCAGCCCTCAATATTGATTTATTGAAAGCAGCTTACCACCTAAACATCAGGCACATTGAATTAAAGCAAGTAGCAAGGCAACAGGACGCAAGCGGAATCCTACTAAATGCAACCCACTTAAGGCAATGCATTACAAACTTTGAACACGATTTTCCAAAACTGAAAACTTTTCCGGATGTTATTCGCCTTAACGGTGACGAGTTAGAAGACGCATTGAACACCGCTTACAGTAAGTATGGATTTAACGATGTATTGATAGTTACCAGGAGTAACAAGCGCGCAAATTCATTTAACCAGGCAGTAAGGCAGCGAATACGTTACCTTGAAGAAGATTTATCCGGCGGCGATTTAATGATGGTGGTAAAAAACAATTACTTCTGGCTTGATGAAAAATCAGACGCGGGTTTTATTGCAAACGGAGATAGCATTCAAATAAAAAAAATTATAAAACGCAGAGAAATTTATGGCTTTCATTTTGCTGAATGCATTGTTGAATTGTGTGATTATCCCAACGCTCCTGAAGTGACCCTGAATCTGATGCTCGAATCCATAAATTCAGATGCACCGGCGCTCAGCAAAGAACAACAGCAATCCTTGTTTGAAGCAGTTATGGAAGATGTTGCCGACCAGCCAATCAAAGGGTTAAGAATGGCTTACCTCAAAAGCAATCCTTATTTCAACGCGTTGCAGGTGAAATTTAATTATGCCGTAACATGCCATAAAGCACAGGGCGGACAATGGCCGTGTGTTTTCATCGATCAGGGATATCTCACAAAAGAAATGCTGAATGTTGAATACATTCGCTGGTTATATACTGCGTTTACGCGGGCAACAGAAAAAGTATACCTTATGAATTTTTCTGATGAATTTTTTGATTAGGCTATAAGACTTTTTTTGGAAAAATAATGCGGGATGCGGCCTTCCATTTCTTACGCAATCCAGCCTCTGAATCAGGATTATAATCAAGCGTGGTATGCCAAGCGTTTTCCGGCAGAAATTCTTCATTCACATGTTTAAATAACAATTTTGAGAATTCTTTCGAGCGGATAATCACAACCGACTCTGTGTTCAAATCGGCACTCCTTGGATCAAAATTATAGGATCCAATCACAGAAACCTCATCATCAATTATCATAGTTTTTGGATGAAATCCATAAACGGATTTTCGCTTGAGTGAGGCAATTGACTCGGCTGTCATTAATTTATTCCGTACTGCTGCATTAGGTTTAAATTCATAAATCTGCATTCCCGTTTCCAGGTTCTCTTTCCTATCTCTTTGATACCCACTGAATGCATTTTCATTATCCGTAGAGCATAAACTATTGGTGATTACCCGCAGTTTAACTCCGCGGTCAACCATCTCCTTAAAAAACTTTTTCCCATCATCGAGTGTAATTAAATACGGGCTTTGCAAATCCAAGGATGTTTTTGTTTGTTTAAGAATTTCGATGAGTGAATCATGGCACACTCCGCCCTTGCGCTCATTTCGGTCATTATTTTTTGCTGGTTTGTCGGACACATACGACACATTATCCAACCATAACAATTGCTCTGATTTGTTAAGATCTTTCACACGCAGCGGATAATTTAAAATGCGTTCTATCATTTGGTCAGATAAATTTTTGGGGTCGCATACATAATGATGGAGCCTGTTATACCTTTTTTGGTAATCCTTTCGGTGTTGCTTCCGGATTCTTAAGCCCTCATAATGAATACTCAACGTATCATTCCAGTAATCCTCAAAAGAAGATTTCACCGTGCTAGCAGCTTTTCCAAACAGTACTATGTCCCGATCCCTGAAGTTATATTTTGGATCATAATCAAAATAACGATCTGCAATGTTTCTGCCACCGGTAATAGTTATAGTTCCGTCGACTGTAAATGTTTTAATGTGCATTCTCTGGTCGATGCGACGTATACCATGTAACGTTTTTCTTACTCTCAACCAGGCATTTCTGTGATGTTTAACGCCGGGGTTATATATCCTCACTTCAATATTTTCATGAGAATCCAGTGTTTGAATATCCTTCATGCTCATTTGTTTGGCAAGCGCGTCTAACAGCAATCTCACTTTAACCCCTCTGTCAGCTGCCTTCAATAAATAATCACAAAATATAAATCCGCAATTGTCTTTGGCTACGGAATAATATTGGATATCGAGCGTTTGTTGGGCGTTTTCACAAAACCATAAGCGCGCAACAAAGCTTTCAGATCCTCCTTCGAGTGTGTAAACACCCGTTTTACTCATCATGTGTTCTTCATTCAAACCTAATTTTTCCGACACTGAAACCCTCTTTGAACTTTCATGTTTCACACATTTTTCAGGAACACGCGGAGAATACAAGATATACTTAGAACATGAAAAGAAAAAGGTTGGTATTATGATTAAAAGCTTACAACGCATATTGCAAGTTAATCATGTAACATGCGCATGCCGTTACAGCTTTCAAATTTTTTTGAAAGAAAAATGTAAGATGGCTTAAAGTAAAGATAAAGGATTAATAACACCGGTTGAAACCTAAAAAAAACGTCTCCATGTAATCCCTTTTTTTAGCGCACTCACATTTAGTAAAGCCAAAATGGTTATATTCGTACGTTACAATTTCATTTATGACTACACTTACCAAAAAAATCCAAATGGTTGACCTGAAGGGTCAATATGAAAAAATTAAAACCGAAGTGGATGCGGGAATTCAGGAAGTACTAAATTCAACAACCTTCATTAATGGCCCGGCTGTTAAGGAGTTTCAGTCTGAACTTGAAAAATATTTAAATGTTAAACATGTAATTCCCTGTGCAAATGGAACTGACGCCCTGCAAATTGCAATGATGGCATTAAATCTTAAGCCGGGCGACGAAGTGATTACTGCTAACTTTACCTATGTGGCAACCGCAGAAGTAATTGGTCTGCTTGGGTTAACTCCGGTTTTGGTGGATGTTTACCCGGATACTTTTGATATAAATATTGAAGCCATTGAAAAAGCCATTACTCCAAAAACAAAAGCCATAGTTCCTGTTCATTTGTTCGGGCAATGCGCGGATATGGAGCGGATAATGGAGCTGGCAAAGAAACACAATTTATACGTCATTGAAGATGTAGCTCAGGCTATTGGGGCTGATTATACCTTTAGCAATGGAACCAAAGCAAAAGCAGGAACGATTGGAACAATTGGATGTACATCATTTTTTCCAAGTAAAAACTTAGGCTGTTATGGCGACGGTGGTGCGATATACACAAACAATGATGACTTAGCAAAAAAACTAAGGACTGTTGCCAACCATGGCCAAACCGTTCAATATGTACACGACGTTTTAGGGGTGAACTCACGATTAGATTCAATTCAGGCGGTCGTTTTAAAAGCCAAATTAAAACACCTCGACGAATATGCTTCAGCAAGGAACAGAGCCGCAGCTTATTACGACAACGCTTTTGCAAACCATCCTAAAATAAAAACGCCTGTTCGCGCTAAAAACTCAACCCATGTATTTCATCAATATACCTTGCAATTAAATGGCGTGGACAGGACACAATTGCGTGAACAATTAGGTGAACGTGGCATTCCGGCAATGATTTACTATCCTATTCCATTGCATGAGCAAAACGCTTATAAAAGCGAGCGTTACAAAAAAGGAGATTTCCCGGTAACTGAAAAATTGTGTGCAACGGTTTTATCACTGCCTATGCATACTGAAATGGATGAAGACACTTTAAAATATATTACAGACAATTTATTAGAATTAGTAAAATAAAAAATTTATGAAAATTGCAATAGTAGGAACGGGTTACGTTGGCCTGGTAACAGGAACATGTTTTGCTGAAGTAGGAATGGACGTAACATGCGTCGACATTGATCAAAACAAGATTAATAATCTGCATAACGGTATTCTTCCTATTTACGAACCGGGACTTGAAGAAATGGTAACCCGTAATGTTCAAAAACACCGACTGCATTTTTCAACATCACTTAAAGACAGTATTCAGGATGCAGAAGTTGTATTTATTGCTGTTGGAACCCCTCCTGATGAAGATGGTTCAGCGGATTTAAAATATGTACTTGCAGTAGCATCAAGCATTGGTGAACACATGCAACACCCTTTGGTAGTGGTTACCAAAAGTACCGTTCCGGTAAGTACGGCGGAAAAAGTAAGAAAAGCTGTTGCTGCGCAGCTGGAAAAACGGGGCTCGAAATTAGATTTTTACGTCGCATCCAATCCTGAATTTTTAAAAGAAGGTGCCGCTATTGAGGATTTCATGAAGCCGGATAGAATTGTTGTCGGTATTGACAGGCCGGAAGCTGAGGAGTTGATGAGCAAACTTTACAAACCCTTTTTAATGAACGGGCATCCGATCTATTTTATGGATATTCCTTCGGCCGAAATGACGAAATATGCTGCCAATGCGATGCTCGCTACTAAAATCAGTTTCATGAATGACATCGCCAACCTTTGCGAAATAATGGGTGCCGACGTAAATATGGTGCGTAAAGGTATTGGTAGCGACGCGCGTATAGGAACCAAGTTTATTTATCCAGGCGTGGGTTATGGAGGAAGCTGCTTTCCAAAAGATGTGAAAGCTCTGATAAAAACTGCAAAAGAAAACAGTTATAACATGCGGATTTTAAACGCAGTGGAAGAAGTAAATGAAAACCAGAAAGAAGTTTTATTTGATAAAGTTAAAAAGCATTTCAACAATGAATTAAGAGGGAAAAAATTTGCTTTGTGGGGTTTATCGTTTAAACCAAAAACTGATGATATGCGTGAAGCCCCTTCTTTGGTCATTATTGATAAACTTCTGAAAGAAGGTGCCAGCGTTGTTGCATATGACCCTGTTGCTATGAATGAAGCCAAGCATACATTAAAAGATTCCATTGAATACGCCATGGAAATGTACGATACATTGGACGGAGCCGATGCCTTATTGATTGTTACAGAATGGCCTGAATTCAGGGTTCCTTCCTTTACTGAAATCGGAAAACGTTTGAAAGAAAAAACGTTGTTCGACGGGAGGAATATATTTGACCCGCAAGACATGAAACAACTGGGTTATAATTACTATTGTATTGGAGTAAGAACAAACTAAAAGAACTTAAATTATCTGGTTCATCAGAAAAAATTAAAGCATATGCAAAAACGGATATTAATCACCGGAGCAGCCGGTTTTTTAGGTTCACATCTATGTGACCGATTTATTAAGGAAGGCATGCATGTTATTGCAATGGACAATTTAATAACCGGCGACTTAAAAAATATTGAACATTTATTTAAACTGGAACAGTTCGAATTCTATCATCATGATGTTAGTAAATTCATTCACGTCCCAGGCAACATAGATTACATTTTGCATTTTGCTTCACCGGCAAGTCCAATCGATTATCTGAAAATTCCAATTCAAACTTTAAAAGTTTCATCACTTGGAACGCATAATGTTTTAGGCTTGGCTCGTGTAAAAAAAGCACGTGTCTTAGTTGCATCCACCAGTGAAGTTTACGGAGATCCTTTTGTGCATCCTCAAACTGAAGAATATTGGGGCAACGTAAATCCCGTTGGACCCAGAGGATGCTATGATGAGGCTAAACGCTTCATGGAAGCATTAACAATGGCCTACCATGAAACGCATAATGTAGAAACGCGCATCATCCGTATTTTTAATACGTATGGACCGCGCATGCGTCTTAACGACGGGCGCGTATTACCTGCATTTATCGGACAGGCCTTACGAGGAGAGGACCTTACAATGTTTGGAGATGGAAGCCAGACAAGAAGTTTTTGTTATGTAGATGATCTCGTAGAAGGTATCTATCGATTGTTAATGAGCAATTACCATTTACCTGTCAATATCGGGAATCCAAGTGAAATTACCATCAAAGAATTTGGGGAAGAAATACTAAAATTAACAGGGGCCAACCAGAAATTGATTTCATTGCCTTTACCTAAAGATGATCCAAAACAACGCAGGCCGGATATTACAAAAGCTAAAGAAATACTGGGATGGGAACCAAAAGTGAACCGGGCAGAAGGTTTAAAAATTACCTATGAATATTTCAAATCATTATCAAAAGATGAATTGAATAAAACAGAACACCGTAACCTGGAAACACTTAACCGTTAGTTTGATACGACATTACAATATTACTGTAAAAGGAAAGGTACAACGTGTATCTTATCGCTTTTGCACGCATGCACAAGCCCTTAAATGTAATCTGACAGGGTATGTCAAAAACCTTCATAACGGCGACGTGTTTATTGAAGCAGAAGGAAAGGAAGATGACATCAACAAACTCATCGAGTGGTGCTATGTTGGCTCACCCCGTTCACAGGTAAAAGAAGTTATTGCTGAGGAAGGTGAAGTGAAGAGCTTTGAAACGTTTGAAGTGAAGAAGTAGGTTTTATTATTTAATTTTAAATACAAATCCTCCTTGAATGATAGACCATTTATCAATTCCTACTTCTGCATACACACCCAAGTCATCTGTTATAAAGTACCGAACACCAAGGGTCCCTGAGAAATAGACAGGCAAAACATTTTCATATTCTACTACATAATAAATTCGACGATTGTTATCCGCAGTGTATGAGTAACTTCGGTCAAATAACCGGTAACCCGCAGCAATACCAATATAAGGATCCACTATTTTTCCAGGCAGTAAATGGTAATTCAATTTTGCACCAATAGCTAAATCATTGATTTTAAAGTTAAAAATATCATAGCCGGTTCTCTGCGGATGATGATAAACTACGCCGACCCCACCAATATACGTTGGATAAGTTGTAGTTGTGTCATAATATATATAAGGAATAACCTGAGTAATCTCAGTTTTCCGATAACCGACTGACATCCCTATACCGATATTTCTAGTCAGAGCCCGCTCAAATTTAATAAAGAACGCTGGCGTAGTTCTAATCGAAATTTTTCCAAAACTCGCTGTATTTTTTGATGTATAAATCAGTCTGTTCTCTTCAATCCGTGTTTTAATCACATAGTTATCCCCTACCCCAATTTGAAACAATTGGGCCTTTTCGTGCCATACCTGGCTCTTCGCAGCCTTGTATATACAAAACGTAAATAAAAATAGGAGTGATTTATAAATCATGCGTATACGATAAATTTACTTTCACGATTTCAGGAATTAAACACTTTTCGTGTTTGGTGAAATCAAAAACAACCAACGCATCTTTTGCAATCGCTATTATTTCTCCCAGGTCATTGGTCATTGTATGTTCAAGGCCAAAACTGGTGTTTTTTAAAAAATCTACTTTCGTTTCAATGTGAATGTTCCCGGAAACAATAATTCCTTTTTAAACCGGCAGTTGGTCTCAGCTACCAGAAAACCTATCTTATGGGTATTATATAGCTCCATTAATCCTGCTGCACTCACAAATTCCAATCGGGCCGCCTGTGCGTATTTATGAAAAGCTACATTATTCACATGCCCAAAAAGATCAAGTTCACTCCAGTCTATTCTCAAATTCAACGACGTTGTTAAACTCATGTTACTTCTTAAATAATTGAATAATTTTTCTCAGAGGCTTTAAATACATTGTGTAAAAATAAGGTTTCAATCCATTGATCTTCCAGGCCTTTCTATCTTCCCGGTTTGCCCGGATCCTATTTTGAATGGACACATTACTTTTCCCACCTACCCGCATCTTAATAATGAATTCAGGCAAGTATGCCAATCTTACTTTATGCTTATGTATGAAGCGTAACATCAGTTCATAATCAGCGGCAGATACCAGATCCAAATTAAAAGCTCCTAACTTTTCGTAAACCGACTTTTTTACGAAGAACGTTGGGTGCGGCGGCATCCATCCATTCAAAAACATACCATGACGGTAATGACCAGATTTCCACTTTCTGAAAATTTTATCGGTATCGTTTTTATCAACATAATATAAATCGGAATAAACCGCATCAGCATTATTAAGATGAAAGGTATTGACAATATTTTCTATGACCTGATGGTTGGTATAAAAATCGTCACTGTGCAAGATACCAATAACATCACCGGTTGCCATCGAAATACCTTTATTAAGTGCGTCATACAATCCTTTATCGTTCTCGGATACAACCTTACTTATTTTGTCACGATAAGAATGAATAATGGAAAGCGTGCTGTCTGATGACCGGCCATCGACGATGATATATTCAATGTTTTTATAGGTTTGATTCAATACTGAATCTATAGTATCAATTAACGTTGATTCGCTATTAAAAGTGATGGTTATGATCGAAACTTTCAAATTGCTTTTGATAAACCGTGTGCAAAAAATATAAGTGATTTAAAATTAAAATCAATGAGCGGATCATCTTTCCCAACCTCACTGATAAATACTGTAGTCATTCCTGTATTTCGTCCAAACTCCATATCACTCATACTGTCGCCGACAATAATCGATTTCTTGAAATCGATTTCAGGGAAGTCTTGCTTTGCCTGCAACGCCATTCCTATAGATGGTTTTCGCGTTGGATGATTCTCAGAAGCAAGATTAGGTGAATGGTAAATTTTATCAATCCGGCCTTTCATATATTGAATTTCATACATCATATTCTGATGAATTAATTCCAGATCTTCAGGAAAAATTATCTTCTTACCGATGCACTGCTGGTTTGTAACAATAACAATCCGTTTAAAAATCGAATTGAGTATCCTCAACGCATTCAATGTTCCGTCAATAAATTCAAACTCTGTAGTATGCTTCACGTAGTCATTATCGAGTTTTCTATTAATAACACCATCCCTGTCTAAAAACAATGTCCAGCTATTATCAATATTCAGTTCTTTTAAAGTCATGAGAGGAAGATCAATTTATTTTATACTTAAACTCTTTAAAATCATCCTGTGCCTTTCGGTAATCTTCAGGTATACCGATATCAATAAAATAACCATCAAATTCATAACCAAAGATTTTCATATCCGTAATTCGTTTTTCATAAAAATCCTTTTCTATTGAAAACGGCTGCCCGGGTTCTGTTGAATTCAAAAACACATTTCGATTTAAAATGTATACACCTCCATTTATTAAACCCGCAACATGCTTTCCGTCTTTCTCGTTAAAAGCGGTTATCCTTTCTTCCGAATTTGACTGAATTGTTCCATAACGTGACGCATCCTGTACCATCCTTAAAGCCAGTGAAGCATTGGCATCATGCACACAATGTTTGTGGTAATAAGTTTGAATATCCACATCAAAAAAAGAATCCCCGTTTAAAACCAGGATATGTTCAGTACTACATTTTTCTAAAGCAAGGCGAATACCACCACCCGTTCCGAGCGGATTCTCCTCTTTGGTGTAGCTGATTCGCATGCCATTATACTCGCCTTGATAAAACGAACTGATCTTTTCTGCTAAATAACCAGTAGAAATAACAACATGATTAATTCCGAAAGATCTTAAATACGTAAGAATAAAGGATAAAAATGGCTGACCATTTACAGGAGCCATTGGCTTTGGCACATCACTTACTACAGCTTGTAGCCTTGTGCCGAAACCACCTGCCAGTATAACTGCTTCTGTTAACACAGCTTTTATGACTTTGGGAATAAAGCAATTTCAACCAACTCACAAATGGTATGCCCCAAAATCATATGGCACTCCTGAATCCGCGGCGTATCCTTTGATGGAATATTAATCAGATACTTTGCGCAGTCTTTCATTTTACCCCCTGTTTCACCTGTGAATGCAACCGTAATCATTCCAATTTGGTTAGCAACTTCAAGTGCCTTGAGAACGTTCGCAGAATTGCCGCTTGTAGAAAGTCCGATTAAAACATCGCCTTTTCGTCCCATTGCCTGAGTTAATCTACTGTAAATTACATCATAGCTATAATCATTGGCCACTGCTGTTGTATAGCTAGTATTTACGTGAAGTGCTTCACTAAACAAGGGTGGCCGGTCGTAATAAAAGCGCCCGCTGAGTTCAGCTGCTAAATGCTGAGAATCGGCGGCAGATCCACCGTTTCCTGCCCATAACACTTTACCATCAATTTTATAACAGTTTACAATTTCATTTACAACAGATTCTACAGTAGACAGTATTCGCTCGTTGTTTAACAAGGAGGTTTTGAGATCAATTGATGCGCGAAGTCGGTTTTTTATCTGTTCTACCATTTTAAGATTTGAATTTTTTATAAAGTATAAATTTAATAAAAATCAGCTTATCCCTTAAAAAAACAAACAATTGGGACAGCAGCCTTTCAAACTACTATTGATATATTTTCAATTCAAAATGATCATAATATAAGCTGTTCTTCCCTTTATTCCATATAAAAACAGAAAGCTCAAATTCCTCCTCACGAATTTTTGGCAAAGCAAACAACACATCATGTGGGTTCCAGCTGCCTGGTTTAACAAGGCTGTTCAAATCGTGTACAAAAAATCCAAGGTTCTTTCCCTTACTATCGATACTCACAGTTACTATACAATCATTCAATTTGTTTACGCTTCCGAAATGGGACCGGATTTTAATCACACTTGATTTTTGATTTAGTGCCGACAAGTTCCTCACTTTGAAAGACAAGGCATATTCTGTTTCAGGTCCAACAAACCCGGATAACTTTCCGGTTAAAGGATTTACCGAAGTTTGAATCGCGGAAAATTCATCACTAACAGAATCCAGACGGAGAACTGAATTTAACAATAAGCTCATTGATTTTAAATTAAGAAACTCATCGAGACCCTCACTACTACCAGACGGTAGGCGTTCAAAAACAGTAATCTTACCGTTGGTAGACAAACGCTTTAACGAATGATGGATATCTGGATGTGCGTGCAACACATTTGGAATAAGTTTTGAATTTTCCAATACTACAAAATCAAACGGCCATTTAAGAGCTTCGTCCAACTTCTCTTTATTTGGAAAAATAACTGCATAGCCCTTACGTCTCAAATGTAAAAACGGATTGTTCGGGCCGTCGGGTGCAATCACTAATATTTTTGCCGTCGATGGAATAGTGAGAGAATCCAGAAAAGCGGAGGACTGATCAAAGTTTACGGCAGTCGTTTGCTCATTTTCAAAAGATTTCCGGTAATCTTTCAAACTATGCGCAGAATACATAAATGCAGGAACAAAGACTAACACAGCGCCAAATTTCAACATATGATTTAAATGTTTGCTTTTAAATGAAGGCGAATGAAGAATAAAAATAAAGAATAAACAGAGCACCGGTAGATAATAAGAATCGAGAAAATAATAATCGTGACATAAAAATTGAAAAGCCATGAGTAAATAATACAGGAAACATCCAAATAAAAAAATAACAGTTAACAGCAAGAGCATTTTTGATAAGTACGGAAGTTGCCGCTTTTGCATCCAATACACCATAAAAAAAATGCCCGCCCCAGCAAAAACGAGATAATGAACCGGTGTATAATAAATAAATTTCCAGGAATCAACCGTCGTCTTCACATAATCCCCTAAATCGGATAATGTGGGAGCCGGCACAATATGATCTAAAAACAACGACCCATATTTTGACCTCAAATAATGGTTATAAAAATAGTAACCAATAATAAACCCAATCGAAGTAACAATCGTTAACCACTTAAACCCATCCGTTCTTTTCATTTTCATCCACAAAACAAGTTCAAGGCAAATACAGGCCACTAAAAGAATTGCAAATGGCAACCGTGCCAACACTGCAAGGGTAAGAAAAGAAAAAGCGATCACATAATCTTTACGTAACCCGAATTTAAAATGCCGGAAAAGAAAAAACAACGCTATCATGCAATTTGCAAGGGAAGGTACCGTAGGAAGAAATCCATTCTGAAAATAAAGAAAAACCGGAGTAGCAATCCCAAAACCTAGAACTGCAAAGGATTTAAAAAGTGAAGTGGTAAATAAGGTAGTAAACTTGTACAAATAATAAAGCCCTGTTAAACTATACAATAACGTATACAAGCGAAAACACCACGGATCAGTTGAATTAAAAAGACGCATGATCCAGGAAACTAAATAATCATGTATAGGAAAATCCACAGCAGTGATGGTATCGTCCCACACCTGCCTGAAATCGCCAGGAAACTGCTTATTAAAAACAAACGATTCAGGATGAAAAAAATCCCCACCGTTATTAATAAATCCAAGTGCTATGGCGTAACGGTCACTTTGCGCCCAGCAGTGTTTATATTGGGGAATTTCGTTTAAGTCCTTAATATGGAACAAAAAACCAAACGTCAGTAAAACAAACACCACGCTTAAATCTTTAATGCTCAATTTCATCGATTTTAAAACTGATTCTTGTTTATACGGTAACTAAACACCTGAATATAAGCTTTCACCCGGCGGATCAGGTCCTCGGAGATCGCTTTATTCTCACCCCCTAAACTAATGGATGTTACTGTTCTGTCGCTGTTGAACCTAAGTAAATTGTTTGCTTTATGGGTATTATTATCGTATTCCAATTGGTATGGGTGATCATAAATATAAAAAACACCGTTACCACTATACTGAACTGTTGGATGAGGATCAGATAAAGCCGATTTACCCAGCGAACCGAAAGGCTTATCATATCCAAGGTAATCTAATACTGTGGGATACATATCAATTTGAGAAATAGATTGCTGTTGAATTTTATTAAATGAAGTATCTCCTACAGCTAAAAACGAAATAGGTACTGAAAACGCATTTATCGTATTGCACTCTAAAAGGTTCAAGCCATCCGAAGTATGATCTGCCGAAATTGCAATGATAGAATTCTTAAACCAGTCTTCCTGCTTAATCTTAGCAAAAAATAACTGGAGGGAAAGGTCTGTATACTTAATACTTTTCCGGATAGGATCTTTAATAGTGTCTAACAAAGTACGGTATGGTTCAGGAACTGGGAAAGGATGATGCAAGGACAGGGTTAATAAAGAGGCACAAAAGGGTTGCTTCAATTCCTTCAGCTTCCCTGCCACAAACGGTAGAAATAAGTGATCGTCTACACCCCACCCGGTATTTTCATACTCACTGTTGTAATCTTCCTGATCATAATAATTTTTCGTGAAATTAATATTCATGAAATTTTCAAAACCGAAAGTTGTTTTTAATCCTCCATAAAAAAAAGCGTTGCTGTAACCTTCTTTCTCTAATAAAGAAGAAATTGCATTCACCGTATTATTATTATAATTTGAATAACAGTAGTTTTTTTCCATAAAAGCGGGTATACCGGACAAAATGGAGGGAAGGGCATCAATGGTCATTCGTCCGTTGGCCATTCCAAAAGGATAGGTACGCGCATTTGCTAATAACGAATCCATAAAAGGGGTGTATCCTTTTATCTTAGGACTTAATAGCCCAATACGCTCCGTACAAAAACTTTCCAGTATAATAAACAGGACATTTTTCTTTTTAAATCCCCCCGACTTGAATTGTTTTTCAAAGCCAATGATGTGTTCAGCCTCTTTTTGTTCAAAGTAGGTTTCAACACGGATAGTCTCATTTTTCAAGGTATGGAGGAATTGGAAGGGCGTATTACTGGCAAGCCATTGCAATCTTGAATCAACGAGAGAAGGAATATCGAAGGGCATAAATGGCCTGGTACCATAACCGCCCCTCATAATTGATCCGAATAAGAAGAGCACTATTAAAAAATCCAACAGTTTAATCCTTGACGGCTGAGAAACCGACTTATACTGTCGTAACTGGCTTCGGAAAATAAAAAAAGCGGCGGCAATAAACACTATCAGCAATACAAGAAGGTACCAGTAATCCTTTAAATACGAAACTAATAAGGCCGGCACTTCTGGCAAAATATCAATTAATTCGCCCCCCATTCTTTTCTTGGTAACAGGGAAATATCCGATATCCGATAAGTTTAAGATGTTAATGAGCGTAAAACCAAAACCAAACCATATGAGCGCGAAACCCCTCACCCATCTTTTCTGTGCATCGAAAAACAAAAGGACAAGCCACATGGGTAATAAAAAATAAAGAAGCGCAATCGAATCGGTTAGAAACCCAATAAGAAAAGCCTTTATAAACTCGATAAAAGGTACACAAGCAAACTGATCAAAAAAAATGATCATGAAAATAATCCTGTGAATAAGCAGAAATGCCAAAAGGATCCCTAACAGTTTGAATAAAAAAATTGTTTTATGAAATCGGGCCATTTTAAAATAATGCAATTTCAAACGAGCACTCAAAAGTTTGTCCTGGTGACAGTTTAATGATGCCGATTTTCTTTTCCAATGTGTCCATCATATCCTCGCTATCTGCAATGCCATACCATGGTTCAAGGCAAACGAAACGGCGAGCTCCTTTTTTTGTCCATATCCCGTAAAACGGCCAATCTTTCGAGATAACGGAAACGCCATGTTTACTAAGCGTGGAAACGAGTTTTACTTCTTCAATTTGCTTATCCATGCAAACCAATGCATCATTATCAAACAACTGGGTAGATATTTTTAACCGGTTATTGGCTAATTGTAATTCTTTAGTATGGCGTGTAATTAAACCATCGTTCAGCGTATGAACTGTCAATGAATCTTTATGCGGAAAAACCAATTCATAATCTTCAAATGATTCGTTAGGCTGCAAAGGGCAATTAAATGCGGGATGTGCCCCCACTGAAAACATTAAGTCCTTATTATCCGGATTAAATACAGAGTAAATAACATCAATGCGGTTACCCTTTAGGCGGTAGGTTACCTGGAAACTAAAATGAAAGGGGAACACTTCGAGCAAATTTTCATTAGCAGTTAGTTCGAATGTAAGGGAGTCGGGAGTCTCTTCAATGCAAACAAATTCATTATCCCGGGCAAAACCATGTTGTGGTAATTTATAAAAAGCGTATTCATACGTAAACTGACCACCTTTTAATTTACCTACGATAGGGAATAAATTTGGAGCATGCCTTGGCCAGATTCCCGGATCGGCCTGCCAAATGTATTCTATGTGTGTTTTTTCGGAAATCGCTGAACATAATTCTGCACCGAAAGACTTTACTTTTACGGTGAATTCCTCGTTTTTTAATTGATATATTTTCATTACAGTGATATTACGCCTTCAATGGCGGCTGCTTTTTCATAAATAGAAATGATCTCATCCACGCTTAACACTACCTGCTTTACAGTAATACTGATATAGTTTCCGTTAGAAGATTGCTTCTGGATTATATCCGCGTCACTGTCAAAAATCACTTCCACTAAGGCCATCGCCTTGTTGTCTGATTTAACAATAAACTTAAACATGTAGATGTAGGGGAAGGACGTAATGTTCTCTTCCAGTTTTTTTCTCAACTCGTCAAATGTTCCCGCCATTTATGTATGGAAATAATGGTTATAAATTAAAATGATTCCGAAAATAATCAGTGCGGTTCCAGTCAGATAATTCACGCCAGTCATAATCTTGTCAGTGAGGTAATGCTTGATCTTTCCGGCAAGTTTAACCTTAAACAGTTCAACAAATAAAACAGCCGCTAAAACCAGGCTGAAAAACAAAAGCATTTTTAAAATAGAGTATTCGAATGTTTTGCTAATCGCGGTCACGTTGGCAAGCCATAACAACCATACCGTTGGATTGAACAGGTTCAGAAAAAAACCTTTAAGAATCATTAGGCGCGGACTCGGCAACTGGTTTTCGATATCGATAGTTTCATCCATCTTTACGGAATGCTTTTTGAAAAAGAATGCGCCAAAAACAATCAGGATAATGCCGCCAATGATTGCAAAAAATGTCTGAGTTTTTTCTGAGTGGAGAAGGTTTGCCATTCCAAAATGAACGAGCAAGCATACCAGAACACACAAAAACAAATCGCTCAAAATCACACCAAGTGCCAGAAACGCTCCGGTCTTGTACCCGAACTTAATGCCTGTATTAATTAAAGCAAAAAACGCCGGACCAAACGAAAACGTCAGGAGTAAAATGATGACTATTGCCTGGTATATTAAACTGAGTATCAAAACGTATTTTTATAATTAGCAATAAATCCTTGCCACTCTTCCAATAACTTGCCTTTTAAAACGCGTGGAAATTTGTGAGCCGAACCCAATTTACCTTTGGTAGCCATAAAATCAATAAATGCTTCATCAGGTAATACTGTAACATAAATATCCTTCAAGGCGGCAATACGTTCGGTTCTGTAATCATCATTAATTTCTTTCAAATGAAGATCAAGGCGAAGCTTAATTTCATCTTCCGAAACTTTTTTATTCGAACCAACATACCATTGGTGCGCAAATAAAGTTCCGTGCGGCACACCGGCTACAGCAAACTCAGTTAACTCAATTTTTAAGTCATCCGCCGTCAACTTAATTGCCCTACTCATATTTTCAACCGACAAATGCTCTCCACACAAGCTCAGGTAATGTTTGGTTCTTCCTGTAATAACAATTTCGGCGTGATCAAGGTCTGTAAATCGGATTGTATCTCCAATCAGGTAACGCCATGCTCCGGAACAGGACGATAATAACAAAGCATAATCTTTCCCAAGTTCAACATTTTTAATCGTTAGTGCCTCAGCGCCTTGTTTCAAATTCCCATCGGCGTCAAAATTATCTTCATTGAATGGAACAAATTCATAGAAGATTCCGTTGTCAAGCAGCATACGCATTCCCTGAGGGGGGTTTGGGCGCTCCTGATAGGCAATCAATCCTTCAGAAGCAAGATAAGTATCAGAAAATATGAGAGGAAATGCTGTAAGCTTCGCAATACTTTTTCGATACGGTTCAATGGAAACCCCCGCATGAACGTAAGCTCTTAAATTGGGCCAGATGTCGTGAATTGTTTTTACCTGATAATACTCAATAACACGTTCCATGATTATCTGCACCCAGGCAGGCACGCCTACAATCACTCCAATATCCCAATCTTTTGCGTTTTTCACAATCTCGGAGAGTTTGGTCTCCCAATCTTTATACCGCGAAATTTCTTTTCCAGGTTTATAAAACCGTTGAAACCAAACCGGAATGTTTGCAGCGGTAATTCCACTTAAATCGCCGGAGTAATGACTCCCGTTAAAATCCAGTAAAGTACTTCCGCCTATCATCAGCATCCCTTTCGAAAAATGCTCTTTCGGAAAATCATAATTGGCCTGCGCAACCAATTGCCGGATGCTCCCCCTCTTAAACGCTTTAAGCATCTCCTTTGTAACCGGAATGTATTTGCTTGCTGCCTCGGATGTTCCGGAACTCAATGCAAAATATTTAATATGATTGGGCCAGCAAACATACGGTTCACCTTTAAGGGCCCGGTACCACCATTCCTTATAGATGCTACTGTAATCATACATTTTCACAGTAGATTGAAATGCTTCAATCGGATCCTTTAGCTGCAATAATTTAGTAAAATGAAAATGCTCCCCAAAGGCGGTATACTCAGCCTTCGACATAAGTTTTTTCAAAACTTTGACTTGCTGTGCATAATAATCAGTACGCTTTGGAATTTTGTTTCCCAATTTAACAGCGCCTTTTAGTATGGAGTCGAGTATGGCCATGGTCAGATCAAATTTTTAAAATACACCACGCTTCGGTAGTGCATTATTCTCAAAGTAACAGTTATTTCAAGTATCTGAAATCCTGGTTATTTTTAATATTCTTCAATGAAGCAATGATGAGCTTAATCACATCTTCAACATCCTCTTTATGTACGCTTTCAACAGTAGTATGCATGTAACGCAATGGAAGGGAAATTAATGCCGATGCAACACCGTCATTACTGTAAGCAAATGCGTCGGTATCAGTTCCTGTGCTTCTGCTGGCAGCCTGACGCTGAAATTCAATATCATTTTTCCTTGCCGCTTCTATAATTAATTTAAGTAAATTATTTTGTACAGCTGGTCCGTAGGATAACACCGGCCCTCTACCGCATGCTAAATCACCGCTGGTAATTTTATTCATCATTGGCGTTTGTGTATCATGACAAACATCTGTGATAATGGCCGCGTTAGGTTTAATCTTATGTGCGATCATGGTTGCTCCGTTCAATCCTACTTCTTCCTGAACCGCATTTACGATGTATAAGCCAAAAGGCAATTTAGTTTTACTCTCTTTTAATAACCGCGCAACTTCCGCAATCATAAATCCTCCAACACGATTATCCAATGCCCTGCCAACAAAATAGCGGTTGTTCAACTCCATGAATTCGTCATCATAAGTCACAACGCAGCCTACATGCACTCCCAAATCCTCTACCTCTTTATCGCTTTTACATCCAAGATCAAGAAAAATATTTTTCAACCCTGGCGTTTCTTCTTTCGCGGCGTCACGTACATGTATAGCAGGCCAACCAAAAATTCCCTTCACAATCCCTTTCTCCGTGTGAATATTAACCCGCTTGGAAGGAGCTATCTGATGGTCGCTTCCTCCATTCCTGCGAAGGTAAATAAACCCGTCTTTGGTTATGTAATGAACAAACCATGAAATTTCATCAGCATGCGCTTCAATCACCACTTTGTAAGGGGCATCAGGATTTACAATTCCTACAACGGTACCATACGTATCAACATAATGATCGTCAATATAGGGCTTGATGTAGTTTAACCACATTTTCTGCCCTTCACTTTCAAATCCTGTAGGTGATGGATTATTCAAATAATCTCTTAAAAAATTTAATGACTGCTGCGTGAAAATACTTTTGTCCTTTTTACCTGATTTCTTTGCCATAGAGTGAGTGTATATAGATTTTAAATATATAAAAAATTGCCCACCCGTAATCCAATTTTCTGCACTAATTTTAGCTCCTTAATACTACATTTCAATACACAGAAGAATTAAAAAAGTATATTTACCAAAGTGATCACTAACCCGGTAATAGAGATATATACAGATGGCGCTTGTAGCGGAAACCCTGGCCCCGGAGGCTATGGCATCGTAATGAAGTATAAAGACCAGAGAAAGGAAATGTCGCAGGGCTTTCGGCTTACCACTAATAACCGCATGGAACTTTTAAGCATCATCATTGCGCTGGAGACCTTAAAAAAAGAAAATTCAGAGGTTTTTGTTTATTCCGATTCCAAATACGTAATCGATTCAATTAACTTAGGCTGGGTACATGGTTGGGTTAAAAAAAATTTTAAAGATAAAGCCAATGCGGATCTCTGGAAACGATTTCTCATGATTCATCCAAAACATAACATACGATTTGTTTGGGTAAAAGGACATGCATCCAACAGGGAAAACAACCGTTGCGATGAATTGGCTGTTGCAGCAAGCAAAAGCAAACATTTACTCATTGACGAAGGGTATGAGCTTTCAAGAAAACCGTAATTAAAACGAGGATTAACGTTACAGGAACCACTAGCCCAATTTTTATTTAAAACCTTAAAAATCCGGCTACCTGAGTTTCAATAACTTTCCGTGTTTCTTCATCCGCCAAATTACCAAGCCCATCCATTAAAGTATCCACACGGCTGATCGGCAATTTATTATGATACACATTCACTTTCAAGTAATTTAAAATATTGGTTAGGTGCTCCATTCCACGCAGGTTCCCGGCCCTTCCGGTTGAAACGCCAACCAGGCAGGCTTTGTTATCCATCCACATGCGTGGTGGAATGGCATCTAAAAAAACTTTCAAAATTCCCGCGAAACTTCCGTTGTACTCCGGGGTTATGAAAATAAATTTCTGGTGATGTTCCACATACGTTTCAATAATTTTATGAAATTCAGGTGAACGCAGTCCATACAAATCACTATGAAGTATGGATTCTGGTAAATTCTTTAGGCTCAATATATTAGATTCCTCTCCCATTGCTTTCAGCACCGTTGCATAATAACGGGCCACTTTTTCAGTATTACTGTCGGGCCTGTTTGTTGCAGAAATAATTGTGATTGAATCCATTATATTATTAACATTTTAGCAAAGTTATGTTTTTTAGTGTTAAAAACTAAAAACCAATGAAGTGCCTGAATAGCTTATTTTTACGTGATACAAAATACGCATCATCGAACTATAAACAATGGAAATTACGTATTACGGACACTCATGTTTCGGAGTCAAAATTAATGGAAAGACAATTTTATTCGACCCGTTTATAAGTCCAAACGAATTAGCAAAGGAAATTAATATAGATACTGTGGAAGCGGATTATATTCTTATTTCCCACGGACATGAAGATCATATTGCTGATGCCGTGTCGATTGCGAAGCGAACTAATGCCCTTGTGGTTACAAACTGGGAAATCGCGTTATGGCTGCAAAAACAGGGCATCGAAAATATTCATCCAATGAATATCGGGGGAAAAAAACTATTTGATTTTGGTTCAGTAAAATGCGTAAATGCGGTTCATAGCAGCAGCTTGCCGGATGGTAGTTACGGAGGACATCCCATGGGATTCGTCATAGAAAGCAATGATAAAAACTTTTACTATGCCGGCGATACAGCATTGACCTACGACATGAAGCTCATTGGCGAATACCGCCAAATTGATTTCGCTTTTCTCCCAATCGGTGATAATTTCACCATGGGCGTCGACAATGCCATCCTGTGCTGTAAAGATTTTATCAAATGCAACGATATTATCGGAATGCATTACGACACCTTTGCGCCCATTCAAATTGATAAGCCTGAAGCAATTAACAAGTTCAACAGGCAGGGCAAAAAATTGAGTTTGCTCGAAATCGGTGAAACCATTACAAAATAGATTCTATACTTACCTCACAACAATTCAAACAAAGTACCATGGGAAAAATAATAGCAATAGCAAACCAAAAAGGCGGGGTTGGCAAAACTACTTCAGCAATTAATTTAGCTGCCTCGTTAGCCGTACTCGAATACAAAACCCTATTGGTAGATGCGGATCCGCAGGCTAACGCTACATCTGGTGTAGGCATCGAACCTAAAAACGTTAAATCCGGTTTGTATGAGTGTATCATTGATAACAAGCATCCAAAAGAGGTCATCCTTGAAACCGAAACACCAAACCTGTTCCTACTTCCAACAAATACAGACCTCGTAGCAATCGAGCTGGAAATCGTAAATATGCCGAACCGTGATTATATGATGAAGGCAGCCCTTGAAAAAGTTAAAGGCGATTACGATTTTATAGTAATTGATTGCTGCCCGTCATTAGGTTTAACAGTTATCAATTCACTTGCTGCCGCAGATAGTGTTATTATTCCTGTACAGTGTGAATACTTCGCGTTGGAGGGCATGGGTAAATTATTGCAAACCATTAAATTGATTCAGGCACACATCAATACCGACCTCGATATTGAAGGCGTATTGCTTACCATGTACGACCCACGCTTAAAGTTAGCAAACCAGGTAGTCGAAGAGGTGAAAATGCATTTCCAGAACATGGTATTTAACACCATTGTTCAACGTAACACCAAATTAGCAGAAGCGCCAAGCCATGGCAAAACCATTATCATGCATGATGCAATTGGTAAAGGATCTGTAAATTACCTGAACCTGGCACGAGAAATATTACAACGAAACGGCTTAACAAAAATAAGCGATGAAGATCGCACCATGACCTATACACAGGAAGAGTCAGAATTTAACGAAGGATAAAAATTAGTGCTCAGTGATTAGTTGACAAAACTAACCACTAGGCACTTATCATTAATAACTAAAAACATGAGTACCAATAAAAAACCGGCATTAGGAAGAGGATTAAGTGCATTGTTAGAAAATGCCAAAACAGATATTACAACCAAGCAAACTGGTGAAGGAACGCCCGTTGTAGGTTCAATCGCTGTTATTAAAATAAAGCACATCGAAACCAACCCGTTTCAACCGCGTACGAATTTTGAAGAGATCGCCCTTCAGGAACTAGCCGATTCTATCAAACAACATGGTATCATCCAGCCAATAACGGTACGTAAATTAGGTTATGACAAGTACCAGTTAATTTCGGGAGAGCGTCGTTTTCGGGCTTCACAAATGGCCGAATTAACTGAAATTCCGGCTTACATCCGTGTAGCCAATGATCAGGCAATGCTTGAAATGGGCCTCATTGAAAATATTCAGCGTGAAGACCTTGACCCAATTGAAGTATCACTTAGCTATAAACGTTTACTGGAAGAATGCAACCTCACACAGGAACAGTTGAGCGAAAAAGTTAACAAGCAACGCAGTACGGTAACTAATTTTTTAAGGTTATTAAAATTACCAGCTGTCATTCAAAAAGCCGTAAGGGATAAAGATATTTCAATGGGCCATGCCCGCGCTTTATTAAGCATTGAAAATGAAGATAAGCAATTGGCCATCTTTGCCATGGCGGTTGAAAATGAATTATCCGTTCGCCAGGTTGAAGAATTAGCCCGTGGCGAAAAATTACAGTTTAAACCTAAAACTTCGCGCGTAGAAAAACCACTGACAATCGAAGACAAGCAAATTGCAAAAAAATTAGAGAAAATTTTCAGTAAATCATTTGATTTTAAGCGCAACGCCAAAGGTGCAGGTACAATCTCCTTAACGTTCAGCAACGATACCGAACTTGAACATATCCTTTCTTTTTTTGACATAAATTAACTAACCGTTTGTCACACAAAAGATACTATATTGGATTCGGTGGCTATTTTTGAAAGCAAGTCAGTATGAGTTTTACAAATTGTCGTAAGTAGCGCTGATCAAACATTTGAAAATAATTCAATCATATTTAGTTTTGTGCCTATGTTGCGTTTGCATAACATTGCAGGCTCAGCAAAACGATTCTCTTCACCTTCAATACAAACAGGATTCCATTCAAAACAAACGTGCTGTGCGTAAAGCTATTTATGGTGACGCCCGAAAAGCAACATTAATGAGCGCGTGTTTCCCCGGTCTCGGACAAATTTACAATCGCAAATACTGGAAAGCTCCGGTGATCTACGCTGCACTTGGTGGTTTAGCATACTGGGGCGTTAATAATCACATTCAATATAAATATTACAGTAATAATTTGCGTTTTGAACATGATGATGACCCGTCAACCATAAACACAACCGGTTATAGTACCTCCCAACTAATTGAACAAAAAAAATATTACCAGAAATACCGCGATATGTCTATCATGCTGGGGATGCTGGTTTACCTTGTTAATATCATTGATGCCAACGTAGACGCGCATTTAAAAACATTTGACGTGAGCGATAACCTGAGCTTACATATAAATCCTTATTCAAATTTTAACGCGCACCATCATAATTTACAAGCAGGTTTGTCTTTGAAATTAGAATTTAAGTAAGTCTTTAAATTGTTGACTGCTGCTTTACATACTAACACACTATGAAAATTGCATTACTTGGTTACGGTAAAATGGGTAAAGAAATCGAAGCGATTGCTTTACAACGGGGACACCAGATTGTTTTAAAAGTGGATGAACACAATGCTTCCACCTTTACACAGGAAGAACTACAAAGTGCTGATGTAGCAATTGAATTCAGTACACCGCATACGGTAATTGAAAACATTAAAAAGTGCATTGCGGCAAAAGTACCTGTGGTAATAGGAACTACCGGCTGGTACGAAGAGTTCGAAATGATTCAGGAACTCTGCCTCCAAAAAGAAGGATCTCTTTTTCACGCTACGAACTTCAGCCTTGGAGTCAACCTGTTTTTCAAAGTAAATAGTTTTCTCGCCGAACTGATGAATAAATACGCATCCTACGATGTGGAAATGGAAGAAATCCATCACATTCATAAACTTGATAAACCCAGTGGTACAGCCATTTCACTGGCAAACCAGGTCCTCGAAAAAATTGAACGTAAAAAAAACTGGAGCATCACCGCTCAAAACCCGGATACTTTGTATATTAAAGATGTACGCGAAGGAGAAGTTCCTGGAACTCATATCATCAAGTATAAATCGGCTGTGGATGACATCGAGATTATGCATAAGGCGCATAACCGTAAAGGGTTTGCTCTTGGCGCAGTGCTTGCTGCGGAGTTCATCATCGGCAAAAAAGGTATATTTACCATGAACGATTTAATCTAACTGCCTTACCTCTCCGTAAGAAAATGAATTTACCAAAATAAAAAAACCTCAAGCAACAAACATAATATTAAGACAAGTCTTTAACAATTAAACACTATCACAAATCATTAATATGGGTAACATCATTTTTTTAATACTGGTCCTGATTTCATTTGCCGGTCTCTACAAAATATTTGAGAAAGCCGGGTTACAGGGCTGGAAAGCATTAATCCCTGTTTATAATTTCTGGTTAGTAGGCACCATTATTAACCGACCAAAATGGTGGGGACTAATCATGATTGTACCGGGTGTTAACCTGATTATGTATGGCGTGTATGGCTTTCATCTCGCACGTGCTTTCAGGAAGCGTACGACCAACGATTTATTGATGGCTTCGTTAATGCCATATTTGTATTTTGCCTATTTAGGGTTTAACAAAGACATTAAATATTTTGGTGTCTCTGATATTAAGTCTGAATCAGCCTTCATCAAGCATTGGGCAGATCCCATTATTTTCGCGGTTGTTGCAGCATCCATCATTCGTGGTTTCTTTTTCGAAGCGTTTACCATTCCAACATCTTCTCTCGAAAAATCCTTAATGGTAGGTGATTTTCTGTTTGTAAACAAAGTATGCTATGGCGCTAAAGTTCCTCAAACTCCAATTGCTTTTCCCTTTGCGCACCACACCCTTCCGTTTACAGAAAGTACAAAGTCCTACCTCGAATGGATTAAAATCCCTTACTTCCGTTTGCCGGGTTACTCCAAACCTAAAAACGGAGAGATTGTGGTATTTAATTATCCTGATGGCGATTCAGTTGCATTAGGAATGCAGAACATGAGCTATTATCAACTGGTGAGGGAGATTGCATCCAATATCAAAATGGAAGATGGCGGACGAAAACCGGATCAGGTATACCAGGAACAGGCATGGAACTATGTAAACGGGCCGCAAAAACCTTTTGGAGATGTAACCGGAAGGCCGGTTGATAAACGAGAACACTACGTAAAACGTTGTGTTGGCATCGCGGGTGACAAACTTGAAATTAAAGATGGTGAAGTTTTCATCAACGATAAAAAACAGGAAATGCCAGAACACGCGCAACACCATTATATTGTTGCTACAAAAGGAGCCATGTTTGGAGAAAACAGCCAGAATAAAAATCGTGAACCTGTCCTTTCCAATTATGAATTATTGGAGCAATACGACATCTATGTAACTGAAGCATCGAGGATTGAAAGTCCGCACGATACAGCTGCTGTTAAAGTTCCTAATGACACAGTCTTTTACAATTTAAATATGCCGGCTGATGTTGCAGGTAAAATTAAGCAGCTTCCCGGAGTATATTATGTGTATAAAGAAATTGAAGCAAAAGGTCACCGCGACCCTCGTATTTTCCCACACCATAAAAGTTATGCCTGGAACAATGACAACTTCGGGCCACTGGTTTTACCTTCCGAAGGAATGACCATTAAAATTGATACCGGCAATATCGCGCTTTATGAAAAAATCCTAAGCACCTATGATGATGGTATTCATCAGATAACCACTTCCGGGTCTCAGGTGTTGTATGACGGAAAACCTATTACTTCTTATACATTCAAACAAGGTTACTATTGGATGATGGGAGATAACCGTCACAACTCTGCCGACAGCCGCAGCTGGGGTGTTGTGCCATTCGATCATGTAGTTGGTCGTCCTGTATTTGTGTGGTTCAGTATGAAAGATCCAAAAAACAATCCAATCACAGGTAAATCTGTTTTTGGCTCTTTAACTAAAAATTCACACGAAGGTAAATTTCGTTGGGACCGGTTCATGTGCTATGTTGGAGAAAACGGATTAGTGTCATGGAAAATCCCGGTAGCGGTTTTGGTACTCTTAGGCTTTGGGTATAATTACTGGAATAAGAAACGTAAGAAGAAACCCGTAACTAAAAAATAATTTGTCGCTGCGAGGAGGCAACACAAAACTAAATAAATAAAAATTGAACCCAGAAATCCTTTTCGAATTAGTAAAGTTTAGGATGCCATTTGGAAGGTACAAAGGGATCATTCTCGCTAACTTGCCGGTTTCGTACCTTGAATGGTTTCAACGCAAAGGTTTCCCGGAAGGCAAACTCGGTATGATGCTAGCCACCATTTACGAAATCAAATCCAATGGACTGGAGTATTTACTGGAGCCTTTAAAGCCCGGGAATGAATCCCGCGGATCGCGCTGACTTTCTCAGATTTGTTTAACAATCCGCCAGCTGACGGATTGTTTCTTTTGTTCAAGAAAAAAAGAAAAAGAAAGAATAATTGTTCCTCTAACACCTCACTCATACTTTGGCAATGGTGCGGCTGGCTTTGACGAAAGAGCGCGAACCGCCATTTTTTCACTCCGTTTCCTTGGCAGCATTGCGCGCGAAAAATGGAGGTTGGTCTTTCGCCTTGAATTTTTGTTTCTTTTTGTTCCAGCAAAAAGAAAAGGAAGAAACACGCCGTAGGCAATAACATACACAAGAAAAAAGCAAAATAAGCTTAACCTTTTCGACTAAACCTTACTTAATCTCATATCTCATGGATTAAGTATTTTACCCTATCTTTGCGCAAATTACCGATCATGACCACTTTCAAAGACCTCAACCTCAGCAAACAACTACTTAACGCGTTAAGCGATATTGGCTTTGAAAGTCCAACACCCATTCAGGAAAAAGCCTTTCCCGTTATCATGTCGGGGAAAGACGCCGTGGGTATTGCTCAAACGGGGACTGGTAAGACCTTTGCGTATTTATTACCAATTCTAAGGCAATTGACTTATTCTGAACAACGTCAGCCACGAGTATTAATTGTAGTTCCTACACGGGAACTGGTAGTACAGGTAGTTGATGAAGTTGCTAAACTTTCAACCTACATGCAGGCGCGTTGCACAGGTGTTTACGGAGGCGGAAACATCAATATCCAAAAACAAAAAGTATACGATGGCGTTGATGTATTAGTAGCTACTCCAGGCCGTTTAATTGATTTAACCCTCAGCAGAACCTTGCAATTTAGCAGCATTCAAAAACTGGTGATTGATGAAGTAGATGAAATGCTAAACCTTGGATTCCGGTCTCAATTGGTAAAAATATTGGATATACTTCCTGAAAAAAGGCAAAACTTAATGTTTTCCGCCACATTAAATGAAGATGTGGAAATGATGATTGATACGTATTTCAAGAAGCCGGAATACATCGAGTTAATCAGCCGCGGAACGCCGCTGGAAAAAATCATTCAACAAGGCTACCACGTACCTAATTTTTATACGAAAGTAAATTTGTTAGAATATTTATTGCAGACAGAAAAGAACTTTACAAAAGTACTGGCTTTTGTGAAAAATAAGAAAATAGCCGATGATATCTACAAAGAACTGGAAGGCGAATTTGCGGACGACATTGGCGTAATCCATTCCAATAAATCACAACCGCAGCGTTTCAGCGCCGTAAAGAAATTTGATGAAGGCACACACCGCTTATTGATTGCTACGGATGTAATAGCACGGGGATTAGACTTAAAAGACGTAACTCACGTCATCAATTTCGACATGCCATCGAAAGATCCTAGTGCATACATTCATCGTATAGGTAGAACAGGCCGTGCAGATAAAACAGGGATTGCCATCAGCTTCATTACAAAAGCAAATCTTCCCATGCAAAAGGAAATTGAAACCCTGATGAAGAAAAAACTGGAGATCCTTGATCTACCAGATGCAGTTGAAATTTCAGAAAACCTCACACAGGATGAAAAACCGGTAACACGGGATAAGTCATTAAAAAAGATTCCGAAAATTGTTACCCCAACCGGTGCTTTCCATGAGAAAAAAGAGAAAAACAAAAAAGTGAACCTTGGTGGTAAACGCCGCCAGGAAAACCTTCGCAGGATCGCAGAAAAGAAAGTACGAACAAGGCCATTTTAATTTCTGCTCTCAGTTCGAGTAGCTGCTGTCTCTTTGCAGAACCTATCGAGAACCTTTTCACTTCGCGCTGTCACCCTGAGCGGCGTCGACGGGCGATAACTATTTCATTTTAAATTAGAAAGTATAATCATTTGGGCGTTCCCTCCTATCGTCGGTCAGGCTTTCCGTTTCAATCTTTTTGCCTGGTCACTGAGGCTCTCGAAGTGCAGGCAAAAAGGATTTCCACTGCAATCCTTAACGCAGGTTTTTATTTCAATCAAGTACTTTGTCGCACCGGGCGGAGTCGAGAAATGATCGATGAAAAAATATTTTCACTGTTTGGTTCAGATAAAATAACTTATTTAATATAGTATGCTTCAAATGGGAGTGTAAAACAAACTGTGTCAGATTGTTTTTTTATATTTGAGTATTGGTTAGAAACGTAACCAGGCTCTGCTGGCGAGCAACCTGCTAGGGATATA